>NZ_AXAE01000021.1:7500-161346 GCF_000472705.1 Mesorhizobium erdmanii USDA 3471 | reverse complement strand
GCATCCGCCCCTGCCGTGAAGGCGATGTCGGACGACCAGGTGCTGAAGCTGTTCGAGGAGGGTTCCTACGACCTCGTCCCGCACGACAACATGCGCAAGACCATCGCGCGCCGCCTCGTCGAGGCCAAGACCACCATCCCGCATTTCTACCTGACGCTCGACTGCGAGCTCGACGCACTGCTGGCGCTGCGCACGCAGATCAATGCGGCGGCCCCGATGAGGAAGACGGATAAGGGCGACGCACCGGCCTACAAGCTGTCGGTCAACGACATGGTGATCAAGGCGATGGCGATGGCGCTGAAGGCGGTGCCGGATGCCAATGCGTCGTGGACCGAAAGCGCCATGGTCAAGCACAAGCATGCCGATGTCGGCGTTGCCGTGTCGATCCCCGGCGGCCTGATCACGCCGATCATCCGGCATGCGGATGAAAAGACGCTGTCCACCATCTCCAACGAGATGAAGGATCTGGCGAGCCGCGCCCGCAGCCGTAAGCTGAAGCCGGAAGAATATCAGGGCGGCACTACGGCCGTCTCCAATCTCGGCATGTTCGGCATCAAGGACTTCGCCGCCGTCATCAACCCGCCGCATGCGACGATCCTGGCTGTCGGTGCGGGCGAAGAGCGGGCGGTGGTCAAGAACGGCGAGATCAAGATCGCCACCGTCATGTCGGTGACGCTGTCGACCGACCATCGCGCCGTCGACGGTGCCCTCGGCGCCGAACTGCTGGTCGCCTTCAAGCGGCTGATCGAGAACCCGATGGGCATGCTCGTCTAGACGCTTGTCGTAGGCCGATGCCGATGATGCGCCGGCTTACGATGGAAACGACTTGTCAGGCGTCTACCCTTGACCCATGTTCTAAGCTCTTTGCCTTGACGCAATTCCGGACGGAAAACCGCTTCACACTTTTCTTGGAATTGCTCTAGGTGGATTGCGACCAAGGGAGGCCAAAGATGCCCGCATTCGATCCGTCTGATGTCAAAACCCTGTTCGGCAAGGTTATGGGCGCGTCGCCGTCCGACATCAAGCTGGTGGCGCAGCGCCTACACGATCACGCATTCGAGCCGCGCATGTCGGCGGAGGAGACCAGGCAGCTTGTCGTCAGCCTCGGCTATGACAGTCTCGATGCATTCTGTGCCGCCATCGGCCTGCCTGCTCATATTGCCGAGCGCTGGAGCCGTTTTGGCGTTTCCGGCGAAATGAAGCAGGTGTTCACCCTGCTGGCGGCCCAGCGCAAGCGTGTGGCCGAGGCGATCGCCGAATTCGAATCCATGACCCATGTCGGCGTTGAGGATTTTTTGCGCGAGCGCGGCCTCATTTAGCGCCAACCGGCGATCTGGTCTCAGCCACCTTTGGCAAGCAACGCCGTGGCGGTGTCGCCGTCGGTGATCAGCACATTGGTGCTTACGGCCTTCAGTGCGGCCAGGATCGCCGCTACCTTGCGTCTTCCGCCGGCGGCGAGCACGACATTTGGCACTTGGCCAACCATTTCGAGATCAATGGCCATGACGCGGCCGTTGACCTCGTGGTCGACCAGCCTGCCGGCGACATCGACGAAGTAGCACAGCATGTTGGCGACCGCGCCTTTGGCCTTCAATGGCGCGATCAGCGATGACGGGACGATGCCATGCCGGAAGATGGTGGCGTCCGGCGACATGTCGCCGACGGTGAGCAAGGCGATATCGGCGGAAGCTGCCCGCCGGCGCACATCCTGCAGTGTCGGCTGTGCCCACAGGAGATCGCGCAGCGAAGGATCGTCGACCATCACCGGCGCGGTGATCTGGTAGCTGTCGACCTCGAAGACATCGGCGACCTTTGCGGCGACGATCGACGGGTTGATCCATTGCGAATGCGGCAGGCTGCCGACAAGTGCCACCACCGAAGCGCGTTTCAGCTGTCGGCGGGCGAGGAATCCCAGGCTTGCATGCAGCGTCGCGCCGCCGCCGATCGCCAGCGTCATGCCGTCCTGCATCTGCTCGCCGAGATAGGCGGCGACGGCATGGCCGATCGCCTTTTCCAGATGCTCGTGCGCCGAAGGCGTCGGGATGACCACCGCGGCATTGAGGCCCCAGCGCTTTTCCAGTTCCCGTTCGAGCGCCACCTGTTCGGCGGTCGGCGCGTTGATCATGGTGACGACGATGCCTTCGGCCGTGCAGGCAGCCAGGGTGCGCATCACCTTCACCCTGGAGACATCCAGCTTCTCGGCGATCTGTTCCTGGGTGAAGCCCTCTACATAGTAGAGCCAGGCCGTCTTGACGTTGAGATCGGAGGACACCATCGGCAGGCGGGCCGGCGTGGGCTTTTCTGTGGGCATCTGTTCTAGTCCCTCATCAGTCATGGCTGGCCGCGTCGCCCTCATCGGAGAAACGCCGGCCGCATGTCAACCGCATGCCGGTTTCAGCCACGCCGATTGTCGCACATATCTGTTCATTTGTAATTGACATTGTACATATGAACATATTTTGTGGGTTTCACGCGCTGTGTCATCCACCAGTCATATGCGCCGTGCAGGGAGGAAGAGACGGGGAGCCGGCCAGGGCCGGTCCGGTCATGCACAGACAAGACAGGAGGTCTCATGAAGACGCACTTCATCAAGCTGCTGGCCAGCCAGCTGGCGCTCGCGGCAACTTTGTTTGCCGGCGTGGCAAATGCCGAAACACTGACGCTCTACACATCGCAGCCAGAAGCCGACGCGGCCAAGACCGTGGATGCCTTCAAGAAGGCGCAGCCCGGCATCGACGTAACCATCTATCGCTCCGGAACCAGCGATATCCTGACCAAGATGGCGGCTGAGTTCGCCGCCGGCAGTCCGCAGCCCGATGTGCTGTTGATCGCCGACGCGGTCTCGATGGAGCTGTTGAAGAAGGACGACCGGCTGATGGCCTATCCCGAGGCCAAGCTCGACGGCATCGAGGCGGATGCCTATGATGCCGACAAGACCTATTTCGGCAGCAAGCTGATCACCACCGGCATCGTCTACAACACCGCGGCCGCGCAAAAGCCCGAGCATTGGGCCGATCTTGCCAAGCCCGCCTACGCCGATGGCCTGGTCATGCCGAGCCCGCTCTATTCGGGTGCGGCCGCCTACCTGCTTTCAGGCTTTGCCGGCGATACCAACTATGGCTGGGATTTCTTTCAGAAGCTGAAGACCAACAACACCGTCAGCGTGCGCGGCAATGGCGCGGTGCTGAAGTCGGTGGCATCGGGCGAGAAGCCCTATGGCATCCTCGTCGACTTCATGGCGATGAACGCCAAGAAGAAGGGCTCGCCGGTCGAGTTCGTATTCCCCTCGGAAGGCGTGCCGGCGGTGACGGAACCGGTCGCCATCATGAAGACGGCCAAGAATGTCGACGGTGCCAAGAAGTTCGTCGACTTCATTCTGTCGGATGAAGGCCAGAGGCTGGCGCTGTCCATGGGCTATCTGCCGGCCCGTGCCTCGGTCGGCCGCCCCGACTGGCTGCCGGAGGGCGTCAAGGTCAAGGTGATGCCGTTCGACACCAAGGCAATCGTCGCCAAGACCGACGCCGACAAGGCGAAGTTCCAGGAACTGTTCGGCGGCTGAGCCGGCAAATCGCGGTGGGATGCCGATTGGCGGCATCCCACCGCATCGATCCAGGAAACGCAATCATGTCGACACGCATCAGGGAGAGCCGGGGTCAGGAAATGGCCCTGACGGCGGCGGTAGCCGTCGTCATCGTGCTGCTGTCGCTGTTGCCCATGCTGCGCCTCGTCAAGGAGATCGTGGCGCCCGGCGGCACCGTGTCGGATGTCGCCATAAAAGCCGGACTTGCCAGCCCCGCCACCTGGATCGCCACCTGGCATACGCTGGTCGTGGGCATCGGCGGCACCTTGCTTGCCGTGCTGTCGGGAACGCTGGTGGCGGTGCTGGTCTCGCTGACCGACATACGCGGCCGCGGTGCGCTGGTGCTGTGTTACGTCATGCCGCTGATGATCGCGCCGCAGGTGACGGCGCTGGCCTGGCTGCAATTGTTCGGCCCGGCAAGTCCCTTCCTCAAGCTGTTCGGCGCGGCCCCACCGCTCGGGACGAAAAATCCGCTCTATTCGACCTCGGGCATCATCCTTCTGCTCGGCGTCCAATATGGCCCGCTGGTGTTCCTGCTGGTGCGGGCCGGGCTGCGCAAGTTGCCGCGCGAGCTGGTCGAGGCCGCGCGGGCCGGCGGTGCCGGCTGGTTCACCGTGCTCGTCACTATCGTGCTGCCGCTGATGACGCCGTCGATCATGGCGGCCGCGGCGCTGGCCTTCGTCTCCTGCGTCGGCAATTTCGGCATTCCTGCCTTCCTCGGCATCCCCGCCAACTATCTGGTCCTGCCGACGCTCATCTACCAGAAGCTGGCCGGCGGTGGTCCGGCCGTGCTCGGCGAGACGGCGTTCCTGTCGGTGCTGATCGGCGTCATCGCGATGGCCGGCATTCTCGCCCAGGAAGTGATGAGCCGCCGCCGCGACTACCGCATTTCCTCGACATCGCTGCCGGCCGAACCCTATGAGCTCGGCCGCTGGCGTGCGGTTGTACAGGCCGGCATGTGGCTGCTGATCGTGCTGGTGCTGTTCCTGCCGTTGTTCGGGCTGGTGCTGACGTCGCTGGTCCCGGGCTACGGCATTGCGCTGACCGCCAAGACGGCGACGCTCGACAATTACCGTTTCGTGCTGTTCGAGCACGATGCCGCCAACCGCGCCTTCTTCAACAGCTTCTGGCTGTCGATCGCCGCCGCCTTCTTCGCGGTCGTCGTCGCCGTGCCGGTCGGCTATCTCATCGCTTGGGGCAAGCAGCGCTGGGTGCGGCTGCTCAACCTTTCGGTCGAGCTGCCCTATGCCTTGCCCGGCGTGGTGCTGGCGATCGCCTCGCTGCTGCTTTTCCTGCGCCCGATTCCGCTCACCGGCATCCAGCTCTACAACACGGTCTGGATCATCCTTTATGCCTATCTCGCCCGTTTCCTGGTGCTGGCGCTGCGGCCGACCATCAGCGGCTATCATCAGATCGACCGGGCGCTGGAAGAGGCGGCACAGGTGGCGGGCGCGGGCCTGTTCACGCGCCTGCGCACCATCGTCTTTCCGCTGGTGGCGCCGGCGGCGATCGCCGGCGGACTTTTGATCTTCATGACGGCGCTCAGCGAGCTCACCGTCTCGGCGCTGTTGTGGTCGTCGGGCTCGGAAACCATCGGCGTTGTAATGTTTTCCTTCGAGCAGGGCGGCGATTCCAACTACGCGGCGGCGATGTCGGTGATCACGGTCGCCGTCACCTTTGTGCTGATGCTGGTGACCAATCTGCTTGCCCCCTACCTTCCGAGCGGAGTTCTGCCATGGCGCGATTGAGCCTGGACCACGTGACCAAGAGCTTCGCCGATTTCGATGCGGTCAAGGACGTGTCGATCGATGTCGCCGACGGCGAGTTCCTTGCCGTGCTCGGGCCTTCGGGTTGCGGCAAGACGACGTTGTTGCGCCTCGTCGCCGGTTTCGAGAAAGTGACCTCGGGCGAAATCCGCATCGGCAGCGATGTCGTGTCCAACAGCGGCGGCAGCGTCGCGCCGGAAAAGCGGCGCGTCGGCATCGTCTTCCAGAATTACGCTCTGTGGCCGCATATGACGGTGGCCGAGAATATCGGCTATTCGCTGAAGGTGGCGAAGCTCGACAAGGCGGTGGCGCGCCAGAAGGTGGAAGACGCGCTCGCCCTGGTCAATCTGCAGGGGCTGGGTGAGCGCGGGCCTGCCAATCTCTCCGGCGGCCAGCGCCAGCGCGTGGCCCTGGCGCGATGCCTTGTCGCCGCGCCCTCACTGGTGCTGTTCGACGAGCCGCTCGCCAATCTCGATGTCCACCTCAGGGCCTCGATGGAGGATGAATTCTCCGCTTTCCACAAGCGCACCGGCACCACCATCGTCTACATTACCCACGATCAGGCCGAGGCGATGGCGCTGGCCGATCGCATCGCGGTGATGGACCATGGTCGCCTGGCGCAGCTGGCGACGCCGCGCGAACTCTACCATGAGCCGGCAAATGAGATGGTTGCCTCCTTCATCTCGCAAGGGATTTTGCTCCCGGCCGATGTCCTGACCGGCGAAGAAGGCGGCCATTGCAAGGTCAGGGTTCTCGGAACCGAACTGGTGGTCCGCTGCCGGCCCGGTCAGCGACCGCGCGCCGGCGCGAAGATCTGCTGCAGGTCGGCCGATCTCGACGTCTCGCCGGACGGCCCGGGCTTCGACGGGATCGTCAAACGGGTGATTTACCAGGGCGGTGGCGCGCGCATCGAATTCGCCCCTGCGGCTGGTCCTGACCTGACCTTGCATTTCGAACAGCCCGATCCGGTCGTCTTGGACAGCGGAGCCCAGGCGCGGCTGCGCATAAAGTCCGGCTGGCTGATCCCGGCGGGGACGGCATCGTGATGATGCTCGACCTGCTCGGCGGTTTTGGCGAAAAGGGCCGCACCAGTCTCGCCGTCAACAGCGTTAATAACCGTATCCTGCTCGATGTCGGCATCAAGGTCGGCGCCGCCGGGGCGGACTATTATCCGGCGCTCGACGGGCCGGTCGACGACATCGATGCGCTGTTTTTCTCGCACGCGCATGAGGATCATATCGGCGCGCTGAGCTGGCTGTTGTCGCGCGGTTATGCCGGTCCGATATTCATGACGGCCGAGACCCGCGCAGAGGCGCCGGCCACGCTTGCCGCCTATGCCGAACCGGATGATTTCAGGCGCTTTCCGGTTCCGGACCATCGTATCGAGATCTTCGAACCCGGCGACACGCTGCGGACCGGCAATCTCACGGTCAGGACCGGACGGTCTGGGCATGTCGTGGGCGGCGTCTGGTTCGCCGTCGATGATGGGAAAAGCCGCGTCGTCTATACGGCCGACGTGGTGCCGGACAGCAATGTGTTCGTCATGGACACGATCCCGCACTGCGATCTTCTGGTCTTCGATGCGTCCTATGGCGCCGATCCGGTGCCGGGGGCGGCTCGGGCTCGCGAAATTTCCGAATGGGTGGCGAGGCATCCGCAAGGATGTCTGCTACCGACGCCACTGTCGGGGCGGTCGCTCGAATTGATCGCGGCTCTGCCGGGGCCCTTCGCCATCCATGCCGGCATGCGTTCGTCCCTGGAAGCGCAGATTGGCGCTACGGGGGCCTTTCTGCCTGATGTTTCCGAACTCTTGCGTTCCCGCCTGGCAAGTGCCGCCGACTGGACCGATGCCGATCCCTTGCCGCCGCTGCCGTTGCTGGCCGATGACGGCATGGGCGAGGCCGGCCCGTCGTCGCGGCTGTTGCCGCGCGCCGACGAGGCCGGGCTTCCGGTGCTGCTCACCGGTCATCTTCCGGCGGGTTCTCCGGGCGATCTTCTGCACAGGGCCGGCCGGGCGGACTGGGTGCGCATGCCCACCCATCCGACGCTGTCGGGCAATATCGACATCTGGGAGAAGGCAGGGCGGCCCGAAGCGCTGGGACATTCCTGCCCCACCGATCTTCTCGCTGACCTCAAAAACCACATCCCGTCGCTGCGCACGCAATGCCGTACCGGCCAGCGCATCACGGTGCCGCAAGGAAGCAACAATGAGAATCCTGATCTGCAACGATGACGGCATCGAAGCGCCGGGGCTTGCCCGTCTCGTCAACGCGGTCACCGGCCTGAGCGACGATGTCTGGGTGGTGGCGCCCGACGGCAAGCGCACCGCCGCCGGCTCGTCGCTGACGATCGCCAGGCCTTTGACGATGCAGCGCGTCAGGACGAACTGGTATTCGTGCTCCGGCACCCCGGCCGATTGCGTGGTCAGCGCGATGACGTGGCTGTTCGCCGAGGCGAAGAAGCCGGATCTGGTGCTGTCGGGCATCAATGACGGCCGCAACGTCGCCGAGGACCTCGCCTATTCCGGCACGCTCGGCATTGCCCGGGAGGCAACCTTCTGGGGCGTCCCGGCAATCGGGTTCTCGCGTGTGAAGAATCCCGATCTCGGCGATGGCGACGACCAATGGCTCGGCATGCTGATCGCTTCGCTGTGGCAATCGCGCGCCCACTGGGCGACGGAGGGTCATTGGCTCAGCGTCAACCTGCCGACCGCCTTGCCCGCAGAAATTCGCCAGCCGCGCATCGGCCGTGATAAGATCGGCCGCACCGCCAAGGTGATGGAAAGCGACGGCGATCGCACGGTTATCACCGTGCCGCGTGGTCGGGCCCATGCAAGTCAGCCGGGCGACGAAAACGAGGCGATCGATGCCGGCTTCGTCGGCATCAACCGGCTGAACTGGTTTGGCGAAACGCGGCTCGACGAACAGTTTCTGGGTGGGATTTCGCGCTGATCTTCCTGCGATCACCAAGCTGTCAGCGGCGAGTTCGCGCCAGTTGAGTGCTTATGCTTGAAGCTGCCGCTATTTCATTCCACATCGGAAGGGATGAAGGGCGAGACAGGAGAACAGCGTCGGAATCTGTTGTGGGGCATTCCCGCATCGCTGATCCTGCATGCCTTCATCGTGGCGGCCCTCGTCTACGGCCTGGCCAAGCCTCCGCAACAGCAGCAGGAGGAGCAGCCGGTCAATGTCGCGATCGTGCCTCCGCCCGATCAGCCGAAGCCGAAACCTGTTCCGCCGCCGCCGCCAAAAGTAGCCAAAGCCGAAAAGCCGCCGGAACCCAAGGTCGAAAAGCCGCCCGAGCCGCCGCCAAAGCCGGAGAACGCCCCGGTTCTGAAGCGCGTTTTTCAATATGGCGAGAAGGATACCGGGCCTGAGAAATCTCTCGACGGAGGCAGCGCTCAACCCAATGCGCCGTCGCTGGCCAAGGAGGCCGCGAAGCCGCCAGTCGAACCGAAATCCGCCCCGAACCAGTCCGCCCCCGCCGCAAATCCCGAGCAACAGCCAGATTCCGCCAAGGCTCAGGAGAAGCCGGTAACCGCCTCGCCGGACGTCAAGCCCGCGCAAAACGACGAGAAGCAGCCAACGGAGGATGCTGACAAACAGCCGGACCAACAGGAGGTGGCGCCGCAAACCGACGAGAAGCAGGCCGTCGTGGCGCCAAAGCCATTGGCAGCCGAGGCCGGCGACAAGCCAGCACCGCCGCCCTCTGCCGAAAAGGCAAAGCCCAGACCTGCAAAGACGATGAATTTCAAATCCGCGCGGGCCTTCAAGGCCCCAAGCGGCAAGGCAGGGAAGTCAAGTCCCGCGAACACTGCCGCAGCAGGATCGCCGATCTATTCCGGCCTTCCGGGTGTTCGAAAACTTTACTCGCAAGGCGCTACCGGCGATGCGCTGGCCGCAAGCTCCATGGAGAACGTGCCGCGCCCTCAGCGCGTGGCCAACCTTTGCGGCAACGTTTTGAGCCAGGAATTGCAGAGTGCCGACTATGCCATCAAATGGGTGCCAAATAACCCGCTGGACGCAGGCAATGTCCTCAACCCGCCGCAGGCCGCCTTCAGCACCAGAACCCAATGGTATAATCTGAACTTCCGGTGCGAGGTCGACGACAATGCGACGAGGGTCCTGTCCTTCAACTTTCGCGTCGGGTCATTGATTCCGCCCGGCGAATGGGCGGGACGTAAATTAACTCGGTGGCCACTGAATTAGGCCGGGCAGGCCGGGTCCGTACAATTGCCTCCCGGGGTACAACGATCCAAGTCGACAAGCTGTCAGCGGCGAAATTCCGCAAATCCAATGCCCATGCTTGAAGCTGCCGCTATTTCATTCCACATCGGTCGGGATGAAGGACGAGGCACAAGAACGGCGTCGGTATCTGTTGTGGGGCATTCCCGCATCGCTGATCCTGCACGTGCTCGTTGCGGCGCTCCTGGTGTATGGCCTGTCCGTGCCTCCCCAGCAGCCGCAGGAGGAGCAGCCAGTCAATGTCGCGCTCGTGCCTCCGCCCAATCAGCCGAAGCCGAAACCTGTCCCGCCGCCAAAGCCACCAGTGCCGAAGGTTGAAAAACCACCCGAGCAGAAAGTTGAAAAGCAGCCTCCACCGGAAAAGCAGGCGCGGAAGCCGCCGCCAGTCGAGGTCCTGAAACCTGTTTTTCAGTTCGGCGACAAGGATGCCGGTCCGAGGAAATCCCTGGATGGAGCCAGCGCTCAGGACGGTTCGCCGTCGCCGGTCAAGGATGACATTTCGAAGCCGCCCGTCGAGCCGAAGCCGGCAGACGATCAGCCTGTCATGCCGCCAGACAGCGAGCCGCAGGCAGATCCAACCAAGGCCGACGAGAAACCGGTAACCCAGCCGACGGACGCGAAGCCCACACAGGATGCGGACAAGCAGGCGGCGCTTGACGCCGCCAAGCAAGAAGGCGCGGTGCCGGCGCCTTTGGCTGCCGATGGCGAGATCGAGCTTCCCATGTCGGCCGAAGCGCCGAAGCCCAAACCCGCGAATGCGCCGAAGTCTAGCCCCTCGAAGGTCTCGAAGTCCGCATCGCAGCGCGCCCCGGGCATTCGCAAACTTTACTCGCAGGGCGCTATCGGCGATGCGCTGGCCACGACTTCGATGGGCGGTGTGCCTCGCAATGAGCGTGCTTCCCTACTTTGCGCCAGCGAGTTGCAACAGCAACTGGTGGATGGCTCCTATTTTCCTTATCAGTGGCCGAAAGTTCCGCTGAAGGGGGGCAATGTCATCGACGCTCCGGATGTCGCCTTCAGCACGACTACCACATGGTACCATCTAAGCTTCCGGTGCGAGGTCGACACCGATGCGACGAGGGTCTTGTCGTTGAACTTCCGTGTCGGCGCTGAGATTCCACGCAGCGAATGGCCGCGGCCTCTGTAGTTTCCGCCAGCCTACGCCGGTACGCCGAGCGTGGACAATTGCCGGCTGACTTCATGCCAGTCGGCACAGACGAAATCGGCACCGGCCGCCGTCAACCGCGCGGCATGTTCGGCATAGGTGTGGCCGCCGCCGGTATAGCCGATCGCTGTCATGCCGGCGGCAACCGCGCCCTGGATGCCGAAGGGCGAATCCTCGATGACGATGCAGTCGGCCGGGTTTGCGCCCATCCTGGCGGCGGCGAACAGGAAGATGTCCGGCGCCGGCTTGCCGTTCTTGACCATCGAGGAGCTGTAGATCGCATCGCCGAAGAAAGGCGCCAGCCCAGTGACGGCAAGGCTGTGGTTTATGCGTTCGACGGACGATGACGAGGCGACGCAGCGGTCACCCACTAGCGTCTCCAGAAACGCGGCGATCCCTGGCGTCGGCTGCAATTCCTCGGTGAACAGCACCTTGGTCTCGGCCCAGATGTCGCCGTCGGCGGCCGCTGGAAACTGGTGGCCGGTCAATTCCCTGATCCTGACGATGATGTCGGATTGCTTCATGCCGACGCATTGGGCGATGATGCCGCCATGGACGCCGGGCATGCCGTGCTTTTCATAGACGCGCTCATAGGCCCTGGCGGCCAGCGGCTCGCTGTCGACGAGAACGCCGTCGCAGTCGAAAATGACAGGCCTTGGTCGCGCCACGCGCTTCTCCCGGAAAAAATTTCGCACATCGCTATCGGCAAAAAATCAAATGTTCAATAGCGCGATGTGTCGAGAGCGGTTGGACGCGCGGCGGCGCGCGGTCAAAGCTGGCGCAGCGCATCGCTGGCGCGGGAGGATCCCAATGCCCGCTGCATGGCTTGCCGGGACTGTGCGCGGTCCGGCGTGAGCCAGTTCGGTTCCGCACCGAGGAAGCGGTCAAGGAAAGCCACGGCGTAGGCCGGCATTTCGGTGACGTTCTCGCGATAGGACCACCAGGTGCGCAGATCGTCGGCGCATTTGTCGATGCTGGGCGCCGCGCCGAACTCCTGCTCGTAGATCGCTGAAATCACCGAGACGCAGTAGTTGGTGTAGAGGAAGCCTTCCGGCCAGAAGCGGATGATTTCAAGCGTGCCGGCATTCTGGTCTGTCTCGGTTAGCTGGGCCAGGCCGGAGATTTCCCTGGCTGGCGCCTGCTTGATCAGCTCGCGCAACACAAGGCCGGCGGCAAAGACGATGAAGTCGGCGCGGTCTATCGCGGCAAAGCGCTTCTGGGCCTCCATGACTTCGACCCAGTCGAGAAACGCCCTTGTCAGCTTCGCCTCGTCGATCTCGAAACGCACGCCGAATGTGTCCGAGACGACCTTGGCGCTGCCGCGGAAAGTGGCGCGGAACCAGCGCAACTGCCGCAACCGGTGGCGCAGGTCGGGCATAAGGGCCAGTTCATCCCTGAAGGGCAGTTCCATTGCATATATCCCGTTTGGCGACAGGCTAGCACAGCCGTGCCGCCGCCGAAATCGGCCGGCGGCCCTGTGGATGACCGACAGCAACATCAATATCATACATATTGACATTCTCGGAAACAAATGTTCTCACTTTGCTGTTGTCGCGTGCCGGTCCAAGGTGGGCTTCAACGAAGGCTTCGGGAGGAGAACCGAATGGCGATTTGGCAGTGGGGACTGCTTCTGCTGGTTATTGTCTGGGCGCTGCAGTCGCTCGGCGTCTGGCTGCAGATGCGGCACTATTCGGACGTCTTCCGCGGCGTCACCGACCAGTACAAGGATGGCTTCGTCGGAGCCGGGAATTTTCGCGGCCGGCTGGCCAAGGGCACCATCGCGCTCGTCGTGGTGACGCCTGACCTGATCGTGCGCCGCGTTATGGTGATGAGCGGCCGTTCCGTCTTCACCAAGTTCAAGAGACATGAAGAATTCGAGGGTGTTCCCCTCGATCGACTCCGGTCCAACCCTGCGATCATGGGGGAGGGGGAACCCGGTGTGGCCGAGGCCGTGAAGCGGGCGATCGAACAGATCGACAAAGCACGGTCGGAGCCGGGGAAGAAGCCGGGTCTATCCGGTTTGAACGTAGCAAGGGCCTAGAGTCGGATGATTTCAGATCAAATTAATCTGAAATCTGAATCCGCCTCTAAATCAAAGGGTTAGAGCATGATGTCGCCCGAAAACCGTTTCACACTTTTCGGCATCATGCTCTAGAGGACGCCGCGCACCGACTGGGATAACCGGCGGGCGGCATAAGGAGGAGAAATGTCTGTATTTTCGTTGTTGGCGCAGCATGCCGACATGGCCGTGCACAATCTGCATGTCGCAGGTGCCATGGTCTCGGATGCTGCTTTGCATGGCAAGCTCGCCGTCGAGCATGCTTCCGATCATCTCGTTGTCCTTGCGCAAGCTGACAGCGGACCCATCACCGTCGATCAATTCAAGGAGAAGCTGAAGGACGTCCAGCAGGAAGAGCAGCTCGGCTGGCTGACCGCTATCGGCAAGTACTTCATCGGCATCTTCCAGAAGGGCGGCGAAGTGTTCGCCGGCTTCGTCACCGGCATCATTCCCACGCTTGTGGTGCTGATGACCGCCTTCTACGCGGTCACCGAACTGGTCGGCGAAGAGCGCGTGCATGGCCTTGCGCGCGGCGCCGGCAGGATTGCCTTGACCCGCTATACGCTGCTGCCGCTGCTGGCAGTGTTCTTCCTCACCAATCCGATGGCCTATACGTTCGGATCGTTCCTGGAAGAAAAGCACAAGCCGGCCTTCTATGACGCGGCCGTGTCCTACGTGCATCCGCCGCTTGGCCTGTTCCCGCACATCAATCCCGGCGAATATTTCGTCTGGGGCGGCATTCTCGTGGCTCTGCTCGAGCTAGAGAAGAAGGGTGTCGTCGTCGCCGGTTACCACGTCAAGGTGGCGATCTGGTACGCCATTGTCGGCCTCGTCGTCATCCTGCTCAAGGGCATGCTGACCGAGCGCATCACCACCATCATGGCACGCCGCCAGGGCGTCGAGCTGTAAGGGCGGGGAGGACATCATGGCCAAGACATTCAAAGCCGTAAAAATCTCCCGGGGCAACACAGGCTGGGGCGGCCCGCTCGTCATCGAGCCGACCGCGCAGCGCGACAAGGTCGTCTCCGTCACCGGCGGCGGCATCCATCCAGTCGCCCAGCTCATCGCCGACATGACCGGCGCGACGGCCGTCGACGGCTTCAAGGCGCCGCCGGTCGAAGGCGAGATGGCGGTGGTCGTCGTCGACTGCGGCGGCACCGCACGCTGCGGCGTCTATCCGCGCAAGCGCATTCCGACCGTCAATCTGACGCCGGTCGGCCAGGCTGGGCCGCTCGCCCAGTTCATCACCGAGGACATCTACGTTTCGGGCGTGAAGCCGGCCAACGTCACAATGGCGGACGGATCCGAGGCGGTCACCACTGCGGGGGGAGCAGCATCGATGAGTTCAAGCAACAACAATGCAACCGCGGCGCCACAGCCGCTGCCGAGCGAAGGCGGGCTCATCGGCCTGATCAGCTCGATCGGCCGCGTCATGGGCCGGGTGGTCGGTATCTTCTTCAATTCCGGCCGCCGCACGATCGACCAGGTGGTGCGCAACGTGCTGCCGTTCATGGCCTTCGTGACCATGCTCATCGGCCTGATCCTCTACACCGGTATCGGCGACGTGCTTGCCCAGCCGATGGGTCCGCTGGCCAACAACATCGTCGGCCTGCTCATCATCTCGGCCATCTGCGGCCTGCCGTTCCTGTCGCCTATCCTGGGACCAGGCGCCGTCATCGCGCAGGTCATCGGCGTCGCCATCATCGGCCCGCAGATCGCCAACGGCACGATTTCGCCGGCGATGGCCCTGCCGGCGCTGTTTGCCTACAATACCCAGGTGGGCTGCGACTTCGTGCCGGTCGGCCTGGCGCTTGGCGAAGCCAAGCCGAAGACGATCGAAATCGGTGTCCCGGCGGTGCTCATCAGCCGCCAGATCATGGGCCCGGTCTCAGTGCTGATCGCCTGGGTCGTCAGCCTGATCGTGTTTTAAAACACCAACAACAACGAGGTTCGCCATATGTCGGTTCTTCTCAAGACACGGGTCACTGCAATCGGACCCGAAGTGGCGGACCTTGCCGAAGGGGGCGTGGTCATCCTGTTCGCGGATGGCTCGCCGCCCGAGCTTGCCGAAGTCTCCGTGCTGCACAGGACGGAGCAGGGACCAAGTGACGGAGCGCCCGCCAGGGGCGCTTCGATCACCATCGGCCCGGTTTCAGCCGTCATAACGGCGGTCGGCTCCAGCGCCTGGAGCAAGGTGCTCGAAATGGGCCATGTCGTCATTTCGTTCAACGGCGCTCCCGAGGCCGAGAGGCCGGGTGAAATCTGCGCATCGCAAGTCGATGCCCAGGCGCTGGTATCCGCCCTCAAGACAGACGTGATCATCACCATCGCCGCCTGACAGCACAAATGGATGTCGCCCAAAAGTGCGTAGCGGTTTTGGGGTAACGACATCCAAACAAAGAACTTGAAGCGCAACGCGCCCAGCGCCGCGACCCATCTGGTCTTGGCGCCTAAAAAAGCAGAGTATTTGCCATGGAACGCTCGACCATCGTCAGAGTGCATGAAGGTTTGCACGCCCGTCCCGCCACGCGCTTCGTCAAGCTCGCCAAGGGCTTCGAATCCGATGTCGAACTGGTCAAGGACGGCAAGGCGGTCAGCGCCAAGAGCTCCGTCAAGCTGATGCTGCTGGCTGTCAAGGAAAACCAGGAAGTCACCGTGAGGGCCAACGGCGCCGATGCCATCGAGGCGATCGAAGCGCTGATAGGCTATCTCGAGAATCCCAAGGCGGGCCTCGACGACGAAGCCGAGCCACAAAACCCGGCGAACGATGCCGGGCAGGAAGCGGCGCCCGCATCAGTGCTCCAGTCACCGCCTGCCGGCGAAGCAAATGGCCTGCGCGGCGTCGCGGCCAGCGAAGGCGTGGCCATCGGGCCCGCCTTCGCGCATTTCCCGCCCGAGATCGCCGGACAGGGTCGCTTGCTGCAGGCTGACGAGATCGCCGGCGAGATCGACAGGTTCCGTGCCGCCGTCGCCGCCGTCCAGGCGCGCATGGACCGGGCCCTGGCGCAAGACAGCCTATCGGCCGGGGACCGCGGCATCGTCGCCGCGCTCAGGGATATCGCCGCTGACGACAGCCTGACCGGCGAGGCCGAAAAGGCAATCAAGGGCGGCAATGACGCGGTTTCGGCCGTCATCACCGCCGCCTCCACCATCGCCGCCGATTTCAGCGCCGTGGACGATCATTACCTCAATGCGCGGGCGGACGACGTCCATGCCGTCGGACGGCAGATCTGCCTGGTGCTGCTGGGCCAGGATGACGTCAGCCTCGAAAACATCCCCGAAGGCGCCATCCTCATCGCCGACGATATCGGCGCCTGGGATCTGGCGCGCGCGCCGCTGAAACGCATCGGCGGCGTGATTTGCGGCCATGGCGGCGCCACTTCGCACATCGCCATCATCGCCCGCTCGCACGGCATCCCGGCGGTGCTGGGCCTCGGCGACCAGGTCAATGCCTTGCGCACGGCGCGCGACGTCGCGCTCGACGGCAATACCGGCCATGTGATCATCGACCCCGACGCGGCGACGCGCGCCGACTACGCCGGGCGTGTCGAGGCGGCGGCGAAGGAGCGTGCCGGCCTGACCGCCTTCAAGACGGTGACACCGAAGCGAGCCGACGGCAAGGTGATCGAGGTCGCCGCCAATATCGGCTCGCTGGAGGAAATCGAGGCGGCGCAGGAGGCTGGCGCAATGGGTGTCGGCCTGTTCCGCACCGAGCTTCTGTTCATGCGACACATGCATCTTCCATCGGAGGACATGCAGGCCGAGACCTATGCGGCGTTGGCCAAGGCCTTCGCGCCCTACCCGGTCATCGTGCGCACGCTCGACATCGGCGGTGACAAGCCGATTGCCGGCATCGAGTTCCCCGACGAGGAGAACCCCTTCCTTGGCTGGCGCGGCATTCGCATGTGTCTCGACCGGCCCGATATCTTCAAGCGTCAGCTCAGGGCGCTGCTGAGGGCGGCCGTGCACGGCAACATCAAGGTGATGCTGCCCATGGTGTCCGATATTTCCGAAGTCACGCGGACCCGCGCGCTGGTCGATGAATGCGCCGCCGAACTCAAGGCCGAAGGCATGCCTTACGCCACGTTCGATCTCGGCGTGATGATCGAAACCCCGGCCGCCGTGCTGATTGCCCCGGCACTGGCCAAGGAGGTGGCCTTCTTCTCGATCGGCACCAACGATCTGACCCAGTACATCATGGCCGCGGACCGGCTCAATCCGACCGTGGCCAAGCTCAACGACGTCACCAATCCGGCTGTCATGTCGGCTATCGAGTTGACGGCCAAAGCCGGCGTCGCCGCCGGCATCATGGTCGGCATGTGCGGTGAGGCGGCGGGCCGTCCGGATCTGATTGCGAGGTTCATCGAGATGGGCCTGACCGAGCTATCGATGAGCCCGGCCTCGATCCAGCGCGCCAAGAAGACGATCATGGCCATGGCAGCCGGGGACTAGAACCCGGCGAGTTGCTGGAACTTACGGCAAATGCGCGAGCAAGGTGGCGAAGACCGGTGTCAGTTCAGCGACCGGGCTCGCCTTTGCGCAGGCCTGCGCGATGCGGTCGTGGCGGATATCGGCAGCCAGGATCGCTATCTCCAGCATGTCTGGTTCCGGCGCGCCGTCGCGGCCGGTGGTCGCCAGCCCGCAGGCCAGAACCACCGGCGCCAGACAGCTCATGTCGGGTGCTCGGCCCCCACCGGCCGTCGTTTCCGCCGCGGCGTCGCCAAAGCGGACCGGACGCTGGTTGAGCAACGCGACCAGCAGCGCCGCGCAGGTCGCCGCTATCGCCTGCAGGCCGGCGCCCGGTGCGGTCAACGCAGCCAGGAGATCGCCATGGCGCTTGCGCATCGTGGCATGAGCGGCGGCAAAATCGGCCTCGTGGATGCGGGCATTGTCGATCTTCAGCCCGGCAAGCACGGCCTTGGTCAGATAGTACATGTCGCGCCGGAACAGGCGCTCGGCGCTCAGCTGCCGCTCTTCGTCACCGGCCGGGAAATAGGTGCCGAGGCCTTTTACGGTCGTGCCGTCCACCTTGATCGGGCGCTCATGGGGAACAAAGGATTCGGCGATCGACAGCGCTTCGTCGACGGCGCTGGCGGCATGGCTGAGCAGGCCTTCGATGCCCTTGCCCGGAAACGGCGGCAGGTGGCTGGTCGCTTCGCGCAAAATGCTGGCGTCGCCGCTGCCGTCATGGCGGCTCTGGCGAATGATGTCTCGGACTTCCCGCAACCGGTCCTTCAGGTTGACGCGGACGTCTTCGGAGATTTGTCGGAGCATCGCGGATCGCCTCGAAAGTACCGTGGAGGCCGCCGGCAAGCGGCCGGCCACCGACTCTACATTGTTCCTATCGGTTGGTAGATCAATAGGCGATATTAGACCAGCATGCAGAATCGGCGACGGCACGCTCGTCCGCCGCCGCGGGGGAGGATGATTTGGCCAAGCGACGACAAACCGGAGAGGGGCGGGCCGACGAAGGGCGGGCAGGGTCCGAAGCGACCGAACAGGTCGTCAATGAGAGTCGCACGGATCGTCTCAGGATCCGCGCCGCCTGGATGTATTTCGTCGAGCAGATGACCCAGAACGAGATCGCCGACGTGCTCGGCGTCGGCCGCGTCACTATCGTGCGCATGCTGGCGGAAGCGCGTTCGCGCAACGAGGTGAAGATCACCATCGAGAGCGAGCTCCTGGAGATCGTGCGGCTCGAGCGCGCGCTCGAAAGGACCTTCGGCCTGCAGCAGGCGCTGGTGGCGCCGCTTACCGCCGCCAATGCCGATCCGATCCCGGCGATCGCAGCCAAGACCGGCATGTACTTGTCCGACGCGATGAAATCCGGCATGCGGGTGGGCGTCGGCTGGGGCGTGACGCTGTTCCACACTTTGCCGTACATCAGCGCCAAGTCGCTGGCCGACTTCAGTGTGATCTCGCTGCTTGGCGGTGTCGGCGTCGCGCGCCGGGTCAATCCAGCCGAGTTCGCCTGGCGCTTCGCGCAGATCTTCCAGGGTGACGGCTATCTGATGCCGACGCCGGCCGTCGTCGACAGCGTCGAAACCAAGATCGCCCTGGTCGAGCGTTGCGGCCTGCAGGAGATATTTGAAATGGCCGACGCGCTTGATGCCGTACTGCTCAGCGTCGGCGGTATCGCTTCAGCCACCACTTTCTCGCGCGGCGGCTTTCTCAAGGAGGCGGATCGCGAGGCCCTGCTTGCGCGTGGCGCCGTCGGCGACCTTCTGTTCCATTTCTTCGACCGCAATGGCGATCTGGTCGATCATCCCGTCAACAGCCATGTGATGTCGGTGGATGTCGACCGCCTGCGCAAGGCACCGATCCGCATTCTCACTTCTGGCGGCGAGGAGAAGACGGAGGCGCTGCTCGGAGCCATGAACCTGATCGCGCCGACGATCCTGATCACCGACGAGGAAAGTGCCAGGCGCATGCTCGAGGCGGTCAGCGGAAGCTGAACGAACCCGTGATGTAATCGGGCCAGGCCTGCTGCTCGTCGAAGACGGCGGCGAGATCCGGTGTCTCAGCCAATATCCCGCTGAGAACCAGCGCCGTGGCGATGCCGGCGACGTTTCCGCCTGCTATGTCATGTTCGACGCTGTCGCCGACGCAGACCACGCTGCCGCGGTCCGGCTTGCCGGCGAGCGCAAGCGCCGCCTCGAAGATCGCCGGATAAGGTTTGCCGATGCGGGTGACGCCGCCGCCGAGGTCTTCGTAAAGATCGGCGATCTCGCCGGCGCCGAAGCGGGGTCCGACCGCCGTCAGCATGATCCTGTCAGGATTGGTGCAGAAGCACGGCAACTTTCGCGCCGCAGCCGGGGCAAGCAGCCGACGATAGTGGTCGAGATCGTAACGGTCGCCCTCGCTGGCCGAGATCAGCACCAGTTCGGCGTCGTCGCCGGCTTCCGTCAGCACGAAGGGCAAGCCTTCGATCGCCGTGCGGTCGCCGTCGCGGCTGATCAGCAGGCATTTTGTCCCTGGACTGAGCTTTCCCGATGCCGCCATGTCATTGAAGGATTGCCACGCCACCTCGCCGGAGGAGACAAAATGGTCCCAACTGCCGGCGGCGAAGCCGAGTTTCAGCAGGCGATCCTCGTTGGGCTTGGCGCGCTTGCCGGAATTTGAGATCAGCACCACCGTCTTGCCGGCGCGCTTCAGCGCCGACAATGCCTCCACCGCTCCGGGATAGGGAGCCTGGCCGTCATGCAGCACGCCGAACTGGTCGAGCAGGAAGACCTGGTAGCGCTCGGCCAGCGGCCCGATGCCGTCGAGGCGCTCTATGGCTTTCGCAGTCATGGCAGTCCCGCTTTGTTTGCGCCCTTCAGCGCCAGCCGCGCCGTGCCGGCGGCCGCCTCGTCGGAAAGTGTGGGCAGGAAATCGACGCCGAGCTTGCGCCGCCGGATTGCGGTCCAGGCGGCATTCGCCGCGCCGCCGCCGACGCTCCTGACCGATGTAAGCGCCGGCGCGCCGAGCTCCGCCAGCCTGCGGTAGCCGAGCGCTTCGATCGCCGCCATGCCTTCGAGCATCGCCTTGAGGTAGTCGGCGTCGCCAGCCGGCCTCGGTGTAAGGCGCGGCGGCAGGGTCGGATCGGCGATCGGAAAGCGCTCGCCAGCCGCGCCCAGCGGATAATAGTCGAGCCCGGTTTCGGTCGTGGGATCGATCATGGCGCTGAGTTCGATGATCCGCGCCAGCGGAAAGTGCTGAGCCAGCACTTTCCCGCCGGAATTCGACGCGCCGCCCGCCAGCCAGGCGTCGCCAAGGCGATGGCTGTAGATGCCGAAGCGCGGCGCCGAGATCGGCCGGTCAGACAGGATCTTGATGGTGAGCGAGGATCCAAGCGCCGTGACGCCGTCGCCGGCGGCCGTGGCACCGGTCGCCAGGAACGAGGCGCAGCCATCGGTGGTGCCGGCGACGACGGCCACATCGCGCGGCAGGCCAAACAGTTGCGCGGCGGCCGCGGTGAGCCTGCCGGTGACATCGCCCGGCTCGACGACATCGGGAAGCAGGTCCATGTGCATGCCGGAGGCCGCGATCCAGTCCGGCCAGCGGCGGGCCTCGACGTCATAGCCCGTCTTCAGCGCATTGTTCTCGTCGCTGACGTCGAAACGACCGGACAGGTTTGCGGCGATCCAGTCGGCCTGGTGCAGCACGGCGGCGATATCGGGCAGGTGCTGGAACCGCAGGGCCTTGGCAAGGCCGGAAGTCGCGCCGTGAGCGGCGCTCGCTTTCGGCGCCTCGCGCGCGATGGCGGCCAGGATGTCGGTGTCCGCCACCTTGTCGTTGTACATCAGCGGTTCGGCCAGGGGCCGCCCGGCGGCGTCGACCGGCAGCAGCGTTCCGGACGTGCCGTCGACCGCGATGGCGCGGACCGCCGCGCTGTCGATGCTGGAAAGCAGCTCCGTCAGAGCCGCCTGGACCGTCAGCCACCAGACCGATGGGTCGCGGGGATTCCGGCCGAATCTGTCGAGGCGGACCGCGGCCTGGCCGGCGATCGAAAAGTCCGGGCGCATGGCGACGGCGCGCGCCCCGGACGTACCGATGTCGATGCCGATGACAAGGGGCATCATGTGTTGCGTCCTTTGCTAGCCGCCCTTGGCATTGAGCTTCTGGCGATACTGCTCGGCGTCCCAATTGACCAGTTCGTCATTTTCGGCCGCGGTGAGATAGTTCAATCGGGCCGCGACATCGACGCGCGCGGTCACGTCGGCGAGGCAGCGCTGCATGGCGTCGGCGCCGGCATTGGCGTCGCCGCGCATCAGCACGCCGGCGCCGGGGAACAGGATCGCGGCCGGCGCCGCGCCTAGCCGCGCGGTGACGGCGGTCGCATCCTCGCCCGGCCTCGCCACGACGGAACCCTGGCCGAGGAAGATGACATGGTCCGGATAGAGGCTGCCGGCCTCGGCCACGCGGCGGCTTTCGGGATCGAGCGCCACCGCATGGGCTTCGACATCGGCCGGCAACCGGTAGACGCTGTCGCCGGCAAGCGCCGTCAAGGCAGCGATGTCGGGCGCGGCGGTGAGGCGCGCCGGCCGGGCCAGCAGCGAGCGGACGCGGCGGAGCAGGCGGTCGGCCTCCGCGACGGTTTCGGCGGCAACGACCAGCCCGTGATTGCCGAGGATCAAAACGTCGACACCAGGCCGTAGTTTTTCGGCAATGCCACGGGCAAGCGGCAGGCCCGGCCGGAAATACGGCACATAGGCCCATTCGATGCCGCCGAGCCGCCTGGCGGCCTCGGCCTCGCCATCCGCCTGTACGGCAAGCGAGATCGTATCGACGCAATGGACATGCAAGACCACGCGCTGCGGCATCAAGGCATGCACCGTGGTCTCGATCGACGGACGCAGGCCGCGCGGGTTGAGTTCATCGATGGCAAAGGCCTGCGGCTTGTCGGCGGCCGGATCGCGCCGTTCGACCGCGTCGAGCAGCGGCGCCATCGCCACCGGCACCATGATGTCGTCGGTGAGCGCATCCTTCAGCCAGGTGCCCGACGCCTTGATCCACAGCGTGTCGCCGGCCTTGAGCGAGGTGTTGCCGCCCGCCGCCTGCGTCATATGCGGGTCGCCGCCAATGGCCGCCGAAAGCGCCTGCAAGGCTGCCAGTTCCTGCGCGTCAGCTTGGGTTGCCATGGCGCCTTTCCTTCCACGCTGCACGAAATCCCGTCGCACGGGCCGCCGTTGGCGATGATATCGCAGATACGATCGACTTACGTCAACAGTGATCTACTATCATCAAAACTGGCTTGCAATCTGACTAATGTTGAGTAAGTTGCGCCAATTGCCATGGGAAAATGGCATAGGGAGGAAGAAGTTGAGCGACTCCGGCCGCCAGCGTCAGATCGTCGAACTGTTGCGGGACCGCCCGTTCGCCTCGGTGCGCGAGTTGCAGGAGCGGCTTGGCGTTTCAGCCGCGACGGTGCGGCGCGATATCGACCGGATCGACGAGGCCGGCGAGGCGCGCAAGGTCTATGGCGGCATCTCGGCGCTCGACGGCGCTTCCCATGCGGGCGTGGCTTATGCCCGGCCCTATGACGAAAACCGTGACCTCGCGGTCGAGGCCAAGCGGCAGATCGCGGCCTTCGCGGCAACCATGGTGCGCGATGGCGACGCGGTCATCGTCCATGGCGGATCGACCTGCTTCCACCTCGGCGTCAAGCTCGCCGAGCGCAACATCCGGCTCTACACCAACTCGATGCCGCTCGCGGCCTATCTCAGCGACCATGGCCATTGCAGCCTGACGGTTGCCGGTGGCGACCTGCATCGCGAGCCCGGCATCATCCACTCGCCGACCCAAGCGACGCCGTTCTATGCGTCGAAATTCTTTCTCGGCGCGCAAGGGCTCAACCAGGAGGGGGTGCTGGAATCGCATCCATTGCTCGTGCGTTCCATCGTCGACCTCAGCCTCTGCGCCGATCAGATCGTAGTGCTGGCCGACAGCCGCAAACTGTCGATTCACGCGCGCAATGTCGCGCTGCCGCTGTCGCGCATCGGCACGCTGGTGACCGACGACGGCCTTTCCGACACCGATGCGCGCATGCTGGAGGACGCTGGCGTCATGGTGCGGATCGCGTCCATTCCGGGAGCGGTTCCGTGAAAGTCGCGGTGCTCGATTTCGGTAAGACGAATTCGAAGCTGTTCGTCTTCGGCCAGGACGGACGCATCCTCGACGAGCGCCGGACCCAGCCGCAATGGACGCGCCAGAACGGGTTCAGCGTGCTCGACGAGGCTGCCCTTCATGATTGGGCGCTGGATGCCGTCGCCAATGCAGTCGAAGACCATGGCGTGGAAGGCGTCATGGTATCTGGCCATGGTTGCACCGTCGCTCTCGTGAATGAGACGGCGCTGACGCATCCGATCCTCGACTACGAGCAGGAACCGCCAGCCGAAATCGCGGCGCGGATCGACCGCCTCATTCCGGATTTCGCCGAGACGTTCTCGCCCCGCCTGCCGCTCGGCTTCAACTATGGCCGTCACATGCTGTGGCTGCAGGAGGTCGATCCCGACGCGTTCGCGGCCGCGACATCGATCCTCGGCTATCCCCAGTACTGGAGCTGGCGCCTCGGCGGCAGGCCGGTCAGCGAAGTGTCCTATCTCGGCTGCCATTCGCATTTGTGGGCGCCGCGCGCACGAGACTTTTCCTCCTTGGTCGACGCTCAAGGTTGGCGTGGCCAGATGCCGGCCTTCGCGCGCGCCGGCGCCGTGGTCGGCGAACGGCAGCTTGGCGGCGTGGCGCGGCCGATCGCCATCCATAACGGCGTCCACGATTCGAATGCGGCGCTGCATGCCTATCGCCGCCAGGCGCTTGGCCCGCTGACGGTGGTGTCGACCGGCACCTGGGTCATCGTGCTCAATCCCGACTGCCCGCTGGAGGCGCTCGATCGCGAGCGCGACATGCTGGTCAATGTCGACGTCGACGGAGGCCCGGTGCCGACCATCCGCTTCATGGGCGGACGCGAATTCGCTGATATCAGCGGCGGCTGGCAAGGCGCGATCGCTCCTGGCTCGATACAGCAGGCGATCGACGCCGGTTTCATGGCGCTGCCGAGCTTTGCGCCGGGAGGGCCGATGTCAGGCCACCGCGGCGAAATCATCGGCGGCACGCCGAGCGCGGGGGAGCGTGCGGCGATGGCACTGCTTTACGTCGCGCTGATGGTCGATCTCTGCCTCGACCTGATCCATTCGCAAAACACCGTGATCGTCGATGGCGGGCTGAACGCTGGCGGCTTGCTCGCCGGGTTGTTGGCTGAGCTGCGTCCCGCCCAGGCCTTTCTGCAAGGCGCCACGCTGGAGGGCAGCGCCACGGGCGCCGCGGCGCTCGCCTTCGAGAGCGTCGGGCGCGAATTCGCCGCCGAGGCGCCGGAGCCGGTGCGGGCGACGCGCTTTACCGGCCTTGCCGGCTACCGCGACGCCTGGCGCGATCGTGTTGCCGGGCAGGGTGGCGGCGTCAAAGCGGCGGGTGGCGCACGATGAGCGCGACGGCACAGATGTCAGCGATCCGCCAGCCGGTGCTGGAGATGCGTCATATCTCCAAGACCTTCGGCGCGGTCCGCGCCCTGCACGATGTCTCGCTCAGCGTCCACGCCGGCGAGCTGCACGCGCTGATGGGCGAGAATGGTGCAGGCAAGTCGACGCTGATGAAGGTACTGTCGGGCGCCTATCGGCCGGATGCCGGCGGCGAAATCCTGATCGATGGCGCGCCCGCAATGACCGGCGATCCGATCAAGGCGCGCGCCGCGGGCATCGCGGTGATCTATCAAGAGCTTTCGCTGGCGCCCAATCTGACGGTGGCGCAGAACATCTTCCTCGGCAACGAGCCGCGGCGCTTCGGCATCGTCGACCGCGAGCAATGCAGCCGGCGCGCCAGCGAGATCGTCGGCCGGCTCGGCGTCTCCTTCTCGGCGCGGGCCCTGGTCTCAAGCCTGTCGCTCGGTGAGCGCCAGCTGGTCGAGATCGCGCGTGCGCTGTCGACCAATGCGCGCATCATCGTCATGGACGAGCCGACGACGTCGCTGACGTCACGCGAGACCGACCGGCTGTTCGAGGTGATCGCGACGCTTAAGGCGCAAGGTATCGCCATCATCTACATCAGCCATCGCATGGAAGAGGTCTATCAGCTCGCCGACCGCGTCAGCGTGCTGCGCGACAGCGGCTATGTCGGCACGCTGGAGCGCGCCGACCTCAACGCGTCGCGGCTGGTGTCGATGATGGTCGGCCGCGACCTCTCCGCCTTCTACAAGAAGGATCATCGCCCGCCGGACGGGAAGCGCACGGTCGCGCTCTCGGTGCGCGGCATGTCCGACGGGCGCCTGCTGAAGAACTGTTCGTTCGACCTCTATCATGGCGAAGTGCTGGCCCTGGCGGGCCTCGTCGGTTCAGGCCGCACCGAACTCGCCAGGCTGATCTTCGGCGCCGACAGGCGCAGCGCCGGCACGCTGGAACTCGACGGCAAACCGATCTCGATCGGGTCGCCGCGCGAGGCGCTCGATGCGGGCATCGCCTACCTCACCGAGGACCGCAAGGAACTCGGTCTGTTCCTCGATATGTCGATTTCCGACAACATCAGCATGGGTGTGCTGGGCAGGGATGCGCGGACCGGCGGATTTCGCGATTTCACCATCGCCGACAAGCGCGCGGCGAAAGCCATCGCCGATCTATCGATCCGCACCGGCTCGGCGCAGGCCAATGCCGGTTCGCTGTCGGGCGGCAACCAGCAGAAGGTGCTGCTCGCCCGGCTGCTCGAGACCAAACCGAAGGTCGTCATCCTCGACGAGCCGACGCGCGGCGTCGATGTCGGCGCCAAGTCGGAAATCTACCGGCTGATCGACAATCTCGCCAACAGCGGCATCGCCATCCTGATGATCTCCAGCGAGCTGCCCGAGGTGATCGGTGTCGCCGACCGCGTTCTGGTGATGCGCGACGGCGCCATAGCCGGTGAGGTGACGGCGTCCGGGGGCGACCCGCTGCGTCAGGAAGCGATCATGGAACTTGCGACGGGAGCGGCCCAGGGATGACCGACAAAACGACGACGAGCGTGGATCAGGCGACGGTCAGGAGCCGGCGGCTGCGTACCGCCTTCGCGGCGCTCGGCATGCTGCCGGTGCTGGTGCTGCTGGCGGCCGGCTTCCAGTTCATCAATCCGCGCTTCCTCACCGAGACCAACCTGCTCATCGTCACCCAGCAATCGTCGATCAACATCGTGCTCGCCGCCGGCATGACCTTCGTCATCCTGACCGGCGGCATCGACCTGTCGGTCGGCTCCATCCTCGCCGCCTCGGCGATGGTGGCGGTGATCGTGTCGCTGGTGCCCGACTGGGGCCTGCTCGGCGTGCCGGCGGCGATCCTGGTCGGCCTTGGCTTCGGGCTCATCAACGGGCTGCTCGTCGCCTATATCAGGCTACCGCCCTTCATCGTCACGCTCGGTTCGCTGACGGCCGTGCGCGGCATTGCCCGCCTGCTCGGGCAGGATACGACGGTGTTCAATTCGGACCTTCCGTTCGACTTCATCGGCAATGGCTCGCTGTTCGGCATTCCGTGGCTGGTCATCATCGCGCTGTCGGTGGTCGTCTTGTCCTGGCTGGTGCTCAAGCGCAGCGTGCTCGGCACCTGGATCTATGCCGTCGGCGGCAATGCCGAAGCGGCGCGGCTGACCGGCATAAAGGTGCCGCTGGTGCTGCTCTTCGTCTATGGCGTTTCCGGCCTGCTTGCAGGCCTCGGCGGCGCCATGTCGGCGGCAAGGCTTTACGCGGCCAACGGCCTGCAACTCGGCCAGTCCTACGAGCTCGACGCCATCGCCGCCGTCATCCTCGGCGGCACCAGCTTCGTCGGCGGCGTCGGCTCGATCTGGGGCACGCTGATCGGCGGCCTGATCATCGCGGTGCTGTCCAACGGGCTCATCTTGGCCGGCGTCTCGGACATCTGGCAGTACATCATCAAGGGATTGGTCATCATCGTGGCGGTCGCCCTCGACCGCTACCGGCTCCAGGCCGGAGCAAGAACGTGAGTGACCTGGTCGCCGGCATCAACGACCGGCTTGTGTAACGCACCGTGAGAGGCGCGGGGCAATTGGAGGAAGTAAGCGTAATGAAGACCATCACCAAACTGCTCTGCGGCGCCGCGTTGGCGGCCGTCGCCATCGCGCCGGCATCGGCCAAAGACCTCAACAAGGTCGGCATCTCGGTTGGCCTGCTTGGCAACCCCTTCTTCGTCGCCACCATCAAGGGCATCGAGGACGCGGCCAAGAAGATCAATCCGAAGGTCGAGGTGACGTCTGTGTCGGCCGACTATGACCTCAACAAGCAGGTGTCGCAGGTCGATTCCTTCATCGCCGCCGGCGTCGACGTGATCATGCTCAACGCGGTCGACGCCAAGGCGATCGCGCCGGCGGTGAAGAAGGCCCAGGCCGCCGGCATCATCGTCGCCGCCTTCGACGTCTCGGCCCCGGGCGCCGACGTCACCGTGATGACCAACAACGTCAAGGCCGGCGAAGAGGCCTGCCAGTACCTGGTCGACCACACCGGCGGCAAGGGCGACTACGTCATCCTCAACGGCCCGGCATCGTCGTCGATCCTGGAGCGGGTCAAGGGTTGCAAGAACGTGCTTGCGCAGCATCCCGATATCAAGATCCTCTCCGACGACCAGAACGCCGAAGGCTCGCGCGATGGCGGCCTGAAGGTGTTCCAGTCGCTGCTGACCCGCTTCGACAAGATCGACGCGGTGTTCGCCATCAACGATCCGACGGCGATCGGCGCGCAACTCGCCGCCAAGCAGCTCAACCGTTCGGAGTTCATCTTCACCGCCGTGGACGGCGCGCCCGACATCGAGAAGGAACTGTCGTCCGGCAAATCGATGATCAAGGCCTCGGCCTCGCAGGATCCCTATGTGATGGCAGGGCAGTCGCTGACGATGGCGGCCGAATTGCTGGCCGGCAAGAAGCCGGCCGAGGCGACCGTGCTGCTCGATCCCAAGCTGATCACCGCCGAGAACCTGAAGGACTACAAGGGCTGGACCGCGGCCCGGTGATCCGACACAGGCGCGGCCGGTCCACCCGGCCGCGCCTATCTTTTCCTCTTCCGTAAACCGGAGACGATCATGTCGCGCATCGGAATCCATTCTTTCGTCTGGTCGGCGAGTTCGGCGCAAAGCGAGCTCGAACGCACGCTGGCCAACACCAGGGAGGCCGGATTCGACCTGATCGAATTCTCCTATCTCGACCCCGCCAATGTCGATATTGGCGGGCTTGCCAAACGCATAGCCGATCTCGGCCTTGGCGTGGCGATCAGCATCGGACTGCCCGCGGATGGCGACATATCGAGCGCCGACAAGGCGATCGCGGCGCGCGGCGTCGATATCCTCAACCAGACCATCGCGCTGACGCGCGACCTGGGCGGCCAGAAAGTCGGTGGCATCCTGTCGACCAGTCATGGCCTGCAGACCGAGGCGCCGACGCGCGATCAATGGAGCCGCAGCGCTGCCACGCTGGCCAAGGTCGCCGAGACGGCCAAGGCGGCCGGCGTCACGCTCAATCTCGAGATCGTCAACCGCTTCGAAAGCAATCTGCTCAACACATCAGCGCAAGGGCTGGCCTTCATCGAGGACACAGGCTCGGACAACATCTTCCTGCATCTCGACACGTTTCACATGAACATCGAGGAGGCCGATGTCGGGCTGGCCATCCGCCATGCCGCGGGCAAGATCGGCTATGTCCATATCGGCGAGAGCCATCGCGGCTTCCTAGGTACCGGCAATATCGATTTCGCCGCGATATTCGATGCGCTGACGGCCATCGGTTATGACGACGACCTGAGCTTCGAATCCTTTTCGTCGGAGATCGTCGACGAGAACCTGTCGAAGAAGACCGCCATCTGGCGCAATCTGTGGACCGACAACATGGCGCTCGCCAAGCACGCGCGCGCCTTCATCGGCCTCGGGCTGGAGACGGCGCGGCGCAAGGCCGAACTCGTCTCGGCGCGCCACAAGCAGTAGACCCGACGCGGGCAAACGTTGCGGGTTCTCATCGCACATGCATTGCTCCCGTCATGCGTATCGGCTATCCGACCTCCGCGACACATGAAGCAGAAGGAGCCCGGCATGACCAACAAGACGATCCTCAAATTTGGCGCGGTCGAGCACGCGGAAGCCGGCGACCTGCCTGGCTGGATCGTGGTCGAGGGCCATCCGACCATGCAAACCGCCGTCCAGCACACGACCGAGGATGGCAAGGTGATGTCCGGCACCTGGCGGGCGTCCCCCGGCACCTATCACGCGACCTATACCGACTATGAGTTCGTGCACATGATCGCCGGCCGCATCATCATCACCCCCGACGGCGGCACACCTGTCGAAGTGGGTCCCGGTGACGCCTTCGTGGTCGAAGCCGATTTCAAGGGAACCTGGAAGATCATCGAGCCGGTGACCAAGCATTTTGTGGTCCGGGTGGCCTGACGCCCCGGCCTCGATCACGCCAGGCAGGCAGGTCGCCAGGCGGGCCTAAACGCCGCATTGACCTGGTCGGGCATCGGCAGTCTCCTTAGGATCGCCTTGGCGTTCAACGGCTGAACGAGGAGACGACAGATGCATCGGCGTGGCTTTCTGGCGGCAGGTCTTGCCACCGTTCTTGTGAGCGAGCGTGCCGTCGCCCAGATGAAGATGGACGGCATGCCGGGCATGGATATGGGCGCTCACGCAGGCCATGACATGGGCGCGGCGCCGCAAGGCGTGGCCGTTTTGCCCGAAGGCGAGGCGTTGCGCGAATTGCCCCTGCTGGCGAACGAAGCCAGTGTGCCCGGCCTGTTCAAGGCGACGCTGACCGCCGGACCCGCCACGGTGCGTTTTGCCGAAGGACTGGACACGCCGATCCTCGGTTACAACGGCACCAGCCCCGGGCCGCTGATCGAGGCGGTCGAGGGCGACCGCGTCGAGATCACCTTTGCCAACCGGATTGCGGACGAGGCAAGCACCGTCCACTGGCACGGCATGCCAGTGCCGGCCGACCAGGACGGCAACCCGATGGACCCGGTCCCGACCGGCACCGATCGCATCTACAGTTTCGACCTGCCGGCAGGCAGCGCCGGCTCTTACTGGTATCACCCGCATCCGCACGGCAAGACGGCCGAGCAGGTCTATCGAGGCCTTGCCGGCGCGTTCGTGGTCAAGCCGAAGGCCGATCCGATCCCGACCGCCTATGGCGATACCGTGCTGGTGTTAACCGACCTGCGCCTTGCGCCCGATGGTAGCTTGCCGGACAACACGATGACGGACCTGATGAACGGGCGCGTCGGCGACCATGTGCTTGTCAACGGACAGAAGAATCCGACACTGACGGTCCCGCTTGGCACGAAGCGGCGCTTCCGATTCTACAATGCGACCAATGCGCGCTTTTTGAGGCTCTCCTTTGGCGCCGCGGCGATGACGATCATCGGAACGGACGGCGGCCTGCTCGAGGTCCCAGTCGCGGCCGGAGACATCCTGCTCAGCCCGGCGGAACGGATTGAGCTGGTCGTCTCTTTCGAGAGGCCCGGCGCGGCGACGCTCACCACGCTCGACTATGACCGCGGCTGGATGGGTCCAGGACGGCCCGCCGATGCCGGGATGACATTGCTGACGGTCAATGTCCAGCAGACCGAGGCGGATCCCGTTCCGCCACTGCCCGAAAGGCTGCGATCGATCGCGCAGCTGGGCGCTCCTGCCGTCAGCCGGCGCTTCGTCTTCACCGAAACCATGACCATGAACGCCAGCGGCATGGAGATGGGGTTCCTGATCAACGGCGCCGCATTCGACATGAACCGCATAGACGTCATTGCCAAGGCTGGACAGGTCGAACTTTGGGAGATCGTCAACCAGGCGGACATGGATCATCCATTCCATGTGCATGGGACGCAGTTCCAGGTGATCGAGCACGAACGCGGCGGCATGGTATCGAAGCCGGCCTATCGCGCCTGGAAAGACACCGTCAATGTCGCGCACGGAGAGACGGTGCGCCTGCTGTTGCGGCAGGACCGGCCGGGGCCGAGGATGTATCACTGCCACATCCTCGAGCATGAGCAGCTTGGCATGATGGGCATTGTCGACGTGCAGGCATAGTTCGGCGTGGTGCCGCTCTATGGCGCGTTGTTCATCAACGCATTCCTCGCCGCAACCATCCTGCCGGTCTCATCGGAGGCGGTGTTGGCCGGTCTTGTCGTCTCGGGCCGTGGTGATCCAGCTCTGCTGCTTGCTGTTGCCACGATCGGCAACACGCTCGGCTCCGTGGTTAACTGGGTTCTGGGGCGTGGCATCGACAGCTTTCGGAACAAGCGCTGGTTTCCTGTCACATCCGATCGCTATGAGCAGGCATGCCGGACTTTCAGGTGCTTTGGCGAATGGATCCTTCTGTTCGCCTGGCTGCCCGTTGTCGGAGATGCTCTCACCCTTGCGGCGGGCGCCGCACGCGTGAACCTCGGCGTGTTCGTCGCTCTGGTCGCAATAGGCAAGGCCGCACGCTATGCGGTGATCATTGCGGGAGGGTTGTGGGCGACGGCGTGACCAGCCGCTCATCATCCAGACTGGTCCCGAGAGGCCGTGTTCGACCGACCGAAGACCATGCTTTGCATGACACCATCGCGCAGCAGCACGAAATGCGCCAGGGCAGCCAGGACGTGAACACCGGCAAGCCCAAGCAGGATCCAGACCAGCTTTGCATGGATGAGCGCGAAGCCTCTTGCCGACAGCGCGCCGACGGATGGCGCCAACGGCACGGGCAAGTCTCCGAAAAGCCGTGCGGGCGGCATGAATGGCATCGGCCGGTAGCCCAGCCATCCCGTTGTCAGGACGGCGAGGATCGTGGCGTAGAGAAGTATATGGAAGAAAGCCGTCGCAAACCGCATGAACCGTGAGGTCGGCCTGACAGGGGCCTGCGTGAAGATGCGCCAGCAAAGCCTGAGGACAATGATGGCCAGGATGGTCACACCGATCGACATGTGAAGCGGAAGCCAGTTCATCATTGCCATGCCCGGCCCCCTCATCGGGCCGAAGGCAATGGCGATCTGCGCCGCGAGCGCGATCACGGTGAGCCAATGCAGCAGACGAATGCTGAACTGCCAATGCCGGCGAGGTTTCTCGCTCACCTCCGCAGCCCGACGGTCATCAACGGTGCGCATGAGGGCGTGATGTCTTCGTCCTCTTCAACGAAACTGATTTCGCAAAAGGTACAGTACTTCCTCGCCAAGCTCTTGAAAATGCGTGGTGATCCCGACAGGAATCGAACCTGTGACCTACAGATTAGGAATCTGCCGCTCTATCCTACTGAGCTACGGGACCACGCGGCCCGACACATAGCCGCTTCGGATCGTTTCGCCAAGAGGCCGGCCGCAGGCAAATCGGCCGACCCTTTGCGCTTCTGGCGTCAGGCGGCCAGCGCGGTTTCGGCCAGTTTCACCCAATAGCTCATGCCGTGCGGGATGGCCTCGTCGTTGAAATCATAGGCCGGGTTGTGCAGACCGGCAGTGTCGCCATTGCCGATGAAGATGAAGGCGCCGGGGCGGGCTTCCAGCATGTAGGAGAAGTCCTCGCCGCCCATCACCGGCTGGATGCCGCGGTGGACATGGGCGTCACCGGCGACATTGGCCGCGACGTCGCTGGCAAAGACCGTCTCGTCCGCATGATTGAAGGTCACGGGGTAATTGGCCTGGTAGTCGACCTCGATCCTGGCGCCGAAGGCGATTGCCAGCCCGTCGCAGATGGTGCGGATGCGCTCTTCGGATTTCTTGGCGATCTCCTTGCGCAAGGTGCGCACGGTGCCGGCGATCTCGGCCGATTCGGGAATGATGTTGTAGGCGTCGCCGGCATGGAACTTGGTCACGGAGACCACCACGGCCTCGACCGGATCGGTGCTGCGCGAGGCGATTGTCTGCAAAGCGCCGACCAACTGGCTGGTGATGACGATGGGGTCGATCGTGCCGTGCGGCATCGCGGCATGACCGCCCCTGCCTTTCACGGTGATGGTGAACTCGGCCGTCGCCGCCATGATCGGGCCCGGGCGGATGGCGAACTGGCCGACAGGCAGGCCAGGCATGTTGTGCATGCCGAACACTTTTGAGATGTCGAAGCGTTCCATCATGCCGTCCTTGACCATCTCGTTGCCGCCGCCGCCGCCTTCCTCCGCCGGCTGGAAGATCACAGCCACGGAGCCCGCGAAATTGCGCGTCTCGGCGAGGTATTTCGCGGCACCCAGCAGCATCGCCGTGTGGCCGTCATGGCCGCAGGCATGCATCTTGCCGGGAACGGTCGACGCATAGGGCTTGCCGGTGATCTCGTTGAGCGGCAGAGCATCCATGTCGGCGCGCAGGCCGATGGTGGCGCCTTGCCCCTGGCGGCCGCGGATGATGCCGACGACGCCGGTCTTGCCGAGGCCGGTGACCACGTCATCGCAACCGAACTCTTTCAGCTTTTCGGTGACGAAAGCCGCCGTCTTGAAGACATCGAAGTTCAGCTCCGGCGTCTGGTGCAGATGTTGGCGCCAGCCGGCAACTTCGTCCTGCATTTCAGCGGCGCGGTTCAGGATTGGCATGATGGTTCCATTTCGTGGTTGGAGCAGCCGGCTTCAGCCTGGTGTTTTGCAATTATGGCCGGTCTTTTGCGATTGTGATTGTCAGGCACTTTGCCATGTTGGCGTCACATAGGGTAAATAGCACCGCATCGATGCGGTCCGTTTTTGAGGGTCGGACTCATTATGCTGGCGGTCACGTAACAAAATCTTACGGAGCCAGAGGCGACTACGGCAAGAGGCGATTTCGGATTTGATCATGCGGCACAGGCATTTCCTCAAACTATTACCCGCTGGCGCAATCATGCTGTCGGTGCTGGCCGGGTCGGCGCTGGCCAATCCGGTGATTGTCTTCGACCTGAAGAACGGCCAGATCCTGCAGCATCAGGATGCCTTCAAGCGCTGGTATCCGGCCTCGCTCAGCAAGCTGATGACCGCCTATGTGACCTTCCGGGCGATCGCGGCCGGTGAAGTCCAGCTCGATTCGCCGATCAAGGTGACCAAGCATTCCGCCGGCGAGCCGCCAAGCAAGATGGGTTTCAAGCCGGGCTCGGTGATGCGGCTCGACAATGCGCTGAAGATGATGCTGGTCAAATCGGCCAATGACATCGCCATGGCTGTCGGCGAGAATGTCGGCGGCTCGCAAGCCGCCTTCGCCGAAAGGATGAACGCCGAGGCGGCGCGGCTGGGCATGAATGGCACCCATTTCGTCAATCCGAACGGCCTCTATTCGCCGGACCAGTACACGACGGCGCGCGACCTTTCGGTCCTGGTGATGGCGATCCGCGGCGAATTCCCGCAATATGCGCCCTGGTTCTCGATCGAAGGGCTTGCGGTCGGCAAGAAGGCCATCCCCAACTACAATCTCCTCATTGGCCGCTATCCCGGCGCCGACGGCATGAAGACGGGCTTCGTCTGCCCTTCCGGTTTCAACATGATCGGTTCGGCGACGCGCAACGGCCGCACTCTCGTCGCGGTCGTGCTCGGCGAGAAGTCGGCGGTCAGCCGTGCCGAGACCGCGGCAAAGCTGCTCGACCAGGGATTCGACACGCCCGCCGCCGGCCCGGCCACCGTCGCGACGCTGGCGCCCTATGGCGATACGATCTCGCCCAACGACATGCATGACGAGGTCTGCAAGAAGAAGACGCCGGAGGAGCAGTCCGAGGCGCCACCGGCGGCCGCCGCCAAGGACGTGCCGAAATCGCCCTATCGGGAGAAGCTCGACCATGTGCCGACGCTGATTGCCGTCGGCCTCGGCGGCGCCACCGGCCCGGCGCCGAAGGCAATGCTCGACCAGGGCGGCCAGGAATATGCCGACGTGCCGATCCCGAGCTGGCGGCCGGATCGGCCGGCGCCGACCGGCGCCGGTCCGGCCGTTGCCGGTTCCACCGCGCAAGGCGATCAGCCGGTCAAGGTCGCGAACTAACCTGATGAGCGGCTTCCCGATCCCTGTCTCGGTGCTGACTGGCTTCCTCGGCGCCGGCAAGACGACACTGCTCAACCGGCTGCTGAAGGACCCCGCGCTGGCCGATACGGCTGTCATTATCAACGAGTTCGGCGAGGTGGCGATCGACCATCTGCTGGTCGAGCAGGCCTCCGACGGCATCATCCAGCTTTCGGACGGCTGCCTGTGCTGCACGGTGCGCGGCGAACTGGTCGATACGCTGGCCGACCTGGTCGACCGGCTGCAGACGGGCCGTATCGCCCGGCTTGCCCGCGTCGTCGTCGAGACCACCGGGCTGGCCGACCCGGCGCCGGTGCTGCAGTCGATCATGGCGCATCCGGCACTTGTCCAGGCATTCCGGCTCGACGGCGTCATCACGCTTGTCGACGCGGTCAATGGCAACGCCACGCTCGACACTCATGTCGAGGCGGTCAAGCAGGCCGCGGTCGCCGACCGCATCGTGCTGAGCAAGGCCGACATGGTCACCGATGCCGGCGATCTCGAAACGCTGCGGGCCCGCCTGCGGCAGATCAATCCGGGTGCCGAACTGCTCGATGCCGGCAGCTCCAGGACAGGCGTAGCGGCGCTTTTCGATTGCGGCCTCTACAATCCCGCCACCAAGTCCGCCGACGTGCGGCGCTGGCTCGGCGAGGCGGCGCATGATCACCACCATCACCATGACGGTCATGAGCACGGGCATAACCATGGCCACGATCAGCGCGTGCGCTCCTATTCGCTGGTCCATGACGGCCCGGTGCCGTTTTCAGCCATAGAAATGTTTCTCGATCTGCTGCGTTCGACGCATGGCGAGCACCTGCTGCGCATGAAGGGCGTGATCGAACTTCGGGAAGATCCATCACGCCCGCTGGTCATCCACGGCGTGCAGAAGATCCTGCATCCGCCGGCGAGGCTGCCGGCATGGCCGGACGGCCAGCGCGGCACGCGGCTGGTGCTGATCACGCTCGATATGCCCGAGGGCTATGTGCGCCGGCTGTTCGCCGCCTTCACCAACCGGCCGTCCGTCGATACGCCCGACCGGGCGGCGCTGGAAAACAATCCGCTGGCGATCGCCGGGCGATAGTCTTACGACCCTTGTCCACCGCGTTCGACCAGGAAGCGATGGCCACCTGACATCGCCGCCGTTTCAATGAGCTGGTGGCCGGCGTCCGCGCAGAAGGCGGGAATATCGATGACAGCCAGAGGATCGGTGGTCTCGAGCCACAGCCGGCTGCCCGGCTTCATCCCGGCCAGGCGCTTTTTCGCCTTCAGCACGGGAAGCGGGCAGTTCAGGCCCTTGAGGTCGTAAATAGCGGTGTCCGCAGCCAAGATTGGGATCAGCCGCCGAACATGCCGAGCAGCTTGTTCTTCAGCTTGGTCACCCGGCTCTCATCGGCGCTAGCCGCCTGCGTTTCGGCCTCCGGTGTGGCCTCGCTGGGAGCGGCGATGGTGGCGGTGGCGACCGGGGCTTCCTTGGCGGCCTTGGCCGCTTCCTTCGCAGCCACCGCTTGCGCCTTCGCGGCCTCCTTTTCGGCCAGCGCCTGTGCCTTAGCGGCTTCCTTGGCTTGCTTGGCGGCCTCTATGGCGGCCAGCCTCTGCTCCTCGGCCTTCTGCTTGGCGGCTTTCTCGGCGTCGAGTGCAGCCATCTTGCGCCCAGCCGGCGAATCGATGCGGCCCATGCGCGCCGTCTCGGTCACCGAGCCATCATTGTTGAGCGACGGCGGCTCGATCGGTACCCGCTCGCCGCGCGCCCGGCGCTTCGACCAGTCGGAAACGATGCTGGCTTCCTTGATGCCCGCAATGGTCGGCTTGGGCGGCGGCACGCTGGCCTTGAGCGCGCTGTTGAAGGCGGCATCATAGGTGCTCTGATAGGCGTTGTAGGCGCTCTTCAGCGAATCCGGCTGCGTGGTCGCCGGGCAGGGGCCGGTCGGATCGAAGGTCTGGCCGTCGGCGGCGACCTGGTTGAAGACGTAGCGCTTCTCGCAGACATCGACCTTCGGCGGTACCTTGGTGACCTCGAAATTGTCGTAGCCGACCTTCAGCATCTTCCAGAACTCGTAGTTCGGGTCGTTGCGGTAGCGCGCCATGTTGGCGGCGGTCATGCGGAACGGAAAGGCCTCGACCTGGAACTCGGTCTGACCGCCCTGGAAGGCGTCGCGGCCGAAGGCATAGATCTGTTCGATCTGCGCGTCGGTCATCGAATAGCAACCCGAGGACGAACAGGCTCCATGCACCATCAGGTTCTGGCCGGTGCGGCCGTTGGCACGGTCATAGGCGTTGGGAAAGCCGATGTTGAAGGACAGATGGTAATTCGAGCGCGGATTCATCTGCGCCGGACGGACCGTGTAGAACCCCTCGGGCGCCTGGCGGTCGCCTTCGGTGTATTTGGGGCCCAGCTTGCCCGACCATTTGCAGATGTCGTAGCTCGCCACCATATCGTAGCGGCCATTGGTCTTGGCCTTCCAGATTTCGAGCTTGCCCTCTTCCTTGAAGATGCGCGCCATCACCGACGAGGTGCGCACCATCCCCTTGGCTCTCATGTCGGCGAGGATCTTGTCCGGCAGCGGCTTGTTGGCCTCCGGGGCAAAGTCCTTCATCGACGAATCATTGCAGCCGGCGATCGCTATCGAGGCGACGAGGGTTCCGGTGCGGGCAAGCTTGGCAAACATGGATACGGCTATGTCTCTTCTTTCGGGCCAATGGCTTCGAAACAGCCGAACCCGCATGCTGAACATCCACGGACCGTAAGCCCGTTAACCTTGAAAATTCCTTACCGCAAGCCTCGGCCAGCGCCTTCAGCCAATTTCATTGAGCCGAATGCGACGGCATTTTTGTGGCGAAATTACTCATTGCCGCCATCTTGCCGTGGGCGTGGTCCTCTGACGGCTCTGTTCCGCCGCAGGAGAAGTTCAGAGGCTGCGGCCCATCGCCAGATATTTCTCGCGGCGCTGTTCGCGGAAATCGGTGTTGGCGCCGGCGAAATCCTTCATCGTCTTGGCGATGAGGTCGCCGGTTGCGGCAATCACCGTTTCGGGGGCGCGCTGGGCGCCGCCCATCGGCTCGGGGATGATGGCGTCGATGACCTTCAGTTCGAGAAGATCCTGCGCGGTGATCTTCATGTTGGTCGCCGCGTCCTTGGAGCGCGTGGTGTCGCGCCACAGGATCGAGGCCGCACCTTCCGGCGAGATCACCGAATAGATGGCGTGTTCGAGCATATAGACGCGGTTGGCGGTGGCGATCGCGATGGCGCCACCTGAACCGCCTTCGCCGATGACCACCGAGATCGACGGCACTTTCAGTGCAAGGCAGGCCGAGGTCGAGCGGGCAATGGCTTCGGCCTGGCCGCGCTCCTCGGCGCCGACGCCGGGATAGGCGCCCGCCGTGTCGACCAGTGTCAGCAGCGGGATCTTGAAGCGGTCGGCAAGCTCCATCAGCCGCACGGCCTTGCGGTAGCCCTCGGGGCGCACCGAGCCGAAATTGTGCTTCAGGCGGCTCGCCGTGTCCGAGCCCTTTTCCTGGCCGAGGATCGCCACCGGCTCGCCGCGGAAGCGGGCGAAACCGCCGACGATCGCCTGATCCTCGCCGAAATTGCGGTCGCCGGCGAGCGGTGTGAAGTCGCTGAACAGGCCCTTGATGTAGTCGACGCAGTGCGGCCTGTCGGAGTGGCGCGCCACCTGTACCTTCTGCCAGGGCGTCAGCGCCTTGTAGAGATCGCGCAGCGCGTCCCGCGACCGCTTTTCGAGCCGGGTGATCTCATCGGCGACGTCGACCGCCTCGCCGTTCTCGGCAAGCTTCTTGAGCTCGAGGATCTTGAGCTCGAGATCCTGCACCGGCTTTTCGAAATCGAGGTAATTATACATGCTTGAGCGGACCGATACGTCGGAAGGCAAGGACTTCGGAACCATTGAATCCAAGGCTCCGGGCGGTGAAATGTCGTCCTCACATAGCGATATGAGGCCTAGTCGGCAAGCGGATGATGATCGTTGACCAGCCGCACCAGCCGCTCCTCCAGCACATGGGTGTAAATCTGTGTCGTCGATATGTCGGCATGGCCAAGCAACTGCTGCACCGCCCTGAGATCGGCGCCGTTCTGCAGCAGGTGGCTCGCGAAAGCATGGCGCAGCACATGCGGCGATATCTTCGCCGAGGCGATGCCGGCCCGTGCCGCCAGCCCTTTCAGGTCACGGGCGAAGACCTGGCGCGAGAGATAGCCGCTGTCCGACGCCGCGGGAAACAGAAACGGACTGTCCGCGAAGGCGGGCACTCCGGCCCTGGCGGCAAGCCAGGCGCGCATTGCCGTGCGCGCCTTGGCCGACAGCGGCACCATGCGCTCCTTGTCGCCCTTGCCGCGCACCATGAAGAAACGGTCGTCGCGCTGCGCCACCTTTACCGGCAGCCCGACCAGTTCGGAAACGCGCAGGCCGGTGGCGTAGAGCACCTCGACCAGCGCATGCAGGCGAAGAGCGGCCAGTCTGTCGTCGTGACCAAGCCCGGCATCGCCGGCTTCCCGCGCGGCGCGGTCGATCAGTCGGCCGGTGTCGGCCTCGCTCATCGTCTTGGGCAAGGGGCGGCCCTTTTTCGGGCTGTCCAGAGTGCCGGTCGGGTCGTCGGCGCGCAGGCCCTCGGCGTAGAGGAATTTGAAGAACTGGCGGATCGCCGACAATTTGCGCGCCTGCGAGGTCGGCGCGAAGCCACGCGCGGCGATGTCATCGAGATAGGCGCGAATATCGCCGGCGGCCGCACCGGCCAGCCCGCCCGCGATCCCGATCGAAGCGTCTTCGAGGTCGCGGCGATAGGAGGAAAGCGTGTTTTCGGCAGCACCGCGCTCGGCGCTCATCATTTCCAGGAAGGCTTCGATGCGGGCGGCGCTGTTCATTGCCTATCGGTCAGTTTTCCTGAGGATTCAGTTTTTCTTGGGATTCAGCTTTTCGGGCGGGATGCGCACGCTCATCTCGGCTTTCTTCGGCTCGACGAACATCACCAGCGCGAACATCGTACCATAGGCAATGCCGGCCAGAATCGCGAGGGTGACGACAAAGCGAAACAGTGTCGGCATCAATTTTCGCCCGTCTTCTTGTTCTGCGTTTCCAAACCCTGTCCCCTTATGGGACGCCAATTCGGCCAATTCAAGGAAGAAGCGGAGGCCTGTTAGCAACTTCTGATGCAGGCGTATCTCGGCCGAGATAGGCTTGCCTGTGCTCGGCGCGCTTGACGCAAACCGGCTTTTCATGTCGATACGCCGGCAAAGGGGGCCAAGGGCGGCTTATCGTTTCAAGGGACGCTGAACCGCTCTATCTCTCTGGTTTTTACACTTTTCCTGGAATTGCTCTAGAAACAGCTGATGAACGCGCACCAGGCAAATCCTCCAGGCGAGACCCACGCCGCGCTGCTTGGCCGGCTGGGCAGCCGGTCCATCGTCTTTGTCGGCCTGATGGGCGCTGGCAAGACGGCAATCGGCCGCAAGGTGGCGACCATGCTGTCGCTGCCCTTCGTCGACAGCGACCAGGAGATCGAGAGCGTCTCGCGCATGACCGTGCCGGAGCTGTTCGAGCGCTATGGCGAGACCGAGTTCAGGGCGCTGGAACAACGCGTCATCCTGCGCGTGCTGGAAAATGGCCCGCAAGTGCTGTCGACCGGCGGCGGCGCCTTCATGAACGCGCAGACGCGGGAGGCCATCGCCGCGCACGGCGTCTCGGTGTGGCTGAAGGCCGAGCTCGACCTTCTCATGGACCGGGTTTCCAAGAAGCAGAACCGGCCGCTGCTGAAGAGCGCCGACCCCCGCGCCGTGCTGGAGCGGCTGATGGGCGAGCGTTATCCGGTCTATGCGACATCGGATGTCACCGTGCCGACCCGCGACGACCGCAAGGAGGTCATCGCCGCCGAGGTGCTCGACGCGCTGTGCCGGCATTTCGGCATCGATGAAATCGCAGCGACGGGCGAGGTTGAATCGTGAGCACGGATCAGCCCGTCACCGTCGAGGTCGGCCTTGGCGACCGCGCCTACGACATATTGATCGGTTCCGGCCTGCTGTTGCGCGCGGGTGAGGAGATTTCACGCCGGCTGCCCGGTACGCGCGCCGCTGTCGTCACCGACGAGAATGTCGCCGCCGCGCATCTCGATACGTTGAAGGCCGGGCTCGAGAAGGGTGGCATCCAGCCTACCGTCATCACTATGCCGCCGGGCGAGAAGACCAAGAGCTTTGCCCATCTCGAGGCGGTGGTGGATGGCATTCTGGCGGCCAGGCTGGAGCGCGGCGACGTCGTCATCGCGCTTGGCGGCGGCGTCATCGGCGATCTCACCGGTTTTGCCGCCGGCATCGTGCGGCGCGGCATGAATTTCGTGCAGATCCCGACCTCGCTGCTGGCGCAGGTCGATTCCTCGGTCGGCGGCAAGACCGGCATCAACAGCCCGCGCGGCAAGAATCTGGTCGGTGTCTTCCTGCAGCCCAAGCTGGTGTTGGCCGACACGGAAGTGCTCGACACGCTGCCGGTCCGCGAATTCCGCGCCGGCTATGCCGAACTCGCCAAATACGGGCTGATCGACCGGCTGGACTTGTTCACCTGGCTGGAAGCGAACTGGGAAAAGGTGTTCGCCGGCGGGCCGGAGAGGGCACAGGCGATCGCCGAAGCCTGCCGCGCCAAGGCCGATGTCGTTGCGCGCGATGAGTTCGAGACCGGCGACCGCGCGCTGCTCAATCTCGGCCACACATTCGGTCATGCTCTCGAAGCCGCCACGCAGTATGACGGCGCCCGGCTCGTCCATGGCGAAGGCGTCGCCATAGGCATGGCGCTGGCGCATCGTTTCTCCTCGCGGCTCAATCTGGCCAGTCCCGACGACGCGGCGCGGGTCGAGGCGCATCTCAGCGCCGTAGGCCTGCCATGGCGGATGTCCGATATTCCGGGCGACTTGCCCGATGCCGAAGCGCTGCTTGCCTTCATCACCCAGGACAAGAAGGTATCGCGCGGCGCGCTGACCTTCATCCTGACGCGTGGCGTCGGCCAAGCCTTCATCGCCAAGGACGTTCCGGCTTCAGAAGTGCTGTCGTTCCTCAGGGAGAGCCATCCAGTCAGCCGGAAAGCCGGCTGAGATGGACAACGAGATGGGCTGGATCGTCGTTGCCGTCCTTGCCATCCTCATACTGCTCGTCGTTGCGGTGCGCACGCGCCTTCTCGCCATATTCGGCTACGAGCTGTCGCGCATCGAGCCGCAGCGCTCGAGCCAGGACGAACTGCGCGGCGCCGTCGACGATTTCCGCCGCGACGGCCAGGTGGTGCGCGAGGACCGCGACCGCATCGGCGGCCTGTTCGATCTCGAAGAGCTCGAAGTCTCCGATATCATGGTCCACCGCACCAACATGCGCTCGGTCAATGCCGACAACGCGCCGGAAGCGGTGGTGCGCGAGATACTGCAGAGCCCGCACACACGCATGCCGCTGTGGAAGGGCTCGCTCGACAACATCGTCGGCGTGCTGCACGCCAAGGATCTGCTGCGGGCGCTGAACGAAGTCGGCAACGACTTTTCCAGGATCGACGTGATGAAGATCGCCTCGAAACCCTGGTTCGTACCCGACACCACGACCTTGCAGGAACAGCTCAACGCCTTCCTGCGCCGCAAGACGCATTTCGCCATCGTCGTCGACGAGTATGGCGAGGTCGAGGGGCTGGTGACGCTGGAGGACATCATCGAGGAGATCGTCGGCGAAATCGCCGACGAGCACGATATCGACATCCAGGGCGTCAAGCAGGAAGCCGACGGCTCCGTCGTCGTCGACGGCAACGTGCCGATCCGCGACCTCAACCGGGCGCTCGACTGGAACCTGCCGGACGAGGAAGCGACCACCATCGCCGGCCTCGTCATCCACGAGGCACAGTCGATCCCCGATGAGAAGCAGGCCTTCACCTTCCACGGCAAGCGTTTCATCGTCATGAAGCGCGACAAGAACCGCATTGCCCGGTTGAGGATCAGGCCGGTCGCCTGACGCCACCTGGGCGACGTTACCAATCCTTCATTGGAACTTCGCGGCGTCCCGGTGCATTTTGCGCCGGGCGGTCAGGAGAAGATGATGATCGATCGGCGAACCCTGCTTCTGGTTTCGATCGCGGCTTTGCTACCAGCCGCGGCGTTCGCGCGACAGTCGCCGCCATCGGCCAAAACCTTCGACTACGGCCCGGCCAAGCTCGACATCTATGCGCCGGACGGCGCGAAAGACCTGCCTGTCGTCTTCTTCGTCCATGGCGGCGCCTGGGAGTTCGGCAAACGCAGCCAGGTCGGCGCCAAGCCGGCCTTCCTGCTTGCCAACGGCTTCTGCTTCGTCTCAATCGACTACCGCATGTTGCCGCAGGCCGATGTCGCCACCCAGGCCGCCGATGTGGAAAAGGCTTATGCCTATGTCAGGGCCAACATCGCCGGGCATGGCGGTGACCCAAAGCGCATCGTCGGCATGGGCCATTCGGCCGGCTGCCATCTGATCGCCTTGACCGGCCTGCGCGGTGGATTGCCCGGCGTCGCCGGGCTGCTGCTCGACGATACCAGGGCCTATGATCTCCCGGCGCTTCAGAAGAATGGCGGCATGGTGCGGGCCTATGCACGGGTCTTTTCCGATCCGTCGCAATGGGCCGCGCTTTCGCCGGCCAGCTATGTCGACGGCCGCAAGCATCCGCCGACCTTCATCGCCTATTCGCGCGCCGAAGGCCGTGGCGAGGAATCCAAAGCCTTTGCCGAGCGCCTGCGCGCCGCCGGCACCAAAGTCACCCTGTTCGACGGCAGTGCCTATACGCATATGTCGATCAACCGCGACTTCGGCAGGGATGGCGACGCGCTGACCGCTGCCGCACTGACATTCCTGAAATCGACGGTCGGCTGATCCCACCGATGTCCGCTCGCCCGTTGCCTGGATCAGGCTAAAAGCGGCGGCGGGATATTGCCGTGTAAGCGTCACTGGGTGCAATTGCTCCTCGTGAATGGGAGAAAATTGCATGAATGGCGCCGATGTCCTGTGCGACGTGCTGCTGGCAAATGATGTGACGGTGTGCTTCGCCAACCCCGGCACCTCCGAAATGCATTTCGTTGCCGCGCTCGACCGCAAGCCTCAAATGCGCTGCGTGCTCGGCCTGTTCGAAGGCGTGGTGACGGGTGCGGCGGACGGCTATGCGCGCATGACCGACCGCCCGGCCGCGACTTTGCTGCATACCGGCCCAGGTCTGGCCAACGGTCTGGCCAACATGCACAACGCGCGCCGCGCAAGGACACCGATGATCAACATCGTCGGGGACCATGCTTCCTATCATCTGCCGCTCGACGCGCCGCTCACCAGCGACATAGAGGGCCTTGCAGCGCCGATGTCGAACTGGGTTCGCCGCATCGCAGGACCCGACGATGTCCAGCGGGCCACGGAGGCGGCCTTTCGCGCCTCGCTGACGCCGCCCGGCGTCACGACGCTGATCCTGCCGGCGGATGCCGCCTGGGGCGGCGCCGACCCGGCCGCACCGGGCAAGGTCGTCCTTGCGCCGCCGCCGGCGATCGACATGGATGCCGTGCGCGAGATTGCTGCTGCGATCCGTGCCGCTCCGGGCCGTGTCGGAATGGTCCTTCGCGGGCGGGCGGCGCGCGCCGATGCGCTTGAGATCGCCGGGCAGATTTCGACGGGCAGCGATGTCCGCCTGTTCAGCGAGGTTCTGATCGCCCGCATGCAGCGCGGGCGCGGTCGTGTCGCGCCGACCCGCATCCCTTATCCGGTCGATGCGGCAATAGCGGTCCTGCGGGATATCGATGTGCTGGTGCTGGTCGGCGGCAACGAGCCGGTCGCCTTCTTCGCCTATCCGGGAAAACCGGGCAGGCTCGTCCGCGAAGACTGCCAGGTGCTGACGCTCGCCGCCCATGGCCAGGACCTGCATGCGGCGCTGGAGGCGCTTCGCGGCCAGCTCGGCGTCAGACCGTCGCAACAAACGCTGTTCGCGACCGCTTTCCCGGATGAGCCAACGCCGAGCGGCGGACTGACGGAAGACGCTATAGCGCTGTCGGTGGCGCGAAAACTGCCGGACAATGCGATCGTCTGCGACGAAGCGGTCACCTCGGCGCGGCGTTTCTTCGCGCTGTCGGCCTTCGCCGCGCCGCATGACTACATGATGGGTACGGGCGGATCGATCGGCGGCGGCATTCCGATGGCAACCGGGGCGGCGATCGCCTGTCCCGACCGCAAGGTGATCAATCTCGAGGCCGATGGCAGCGGCATGTACACGGTGCAGGGGCTGTGGACGCAGGCGCGGGAAAATCTCGACGTGGTGACGGTCGTCTTTTCCAATCGCACTTACGCGATCCTGCATGGCGAGATGCGCAATGTCGGCGTCAATGCGATCGGCGAGAACGCCAGGCGGATGCTCGACCTCGACCATCCGGCGCTGGACTGGGTCTCGCTGGCCAAGGGGATGGGCGTGGAGGCAGCCCGCGCCGACACATGCGAGCGCTTCGACGCACTGCTGGACAGCGCTTTGTCGCGGCGCGGGCCGTTCCTGATCGAGGCGGTGATCTGAAGGTTCCGGATAGTGCCTTGACGGTCTGAGCTACCAGCGCGTCTGTTCGCCCGGCGCCGCCGGCTCGATCGCCAGCGCGTGCACGCCGGCCTTCAATTCGTCCGCGAGCAGTTCGTTGACGGCGCGGTGGCGGTCGATGCGGCTCATCCCGGCAAAGGCGGCAGAGACGACGCGGACGCGAAAATGCGTCTCGCCGGTGCCGTCATAGGCGCCGTGATGGTCTGAGCCGTGATGATGATGGCCGGCGTGGAGATGGCTTTCGTTGATGATGACCAGACGCTCCGGCGAAAATGCCTTGTTGAGCTTGTCTTCCATGGTCGCCTGTATGGACATAGCCGTCTCCGTTCACCACATATGGCTGGCGCGCTTGGGTAAAAACCGGAAACCGGTTTCACAAGGGGCGCTGCCGCGCAACAAAATCCGTCATTCGCCTGCTTTATGCCGCGATTCAGCGGTTAGGGCGATGATCGTGAAAATGTCAATTCTTGTTTCGCATCTGCGAACGCCCCATAAATGGGTGAGATGAAGCCGTATCCCAAATATTTCGAGAAGATTCGCGTCCGCCCCGACAAGGACGCGGAGGTGAAGTCGCATTCGCCAATCTGTCAGTGGGACGGCTGCAAGGAAGCCGGCACGCACCGCGCGCCGGTCGGGCGCATGAAGGAGGGCGAGTATTTCCGCTTCTGCTTCGACCATGTGCGCGAGTACAACAAGGGCTTCAACTATTTCTCCGGCGTGCCGGACACCGAGGTCGCGCGCTTCCAGAAGGAAGCTATGACCGGCCACCGGCCGACCTGGAAGATGGGTGTCAACGGCGCCTCGACGCGTTCGTCGCCTGATATGGCGCAGATGCGCTCCGGCCGCGCCGGCTATTACAACCGCATGCGCGACCCGTTCGACCTGTTCAAGGGACCGAAGGATCCGCGCGAGGCGCGTGAGCGCAAGGCGAAGCCGCTTGAGGCCAAGGCGCTGGAAACGCTTGGCCTTGATACAAAGGCGACTGGCAAGGACATCAAGGCGCGCTATAAGGAATTGGTGAAGCGTCACCATCCGGATGCGAATGGTGGCGATAGAGGTTCGGAAGACCGGTTCCGCGATGTGCTGCAAGCCTATCGCGTGCTCAAACAGGCGGGCCTGTGCTGAGCGACCCTACGGTTCGTGTCGTTTTCCAACTTTCATAAGGTTGGAAAAGGCTCTAAGACCGCCCCCGAACAAAATCGATTGCCGGCGAAACGGGATGTTTCGCCCGTGGAGACGTTGAGAGATATGAACAAGGTCGATCGCGACATCGCCAACCTGCCCGACACGACGGTGTCGGTGAAGGAAAAATTCGGCTTCGACTCCAAGATGGTGGTGCCGGCCTATTCGGTGACATCGGAACATGTGCCCGATGTCGATCCGGACTATCTTTTCGACAAGGCGACGACGCTGGCGATCCTCGCCGGCTTTGCCTACAACCGCCGCGTCATGGTGTCGGGCTATCACGGCACCGGCAAGTCGACCCATATCGAGCAGGTCGCCGCCCGCCTCAACTGGCCCTGCGTGCGCGTCAACCTCGACAGCCATGTCAGCCGTATCGATCTCGTCGGCAAGGACGCGATCGTCGTCAAGGACGGGCTGCAGATCACTGAATTCCGCGACGGCATCCTGCCCTGGGCCTACCAGCACAATGTGGCGCTGTGCTTCGACGAGTATGATGCCGGCCGCCCGGACGTGATGTTCGTCATCCAGCGCGTGCTGGAATCCTCGGGCCGGCTGACGCTGCTCGACCAGAGCCGGGTGATCCGTCCGCATCCGGCGTTCCGGCTGTTCTCGACCGCCAACACGGTCGGCCTCGGCGACACCACCGGCCTCTATCACGGCACGCAGCAGATCAACCAAGCGCAGATGGACCGCTGGTCGATCGTCACCACGCTGAACTATCTGCCGCACGACAATGAGGTGAACATCGTGCTGGCCAAGGCCAAGCACTATCGCGACGGCAAGGGCAAGGACATCGTCAACAAGATGGTGCGCGTCGCCGACATGACGCGCTCGGCCTTCATCAATGGCGATCTGTCGACCGTGATGAGCCCGCGTACCGTCATCACCTGGGCCGAGAATGCCGAGATCTTCGGCAATATCGGCATGGCATTCCGGCTGACCTTCCTCAACAAGTGCGACGAGCTCGAGCGCTCGGTGGTGGCCGAGTTCTACCAGCGTGCCTTTGGCGAGGATCTGCCGGAGAGCGCGGCCAACGTGGTGCTGGGCTAAGCAGAGCCTCGATGGCGGGTCCGGGCGACAATACGCGCAACAAGTCGAAGACGGGGTCTGAAGCCGACAGCTTCAAGCGCGCCGTCACTGTTTGCATGCGCGCCATTGCCGGCGACAAGGACATGGAGGTCGGCTTCGCCAAGGACAGGCCGGCGCTGGCCGGCAGCCGCGCGCGTTTGCCCGAACTGCCGAAGAAAGCGTCGAAAACCGACATCGCCATCACCCGCGGCCTTGGCGATTCCATGGCGCTTAAGCGCGCCTGCCACGATCAGCGCATCCACACCAAGCTGGCGCCGGAAGGCAAGGCGGCCCGCGCCATCTATGACGCCGTCGAGCAGGCCCGCGTCGAGGCGATCGGCAGCCGCGCCATGCAAGGCGTCGCCGACAATATCGGCTCGATGCTGGAGGACAAATACGCCAAGGCCAATCTGGTCGACGTCAAGGACAAGGCAGACGCGCCGATAGAGGAAGCGCTCGCGCTGATGGTGCGCGAGAAGCTGACCGGCCGGCCGGTGCCGAAGAGCGGCGAGCGGCTGGTCGAACTCTGGCGGCCCTGGGTCGAGGAGAAGGCGAAGGCCGACCTCGACGGGCTGTCGGCCAAGCTCGACGACCAGCAGGCCTTCGCCCGCGTCGTGCGCGACATGCTCGCCTCCATGGAGATGGCCGAGGAACTCGGCGACGACCAGGAAACCGACGATTCCGAGGACAATGACGACAACCAACCGCAAGGCGAGGAGCAGAGCGAGGAGGGCGGCGAAGAGGATTCCGGCTCCGAGCAGTCGCAGTCCGAGGATGCCGAGGCTTCGGCCGATGACGAACAATCGTCCGAGACGGAGGCATCCGACGCCACCGCCGACGACCTGTCCGACGATGACGATGCGGATGCCGAGACGCCCGGCGAGGCGCGCCGCAACGACAATCCCTTCGCCAATCTGCCGAAGGAAATCGACTACAAGGTCTACACCACGGCCTTCGACGAGACGGTCGGCGCCGAGGAATTGTGCGAGGAAGAAGAACTCGACCGGCTGCGGGCGTTCCTCGACAAGCAGCTGGCCAATCTGTCCGGTGTCGTCGGGCGGCTGGCCAACCGGCTGCAGCGCCGGCTGATGGCGCAGCAGAACCGTTCCTGGGATTTCGACCTGGAAGAGGGCTATCTCGATCCGGCGCGGCTGGTGCGCGTCGTCATCGATTCGATGCAGCCGCTGTCCTTCAAGCAGGAGCGCGACACCAAATTCCGCGACACGGTGGTGACGCTGGTGCTCGATAATTCGGGCTCGATGCGCGGCCGGCCGATCACGGTGGCCGCGACCTGCGCCGACATCCTTGCGCGCACGCTGGAGCGCTGCGGCGTCTCGGTCGAGATCCTCGGCTTCACCACGCGGGCGTGGAAAGGCGGCCAGGCGCGCGAGAAGTGGCTGAAGGACGGCAAGCCGCCGAACCCCGGCCGCCTCAACGATCTGCGCCACATCATCTACAAGTCCGCCGACCATCCGTGGCGCCGCGCCCGGCGCAATCTCGGCCTGATGATGCGCGAAGGCCTGCTCAAGGAAAACATCGACGGCGAGGCGCTGCTGTGGGCGCACAACCGGCTGATCGCCCGGCCGGAACAGCGCAAGATCCTGATGATGATCTCGGACGGCGCGCCGGTCGACGATTCGACGCTTTCTGTGAATCCGGGCAACTATCTCGAACGCCATCTGCGCGCCGTCATCGAGCTGATCGAGACGCGCTCGCCTGTGGAGCTCCTGGCCATAGGCATCGGGCATGACGTCACGCGCTATTACAGGCGCGCCGTCACCATCGTCGATGCCGAGGAACTGGCCGGAGCCATGACCGAGCAACTGGCTTCGCTGTTTGCCGAGGAAAGCGCCCGCGACACGCGGCGTGGCGGCATGCGGCGCGCCGGATGATCTTTTCGCGGGCTGCGTTTCGGCGAACGGTCCTTGCCGCTAGCGCGCTCGCCGGCGTGGCCTTTTCGCCGGCGATTGCCGCCGGGCCGGCCGCAGTCGAGCCGGTCGAGGTGTCGGCGCGGCCGATAAGCCAATTCAAGATCGGACATGAAGAGAAGCAGTTCGGTCCGCTCGAATTCGTCGGCGGGCTGGAAATGACCTCGAAATCGCGTAATTTCGGCGCGCTGTCGGCTTTTCGCTTCCTGAAAGCGGGTAGCGATTTCATCGGCGTGGCCGACACCGGCTACTGGTTCTTCGGCACGATGGCGCGCGACGCCGACAGGCGGCCCGCAGCCGTCCAGAACTTCCGCATGCAGCAAATGGTTGACCAGAGCGGCCAGCCGATCGACGAGAAATGGGAAGTCGACGCCGAAGGCCTCGCCGTCAAGGATGGCGTCGCCACGGTCGGTTTCGAGCGCAACCACCGCGTCGCCCAGTTCCGGCTCGATCCGCCCAACATGAAGGCACCATTCAAGCAGCTGGATTTCCTGGTGCCGGCACGCGAGCTGCGCCAAAATCGCGGCTTCGAGACCGTCACCCATGCCAACGCCAACGGCCAGCACGAGGGCGGTCTCGTCGTGGTCTCGGAAAAGAGCCTCGACAAATCAGGCAACATCTATGCCGCCATCATCGAAGGGCCGCACAAGGGCGTCTTCACCGTCAAGCGCAACGGCGATTTCGACATCACCGATGGCGCCTTCCTGCCCGATGGCGATCTGTTGCTGCTGGAGCGCAGTTTCACCATGGCTGGTGGCCTCAAGACGCGGCTGCGGCGCATCCATGGCGAGAGCGTCGAGAAGGGTGCTGTCGCCGACGGGCCCGTGCTGCTGGACGCCGACATGGGCTACCAGATCGACAATATGGAAGGGCTCGACGTCTGGACCCGCGACGACGGCGCGCTGATGGTGTCGCTGATCTCCGACGACAACCATTCGATCCTGCAACGCAACCTTTACCTGGAATTCATCCTGCATCAGGATTGAATGGCGGGGGCCTGCTCGTCACGTCCGCGAGCCGTTGACCGCTATCCAGATGACATGACGCGCGCCACGCTTGCCGTTGGCGCGCGTGTTGACCTCCTCGACCGTGAAACCGGCCTGCTTCAGCCGTCGTGTGAAGCCGGCATCCGGTCCTTGCGACCACACTGCCAGCACGCCGTCCGGTTTCATGGCCGCGCGCGCGGCGGCGAGGCCAGCGAGGCTGTAGAGGGCATCGTTGCCCTTGTGGACGATGCCTTCCGGGCCATTGTCGACATCGAGCAGGATGGCGTCCCAAGCAGCGGGCTCGGATCGTATCAAGTGCCCGACATCGGTCTCCCTGACGGTGACGCGGGGATCGTCGAGGCAACCGCCAAACACGTCCGCCATCGGGCCGCGTGCCCAGGCAACGACCGCCGGTACCAGTTCGGCGACGACGACATCGGCGTCGTTGGCGAGTTCTGCCAAGGCGGCGCGCAAGGTGAAACCCATACCAAGGCCGCCGATCAGGACCCTAGGCCGCGGATGGCCCGCAATCCTCTGGCAGGACAGGTTCGCCAACGCTTCCTCGGAGCCGCTGAGGCGGCTGTTCATAAGCTCGTTGGTGCCGAGCATGATCGAGAATTCGGCGCCGCGCCGCTTGAGGCGCAGCTCCTGCGCACCGTCCGGGGTCTTGGCCGAATCAAGCTGGACCCAGGGGATCATGGTGTTTGTCCGACCGTGATCTTTTCCGAAAACCGGAGACCAGGTTTCGCTGACGCGGACCTTCGGTTCGGGATCATGGTCTAAGCCGCGACTGTCGGCTGGCTCCAGCGAGCGGCAAGCAGCCGGTAGGGGATGAGCGCGACCACGGCGATGATCAGCTTCACGCTGAGGTCGCCGAACGCCCAGGACACCCAGCGCATGGCATCGATATGGAAGATGCCCATCAGCGGCGCCGTTTCGAGTGCGAAGCTATCGTTCGGGCCGGCAAAGGCGAAAGCGGCCGAGAAAGCCACGGTGAAGAAGACCATCGTGTCGAACACCGAGCCGACCAGCGTGCCGACGATCGGCGCCCGCCACCAACTCTGCCGGCGCAGCCGGTTGAACACGGTGACGTCGAGCAGTTGCGCGGACAGGAAGGCTGCACCGGAAGCGGCGGCGATGCGCACAAGCCGGTCGGCCGCCGTCTCGAATTCGATCAGGCCGTGGCGAAACAGGAAGGGCGGCACCAGGATCGAGCAGACAACTGCCGTCATGAAGCCGACAAAGACGATCCGGCGCGCCACGGCAGGCCCATAGCGGCGGTTGGCAAGGTCGGTGACCAGGAAGGAGAAGGGATAGGTGAAAGCGCCCCAGGTGAGCAGGTCGGCCAGCGACAGGCCGCCGATCTGGCCCTGCATCGGGAATTGCACGAGGATGTTCGACGCCACGACGACAAGCGCCATAGCGGCCACGAAGGGCAAAGATCGCGAGAAGGAAGTCATTTTTTTATCCTGGGTAATGGAACCAGCGGAGCATTTTGCCGAAACCGGATCACGCTCGCTTTGTTCGAGCATCGAAACTATCAACCGCTTCGCGGCCTCGATCCGATGCTCCGGCCAACAAGAAGTTGGCCGGGCGGTTGTCCCCCGCCTGAAAGACGAATTAAGCGGCGGCCTGCTCGGCGATCTTCTTGGCGATCTGCTTCTTCAGCAGACGCGCGCGCTGCGACAGTTCCTTGACGTCGGCCTTGGCCAGGAAAGCGTCGAGACCGCCGCGATGTTCGACCGAACGCAGCGCGTTGGCCGAGATGCGCAGGCGCACATTCTGGTTCAGCGCTTCCGAAATCAGCGTCACATTGACGAGGTTCGGCAGGAAGCGACGCTTGGTCTTGTTGTTGGCGTGGCTCACATTGTTGCCGGTCATGACTGCCTTGGCAGTGAGTTCGCAGGTGCGGGACATAATTCTAACCTTCAATTCTCTCGGGACCTGCCAAACCTTTGTGCCCACGCCGGGTGGCGCGCGGTTCTGGTCAGGCGGCCTTATGGAAAAAGTTGGCGTTCCATAGTTGCATTTCACCGATGCGTCAAGCTCCGGCTTCGCCACGGAAGCGCCCGGCATTTCATATTAAGGCCGGATTTCATCCTATAAGCAGTCTCATAGGGACATGCCAGACCGGAGTCGCCCGCCTCCGGCCGAAAATCAAGGATCCGATCCCGCCATGCCTCGTTTGCCTCACGCGCTCGTCGCCGCGCTTGCCATCGCCTTGCCGTCCGCCGCATCGGCGGCCTCGCCACAGTCTTTCAAGGGCGAATACACGGTGTCGTTCTTTGGTCTCTCAATCGCGAGATCGACTTTCTCGAGCCACTACGAAAACGGCGCCTATGCGATCGAAGGCAGCGTGACCGCTGCCGGTCTGGCCAAACTGTTCGACGACACGCGCGGTACGATCTCGTCCAAAGGCACTATTGCGGGCAAGAAGATGGTGCCGCAGGCGTTCCGGGCCGACTACACCTCCGGCAAGAAGGCATCGGTGGTCGATATCCGCTTTGCCAATGGCGCGGTGACTTCGACGCAGGTCATCCCGGCACCGGGCAAGCGCGACCCCAAGGCCTGGGTGCCTATCGGTGCCGGGGACCTGGCATCGGTGCTCGATCCGATGGCCGCCACCGTGATCCATGCCGACAGTCTCGACCAGGTCTGCGGCCGCACGGTGAAATTCTACGATGGCGAGATGCGGGCCGACCTGACGCTGGCCTACGATTCGAAAGGCACGATCTCGGTGCCGGGTTACAAGGGCGACACCATCACCTGCCGGATGGGCTTCGAGCCGGTGGCGGGCTATCGCAAGGGCCGCAAGGCGCTCAACTATCTCAAGAACAAAAGCCGCATGATGGTGACGTTTGCACCGCTCGGCCAAACCGGGGTATATGCGCCGATCCACGCCACGGTTGGAACGCAGATCGGCACCTTGACCATCAGCGCCGGGCGTTTCGAAGCGGTACAATAGGCCTGCCCCCGGGAATTGGGCGCGCCACGGGAGAGGGCATGGCGCGCGCAACACTGATCGGCTTTTCGGCGGTCGCCATGTGGGCGCTTTTGGCGCTGCTCACGGATGCTTCGGGCAGAGTGCCGCCGTTCCTGTTATCGGCGATCACCTTCTCGATCGGCACCGGCGTCGGTCTTGTCGCGCGGCTGTTCATGCCGACCGCCGACAAAAGGCAGAAGATACCGCCGCAAGTGTGGTTGATCGGCATTGCCGGCCTGTTCGGCTACCACTTCTTCTATTTCACCGCGTTGCGCAACGCGCCGGCGGTCGAGGCAAGCCTGATCGCCTATCTGTGGCCGCTGCTGATCGTGCTCGGCTCGGCGCTGATGCCAGGCGAAAAACTGGTCTGGAACCATGTCGTTGGCGCGCTGCTCGGCCTTGCGGGGACAGTGCTGATCGTCACCAAGGGCGGCGGGCTGGCCTTCGATGCGCGCTACGCCTTCGGCTACGCCATGGCCGCCGTCTGCGCGGTGCTGTGGTCATCCTATTCGCTTTTGTCGCGGCGCTTCCCGTCGGTGCCGACCAGCATCGTCACCTGGTTCTGCGCGGCGACCGCCGTGCTCTCACTTGTCTGCCATCTGGCGCTGGAGCAAACCGTGCTGCCTGATAGCACCGGCCAGTGGCTGGCGGTGCTCGGCCTTGGCCTGATGCCGGTGGGCGCCGCCTTCTATGCCTGGGACATCGGCGTCAAGCGCGGCAACATCCAGGTGCTGGGTGCGGCAAGCTATGCGGCGCCGCTTTTGTCGACGCTGGTGCTGATCGCGGCCGGCGTCGCCGAGCCGTCGCTGCGCATTCTAGCCGCCTGCGTGCTCATCACCGGTGGCGCGGCCCTTGCGGCGAAGTCGCTGTTCCAGCGCAAGCCGACAACAGCCGAGGGCGGGGCATCCGAAGGCGGAGCCCGGGCATGACCATGCCGTTTGCCGGCGGCATCGACGCCAATGCCAATGCGACGCTGATCTTTTCGCTGGTGGCGGCGGTGATCTATGCCTTCACGCTGGGCATGCCGCCAACGCTTGCCCGCTCGGCGGCAAAGACGCTCGCAGTGGCGATGCTTGCCGTGCTTTCAGCACTGCAAGGCGGCCCGCTGTTGCTGGTCGTCGCCCTAGCGCTCAGCGCCACTGGCGACGCCTTCCTGTCGCGCGACGGAGAAAAGGCATTTCTCGGCGGACTGGCGAGCTTTCTCGTTGCCCACATCGTCTACATAACGCTGTTCCTGCATGTTGGCGGCGGTCTGGGATTGCTTGGCGCCGAATCCTGGCGCGGGGTGATCGCGCTGGCATTGGCGGTGTTTGTCATCGTCATGCTCGCCGCGCTGTGGCGTCGCGTCGGCCCCAGCCTGCGTATCCCGATCGCCATCTATGTCGTGGCGATCCTGGCGATGGGCATGGCGGCGCTGACCACCAACAGCACCTGGGTTATCGGCGGCGCCGTGCTGTTCATGGCATCGGACGGGCTGCTCGCCACGGAAAAGTTCCTGGTGGCGGCCATCTCGCCGCATCGCGGCTGGATGCGTTTTGCCGTCTGGGTCTTGTATTACGCCGCCCAGCTGGCGATTACGCTGGGTTTCCTGCTGGGGTAGGAGTCCAGCCCGGCTCGGCCAGTTCGAAGGCGGCGAACTCAAAACCCGGCGCGACCGTGCAGCCGACCAGCGTCCACTCGCCCAGGCTGCGCGCCGACTGCCACCAGCCCGCCGGCACGATGATTTGCGGCCGTTCGCCCCCGGCGAGATCGATGCCCAGCACCTGCTCTATAACAGCGCTGCCGTTTTCCCACATCGACAGCGCCAGCGGTGCGCCGGCGTGGAAATGCCACGCCTCGGCGGCGTCCCTGACCCGATGCCAGGCCGAAAGCTGATGCTCCTCCAGCAGAAAGTAGATGGCGGTCGAATGGCCGCGCGGACCGCCGGCTTCGTCGCGGAAGGTTTCCGCGTACCAGCCGCCTTCGGGATGCGGTTTCAGTCCGAGTATCGCGATGATTTCTGCTGAACTGGTCATCGGTCGAAGGCCCGCACGCTCAAAAATTGTCCTTGCGCTTGCGGATCTCGGCGAACACCTCGGCATCCCCGGCCTTTTCCATGCCGAGATGCTTGCGGATCGCCGGATCGTGCCAGCGCAGGAAAGGATTGGTCGACAATTCCTCGCCGATCGTCGTCGGCAGCGTCGGCTTGTTGTCGGCGCGCAGCGCCTCGATCCTGGCGGCGCGTTCCTTCAATGCCGAATTGGTCGGGTCGACGCTAAGCGCGAAACGAGCGTTGGCGAGTGTGTATTCATGGCCACAATAGATCACCGTCTCGGCGGGAAGGGCTGCAAGCTTCTTCAGCGATTCGTACATCACCGACGGCTTGCATTCGAACAGCCGCCCACATCCCAGCGCGAACAGCGTGTCGGCGGTGAACGCCACTTTCGACGCCGGCAGATGATAGGAAACGTGGCCGGCGGTATGGCCGGGGGTGGCGATCACTTCGATGCGCTCGTCGCCGAGATGAAGGACGGAGCCCTCTTCGACGGTTTCGTCGATGCCGGGGATCTTGGCCTTTTCCGCCTCCGGGCCGACGATGCGCAGCTTGAAGCGCTCCTTGAGCGCCAGATTGGCCTCGACATGGTCCATATGATGATGCGTGGTCAGGATCATCGTCGGCGTCCAGCCGGTGCGCTTGAGCGCGGCCAGGATCGGCGCTTCCTCAGGGGCGTCGATGATCGCGGTCTGCCCGCTTTTGGGATCGTGCACCAGCACGCCGAAATTGTCGCTGCGGCACATGAACTGTTCGATTTCGACCGCCATCACATCTCTCCGTCGGTTGCCGCAGACATAGGGCGTCGGCGCGTGGATGTCATCCTGGCGATGACAAATGTCACTCCTGGATGTCGGCCACAGTGGAGCGCCTTTGTTGAAACCTGCCGGTATCGCGGCTACATCCCTGAAATGCATTCCGACATCGTCGACCTTCGTTCCTTCTATTCGACAACGCTCGGCCGGTTCGCCGAGCGCTCGATCACCATGGCGCTGTCGTCGATATGGGCCACTGTCCCCAATGAACGGCTGGTTGGTCTCGGCTATACCTTGCCCTGGCTGGAGCGTTTCGGCACCGATGCCGAGCGGGTGTTCGCCTTCATGCCGGCGACGCAGGGCGCCGTGGTCTGGCCGGCGACAGGGCCGACGTCGACGGCGCTGGTCTTCGACGAGGAACTGCCGCTGGTCGATTCCTGCATCGACCGCATGTTGCTCGTCCATTCACTCGAACATGTCGAAAATCCGCGCGAGACGCTGAACGAGATCTGGCGGGTGCTGTCGCCCGCGGGCCGCGTCGTTATCGTCGTGCCCAACCGGCGCGGTGTCTGGGCGCGCTTCGAGCATACGCCGTTCGGCAATGGCCGGCCGTTCTCGCGCGGGCAATTGACGGAGCTGCTGCGCGAGGCGAATTTCACGCCTGCCGCATGGTCCGACGCGCTGTTTTTCCCGCCATCGCGGCGGCGCTTCATGATGCGCTTCCACAATGTGCTGGAGCGCGCAGGCCGGCGGCTGTGGCCGATCTTTTCCGGCGTCATCGTCGTCGAGGCCCAAAAGCGGCTGTATCAGGGCGTGCCGGTCGCCCAGCGCGCCTCGCGCCGCGTTTTCGTGCCTGTGCTGTCGCCACACGGCGCGACGCGGCTCGGACGTCGGGCCGAGGCCGGAGGCGCGACCGCACCGGCTCGCCAAATGAAACCTTCGTGATCAAGGTGGTAACCTTGCTCGCGCGGCATTTTTCCGACCTATCTCTCTCCCGGACTGGTTGACCGGCAGCGGCGGTCGGCTCTCTTCATCCGGTTCAGCATCGCACCTGAACGCAAGGACCTCTGATATGGCTGATCAATTGGACAATCAGGCCACCGTTCAGCCGGTCGCTGTGGCCAGCAGCCTGCGCGATCAGGTGACGACGATCAAACAAGCGCTGGTGGGCTCGCCGGTTCGCAAGTGGCTGCTGTGGACATCAGTCGGCATCATGGCCGTCATCATCGCGACGTCGATCGGCCAGGTCCTGCTCAACCGTTGGAACCAGCCCTTCTACGATGCGCTGGCGCGCCGCGACATGGCGGCCTTCCTGCACCAGCTCCTCGTCTTTGCGATGATCGCCGGCGGACTGCTGGTGCTCAATATCGGCCAGACCTGGCTCAACCAGATGATCCGGCTGAAGCTGCGCGAGGCGCTGACGCTGGACCTGATCGACCAGTGGATGCGACCGGCGCGCGCCTTCCGGCTGGCCAATGCCGGCGCCATCGGCGTCAATCCCGACCAGCGCATGCAGCAGGATGCGGCGCATCTGTCTGATCTGTCGACGGACCTCGGCGTCGGGCTCTTGCAGTCGCTCATCTTGCTCGTGTCCTTCGTCGGCGTGCTGTGGGAGCTGTCTTCGGGCTTCGTCTTCCACGTCAATGGCTGGGCGCTGGCCATACCGGGCTACATGGTCTGGGCCGCGTTCCTCTATGCCGGCACCGCCTCGTGGCTGAGCTGGCTGGTCGGACGACCGCTGATCAGCCTCAACAGTGACCGCTACACACGAGAGGCGGAGCTGCGCTCCTCGATGGTGCGGGTCAACGAGAATGTCGATGCCATCGCGCTTTATCATGGCGAGGATGATGCCCGGCGACGGCTCGAGCTCGACCTCGGTACGGTGCTGGGCGCCATGCGGCGCATCTACACAGCCCAGATCAACCTGTCCTGGGTGACCGATACCTATGGCTGGATCACCGTCGTGGCGCCGATCCTGGTCGCCTCGCCTGTCTATTTCTCGGGCGATATCAGCTTCGGCGGGTTGATGATGGCGGTCGGCGCCTTCAACCAGGTCCACTCTTCGTTGCGCTGGTTCATCAACAATATCGGCAGCATCGCCGATTGGCGGGCCACGCTGATGCGCGTCGCCGATTTCCGCATCGCGCTCAATGAAACAGATGTGCTGCACGACACCGAAAAGCGCATCAACTTCGATCAAAACGCCAATGGCAGCCTGACCTTCGAGACGCTTCATGTGGCTTCGCCCGAGGGCTGCACAAAACTCTCCGACAAGCATGTCGAGATTCGAGCTGGCGAACGCGTTATGATCACGGGAGAGCCGGGCGCCGGCAAGACGCTGTTCTTCCGCGCCATTGCCGGGCTTTGGCCGTGGGGCAGCGGAACCATAGGCCTGCCGGCGGGAGAAACCCTCATCTTCGTGCCGCGCGTCCCGTATTTGCCGGCCGGCACCTTGCGCGAAGTGCTCAATCACGCCAACGGGCATGCGCCGGCGACCGATGCCGACATTGCGGCGGTGCTGGCTGAGGTTGGTCTCGAGCGGCTGTCATCCTCGCTCGACCGTGTCGGGCGCTGGGACCATGAATTGGGCGATGACGAACAGCGTTTGCTGGGTGTGGCCAGGCTCGCATTGCGGCAGCCGAAATGGGTAGTCATCGACGAAGCCATGGATGCGTTCGACGGGCCCTCGCTGCGACGCGTGCTGTCGATGCTGGAGAAGCATCTGAAGGGCGCCACGATCATCAACATCGGACGCGGCCAGCACAACCCCCAGTTCTTTCCGCGCGGCCTGACGATCGTGAAGGATTCCGATGCTCAGGCGCTGAAGCCCTCCCGCGTCCGGGCCGGCGCCATCGACCCGCCGCCGGCTGCCGCCCGCCGCAAGAAATAGGGCCGTTTTCGCGTACTGTCGCGGCGAGCTTTATTTTGCCGCGATCGCAAGGGAAGATTTCCCGGAGAAGCGAACCTTGGCGGTGGCGATGCTCGATGCCCTGCGCCTGCTTGCCTGTCTTGCCTGTACCCAGCCAATGCCCGTTGCTTCGCCATCGGAGGCGCTGGCTGTCGACGTCGAACTGGTGCTGGCGGTCGATATCTCGCTGTCGATGGACGAGAAGGAATCTGCCCTGCAACGCGCCGGTTATGTCGAGGCGCTTCGGCATACCGACTTCATCCAGGCTGTCCGATCCGGCAATACGGGCCGCATCGCCATCGCCTATTTCGAATGGGCCGGCACGGTGCGCGATGACGCGATCATCGGCTGGCAGATCATCGACAGCGCCGAGAGCGCCAACAGCTTCGCCGGCAAGGTGGCGGCGCGGCCGTTCCGGAGTTTTCGCGGCACCTCGATTTCCACTGCTCTTGCCTTCGGCGCCGGGCTGTTCGACGGGACGAATTTCAAGGGCGAACGCAGCGTCATCGACATATCGGGCGATGGTCCGAACAATATCGGGCCGCCGGTCACCGCGATGCGCGATGCGGCAACCGCCAAAGGCATCGTCGTCAACGGCCTGCCAATCCTGATTAATCCGTCGCCGACCTTCAGCCATCTCGACCAGTACTATGCGCAGTGCGTGACCGGTGGTCCTGGTTCCTTCGTGCTGCCGATCCACGCGGCTGCCGAATTCTCAACCGCCATCCGGCGCAAGCTGATTCTCGAAGTGAGCGGCGTCCAGGACAAGGCCAGGGTCATACCCGTCGACGCCGACACGCCGATCGACTGTCTGCGGGGCGAACGCGACAGGCGGTTCCTGTCGGATCCCTATTTCCCCGAACTCGACCGGTGAGCCGCCGGCGGTCAAGCCGGCGCGGCAATCTGAAAGGGTTCTCTTCAGCGCAGCTATGAGCGTTAGCCGCGAACTTCATTGTAGAGGTCGCGACGCGTGCGTCGGCCACAGACATAGCCATTGACCAGTTCCGGCAGGGAATAGCCGAGCGCTGACGATGAGCGGTTGGTCATGTATCCGGCAAATGCCTGAGGTATACGGCCGTTGAGAAGATCGGCGAGGATCTGCCGCGCGATCATGAAAGGCGGGATGTGCGGATAGCGGCGGGCGATATCCGGATGTTTGGCCATCAGGCTCGCATAGGCTTCGATATAACCGCCCCGGCGGCTCGAGATCGAGTTCTGCGAATTGTGCTTCGTCCAGTCGATGTCCCCGGACAATTGCGCGCCGAAGCGTGCGGCGAGACGCAGCAGCAACTCCCGGTCCTGCATCCGGTTGATGTCGCTGTCATAGCCGCCTATGGCCAGCAAGGCCTCGCGACGAGCCGTTATCGCCGAACCGGCGACGAAAGCTGTCTGCACAAACACCGCGCGCTCCAGCATGGGCGGGCTCAGAAAGGCGGTGCGGTTGACACAATTGGTGGTTCGATTTCCTTTCAGGGAAACGTATGAGGAGAGCAGCACCTGAAGTGCTGGATTGTCCTCGAACCAGGCCAAGGTCCGTTCGAGCCGGTGCGGCAGGTAGACATCGTCGGAATCAAGAAATGTCACGACAGGCGCGCTCGCCCGCTCGATGCCGGCATTCCTGGCGGCGTTGGCGCCGCGCCATTTCGCGCCGATATAGACCAGCCGTGGGTCGTGAATGCGGGCCAGCGCGGCCCCGGTGCCGTCGGTCGAGCCATCATCCACGACAATGTGCTCGAGCCGCCGCATGGTCTGGGAAAGCACGCTTTGCACGGCGCGCAACAGCGTCTCACGCCTGTTATGCGTCGGCGTGACGACCGTGATGAGGGGAGGGGTGTCTGCGTTTTCGGACACGTCGTGTCGGCTCAATCCCCGGCTAGGCGGCTTCGATTTTTTGCAGTGACCGGACGGATACAACCATCCCTTTTCACGTCTCGGCTCAGATACGAGACGCTACAGAAGACATGTCCTGATGTCATGCTTTCGACCAGGGTTCCAGTCTCGCGAAGACGGTGAATTCGCCGTTCCGTGACTCGATGGCAACACCGCTGCGGGCTGAACTCCGTGCGGTCGCGTGTCTTCGTGCGGGTTGCTGCCGCGCCTTTTCCATTACCTCTCGCGTAATCGCACTCCCTCCTGCCCCCTGGCACATTGCGTCCATCGAGCCGGTAAATCGGCTTCGATCGACAAAGGAGTTGCGTCATGACCGCCTACGCCGTTGCCCATATGCGCCAAGTCACGATGGGTCCGCAGATCGTCGAATATCTGCACAGGATCGATGCCACGCTGGAACCTTTCGGCGGCCGCTTCCTCGTCCATGGCGGCGATGTCGAGGCGGTCGAGAACGAATGGCCGGGTCATCTGATCATCATCGAGTTCCCCGATCGGCGACGGATGCGCGGCTGGTATGGGTCGCCCGCGTATCAGGCGATCCTCTCGCTGCGCACCGATAACTCAGACTCAGTCGTCATCATGGTCGACGGCGTCGAGCATCCGCACAAAGCGACGGATGTTCTGCGATAGGTTGGCCGATGCGCCTATCGCTTCAGCAGGAACACCGCCTGCTGGCCGAAGAAGTTCCAGAACCACCAGGGCATGGACAGGCCGATCTTCTGGCCGGCGGCATCGAGCGCGGTTGCCTTTTCCACCGTCGCGCCGAGTTCCTCGCACAGATTGACGAAATCGCGGATGGTGCAGAAATGGATGTTGGGCGTGTCGTACCAGGAATAGGGCAGGTCCTTCGTTACCGGCATGCGGCCGTTGACGAACAGCGACAGGCGCACCCGCCAATGGCCGAAATTGGGGAAGGACACGATTGCCCGATTGCCGATCCGGAGCAGTTCGTCGAGTACCAGCTTCGGATTGCGGGTGGCCTGCAAGGTCTGTGACAGGACGACGAAGTCAAAACCCTTGTCGGGATAGAATTCGAGATCCTTGTCGGCGTCGCCCTGGATGACCGAGAGGCCGCGCGCAACGCATTCGTTGACGCCACGCTGCGACAATTCAAGCCCGCGGCCGTCGACCTGCTTGGTCTCCTGAAGCAATTCGAGCAATGAACCGTCGCCCGACCCGACGTCGAGCACGCGCGACTGCGGTGGGATGAGGTTGGCGACGACCTCGAGATCGACGCGCTGGCTGCCGTTGACACTCATGATGTCGCCTCCTGGATGGGGCGTGATCCTGGACGGACAAGTCCGCGACTTTCCCGGGTCATGCGCTCAGCCCCCTGGCGCGAGCCGCCGAGCCGATGAAGCCCTTGATGGCGGCAAACAGTTCCGGCTCGTCAAGCAGGAAGGCGTCGTGGCCGCGGTCGGTCTCGATCTCGACGAAGGATACCGAGGCGCCGGCGGCGTTGAGCGCATGCACGATGGAGCGGCTTTCTTCGGTCGGAAACAGCCAGTCCGATGTGAACGACACCAGGCAGAAACGGGTCTTGGTGCCGGCAAAGGCGTCCGCCAGCCTGCCGCCATGGTCGGCGGCGAGATCGAAATAGTCCATCGACCGCGTCATGTAGAGGTAGGAATTGGCGTCGAAGCGGTCGACGAAGGTCATGCCCTGATGGCGAAGATAGCTTTCGATCTGGAAGTCGGCGTCGAAGCCGAAAGTCAGGTGGTCGCGATCCTGCAGATTGCGGCCGAATTTGCGGTGCAGGGCGGCCTCGGAAAGGTAGGTGATGTGGGCAGCCATGCGCGCCACCGCCAGGCCCTTTTCCGGGCGCTTGCCGTGCTCGAAATATTTGCCGCCATGCCAGTCCGGATCGGCCATGACGGCTTGTCGGCCGACCTCGTGGAAGGCGATGTTCTGTGAGGAATGGCGGGCGCCGGTGGCAATCGGCAGCGCCGAAAAGACGCGCTCGGGGTAGCTCGACGCCCATTCCAGCACCTGCATGCCGCCCATCGAGCCACCGAGCACGCAAAACAGTTTTTCGATGCCGAAATGGTCGATCAGCATCTGCTGCGCGCGCACCATGTCACGGATGGTGATGACCGGCAGGTCGAGCCCATAGGGCTTGCCGGTGGCGGGGTTGGTCGAGGCCGGCCCGGTGGAGCCGAGGCAGCCGCCGATGACGTTGGAGCAGATGACGAAGAAACGGTTGGTGTCGATGATCCTGCCGGGGCCGATCAGCACTTCCCACCAGCCCGGTTTGCCGGTCACCGGGTTGGTGCTGGCGACATGCTGGTCACCGGTCAATGCGTGGCAGACGAGGATGGCATTGGAGCGGGCATCGTTCAGCGTGCCATAGGTCTGGTAGGCGATCTGGAACGGCGACAGAAGCGTGCCGGCGTCGAGCTTGAGCGGCTTGTCGGGCCCAAAGCGCAACACCGGGCTCGACGGCTGGTCGGCCTCGTTGTTGGTCTTTCCTGCACGCGGAGCGGCCATTCTCGTCTCACTTGCTGCATCGTATCAGCCGACAGATCGCCCGCCGATGCGTCGTCCGGCCGGCAGCGGACAATAAAAAACCGGCATTGCCATTCGCAAAGCCGGTTACGTCACGCAAACGGCCCTTTAGCGAATTGTTTAACGTGGCTGCAAGCCGACCGGCCAAATCACCACGGGACTGTCATTGTTCTTCTAGAACTCGTCCGCTCCGCCGTCAATGCCGTCTGCTGGCCCCACTGCCACCTCTCGACATTGCCGCCCATGGCTTGTATTTCCGCTGCGGCCTCCAGATGGGGGCATTTCGACGGATTTTACTGAAAATGACACAGACACCGGATCAGGCACGTCCAACCCCGCGCGCGGGCATCATGGACATCGACGCCTATGTGCCCGGCAAGAGCACGGCGCCGGCCGGCGTCGCCAAGGTCTACAAGCTGTCGTCGAACGAGAATCCGCTCGGTCCGTCACCGAAGGCGATCGAGGCCGCGCGGGAGATTGCTGGAAAGCTCGACATCTATCCCGATGGCACCGCCAGGCGGCTGCGTGAGGCGATCGCCGAGGCGCATGGCCTCAATGCGCAGAACATTATCTGTTCCAACGGTTCCGACGAGATCCTCGGTCTTCTGGCTCAGACCTATCTCGCCCCTGGCGACGAGGCCGTGTTCACCGAACACGCCTTCATGGTCTACAAGATCTACATACAGTCGGCAGGCGCGGTGCCGGTTGTGGTCAAGGAGACCGACGAGCGCGCCGATATCGATGCGATCCTGGCCGCCGTCACGCCGCGTACGAAAATCGTGTTCCTCGCCAACCCCAACAATCCGACCGGCACCTATGTGCCGTTCCAGGAGGTGCGCCGCCTGCATGCCGGCCTGCCCCGCAATGTGCTCCTGGTGCTCGACGCCGCCTATGCCGAATATGTCCGCCGCAACGATTACGAAGCCGGCATCGAACTGGCCGGCAGCGCCGAGAATGTGGTCATGACCCGCACCTTCTCCAAGATCGGCCTCGGCGGGGCGCGGATCGGCTGGATGTACGGACCCATGCACATCGTCGACGCCATCAACCGCGTGCGCGGTCCCTTCAACGTCAATGCGACGGCGATCGAGGCCGGTATCGCCGCGATCCGCGACCGCGCCCATGTCGAGCGTAGCGTGGCGCATAACGAGACCTGGCTTGCCTGGCTGAGCGCGGCGATGACCGGGCTCGGATTGCGGGTGACGCCGAGCGTCGGCAATTTCCTGCTCATCCATTTTCCCGACGACCAGAAGCATTCGGCGGCGGCGGCAGACGACTACCTGACGGCGCGCGGCTATATATTGCGGCGCGTTTCCGGCTACGGTTTCCCCAACGCGCTGCGCATGACCGTCGGCACCGAAGAGGCCAATCGCGGCGTCGTCGCCGCGCTGACGACATTCCTGAAAAGCTAGAACGCCCGAAAGCCGCACCATGACATCACCGATGTTTGAAAAGATCGCGCTGGTCGGCATCGGCCTGATCGGCTCGTCGCTGGCCCGCGTCATCCGCCGCGAAGGCCTGGCCGGCCACGTCGCCATCTCCACCCGCAGCGCCGCGACGCTGGCGCGGGCGCGGGAGCTTGGACTGGGCTCGTCCTACACGACGGATGCGAAGGAAGCGGCTCGCGACGCCGATCTGGTCATCGTCTCGGTGCCGGTCGGCTCATCGGGGGCGGTGGCGCAGGAAATCGCCCCGGCGCTGAAGCAGGGTGCGATTCTTACCGATGTCGGCTCGACCAAGGCCTCGGTCATCGCGCAAATGCAGCCACATGTGCCTGGCGGCGTCCATTTCATCCCCGGACATCCGCTGGCGGGTACGGAAAAATCCGGACCGGATGCCGGCTTTGCCGATCTGTTCGACAATCGCTGGTGCATCTTCACGCCTTTGCCGGACACCGATCCGGAGGCGCTGGAAAGGCTGTCGGAATTCTGGCGCCGCTGCGGCGCCAACATCGACACGATGGACCCGCAGCATCACGACATGACGCTCGCCATCGTCTCGCACCTGCCGCACATCATCGCCTACAACATCGTCGGCACAGCCGACGATCTGGAATCGGTGACCAAGACCGAAGTCATCAAATATTCCGCCTCCGGCTTTCGCGACTTCACGCGTCTGGCAGCATCCGACCCGACCATGTGGCGGGACGTGTGCCTGCACAACAAGGACGCCATCCTCGAAATGCTGGCGCGGTTTTCGGAAGACCTGGCGTTCCTGCAGCGCGCGATCCGCTGGGGCGACGGCGACAAGCTGTTCGACCTGTTCACCCGCACCCGCGCCGTGCGCCGCTCGATCATCGAGGCCGGCCAGGATATCGACGCGCCGGATTTCGGCCGGCAGGCGGTCGAGCGCCCGGCGAAGAGCTAGGCTGTTGCAGGCCAGGTCGCCGCGACCATCGCCAGCGTCTCGGGCCGGTCCGGTGCGCCGAGCCTGCCGCCGAAGCGCAGGCATTTGAGCGCGGCGGCGGCACTGGCAAAGCGCAAGGCCTGCTCGACCGGCATGGCTTCCGCCAGTCCGACGGCAAAGGCGCCGTGAAAGACATCGCCGGCGGCCAGTGTGTCGACCGCCTTGATCTTTGGCGCCGCGACATGACGGCATGATCCGGCTGTTCGATCGAACCACCATGTGCCTGCCGCGCCGCCGGTGACCGCGACGAATGCGTCGGTGCGGGAAGCCATGTCCTTGCAGGCCGTCTCCATATCCAACGCCTGGCCGCATATGATGCGGACGGCTGGCTCGGAGGCGACGATGTGCGAGGCCAGCGGCAACAGCTGCTCCAGCACCGCCAGCGGTGCTGTGTCGGCATCGAGGATCGCCGGCCGACCGGCGGCGCGCGCCGCCTTCAGGGCTAGCGCCGCGGCACCCGGCCAGCGCACGTCGACCAGCACGGCATCGAACACAGCGATGTCCGTGAAAGGCAAAGTCCCGGGATCGGCCTGCGCCAGACTGTCGTAGAAAGGCACGATGATGCGCTCGCCATGGGCGTCCACCAGGATCGAGGCCAGTGCCGAACGGGCGCCACTGACGCGGCGCACGTGGCTGCAATCGACACCCTCAGCCTCGATGCCGGCAATCAGCTGATCGCCGACTGTGTCATCGCCGACGCTCGCCCACAGCGACACCTCGGCGCCCAGGCGGTGCGCGGCGCAGGCGGCACTCGTGGCCATACCCGAGGCGATCTGGATACCGTCGGCGGCGATGAACTTTCCCTGATGCGTGGGCAGCGTTTCGACACGCAGGATGGTGTCCAGCGTCAGCGCGCCGACACTCAGGAGCCTCGCTGGGATTGCCATGGCCGCGCTATTGAACCGGCTTGATCTTGCCGAGCGGGATGAAACCGAGCGAGGCCTTGCCCTTGACCACTTTGAGCGGCATCGACGGTTCGCTGCCGAGCATGGCCAGCGCGGCAAAACCCTGCTCGATTGCATTCTTCTGCTCGGGTACGGCACCGGCCAGGATGGTCGCCACGGCTTTCGGATCCTTGATCCGGATCATCAGGTCGGCATCGACCAGGCCTTCCGTATCGACCGACAACGGCCCGGAAACGGTGACCCGCGCCGTGCCCGAGGACAGATCGAGGTTGCGGATCTCGACCTTTTGGCCGCGCAGGCTCTTCACCTGCGTTCCAATCAGCGCCACACCATTCTTCAGCGTGGCGTCGCCGCCGGCATCGAGCGCCGGCAGCACGCGCCCGCCGATCGCGTCCGGGTCGATCTCCAGATCGGTGAAGCTGCCGACATAGTCGATATCCCCGCCGTTCGGCTGCAGCTGGCCTGATGCCTTGCCGGCGCTGAACAACTCCACCGGATCGGTGTCGTCGGCCGGATCGGTCTGGCCCGACAGGCCGTCCGCCTGCAGTGCGATACGCCGTGGTAGCGGCCATGACAGTTTGACGTTGGCCTGCAGGTTGTCCCAGTCGATCCACAGCGGCACCATGCCGGGGACGGAGGTCCTGAGCGGGCCGCGCAGATCGGCGACGGGCGACAAAGGCTGGATGATCTGGGCGACGGCATTGAAGGAGCCGGCCGAGGCCGCGATATTCCTGGCATCGTCCTCATACGCCAGATTGTCGCAAGACACGGCAAAGCTCAGGGGATAACCGCTGACCTGGAGATTGGCGCAGCCGGCCTGGATGCCGCTCTTGTTGAGCGTGGCAACCGCCTTGTCGGCTTCCGTCCTGACCCTGTTGGCCAGGTAGAACCAGCCGGCGCTGTAAATGGCAAACAGCACAACGATGAACGCCACGAGCCAGAACAGGCCGCGGCGGGACTTTGGTTGGCGTTCGTCACTTGACGTCATGCTTTGGCTCTCATTAACGCATGGGTATTGGTGGACGGACCTTCGATTCCGACAACACTAGGTAGACAGAGACGAGCGGAAAAAACACCGGTTTCCGGTGCGGTGTTGCCATTCTTTTTGCAATCAGGCGCGGCGATATGGGCGATTTTTGGGTGTTTGGCTACGGTTCGCTGATCTGGCGGCCGGGTTTCGCGCATGTCGAGACACGGCGCGCCCATCTGCACGGCTACCGCCGCTCGCTTTGTGTCTATTCCTTCGTGCATCGCGGCACGCGCCATCGGCCCGGACTGGTGCTCGGCCTAGACCATGGCGGCTCCTGCGTCGGCCTTGCCTTCCGCGTGCCAGGCGAATTGCGCGACGAGGTCATCGCCTATCTGCGCGAGCGCGAGCTCGTCACATCAGTCTATCTCGAGCGCACGCTCAAGGTCCGCCTCGATGGTGGCGCGGCGGTCGAGGCGGTGGCCTACATCGTCGACCGCAAGCATGAGCAATATGCCGGGGCGCTGGACGCGGCGGATGCGGCGGCAATGGTGCGCGGCGCGGTCGGCCAATCCGGCAACAACGAGGATTATGTGCTCAGCACGCTGAAACATCTGGAAGCACTCGGCATCCGCGACCATTGGCTGGAGGAGGTGGCGCGGAAGATAGCACCTTTGTGAAGCGCTGGCTCTGCGGAAAAGGCCGCCAGGCCTTTGACCTCGATGCGGCAAGACCTAGGTTAGGGTCCGAACCCAGTGAGCGGGCGTCCTGCGCCCGGCCCCAAATCATCACGGAGATCAGTCTTGCAGAAACGCCGTCTCGGTCGCACCGACCTTTCCATCGCGCCGCTGGTCCTGGGCGGCAATGTGTTCGGCTGGACCGCCGACGAGAAAACCTCGTTTGACCTGCTCGATCGCTTCGTCGCAGGCGGCCTCGACGCCATCGACACGGCCGACGCCTATTCGCGCTGGGTGCCGGGCAACAAGGGCGGCGAATCGGAGACCATCATCGGCAACTGGATGAAAGATCGTGGCAACCGCGACAAGGTCGTGGTGATCACCAAGGTCGGCTCGGATATGGGGCAAGGTCACAAGGACCTGTCAGCCGCCTATATCGAAAAGGCCGTCGACGCCTCCCTGAAGCGGCTGCAGACCGATGTCATCGATCTCTATCTGTCGCACTGGCCGGACCCGACGACGCCATACGAGGAAACGCTCGGGGCCTACGAGAAACTGCTCGCCAAGGGCAAGGTCCGTCATGTCGGCTGCTCGAACCTCGACGCCGGCCAGTTGCGCGCCGCGCTCGACGTGGCAAGCCTGCGCGGCCTGCCTCGCTACGAGGTGCTGCAACCGGAGTATAATCTTTACGACCGCTCCTCCTTCGATGGGCCGCTGCGCGATCTGTGCGTGGCCGAGGACATCGGCGTCATCACCTATTTCAGCCTGGCCAAGGGTTTTCTGAGCGGCAAATACCGCAGCGAGGCCGATCTCGGCCAAAGCGAGCGCGGCGGCGGGGTGAAAGACTACCTCAATGCGCGCGGCATGCGTATTCTCGCCGCCCTTGACGCGGTATCCGCCAGGCATTCGGCCAAGCAGGCCGAGGTCGCGCTTGCCTGGGTCATTGCGCGGCCCGGCGTCACCGCGCCTATCGCCAGCGCCACCAAGCCCAGCCAGATGGACAGCCTGATCAACGCGGCGTCGCTGAAACTGACAGCCGACGACATGGCCGAGCTCGACAGAGCGAGCGGCTGAGGCTTCGGCCGCCTCCGCACGAACGTCCAAGACCACCCACCCTGTCTTGCCTTAGCGTCCTGCGCTCAAGGCAAGACAGAGGGTGCAATGACTGAGCCGCTTCTCTCGCAGCCGGAGCTTTGGCGACCGCTGCTCGCGCTGGTGTTGGCCTCGATCGTTGTCATGGGTAGCCCGGGGCCGGCAACGATAAGCGTCACCGCCGTTGGTGCCGCCTTCGGCCTGCGCGATTCGCTGCGCTATGCCTGGGGGGTCGTTCTTGGCACGATCGCGGTGCTGCTGGTTGTGGCGACCGGGATCACGGCGGCGCTTTCCTCGATGCCGAGGCTGGCGCCGGTGCTGGTTGTCGGCTCGGCGGCCTACATTCTCTATCTCGCCTTCAGGATCGCCACGGCGCCCCCGCTCGCGGCGGGCGCCGCCGACGCTTCGCGCCCGACCTGGCTGGCCGGGTTTCTTCTGGCTGTCGCCAACCCCAAGGCCTATGTGGCGATCGCCGCCGTGTTCGCCGGCGCCTCGTCGAAACAGGGTGGTGCCGAACCCGGCCTCTGGCTGGAGCTGGCGGTGCTCGCCGCGATGATCCTTGTCATCCACGCCTTGTGGCTGCTGGCTGGCGCCGCGTTCGCGCGCTTCCTGCGCAGGCCCGTCGCCTCGCGGATCATCAACCTGGTGTTCGCCGCGACGCTGGTGCTGACCACGGTGCTGGCTGTCTATGGCTGATTGCCTGCAGGAGGACCTTCAGGCCTTCGCGCCGAGCTCCCGCAACCGTTTCACCGCCGTCGGCGGCAGGGCCGGCGGGTTGGGCGCGCGCGATGCCTCGACGAGCATCTGATCGCAGGCGGCTTCGGTTTCGCCGATGAGCCGCGCCATGAATTCCTCCTTGCCGAGGCCCGGCGGAATCGGCTGCAGGAAGCGTGCCTTGATGGTGCCGGGATAGCGCAGGAATTTGCGGCGCGGCCAATAGAGGCCGGCGACATGGGCGACCGGCACCACCGGAACGCCAAGCTGCGTATAGATTTCGACGATGCCGTATTTGTAGGCCGGCTCGTCGCCCGGTGCGCGGCGCGTGCCCTCGGGATAGATAATCAACTGGCGTGGGTTGCGCGCCATCTCTTCCTTGGTCGCCGCGACCACCGCCTTCAAGGCCTTGGAGCGGCTGCCGCGATGAACCGGGATCATGCGCATCTTCATGATGTACCAGCCGAAGAACGGGATCCAGGTCAACTCGCGCTTGAGGATGTAGAGCGGGTCCTGAAGGAAGGGAAAGAACGCAATCGCGTCCCAGAACGACTGGTGCTTGGGCGCCAGGATGAAGGAGCCCTCGGGCAGGTTTTCCTGCCCGGCGATGTCGCTCCTGGTGCCGGCGATCTTGTCATAGAGCCACATGCAGCTGCGCGACCAGAATTTCGGCACGAACCAGGCGCGGTGACGGGGCGACAGGAAATAATAGGGGGTCCAGAGGATCATCTGGACTATCAGATTGACGTAAAAAACGAAGTTGAACGCCAGCGATCTGACATAGAGCATGGGGGAGGTCCGGTGAGGAAGTGTGCGTTGGTTACACCAAGCGGGCGCAAAAAGGAAACACCGCGATGCGGCTCATTCCTGCCAGGTCGCCTGCGCCAGACGTTCCCTGAGGCGCGGCGCGGCGAAGTCGAGGAAGGCGCGAAGTTTCACCGGCAACCGGCTCTGGCCCGCATGCACCAGGTTTACCGGCCAAGGCTCGGGTTCGAAATCCCTGAGCACGGGACGCAGCGCTTCTGACCGCACAGCGGCGACGACCTGGTAGGAGAGCACCCGCGTCAACCCGACCCCGGCGATTGCCGCGTCGATCGCCGCCTCGGCAGTGTTGACGCGGAGCCTCGAGCGGACCGGCACGGCAAAGTCGGCCTTGTCCACCGCGAAGGTCCAGGTGGCGAGAGAACTGAGGCCCTCGAAAGTGATGCAGCTGTGCGTCGCGAGACCTCCCGGGCTTTTCGGAGTGCCCCGGTCCGCCAGATAGGCCGGACTTGCGCACACGACATGACCAATCGAGCCGACCTTGATGGCGACCATGCGCGAATCCGGCAACCGGCCGATGCGGACGGCGAGGTCGATATGGTCCTCGGCCAATTGAGCTATCCTGTCACCGAGCGTCAGGCGGATATCCACCTGCGGGTACGCGGCGAGGAAGGCAGTGACGACCGGCAGCACATGAAGGCGGCCAAAGACAATCGGCGCGGTGATGATCAGCTCACCCGTGGGAGCGCTGTATTCCCCGCCGGCGATGCGTTCGGCCTCGCCGACCTCGTCGAGAATGCGGCGGCAGGCGGCAAGGTAGGCGTCGCCGGCATCGGTGAGCGTCAGCCGCCGTGTCGAGCGGTTCAGCAGGCGTGTCTTGAGATGCAGTTCCAGTTCGGACACCTTGCGGCTGACTGTGGCCAGCGGAACACCCGAACGGCGTGCGGCGGCTGAAAGACTGCCGTCTTCCGCCGCCGCGATGAAAAGGGACATGGCTTCCAGGCGATCCATCACTTCTTCCAGAAATTGGAAAGGTTGATTGCAAATATGGCACCTACATCCATTCTGTGGAAGGGTGCATATACGCCGTGCACATCAAGAAGGAAGGTTCCATGTCCCGCATCGCTACGCCAACGTCTATTGCCACGGCTCCCGCCGCAGCGCAGCCCCTGCTGCAGGCGGTTGAAAAACAGCTCGGTGTCGTGCCGAACCTGTTTCGAATGGTCGCCAACAGTCCGGCCGCGCTCGGAGGCTATCTGGGCATGTCGGGGGCGCTGGCCAAGGGCCGGTTGCCGGCGTCGACACGCGAGCGCGTTGCGTTGGCCATCGCCGAGATCAATGGCTGCAATTACTGTCTTTCCGCGCACACCTACCTGGGCAAGAACCTCGCGAGGCTCGACGAAGCCGAGATCATGGCCAATCGCCATGGTGGCTCCACGGACCCCAAGGCGGCCGCGGCTGTGCATTTTGCCGCCCGGGTTGCGCAAAGCCGTGGGCATGTCGGCGACGGGGATCTCTCTGCCGTCAGGCTGGCGGGCTACGATGATGGGGAGATCATCGAGATCGTCCAGCATGTCGCCCTCAACGTCTGGACCAATTATATCAACGAGGTTGCCCAGACTGTGATCGATTTTCCGGTTGTTTCCGCCCGCGATGCAGCCTGAATGTGGACAGGGTCGGCGGTGTCGGCCGATCCACCCCTTCATGTCGTCAGAGGAATGTCATGTCTGAAAGCCGCCCGCCACTTCCTCCCTTCACCGCCGAGACAGCAGCGCAGAAGGCGCGCATGGCAGAGGATGCGTGGAATTCGCGCGATCCGGCACGAGTAGCGCTCGCCTATACGGCCGACAGCCGCTGGCGCAACCGCGCGGAATTCCTGCAAGGCCGCGAAGCCATCCAGGCCTTCCTGACGCGTAAATGGAGCCGCGAGCTCGACTACCGGCTGATCAAGGAGGTCTGGGCCTTCCACGGTAACCGCATTGCCGTGCGCTTCGCCTATGAGTGGCGCGACGACTCGGGTTCCTGGTTCCGCAGCTACGGCAACGAGAACTGGGAGTTCGACGAGCACGGGCTGATGCGCCTGCGCATCGCCAGCATCAACGACCTGCCGATCGCGGAAGCCGAGCGGAAATATCACTGGCCGTTCGGGCGCCGCCCGGACGATCACCCAATATTGTCGGAGCTCGGACTTTAGACCGGTTCAGCGTTTGATGGAATCGCCGAACCGCTCTAACTCTTTGTTTTTACGCAATTCCGGACGGAAAACCGTTACACACTTTTCCTGGAATTGCTGGAGGCCGGCTCGAATTAAGGAGGCTTTCGATGAACGCGCATGCTTTCACCAGCGACGTCGCCTTCACGCCGACCGTCAAGGCGATCCAGGCGCGCAAGGGCTCGCGCCAGTCCTATGCCCGCGTCGAGGAGCGCGGCGGCTGGCAGGGCGTCATCACGCCAGACCTTGCCGCTTTCATCGCGCTGCAGACCAGCGTCTTCCTGTCGACGGCCAACAGCGATGGCCAGCCCTACATCCAGCATCGCGGCGGCCCGGCCGGCTTTCTCAAGGTGCTGGACGACAAGACGATCGGCTTTGCCGATTTCTCCGGCAATAGGCAGTTCATCACGCAGGGCAACCTAACAGACAACCCGCAAGCCTTCCTGTTCCTGATCGACTACATGCTGCGACAGCGCATCAAGATCTGGGGCACGGCCCGCGTCGTCGAGAACGATGCCGAGCTGATGGCGAAGCTGATGCCACGGGATTACAAGGCACGGCCCGAACAGGTCATCCTGTTTACCGTCTCGGCCTGGGATGCCAACTGCCCGCAACACATCCCGCAGCGCTTCGAGGCGGCTGACGTGGCGACAGCTCTCGGCGAGCGGGACCGGCGCATTGAGCAGCTGGAGCAGGAGGTTTTACGCCTGAAAGCCGCGTCGAAGGGGACAGACGAGGAATGACGGGGTCTCGCCGGGGGCTCAGCCGCCGGCCGCCGTCTCGGCCAGTGCGATGCCGTCAGGGGTCGGTTTCATCGGTACGATGCCGCGCGCCAGCGCCAGCAGGTATTTGGCGTATTCGGTGAACAGTACCCGCAAGGCCCGTGGCTTGGTCAGCCAGCCCCCATTGTCGAGATTGGAGTTGACCACTGGATAGGGTTCCAGCTTGGCGCCATGCAGCAACCGGCCCATTTCCAGCAGGCTGCGCGGCATGTGGTAGTTGTTGGTGACCAGGATCACCGTGCCATAAGCATGGCTTTCGACCCATTTGGCGCTTTCCTCGGCATTGCCGATCGTGTCGAGCGCGGCGCGGTCGATGTCGACGCAGCAGGAAAACAGCTTCTTGTCGCCACCGGTCGCGGCCTGGAGCTGGCGCCGGCTGGCGGAAGGATGCACGCCGCTGATCAACAGCCGCTCGCCCTTGCCCGACGCCAGCAGATCCATCGCCGCGTCGAGGCGAGACTGGCCGCCGGTCAGCACGATAATGGCATCGGCCTTGGCCGGATTGGCGGGGGTGGTCAGATGGGCGACCTTGTTGGCGAACCAGCCGAAGCCGGCGGCAAACAACATGACAAGGACGAGGAGGGAAAGCGCGGATATGCGCAGCGCGGTCCTTAAACGGCTAACTGGGCTGCGGTCGCGCAAACGAGCAACCACCACTGGCATCTGCCCAGCCGTCCCGGTCGAGTCCCGCACGTCCATAGCCATATGGTTAATCCCGAAATGCGGCCTTTGGTAGGTAAAAGACGCACTTTGCGTTACGCCGTTTCTCCATCCGTGATCACCCTGCTTCCATTCCCGCCAAAGCATGCACCCTTTTCATGCATCGGGCTGGCGAACGTCGATGTCGCTGAGATAGGCGACGACGGTGGCATGTGAGGTTGCCGCCGTCAGCGCGCCGATCACCAGCACCATCAGGACGACGCCGAGATAACCTGCCGAGCCGATGGCGAAATTGCCGAACAAAGCGGTTGCCTGATCGGCTTGCGGCGTTGCCATGTTGCGCGACGACCACCAGGAAAAGACGATGAAGACCAGCACCGCCGCAGCTCCGCCGGCGGCGGCGCCCTTCATGCCGGTGACCAGGAAATGGCGGCGGAATTCGCGTGCGATGAAGGTCGCCTCGGCGCCGACGAAATGCAGCACCTCGATGATGTGACCGTTGCCGGCCATGGCGCCACGGGTGGCGAAGACGACGGTCAGCACCGTGGCCGACAGCATCAGCGCCAGCACGGCGATGCCTATGGTCACCGTGGTGCGGGCCATGGCCACCAGCCGGTCGACCCAGGTGCGGTGATCGTCGAGCGACGCGCTCGGCAGCTTCGGCGTGATGGCGGCGCGCATGGCGGCGAAGTCGGGCGGGCTGTTCTCGTCGATGGTAACGATGATCAGGCGCGGCACCGGCAGTTCGTCGATGTTGAGGCCCGAACCCAGCCATGGCTCCAAGAGCCTGGCGGTCGCCTCGCGATCGATGATCCTCGTCGACTTCACACCGGGGAATTCGCCGGCGATCTGCGAGGCCTGGGTGAGGGCTGCCTCCATGTCGAGGCCGTCGGCCGGCTTGATCTGGATCGTCGCCTCGCGCGAGATCTGGTTCTCCCAGACCGAAGCGGTGTCGCGCACCAGCGTCACCGCGCCGAAGGTCAGGCAGGACAGGAAAGTCATGATGGCGATGACCAGGACGAGTGCCCGGCCGGCGATGTTCTGCGCCGGCACGATCGGCGCCATCCGACGCTGGGCGCGTGGCCTTGCCTCGGCCGCCTCGGCGTCCTGCTCGTCAAGGTGTTCGGCGGACAGCTCAGTCATAGATGTCCAGCCTTCCGCCGGCCAGGATCATGCGGCGCGCGTCGACCTGTTCCATCAGGCCGAGGTCGTGCGTGGCGATCACCACGGCGGTGCCGAGACGATTGAGCTCGATGAACAGCCGCAGCAGGCGCCGCGCCAGCGGAGGATCGACATTGCCGGTCGGTTCGTCGGCCAGCAGGATCTCCGGCTGCTCGATCAAGGCACGCGCGATGGCGGCGCGCTGCTTCTCGCCGCCCGACAGGACCGGCGGCAGCACATGCATACGCTCGCCCAGCCCCACCCATTTCAACAGCTCGGTGACATCGGTGCGGTAGCTCGTTTCCTCGCGCCCGCGCACCCGCAGCGGCAGCGCGACATTCTCATAGGTGGTCATGTGGTCGAGCAGGCGAAAATCCTGAAACACCACGCCGATGCGGCGCCGCAGATGCGGCAATTCGGTGCGCGAGATGCGCGAGCGGTCCTTGCCGAAAATGGTGATCAGCCCGCGCGTCGGTTTGAGCGACATGAACAAAAGGCGCAGCAACGTCGTCTTGCCGGCGCCCGAAGGTCCGCTCAGGAACTGGAAGGAGCGCTCCGGTATATGCAAGGAAATGTCACGGAGGATTTCCGGACCCATGCCATAGCGGAGGCCGACATTTTCGAAGCGAATCAATTTCGACGACCTGAGATTCCGGGTGGCGGCGAGCCAGCCTGTTCTGGAAGAAGACCATCGGCCGGCATGGTTAACCGGCGGTTAATTCCTGGGTTCTTTCGGCTCTTCAAGAGGGCTCCGGTGGGGAAGCGTTAACCATTTGTGTTTACGCAAAAGAAACGAAAAGCGAACACGCGCAATAACGGGGCCTTGATGGCTGACGAACGAACCGCGCGCCCGGTTTCCGGCGAAATCATGACCGATCCCCCGGGAATCGCCGTGGCGGACCGGATCGTGCGCGGCCCGGCGGCCGATATCGTCGATGCGGACTATGTGGTGATCTCGCGACCAATCCCACCGGTTGAAAACGTTTCGCCACAGCCGCGCTTGATCGTCACGCCGCCCATCGAGGGCATGGACATGTTGCGCAAGCCGGAAGCGCCGGCGGAACGGCCGCCGGCCGCGCGCGGCGGGCCGATCTTCTGGATCGCCGGAATCAGCGCCGCGTTGGCCGCCTTCTGGGTCTCCGGCGGGCATGCGCTGGTGCGCCAGGCACCGTTCCTTTCCGGGGCGCAAGCGTCGGCGTTGACGATTTCAGGCGTCACCTCGCGCGTCGACGCCTCGGGGGCGAATCCAGTGCTGTTCGTCGATGGCGAGGCGGCCAATGACGGGGTGGCGCCGGCGACAATGCCGCCGCTCGAAATCCGGGTTACAGGCAATGACGGCCGCACGACCCGCTATACGTTGGGGACATCCGGCCATTCGCTGGCATCAGGCGAAAGATTCGGCTTTGCCAGCCGGCTCGACGTGCCTAAGAACGGCGTAAAGACCGTTTTGGTTACTTTCGCTGACTAGGCGATCACCGGGGAAGACCACAATGCCAATCGTACGCGACAAGGACATCGAAGTCCTGTTTTCGGCATCAGCGATCGCACGGCGTAATCTCGAACTCGCCAAGGAGATCGCCGGGCACGACTATCATGATCTCTTGGTGATTTCGGTGCTGAAGGGCTCGTTCATCTTCGCCGCCGACCTTATCCGCGCCATGCATGATGTCGGCCTGTCGCCCGAGGTCGAGTTCATCTTCATCTCCAGCTATGGCGCCGGCACCACCAGCGGCGAGGTGAGGGTGCTGCGCGACATTGACAATGAGGTTGCCGGCCGCGACGTGCTGCTGATCGACGACATTCTGGAATCGGGCAAGACGCTGACCTTCACCCGCGACCTGATGCTGTCGCGCGGCGCGAGAAGCTGTTCCATTGCCGTGCTGCTCGACAAGCGCATGCGCCGCCAGACCGCGCTCACCGCCGATTATGTCGGCTTCGACTGCCCCGATTATTTCGTTGTCGGCTATGGCATGGATGTCGCGCACGCCTTCCGTGAATTGCCGTTCGTCGGCGTCGTAAAAGGCGATGCGTGAGGCCACCGCCGCCTGCCGACGAGGTCTGAAAAAGGCCTTAACGGCGTGGAAAAATTAGGCCCGTCGGCCGGTGGGTCCTTTCAGGAAACATCAACTTTTCGCGGCCAAATTGCCGGCCATGGCAAAGCTTCTGATCGTCGAGGACGATGAGTCCGTCCGCACCCTCGCTGCCCGCGCGCTGGAACGCGCCGGCCACGCAATCGATATCGCCGCCGACGGCGCTCAAGGCCTGGCGCTGATCCGCGCCGCGAGCGGCGGCTACGATCTCGTCGTCTCCGACATCCGCATGCCGGAGATGGACGGCATCGAGATGGCGATCGCGGCGGCCGCCCTTTTCCCGGCAATGAAGATCATGCTGATGACTGGCTATGCCGACCAACGCGAGCGCGCCGAGGAGTTGAACGGCATCATCCTCGATGTCGTGCAAAAGCCCTTCACGCTGGCCGAAATCCGCTCGCGCGTCGAACGGGCGCTGATCTGCTTCGCCTGATCACACCGGATCGGCGGTTGCAAGCACCGGCGCCGCGCTCTTGCGCCGTGCCGTGTTGAGCGCCAGCAGGCCAGCGCCGATGATCAGCGCCGCACCGATGACCGTGGTCGACCTGGGCACCTCGGCGAAGAACAGGAAACCCCACAGCGGCGACCACAGGATGCCGGTGTATTCGAAGGTGGCTACCCGGTTGGCCGGCGCCAGCCTGTAGCCCTGCGACAAAAGGATCATGCCGGCGGAGGCGACGAAACCGCAGGCGGCCATCTTGAGGAAATCCGGCAGTGTAGGCCATATCCACGGCCGCACCAGGAATTCGACGCTCGGGTGAACGGCGTGGGTTATGCCGGCAAGGTGGAATGTGCCGGCAACGACGGCTGCGCCAACGAGATAAGCACCGTTCTGGTAAAAGGCCATGACGGTGGACGATTCGGTATCGCCGATCTTGCGGGCCATCAGTTGCGAGAATCCGTAGAGCGCTGCCGAACCTAGCGACAGCAGCGCCGCCCAGTCGAACAGGCCGGCGCCGGGGCGCACCATGACGATGACGCCGAACAGCCCGATCAGCACGGTCGCCAGCGTCCGCCAGGACACGCGCTCGCCGAGATAGGGTCCGGCCAGCGCCATGATGAACAGCGGCGCCATGAAATAAAGCGCCACCGCGTCGGCCAGCGGCAGCGCTGCGATGGCCAGATAATAAACCGTGTAGGAGGTGAACTGGATGAAAGCGCGTATCGTCAGCAGGCCGAACCGCTTCGACAGGATTGCGCGCAAGCCGACATCGGCGTGGACGAGGACGATCAGAATCGGCAAGGCGACGATCGAGCGGATCGCCATCACCTCGGTCACCGGGTAACCGCTTGACACGGCTTTGACGAGCGGGTCCTGCAGCGAGAACACCAGCACACCCAGGCACAGGCTCAGGATGCCGCGCACCATCCTATTCTGCATCTGGGTTCCGGCTCCTGCGCGCATGATCCGAAGCTGCCGCCTGCGGGGTAAAAAGAACCCGCCACCGTTTCGGGCAGCGGGTACGAGTGAGGACTCTTTATTGGTCCGCGGCTGAAATCGCAGCCGCCTATCCAATGGGTAGGACAACTATCGTCCGGTATTTGACATGTTGCAAACGAATTGGAATGATAGCTGCAATCAGATTTTCTTATGGCTGGCACCATGCGACCAACTCTCGACAGCGACCTCCTGCGCACCTTCGTCGCGATTGCCGAGGCCGGCAATTTCACCAGGGCGGCCGAGCAGGCCGGCCGTACCCAGTCGGCCGTGTCAATGCAGATGAAGAAGCTGGAAGAGCTGGTCGGCGACAGCCTGTTCGAGCGCGGCTCACGCGGCGTCGCGCTGACGCGGCGTGGCGGCGAACTCATCGTCAACGCTCGCCGCATCGTCGCGCTGCTCGACGAGACGGCGGCGTCGATGTCGGCGGCGCCGCTCGGCGGACCGGTGCGCATCGGCATTCCCGAGGAGTATGGCCACGCCATCCTGTCGCGGGCGCTGGGCGCATTTTCCAAGCGCCACACCAAGGTCGAGGTCACGGTGCGCTACGCGCATTCCGAGGCGCAGATCGCGGCGCTCGCCGCCGGCGAGCTCGATCTGTGCGTGGTGTTCGAATGGCAGGATCCTTCCGGCGGCGAAGTGCTGATGCACGATCCGACCGTCTGGGTGACGTCTAACCTGCATCACATGCATGAGGAACGCCCAGTGCCGATCGCGCTCTACAACCGGGTCAGCTGGTGCAAGGACTTCGCCATCAAGTCGCTGGAACAGCGTGGGCTTGCCTATCGTGTCGCCTATTCCAGCGATACCACCGGCGGCTTGAAGCTTGCCGTCACCTCGGGCCTGGCGATCGCACCGATCTCGCGCAGCAACATTCCGGCGGACTGCCGCGAACTGACCGCGGCCGACGGCTTCGGCGACATCGATGCCTCGAATGTGGTCATGCACCGCAACCCGAATGCCTCGGGCGAGGCGATTGACGGCATGCAGGAGGCGATCCGCGACGCTTTCGTCAACAGGTAGGGCTGGCCAAGGAAGTCGCGCAAATGCGGCCGGCTGCGCTCGCCGTTGCTACTTCAGCTCCAGCAGCCGCTCCAGGTAGCTGCGCTCGATATCGGGGCTGAGCGCATTGCCAAGCCGTTTGCGGATCGCTTCCAGGATCTGGCGGGCGCGCTGGACGTCGATCTCGTCGGGTACTTTCACCGAATCGCCGAAGTCCGGTCCCTGGCTGGCACGCGGCCGGCCGAGCGGGTCACGGTCGGCATTCTGCTGACGTCCGCCTTCCTGGCTGCCGCCCTGATCGCCCTGCATGGCCTGCATCTGCTTCATCATGTCCTTGGCGCCCTTGCGCAGCGCTTCCAGTGCCCGGCCCTGGTGGCCGGTGGCCTCGTCGCCCTGGCCTTCGCCGAGCGCCTGCTCGGCGCTGCCCATGGATTTGCCGGCTTCGCCAAATCCTTCATTCGGCTCCATGCCCATGCCTTCGAGGCTCTTCTTCAGCTTCTCGAGATCGCTCTTCAACTGGCCCTGGCCTTCCTGCAACTGCTTCATTGCCTCGGCGAATTCCTGCGGCGTCATCGGCTTTTGCCTGGCGAGAGGATCGCGGTCCTGGCCAACGCCCGGCTTGTCCTGGTCCTCGCCACCACCCTGGCCGAGCTGCTCGTCACGGTTCTGGCCGCGCTGGCGCTCGCCTCGCTGCATCTGGTCCATGCGGAAGGTGTCGTTCATCATCTCCTGCTGGCGCCTCAGGATCTCGCCGAGCTTGTCGATCTGCTGGCGCATCTGGCTGTCCTGCTCACCGCCTTGCTGCTGACGGCCGGCCTGGAGATTGTTCATCATGTCCTGCAGCTGCGACAGCAATTGCTGTGCCTTGTCGCGGTCGCCCGACTTCGCCAGATTCTCGATCTGGTCCATCATCCGGTCGATGTCGCTCTGGCGCAGTTCCTGGCCGTTCTGCTGCATCTGCGGCGCATTCGGGTTTTGCTTGGCGCGTTCGGCGAATTCCTGCAGGAACTGGTTCATCGCCTCGCGCAGTTCCTTCATCGCCTTCTCGATTTCCTGGTCGCTGGCGCCGTTCTTGATGGCGTCCTGCAGCGCCTGCTGCGCCTGGCGCAGCCGCTTTTCGGCGGCCGACAGGTTGCCCTCCTCGATGCCGAGCGCGATTTCCCAGAGATAGGCGACCTCGCCGCGCAGCTGATCGTCGTTCGCGGCCAGCTTCAACCGGCTGCGCGCGCTCATGATGGCGAGGTAGTGGGACATGTTGTCGAACGTGTCTTCGGGCCTGAGCGTAATGGCGTCGATCAGGTCGAGCACGCGTGGCCTGGCATTGGCGTCGAGCGCCAGCAGGCGGCGCTGTTCGATCACAGCCCGCGCCAGCGGGTTGGCGAACGGCCGCTCGGGCATGACAAGCGTCTTGGTCTCGCTCGAGGCGGTGTGGCCGGCGTCATCCGTGGCGACAAGCGTCAACTTGATGCTGCTGCCGGCCCAGACATGCTCTGTCAGGTCCTTGGTGGTCTTGGCCGCATTCGACTTGCCGCCGCGGCGCGGCAGCGTCAGCGGCATTTCGGGCGGGCCGTAGAGCGGATGCGCGCCCGGCGGCTGCGGATCGGCAAGTTCGAAGACCGCCTTGGCGTTGGCGGCACCATAGTCGTCGTCGATCTGGTAGTTGAGTTCGAAGGCACCGTTGGCGGCGCGCTTGGGCTCGCCGACGAAACGGATCTGCGGCGGCTTGTCCGGGATCACGGCGAAGGCCCAGCGGCCGAGCTGGTCCTCGCCCGATTGCAGCGTCAGCGTGCCGTCGCCGGTCAGCTTGCCGATGAACTGGCGCACCTTCGACGGCGATGCGGGGGCTGGCGTCGCCGGGCTTGCGGCCGGCTTGGCGGCGGCCTGCGGCGCGGTAGGGTCGATAGCGCGCGCATTGCCATCCTTGTCGGCATAGGCAAGCGTCTCTTCGCCCGAGCCTCCGGTGACGCGCAAGGAGACATCGCTGCCCTCGGGCACATGAAACGTTGGCGTCGCCTGGTTGGCGTCGGCGGTCAGAAAGATCGGTGGCTTGCCGGTGTAGGCCGGCGGCGTCACCCAGGCGTCGATGCGCGGCGGCACGGCATCGTGCGCGCCATGCGCGCTGAAACCGTCGACCATCCTGCCGCCCGCCGGCCCGAAGGAGAAGGCGAAGGCAGTGACGAGCAGCAGCGCGGCCACCGCGCGCAGCCCCCAGGGGTCGCGCTCCGGCACTCGTGTGCGCGGCAGGTCGGGGCCAAGGCTGTCGAGCTTTGCGGCCATGCGCTTCTGATGTTCGCGCCACAGCGCTTGCGAGAAGCTGCTTTCCCGGCCGCTTGGCCGGTCGGCCTGCACCAGCACGGGGCTGTGCAGCAGCTCGTTGGCGGCCTCGATGCGGCGATCGACCTCGGAGGCTCCAGGCATACGGAAGAAGCGCAGCGGATAGAGCGCCGCCACTGCCGCCAGTCCGAACCCGGCGACAAGGCCGATGCGCGCCATATCCGGCAGCCGGGAAAAAACGCCAAACCAGGAGATGCTCAGGAACAGGCTGGCGACAATGACCAGCGGCAGCAGCAGCGGCCAGCCGCGCTCGACCATCATCGAGACCCGCGTCGCCAGCCGGCTCAAGGCCAGGCGCCCGGCGAGACCGCGATCACTAGAGGTGGGTCGTTGCGTCATCGGCCTTTCCTGGACTCAGGCGGGATAGCCCGATCCTCACGACTCGAAGAATACCAGCAAACACGGCAAAGGCGAGGCGCTTTCAAAAAACGTGAAGCCCGCCGCTATGGTTGCAATCAGAAATTAGCGGGGTTGGCGTTGGCACCACAGACCAGTACGGCAACGCGTTCGCCAGCTGCCGGCGCATAGCGGCCGGACAGGATCGCGGCGAAGGCGGCAGCACCGCCCGGCTCGGAGATGATGCGCACCTGGTTCCACAGCGCCTTCTGGGCAGCGATGATGTCGTCGTCGCTGACCAGGATGGAGCGTTCGACGAAGGCCTCGGCGATCGGAAACATCATTTCGCCGACGCGCTTCGGCGCCAGCGAATCGGCGGCGATGCCTTCAGCCGGCGCGTCGACGGGGTGACCGGCCTCGAAGGCCCGGTGAAGTGTCGGCGCGCCCTCCGGCTCGATGGCGACGATGCGGATGCGACCGGCATACCAGGCCGCGATGCCGCCGATCAGGCCGCCACCGCCGACGGCGACCAGCAGCGTATCGATCTCAGGCAAGTCCTTCTCGATTTCGAGGCCGAGCGTGCCCTGGCCGACCAGCGTTTCCTCCTGGTTGAAGGCGTGGATCTGCAAGGCGCCGGTTTCCTCGGCGAAACGTTCGCTGGCGGCCAGCGCCTCGGCATAGCGGGCGCCGCCGACAACGAGGTCGGCGCCATAGGAGCGGATGCGGTCCAGCTTGGCCTGCGGGCTTACTTCGGGAACGAAGATGGTCGCCTTGTGGCCAAGCCGCATGGCGGCGTAGGCGACGGCGGCGCCATGGTTGCCGCCGGACGCGGCCACGACGCCAGACGCGGGAACGGGCCGCTCGAGCAGATTTGTGAAGGCGCCGCGCGCCTTGAACGAGCCGGAATGCTGGAGGCATTCGAGCTTGAGGTCGACCGCCAGCGGCGGGCGGTCGAAATCGGCCATGTCGACGCGCAGCACCGGCGTGTGTCGGATATAGGGGCGGATGCGCGGTTCCATCGCGGCGATGCGTTCGCGTGTGACGGTAATGCGCTGCGACATGGTTTGCTCCTGGTCTTGCGATGCCAGCCTTATGCCAGCCAGTCCGGTACCGAATCCAGCCCGATCAGATCGTCATAGGTCAGGCGCGGGCGCACGACATGGAAACGGTCGCCGTCGACCAGCACCTCGGGCACCAGCAGCCGGGTGTTGTAGGTGCCGGCCTGCACGGCGCCATAGGCGCCGGCCGTGGAAACGGCGACGAGATCGCCGGCCTTCAGCCTGGGCAGGTCGCGGTCGAGGCCGAGATAATCGCCGGTCTCGCAGACCTGGCCGACCACGTCGACCATCATGCGCGGCGTGTCGGCGGGCGGCTGCACGACCGGCTTGATGTCGTGGAAGGCATCGTAGAGGGTCGGCCGGATCAGGTCGTTCATGGCGGCGTCGACGACCAGAAAATTCTTGGCGTCGCCTTCCTTCACGAAAATCACTTCCGAGACGAGAATGCCGGCATTGCCAACGATCAGCCGGCCCGGTTCGAACATCACCTTCAGCCCGAGCTTGGTGACATGCTTCCTGACGATCTGGGCATAGGCGTCAGGCAAAGGTGGCGGATTGTTGTCGACGCGGTACGGAATGCCCAGCCCGCCGCCGAGGTCGATATGATCGATGGCATGGCCATCGGCGCGCAGCGCGCCGACCAGATCGACCAGCAGGGCAAAGGCGTCGTCGAAAGGCTGCAGCTCGGTGATCTGGCTGCCGATATGGGTATCGATGCCGGTGACCTTGATGCCCGGAAGCGTTGCCGCCCGGGCATAGACCTGCCGCGCGCGCTGCCACGGAATGCCGAACTTGTTCTCGGCCTTGCCAGTGGAGATCTTCTTGTGGGTCTTGGCGTCGACATCGGGATTGATGCGCAGCGAGATCGGCGCCACCTTGCCCAGCGCCACGGCACGCGCCGACAGCAGCTCGAGTTCGGGTTCCGACTCGACGTTGAAGCAAAGAATGCCGGCCTCAAGGGCGAAATCCATCTCGCGCGCGGTCTTGCCGACGCCGGAGAACAGGATCTTGCCGGCCGGGACGCCGGCGGCCAAGGCCCGGCGCAATTCGCCTTCCGAGACCACGTCGGCGCCGGCGCCGAGCCTGGCCAGGGTCCGCAGCACGGCCTGGTTGGAGTTGGCCTTCATGGCGTAGCAGACCAGTGCGTCCAGCCCGGCAAAGGCCTGGGCGAAGACGCGGTAGTGCCGGGTCAAGGTGGCGGTCGAATAGCAGTAGAACGGCGTGCCGACCTGGGCGGCGATATCGGGTATTGCCACGTCCTCGGCGTGCAGCACACCGTCGCGGTAGTCGAAATGGTTCACGAGAGTGGTTCCGGAAAGTTGGAGCGCGACGAGACGGGGCTCAGAAGACCAAACCCGGCCCGACCGGTTCTAGATCAGCGGGTCGAGGAAGAACTTCTTGTCCTTGACCGGTTTTTCCGGCTCCGGCGGCAGTGGCTGTTTGGCCTTCTCGGCGTCCTTGCGGGCCTGTTCGGCGGCTTCATAGGGGGTGTCGAGACCAGCCTTGCGGCCGCAGGCGGTCACGGCGGCCATTGCCGCCAGCAGCGTCAGCGTCACCAAAATCCTGCTTCCGGTCATCGATCCATCCGTGCGAAACATTTTGTCAGCCGCCGCTTTTAGCCGAGTTCTCGGCGTATTGCACCCCGGGATATCGCCGATTGCACTATCCGGGATAGTGCTATCGCAATATCCGACATCACGCCTTTGCGATGCGCTTTTTCCAATAGCGGATCTGCTTCCTCACTTCCGACGGCGCCGTGCCGCCGAAGCTGGTGCGGCTCTTGACCGAGTTCTGCACCGCCAGCACCGAGAATATGTCCGTCGTGATGCCGGGATTGATCGACCGCAGGTCCTCCAGCGAAAGCTTCTCCAGGCTCACCTTCTTCTCCTCGGCAAGCGCCACGGCGCGACCGGTAACATGATGCGCCTCGCGGAAGGGCAGGCCGAGCGTGCGCACCAGCCAGTCGGCGAGGTCGGTCGCGGTGGCGTGACCGGAGCCGGCGGCCTTCTTCATCGCGGCTGCGTTCACCGTCATGTCCGAGACCATGCCGGTCATCGCCGCCAGCATCAGGTCGAGCGTCTCGGCGGCGTCGAAGACGGATTCCTTGTCTTCCTGCATGTCCTTGCCATAGGTCAAAGGCATGCCCTTCATCACCGTCAGGAGGCCGACCAGATGGCCGTTGACGCGGCCGGTCTTGCCACGCACCAGTTCGGCGGCGTCGGGGTTCTTCTTCTGCGGCATGATCGAGGAGCCGGTGGAGAAGCTATCCGACAGCCTGATGAAGCCGAATTGCGGCGTCGACCAGATGATGATCTCTTCGGCCAACCGAGACAGATGCGTGGCGCAGATCGCGGCCATGCCGAGGAACTCGAGCGCGAAATCGCGATCGGAGACGCTGTCCAGCGAATTGCGCATAGGCTCGCGGAAGCCGAGCGCCCTGGCGGTTTTGTGGCGGTCGATCGGGAAGCTGGTGCCGGCCAGGGCCGCCGCACCCAGCGGGCTCTCGTCCATGCGTTCGATCGCGTCGCGCACGCGCGACAGGTCGCGCGAAAACATCTCGACATAAGCCATGCAGTGATGGCCGAAGGTCACCGGCTGCGCCGCCTGCATATGGGTAAAGCCCGGCATGACGGTCGCCGCGTGCTCCTCGGCCCGCTCCAGCAGCGCCGTGATCAGGCCCTTCAGCGCCTCGGCGACGCGAAAGCACTCGTCCTTGACCCAGAGCCTCAAATCGACCGCCACCTGGTCGTTGCGCGAACGCGCGGTGTGCAGGCGGCCGGCGGCCGGGCCGATCAGGTCGGCCAGGCGAGCCTCGACATTCATGTGAATGTCTTCCAGCTTCGTTGAAAACTCGAAGCTGCCGGCCTCGATCTCTTTCAGGATCGTGTTCAGGCCGTGAGCGATTTTTTCTTGATCGGCCGCTGAAATAATGCCCGTCTCAGCCAACATTTCGCTATGCGCGATCGAACCCCTTATATCTTGCGCATAAAGTTTGCGGTCGAACGAGATCGACGCGTTGATCGCTTCCATGATCGCGGCCGGACCCGAGGCAAATCGTCCGCCCCACATCTGGTTGCTGGTCTTCTTGTCGCTCATCGCTATAAAACCCGTGCTTCGGAGCAGTTTTGAGAACATGGCAGACGGAAACAGATTTTTCCCGGCCCCGCGCCTGATCCTCGCCGCCCTGGTGGCGGGAGCGCTGGCCGGCGCGGTCGCGGTATATGTCAGCGAGAGCCGGTCTGGCAACAATGCACCGGCCCAGGTCGCCGTCGGCGACAGCAAGGACGACGTCGCCTGCGCCGCCAAGAGCAACCGCGCCAAGAAGGTTGCGGCTGCCGCCACTGGCGAGGTCGCGGCACTTCTGCCCGCCGATCCGCCGCAATCGATGAAGAGCCTTGCCTTCAATGGTCCGGACGGCAAGCCGATGACGATCGCCGACCATGCCGGCAAGACGGTGCTGCTCAACCTCTGGGCGACATGGTGCGCGCCGTGCCGTGCCGAAATGCCGGCGCTCGACGCGCTGCAGAAGGAGAAAGGCAGCGACGCCTTTCAGGTGGTCGCCGTCAATGTCGATGCCGGCGACGATGTGAAGCCGAAGAAATTCCTCAAGGACACTGCCGTCCAGGCGCTCGGCTACTACCGGGATTCGACCGTGGCGCTGTTCAACGACCTCAAGGCGCGAGGCCTAGCGCTCGGCCTTCCCGTCACCATGCTGATTGACGGCGAAGGCTGCCTGATCGCTCATATGAATGGCCCGGCCGAATGGTCTGGGCCCGACGCCAGGCGGCTGGTCGAGACGGCACTAGGATCGTAAGTTAGGCCGAACGCGCGCTTGACTTGAGCAGTACGAGGCCGCCGTCGTGGTGCTCGGAGGCGTGTATCAGGGCACGCTTGCCGTGGCCGGTCAGATCGTCGAACGCTTCGATCGGCGCGGGCTTGCCGAGATAGTAGCCTTGGCCGATCTCGCAGGCTTCGGCATTCAGGAATTTCAACTCCCCAAGTGTCTCCTCATGATCCGAACTCGGACTGCCGAGCCGGCGATTTCTAGCGCGCCGGGTTCTCCGCGTCTCGCTAGCCTGTCGGTGGTGGACACGTGCGTCAGCTACGTTACCCGCGGTTCCCCTTAGCCGTGTAATTGTGGAGGCCCACGGTCTTTACCTGCTCGCCAGCCGCCCTAGCTGGCTGAGATGCCGGTATGAATTTTGATGCCGGCCAAGCCGCCGAGGGAGAGGAGCGAGCAGCTGTGCAAAGGTCGGAGGGCCACAACAGAACTGTCACATACCTTCTCTAAGAGAGCCGGCAAGGACTTGCGCAAGACCCTTGTCAACAGCCACTCAAGAGGGAAACCATGACCATGATCAAGCGGGGCTTTGCTGCCCTTGCGGCCGGCGCGCTTAGCACCGCGCTCGCGATGCCTGCCTTTGCGGAACCGGTAAAATTCGATTTCTGGTTCGGCCTTTCGGGCGACCTCGCCCGCGTCGTCGACACGATGTGCAAGAACTTCAACGCCTCGCAGAAGGACTACGAGGTCGTCTGCACCAGCCAGGGCAATTACGACGCCACGCTGCAGAACACGATCGCCGCCTTCCGCGCCGGCAAGCAGCCGACCGTCGTCCAGGTCTATGATGTCGGCACCGCCACGATGATGCTGTCGGGTGCCTACAAGCCTGCCGACAAACTGATGGAAGAAAACGGCTACAAGATCGACTACGCCGACTATTTCCCCGGCATCGCGCGCTATTACGCGACGTCGAAGGGCGAGATGCTGTCCTTCCCGTTCAACTCGTCGACCCCGCTGATGTACTGGAACAAGGACGCCTTCGCCAAGATCGGCAAGACGGAGGCGCCGAAGACCTGGGAAGATGTCGGCGCCGACCTCAAGGCAATGAAGGACGCCGGCTACGAATGCCCGATGGCCATCAACATCTCGGCCAACGAAAGCTGGCAGCTGATGGAACAGTTCTCGGCGCTCCACAACCAGCCGATCGCCACCAAGAACAATGGCTATGACGGCCTCGACGCGCGTCTCGAAGTCAACAAGACCAAGTTCGTCCAGTACGTCACCGATCTCAAGAAATGGTATGACGCCGGCCTCATCAAGATCAAGTCCAAGGATCTCGGCCAGGACATGGTCCAGGCCTTCGCCTCGGGAACGTGCCAGGTCATCCTGACCTCGGTCGGCGACCATGGCACGGTCGGCAGGACGCAGAAGGAAGGCATGAACTGGGATGTCGCCGAACTGCCGGTCTATGCCGGCACGGAGCGCAAGAATTCGCTGGTCGGCGGTGCTTCGCTGTGGGTGCTTTCCGGCAAGTCGGATGCCGAATACAAGGGCGCGGCGGCCTTCTTGAACTTCATCCATGATCCGAAGACCGCCTTGTTCTGGTCGACCAATACCGGCTACATTCCGGTGACGAAGTCGGGCTTCGATTACATGAAAGGCCAGGGCTTCTACGACAAGGCTCCCTACAAAGGTCGCGAAGTCGCCATCGCCAGCCTGACCGCGTCCGAGCCGACCGAAATCACCCGCGGCATCCGGCTGGGTAACTTCACCCAGATCCGCGCCGAGTTCGGCACGCAGATGCAGGCGATCTTCGCCAACAAGGTCAGCGTTCAGGAAGGCCTCGACACGCTGGTCAAGAATGGCGACGCCATCCTCGACCGGTTCCAGCAGACCTATCCAGGCAAGACCTTGCCCTGATCGCTGGGATTTTTCAGGCCGCCCGCCGACTCCTGTGCTTCGAGTCGACGGGCGGTTGTTTCGCGTATTTAATGCAAACGTGACTGGCCGCTCGGCGGCATCGGCGGACCGATGGAAAAACGCGTCACTTTCAGCAGTTGGACGATCGGCATCCTGTTCGCGGTGCCGCAGCTCCTCCTGATCTTCACGTTCTTCTACTGGCCGGCGGGCCAAGCGGTCTATTGGTCGCTGACGCTGCAGCAGCCCTGGGGCGGAGGCAACATCTGGGTCGGGCTCGACAATTTCCGCTCGATCCTGGCCAACGCCGACTACTGGAACTCGATTACCGCCAGCCTCGTCTTTGCCGGGATCAGCACCGGGCTTGCGATGTTCATCGCGCTCGTGCTCGCCGCCTTGACCGATCGGCAACTCGCCGGCTCGCGCCTTTATCGCGTGGTGCTGATCTGGCCCTACGGCATCGCCGCACCCGCGTTGGCGCTGGCGTTCCGCTTCATTCTAGCGCCGGAGGCGGGGTTCCTTTCCGTCATCAACCGGATTTGGCCGGGGATCTGGGATCCGGGTCTCGATGGCGCGGACGCCATGGCATCGATCATCGTCGCCTTCTCGTGGAAATATGTCGGCTACAACTTCATTTTCTTCCTGGCCGCGTTCCAGGCCATACCCCGCTCGCTGATCGAGGCCGCCGCAATGGACGGTTCGGGCGTCATCAGGCGTTTCTGGGACATCCAGTTCCCGCTGATCACGCCGACCATCTTCTTCCTTCTGGTCATCAACATCACCGAAAGCTTCCAGGATTCCTTCGGCATCGTCGACATCATGACGTCAGGCGGCCCGGCGAATGCAACCAATCTGATGGTCTACAAGATCTATTCCGACGGCTTCAAAGGTTTGGATTATTCGGGCGCCGCCGCGCAGAGCATCATCCTGATGCTGCTCATCATCGTCCTCACCATCTTCCAGTTCCGCTTCATCGAGCGGCGCGTGCATTACGGGTGAGGATGACATGGTAGAACGCACCCCTTTCCTCAACTTCTTCACGCATTTGATTTTGTTCGTCGGTTTTGTCTTCTGCGTCGCGCCGTTCGCGGTCGTCGCCATCGCCGCGTCGCACAACCTGAGGGATGTCAACGATGTGCCGATGTCGCTGCTGCCGGGTAGCGACTTCTGGGTCAACATCAAGACGGCGTGGGTAACGGCCGGTCTCGGCCCCAAGCTGCTCAACAGCTTCATCGTCGCCGGCGGCGTGGCGGCCGGCAAAGTGATCATTTCGGCGCTCACCGCCTTCTCGATCGTCTATTTCCGTTTTCCTGGCCGGATGTTTATCTTCTGGCTGATCTTCGTCACCCTCATGCTGCCGCTGGAAGTGCGCATCGTGCCGACCTATGCGGTCGTCGCCAACGTGCTGTCGCCCTATCAGGCCATCCTCGACGTGACAGGCTTCAGCTGGCTGATCGAAAAGCTCTCGGGCGTGCAGGTCTCGCTCAACCTCGGGCTGCTTAATTCCTACCCCGGCCTGATACTGCCGCTGGTCGCCACCGCGACCGGGACCTTTCTGTACCGCCAGTTCTTCCTCACCGTGCCGGATGAACTGACCGAGGCGGCGCGTATGGACGGTGCGGGGCCGCTGCGGTTCTTCATCGATGTTCTTCTTCCGCTGTCGCGCAACAACATGGCGGCACTCGGGACCATCATGTTTCTGTGGGCCTGGAACCAGTATCTGTGGCCGCTGCTCATCACCACCGACCAGTCGCACGCGATGGCGGTGACCGAGCTCAAGCAGCTGATCCCCAATGTCGGCGGCACTCCGGAATGGCACATTGCCATGGCCGGCACGTTGATCGTCATGCTGCCGCCGCTGGTTGTCGTGGTGCTCATGCAACGCTGGATCGTGCGTGGCCTGATCGCTACCGAGAAATAACAGGAGACAAAAAATGGCCTCCATCACCATTCGCGGCGTCAAGAAGAACTACGCCAAGACGCAGGTCGTGCACGGTGTCGACCTCGACTTCGCGTCGGGGGAATTCGTCGTCATCCTGGGACCGTCCGGCTGCGGCAAGTCCACATTGTTGCGCATGATCGCCGGGCTGGAGGAGATCTCCGACGGCACGATCGCCATCGACGGCCTCGTCGTCAACAAACTGGAACCGCGCGAGCGCGGCTGCGCCATGGTTTTCCAGAACTACGCGCTCTATCCGCATATGAGCGTGGCGCAGAACATCGGCTACTCGCTCAAGGTCGCCGGTATTCCGGCGGCCGAGCGTAATCAGCGCATCCAGGCGGTCGCCCGCACGCTGGAGCTCGAACATCTGCTCGACCGCAAGCCGATGGCGCTTTCCGGCGGCCAACGGCAGCGCGTCGCCATGGGCCGCGCCATGATCCGCGAGCCAAAGGTGTTCCTGTTCGACGAGCCGCTGTCCAATCTCGACGCCAAGCTGCGCGTGCAGATGCGCTCGGAAATCCGCAAGCTGCATCGCCGGCTGAACGCCACTTCGGTCTTCGTCACCCATGACCAGGTCGAGGCGATGACGCTCGCCGACCGTCTGGTCATCATGAACGGCGGAAAGGTCGAGCAGGTTGGCACACCAAGTGAAATCTACACCCGCCCGGCGAGCCGCTTCGTCGCCACCTTTGTCGGCGCGCCGGCCATGAACATGCTCGAAGGCACCGTCGAGCTCGACGGGCTATCGCTGCTCGGCGGCAGCCGGCGCCTGGCCATGGCGCGCGCCGGCCTGCCGGTCGGCACCAAGGTCGCGATGGGTATCCGGCCGGAAGCCGTCCGCCTAGTAGCGTCCGGCAGCGCGGGCGCGCTAGATGCCACCGTCGACCTAGTCGAGGAACTGGGCGCGGGGCGGGTCATCTACGTCGATCTCGACGGCGCGCCGTTTTCGGTGATGACGTCGGAGGCGGTCCACCCCGAGCCCGGCAGCACTATCGGTTTGAAGATCTTGCCCGAAGACATGCATTTCTTCTCGTCGGAGACCGGAAGCCGTCTCGATGTCTTCAAGGCCTCCGTACCCGAGCCGGCACTCTGATTTTTCAGGCGTCATTGATCAGCGGCCGAGCTGCTTAGTTGAATCCGGAAATCGCATCTCGCTACCGCATGCCGGGCGCCGCAGCGTCAGACTTTCAGGCGAACACATGCGCCTTTCCCGACACGGTGAGCCGCACGATCTCGCCGACCGACGGCGCGTCCATGCCGGATTTGCGCAGGATCAAAGGCTTGTTGCCGATCGCCGCGGCGTCCGGTGGGTCGGCATTGTTCAGCAGCCGCACCGCGATCGTGCATGTCGAGCCGGCGAATTCCGATTCCGTCACTTCGCCAAACAGCATGTCTGATGTGCCCGACATGCCTTCGCGCGATGTTCTCTTCAGCGCAATCTGCTCCGGCCGCAACATGATGCGGGCGACGTCGCGGCTGTCATTGGTATCGACGGCGATGCGGCCGAGCGGCGAGTTGGCGAAGCCGCCCGAGATGCTCGCCGGCAGGATGATGGCGTCGCCGAGGAACTCAGCGATCATCCTGTCCTTCGGCTTGAGGTAGAGATCGCGCGGCGTGCCGACCTGCGAGAATTTGCCTTCTCTCATCACCGCCACCTGGGCGGCGAAGGACAGTGCTTCGGCCTGGTCGTGCGTCACCAGGATGGTGGTGATGCCGGCCGCCTCCAGAAGTTCGGCCACCGCTTTACGCATCGAGGCGCGCAGTCCGGTGTCGAGCGCGGAGAACGGCTCGTCGAGCAGCATCAGCCGCGGCTTCATCGCCATGGCGCGAGCGAGCGCGACGCGCTGCTGCTGGCCGCCTGAAAGCTCGTGCGGGCGGCGCTTGAGGATCGCTTTGTCCAGTCCAACGATATAGGCGAGTTCGATGATGCGCTCGGTGCGCTTGTCCTCGCCGCGGCCCAGGCCGAAACCGATATTGTCCGATATGGTCAGATGCGGGAACAGGGCGCCGTCCTGCGCCACAACGCCGATGCCGCGGCGATGCGCCGGGACAGCCGTGCCGCCATTGGCCAGCACCTCGCCGTCGAGCACGATGCGGCCTTCGTCCGGCGCCTCGAAGCCGGCGATCAGCCGCAGCAAGGTGGTCTTGCCGCAGCCGGAGGGGCCGACGATGGCGGTGCGGCTGCCGCTAGCGACATCGAGGTCGACGCCGGCCAGTGCGGCGACCGGACCATAATGCTTGTGCAGGTCGCGGATTTCGAGAGAGGTCATCGTCCGGCCATCCGTTTCGACTGGACATAGAGCAGCCAGGTCAGCGGCAGCGACATCGCCACCATGATGAAGGCGTAAGGGGCGGCCGAGGCGTAATCGATCTCGCCGCTGTAGGACCAGAACGCCATCGCCAGCGTGCGGGTGCCGTTCGGCGCCAGCATCTGGGTCGCGGTCAGTTCGTTCATGATGCCGAGCGCCACCAGCGCCATGCCGGCCGCGGCACCGGGCGCCGACAGGCGGATGGTCGTCGACCACAGCGCGTTGAGCGGGCGTCGGCCGAGGCTGGACGCGGCGCGTTCGAGCTCGACGGGCGCCTGGGCGATCGAGGCGCGCAGGCTGACAAGGGCTCGCGGCAGGAACATGAGTGCATAGGCGACCAGGATGGTGAACAGCGTCTGATAGAGCGGAAGCGCAATGCGCACGGTGATAGTGACCAGCGCCAGCGCGATGACGACACCCGGTAGCGAGCCGACGATGTAGTTGCAACCCTCCAGCAGGCGCTGCAAGGGTCCCGGCGCGCGGATCGAGATCCAGGCCATCGGCATGGCGGCGACGGTGGCAAGCAGTGCCCCTGCAAGCGCCAGGAACAGGGTCTGGCCGAGTGCCAGGCCAATCTCGTCGAGGCGCCAGACCTCGGCGCCGCCGGCGACGAGCCAGCGGCCGATGGTGACGAACGGCACGCCGAGCGCCAGCAGCGTGGTAAGGACAAGCAAGAGCAGGCTCGGGATGGTGGCATGGCCGAGGCTTGTGCGCGGCTGGTGGCGTGCCGCGCCGGAGCCGACACGGGCATAGCGTTCCTCGCCGCGCACCAGGACTTCGAGGCCCAGAAGCACGAAGCAGCAGGTCACCAGGACACCGGCCAGCATGTTGGCGGCCGGCCCGTTGAAGGTCGACTGGAACTGGTCGACGATCGCGGTGGTGAAGGTGTCGAAGCGGATGAAGACGTAGAGGCCATATTCTGCCAGCAGATGCAGCCCGACCAGCAGCGAGCCGCCGCAGATGGCGAGCCTGAGCTGCGGCACCACGACACGCCAGAACACCCACCACGGGCCGAGGCCAAGGGCTGCGGCCGCGTCCTCGAGAGCCGGGTCGAGGCGACGCAGCGCCGCCGAAATGGGCAGATAGAGAAACGGGAAATAAGCGATGACGGACACCAGGACGCCGGCCCACAGGCCGTGCAGCCCGGGCACCATGGTGATCCATGCATAGGAATGCACGAAAGCGGGAATGGCGAGCGGCGCCACGCACAGCCAGGCCCACAGCCTGGCGCCGGGCAGGTCGCTGCGCTCGGTCAGCCAGGCCAGCGCGACAGACAGGACGATGGCGATCGGGACGGTCAGCAACACCAGCAGCGTGGTGTTGACCAGCAGTTCCCCAACACGCGGCCGGAAGACCAACGCCGAGACGGTCTCCCAGCCGGTCTGCACCGCGATCCAGACGATGAAGGCGAGCGGCAAAAGGGCGAGCAGCGAGACGAAGACGGCGGCGGTGATCAGCCAGGGGGCGGCCCGCCGCTTAGCCCTTCGGCGCATCTTCGGCGGCTGGCGAGAGCGCGCGAGATCGACCGCAGACTGCATCGGCTCAGGCGCCGTTCGGTTGCGGCGCAGCGGCGGCAATTGAAGGATCGCTATGGCGGTCAGGAACACAGCTTGTCGTCATCGACGAGTCTCGAAAAATAAAACGCTCCCGCAGAATTCCCGCGGGAGCAAGGCCTGACGTCCTTATTAGGACGAACGGCAACTAAAGCAAGCCGGCTGCCGTCATCAGGTCGGTGACCTTCTTGGAGTTCAGCGTCGCGGCGTCGACCTTCGGCGCCTGCAGATCGGCGAGCGGCACCAGCTTCGGGTTGGATTCGGCATCCTTGCCGACGGCGTATTCGAAGGAGTTTCCGTTCTTCAGCACATCCTGGCCGCCCTTGCCGGTCACCCACTTCAGGAAGGCCTGGGCTTCCTTCGGATGCTTGCTCGAGGCGAGCACGCCACCACCCGAGACCGAGACGAATGCGCCCGGATCCTGGTTCTTGAAATAGTGCAGCGCGACGTTCTTGCTGTTCTCGCCGGTCTTGGCCTGATCGCCGAAGTAGTAATAATGGTAGATCACGCCGCCTTCGATCTCGCCGGCATTGACCGCCTTCATGACGGTGCTGTTGCCCTTGTAAGCGGTGAAATTGGTCTTCATCGCCTTCAGCCAGTCCGCTGTCGCCGCCTCACCCTTGAGCTGCAGCAGCGCGCTGACGATGGCCTGGAAGTCGGCGCCCGAAGGCGAGGCGGCCCAGCGGCCCTTCCAGCTCGGATCGGCGAGATCGAGCAGCGACTTGGGCAGCTTGTCGGCGCTCAGCTTGGACTTGTTGTAGGCGAATACGGTGCTGCGCGCGGCCACGCCCACCCATTTGCCGCTGGCTGCCTGATAGTCCTGCGGCACCTGAGCCAGCGTGTCGGCATCGACCGGCGCGAACAGGCCGGCATTCTCGACCAGCACCATGGCCGGTGAATTCTCGGTCAGGAACACGTCGGCGGGCGAGGCCGCGCCTTCGGCGACGATCTGGTTGGAGAAGTCGCTGTCGCCGCCATTGCGCAAGGTGACCTTGATGCCGGTTTCCTTGGTGAACCCTTCGGCCCATTCCTTGGCCAGGCTCTCATGCTGCGCGTTGTAGACGATGATGTCGGCATCTTCTGCCATCGCCGGCGCGGTGATCAGGCTGATTGCCAGTGCGGTAGCACCGGCAAGGGCGGAAAGAGCGTGTTTCATGGCGTCGTCCTTGGTTTAAGGTTGGCAGGGCTCTCCTATCGATACCTGAGCATGGTAGTCAACATTTATGATCTGCTACAATCGGTCGCGAGGGCACAAACCCCCGTGCCGGACCAACAATTCCTCGTGATGGCGATGCAATAACCGCGTGCTTCAGATCGCTGGCAGACCTGCCGCCTGGATCATCGGCGCGGTTTCCAGGCCGTAGAAAAGGACGGAATCACGCCGGACGACATTCGGGATATCCAGACGCCAGCCGCTGGCTTCTGTAAACAGGGCTTCCAGAAGGACAGCCAACTCTGCCCGCGCAACGTGCTGACCAAGGCAGGCGTGAAGCCCGGTGCCGAATGCCAGCGCAGATGAAACACCCGAGCGCAGATCGAGGCGGTCGCCGGCCGGGAAGACCGAAACATCCCGGTTGGCGCTCGCCAGCACCGGTACAACCGCTTGGCCAGCCGTGATGGTCGCGCCGCCGATCTCCAGGTCCTGCGCGGCAATGCGGGCCCCGGCAAAATGCACCGGCGCACAAAAACGAAGCAGTTCCTCCGCTGCAGCCGACCAGCCGACAGTCCCGCCTTCGAGCAACGACAATTGGTCCGGGGCCTCTGCCAGTGCGGCCAGCGCATTGCCAAAGGTATCGACCACAGTGGCTTGTCCGGCAAAGAGCAGGAAGACGATGTTCGCAATGGCGTCGTCTCTGCGCCAGCGACCAGCCTCAACCTCGGCGAGCATCTGGGCCGAAATGCCGTTTGGGCGCACGCCGCCTCCCTCGATGGCTTGCGACGCCCATGCCTCCAGCCGGCGGCAGGCCTCATTGGCGTCGTTGTCGACATTCCCGGTGCGGATATCCAGGGCCTTGGCCATGCGCTGGGCGTCGCTTCCGATCAGCCAGGGATCGTCGATATCGATGCCGAGGATCTGTTCAAGGCCCGAAAACGATAGCGGCAAGCCTATGTCGCGAATCGCGTCGAACCAAGGCTTGCCCGCCGCTGCCCGGGTCAGCTCCGATGCCTTGGGCATGAGCTGGCTGAACAGCCCTTTGCCGGCGGAAAACGTCAGGGAGCCAGCCAGGGGACGCCGCAGATGCATGTGTCGCGGCGGGTCGGACAGAAGCATCGAGCGTGTCAACAAATCCAACGCCGGATTGGCGCTGATCTTCTGCCTGACTTCCTGGTAGGTGCCTGGAGGTGCCTGCAACAAAAAGGGGTGTTTCAGGGCCTCGGATACGAGAGCGTGGCTGAACACGTACAAGGCCACGCCGACCTCCGGATAGGGAGGCTTGCCCCAACTGGCGCCACCCTCTGCCCGACGACGAGCGAATTCAGGAAAAGGATCGCTGCCAAGGGCGAAAGGATCGAAAAGATCGGGCTGGATCGTCATGGGGCGAGATCAACGGCAAAGATGACGCGAAACCCGCCAGAACTGATGTCCTGCGGCAGAAAATCGGGCGCTAGGTGAAGGAATTCGCACTGCAGAACGCGCCTGTAGAACCGCAGCAGCGGGTCCCTCGTTAGAGCCTCGACCGCGGGCGTCACGCCGGTCCGATGCCAATGGTCGATGGTCCGGCGAAACGCTGGATTCGGCCGAACCTTGTCGGGGAAATCGTCCTGGGCTCCCGCATAGGACGGACATCGCCCATCGCCGACCAGCCAGCGGGCTCCAACCCGACGGCCGTGCTCGGTCAGTTGCGACAAGAGGCGGCGTGCCATGTCGGTGCCGCGAAAGTCAGGCCGCAAACCAAGGTTGTAAACGTAGAGCGATCTGGCCGGTCCGGTCCGGGCTAGCGAAGAATAAGCGGAGAAGGTTTTCGGGAATTCTTCCCTGTCGTGAGGGTCCTGGCTGGTCTCCACGAAACCGATAGCGCCGGCAACGAGATGTTCGGCCACGGCGATGATCGTTGTATGTCCCAAGGAAAGACGGCGCCTGATCGTTTCTTGGCTGGCGCCGAGAGGCCCCCAGGCCGCCGCCTCCATCGCGGCCATGTCTGGAATATCATTTTCAACGAGCTGACGAAAAATGACAGGTCCCATCGTGGAATGCGGCCTCACCAATCCGCCGTTGAATGATTTACATTAGCTGCTAGTGAGTCCATGGGGAGGGTGTCCAGTGATTTTCTATTTATGCCATCGCCTACATGCCAACACGCTCGCAAGTCTGCTCATCTATTTCCGGCCCGACCTCCAGGATTTTGTCCGCATTGTTCCTTATGAAGAGAGGAATCACCTGCTGGCGATATCCAGTGCTACTGTCATCTGGACCGATTTGGATCGCCTGAGCCAATCCGAGATACAGTCGGGCGCCGAACTCAGCGAACAATTGAGGATAAGGCAACCTGATATTGTGCAGCTCAATCACCCGGCAAAGACCCTCCAGCGGTTCGACCTGCTGCGTTTGCTCTACGCCGACGGCAGCAACCGCTTCAACGTGTACCGACCGGAAAAGCTGCCTGACGAATTGCGTTTTCCTGTGTTTCTGCGCGACGAGGCAGGCGCGACGTACAAAACGCCAAGGCTGTTGAATACCCCGGAACAACTCCGCGTCGAGATCGCCAATCTGGGCGCCGCGCGCTTTGTGCGCCCGATGGTGGTGGAATTTGAATCGAAGCCTCTTCGCGACGGGTATTACCGGAAATACGCCGCCTATCGCATCGGTGACCACAGCTATGCGCAGCACTGCTTCGCCAGCCGGGACTGGTTCATCAAGGATCCAGGCAAGGGGATGGCGGGAGCGCATCTGGCAGAGCATGCGGCCTATGTTCGTGACAACCCGCACGCGGCCGAGTTAATGCCCATTTTCGAAAAGGCTGCGGTTTCCTACGGCCGTATTGATTACACCATCGTCGATGCGCGCATCCAGGTGTTCGAGATCAATACCAACCCAACCGTGCTGAACTATCCGCCGACCATTTTCGATTCGTACGATTCGTTGCCTTACGCCAACATGCATGCCGATGCCTTGATGCGTCTCCCGCATGCGCAAGACCGCGTATCCCATCCTGACATCGACAGGGCTCATCTGCACCTTCTCGGCCGCCTGCGCACAAAGTACCGCAGGCGACGGGTCAAGCTGACGGTGCGCAAGGGCTTCAGCTTGTTCAGGGACACTGTCCTGGGAGCCAAGGCGTCGACGGATACGGGCAATCAAAGCAGATGACGCGCCGACGTCAGGCGCGGCCCCTCAAACTTTCTTGATTTGCCGGTACTTTGGCTTGGACATTATTTCGCCGGCCACGTAACAAATCAGTGCCGAGGCACGAAATCGGGGGAGTGAACTCTTGTGAGCGGCAAGGACGAGGCCGAACTTTCCCGGCTGTTGCGGGCCGCGATCGCCGGAGATGAAAAGGCCTATGCCGACTTTCTGCATCGGATTGCCGCGCTGATGCGCGGCTTTATCCGGCGCAAGATCGTGCAAGGCGGAGTCGATCCCGAGGATGTCGTGCAGGAAACCTTGCTGGCCATTCATGTGAAACGGCATACCTGGCGCCAGGATGCGCCGGTGCTGCCGTGGGTCTATGCGATCGCCCGCTTCAAGCTGATCGATGCGTTCCGGCGGCGCGGACGGCGCATCGAGATCGATGTCGACGATATCGCCGAGACCTTTGCCGAGCCGGAAACCGAAACCGCCAGCGAGCGCGACATCAACAGGGCCCTGGACGGGCTGCCGCCGGCCCAGCGTTCCGTGGTCTCGGCCGTGTCGGTGGAGGGCCGCTCGATCGGCGAGACGGCGGCGAAGTTCGGCATCAGCGAGACGGCTGTGCGTGTGTCGCTGCATCGCGGGCTTGCCGCGATAGCCAGGCGATTCGGGCAGGGCCGAGTTGGACGGGAATGACATGAGGACCGAGGATCTCATCAAGGCGCTCGACGCCGATGCAAGCAGCAAGGCGATGCCATTACGCTCGGCCTGGTGGCTGGCCGCCGGCGCCGCCATTGTCATGGCGGCGATCGTCTTCATGCTGACGATCGGCCCGCGCCCCGACTTCATGGTCGCCGCGCACACGATACGCTTCCTCGCCAAGTTCGTTTTCACCATCGTGCTGGCCGTCAGCGCCTTCGCCTCGATCCGGGCCTTGTCGACGCCAGGTGCCTCGACAGGCCGGGCGATGGCGTGGATGCTGGCCGCGCCGCTGCTGGTGGCCGTGGCGGTGGTGCTGGAGCTTTTCATGGTGCCGGAGGCGTTGTGGGGCACGCGCATGGTCGGCTCCAACATGATGATCTGCATGGGCTTCATCCCGCTGATCGGCATCGGCCCGCTGGCCATCTTCCTGTGGATGCTGCGCTACGGTGCACCGACGCGGCCTGTGCTTGCCGGCGCGGTCGCCGGTCTGCTTGCCGGCGGACTGGCGGCGACCTTCTATGCCGCGCACTGTTTCGACGATTCGCCACTCTTCGTCGCCACCTGGTACACGATCGCGATTGCGGCACTTGCCCTGTTTGGCGCGCTCGGCGGGCGGTTTTTCGTGCGCTGGTAGCAGCCTATCCGCGACCACGGCCCCATGCACACCGATCCTTAATCATGCCGGCAATTGTTTGCCGGTTATCCCTGTCGCCAGAACTCCGGGCGCAACCTTTCCTTAAAATCGATCCTTCAGGGTTTTAACGGGAAAAGGCGATTGCCCACGGGGGTGGCACGGATCGTGACTTTGCGTGGAATGATTGGGCCGGGACCCTACAGGCGTGCAGCGCTGGCGCTGCTTGTGGCTGGTTTTGGCGTGGTGTCGGCGTTGCTTGCGCTGTCGAGGCTGGACCTTGGCGCGGAAGCGCTCAGACTTTGTCTTCAAGTGTCGGTAGTTGTGACAGCGGGCGCGCTTTTCCTCGCCGGCCTGTTTGTCGTTCGCATGTCGGACGACCGGCGGCAGATCGCGCGGAGCGAGCAGCGCTTCCGCCGGGCCATGCAGGATTCAGCGATCGGCATCGCCATTGTCGGGCTGGACGGGCGCATTATGGAAACCAATCCGGCCTTCGCCTCGATGCTTGGCTACAGCCGTGAAGAGATCGAGGCGCTGACCTTTCTCCAGATCACCCATCCTGACGACCTGCACATCGGGCGGGAAACCATGGAAGGCATCGAAGCGGGCACGGTCGACGCCTTCCAATTCGAAAAGCGTTACCTCAAGAAGGACGGTACACCCGTCTGGTCGCATCTCGCCGGCTCGGTCATTCGTGACGACAAAAACGGGCGCCCGCTCTACCTGGTCTCTCAGATCGAGGACATCGACGCGCGCAAGCAGGCCGAGGCGCGCATCGCCGAGGCGGAGACGCGCTGGAACTTCGCACTCGCCGGCGCCGGCCAGGGCGTCTGGGACCTCGATATGCGAAGGGGTGGCACGACCTACTCGTCGACGTGGGTCAAGATGCTGGGTTATGACGACGGCGAACTTAATGGCGATCCCGACCATTGGCTGACGATGATCCATCCCGACGATCGCGAGGCCGTCGCCGACGCTGATCGCGAGCACCTTGCCGGGAAGACCGATTTTTTCGAAGCCGAGTTCAGGATGCGTCACAAGGATGGCCGCTGGATCTGGATTCTCGACCGCGGCAAGGCCATCGAGCGCGACGGGGACGGGCGTCTGATCAGGGCCATCGGCAGCTTGACCGACATCACGCGGCGCAAGGAGACCGAGGAGCGCCTGACGGTGTCGGCGGCGATGCTAGCCGACGAGAAGGAGCGGCTCCGGGTGACGCTGCAGTCGATCGGCGACGCCGTTATCTGCACCGATGCGGCCAACCGCGTCACCTTCATGAACCCGGTTGCCGAGAAGCTGACCGGCGTTTCCGGGGAGGCGGCTCTCGGCAAGACGCTCGGCCATGTCTATTGGGCGGTCGACGAAGAGACGGGTCACAGGATCGGCGTGAGCCGGCCGGCGATCGGCGCGGAGGTGCCCTCCGACCAGAACAGCCGCGCCGTGTTGATCCGCCGCGACGACACACGCTGCAGCATCCGCCAGGTCGTGTCGCCGATCATGAACGAGCGCCACGAGTTCTGCGGGCTGGTCATCGTATTCCAGGATTTTACCGATGCGCGCGCCCTGCAGCGGCAGCTGGCCCACGCCGCCGCGCATGATGCGCTGACCGGCCTTGCCAATCGCTCCAGTTTCATCCGTACGATGGAGGAGATCGTCGATCAGGCGCGCAAGGATGCTGCCGCGACCGGCAGTAGCGGGCGTCAGTTCATGTTCATCGACCTCGACCATTTCAAACTGGTCAACGACACGGGTGGTCACGCCGCGGGAGACGCCTTGCTCAAGCGAGTCGCCGAGGCCATGCGCGGCGTGCTTGGGCCAGAAGACATCGTCGCGCGCCTGGGCGGCGACGAATTCGCGGTCATCCTGAAATCGGGTTCGACCGCCAGCGCCAGGATCGCGGCACGCTCGGTCCTCGATGCGATAGCCGGACTGAACTTCACGTGGGATGGCCGGCCGCACGCGATCGGCGCCAGCATCGGGCTGGCGGCCATCAATTCCGATTGCGGCGAGGCGGACGAGATCATCGCAAGGGCCGACGCCGCCTGCTATGCGGCCAAGGCCTCTGGTCGGGGATGCGTTTGCGTGGCGCCGGACGGGATGATCACAGACGACAGGTCGGAACGGCCGCTAGCGGCCGCGTCGTGAGCGCCGGGCCGGACAAGGATCGTCTGGCTCAGCGCGTCGGAACGGGATGCTCGCCGCGATAGTCGTAGAAGCCGCGCCCGGTCTTGCGGCCGAGCCAGCCGGCTTCGACATATTTCACCAGCAGCGGGCAGGGGCGGTACTTGGAATCCGACAGGCCGTCATGCAGCACCTGCATGATCGACAGGCAGGTATCCAGGCCGATGAAATCCGCCAGCTGCAGCGGTCCCATCGGATGGTTGGCGCCGAGCCGCATGGCGGTGTCGATGGCGTCGACCGAGCCGACGCCCTCATAGAGCGTGTAGATCGCTTCGTTGATCATCGGCAGCAAGATGCGGTTGACGATGAAGGCCGGGAAATCCTCCGAGACCGTGATCGTCTTGTCGAGCTGCTTCACATAGGTCTTGGCCGCCTCGAAGGTCTGGTCCTCGGTGGCGATGCCGCGCACCAGTTCGACCAGCTTCATCAGCGGCACCGGGTTCATGAAATGTATGCCGATGAAGCGCTCCGGCCGGTCGGTCTGCGCCGCAAGCCGCGTGATCGAGATCGATGAGGTGTTGGTCGCGAGTATGGCTTCGGGATTGAGCTGCGGACAGAGCTGCGCGTAGATCTTGCGCTTGACCGTCTCGTCTTCCGTCGCCGCCTCGATCACCAGATCGGCGCCGGCCAGATCAGCCATCGCCGGTGCCGAAGCAATTCGCCCCATCGCCTCGTTGCGCAGCTTTTCGTCAAGCTTGCCGGACCCAACCTGGCGGGCCATGTTGCCGCTGATGGTGGCGATGCCCTTCTCGATACGGTCGGGCGAAATGTCGTAGATGAGCACCTTGTAGCCCGAAAGCGCGGAGACGTGGGCGATACCCCCACCCATCTGCCCTGCGCCGATGATGCCGATCGTCTCGATCTTGCTCATTACACCGATCCCGTCGAAAAAGGCCTTTGCGGCCTGCTTTTTGTGCGGTGCAAACTAAAAGGGCGGGGCGACTTCGTCTACCCCACCCCAGGCATTTAATACGCTTTGCCAGACAGCGTCAAAGCGCCTTCTGCAACTCCGGCAGGACGACGAAGAGATCGCCTACGAGGCCGTAGTCGGCAACCTGGAAAATCGGCGCCTCTTCATCCTTGTTGATGGCGACGATGACCTTGGAGTCCTTCATGCCGGCGAGGTGCTGGATGGCGCCGGATATGCCGACCGCGATGTAGAGATCGGGAGCGACGACCTTGCCGGTCTGGCCGACCTGCCAGTCGTTCGGAGCGTAGCCGGCATCGACCGCCGCGCGCGAAGCGCCGACCGCCGCGCCGAGCTTGTCGGCGACGGGCAGGATGACCTCCTGGAACTTCTCCGAGGAGCCGAGCGCGCGCCCACCCGAAATGATGATCTTGGCCGAGGTCAGTTCCGGGCGGTCCGTCTCCGAGAGCTTGTTCTCGACAAAGGTCGAGAGGCCGGGATTGGCCGCCGCCTTGACGGTCTCGACCGCTGCCGAACCGCCCTCGGGCGCTGCCTGGAAAGAGGCGGTGCGCACGGTGATGACCTTCTTGGCGTCGGTCGACTGCACGGTCTGGATGGCGTTGCCGGCATAGATCGGCCGCTTGAACGTGTCTGGCGAGACCACTTCGATGATCTCGGAGACCTGCGCGACATCGAGCAGGGCCGCGACGCGTGGCGCGACGTTCTTGCCCGACGAGGTCGCCGGCGCGATGATGGTATCATAGCCGCCGGCCAGCGACACGACCAGTGCGGCCGTCGGTTCGGCGAGGCGCTCGGCGAGTTCGTCGGCTTCGGCGAGCAGCACCTTGGTGACGCCCTTGAGCTTGGCTGCGGCATCCGCTGCACCCTTGGCGCCCTTGCCGGCCACCAGCACATGCACGTCCGAGCCGATCTGCAGGGCGGCCGAAAGCGCCTTGGCGGTCTGGTCGGAAAGGCTGGCGTTGTCGTGTTCGGCGATGAGGAGAATTGCCATTTTATCTATTCCTTCCGATCTCAGAGCACGCCGGCTTCGTTCTTGAGCTTGTCGACCAGTTCGGCGACGCTCTTGACCTTGACGCCCGCCTTGCGGCCGCTCGGCTCCTCGGTCTTGATGACCTTGAGGCGCGGCTTGACGTCGGCGCCGTAGTCGGCGGGCGATTTCTCGTCGAGCTGCTTTTTCTTGGCCTTCATGATGTTGGGCAGCGAGGCATAGCGCGGCTGGTTGAGGCGAAGGTCGGCGGTGACGATCACCGGCATCTTCAGTTCCACCGTCTGCAAGCCGCCATCGACTTCACGCGTCACTTTGGCCTTGTCGCCGTCGATCACCACCTTGGAAGCGAAGGTGCCTTGCGCCCAGCCGAGCAGCGCCGCCAGCATCTGGCCGGTCTGGTTCGAATCGTCGTCGATCGCCTGCTTGCCGAGGATGACGAGGCCGGGCTGTTCGGCATCGACAACACCCTTCAACACCTTGGCGACGCCGAGCGGCTCGGTCTGTTCGTCGGTCTTGACCAGGATGGCGCGGTCGGCACCCATGGCGAGCGCGGTGCGCAAGGTTTCCTGCGCCTGCTGCGGGCCGATAGAGACGACGATGATTTCCTCTGCCTTGCCGGCTTCCTTGAGACGGATCGCCTCTTCGACCGCGATCTCGTCGAACGGGTTCATCGCCATCTTGACGTTGGCGAGTTCCACCGCCGAACCATCAGCCTTCACGCGAACCTTCACGTTCGCATCCACAACCCGCTTCACGGGCACAAGGATCTTCATTTGCCTGTCACCTCTTCACGCTAGTTGGGCGCGCTATAACAGCTTGCGCCCTTTCTGAGTTGTCGAAAGCCGACATTCCTGACGGAATTCCGGCCAGACGGAATTCCGGCCGGATGGAAATTCTGGTCTCTGCTCGCCTTGGGCTGCTCCTTAACAACCTTGGGCTCAGACGGAGACGTTTCCGTAGTTGGGGCAATCCCTGACGTCAATACGCTGCAAGCGCCTCAAATCGGTTCAGTTTGAGCCAGAAGGGTTTCCCCGGCCCCAGCGCGCCGCGGTGGCCGGCGGCTCGGGCGCCGCCGGTTCGGCGGCAACCGGCGGCTGGTCTGGGGTGGGAACCACGGCATCCTCGTCGGCGGCGGCAAAAAGCGGCACGCCACGGCTGCGCAGGACAAGCACCAGCACCGCACCGGCGATGATGCCGCCGATGTGGCAGGCCCAGGAAATCTGGTCCTCGCCACCGGTTGCGAACATGACGACCTGGAACAGCACCCACAGGATGAGCGGGATGAACGCCGGAATGCGCAAAGGGATGCGGGCAAAGGCCAGCACCCAGACCTTCACCCTGGGATAGAGGATGAGATAGGCGACGACGACGCCGGCGATGGCGCCGGAGGCGCCGATCAGGGGCACTTGCGAATCCCAGGCGACGAGCCCTTGGAAGGCAGCGCCGGCGACCGCACACAGGAGATAGAAGATCAGGTAGCGGACGTGACCGAGCGCGTCCTCGACATTGTCGCCGAACACCCACAGGAACAGCATGTTGCCGCCGAGATGGAGGATGTCGGCATGCAGGAAGGAATAGGTTAGGTAGCTCAGGCTTTCCGGGATGACGACGAAGCGAGGGTCGAGCTCGGCCGTGTTGTGAACGACCGATGGAATGAAGCCGAGGCCAAGCACCGCCGCATTGGTGAAATTCTCGCCACCGAGTGCGGTGGCGCAATAGACCAGCGCGTTGAGCACGATCAGGCCGATTGTCACATATTGCAGGCGGATATGGCGCAGCCTGTTGGTATCGTAAAGCGGGATGAACATCGGTCGCCGGCCCCCTCCGCTTTTCGATCCGTTCAGCGGTTCTTGCCGGGAACCCATAGCACGTCGGCATTTCCATTGTCATTGACCGCCCGGGCGGCGACAAACAGGAAATCCGAGACGCGGTTGATGTATTTCAGCCCGTCCTGGTTGACATGTTCCACCGGATTCTGGGCGAGCGCCACCATCAGACGTTCGGCCCGACGTGCCACTGTGCGGGCGAGATGCAGTGCCGCCGCCGCCGCCGTGCCGCCGTTGAGCACGAAGGATTTGAGCGGCTGGAGGTCCTTGTTGAGGAGGTCGATGTCCTTCTCGACGCGGTCGGTCTGCACGGCCACGATACGCAGCGGCTCATAGCCGAGCGGCTTGCCGTCATCGGGCACGGCAAGGTCGGCGCCGAGGTCGAAGAGATCGTTCTGGATGCGCGACAGCATGGCATCGATCGCCGGGTGGCTGGCTGCCGTGTGCACGCGCGCCATGCCGATGCAGGCGTTGGCTTCGTCGACCGTGCCGTAGGCATCGACCCGCAGGTCGGATTTCAGCCGCCTTTCGCCGGTGCCGAGACCCGTCGTGCCATCGTCGCCGGTGCGGGTGTAGATCTTGTTGAGCTTGACCACGTCGTCTCCCCCGCCGCCGATATTCTTACTTGCGCGTGAAATACACGGCCAGCAGGATCAGCACCAGCGCCACGGCCTGCAGCATGACGCGCGCCTGCATCAGCTTGTTCGAAGTGACGCCGGAACCGCCACGCATCATGTTGATCAGGCCTCGGATCAGCACGATCACCACGGCGGCCATGACCAGAATGGCGAGGATGTTGAAGACGGTTGCCATTGTTGCGTTTCCAGTTGTTTCGCGTTCAGGCGCGCTTGGCCATCAGGCGGTAGAGTATCGATGCCGGCAGGAAGCGTTTGAGCGCCGCGCCGATCTTGGCCGGCACCGTTACCACATAGTGCGGGCGCGGGCGCCGCGACAGAAGTGCATGTCGCAGAACCTTGTGGACCACTTCCGGTCCAGGCTTCAGCGCCGATTGGCTGCCGCCGGCGCGCAGCCGTTCCAATTGCGCGGTATAGTCGGCGCGGTGCACGGAATTCTCGATGTCGATGTTTTTCAGGAACCAGGGCAGGCCGTTGCTGGCGATCCTCGATTTCACCGGCCCCGGTTCGATCAGCGAAACATGGACGCCGCTGCCTTCCAGTTCCTGGCGCTGGCAGAGCATCAGCGCCTCGAGCGCGTGCTTCGATGCCGAATAGGCGCCGCGAAAGCGCACCGGCACCAGGCCAAGGATCGACGAGCAATGGACGAGACGGCCATGGCCCTGGCGGCGCATCACCGGCACCAGCCGGCGGGTCAGGTCGTGCCAGCCGAAGAAATTGACCTCGAATTGCCCTTTCAGCGCGGCCACCGAGAGATCCTCGACCGCGCCGGCCTGGGCGTAGGCGCCGTTGTTGAAGAGTGCGCCAAGCCTTCCGTCCGTGCGGTCGAGCACCGAAGTCACCAAAGCGGCGATGGAGTCCGGTTCGCTGTAGTCGAGGTAGAATGCCTCGATACCGTCCGCTTCGAGCGCGGCGATGTCTTCCGGCTTGCGCGCCGTCGCGAACACCCGCCAGCCTTCCGACTTGAGCGCCCGGGCGCAATAGGCGCCTATGCCGGAGGACGCACCGGTGACGATGATGGTGCGCAACTCTGTCGCTGGCGAATTCGTGGTTTGATGAAGGGTTGCCATTTGCCGCATTCACTTCCCATATTCGCGGCGTCGAGACAATCGAAGGGAGCGCGGGTTCTTGCTGCGGAATATTGTCGCCCTGCGCCGCGTGCTCTACGACGCGCTCGGTCATTTCAACACCGACGACGGCTGGGCGATGGCCAGCCATCTGGCTATCACCTCGCTGATGGCGCTGTTTCCGTTCCTGATCTTCGCCACGACGCTGGGCAGCTTCCTCGGCGCCCAGGCCTTCGCCGACACGGCGGTGCACCTGGTCTTCGACACCTGGCCGGACCAGATCGCCAAGCCGATCGCGCACGAGGTGCTGAACGTGCTGACGGTACGGCGCACCGACCTTTTGACCTACGGCGTGCTGCTGGCCGCTTACTTCGCATCAAACGGCATCGAGGCGCTGCGCACCTCGCTCAACCGCGCCTATCGGGTCACCGAAACGCGCGGCATCATCTACCGCCGGGTGCAGAGCATCTTCTTCGTGCTGATCGCGACGGCCGGGTTCCTGGCGATCAGCGTGCTTTTGGTGTTCGCACCCTTGCTGGCGCGGTTGGCGGAAGCCCATTTCGAATGGATCAAACCCTATACCGGGACGATCACGCTGTGGCGTTACGTCATCGCCTCAGCCGTCATCATCGGCGGGTTGTTTGCCGTGCATTACTGGCTGCCGGCCGGCAAGCGCCGCTTCGTCTCGCTGGTGCCGGGCATCATCTTCACACTGGCCGCATGGCTTGTCGGCTCGACGATGTTCGCCACCTATCTCGACCATTTCTCGTCCTATGTGACAACCTATGCCGGTCTCGCTTCGATCATGATCGCGGTGGTTTTCCTTTACATCGTCTCGGCGATCTTCATCCTCGGCGGCGAGCTCAACGCCGCGATCAGCCGCTATCTGGAGGCGCGCGCGCGGGTTGGGTGAGGCGATAGCGGCGCCAGAAACGGCTGTTAATTCCTCAACTCTCTCTTTGCCTGCCGCGCCGTTGCCAGGCCGACGCCGAAGGTGGTGATCGCCATGCCGACAATCTGCAGCGCGTTGAGCTGCTCGTCGAACAAGGCCCAGGCAATGATCGCCGTCACCGCCGGCACCAGGTAGAACAGCGAGGCGACTTTCGACATTTCGCCGTCGCGGATCATCACCATCAACAGGAAGATAGCGCCGAGCGACAGCACCAGCACCAGCCAGGCCATGGCGAAGATCAGTTCGCCGTTGATGACGACGGTGTGCGTTTCGAAGGCGAGCGCGGCCAGGATCATCAGCGCGGCGCCGCCGACATATTGCCACATGGTCGCCGCCACGAGGTCGCCGCCGGAGGCAAAGCGCTTCTGCCAGATGGTGCCGGCGCTCATGCCGAGCACCGAGACCAGCGAGGCGGTCAGCGTCGCCGTAGTGACGCCGCCGCTAAGCGCCCCGAGCTTTGGCCACAAGACGATGACGATGCCGATCAGGCCGATGCCAAGGCCAAGCCAATGGCGCGGCAGGATGGCCTCGCCCAGAAACTTGCCGGCAAGTACCGCGGTGATCAGCGGCTGCAGGCCGACGATCAGGGCTGAAAACCCGGCCGGCATGCCCCTGTGGATGGCCCAGAAGACGGCACCGAGATAGACGCCGTGCATCAGCACGCCGGCGCCGGTGGCGTGCAGCGCCTCCTCGCGGGTGGCCCGCTTCGACCCCAGCACCAGCATCAGTACGGCCAGCAGGATAGCGGCGATGACGAAACGCGCGGCAAGGAAGGTGAACGGCTCCGCCCAAGGCATGGCGTAGCGCGCGCCGATGAAGCCGGTCGCCCACAGGACAACGAAGGTGGCGGGGATGAACCGCTTGATGCTGTGCATTTTCCGGAAACCGCGACGCTGGTGAGACCTGACCGTGGCGTTGCTCTAGTCCGGTTCAGCCGGGCGCGCAAAATGAAACGATTGATCCATGCATCACGGGAATTCAATCGCTGGTGAAGGCCCCCCGTGTTTTTCCCGGAATTTCGCCGGATCAGAGGCCAATCATCCGCCTGATGTCGTCAGGTGTCGCCCCGGCCCCGCGCAGCGTGGCAAGTCCGGTGTCGCCGAGGCTCTTAGACAGTTTTCGGCCGTCCGGTCCGAGGATGAGCCGATGGTGGAAGTAAGCGGGCCGCGGCAGGCCAAGCACTTCCTGCAGCAGGCGCTGCACGCCGGTGGCGGAAAACAGATCCTGGCCGCGCACGACATGGCTGATGCCCTGCAGCGCATCGTCCATGACGACGGCGAGGTGGTAGCTGGTCGGGATGTCGCGGCGCGCCACGATCACATCGCCCCAGTCCTGCGGGCGGGCCTCGACCGAACGCGTCGCCGATAGCGTCTCGTCGGTGAATTCGGCCCATGCGAGATCCCTGCCGACACGCGCCATGACAGCATCGGTATCGAGCCGCCAGGCGAAGGGTTCGTTATCGGCGATGCGCCGTTTGCGTTCCTTCATCGTCAGCGCCTTGTCGGACGGGGGGTAGAGCGGCACGCCGTCGGGGTCGCGCGGCCAGTCGCGCCCGCGCCTTTCGCTGTCGGCGATGAAAGCCCTGATGTCGCCACGGCTCATGAAGGCGGGATAGACCAGTTCCTCGCCGATCAACTGCTGAAGCACCGCCTGGTACTCGCCAAAATGCTCGGACTGGCGGCGGACCGGCTGTTCCCAATCAAGGCCCAGCCATTTCAGATCGGCGAGCACGCCGGCCTCGAATTGCGGCGTGCAGCGCGCCATGTCGATATCCTCGATACGCAGCAGCAGGCGGCCGCCGCCGGCCCTTGCCAGCTTCTGGTTGAGCAGCGCCGAATAGGCGTGGCCGAGATGCAGGTCGCCATTGGGGCTGGGCGCGAAGCGGAATGTCAGGAGCGTCATGTCTCGAGCGGCAATCGGGTTGTGCAGCGGTTTTGGCCGTTGCTACTTTGCGGCACATTCGCGGACAAGGATATCATGCAACGCATCGCGACACTGGACGACATTGCGCGCGGGCTCGATGCGCTTTGCATCATCGATCCGCGCCTGGAAAAGGTGCGCGGCATGGCCGGCGAAGTCCCACTCAGGCTTTCCGAACCAGGATTCAGGAGCCTGGCCTCGATCATCGTCTCGCAGCAGGTCTCCCGCGCCAGCGCCGATGCCATTTTCGGCCGGCTGACGAAGCTCGTCGATCCGCTGACGCCGCAGGCGATCCTGGCCGCCGGCGAGGACATGTTTCGCGAGGCCGGCCTGTCGCGGCCCAAGCAGCGCGGCCTGATCGCGGTTGCCGAGGCCGTTGCCGGCGGGCTCGACCTCAACCATTTGTGTTCGCTCGATGCAACCGAGGCGATCACGACGATGACGGCCGTGCCGGGTATCGGCCCCTGGACGGCGGAAGTGTACCTTCTGTTCGCCGCCGGGCACCCCGACATTTTCCCGGCGCGCGATGTCGCGCTGCAGAGCGCGGTCGGCCATGCGCTCGGCATAGATCCGCGTCCGCCGGAGAAAACACTGATCGCACTGGCCGAATCATGGAGCCCGTGGCGAGGTGTCGCATCGCGGCTTTTCTGGTCCTATTATCGCGAAACCAGGGGCAGGGACGCCGCGCCGCCGTCCTGAATCCGCAAAAAAGCATAAAAATCGAGGGTTTTTGACGCTTCGGGCAAACGACAATCCGCTTCACATCCCTGTCATGTCGGGCTTACAGTATCCGCGCCGTTCGGGTCTAGAACCAAGGAGGTAAACACGTGACGGTTGCCGTATCTCCGGATGGGCTTCCAGCACTGGTGCTGAATGCGGATTACCGTCCGCTCAGCTATTACCCCTTGTCGCTCTGGTCCTGGCAGGACGCCATCAAGGCGGTGTTCCTCGACCGGGTGAACATCGTCGCCGAATACGAGCACGCGGTGTCCTCGCCGACCTTCTCGATGAAGCTGCCGAGCGTGGTCAGCCTGAAGGCCTATGTGAAGCCGTCCAGGCACCCGGCGTTCACCCGCTTCAACGTCTTCCTGCGCGACCGCTTCCAGTGCCAGTATTGCGGCACGCCCGACGATCTGACCTTCGATCATGTCATTCCCCGCCATCGCGGCGGCGCCACGACCTGGGAGAATGTCGTTGCCGCCTGTTCGCCCTGCAATTTGAGGAAGGGCGGCATGATGCCGGCGCATGCCAAGATGTGGCCGCTGCAGAAGCCGTACCAGCCGACCGTGCATGACCTGCACAACAATGGCCGGCTGTTCCCGCCCAACCATCTGCATGAAAGCTGGATGGATTATCTATACTGGGATGTCGAACTCGAACCATAGAGTTCGGCACAAATTCGCCATGCTGGCCGCCTGACGCGGCTTTCTGCGCTTTCGCGTTCTACTGCGTCGCAGTAGAACCGAGCTCACGTACTTCAGTAAGCTCCGCTCCAGTTCTCGAAAGCCGCGCCATTCGACTCAGCCTTCCGAATTTCTGGCTGCCGATTTCTGGACGAACTCTGCGCCGCGCCGGTTCAATCACGGGCCAGCGCGCCGCGGAAGGCGACGGCCGCCAGTATAAGGCTGGCGATGGCGTTCCAGCCGGCGAGCGACAGGCCCAGTATGCGCAGGGCGGCCTTGTCGCAGGAGGGCGGCACGAATTTGTCGAGCGCGTCGAGAACGCCCTTGCCACCGGTGTCGACCGGCCCGGCGCCCGCCGTGCAGTCGGTCGGGCCGGCCCACCACTGCCATTCGACACCGGAATGGTAGACGCCGAGATAGAGGCCGTAGAGCATCAACAGGCCGCCGACAGCCAGCAGGCCGCGCGTCAGCCAGGCCGGCGCGCGCAGCATCGAGGCAATCACCGCCAGCACCATCAAAGGCGCGCCGACATAGTAGGGAGTGCGCTGTTCCAGGCAGAGGTGGCAAGGGATATAGCCGCCAATGTACTGGAAGCCGAGCGCCGAACCGACGGTCGCGGCCATCGCGACCGCGAGAAACAAGGCTGCCCGCGTTCGCTGGCGTCCGGTGTCGGCAGTCATGGTCGCTGTCATGGTTCTTTTGTCCGTTGAATTCGTCGGCCGCCTAAAATGCGTATCTGACGAGGATATAGAGCAAAATCAGGGCAGCGGCGCCGGCCCCGACAATCAATCCCAAGCGCTTTTCGATGAACTCCCGGATCGGTTCGCCATAGCGGCGCAGCAGCCAGGCCAGCAGCAGGAAGCGGGCACCGCGCGCCAAGATGGCCGAGACGACGAAGACAACAAGATTGACGTGAAGCGCCCCGGCCAGAATAGTGACCACCTTGATCGGCGGCAGGTGCGCAGCGCCGGATGTTACGAGCAGCACCAGCATCAGCCCGGTGCCGGACGACTGCCACTTCTCGAAAGTGGCAATGCCGCCGAAGTGCTCCAGGATCGGCCGTGCTATCGTGTCATAGGCATAGTAGCCGATCAGCCAGCCGGCAATGCCGCCCAGAACGGACGCAACAGTGGCGGTCAGCGCGTAGCGATAGGCACGTTCGGGGCGCGCCAACGCCATGGGCAGGAACAGCACGTCGGCCGGTATGAAAAACACCGAGCTTTCAACGAAAGCGATGAAGGCCAGCCACCATTCCGCGGATTTGCGCGCCGCCAGCGACAGGGTCCAGTCATACAGTCCGCGAAGCATCGGCTCTCCTATGCGTGTCGCCCAAAAGTCGTCAGATGCCCGAGGCAAAAGCATGCGCCGCCTGTCTAGAAAGATTTTCCGCGCTGCACAATGGCAGCACTGTCACCAAATCAAAAGGCGAAGATTGGTCGCAGCCGGGGCAACTGAGAATTGGCCAGTTGACGAACAGGCCTCCAACCGTATAGTCCGCGCCCATCCAGGCCGTCCGGCCTGAGCCCCTATGGCGGAATTGGTAGACGCGCTCGACTCAAAATCGAGTTCCGCAAGGAGTGCTGGTTCGATCCCGGCTAGGGGCACCACCCTTCGCTCTCCGAGCTTCGGATGGCGAGCCACTCGCTGACGTCGTAAATATCGCGCACTTGCCTAGGGCTGCGGCAGGCCTTTTCCGCAACCGGCTGCGACACGCGTTCGAGGCAGGCCTCTTGGCGGAATGCCGCCCTACCGCATGTTGCCGGTATGGCCCTGCGAGTATCTGCCGGGCTGAGGCCAGACCGTCAGTCCATGAGGCTCGACGCCAACCGGAATCTTCGTGACAGCGCCCGACATGGTGTCGATCATGTAGACCTCGCTGTCGAAGCGGCCGGATAGCCACAATTGCTTGCCGTCGGCGCTGACATTTCCCATGTCGGGGCTGCCGCCACCCGGTATGGGCCATTGCGCGATGACCGAACGGGTGGCGAAATCGATGACGGTCACGCTGCCGGGCCCCTTTGCACGGCCTTGCTCCATCTTGTGCGAGCCGCGGTTGGAAACGTAGAGCTTCGTTGCGTCACGGCTGACGACAAATCCATGCGTGCCGATGCCGGTGGCGATGAAGCCGATCTCGGAAAAGCTGTCTCCGTCGATCAGGAACACGCCGTCGTTCATCATGTCGGCGACATAGAAGACCTTGCCGTCGGGGGAGAGCCTGACGTCCTGCGGCATGCCCATCTTCGACAGTGCGAGGTGGCCGAGCACCTTCTGATTTTTCAGGTCGACCTTCAGAAGGCCGCCGGCGCCATATTCGCAGGTGAAGATGGCATAGGCGTTGTCGGCTGAAAAATCGGCGTGATTGATGCCCGGGCAGGTTGGCGTCGGGATGGTTGATTTCAGCGCCATGGTCTGCGGATCGCGCAGGTCGAGCCGCTGGTAGGCTTCATCGACAATGATCGCCGAACTTCCATCCGGCATGAAGTATATGTTGTAGGGATCATCGACCGGAATTTCGTGACCCGCCTTGGCGGTCTTGGGGTCGATGGGCGTCACGCTGCCCTTGCTGGTGCCGCTGGCATTGTTGGCGACCCAGAGCGTCTTCAAATCCCAGGACGGAACGACGTGCTGGGGTCTGAGCCCGACAGTGAACCTGTCCACTTCCTTCAGGGTCGTCGTGTCGATGACCGATACGCTGTTGGACGAACGGTTTGGCACATAGACGCGTGGCAACGCGCCGGCGGTAGCTGGGCTCAAATGATCGGCCGTCGTCTGGCTGTAGATGTTGACGGGATGGCGCGAAGGCGGGGGCTCGCTACAATCCTCTGGGCATGAGCCAGCCGAGGCCGGCGCCGACAAGAGCGCGAGCGACAACACGAGCGGCGCGCAGAAGCTCGTGAAACACCGGTATGTCTTGATCATTTGGGCGGCTGCTTTGCGATGAACCCGCGGATTGCTTCGGTCGTGCCATTGACGATCAGATCCACGCCGATCTGGCCAAACTCGGCCGATGATCGTGCCGGGTCGCCACCATAGACGCCGTCGCTGGCATCGAGCTTCGGCGTGGCCTCGAGCCGGTCCTTGCGCACCATGGAGGGATCGATGGCAAGCATGAGCGATGTGTCGGCCAGGCCGGCATGCGTCCCGATCTCCGGCCGCGTCGCGCCGGCCGACAAAAGCTTGTCGATGTAGGCGCCCTGGGTGATCTGGTAGTATTCGCGCGCCGCAAAGACCCGGACCGGGGTTTTGCGCCATTCGGCATTCAAGCGATCGGCAACGAGGCTCTCGTCGGCTTGATAGCCGCCATGGTCTCCGATCAGGACGATGGTCGTGAAGCCGTGGAGCTTGAAGCTGCGGGCCGCGGATTCGAGCAGCTGCTCGAAGGTCTTGTCGCTGATGGTGATCGTTCCGGGAAACCGCATATGGGCGGTCGGCGGATCGATGCTCCCTTCCGGCACATAGGAGATCACCGGGGCAACCAGGGCGTTGCCCAACTGGCTGGCGATCTTTCCAGCCAGGAATCTGACCCGTACATTGTGCTTGCCCAAGGCCATGGCAGGACCGCTCTGTTCGGTGCCGCCTATCGGGACAATGATCGTGGTCGTGCCGGCGCCGACCAGATCGCGCAGTTCGGTCCAGGTCTTGTCTTCGAGGAAGACCGACCCATTGGCGGCGTTCGCTGCCGACAAGGGAGCCGACAGGGCCCAAACTGCGACAGCGGCGCTCGCGAAACTGAACCTGTGCCGTGCGATCATTCCTGCCTCATACCTCACAGCGGAACGGGCAAAGCCGCGCGCCGATTTGTGGAGTTTTGCGATTGCCGTGAGCCTCGGGACGTCGGCCGCCTATGCTGTCGCGGTCGTTCCGGATCATGGATTATCGCCGCCGTAACAAACTCTTCATGCGATTGCGCAGCAGGCGGGCCATGTTGCGGGTTTCGCGGTAGAGATGCAGCTGCGAGGCGGCTTGCCGCGCCAGGCGGTCGGCGTCCGGCGTCAGCCCGATCACCAGCGTGCCGATCGGCTTGCGTTCGCTCCACAGCCTGCTCATCACCGGATGGTCCGGCACCGCGCAGGAATCGGTCATCATGATGTTGGGATCGTCGAGATGCTGCCTGGTGACCTCGATCATCAGCAGCGTGCCGGGCGAATAGGCAGCCAGCGTCTCGTCGTAGGCCGTCTTCCAGGTATAGGCGACGCCGGCCTCGACGAAGACGATCAGGCAGGCGATGGTGCGGCCGTCGAGCGTCAGTGAATGGATGCGGCACATGTCCTGCTCGGCGAGCCGATGCACGGCCTCGCGGGCGAAGGCGGCGCGGAAGCGGTCGATCGCCATGGCGGTGCGCTCGCGGCCTTTCCAACCTGACGCTTCCAGCGTCAGGAAGCCTTCGATGGCATGGCGGATTTCTTCCGGACCGCGCGCCACCAGATGCTCCAGCTTGCCGAGGTCGGCAAGGCGGCGCTTGAGGCGGCGGAACTCGCGATAATGGTGCGAGCGCAGCGAAGCCTTCAGATAGTCGTCGCCATCGGCCTGGCTCTCAAGAACCGGGCGCATCGTCTGGCTGGTGGGGACCAGCGTCAAGCCACGGGTCTCGGCGACGGTGCCGATCAGGCTCGCCACGGGACCATCCAATCTGATGTCGGGCAGGACGAAGACTTTCGGCAGCTTGAGGTGTGGGCGTGACAGCATCGAGAAGAAATCCTCGACGACGCCGACCGGGTCGTCGCGGTCGATGAGCGGCGTGCCGAGCGGACCGAACGGGCTTGCCCAGGTGCGCATCACCGGTACGCCGAGCGGCACCACCGGGCGCTCCACCGAAATCGGAACCAGCAGGCGCAGCCGGTTGCGGTATTCGTCGCCGTCGCGGATCACCGCCAGCCGCACCTCGCGATCCTCCAGCCGGGGCATGGCCGGCGCCAGGAAGCGCGGGTTGAAGAAGACGTTGGGCTCGATCGTGCGGGCGCAGAGATAGTCCAGTTCCTCGACCAGATCGAAGCCGGCGGACGCCGGATAGATGGCAAGCTTGCGCTCGGGCCGGTTGTTGGCGAGGATTTCGATATGGGCGGGGTCGGGGTCGCGCGCCAGTCCGGCAAGGCCGGACACCATGGCGCCGGCGGTGCCGCCGCTGGTTTCCTCGAGCAATGGGATGGCGGCCATCAGGCGGCTCCTTTGGCTGGCACGAAGATCGCCATGACGATGCCGAGCTTGCGCCACACCGTGAAGGACAGGGCGCTGGCCTCGAAGACCATGGCAAAGGCGGTGGCCATGGCCGCGCCCCACAGGCCGAACATCGGGATCAGCACCACGTTAAGGCCGATGTTGAAGGCCAGTGTCATGGCATAGACGGCGGCGCAGATGTTCTGGTTCCCGCTCATGGTCAGCAGGCTTTCGCATGGACCGACGGCGGCGCGCGCCACGACGCCGAAGACGAGCAGGAACAGCAGTGGATAGCCCGACGTGAATTCCGGGCCGAACAGCACCAGCATGGGTTCGCCAAGCACCAGCACCAGCAGCGCCATCAGCAGCGAAGGCCAGAAGGTCCACGACACGGTCTCGCGGGCAAAGGCGGCGAGCTTTTCCGGCTCGCCATGGGTGAACTGCGCATAGCGCTGGGCAACGCCAGCCTTGACGGCGAAATAGACGAAATGCACCAGCGCCAGCGTCTTGACCGTGGCGAAATAGACGGCCACGTCATTCGGATCCATGTAGGCGCCGACCATCAGCACGTCGGCATTGGTGAGCAGGAAGAAGAAGCCTTCGACCAGGAAGATCGGCAGCGAGACGATGAACCATTGCGCGAAATGCACCTTCATCGGCCCGGCCGGAATCTGCCTTTCCATCCGGTGCGTGACGCCGATCAGCTGCGCGAGCGTGGTGACATAGGTGGCGGCGATCGAGGCGAAGATCGCCGTCCTGGCATCAGCGGCGTAGCCGGCACGGAGCATCAGCGCCATGAACAGCAGGATGAGGACGGGCCGGATCAGGTAGGTTGGCGACAGGGCGAACAGCGCCCATGAATTGGCGCGCGCCTGGCCTTGCAACAGATCCGACACCGCGATCATAGGCAGGCAGATGACGCCGAGGATGAACGGTATCACGTAGTAGTTCTCGATCCATGGCGCCGCCAGCCAGACGCCCAGCGCGCCGAGCCCGGCGATGGACGTCGAGGCGATCAGCACGAACAGGCGGCTGGCCACGACGATGCCGCGCAGCTCGTCCATCAGGCCGCGCTCGCGATATTCGGGAATGAAACGGATGACCGAGGTATGGAAGCCGAGGCAGGCGAGATTGCCGACGATGACCATCGTCACCCAGACAAGCACGAAGATGCCGTATTCGAACGAGCCGATCCAGCGCGCCATCAGCACCTGGCTGATGAAGGCGATGACTGCGCTGACGATGCGGATGGAGAAGGCGATGACCGACATGCGGCCGGCCTCGCCGCGTTCATCGGCGGTGAAAAGCACGGCGTCGATGCGGCCAAGCAACGGCTCCACGCGCAGCGCCAAACGCTGCGGCAGGAACCGCCCGGCTGTCGTGGCCGCGGAAAAGCGCACCCCGAATATTCTCCGTTTTCCGCCTCTTTTTCAGGCTGTGGTGTAGCGGAGACACCTTAAGAAACGGTTGGGTGGGGAGCAGTCCGCGCAGCGGACGAACAGCCAACGATTTGGCTTTTCGAGCGACGAACGCCCGGAGCCATAGCGGAGGGCCGGCAGGCGCCTAAGTGGGTGAAGCCAAGAAACCGCTTTCCCAGATCCGCCGTGTTGCGGACACCAACGGCGATACGATTAGAGCGAAATAGGCGGAATCTTGAAAGTAGCGCCGCCCCTCATCCGCCCTTCGGGCACCAGCCTTTCGCTATCGCTCCGGGCGTTCGTTATTCGAAAAGCCAAGCAATTGGCTTTTCGTCCGCTGCGCGGACCACGCCTCACCCCCGTGGAACGGGGAGAAGGAAGAGCGCTACGCCTTTACGCGAAAGCGCCGTGGCAGTGCTTGTATTTCTTGCCGGAGCCGCAGGGGCAGGCTTCGTTGCGGCCGACCTTGCCCCAGGTGGCCTGGTTGTTCGGGTCGCGGTCTTCGGGGGCGACGATGACGTTTTGATCCTGGCGCACCAGAAGGGCCGTTTCGCCGCCTTCGAAATCGTTCTCGCCGGTGGTGCCGTCAATGTGCGTGCCGAACATGTCGGGTGTTTCCGGAGGCGGGGCTTCGGCGGCCTGGCGGACCAGTTCGACGCGCATCAGCTGCGCGGTGACAGCTTGGCGCAGATTGCCGAGCATCGCCTGGAACAGCTCGAAGGCCTCGCTCTTGTACTCCTGCAGCGGATCGCGCTGGGCGTAGCCGCGGAAACCGACGACCGAGCGCAGATGGTCGAGATTGACGATGTGCTCGCGCCACAGATGGTCGAGCGTCTGCAGCACGACGGAGCGTTCGACATAGGTCATCACCTCGGGACCGAAGCGATCGGCGCGCTCCTTGGCGGCGGCGTCGGCGGCCTGCGTGATGCGCTCGCGAATGTCGTCCTCGGCGATGCCTTCTTCCTTGACCCAGTCCTCGACCGGGAGGTCGAGATTGAGGAATTCGGTGACCTCGGCCTTCAGGCCGGCGACGTCCCATTGCTCGGCATAGGCGTTTTCGGGAATGGCCTTGGCGACGATCTCGTCGATGACGCCCTCGCGCATTTCGGCGATGGTCTCCGACAGGCCTTCGCCGTCCATCAGCTCGATGCGCTGCTCGAACACCACCTTGCGCTGGTCGTTGGAGACGTCGTCATATTTCAACAGGTTCTTGCGGATGTCGAAGTTGCGCGCCTCGACCTTCTTCTGCGCCTTTTCCAGCGCCTTGTTGATCCATGGGTGGATGATCGCCTCGTCTTCCTTGAGGCCGAGCTTCTGCAACATGCCGTCCATGCGCTCGGAGCCGAAGATGCGCATCAGATCGTCCTGCAGCGACAAGAAGAATTTCGAGCGGCCGGGGTCGCCTTGGCGGCCGGAGCGGCCTCTGAGCTGGTTGTCGATACGGCGCGATTCGTGACGCTCGGTGGCGAGCACGTAGAGGCCGCCGGCGGCGAGCGCCTTTTCCTTCAGGCGCTCGATGTCGGCGTTGATTTCCTTCTCGCGCGCCTCTCGCTCGGGCCCCGCGGGCATGTCGCCCAGTTCGTCGGCGATGCGCATCTCGGCATTGCCGCCGAGCTTGATGTCGGTGCCGCGGCCGGCCATGTTGGTGGCGATGGTGATGGCGCCGGGCTTGCCGGCCTGAGCGACGATCGCCGCCTCACGCTCGTGGTGGCGGGCGTTCAGCACCTCGAAATCCTTGAAGCCTTCCTTGCGCAGGCGCTCCGCCAGTTGCTCGGACTTCTCGATCGAGGTGGTGCCTACCAGCGTCGGCTGGCCCTTGGCGCTGGCCTCGCGGATCTCCTTGACGATCGCCTTGTACTTCTCCTCGACCGTCCGGTAGACCTCGTCGTCCTCGTCCTTGCGGATGACCGGCAAATTGGTCGGGATCTCGGTGACTTCGAGACCGTAGATGTTGCCGAATTCCTCGGCCTCGGTCAGCGCCGTGCCGGTCATGCCGGACAGCTTCTTGTAGAGGCGGAAGTAGTTCTGGAAGGTGACGGAGGCGAGCGTCTGGTTCTCCGGCTGGATCGCAACATGCTCCTTGGCTTCCAGCGCCTGGTGCAGGCCTTCCGAATAGCGGCGGCCCGGCATCATGCGGCCGGTGAACTCGTCGATGATGACGATCTCGCCGTTGCGCACGATATAGTCCTTGTCGCGCTGGAACAGCCGGTGCGCCTTCAGCGCGTTGTTGACGTGGTGGACGATGGCGACGTTCTCGACGTCGTAGAGCGACTCGCCCTTGAACAGGCCGGCATCGCGCAGCAGGTTCTCCAGCTTCTCGGTGCCTTCCTCGGTGAAGATCGAGGTCTTCTGCTTCTCGTCGATCTCATAATCCTGCGGCTGCAGCTGGATGATGAAGGTGTCGATGGTGTTGTACATTTCCGAGCGGTCCTCGAGCGGACCGGAAATGATCAGCGGCGTGCGCGCCTCGTCGACCAGGATGGAATCGACTTCGTCGACGATCGCGTAGTTGTGGCCGCGCTGCACCATCTGGGCGCGCTCGTACTTCATGTTGTCGCGCAGATAGTCGAAGCCGAGCTCGTTGTTGGTGGCATAGGTGACGTCGGCCGCGTAGGCGGCGCTGCGTTCCTCGTCGGAAAGGCCGTGGACGATGACGCCGACCGAGAGGCCGAGGAATTTGTAGACGCGACCCATCCATTCGGAGTCGCGGGTGGCGAGATAGTCGTTGACGGTGACGACGTGGACGCCCTTGCCGGCGAGAGCGTTGAGATAGACCGGCAGCGTCGCGACCAGGGTCTTGCCCTCGCCGGTACGCATCTCGGCGATGCCGCCATTGTGCAGCACCATGCCGCCGATCAACTGGACGTCGAAGGGGCGCATGCCGAGCACGCGGCGTGCCGCCTCGCGGGCGGTGGCGAAGGCCGGGATCAGCAGGTCGTCAAGGCTGGCGCCGTTGGCGATATCCTGGCGGAATTTTTCCGTGCGCCCGGCGAGTTCGGCGTCGGAGAGCGCCCGCATCTCGTTTTCCATGGCGTTGATCGCCTCGACACGGGGCCGGGTCGATTTGACCCGACGGTCGTTGGAGGAACCGAAAACCTTACGGGCGAGACCGCCGAGACTGACCATCCAATGGCCCTTTCGATAGAATTCTCAATCTTGAGACAGGCGCCGGCCGGCCCCATCAAATCCGCGTGAACGCACCGCCTGAATGCGGGCAAACACAAAAAGCGCCCGGAAAACGGTTCTGGACGCAAAGTCGTTGGACAGATAAGAGGGGGCTCAACTGATGTCAACGCCGCGCTGGCCCTGCCGGTCGCGCCAAATTCCGCCACAATCTGGCTGATCTGGAAGCCACCCCTCCTTACAATCCTCCACCGGAGTCATCCTTATGCCCTTGTTGTTCCGCCGTGCGTCGCTTGCCAGCCTTGGTTTGGCCTTCGGCCTGTCGGCTCTTTGCCTGTCGCCCGTCATGGCGCAGGAAACCGCTCCTGCTGCTCCGGCCGATGCCGCCGCGGCCCCCGCGGCAGCGCCGGTCGATCCAAACGCGGTGGTCGCCACGGTCAACGGCCAGCCGCTGACTGAAGCCGATCTGGTGCTTGCCGAAGGCGAACTGTCGCAGCAATTCGCGCAGCTGCCGCCCGAACAGCGCCGCGCCGCGGCCCTATCGGCCGCCATCGAGATCCGCGTCATGGCCGCCAAGGCCGTTACCGACGGCCTCGACAAGGACCCCGACTTCCAGCGCCGCATGGCTTTCCTGCAGCAGCGCGCGCTGCATGGCGAGATGGTCGAGAAGGGTGTCGTGGCCAAGGTCACCGACGCCGAGATCCGCGCCCGCTACGACCAGGAAATCGCCAACACCCCGCCGGTCAACGAAGTGCATGCCCGTCACATCCTCGTGAAGACGAAGGAAGAGGCCGAGGCGATCATCAAGCAACTCGACGGCGGCGCCGATTTCCAGAAGCTCGCAAACGAACACACCAGCGATCCCTCGGGCAAGTCCAATGGCGGCGACCTCGGCTGGTTCGGACCTGGCCAGATGGTGCCGGAGTTCGACAAGGCAGCCTTCGCGCTCGAGGTCGGCAAGTACACCGAGCAGCCGGTGCAATCGCAGTTCGGCTGGCATGTCATCAAGCTCGAGGACAAGCGCGCCAAGCAGCCGCCGGCCTTCGACGACGTCAAGGACCAGGCCAAGCAGGCTGTCATCCGCGACAAGTATTTCGCACTGGTCAAGTCGCTGCGCGCCGGCGCCAAGGTTGAGATTCCGGACGCCAAGCTGAAGCAGGCCGTCGATACGATGGAAGCCGGCAAGTAAGCCTGGACGATTTTTTCATGGAAAGGGCGCGGCAGCCAAGGGTTGCCGCGCCCTTTTTGTTGGCCGCCCCAGAGCGGTTCAGCGTTTGATGGAATCGCCGAACCGCTCTAACTCCTTGTTTTTACGCAATTCCCAAGGGGAAGCGCTATGCGCTTCTCCTGGGAAAACCGTTACACACTTTTCCTGGAATTGCTCTAGCGCTGTCCGCCGGGCGCCTCTATGCCTTGCAGGAGGTAGCGGACCATCTTGCGTATCGTCGCCTCGGGCTCGTCGAGCCGGTTGATCAACAGATGCCGCCAGGCATAGGAAGCGACGAGATCGGCGACCACGGCCGGGTCGATATCGCCGGCGATCTCACCCCGTGCCTTGGCGCGTTCGACGATCTGGCCGGTGTGGGTGCGGCGCCCTCCGGCATAACCTGCAAGGGCCGCGGCGGCGGTTTCATCTGACTGCGCCTCGGCGATCAGCGACTTGAAGATACTGCCCGACGATGTCTCGCGCCAGTGCGTGAACAGGTTGATCAGGAAGCCGACGAGATCCTCTTCCAGGCTCGCGGTATCGGGGATGTCGACGCGCTTCTGGCGCTGATAGACCTCCAGCAGCAGGGCCGCCTTGCTCGGCCACCAGCGATAGATGGTCGGCTTGCCCGCGCGCGCACGCCGCGCCACCGCCTCGATCGAGAAACCGGCATAGCCGGCCTCGATCAGCACGGCTTCGGCAGCCTCCAAAATCGCATCGGCGCTGTCGGGATTGCGCCGGGCGCCAATCGATTTGCGTGCTGGATCGGCGATTTTGCCCATTAACCGTTCCTCCCAAAGCGGTTGCTCGTCCCGGCTGAAACGACAACCTGCCGGCAACTGTTCGCCTGTCCCGCCCCGGGAAAAGCGCGCGTTCCTTTGCAGCATCCCAGCGGACGCCAATAAGCCATCTGGCCGCAAAATGTGCCGACGCCAAGAGACGTTCATACATCATCGCTTGACGAAACGGAACGGTTCGTTCTATTCAACGAAACGTTCCGTTCCGATGGGTATCGCCATGACGACCATTATCGCATCCGGCTCAGCCCCCGCCGAGACGACAATCTCGAATTGGATGACCTTCTTGCTGGCGGCCGCCTGCGGGCTGATCGTTGCCAACATCTATTACGCGCAGCCCTTGATCGGCCCGATCGGTGCCGAGCTTGGCCTGCCGCCACATGCGGCCGGCCTGATCGTTACGATGGCTCAGATCGGCTACGTGGTAGGCCTGCTCTTTATCGTGCCGCTTGGCGACCTTATGGAGAATCGCAGGCTAGTGCTTGGCATACTCGCCGTTGCAACGCTCGCCTTGCTGGGCGCGGCGATTTCAACGCGGCCGGCGGCCTTTCTGGCCGCGATGCTGTTTGTCGGCCTGGGCTCGGTCGCGGTGCAGAGCCTTATCCCCTATGCCGCGCACCTGGCGCCGGAAGCCAGGCGTGGCCGCGTGGTCGGCAATGTCTCGGTCGGGTTGTTGCTGGGGATAATGCTGTCACGCCCGTTCTCCAGCTTCATCACCGCGCTGTCGTCCTGGCATGTGGTCTACTTCACCTCCTGCACTGTCATGATCCTGCTGATCGTGGTGCTGCGGTTTGCGCTGCCCAGGCGCGTGCCGACCGCACGTCTGAGCTACGGCGCGCTTTTGTCGTCCATGGTCGACATTGCGCGCACGACGCCGGTGCTGAGACGCCGGGCGCTTTATCAGGCGTTCCTGTTCGCGGCTTTCAGCCTGTTCTGGACGACGACGCCGCTGCTGCTGGCCGGGCCTGATTATGGCTTGACGCAGAGCGGCATCGGCTTGTTCGCGTTGGCCGGCGTCGCCGGCGCGATCGCCGCGCCGCTCGCGGGAAGGGTTGCCGACCGCGGATGGAGCCGGCCGGCGACCGTCTTTGCCATGCTGTGCGTCGCCGTGGCGTTTCTCATAACCCACATCGCCCGCAGCGGTTCGCCGCTTTCGCTGGCGTTGCTGGTCGCGGCCGCCATCGTGCTCGACTTCGGGGTGCAGGCCAACCTTGTCCTCGGCTATCGCGACCTGTTCGCGTTCGGCGCCGCGCATCGCAGCCGCCTGAACGGGCTTTACATGGCGACATTCTTCATCGCCGGTGCGATCGGCTCGGGCGTCGGCGGTTGGGCCTACGCGCAAGGCGGCTGGCCGCTGGTGTCCTGGATCGGCCTGGCGCTGCCGGTTGCAGCGCTGCTCTGTTTCGCGGCCGAGTTCATTTCGCGCGAAAGCGCGTGAATTCGCGCCCGGATCAACGCGTCATTGCATTGCTTGCGAGGTTTCGGATTCGATGCGCCAGCCGTCCTCGGCCTTGACCAGCCCGAGCGTGACCCGCGCCTTGCCGGTCAGCCGCGCCGCCGCCTTGTCCTTCGGCACATAGTCATAGCGCATGGCAAAGGCGGCATCGGCGCGGTCCGCGCCATGCGGGGTGATCTCCAGGCTGCCCGGTTCCAGCCCGAGCGACCACGAGGCCCATTGCGCGAACCAGTCGGTCTTCACCTTGACGATGGCATCGGCGTCGTAGCGTGAACCGAAAATGGTGGCCGACGAGCCGTAGATCCGCCTGACGGTCTCGCTCATCGCCTTGGCGTCCGGCGTCAGGTAGTCCCGGCGCAGGAATTTTTCGATCGAGGCCTTGTCGTCTCCCACCGAGCGCTCCAGCGCCGCAACCTGCGAGGCCGGCGCCGGCTCGGCCGCCGCCTTGGGCTCCGGGGCAGGCCCATCACCTGGGACGAATTCAAAGCGTTCGAGCAGCGAACCCTGCTCCCAGGGGCGCTGGCCTTCGCGGGTTTGCGAAACCACGTCGCGGCGCACCGTGATCATCATGTCATTGATGCTCTGGCCCGGCTCGGCGATGTGCCGCAAGAGGGCGGCGGCAAAAGGCGAGTTGCGCCCGGTGCCGTCCATGGCGACGGCGCCCGGCGCCGTCGAAAAGGCGATGAACGAGCCGCGCGTCGAATCGAACTGCGCCAGGCCGGCGAGCGCCGTCGCCGAGCGCGTGGTGGCGGTGCGGCTTAGACCGCGGGCAAACGGGTTGTTGCGGCAGGCGTCGAGAAACACCAGGCTGACCTTGGTCTGCTGTTCCATGATGTCGAGGACTTCGTCGATCGGCACCGCTTCGAGCTGCAGCTTGACCGGCATGTCGAGCCTGGCGTCGACCGGTACGATGTAATTGCGTCCGTCGACCTGCAGGCCGTGGCCGGCATAATAGAAAAGCCCGACCCCGGCACCTGCGAGGGCATCGGAGAATTCTCCGATGCTGCGTTCAAGCTCGCGCTTGCCGAGATCATTGCCTTCGATGACCTCGAAACCGATTGAACGCAGCTTGTCGGCGATATCGAGCGCATCGTTGACCGGATTGGCCAGCGTGCCGGCCTCGGCATAGGTGCCGTTGCCGATGACGAGCGCCACGCGCCGCGCCGGCTCAGCGTCGGCGCGCAACAGAAGAAGACCCAGAAACGCCCACGCGAGGATCGCAAGCCTGCCCATGGGCACGATCATAGCGCCACAGGCCCTGGCGACGCCAACGGATTTGAAATGCAGGCTTAATCCGGCTTGGTCCACCGCCCGGCAGGCGCGGCGAAAACGCCCTTGCGCCGGCGCCCCGTATCGGGCAAACCGGCCTTCCCTTTGCGATTTTCCCGCCCGAGGTCCCCATGTCCACGACGATTTCGCCGCTCGCGCCGAAGAAATACCCCAAGATGCCCGTCATCGAAGGGGTGCGCATCGCCACCGCCGAAGCCGGGATAAAGTACAAGAACCGCACCGACCTGCTGGCCATGGTCTTCGATGCCGGCACCACGGTCGCCGGCGTGTTCACCAAGTCGAAATGTCCCTCGGCGCCGGTCGATTTCTGCCGGCAGAACCTTGCCGCCGGCAAGGCACGAGTGCTGGTCGTCAATTCCGGCAACGCCAACGCCTTCACCGGCAAGAAGGGCCGCGAATCCACCGCGCTTACGGGCGAGGCGGCGGCCAAGGCGGCCGGCTGCACGCCAGGTGAGGTTTTCCTGGCGTCGACCGGCGTCATCGGCGAGCCGCTCGACACGACCAAGTTCAGCCATCTGCTCGGCGGGCTGGTCAGCGACGGCAAGCCCGATCTGTGGACAGAGGCGGCGAAGGCCATCATGACCACGGATACCTATCCGAAAGTGGCGACGCAGACGGTCAAGCTTGGCGACACCGACGTCACCATCAACGGCATCTCCAAGGGCGCGGGCATGATCGCGCCCGACATGGCGACGATGCTGTCCTTCGTTGCTACCGACGCGCCGATCGCGGCCCCCGTGCTGCAGGACCTGTTGTCGCGCGGCACGGCCAAGACCTTCAACGCGGTCACCGTCGACAGCGACACCTCGACCAGCGACACGCTGCTCATCTTCGCCACCGGCAAGGCCGCGAAGCGCGGTGCGCCTGAGATAACCGACCCGAAAGATGCCCGCCTTGGCCAGTTCCGCCGGGCGCTAGGCAAGGTGCTGAAGTCGCTGGCGCTGCAAGTGGTGCGCGACGGCGAGGGCGCCCGCAAGCAGGTCGAAGTCACCGTCACTGGCGCCAAATCGGCCCGCTCGGCCAAGCGTATCGCCCTGTCGATCGCCAATTCGCCGCTGGTCAAGACGGCGGTCGCCGGCGAGGACGCCAATTGGGGCCGCGTCGTCATGGCCGTCGGCAAGGCCGGCGAGCCCGCCGACCGCGACCGGCTGTCGATCTGGTTCGGCGACAACCGGCTGGCACATGAGGGCGAACGCGATCCGGCCTATTCGGAAGAAAAGACTTCGGCCTACATGAAACGCGACGATATCCGCATTCGCGCCGATATCGGCATCGGTCGCGGCAAGGCGACGGTGTGGACCTGCGACCTCACCAAGGAATATGTCGCCATCAACGGCGACTACCGGAGCTGACGGTTTTGGCTTCCAGGCATCCGGCAAGCATGCTCGCGATCGTGCGCCGCTACGAGGCGGCCGGCTTTCGCGCCTGGCCGGCGGCCGCCGTCCACTATGACGGCACCTGGGTGGTGCGGCTGACGGCCGGCCATCCGGCCAAGCGGCTGAATTCGGTCAACCCGCTCGATCCCGGCGACACCCAGCACATGGCCGACCGTATCGGCCGGGCCAGCCGACGTTTCGATGCGTATGGCAGGCCGCTGACGTTCCGCATGTCACCACTGTCGGGTCCCGATCTGGCCAGTCATCTCGACAAGGAGGGCTGGAGCCGGTTCGACGAATCGCTGGTCATGCGGCTGCCGCTGGCCGATGCCCAGCTCGATGCCGCCATGGACCAGATTCCGCTCAAGGACATCAGCCGCTTCATCGGCGCGTCGCTCAAGGTCAGCGGCTCGGACGTGTCGCTGCGGCCAGGCCTGTCGGAGATCATCGGCGCCATCCAGCCGGAGGCCGGGTTGTTCGCGCTCGAAGATGGAGCCGAGGCGCTGGCGACGCTGATCTGCGTGCATGATGGCGATCTCGCCGGCCTGTTCGAGGTCGCCACCGACAAATCGGCCCGCAACAAGGGCCACGGCCGCAACCTGATCCTGTCGGCGCTGAAATGGGCGCGGCTGCGCGGAGCGCGGGAAGCCTGGCTGCAGGTCGAGGCCGGCAATATGCCGGCGCTGGCGCTCTATCGGTCGCTCGGCTTCGAGGAAGTCTATCGCTATCACTATCGCCGGCCGCCCGGCCATGAGTGAAGTCGACGACCTGACGAAAACCGGCAAGCGCCTGCTCCTGGTCGCCGCTTGTGCGCTGGTCGACGCCGACGGTCGCGTGCTCCTGGCGCAGCGGCCCGAGGGCAAGCAGCTGGCCGGCCTGTGGGAATTTCCCGGTGGCAAGGTCGAGCCCGGCGAAACGCCGGAACAATGCATCATCCGTGAACTGCACGAAGAGATCGGCATCGAGACCGAGATCCCGTGCCTCGCGCCACTCACCTTCGCCAGCCATTCCTATGACGACTTCCATCTCCTGATGCCGCTGTTCGTCTGCCGCCGCTTCCGCGGCATTGCCCAGCCTCGGGAAGGGCAGGCGCTGAAATGGGTGCGGCCGAAAGAGATGCGCGGCTATCCGATGCCGCCGGCCGACGCGCCGCTGATTCCGTTCCTCATCGACCTGCTTTGACTATCTTTTGATGCATTCCCAAGGGGAAGCGCTATGCGCTTCTCCCGGGAAAACCGCTTCACACTTTCCTTGAATTGCTCTGAGGACCGGCTCCCGGTCCATATCAGCCAGCGTTAATGGAAGATTTATCTGATCATGAAAAATTGATGGATGGCCGTGGTTTCGCGGCCATGTCGCCGATTTGCTGGGGAGCGATACTATGAGCCTGGACAGGGATTGGGATTCGATCCGGCCCGACCGCGGCTTCCGTGCCGCCGATGCGGGCATGGGCATCCTGCGCATCACGCTGCTGTTCGGGTCGGCCGTGGTGGCGCTGGCGTTGATCGCCACCCCTTTCCTCGACAACCAGACGCGCTCGCAATCGGCGCGCAACGATTTTCCCGGCCTCGACATGACGGCCACCGGCTCGATCAGTCATCGCAGCACCTATACGGTTCGGCGCAGCGTTCTGCAGGCAAAGCCCGGTTCGGTCTGCATCATCGGATCCGACGGGAGGACCAGCGGCGACTGCTGACATGGTTAAGATATTTGCGAAAAGGCGGCGGCTTCACCGCCTGTTAAGGCTTTGCCATTAACCTTTCTTAACAGATCGGCGGTAAGGTCCTGGCAAGAGGGATCGAGGGCTATGAAAACAGTGCTGCTGCGTTTTCTGAAAGACGAGACCGGCGCGACGGCGGTCGAATACGCCCTGATCGTCTGCGTTTTGTCGCTGACGATCATCGGCGGCATCGGCCAGGTCTTCAATTCGATCACATGGCTGTTCAGCGACAACACCAGCAGGCTTGCGAACGCATTCGCTGCGCCTTGAGCGCAATCGCGACGGCCGTTCAGTGTTCGTCGGACCCTTCCAGGATCGTCTTCAGCGAAACCTTGGCTGAACCGGGCTTCAGCGGTTTCTGCTGCGACGCATCGGGGGCCCAGCCGGACATCCAGACCATCGAGAAACTTGCCCGGATCCGACCGTCGGGGTCGGAAAACCGCTCGGCGTAGATTTCAGCGGCACGGGCAAACAGCCCGCGTGTGCCCGGCCGCCGGCTGCGATCGGCGAGCGCGCTGGTTTCACCCATGGCGCGCAGATCGGCCATCAAGGCAAACAGATTGGCATAGCGCACCGTCACGGTCTCGACGTCGGCGACCGGCAGAGCGAGACCGGCGCGCTGCAGCAGCGCGCCGGCATCGCGCACGTCGGTGAAGGGGATGACGCGCGGGCTGACGCCGCCGTAAAGCTCGGTCTCGGCCGCAAGCAGGCTTTCGCGCAACTCACCGAGCGTGCCGGCGCCGGCAAAGGCACCAAGGAACAGCCCGTCCGGCCGCAGTGCGCGGCGGATCTGGATCAGCATGCCGGGAATGTCGTTCATCGCCTGCAGCGACAGCAGCGACACCGCCAGATCGAGGCTTTGCGGCTCGAAGGGCACGGTTTCCAGCGGCGCGATCAAGCCGGCGGCACCATTCAGGAAGGCCGCGTCGGTCTCGACGCGGAGGATATCCGCCACCTTGCCGCTCGCCGCGAGCACGCCGGCCGCGGCCGATGTCTGGCAAAACAGCACCGCCGCCTTGCCGAACCGGCGCTCGACGGCGCCCAGCCGGTCGGCAAGGTCATCGGCGGCACGGTCCATCAGGAAATCGGCGCCGTCGAGCGGCTGGGCGAGCGCGCGCCGCTTGTGCGCCAGCCACAAAGAGGTATCCATAATAGGCTGCAACGGGCGCGTCCTTGTTTGTCCGCGCCTTGAAACAATTGGTATGGTGGCGCGGAGAACCATCCACGTGGCCGATCCGATGCCGGAGATCAAGTCCATCGAGATCAGGAACCTCACCCGCTCGGCAGCCCGGTCAGCCCTGGCCTGGCCGGCACGCATCTTGTTTCCGCCCGTCTGCGCCGGTTGCCGCCGTCATGTCTCGCAGCCCGGCGTGCTGTGCGGCGCCTGCTGGCCGAAGTTGCGGCTCCTGGAACGGCCCTGGTGCCCGGTGATGGGCACGCCGTTCACTCACCATATGGGCGAAGGCTTTCTGTCGGCCGAGGCGATCGCCGATCCGCCGCCCTTCGAGCGGGCGCGTGCAGCCGTGGCCTATTCCGGCGTCGCCCGCCAGATGGTGCAAGGGCTGAAATACCAGGATCGCACCGACCTGGCGCCGTGGATGGCGCGCTGGATGGTGCGCGCCGGCGCCGATCTCATCGCCGAGGCCGATGTGGTGGTGCCGGTGCCGCTGCACTGGCGACGCTTTTTCAGGCGGCGTTTCAACCAGTCGGCGGAACTGGCTCGTGCGGTTTGCGAGCTGAGCGGCCTGTCCTTCGCGCCTTCCGCCATGCGGCGCGTGAAGCTCACCCGTCAGCAGGTCGGACTGGAGCGGCAGCAGCGCGAGGAGAACGTGCGGGCCGCCTTCCGCGTGCCTGCCGAGGCGGAAATCGAGATCGCCGGGCGCAGGGTGCTTCTGATCGACGACGTCTACACCACGGGCGCCACGGTGCGCGCGGCGACCAAGGCGTTGAAAAGGGGAGGTGCGGCCGCGGTCGACGTACTGACCTTTGCGCGTGTGTTACCGGGGGACTTCCGGGCGGACGAGTCCGCGACTATATAAGTCGGCAACGCAAACGGAAATTCGTCATGGTCGATGTCACGATCTATACGCGCATGATGTGCGGTTACTGCACGGCGGCCAAGCGGCTCTTGGAGCGCAAGGGCGTCGCCTATACCGAGCATGATGCATCGTTTTCGCCGGAATTGCGCCAGGAGATGATGTCGCGCGCTCACGGACGCACGACCTTTCCGCAGATTTTCATCGGTGACACGCATGTCGGCGGCTGCGACGACCTCCATGATCTGGAGGCCGAAGGCCGGCTGGACAAACTGCTCGCCAACGGCTCGGCAATCTGAGGGTGTGACGATGGGTGTTTTCAAGGCCGCCGCGGTCCAGATGCGTTCAGGCGAAAGCCCGGAACGCAATGCGGTCGATCTAGAACGGCTGGTGCGTGACGCGGCCGCCCAGGGCGCGACCTACATCCAGACGCCGGAAATGACCGGTGCGCTGATCCGCGACAAACAAGCGCGCGCCGCCTCCTTCACCTCCGAGGACAAGGACATCATCGTCGCCACCGCGCGCCGACTGGCAGGGGAACTCGGCGTCTTCCTGCATATCGGCTCGACCGCCATCCTGCGCGCCGACGGCAAGCTTGCCAATCGGGCACTGCTGTTCGGTCCGGACGGTGCCGTGCTCGCCACCTATGACAAGATCCACATGTTCGACGTCGATCTCGACAATGGCGAGAGCTGGCGCGAATCCGCGGCCTACGAACCCGGCACCGAGGCCGTCGTGACCGGGGTTGCGGGCGCGAAGCTCGGCTTTGCGGTCTGCTACGATCTGCGTTTCCCGCAATTGTTCCGTGCCGAGGCGCTGGCCGGCGCCGATGTCTTGACCGTGCCCGCCGCCTTCACCCGTCAGACCGGCGAGGCGCACTGGCATGTGCTGCTGAGGGCCCGCGCCATCGAGAACGGCGCTTATGTCATTGCGGCCGCGCAAGGCGGCTTGCATGAGGACGGCCGCGAGACTTTCGGGCATTCGCTGATCGTCGATCCGTGGGGACGCATCATCGCCGAAGCCGCGCATGACGAGCCGGGCGTGATCGTCGCCGAGATCGACCCGGCTCAGTCGCTTGCGGCGCGCAAGAAGATCCCGAACCTCAAAAATGCGCGGGATTTCACCGTCAATACCGATGGAGTGGACGCGCCGCGCCTCAGGGGTGCCGCCTCTTGATCCGCTTTTCCCTGATCTGCGAGAACGAGCACGAATTCGAGGGCTGGTTTCGCAGCAACGACGATTTCGACATTCAGAAGAAGCGTGGCTTTGTCGATTGCCCGAGTTGCGGCTCGCACAAGGTAGAGAAGGCCCTGATGGCGCCCGCCGTTTCGACGGCGCGCAAGCAGGAGACCATAGCGCTTGCCATGGGAGAGGCGCAGAAACAGGCCCTGGCGCAGCTGAAGGCGATGGCCGAGAAGGTGCGCGAGAATGCCGACTATGTCGGCGACAAGTTCGCCGAGGAAGCGCGAAAAATCCACTTCGGCGAAACCGATGCGCGCGGCATCTATGGCGAGGCGACGCTGGACGAGGCCAAAAGCCTGGCCGATGACGGCGTGGAGTTCATGCCGATCCCGGTGTTTCCCGACGACCGCAACTGAGCGGTCAGCTCACGCTGCCAATCAATTTCTCCAGCAGACTGGCCAGCGTCTCCCGTTCAGCCGGCGTCAGGGCCGCAAGGATTTCGTGCTCGTTGGCGACATGGGCGGTGACAGCCTCGTCGATCAGGGCCAGCCCCTTTTCAGTCAACTGCACGACAATCCCGCGCCTGTCGTTGGGGTGCGGTCCGCGCAGGATCAATCCGGCCTTTTCCAACCGGTCGAGACGGTTGGTCATGGCGCCCGATGTCACCATCGTGGCTTCATAGAGAGCGGTCGGCGTCAGCGTGTAAGGCGACCCGGAGCGGCGCAGCGTCGCCAGCACATCGAATTCGCCGGCCTGCAGTGCGAAACGGGCAAACAGCGGGGCGAGGCGGTCGCGCGCGATCAGGGAGGATGCTTCGTTCAATCGCCCGAGCACCGCCATCGGCGAAACATCAAGGTCCGGCCGCTCCCGTTTCCACTGCTCGATCGCCTTTGCCGCGCGATCCATCTATCTCATCGTTAAATATCTTGACGTTAAGAATCTTTTTGTTATTTTAACTGAAGATACAGAACCGGCCAAGCGCCGCAAGTTCCAATTTCGAATGGCGTGACGGGACATCGGATGAAATATCTTTGGGATTCGGCGCTCGGCCTGCTGGTCGTCACCGGCGGCCTGCTCGGCCTGACGCTGCCCTTCGGCAAACTGGCCACGGCCGCCGGCGTCCCAGCCATGGTCTGGGCCTTCGTCATCTCGTTGGGCGCCGGCGGCGTGCTTCTATGCGTGCTCCTGGCACGCGGCGAACGGATCCGGCTCACCGCACACAAGCTGCGCTATTTCTTCGTCACGGCCGCCGTGTCCTATGCCGTCCCCAATCTCTTGATGTTCTCGGCCATTCCGCACCTTGGCGCCGGCTATACGGGCATCATGTTCACGCTGTCGCCAGTCATCACGCTGGTGTTCTCGATCCTGCTGCGTGTGCGGCGCCCCAACATGCTGGGCGTCATCGGCATCGCCGTCGGCTTCGTCGGCGCCATTATGGTGGCGGTGACGCGCGGCGAGGCCGGCCAGCCGGCCAATCTGTTCTGGGTGGTGATGGGGCTGCTGATCCCGGTCAGCCTTGCCGCGGGTAATATCTACCGCACCGTCGACTGGCCTGATAGCACCGGTCCGATCGAGCTTGCCGTCGGCAGCCATCTGGCGTCAGCGGCGCTGCTTTTTGCCGGTATTCTTGCCCTGTTCGGCCTCAAGGCCTTCGCGACGCTCGGCGGCGTGCCGACGGTCGTCGTCGCGCAAGTCGCATCGGCGTCGGCGATGTTCGCCTTCTTCTTCCGGCTGCAGGCGGTCGGCGGCCCGGTCTATCTCAGCCAGATCGGCTATGTGGCGGCCGCGGTCGGGCTCTTTGCCGGCACGATCTTCCTTGGCGAGCACTATCAGTTGCTGACCTGGGCGGGCGCCGTCATTATCACCGCCGGCGTCTTCATCACCACCAGGGCGCAAAACCAGAAAGCGTAGCAACTGTCGATTGCTCGACTTCTGAACAGCTCAACAGGATCAGACCGAGCCCTTTTCCGCCAGCACCATGTAGTTGACGTCCATGTCCTTCGATCGCGCCCACCGATCGGCGAGCGGATTGTAGGAGACGCCGGTGCGGTCGATGATCGTCAGGCCGGCGCCGCCGAGGGCCTTCTCAAGCTCTTCCGGGCGCACCAGCTTGCCGAACTGGTGGGTGCCGCGCGGCAGCCAGCGCAGCACGTATTCGGCGCCGATGATGGCCAGGCCGAGCGCCTTCAGCGTGCGGTTGATGGTAGCCACGAACATGATGCCGCCGGGCCGGACCATCTGCCCGCATTTAGCGACGAACAGGTCGATGTCGGCGACATGCTCGACCACTTCCATGTTGAGGATGACGTCGAATGTCTCGCCGGCGTCAGCGAGGTCCTCGGCCGTCGTGGCGCGGTAGTCTATACTCACATTGCCTTCGGCCGCGTGCAGTTTTGCCACTTCGATGTTTGTTTCCGAGGCATCCGCTCCCACGACGTCGGCGCCAAGTCGCGCCATCGGCTCGCACAACAGGCCGCCGCCGCAGCCGATGTCGAGGATGCGCAGGCCTTCGAAAGGCCGCGCTGCGCGTGGATCACGGCCGAAGCGCGTCGCTATCTGGTCGCGGATATAGGAAAGTCGGACTGGATTGAATTTGTGCAGCGGCCGGAACTTGCCGTTCGGGTTCCACCACTCGGCGGCAAGGGCGGAAAAGCGTTCCACTTCTCCGGCATCGATCGTCGATCGTCGGGCTTCTGGCATGGATTGGTCTCCTCGAACGCTAGGAAGTCGGGCGTGGGGGAGGGAATGTCAAGGCAACAATTTTCCATGGTGACAAAGAGACCGGCTGACCTGAACGCGCAGCCTATTTCACGTCAAGCGCTTCGCGTAGCTTGGCCCCGAGCTGCTCGATGGTGAAGGGCTTGGCCAGGAAGTGCACGTCATGGTCGAGCACGCCGTTGTGGACGACGGCATTCCTGGTGAAGCCGGTGGTGAAGACGACCTTCAGACCAGGCTGGCGCGCCACCGCTTCCTCGGCGAGCTTGCGGCCGTTCATCACCGGCATGACGATGTCGGTGAAAAGCAGGGCGATGTCAGGGGTCGCGGCCAGTTTCTGCAGCGCCTCCTCGCCGCTTTCGACGTGGATGACCGTGTAGCCGAGTTCGCGCATGGCGTCCGTGGTGGCGGCCCGCACGCGGGCGTCGTCCTCGACGACGAGGATCGTCTCGGTGACGTTGGCGGTACTCTTGCCACGTCCGGCTGACGTCGCCGGCTCCTCCGGGCCGAAGAAACGGGGCAGATAGATCCGGATCGTCGTGCCTTGGCCCGGTTCGGAGTAGATCTTGACGTGACCGCCCGACTGCTTGACGAAGCCGAACACCTGGCTCAGCCCAAGACCCGTGCCCTTGTTAACCGGCTTGGTCGTGAAGAAGGGTTCGAAGGCCTTGGCGATGATGTCGGGCGACATGCCCGTGCCGGTGTCGGTCACCGCGATCATCACATACTGGCCTGATGTGACTTCGGCATGCGTCGCGGCATAGGCCTCGTCGAGATGGCTGTTGGCGGTCTCGATGGTCAGCTTGCCCTCATTGTCCATGGCGTCGCGGGCATTGACGGCCAGGTTGAGGATCGCGTTCTCGATCTGGCTGGGATCGGCGTGGGTTTTCCAAAGGCCGCCCGCCAGCACCGTTTCGATGCGGATGCCTTCGCCGAGCGCCCGGTGCAGAAGGTCGGACATGCCGGTGACGAGCCGGTTGGTGTCGACCACCTGAGGCGCCAGCGGCTGCAGACGGGAAAAGGCAAGCAGACGCGAGGTCAAATTGGCGGCACGGCTGGCCGCGTCCGTCGCGGCCTCGATGAATTTCTCGATATCATTCTCGCCGCGCTTCAATTTGCGCTGGGCAAGGTTCATGGCACTGAGGATGACCGCCAGCATGTTGTTGAAATCGTGGGCGATGCCGCCGGTCAGTTGCCCGACCGCCTCCATTTTCTGCATCTGGCGGATCTGGGATTCGGCCTTTTCACGCGTGTCGATCTCGCTGCCGAGCTCGATGTTCTTGCGCATCAGCTCTTCCTGGGCCGCGGCGACCTCGCGAAAGCGACGGCGGGATTGGCGGATCGTGTAGGCGCCGAGCAGGAAGATCGCGATAAGCGCCGCCAGCGAAGCGATGCGCAGCCAGGCCTCGACCTTGTCCGTGTGTTCGTCGCGCGCGGCGATGTCGGCGGCGCCGATGCGCCGGATCGTGTCCATGCTGGCACGGATCTCGTCCATGGCCGCCTTGCCCTGGCCGCCTCGGACGAGTTCCAGCGCCTTCGTCGCATCGCCCTTGTCGTAGAGCGCGATCGTTTCGGACAATTCGGCCTGCTTTTGGGAAAGTGCGTCCTTGATGTGGCTGATCTGTGGGGCAAGCTGATCATTGGGTGGCGTCATGGCGTCGATGCGGGCTAGTTGCCCCGGGATCGCATCGACAGCCTTCTGGTACGGCTCGAGGTAGGGTGTCTCGCCGGTCAGCAGGTAGCCGCGCTGGCCGGCCTCGGCATCCTGCGCCAATGAAAGCAGCCCGGAAAGCTGTTCCTGATACTCGATCGTCTCGCGAGCGGCGGCACGGTTGGCCCGCTGTCCTTCGACCAGCAGGGCGCGGGTGCCGACGATCAGGGCCAGCACGGCGAAACCGACGACAAGCGGCAGCGATTGCAATCGCATGGCGCGCCGAAGACGAGCAATCATCTGTTATGCCGGACCAAAAGCAATTCCCCCGCGGGCAGCATTTGGTAAGCGGCGCCGTCCGCCAAGGCAATATGCCATCTTGTTGAAGCCGGCATATTGCCGCCAGCCTTGCGAAACCGAAAGCATTTGGCTAAGGAGGCCGCGCATTCAGCGGCCGGCGTCAGCCGGGCGCTTTCCTCCGCTTTCGGCTCCCGGTTCTTGGCAGGGAGTGGCTTCAGTCAAAGGCATTTCGCTTCCATGGCGCGTATCGTGATGAAATTCGGCGGGACCTCCGTCGCCGACATCGCCCGCATCCGCAATGTGGCGCGTCACGTCAAACGCGAGGTCGACGCCGGCCATGAGGTGGCGGTGGTGGTTTCGGCGATGGCCGGCAAGACCAACGAACTGGTCGCCTGGACGCGCGAGGCCTCGCCGATGCACGACGCACGCGAATATGACGCGGTCGTCGCTTCGGGCGAACAGGTCACCGCCGGCCTGCTGGCGATCACCTTGCAGAACATGGGCGTGCATGCCCGCTCCTGGCAGGGCTGGCAGATCCCGATCAAGACCGACAATGCGCATGGCGCGGCGCGTATCCTCGACATTGACGGCGCATTCCTGATCAAGCGCTTCGGCGAGGGTCAGGTGGCCGTCATCGCCGGCTTCCAGGGCATCGGCCCCGACAATCGCATCGCCACGCTCGGTCGCGGCGGCTCGGACACAAGTGCGGTGGCCATCGCCGCGGCGGTCAAGGCCGATCGCTGCGACATCTACACCGACGTCGACGGGGTCTACACAACCGATCCGCGCATCGAGCCGAAGGCGCGGCGGCTGGCCAAGATCTCGTTCGAGGAAATGCTTGAAATGGCTTCGCTCGGCGCCAAGGTTTTGCAGGTGCGTTCGGTCGAGCTTGCCATGGTGCACAGGGTGCGTACCTTCGTGCGGTCGTCCTTCGACGATCCCGACGCGCCCGGAATGGGGGATTTGCTCAATCCTCCGGGAACGCTCATTTGCGACGAGGAAGAGATCGTGGAACAGCAGGTCGTCACCGGAATTGCCTACGCCAAAGACGAGGCGCAGATTTCGCTGCGCCGCGTCGGCGATCGCCCTGGCGTCGCCGCCGGCATCTTCGGTCCGCTGGCCGAGGCCAACATCAATGTCGACATGATCGTCCAGAATATCTCCGAGGACGGCAAGCTCACCGATATGACCTTCACCGTGCCGTCCGGTGACGTCGACAAGGCGTTGGCCGTGCTCCAGCGCATCAAGGCGGATGTCGGCTACGATGTCGTGCAGTCCGAAGCCGGCATGTCGAAGGTTTCGGTCATCGGCATCGGCATGAGGAGCCATGCCGGTGTCGCGGCGACCGCCTTCAAAGCGCTGGCCGACAAGGCGATCAACATTCGCGCCATCACCACCTCCGAGATCAAGATTTCGATACTGATCGACGGTCCGTACACCGAACTGGCAGTTCGCACTTTGCATTCCGTCTACGGTCTGGATAAGCAGTAGCAAGACTGAATCAGTTGTTGCGCGCGTGCCGGCAGCGGCGGAAACTGCGCCGGCAAGTGTTCATTGGAGAAGAAGCCGCGATGCGTGACCAGGCCAGTGGCCCGCGCGTTTTGCTGAAACGGCTCCGCGAGCTCATGCAAGAGCCGCTGGAGCCGCAGGAGCGGCTTGACCGGATCGTGCGCGACATCGCCTCCAACATGGTCGCCGAAGTGTGCTCGCTCTATGTGCTGCGCGCCGATTCAGTGCTCGAACTCTACGCCACCGAAGGTCTGAACCCGAACGCCGTCCACTTGGCGCAGCTGCGGCTGGGACAAGGCCTTGTCGGCACGATCGCCGCTAGCGCGCGGCCGCTCAACCTGTCCAACGCGCAGGAACATCCGGCTTTCGCCTATCTGCCGGAGACCGGGGAGGAGATCTACAATTCCTTCCTTGGCGTGCCGGTGCTCAGAGCAGGGCGCACGCTGGGCGTCCTGGTCGTGCAGAACAAGACCATGCGCCATTACCGCGACGACGAGGTCGAGGCACTGGAGACCACGGCGATGGTCATCGCCGAGATGATCGCAACAGGCGATCTGGCGCGGCTGACCCGGCCGGGCCTCGAACTCGACCTGCGCCGGCCCGTCAGCTTCACCGGCCTGTCGTTCAACGATGGTGTCGGGCTTGGCCATGTCGTGCTGCACGAGCCGCGCATCGTCGTCACCAATCTGTTCAATGAGGACAGCGAGGAGGAGGTGCGTCGCCTCGATGGCTCGCTCGGTTCGCTCCGACTCTCGATCGACGACATGCTGGAGCGCCGCGACGTCGCCTTCGAGGGCGAGCATCGCCAGGTGCTGGAAGCCTACCGCATGTTCGCCAACGACCGTGGCTGGGTGCGGCGCCTTGAAGAGGCAATCCGCAACGGCCTGACCGCAGAGGCCGCGGTGGAAAAGGTGCAGAGCGACATGCGCGCCCGCATGCTGCACATGACCGATCCCTATCTGCGCGAGCGGATGAGCGATTTCGACGACCTCGCCAACCGGCTGCTACGCCAGCTGATGGGGCGCGGGCCGGAGGACGTCGCGGCCTCGCTGCCGAAGGATGCCATCATCGTCGCCCGCTCGATGGGCGCGGCCGAACTGCTCGATTATCCCCGGGACAAATTGCGCGGACTGGTACTCGAGGACGGTGCGGCCACCAGCCACGTCGTCATCGTCGCGCGCGCCATGGGCATTCCGGTCGCCGGCCAGATGAAGGGCGCCGTTTCCATGGCGGAAAACGGCGATGCCATCATCGTCGACGGCGAGGAAGGCACGATCCATCTGCGGCCGCAGTCGGATCTCGAAGCCGCCTATGCCGAAAAGGTACGGTTCCGTGCCCGCCGGCAAGAGGTCTACCGCGAGCTGCGCAAGAAGCCGTCGATGACCCGGGACGGCGTTCAGGTCGACCTCCTGATGAATGCCGGGCTTGCCGTCGACCTGCCGCAGCTTGCCGAGGCTGGTGCAGCCGGCATCGGCCTGTTCCGCACCGAACTGCAGTTCATGGTCGCCTCGACCTTTCCGCGCGCCGAGGCGCAGGAAAAACTCTACCGCGACGTGCTCGAGGCGGCGCGCGGCAAACCGGTCACCTTCCGCACCATCGACATCGGCGGCGACAAGGTGCTGCCCTATTTCAAGGGCGCCATCCAGGAAGAGAACCCGGCGCTCGGCTGGCGGGCGATCCGGCTGACGCTCGACCGGCCGGGGCTGCTGCGCACCCAGATCCGCGCCCTGCTGAAGGCCAGCGGCGGGCGCGAGCTCAAGCTGATGCTGCCGATGGTGACCGAGCTCGGCGAGATTGCGCAAGCGCGAGAGATCATCGACCGCGAGGTGCGGCATCTGTCGCGCTTTGCCCATCATCTGCCGACCAGCCTCAAGCTCGGCGCCATGCTGGAAGTGCCGTCGCTGCTGTTCCAGCTCGACGAGTTGATGAAGGCGGTCGATTTCGTTTCGGTCGGTTCGAACGATCTGTTCCAGTTCGTCATGGCGGTCGATCGCGGCAACACGCAGCTGGCCAACCGCTTCGACACGCTGTCGGCGCCGTTCCTGCGCGTTCTCAAGCAGATCGCTGATGCCGGCGCGCGCAACCACACACCGGTGACGCTGTGCGGCGAACTCGCCGGCAAGCCGATCTCGGCCATGGCGCTGATCGGTCTTGGCTTCCGCTCGATCTCGATGTCGCCGGCCTCGATCGGACCGGTCAAGGCGATGCTGACGGAACTGCCTCTGGATGAGCTGACGGCGTTTTTCGACGACAACCTGATGGCGCCGGCGCAGGGGCTGCCGATGCGGGCGCTGCTCCAGGCCTTCGCCGACGACCGCTCGATCCCGTTGTAGCGCCCCCGTCATGGTCAATTTGCCCCGCGATCGTATGGATCAAGTCGTCAAGCGTTTCGAGATGCTCGAAGCGCAGATGTCGGCCGGCCCGGCGCCGGATGCCTATGTGAAAATGGCATCGGAATATGCCGAGCTGCAGGACATGGTGGGCAAGGTTCGGGAATTGCGCTCGGCCGAGCATGAGCAGGCCGACCTCGAGGCGATGCTTGCCGACAAGGGTACCGATGCCGAGATGCGGGCGCTCGCCGAGGCGGATCTGCCCGGTGTGGAGGAGCGTATCGAAGCGCTGCAGAAGGACATCCAGGTTCTGCTTCTGCCCAGGGATGCCGCCGACGACAAGAACGCCATCCTCGAAATCCGCGCCGGTACCGGCGGCGATGAGGCCGCGCTTTTCGCCGGCGACCTGTTTCGCATGTATGAGCGCTATGCCGCCGGACGCGGCTGGCGGTTCGAGACAGTGTCGGCCAGTGACGGCGATGCCGGCGGTTTCAAGGAAATCATCGCCACTATTTCCGGCAGGGGGGTCTTTGCCCATCTGAAATTCGAATCCGGCGTGCATCGGGTGCAACGCGTGCCGGCGACCGAGGCGAGCGGGCGCATCCACACGTCCGCGGCGACCGTCGCCGTGCTGCCGGAGGCCGAAGAGGTCGATATCGAGATCCGGGCCGAAGACATCCGCATCGACACGATGCGCGCCTCCGGCTCCGGCGGTCAGCATGTCAACACCACCGATTCGGCCGTCCGTATCACCCATTTGCCGACCGGCATCATGGTGGTGCAGGCGGAGAAGTCACAGCACCAGAACCGGGCGAAGGCGATGCAGATCCTGCGCGCCCGGCTCTATGATCTGGAGCGCAGCAAGGCGGATGAGGAACGTTCCGAATCACGCAAGTCCCAGGTCGGTTCGGGCGATCGCTCGGAGCGCATCCGCACCTACAATTTCCCGCAGGGCCGCGTCACCGACCACCGCATCAACCTGACGCTTTACAAGCTCGACCGGGTGATGATGGGCGAACTCGACGAAGTTATCGACGCATTGGTCGCCGATCATCAGTCGAAACTGCTGGCCGATATCGGCCTGGATGGCTGACAAGCTGCCCGACACGCTGGGGCTTCTGCTGCGGGAGGCGCGGGCCAGGCTTGTGGCGGCAGCTGTCGATGATCCGGAGCTCGATGCCCGGCTGATCTTCGAACATTTTTCCGGGACGACCCGCACGCAGGCCATCGCCGAGCCCGGACGCGAGATCGACAGGAACGCCATCGCCGCCATCGAAGCCGCCCTGACACGGCGAGCCGGCGGCGAGCCGGTGCATCGCATCCTCGGCTATCGCGAATTCTACGGTCTGCGCCTGTCGCTGTCGCCAGAAACGCTGGAACCGCGGCCGGACACCGAGACGCTGGTCGAGGCGATCCTGCCCTTCGTCAAGGCAACCGCCGTGCGGGAGGGCGTATGCCGTATCCTTGATCTCGGCACCGGGACGGGTGCCATCGCCCTGGCCTTGCTGAGTGCGGTGCCAGCCGCCACCGCCACCGGTGTCGATATTTCCACCGGCGCGCTGGCTACGGCGGCCCATAATGCCGTACAGCTTGGGCTCGGCGGCAGGTTCACGACCGTCCGGTCGGACTGGTTCGAAAAAGTTTCCGGCCGATACCATGTAATTGCCGCAAACCCTCCCTATATACCTTCACGAGACATTGGAAATCTGCAGGACGAGGTCCGCGATTTCGACCCGCGTCTAGCCTTGGATGGCGGCGTGGATGGGTTGACCCCCTACAGGATCATTGCCGCCGAGGCGGCCTGGTTTCTAGAAGCCGAAAGCAGGATTGCGGTCGAGATCGGCTACACGCAACGCAATGAGGTTACGGATATATTCAAGGCGGCTGGTTACGCATCGGCCGTTGCCATGCGTGATCTCGGCGGAAACGATAGGGTTCTTGTCTTTCAAAGGGGATAAGCCTTGACGCAGTGCGAAAAAACCGCTTGGCAATACCGGGGAATGCGGCTAGGGTCGCCTCAACCGGATGAGACGAAGCAGGCAGTGCTCTTAGCGATTCGGTCCTCCTTGGAAATAGCTGCCTTCTTGCGCAAACGACGCCCAAGCTTCGTGCGGGAATCGTCCGGCAAGTGATGTAACCGGAACAGGATGGCACGTGGCGCCAACGCAATTGATGCGGGCGAACGCCGGTGAAGAAACGAAACGGCTGGCTGCATGAGCGCCTCCGTTCGTGACGAGTTTTCGAAAATTTCAAGATGAAGAGAGTCGAATGAGGCCACAACAGCAGAACAGGCGCATGCGCGGTCGCAACAACAATGGCGGCGGCGGTGGCAACAACAATAATAACAACAACAACCGCAAGGGCCCGAATCCCCTGACGCGCAACTACGAGAGCAACGGCCCGGACGTGAAGATCCGCGGATCGGCTCAGCAGATCGCCGAAAAATACGCCACTCTGGCCCGTGACGCGCAAAGCTCCGGCGACCGGGTGATGGCGGAGAACTATCTCCAGCACGCCGAACACTACAATCGCATCATAGCAGCCGCGCAGGCGCAGATGCCGATCCAGAACACGCAGCAGAATCGCGACGATTTCGACGATGACGGCGATGAGGATCGCGACGATTTCGACAATGCCGGCAACAGCGGGGCGGGCAACAGCGGCAACACCGTTTCCGACCCACAAATTCCGGTGATCAACCATGGCGCCGGGCCGCAGCCGGTGATCGAAGGCATGCCGGCCGAGGTTGCACTCAACCGCGAAAACGGTCGCGACAATCGCGACAGTGGCGGGCGCGACAGTGGCGGGCGCGACAATAATGGGCGCAACAATGGCGGCCGCGACAACAATGGCGGGCGCCACCGCGATCGCCGTCCCAATGGCGGCTATGGCCAGAACGGCCAGCGCGACTACGGTTCTTCCGCGGAACAAGGCGGCCAGCAGCAGCGCAGCGAGGCCCCGGTACAGGCAGAGTTACAGGGCGAGCCCGGTACGCCGGTCGAGACCGTTGCGGCGGCCGAGCCGGCTCCGCTGTTCGGGGGTTTTTCGCCGGCGGCTCTTGCCGCCCAGGCCGAGCTTAACGAGGCGGCTGCCGAGAGCGGTGCTGCCCGTCGCCCCCGGCGTCCGCGCCGTCCGCGCGCCAATATTGACCAGGTCGACGGCGGTAACGACAATGCGAATGCCGGCGAGGTGGCAGCGACCCCGGCCGACAGCGGCAATGCGGAGCCGGTGATTGTCGACATCGACAACTGATCGAACAGCATTTCAAGGCGTTGAACGGCGGGGAGAAATCTCCGCCGTTTCCGTTTGGGCTGACGTGCAATATTATGCATTGACCGATATCAAGGCGTCTTGAGACGGAATGGTCCATGCACCATATCTCGGCTGAACAGGATCCGGCTCGAACGGGCGGGTCCGTCACCGCAATCTGATCCGGTGCCGCAAAGCGGGCCGGTGACGGAAGGAGACAGATATGAACCTTGAGAAATACTCCGAGCGCGTGCGCGGCTTCATCCAGTCCGCGCAGACGATGGCGCTCTCCCGCAATCACCAGCAATTCACACCCGAACATATTTTGAAGGTGCTCGTCGACGATGATGAGGGCCTTGCCGCGTCGCTGATCGAACGCGCCGGCGGCAACGTCCGCGACGTCAAGCTCGGTATCGAGACCGCCCTCGAGGCGATGCCGAAGGTGGAGGGCGGTAATGGCCAGCTCTATCTGGCACAGCCGTTGGCCAAGGTGTTCTCGACCGCCGAGGAACTGGCCAAGAAGGCCGGCGACAGCTTCGTCACCGTCGAGCGGCTGTTGCAGGCACTCACCATGGAGAAGTCGGCAAAGACCGCCGATATCCTAGCCAAGGCAGGTGTCACCGCACAGGCGCTGAATCAGGTCATCAATGATGTCCGCAAGGGCCGCACCGCCGATTCGGCGAGCGCCGAGCAGGGCTATGACGCGCTGAAGAAGTACGCGCGTGACCTCACGGCCGACGCCCGCGCCGGCAAGCTCGATCCGGTCATCGGCCGCGACGACGAGATTCGCCGTACCATCCAGGTGCTGTCGCGCCGCACCAAGAACAATCCGGTGCTCATCGGCGAGCCCGGAGTCGGCAAGACGGCGATAGCCGAAGGCTTGGCGCTGCGCATCGTCAATGGCGACGTGCCGGAATCGCTGAAGGACAAGCAGCTGATGGCGCTCGACATGGGCGCGCTGATCGCCGGCGCCAAATATCGCGGCGAATTCGAGGAGCGGCTGAAGGCCGTGCTCTCGGAAGTCACCTCGGCCAACGGCAACATCATCCTGTTCATCGACGAGATGCACACGCTGGTCGGTGCCGGCAAGGCGGATGGTGCAATGGATGCGTCGAACCTGTTGAAGCCGGCGCTTGCGCGCGGCGAACTGCACTGCGTCGGCGCGACCACGCTTGATGAGTACAGAAAACATGTCGAGAAGGATCCCGCCCTTGCCCGCCGCTTCCAGCCCGTCTTCGTCGACGAGCCGACGGTGGAGGATACGGTCTCGATCCTGCGCGGCCTGAAGGAAAAGTACGAGCAGCACCACAAGGTGCGTATCTCGGATTCGGCGCTGGTGGCGGCGGCGGCGCTGTCCAACCGCTACATCGCCGACCGTTTCCTGCCAGACAAGGCGATCGACCTGGTCGACGAAGCCGCGTCGCGGCTCAGGATGCAGGTCGATTCCAAGCCCGAGGCGCTAGACGAGATCGACCGCCGCATCATGCAGCTCAAGATCGAGCGCGAGGCGCTGAAGGTCGAGACGGATGATGCCTCGAAGGACCGGCTCGCACGGCTCGAGAAAGAACTTGTCGGCCTCGAAGAGGAATCGGCGGAGATCACTTCGAAATGGCAGGCCGAGAAGCAGAAGCTCGGGCTCGCCGCCGATCTGAAGAAGCAGCTCGACGAGGCGCGCAACGAACTGGCCATTGCCCAGCGCAAGGGTGAGTTCCAGCGCGCCGGCGAGCTTGCCTATGGCAAGATCCCGGAACTGGAAAAGAAGCTCAAGGAAGCCGAGGCCCAGGATGGCAAGGCCGGCATGGTCGAGGAAGTGGTCACCCCCGACCACGTCGCCCATATCGTCTCGCGCTGGACCGGCATTCCGGTCGACAAGATGCTGCAGGGGGAGCGCGACAAGTTGCTGCGCATGGAAGACGAGATCGGCAAACGCGTCGTCGGCCAGGGCGAGGCAGTGCAGGCCGTTTCGAAGGCGGTGCGGCGCGCCCGTGCCGGCCTGCAGGATCCGAACCGGCCGATCGGCTCGTTCATCTTCCTCGGGCCGACGGGCGTCGGCAAGACCGAACTGACCAAGGCGCTGGCAAGCTTCCTGTTCGACGACGACAGCGCCATGGTGCGCATCGACATGTCGGAATTCATGGAGAAGCACTCGGTCGCCCGGCTGATCGGCGCGCCTCCCGGCTATGTCGGATATGAGGAGGGCGGCGCGCTGACCGAAGCGGTGCGGCGCCGGCCCTATCAGGTCGTGCTGTTCGACGAGATCGAGAAGGCACATCCCGATGTCTTCAACGTGCTCTTGCAGGTGCTCGATGACGGCCGGCTCACCGACGGGCAGGGCCGCACGGTCGATTTCCGCAACACGCTGATCATCATGACGTCGAACCTCGGCGCCGAATATCTGGTCAATCTCGGCGAGGACCAGGATGTCGACGCCGTGCGCGACGAGGTGATGAATGTGGTCAAGGCATCGTTCCGGCCGGAGTTCCTCAACCGCGTCGATGAGGTGATCCTGTTCCACCGGCTGCGCCGCAAGGACATGGACCGCATCGTCGAAATTCAGCTCAAGCGGCTGGAAAGCCTGCTTGTCGATCGCAAGATCACGCTGTCGCTGGATCGTGAGGCGATCGAGTGGCTCGCGGCCAAGGGTTACGACCCGGCCTATGGCGCGCGGCCGCTGAAGCGGGTGATGCAGAAGGAACTGCAGGATCCGCTGGCCGAGAAGATTCTGCTCGGCGAGATTCTCGATGGCTCGACCGTCAAGGTCACGTCTGGTTCCGACCGGCTGAACTTCCGCTCGAAGCCAACGGTCGTCGCGACCGAGGCTGCGGCCTGATCAATATATGTCGCCCAAAACTGAACTCGGTTTTGGGTGAACGACATGCATAAAAACAAGGATGCCGCGCGTCCATCCCGGACGCGCGGCGTTTTCACAGCAATGTTGGGGGGTGGATGACGCCGGACGACTACAACAGCTTCTGCGCCTCGCTGGCCGCGACAAACCACGTCGTGCAGTGGGGCGGCGCCCACGTCTGGAAGGTCGGGACCAAGGTTTTCGCGATCGGCGGCTGGGACCAGGGCGAGCAGCTCTTCGTCACCTTCAAATGTTCCGATATTGCCTATGATGTGCTCAAGGAGCAGCCCGGGCTGCGGCCGGCGCCCTACCTTGCCTCGCGTGGGATGAAATGGATCCAGCGTCGGACAAGCCAGAGCATGGATGATGCCGCGCTGAAGGACTATCTGCGCGAGAGCCATCGCCTTGTCGCCCTGAAGCTGACCAAGCAGGCGCGGAGGGAATTGGGGTTCGCCGCAAACTAGCTATTCGTCGACATGCCGGAAAACCGCCATCTTCATGCCCGGTTCATGTTGGAACCATATGGTAGGGTAAATGGTTTGCTGGCGAATGGGTTCGCTGGACAATAATGCCGGACGGCGGCAATTACGGACCGGAGAGTTTGGCCACGATGTTCCGCACGATCTTTGCCCTTACGGCGCTTGCCACCGGGTTTGTGCCTTTTGCCGCGCTTGCCTCGCCGACACAGGACAACGCGACAAGGGTTGTCCGCGCTGCCGATAATGGCGGCATTCTCGTTGCCCAGGATGGAAATCTGGACATCTACTACGACGCCCGCGGCAACCGCGTCATCGTCGATGCCGATACCGGCAAGGTCATCGCCATCCAGCCGCCGCAAACACGGCTCGACCGCCGCGCGCTGCGCCGCGAGACAAGGCTGCGCGAGTTGGGCCGTGCCCCCAGCGGCGATGATCGCTACTATCTCGACGATCCGGAAGACATGGCTCGGTTCCGTCGCAAGCAGCTGGAAGAGGAGGGCCGGGTCATCCCGCCGCCGGCCGACGAATATGACGCCAATGGCGACAATTCGGTGGACGCCTATCCGCCGGCGCCGCAGGACGACGGCACTTACGACAATACTTATCCCGATGCGCGGCCGCCGGCAAAGCCGGGCAGCATCAAGCGTCAGCCGCTCAACGAGGCCTCGATAGACCCTATGCAGCCGTCGGCCCCGGCGGAACAGGCCGCGCCCTCCGACCAGACAGGCCTGCCGCCCAAGCTAGGCGGCAAGACGACGGTCGATCCGTCGCTGGCGCTGGGAGCACGCCAAGATGTCGCGGCACTGCAGGTGCTACTCGACCGGGGCGGTGCTTCGCCCGGCGTCATCGACGGCCGCTTTGGCTCGAATGTCGACAAGGCGCTCGCCGCCTACAATGAGATTACGGGCAGCAATTTGAAGTCGACCGATTCGACCGGCATCCAGGCGGCCCTTTCGCAGTCCGGCGGTGACCCCTTTGCCAACTACACGATCACAGCCGAGGACGCAGCCGGACCCTATGTCGCCTCGATCCCGGAAGACTACAGCCAGAAGGCGCAGCTCAACTGCATGTGCTACACCTCTGTTACCGAGGCGCTGGCGGAGCGCTTTCACATGGATGAGAACTATCTGAAGTCGATCAACAAGGGCCTCGACTTCAACAGCCCCGGCACGATCATCAAGGTCGCCAATTTCGGCAAGCTGGTGTCGACGCCGGTAGCGCGCATCGTCGCCGACAAGACCAAGAAGGAAGTGTACGCCTACGATGCGGGCGGCAAGTTGGTCGCGGCCTATCCCGCAACCATCGGCTCGGCCGATACACCGTCGCCCACCGGCATCCACGCCGTGTCACGCATCGCGCTCGACCCGAATTACACCTACAACCCCAACATCAACTTCAAGCAGGGCCAGAACGACAAGATTCTGACCATTCCGCCAGGCCCCAACGGACCTGTCGGATCGGTCTGGATCGCCTTGGACAAGCCGACCTACGGCATCCACGGAACGCCCGAGCCGTCGAAGATCGGCAAGACCGAAAGCCATGGCTGCGTGCGCCTGACCAACTGGGACGCGCGCGAACTGGCCAAGCTGGTCTCGCCAGGCGTTACCGTGGAATTCGTTGGCGGACCTTCAGCCGATGACGTTGCGCAGCAATGAGCCGCGCAGTGCAGCGGCATAGACCAGCTGCACGACCAACGAGCCGGCGCGACCCTGACCTTGTGGCCAGTTCTATCTGGTTTTAACGAGATCGACTTGCTGGCTTGTTGTTGGGCGTATGCCAACGGTCTAAGCAAGCTCATGCAATCCTCTGGCGAAGCCGCAGTTCCCATGACCGCGACCAACGGGACGTTCTGTTCGCAATCGCAGCGACGTTACGTGTTGATCGCGGCGATCCTGGCCTCGGCGCTCGGCTTTATCGATGGGTCCATCCTGGCCATCGCCATGCCGGCGATCCGGATCGATCTCGGCGCCAGTCTTGCCGAGGCGCAGTGGATTTCCAATGGCTATGCGCTGACGCTGTCGGCGCTGATCCTCGCCGGAGGCGCCGCTGGCGACCGGTTCGGGCTGCGCCGCGCCTTCGTGGCCGGCATTATGCTGTTCGTCGCAGCCTCGCTCGCCTGTGCGCTGGCGCCGAATGCTGTCGTCCTGATCGCGTTTCGCGCACTTCAGGGCATAGGCGCGGCGATCATGGTGCCGGGCAGCCTCGCCATCATCGCCAAGGCCTATCCGAAAAAAGAACGCGGCCGGGCGATCGGCATCTGGGCCGCCGCCTCGGCACTGACCACCGCGCTTGGCCCCGTGCTCGGCGGTTTGGTACTTTCAGCTTTCGGCGGTGGTATCTGGCGGGCGATCTTTGCCGTCAACTTGCCGCTTGGCCTGATCTCCATCTATCTCCTGCTCTTCAAGGTCCCGGCCGATGCGCCGACGGAAAAACGCAGCCTAGATCTTGGCGGTGGGGCGTTGGCGACGCTGGCCTTCGGCGCGCTCGCCTATGGGCTGACTTCGATGAGTTCCAGCGGCGAGGGCCACATGGCGGGGCCGAGCATCGCCGCCGGCGCCGTGCTGCTTGTCGTCTTCATCCTGTTCGAGCAACGGCGGCGCGAGCCGATGATCGACCTCAGCCTGTTTCGTATCGGGGCTTTCGCTGGCGCCAATGTGGCGACTTTCTTCCTCTATTTCGCGCTGTCGGCCAATCTGTTCTATCTGCCGATGCTGCTGATTGCAGGCTGGGGATTGAGCACGGCCGAGGTCGGCTTCATCTTCCTGCCGCTGTCGGCATCGATCGCGCTCCTGTCAGGACCGGTCGGCCAATTGTCAGACCGGATCGGGCCGCGTTTCCCGATTTCGTGCGGGAGCCTGGTCGTGGCTTTCGCCTTCGCCGGACTTGCCCTGCTCAGCCATGGCGGCATCCACCATTTCTGGACCGGAACATTTCCGCTGATGGCGTTGATGGGGCTCGGCATGGCCCTGGTCGTCTCACCACTGTCGACGGCGATCATGACGGCGGTGGAAGACAAGGATACGGGGGCCGCCTCCGGCATCAACAATGCCGTCTCGCGTATTGGCGGCCTGATCGCGGTGGCGGCAATGGGATCGCTTGCCACCTGGGTCTATTCAAGGATGCTCGACACCAGCATCAGGCCGGGCATTCCGGGTTTTGGCGAACCTGTATCGACAGGCCTGCCGCCCGAACTTGAAGCAACGCGGCTTGCTGCCAGCGACATGGCTTTTTCGGCCGTATCTTTGACGACCGCCGTGCTCTGCCTGCTTGCAGCGATCATCGCCTGGATGACCGTTCCGGGTCAGGCACTGCCCTGGCGGCGTCGCCGAGAAATTGATTCGCCCCTGCCGGATCGGTAGAGGTTCAGCCGTCGATCTTGGCGCTGGCGACCTTCAGCGAGTTGCCATCTTCCTGCTTCAGCAGATCGTCGATGCGCTCGCGTTCGCGCTTGAAGGCAACGAGGTCGTCGCCTTTCAGCACCTTGCCGACCGGCAGGCGGACACGCATCGAATCAACCTTGGTGCCGTTTACGATTAGCTCGTAGTGAAGATGCGGTCCGGTGGAGAGGCCCGTTTGACCGAGGTAACCGATAACCTGGCCTTGGCGGACGCGCACGCCGACGGCAATGCCTTTGGCGAATGCGCTCTGATGGTTATAGGATGTCTCGTAGCCATTGGCATGGCGGATCATTATCTGTTTGCCGTAGCCCCCGGCCCAGCCGGCTTTTTCGATGACGCCGTTGCCGGCGGCAATGATCGGGGTGCCGATGGGGGCCGCCCAGTCCGTGCCGGTGTGCATGCGGACATAGCCCAGGATCGGATGCTTTCGAGCGCCAAACCCGGAGGTGAACCTGCCGTTGGGCAAGGGGTTGCGCAGCAGGAATTGCTGGGCGCTCGAACCGTTCTCGTCGAAATAGTCCGAGCTGCCATCTTGCATCTGGAAGCGGTAGAAGTTGCGCGTCGTGCCGCCGAAGGTCGCCGAGACGTACAGAAGCTCGGAATCGTCCGAGGTCTGGTCGTCGCCATCGGGCTGCGAGAACAGCACTTCGAGGCGATCGGCCGGATTGAGGCGGGATTGGAAGTCGACATCGGAGGCCAAGAGCTTGATCAGCCGCTGGGTCATCGCCTTGGACATGCCGTAGGAATAGGCGGTGCGGTAGATGCCGTCATAGACATTGGGCAGGTTGCCACGCACCACGACGGGTGCCGACGAATCGTCGAACGCCGTCAAAAGTTCGGGATTCGGGTCCGGCTCCTGCGCGGGCACATATTGGCCGCGGTCGTCCAGCGCGATGGTGACGATATGCGTGGTCTTGTCGTAGACGCTGGTGCGC
>NZ_AXAE01000021.1:0-2500 GCF_000472705.1 Mesorhizobium erdmanii USDA 3471 | reverse complement strand
CGCGAAATCTATTTAGGTAGAGCGTCGACCGAATACCCCAGGGGGTAGAGCACTGGATGGGCTAGGGGTCCTCACCGGATTACCAAACCTAACCAAACTCCGAATACCTGGGAGTACTAGTCGGCAGACACACGGCGGGTGCTAACGTCCGTCGTGAAAAGGGAAACAACCCTGACCTACAGCTAAGGTCCCCAAGTTATGGCTAAGTGGGAAAGGATGTGAGGATCCCAAAACAACCAGGATGTTGGCTTAGAAGCAGCCATCATTTAAAGAAAGCGTAACAGCTCACTGGTCTAAATAAGGGTCTTTGCGCCGAAAATGTAACGGGGCTAAAGCCATACACCGAAGCTTAGGGTTCGTGAGCAATCACGAGCGGTAGCGGAGCGTTCTGTAAGCTGATGAAGCCATACCCGTGAGGGGTGGTGGAGGTATCAGAAGTGCGAATGCTGACATGAGTAACGTAAGGGGAGTGAGAGACTCCCCCGCCGAAAGACCAAGGGTTCCTGCTTAAAGCTAATCTGAGCAGGGTTAGCCGGCCCCTAAGACGAGGCGGAAACGCGTAGTCGATGGGAACCACGTTAATATTCGTGGGCTTGGAGGTAGTGACGGATCATTGAGGTAGTCCAATCTTATCGGATTGAACGGGCTGCTGCGTGGTTCCAGGAAATAGCTCCTCCTTATAAACCGTACCCGAAACCGACACTGGTGGTCTGGTAGAGTATACCAAGGCGCTTGAGAGAACTATGCTGAAGGAACTCGGCAAATTGCACGCGTAACTTCGGAAGAAGCGTGACCCTTTTCTGCGCAAGCAGAGGAGGGTGGCACAGACCAGGGGGTAGCGACTGTTTATCAAAAACACAGGGCTCTGCGAAGTCGCAAGACGACGTATAGGGTCTGACGCCTGCCCGGTGCTGGAAGGTTAAGAGGAGGGGTGCAAGCTCTGAATCGAAGCCCCAGTAAACGGCGGCCGTAACTATAACGGTCCTAAGGTAGCGAAATTCCTTGTCGGGTAAGTTCCGACCTGCACGAATGGCGTAACGACTTCCCCGCTGTCTCCAGCATAGACTCAGTGAAATTGAATTCCCCGTGAAGATGCGGGGTTCCTGCGGTTAGACGGAAAGACCCCGTGCACCTTTACTATAGCTTTACATTGGCATTCGTAGTGGCATGTGTAGGATAGGTGGTAGGCTTTGAAACCTGGGCGCCAGCTCAGGTGGAGCCACCCTTGAAATACCACCCTTATTACTATGGATGTCTAACCGCGGCCCGTTATCCGGGTCCGGGACAATGTATGGTGGGTAGTTTGACTGGGGCGGTCGCCTCCTAAAGAGTAACGGAGGCGCGCGATGGTGGGCTCAGAACGGTCGGAAATCGTTCGCTGAGTGCAATGGCATAAGCCTGCCTGACTGCGAGACTGACAAGTCGAGCAGAGACGAAAGTCGGTCATAGTGATCCGGTGGTCCCGCGTGGAAGGGCCATCGCTCAACGGATAAAAGGTACGCCGGGGATAACAGGCTGATGACCCCCAAGAGTCCATATCGACGGGGTTGTTTGGCACCTCGATGTCGACTCATCGCATCCTGGGGCTGGAGCAGGTCCCAAGGGTATGGCTGTTCGCCATTTAAAGCGGTACGTGAGTTGGGTTCAGAACGTCGTGAGACAGTTCGGTCCCTATCTGCCGTGGGTGTAGGAATATTGAAAGGATCTGTCCCTAGTACGAGAGGACCGGGATGGACGGATCTCTGGTGGACCTGTTGTGGCGCCAGCCGCATAGCAGGGTAGCTATATCCGGACGGGATAACCGCTGAAGGCATCTAAGCGGGAAACCCACCTTAAAACGAGTATTCCCTGAGAACCGTGGAAGACGACCACGTTGATAGGCCGGGTGTGGAAGAGCGGCAACGCTTGAAGCTTACCGGTACTAATAGTTCGATCGGCTTGATCGTTCTCATTCCTTATGCCCATTTGACGAAGTCAAATGGTCTTGCCAGCGCTCACGCATGAGCGGCCCTGACGGGCCAAAGCTTAAGCGAGGGCGCCGGAAAACCGGCGACGCGCAGTCGCGCTTGCGGGCTTACGCCCGAAAGCCAACTGTAGATGTCGCCTTGGCACGGAAAGACGGGCAAACAGCACAGCCGATAGTGAGCAGCATCTCTGCTCACTATTGCCTACTGCCTAATCCCTAACCCAGCTTCTCGAACAACGTGCGTTTTGCCGACCTGGTGGTTATGGCGGAGCGGCTGCACCCGATCCCATTCCGAACTCGGCCGTGAAACGCTCCAGCGCTGATGGTACTTCGTCTCAAGACGCGGGAGAGTAGGTCGCTGCCAGGTCTGCCAAACGCACGTTTTATGTGTCACATCGTACTTTCCAAAATCGAAGCCGATTTTTGGGTCGATGTGATGAAATCTTCTCTGTACGACAAGGCCCGCCAAGGGATCTCGGGCCGCGCAAGCGGCCCTTTCATTTGGTGAGCAATATACCTATCTGTAGGCCATCC
>NZ_AXAE01000020.1 GCF_000472705.1 Mesorhizobium erdmanii USDA 3471 | reverse complement strand
CAGCAGGCGATCGACCTCACCAGAGCGCATTGGCAGATCGAAAACGCACTGCACTGGATGCTTGACGTTCACCTGCGCGAGGACCTCAGCCGTGCCCGCAAGGACAACGCCCCTGCCAACATCGCGCTCCTAAACCGCATCGCCAGAAATATCCTTCAGGCCGCCGACATCGACAAAGTCCCCATCAGCCACCGCATCAAAAAATGCGCCTGGAATGATGACTATCTCATCCAGGCCATCGTTCATATGCGATAGCCCTGCCCTCGAGGGGGAGATGTCCGGCAGGAAAGAGGGGGGCGTGAAGGAACGCGACCTTCGTCCCCTACGATCATCCACAACTGACGAAAATGCATTGCTGCGATAAATCTAAGAGGCCGGCGAGACAGCGCCCCCCTCTGCCCTGCCGGGCATTTCCCCCACAAGGGGGGAGATTAGCTAGTCACCCCCGCCAGACGCCTTCCTTCCGCAGATCATCCATCGTGCGTGAAATGCCCTCGCGCAGGATGCCGACCATGTCGTCGATCTGCTCGCGCGTGATGATCAGCGGCGGCGACATCACGCACATGTTGATCAGGGGACGCACCAGCAGGCCGAGTTGGTGGCAATGGGCGTCGATGCGTTTGCCGACATCCTTGTCGAGCTGCAGCGGGTCCTTGCTTTCGCGGTCGGCGACGCATTCGACGCAGGCCATCAGCCCCGCGCCGCGCACCTCGCCGACCAGCGGCAGGTCTTCCAAGGTCTTCAGTCGCGCCTGGAAATAGGGCGCGACGGCCTGGGTGTGGGCAAGCACCTCTTCTTCCAGCAGATCGAGATTTTTCAGCGCCACGGCGCAGCCGACGGGGTGGCTGGTGTAGGTCAGGCCATGGCCGAACATTGCATCGGGATGGTTCGAGCGGCGCAACTCTTCCAGCAGCCGTTCCGAGATGATGACGCCGCCGAGCGGGAAATAGCCCGAGGTGACGCCCTTGGCGAAGGTGATCATGTCGGGATCGATGCCGAACACGTCGCCCGAGGCGAAGACATGGCCAAGCCGGCCGAAGCCCGTCACGACCTCGTCGGAGACATAGAGGATGTCGTTGTCGCGGCAGATCTCGCGGATGCGCTTGAGATAGCCGTCGGGCGGGATCACTACGCCTCCCGATGCCTGCACCGGCTCGCCGACAAAAGCCCCAATCTTGTCGGCGCCGACACGGGCAACCGTGTCGCGGAACTGGTCGACGAGGAAATCAGTGAAGGCAGCAAGGCTCGTGCCGTGCGGACGACGGAACGGATCTGGCGAGGACAGTTTGATCACCAGTTCGTCGGCGCCGTCCATCCAGTCGCGGTCGCGCGGGCGGCCATTGAGCGAGGCCGACAGATAGGTCGAGCCGTGATAGGCGCCGCCTCGGCTCAGGATCAGCTTCTTTTCGGGCCGGCCGCGTACATTGTTGTAGAACTGCATGAAGCGCAGCGCTGTCTCCACCGCCGAAGAGCCGCCGGTGGTGTAGAAGACATGGCTGAGATCGCCCGGCGCATGGCCGGCGATGCGCATGGCAAGTTCCGCCGACGGCGCGTTCATCGTGTACCAGGGCGTGTTGTAGGACAGCGCCATCGCCTGGTCGTACATGACCTTGGCCAGTTCCTCGCGGCGGTGGCCGACATTGACGCACCACATGCCGGCAGGCCCATCGATCAGCCGCTTGCCGGTGTTGTCGGTGATGTAGATGCCGTCGCCTTCGCCGATCAGCGCGCGTGCCTCGGCACCGACGGATCCGGCATAGGGCCAGGGCTGGATGAGATGGCGCTTGCCCAGTTCGATGGCATCGCCGCCGCCGGGCGCCGCCATCTCGGTCACCTTCAGGTCCCTCACCGCAGCCATTGTCGTCTCCACATCTCTGTCGATTTTTCCCTGAACTTCAAATTCGGAGAAAACCCCGGAAACGGAGGCTTTCCTCACCTAATTTTGAATGTCCGTTCAATCAATATCTCAGAATTAACGCTTGATTTCAATCCACGGATGCGCGCAAGATGAAAGAAGGCCGGCAAGCTAGGAACGCGACCAGCAAAAGTGGTCACCGGTTTTGCGGCCGATCGCGTTCCAAGGATAATTGGGAACAAACAGCCGGCGTCAGCACAATGGGATGCGCATGGCGGAACAGTCCAGGCCAGCAATCGAAATCACGCCCGCAGCCCTGCCTCGCGGAGTCTGGCGTCCCGGAGTCCGGCTCCTCGGAGTCTGGCCCCCCGGAGTCTGGCCATGACGGCGGCCGCGGAGGGGTCGCCCCCGCTGCGCATGACGCGGGCAAGACGAAATGCCCTTCTGCAATCGGAGCCCGTACAGGGCTTCGCTCTGATCAGCCCGACCTTTCTCTATGCGCTCATCCTTCTGGTCCTGCCAATCCTGGTGGTCATCGCCCACTCCTTCTGGACGCAGCATTACCTGACCATCGACCGCACCTTCACGCTGGAAAATTACCGCGTCGCGCTCACCGAGCCGATCTACCGCGATTTGTTGTGGCGCTCGCTCTACATCTCGCTGACGGTCAGCCTGTTCACCGTCATCCTGGCCTACCCGATCGCCTACTTCATTTCCTTCCATGGCGGCCGTCACAAGAGCCTGTGGCTGTTTCTCATTACCATCCCGTTCTGGACCAGCTACCTCCTGCGCGTCATGTCGTGGAAGGTTATCCTCGGCTACAATGGCGTCTTGAATTCCGGCCTGATGGGCCTCGGCATCATCGACGAGCCATCGACCGCCCTGCTCTACAATTCGAGCGCCGTCATCATCACTCTCACCCATGCCTGGGCGGCCTTCGCCATCCTGCCGATCTTCGTCTCGCTGGAAAAGGTCGACCGCACGCTGGTCGAGGCAGCCACGGATCTCGGCGATGGCCCCTTGCGCTCATTCCTGCGCGTGACCTTGCCGTTGTCGGCGCCGGGCGTCATCTCGGCGGCGCTGATCGTCATGATCCCGACTGTGGGCGATTATGTCACGCCGAAGCTCGTCGGCGGCAAGGACGGTGTCATGATCGCCAACGCCATCCAGGCGCAGTTCGGCAAGGCGGCCAACTGGCCACTGGGTGCCGCCCTTTCCGTCACCACCATGCTGATCGTCACCCTGATGGCCGGCGCCACCGTGCTGATCATCCGCGCACTGCAGAGGCTGGCACGATGAGGGCGCGGCGTTTCCTGTCGGGCGGCTGGCTATCCGTCTATGCGTTCCTCTACATCGTTTTCCTCTACCTGCCGGTCATCTTCCTGCCGATCTTCTCGATCAACACGGCCCCGACGCCGAAATTCCCGCTCACCGGCTTTACCCTGCAATGGTATGCGGACCTGCCGCACACGCCGGCTTTGCTCGACGCCGCCTGGAACAGCCTGAAAGTCGGCGTCAGCGCGTCGGTTCTCGCCACCGTGCTCGGCATCCTCGCCGCCCGTTCGATCACCCGCTATCGCTATCCCGGCCGCCGCACCATACATGGCCTGATCATGGCGCCGCTGGTGCTGCCCGAGGTGATCGTCGCCATCTCGATGCTTCTGGTGATGTTGCAGCTGGGCTTGAGCCTCTCGCTGTTCACCGTCGTGCTCGGCCACGTGCTGGTCTGCATTCCCTATTCGATGACCGTGCTGACCTCCGGCTTCGAGGGCTTCGATCGCAGCCTGGAGGAGGCCTCCGCCGATCTCGGCGAAAGCGCCTTCGGCACCTTCCGCCGGGTGACGCTGCCGATGGTGGCGCCGGCGATCATCTCCAGCCTGCTCGTCTGCTTCACCATCTCGCTGGACGAGTTCATCATCGCCTTCTTCCTGACTGGCACCGAAGCGACGCTGCCGATCTACATCTGGGGCCAGTTGCGCTTCGCCTCGAAACTGCCGGGCGTGCTGGCGTTGGGCACACTGCTTCTCGTTGCCTCTTTCCTGTTGATGACAATCGCCGAAATCCTGCGTCGCCGCGCGGCCAGACGGACCCAGAACGAGGGAGGCCTCTATGCCTGAACAGCTGCAGATCGAGCGCCCCCAAGCGGACCGGCAGCAATCGGACCGAGCCCAATCGGATCGAGCCATGATCGAGATCCGCGACGTCACCCGCAGCTATGGAGCGTTCAAGGCGCTGGACGATGCCTCCCTGACCATCAGGGAAGGCGAGTTCTTCTCGCTGCTCGGGCCATCCGGCTGCGGCAAGACCACCTTGCTGCGGATGATCGCCGGCTTCGACAACCCGACCAGCGGTTCGATCGCGGTCGGCGGCCAGCCGATGGAAGGCATTCCGGCCAACCGCAGGCCGACCAACATGGTGTTCCAGAGCTATGCGATCTTCCCGCATCTCAATGTCGAGCAGAACGTCGCCTATGGGCTGAAGCGCCTGAAACTGCAGGGCGGCGAGGAGAAGCGTCGCGTCGAGGAGGCGCTGGCGCAGGTTTCGCTGACCGGGCTTGGCAAGCGGCTGGCCACGGAGTTGTCCGGCGGCCAACGCCAGCGCGTGGCGCTCGCCCGTGCGCTGGTGATGCGGCCCAAGGTGCTCTTGCTCGACGAACCTCTGTCGGCACTGGACAAGAAATTGCGCGAGCAGATGCAGGTTGAGCTGCGCCGCCTGCAGCAGGCCGTCGGCATCACTTTCGTGCTGGTCACCCACGACCAATACGAGGCGCTCGCCATGTCCGACCGCATAGCCGTGATGTTCGGCGGCAAGATCGCGCAGGTCGCTTCGCCGAAGGAAATCTACCAGCGCCCGGTCAACCGCCAGGTCGCCGACTTCCTCGGCGGCATGAACTTCATCAAGGCCGAGATCGTCGAGGAGAACGGCGCCTCGCTGACCGTCGACACGCTCGGCTTCGGCCGCGTCAAGACCGACAAGCCGAAGGCGTTCGTGCGCAATGGCGGCGCCGCCACGCTGGGCATCCGGCCGGAGCGCCTGCGCGTGCTGTGGGACAACGCGACGGCAAAATTCGAGGTCGCCGGCACGGTGGTCGAGCGCCATTATTTCGGCGAGATCACCCACCTGATCGTCGAGATACCGGGGCTGGAAAAACCGCTGTCGGTGACCGAGACCAACGATTTCGGCGCCGACGACATCCCCGTCGGCACCCCGATCCGCCTCGCCTACGATCCGGAGGCGCTGGTGGCGATGGGAGACTGAAGATCGGCAAGAACCTTGCGCGCCGCGAGGCGGCCCGCAACGATCGCGCCTTCGACATAGCCGGGGAATGACGGCGACAGTTCCGAAGCGGCGAAATGCACCGGCGGCGCACCTGCAACAATCGTCCGCTCGGCCTTCCTTGCCTTCATGTTGACGACGAGGTCGCTGTAGGCGCCACCGCTCCAGCGGTCCTGTATCCAGTCGCGCGAACTGAAGTCGATGATATCACCGGCATCCGGCCCGAGGGAGTCCTGCAAGCGGGCCGTAACTTCCGCGCGAAGAGCCGCCGCGCTCAGCCCCTGCCAGCGCAGCGCCAGCGGGCCCCCGATGAAGACGACGAGCGCGGCATGTTCCGCATCCTTGCTGGCGTCGCAGGCAAACAGGCCCGGCAGGTCGCGCCACATCACCATGCCGCACAGGCCCCGTTCGCGCCAGAACGGCTTGGCATAGCGCACCAGGATCTTGATCACCGCGCCGCTTTCCCAGACGCCAAGAGCCTCGCGCAGCGCTGACGGCAAAGCGGGCGCGAAATCGAGCTTTGCGGCCGTCGCCGGGGGCAGCGCGACCAGTACTTGGCGCGCTTCGATTGCACCCTTGGCCGAGACGACGAGGACACCTTGCCGACCATGCTCGATGCGCGTGACCGGCTCATTCAGGCGCACCCGGCCACCGAGATCACCAGAAAGATCCTCGGCCAGCGACTGCATGGTCTTATGCAGAAAATACTGCAGCTCCGGCACCTCGTTGGTGATGCGGCGGTCATTGTCGATCAGGTACCAGAGCGGCACCCTGTCCATCGGCAGGCACCACAGACCTTCGATCATCGACCGGAAAGCCGTCTTGGCATCGGCGGCATCATGCTGGCGTTCGAGCCAGGTGGCGACGCTCATGCCTTCTATCGAGGGGTCGTCCGGCTCGATCCCGTTCATGCGTTCACGGATCGCCATCGCACCGTGATAGGTTCGTTCGGCCTGTATAGCCGACATCGACGGATGGGCGATGAAATCGCCGTCGACATAGGTTTCGACCAATGTCTTGCCGCGTGTCCTGGCAAGTGCCATCACTTCCGGCATATCTTCGCACAGGAACTGGCCGCCGCTGTCGATGCGCTCGCCCAGCCCGTTCCGCACGGCTTCCACACGGCCGCCGACGCGGTCGCGCGCCTCCAGAATAAGGAAATCCATCCCGGCCCGCTTCAGCTCGAGCGCCGCCGACAGGCCGGTGAAGCCGGCACCGACGATGACGACGCCTGTTCTTTCCAGTTCGCTCGTCAATAGCCTGCCTTGATCTTCTCGAATTCGTCGACCATGCGCTTCTTCAATTCCGGCGCGACCGGCTGCTGGAACAGCGTCTTGTCGAGGAACTTGTCGATGTCGTCGAAGCCGCGCTCGGCCAGTGCCTTGTGGTCGATCGCAGCCATGCCGGCACTGTTGCCGTGGCCGTAGCCGAACGTCGTGACCATGTATTTCGAAATATCGGGCGCGTTGACCGCGCTCAGGAAATCATAGGCCTGGTCGAGCTTGCCCGGCGCGTCCTTCATCAGCACGTAGCCGCACACCCAGGTCGACATGCCTTCCTTGGTATCACGGTTCATGGCGACGGGAACGCCTTGCCCGTTCATCGCGATCAGTGTCTGGCCCCAGCCCCAGGCAAGGTCGACCTCATTGCCGGAGAAAGCCTGGTCGATGTCGCTCGAGTCGGTCCAGTAGAGACGCACGTTCTTATGCACCTGGCGCAGGAAATCGGACGCCTCCTTGAACTGCGCGTCGGTCATCTTGGTCCAGTCCTTGAGGCCGATGACCAGGCTCGCCAGCGCATAGGCATCGTCGACATTGTCGCCGATGGTGATGCGCCCCTTGAATTTCGGGTCGGCCAGGATCCGCAGTGACTTCGCCTCGACGGCTGTCACATTGTCGGTGCGGTAGAGCAATGCCGTGTTGCCCCAGTCGAACGGCATGAACCAGGCCTTTCCGTCAGCGGTGGTGGCGAGGTTCTTCATCGCCATGATGCCGGGATTGAGATCCTTCCAGCCGGCGATCCGGGAAGTGTCGAGCGGCTGCAGCAGGCCCGCGTCGCGCCATTTCGCCACGCTTTGCGAACAGGGATGCGCGATATCGGTCTTGAAGCCCGCCCGCATCTTCTCGAAGGCTTCGTCCTCGTCGCCGAAGAAGGCGAAGGTCGGCTCGGCACCATGTTTGGCGGTGTAGGCGGGATGCAGCAGCGGATCCTCGTAACCGGACCAGTCGAACACCACGAGATCGCCGCCACCTTCCGCAAAGGCATAGACCGCGCCGGCGCCGATCACGCATGCGGCGGCAACGGCCAGGCGGCGTAGCATCGGCGTCATGGCAAGACTCCCCCATCGCGAAAAAAGCCGCTGTGAGGTTAGGAGAAATCATCCGCTTTGGCGAGGCCCGCCCGCCCACCATGACAGCGGCGGACGGGCGGTCGAGACGCGAGTTACAGTCCTTGTTTGAGCATGATCCCTGAACAAAACGGACTCCCGTTTGTCACAAAAGACCGGCTTCAACTTTTTGGGCTCAGTACCCGGCTTTGATCTTCTCGAATTCAGCGATCATCTTCAATTTGAGGTCCGACGGCAGCGGCGACTGGAACAGCGTCTTGTCGACGAATTTCTGCACGTCGTCATAGCCTTTTTCCTTCAGGATCGCCTGGTCGACGCCGGCCATGCCCTTGGCGTTGGCCTGACCGTAGCCCCAGTCCTTGACCAGCACCTTGGCGGTCTCCGGATCGTTGACGGCGTTCAGATAATCATAGGCCTTGTCGATGTTGCCGGGCGCGTCCTTGAACAGCACATAGCCGCAGACCCAGGTCGAGATGCCTTCATTGGTATCCTTCACGGACTTGATCGGCACGCCTGCCTTGACGGACTGCACAGTCGCATCGTTCCAGGCCCAGGCGAGATCGACCTCGCCGCCGCTCAACAGTTGGACGATGTCGGTAGTGTCGGTCCAATAAGAGCGGACGTTCTTGTGCACCTGGCGCAGGAAGTCGGAGGCCTGCTTGAACTGGTCGTCCGTCATCTTGGTCCAGTCCTTCAGGCCGATGGCAAGGCTCGCCAGCGCATAGGCGTCGTCGACATTGTCGCCGATCGAAACGCGACCCTTGAATTTCGGATCGGCGAACGCCTTCAGCGACTGAACGTCCTTGGCGTCGATCTTGGAGGAGTTGTAGGTGAGCTGGGTGTTGCCCCAGTCCCAAGGCATGAACCACGCCTTGCCGTCATCGGTCGTGGCGAGGTTTTTCATCGCCATGATGCCGGGATTGAGATCCTTCCAGCCTGATATCTTCGAGGTGTCGAGCGGCTGCAACAGCCCTGCCTCGCGCCATTTCACCACGCTCTGCGAGCAGGGATGGCCAAGATCGGCCTTGAAGCCGGAGCGCACCTTCTCGAACGCCTCATCCTCGTCGCCGAAGAAGGCGAAGGTTGGTGAGTCGCCATTCTTCTCGACATATTTCGGGTGGAAGCTCGGATCTTCGTAACCAGACCAGTCGAACACGATCAGGTCCTTGTCGGCGGCGACGGCGAACGCTGCCGCCGAAGCCGCAAGCGCGCCGCCCAGCGCCAATGTCAATGTCAGGCATCGGCTAAATCTCTTCATGCTGTTCCATCCTCTTTTGGTCTTGCCGGTCTTGGCGGCCGGCTGTTGCTAACCGTAGTGCTTCGGGAAGGCGGCGGCCAAAAAGGCGTTTGCCGCCTGCAAGGCTGTTTCGCGCGTCGTATCCTCGGTGCCCATCATCAGCCGCAGCCACAGCCCCTCCAGCATGGCCGACAGCGACAGCGCCATCACCGGCGGGTCATAGGTATACGAGCCGCTCTCCTTGAGGGTCGTGCAGAGATCGATGAAGACCTGCTGGTAATAGGCATCGCGCGAACTGCTCAGCGCCTGATAGGTGGGCCGCGATTTGGCCTCGCCCCAGAAGGCCAGCCAGGCGGCGAGCTTGCGCTTGTTGCAGATCGAGCGGTCGAAGTCGGCCCAAACCAGTTGCTGCAGCTGCCGCGCCGGATCGTCGCCTGCCTTTTGCAACGAGGCGCGCCAATGCGCCGAATACTCGTCATACATGTGCTGCAGCGTCGCGATCAGCAGCTTTTCCTTGCTCTCGAAATGGAAGTTGACGATGCCACGCGAGAGGCCCGCGCCATCAGCGACATCGGCCATCGTCGTCTCGGCGTAGCCGCGCTTGGCCAGGGAATCGATCGTCGCCTCGATCAGCTGCAGCTGACGGACCTCCTTCGAAGCCTTGCGGCCGCGCTTTTCCGCATCGCCCTTTCGCACCGTCTCGGTGAGAATGTCCCTGGCCTCGGAAGTCTTCATGGGTGTGACGGTCTCCAGCATTGCCGGCTATCCAACCGGCCTCCAACCGCGCAGATGAGTGGGACGGTGCTCGCCACTGTCAAGCACCTTCTGCATTGCCTCCCAGGTCTTGATGTTCTTGTCGACATAGGCCGCGCCGACCGCTGCCGCGGCTCGGGCGTAGAGCGGTCCCTTGAGCCCCGCCAGCTCCCCGCGCGCCACTCCACGGTACCAGGGATTGCGGTCGCGCACGGTGATGTCGGCAAAGCCGGCCCGGCGCATAGCCTCTGCATAGCGCGCCGGCGACGCCATGGTGAAGGACAGTCCCTCCGCCGCGACATAGGTCTTCATCGCCGCCGAGGGTTCGCCGTCATGCCCAATCATCCAGTTGGAGGCGGCAAAGACACCGCCCGGCTTCAGCACGCGGAAGATCTCGGCGAACAGGCCGTCCTTGTCGGGCACATGCAGCAGCGCGTCCTTGGAAAAGACGACGTCGAAGGAGCGATCGGCGAAAGGCAGCGGTCCGGGTGGCGCCTGGACGAAGTCCGCCCGATCCGAGAGCCCGAGCCCGGTGGCCCGCCGCCTGGCCGCCTCGATCACCGGCTGCTCGACGTCGAAGCCCGTGGCGTGGGCGGCGCCATGGCGTTCGACCAGATGCAAGGTGACGCCGCCGGAGCCACAGCCGATGTCGAGTACCGTCTTGCCCCCGAGCGAGAGCCCTTCGATCACCCGGTCGACCTCCTCAGGCCCGCCCGGCGACAGGTAGCCATCGCCCCACAGCGCCTCGAGAAAGCGGATGGCGGTGTCGTCATACTCCGGCTCGGCATCTGCCGTCTCGATCATCAGCCCTCGATCCCCAATCGATGAATGCCCGTTTCGAACGCCGGCAAAGCCTAGCGCATGTGAGGGAAAACGCAACATCATTTGTTGAACATTCATTCAGTATGACTGGACAGAATGGCCGATGCCGTGCCAAATTCAGCTCATTCGGGAACAGATCACGCAAAAATGAACAGCGGGTCGCCTAAGCAATTCCCGGGAAAGTCCGGGCGGTTTCCCCTTGGGAAAACCGCGCAGTGCCTTCCCTTGGAATCGAGCAAGAGAGGGAAGACTTGGCCACAATGAAAGCTTGGGACGCGATCGTCATCGGCGGCGGCCATAATGGCCTGGTCAACGCCTGCTATCTCCAGCGCGCGGGCCTCGACGTGCTGGTGGTGGAGAAGAACGACTGGGTGGGGGGTGCTGCCACCAGCCGCGAGCTGACGCCTGGCTTCCTCTATTCCAACTGCTCCTATGTCTGCTCGCTGTTCCGCCCGGAAATCATGCGCGACCTCGAACTGCCCCGCTTCGGCCTGCAGGTCATTTCCTACGAAGGCGGCGCGGTGTTCACCCGCGACGGCGATTACCTTGCCAACTACCGCGACCACGATGCGCACCGGCGCGAATTCGCGCGCTTCTCCAAACGCGATGCCGAGGCCTATGACCGCTACGCCCGCGACGTGACGCGGCAGTGCCGCTTCATCCAGCCGCTGCTGATGCGCACCGCCCCCGACCCGACCAGCCTCAAGCCGCGCGACCTCGGCGAGCTTCTTTACCTCGGCAAGAAGTTCGCCGGCCTGTCGGCGGAAGAGATGGCGCTGACGCTGCGCTTCTGGACGATGTCGATCTCGGAGTTCCTCGACGAGTATTTCGAGACCGATGTCATCAAGGCGAACTTCGCTCTGTCCGGTATAATCGGCACCGCGCTCGGGCCGATGTCGCCTGGCACGGCCTACGTGCTCTTGCACCATTACATGGGCGAGGTCGACGGTTCGGTCGGCGCCTGGGGCTATGCCCGCGGCGGCATGGGCGCCGTCACCAAGGCGCTGGCCGCGTCGTTCAAGTCCTCTGGCGGTACCATCCGCACCGGCGCCGAGGTCGACCACGTGCTGGTGAACCGAGGCAAGGCCAAGGGCGTGGTGCTGGCCGGTGGCGAGGAGGTTTACGGCAAGCTCGTCGTCTCCAACGCCGACGTGAAGCGCACCTTCCTGAAGCTGGTCGAGGAGAAGGAGTTGCCCGACATTTTTCTGCGCCGGGTCAAGAACTTCAAGATCCGAGGTTCCTCCGGCAAGGTCAACATCGCGCTCGATTCGCTGCCGGAATTCCCGGCACTGCCAAAGGATTCGCCGGTCTATCGCGGCGACATGCACTTCACCGATTCGATGGAACGCATGGAACGCGCCTATGACGACTGGAAGGCCGGGCGCTGGTCGGCCGACCCGTTCCTCGACATGGTCATCCCGACGACGCTCGACCCGACCATGGCGCCGCCGGGCAAGCACTTCATGAGCTGCTTCGTGCAATACGCACCGCCCAAGGTGAACGGCCGAGACTGGACCGATGCCGACCGCGACGGCTTCGCCGAAAGCGTGATCGCGCAGATATCAGACTACTCGCCAGGCTTCCGCGACCGCATCGTGCACATGGAGGTGCGCACGCCGCGCGAGATCGAAGCCGAGGTCGGCCTCACCGAAGGCAATATCTTCCAGGGCGAACTGACCTTCGACCAGCTTCTGTTCAACCGCCCGGTGCCGGGCTACGCGCAATACAGCTCGCCGGTAGGCGGCCTCTATATGTGCGGCTCCTCGACCCATCCTGGCGGCGGCGTCATGGGCGCGCCCGGCCGCAATGCCGCCGCCGAAATCCTGCGTGATCTCGCCAAATCCACCTCGCATATGAGCCCGGCCCATGACGTCATTTGATGTAATCGTCATCGGCGGTGGCCATAACGGCCTCGTCGCCGCCGCAACGCTGGCCAAAGCCGGCCGCAAGGTGCTGGTTCTGGAAGCCGGCAGCGAAGTCGGCGGCGCCGGGCGCACCGAGGAATTCGCACCGGGTTTTCGCGCCTCCTCGGTCGCACATCTGCTGAACCGCCTGCATCCCGATGTGGTGAAGACGCTGGAGTTGGAAAAGCACGGGCTGCAGTTTGCCCGCGCGGACTTCCTGCCGTCGGTTGCCCTGTCCAAGGACGGCCCAGCGCTTATGCTGCATGGGGCCTATGGTCAGGTATTGACCGGCGCCAGTGCGTCCGAGCAATCCGCCTGGAAGGACTTGCGCGCCCAGCTGCTGCGCTATGCCGGCATCCTGAAACCCTTCCTCTCTCGACGGCCGCCCGATCTCGCCGGCATGTCGCTGCTCGAGACGGCGTCCCTCGGCCAGACCGCGCTGGCCTTGAAAAAATTCGGCAAGGAAGACATGCGCGATTTCCTGCGCGTGCTGCTGATGAATGTCACCGACCTGCTCGATGAGCAGCTCGGGGATGACAGGCTGAAAGGCCTGCTCGCTTTCGATGCGACGCTCGGCAGCCATCTCGGCCCGCGCTCGCCGACCTCGCTGCTCGGCCTCTACTACCGTCTGGCCGGCGAAACCGGCGGTGCCGCCGGTGCACAGGTTCTGCCAGATGGGGGAATGGGCGCCATCGTCGCGGCCATTCGCGCCTCGGCGGAGAAGGCAGGTGCCACCATCCGCACATCGGTCGCCGTGGCAAAGATCCTCGTCGAGAAAGGCCGCGCCGTCGGCGTCACGCTCGACACCGGCGAGGAGTTGCGCGCCAGGACTGTCGTCTCCGCCATCAACCCGGCAACAACCTTCCTCCACCTTGTCGGGCCACGCGCAATCGACACCGGTTTTGTCCGCAAGGTGAAAAACATCCGCATGAAGGGCGATGCCGCGAAGCTCAATCTGGCGCTCGACCGGCCGCCGCACTTCACCGGTGCCGATGCCGCCGGACACAGGGGCCGGCTGGTCATCGCGCCCTCGCCCGATCATGTCGAGCGCGCCTTCAACCCAAGCAAGTATGGTGAGTTTTCGCCCGAGCCGGTGATGGAGATCACGCTGCCCAGCCTCGCCGATCCGTCGCTCGCCCCTTCCGGCGCCTGTGTGCTGTCGGCGGTGGTGCAGTACGCGCCCTATGCCTTGAAGGAAGGCTGGGCCGCCGGCAAGCCGAAATTCCTCAAGGCGGTCATGACGCAGCTCGAGGCTTACGCGCCCGGCATCGGCACGAGCGTCGTCCATGCCGAGCTGCTGACTCCGGCCGATATCGAGACGCGCTACCGCATGCCGGGCGGCCACTGGCACCACGGCGAACTGCAGGCCGACCAGATGCTGATCTCGCGGCCTGTCTCGGGCTGGTCGGGCTACGACACACCGCTCGACGGCCTGTTCCTGGCCGGCGCCGGCTCGCATCCAGGCGGTGGTGTCTCCGGCGCTCCCGGCCTCAACGCCGCACGACGCATCATTGCGATGAAGGGATAGGCCATGGCCCAGGCGACCAGGAAGAAGCCCGTTGCAAAGACAGCCGATTCGGCAGTTGCCCCCCGCATCGCCGCGCAATCCCATTTCCGCACGCTGCGCCTCGGCACACCGTTCCAGCCGCGCATCGACGCACTGGCGAAGACCCAGGACTGGTACAATTGGTCCGGCTATCGCGCTCCGCATTCGCTGCGGGACGAGGAGCTGGAATATTTCGCCATCCGCAGCCAGGCGGCTTTGTTCGACATCTCGCCGATGACCAAGTATCGGATCGAGGGGCCGGATGCCGAAGCCTTCCTCGACCGGGTCACCTTGCGCGACGTGACGAAACTCAAACCCGGCCGCGTTCACTATACGGCGTGGTGTGACGATGAGGGGTTTGTTCTCGACGACGGCACGCTGTTCCGGCTCTCGCCGACACGGTTCCGCCTGTGTTCGCAGGAGCGGCATCTGCCGTGGCTGCTCGACAGCGCCATTGGCTTCGATGTCACCGTCTCGGAAGAAACCGAGGCCGTCGCCGGGCTGGCCCTGCAAGGACCCACCGCCTTCGCCGTGCTGCGCGATGCCGGCTTCGCGGGCATCGAGAAGCTCAAAGTCTTTGACCTTGCCGATTTCCAGCACGATGGCGCAACAGTCACAATCTCGCGCACCGGCTTCACCGGCGATCTCGGCTACGAACTGTTCGTGCCGGCCGACAAGGCGCTGAGCCTGTGGGATCGGCTGATGGCGGCGGGTGATTTGCGCGGCATCCGCGCCATCGGCTACACCGCGCTCAACCGCGCCCGGCTCGAGGCCGGGCTGATCGTCGCCAATGGGGACTTCACCACCGCCGAACATGCCATCCGCGCCGACCGCTTGCGCAGGCCCGACGAGATCGGCCTCGGCTTCATGATCGACCTCGAAAAAGGCCATTTCAACGGCCGCCGCGCCATTCTCGAAGCGCGTGCCAAACGCAAGCTGCGCCATGTGCTGGTCGGGCTGGAGATCGAAGGCAACATTCCGGCCGAACACGCCATCGTCTACCACAAGAAGCATCAGGAGGTCGGCCTGGTCAGCGCCGCCATGTGGTCGCCGATGGCCAAGCGCAACATCGCCATCGCCTCGCTGGAACGACCGTATGGTGATACTGTTGTGGAAGACCTATGGGTCGAGATCTACGCCATGCGCGAGCTGCAGTATCAAAAGCTGATGAAGCGGGCCAAGGTGGTGGCGCGGCCCTTCATCAAGCTCGACCGCCGCACCGCAAATCCGCCGGCGGATTTCTGACCATGCCGGACGAAGCGGACAAGCAGCAGGAAGACGGGGAGGTCGCCGAGCAGTGGGAGCTGGTCAACGCCCCGCTCGGCGAGAAATGGTCCGGACGCACGCGCTATGCCGCCGCCATGTTCTTCTACAAGCGCGACGAGATGAGCGCCGAGACGCTCGAGGTCTACCGCATCTGCGCAAGGCTCGATTCGGAAGACCCCTTGCCGATCATCCGCGACCGCGGCATCGGCAAGGATTGGCTGAAACGCATGGGTTACGACAAGTAGCGTCGGCTCAGCCGATCGTCCGCTCAAGCATGTTGAGCCAATTGCGATAGGCGATCTTCTCGATCAGCGCATGGCCGAAGCCACGCGCAGCCAGCGCATCGATCAGCTTCGGCAGGCCGGCGACGTCGCCGATGACGGCCGGGATCATGGCGCCGTCGAAATCGGAGCCGAGACCGACGCCGTCCTCGCCCAGCGCCTGCAGCAGGGAATCGACATGGCGGACCATGATGTCGAGGCTGGTGTCGGCATTCATGCGGCCGTCCTCGCGCAGGAAGCCGGTAGCGAAATTCAGCCCGACCATGCCGCCCGACTCGCGGATTGCGCCGAGCTGCCAATCGGTCAGATTTCGCGAGTGGCCGCAGATCGCATGCACGTTGGAATGCGTGGCAACGAGTGGCGCATCGCTGAGGCCAACCACATCGCGAAAGCCCTTCTCGTTGAGATGCGAGAGGTCGATCATGATCTTGAGTTCGTTGCAGGCCTTGACCAGTGCCTTGCCGGCATCGGTCAGGCCAGGCCCGGTATCGGGCGAGGAGGGAAAGCGGAATGGAACGCCGTGGCCGAAGGCGTTCGGCCGGCTCCAGACGATACCGAGCGAGCGCAGGCCGGCGGCATGCAGCACATCGAGCATGGTGAGTTCGGGATCGATCGCCTCGACGCCTTCGATGTGGAACACCGCGGCGATCGTGCCTTTGGCCATGGCGTTGCGGATGTCGGCGGCGGTGCGGCAGACCGCCAGCGCGCCGGCACGTTCCAGCCGGAACAGGATCGACGCCATCGCGATCGTCGAGTTGAGCGCATCGGTGCGCGGCACCTCCGGCGGCAGCGGCTCGCTGTCGCTCGGCGCCGAAGGCACGGCGCTGCGCCTGGCTTTTTCGACCGGCGGCGGAAAGATGGCGAACATGCCGCCGGCAAAGCCGCCGGCCTTGGCGCGCGGCAGATCGATATGGCCGCCCGATTTCCCTTCGATGAAGAGCTTTTCGGCGTCCGCGTCTTTCGACTGATACAGCCTGAGCAGCGTATCATTGTGGCCGTCGAAGACGGGGACGAGGTCTATTTCGGTCATCGGGGGATCATTCAGTTCGTTTGTCGGCACGGCAGTATGTCATATCTAGGCAAGATATCCGGTCGCGGCAAATAACAAACCCAACCGGCAGCGGGGACGGCCCCCTTATCACCCCGCTGCTGCCTTTCAATGAAGTGCCTGCACCCCTAATGCTTCAGCACGTCGGCCCATTGCGGATGCCGGCGGAACTGGGCATTGGCGAACGGACACAGCGGGATGATCTTCTTGCCTGCCGCACGCGCATCCTCGACAGCGCGGGTGACGAGGCGAAGCCCGGCACCCTGGCCGCGAAACGCGTCCGGCACTTCGGTATGGTCGATGATGATCTGGTGTTCGCCGATCTTGGTGAACGTCATCTCGGCCTCGGCGCCGCCGGGGCCGCGCAGGACATAGCGACCCTTGGAGCCACGGTCTTCGAGTTCGATCTCGGGCAATTGGTCGGGCATGTCTACACTCCTTGAGCGACACCGGCGAAGAGCCGCCGCGCCGCCTCGATTTCATTTGGCCGCACCTCGTGCCCGCCTTCGTGCCACTCCACTGTGACATCGGCGCCGTCGGCGCGCAAATAGGCTTCGAGCCGCGTCGTCAGGTTCGGCGGGCAGATCGGATCGCGCTTGCCCGCGGTCAGCAGGATGTGGCGACCAGCGAGGCTGCCCTTGACCTGCGGCTCGAACGGGATCAGCGGATGCATCAGCGCCGTGGCGTCGAACTGTGATGGCGCGGCGAACACCATCGAGGCCAGGATGTTGGCGCCGTTGGAATAGCCGAGGCCGAGCACCGCCGAAGGCTTTGCCGCCTCGACATGCGCCTTGACGAAGCCCGCCATCTTGTCCGTCGCCCGCGCCAAGTCGTCCATGTCATAGACACCTTCGCCGGTGCGGCGGAAAAAGCGCGAGGCACCATGTTCGGACACATCGCCGCGCGGCGAGATGATGGTGGCCCGGGGCGCGAGATCGCGCCCCAGCGAGATGAGTTGGCTCTCGTCGCCGCCGGTGCCGTGGAAGACGAAAAGCAGGGGGCCGCCCGGCGAACCTGGCAGCACCTTGTGGATGTAAGCGTCCTTGCTCATGGCCTCAGCCTTCCAGCTTCTGCAGATGCTGTTCGAGATAGGGTCTGAGATGCTGATGCTGCGCCGGCAGCTTCAGCGCCTCGCCGAGATGAGCGGTATCCTCATCGCGATCGAACCCCGGCTCATTGGTCGCGACTTCGAACAACACGCCACCCGGCGTGCGGAAATAGATCGCCCAGAAATAGTCGCGGTCGATCACCGGCGTCACCCCATAGCCACTGTCGATCAACGCCTTGCGCACTTCGAGCTGCTTGGCGCGGTTCTCGACGGCGAAGGCGACATGATGGACCGAACCGGCGCCGAGATCGGCGAAGGCCGCCGTCGGCAGCGATTCGATATCGACGACATCGGCGCCATTGCCGTTCTTCACGGCAAGCCGCCTGACATTGCCTGATTTGTCGACTTCCTCGTAGCCCATGAACTTCAACAGCTCCTCGGTGGCGCCGCCATCCTTCAGCCTAAGCGAAACCGAGTGAAAACCGCGAATCGCCTCGTCGGAAGAAACGCCGCCCTTCACCCAGGGCGCGCGGCTGTCAGCCTTGTCCTCGACCAGGGCGAAGCTGTCGCCGTCAGGCCCTGCAAAGCTAAGCCGCTTTTCACCAAAACTCTCCTCGCCCGAGACGCCGGTCACGCCTTGCTCGGCGAACCGCTTTTCCCAATAGGCGAGCGTGCCTTGCGGCACCGAGTAGGCCGTGGTGCCGACTTCGCCGACACCGTGCCGGCCTTTGCCGATGTTGGGAAACGGAAAATAGGTCATCACCGAACCGGGCGTGCCGGTCTCGTCGCCATAATAAAGGTGGTAGACGTCGGGTGCGTCGAAATTGACGGTTTTCTTGACCCGGCGCAGGCCGAGCTTATGAGTGAAGAAATCATTGTTGCGCCGAGCATCCCCAGCCATCGAAGTGACGTGATGCAGGCCCTTGATCTGGTCGAGCACTGTCTTGCTCCTTCCCTGGTGTTTGTGCGGCCCTTGCCGCTGTCCACGCCAATATGAGGACACGACCGACTTAGGCAAAGGCGGTAAACACAGAATGGACTGTGCTGTAAAAGTGAACAACCGGACGATTTTTGTTCACCAATCGACGAGTGCGGGCGGTCTTGCGCCTTTGCTGGAAATCAGGTCCATGAAAGGCACTAGACCATCCAGCGAAAGGTATCGTGCGTGACAGGAAAAGCCAGGCGCCCGAACGTTCTCCTGATCACATGCGATCAGTGGCGCGGTGATTGCCTGTCGGCTGCCGGCCATCCCGTGGTGAAGACGCCGAACGCCGACGCGCTGGCTGCCGAGGGTGTGCTGTTCAAGCGCCACTATGGTGGCGCAGCACCCTGCTCGCCGGCACGTGCCTGCCTATACACCGGCCTTTATCAGATGAACAACCGCGTCTGCCGCAACGGCTCGCCGCTTGACGACCGCCATGGCAACATCGCTCTGTATGCGCGGTCCTTTGGGTATGACCCAACCCTGTTCGGCTACACCGACGTGTCGCTCGACCCGCGCCGGCTTGCACCAGGCGATCCACGGCTGCGCACCTATGAGGGCGTGTTGCCCGGATTCACGCCGCGCCAGCTGCTGCCGGAGCATCAGAAGCAGTGGCTGTCCTGGCTCAGGCAGCAGGGTATCGATGCAGGCGCCGGATTTCCAAACATCCATCGTCCCGTCGACGAGACGGACGAGGCGGTGACCGAAGCACCGCCAATCTATTCGAAAGACCAGACGCCGACGGCCTTCCTTGCCGGTGAATTCGTCCGTTGGCTGGGCGAGCAGGAGCAGGCCAAGCCATGGTTCGCGCATCTCTCTTTCATCAGCCCGCATCCGCCCTTCATCGTACCGGAGCCCTACAACACACTGTATGATCCGGCGGGCGGCCCGGCCTTTCACCGGGCGGAGAGCTGGCGGGCCGAAGCTCAAAGCCATCCCTATCTCGCCTATGATCTCAGCCGGCAGAAACGCGCGAAGTTCCGCCCCGGCTCCGCAGGCAAGGTGCATGACTGGAGCGAGGATGACTTCCGCCGCATCCGGGCAATCTATTACGGCATGATCTCGGAAGTCGACGCACAGCTCGGCCGCGTCTGGCAAGCGGTCAAGGCATCAGGCGCATGGGACGACACCGTTATCGTTCTCACCTCCGACCACGCCGAGATGATGGGCGACCATTTCATGCTGGGCAAGGGCGGCTATTTCGACGGCAGCTACCACATCCCGCTGATCATCCGCGACCCGCGCCACCGCAAGGCTGCCGGCGCCAATGTCGATCGCTTCACCGAAGCAGTGGACATTTTTCCGACCCTCATCGACCTGCTCGGCGAACCTCCCGAACAGCATCTCGACGGATGCTCGCTGAAACCCTTCCTGAGTGGCGGAACCCCCGCCGCCTGGCGCGATGCCGCGCATTGGGAGTTCGATTTTCGCTCGATCGCAGGCGGCGAAGCCGAGCAGCATTTCGGCATTGCCTCGCGCCAGTGCAACCTCGCCGTGATCCGCACTCAAAAATTCAAATACGTGCATTTTGGCGGCGGCTTGCCGCCTCTGCTTTTCAACGTCGAGACCGACCCTGGCGAACTGGCCAACCTCGCCACCAGCCCCGCGCATCTGGCCACCCGACTGGAATTCGCCGAGCGGCTGCTCGCCTGGCGGGCCGAGCATCTCGACCAGTCACTGGCGCTGGCGGAACTGACGGAAAATGGGGTGGTTGGACATGTCAGCAATAGAATAGGCAGTAGGGAATAGGGCTTGCCTACTGCCTACTGCCTACTGCCTACTGCCTACTGCCTACTGCCTACTGCCTACTGCCTACTGCCTACTGCCTACTGCCTACTGCGTACTGCCTACCTCAAGATCATCCGCTGCTGGTCACGCTTCTCGGCGTAGCTGCCCTTGTCATAAGCGGGCTGGGCCTCGAGCTGTTCCTTGGTGAAGGTGGTGTAGAGATACTTGTTGCCGTCCTTGTCGGTCATGAATTTCAAATTATCCATGCCGACCGCCACTTCCTTCGAGCCGATGCCAAGGAAGCCGCCGACATTGATGATCACCGCGTCGGTCTTTTTGTCCGGCGTCAGCACGACGTCGCCAATCTCGCCGACCTTGGCATCATTGGCACCGTAGACATTGGTGCCCTTGAGGTCATCGGCCCTGATCTCGCCGACAGGCATCGCGGTCAGCGTCGACTTGTCGATGGCAGCCGTCTGGGTCTGATCGGGGGCCGTGGCATCAGTCGCTGGCGCCTCGGCTGTCTTGTCGGCCGGGGCGGCGGCAGGAGCGGTGTTAGCGGCCGGCGCGGTTGCGGCCGGCTCGTTGGATGCCGTTGTCGCCGGCACCGGATCATAGGCCTTGCGGTTGAAGTCCGGCTGCGCCTGCAGCTCTTCCTTGGTCGTTTCCGCCACCAGCCAGCGGTCACCGTTCTTCTCGGCCCACTTGGCCTTGCTGAAATCGTAGGTCACGTTCTTTTCGCCCATACCGAGGAACCCACCAACGCCGATGACCAGCGATTCGGCCTTGCCCTCCTTGGTCAGCACGATGTCGTTGACGTCGCCGATCTTCTGCGCATCATCGGCGGTGCCATTATAGACGTTTTCGCCGATGATGTTGGTGGCGAGATTGCCGTCGGCGTGCTTCACCGGCTCGGCCTGCGCAGTATTCAGGTCGACGGGCTTCTGTGCAGTATCAGTCGCCGCGGGCGCCGTCGGGGCCGCTGCGTCGGTCGAAGTGGGGGCCGGCGCCGGCCCATAGGCCTTGCTGTCAAACTCAGGCTGCGCGGTCAGTTCGTCCTTAGTCGTTTCGGCCACCAACCAGCGGTCGCCGTTCTTCTCGGCCCACTGCAGCTTGTCATAGTCGAAAGCGACATTCTTTGTTCCGACGCCCAGAAAACCACCGACGCCGATGACGACGGATTTCGCCATGCCGTCCTTGTCGAAGACGATGTCGCTGACCTTGCCGATGTTCTCGGCATTGTCCCCGGTGCCGTTATAGACGGATTCGCCGATGATGTTGGTGACGATGCTGCCGTCGGCGCGCGGCACCGGTGCGGTCGCGGCGGGCTCCTGGGCGGACGGTGCGGCGGCAGGCGCGGGGGTCGTCGCGCTCTGCGCAAAGGCACCTGTCGCGATCAGCGTCGCGAGGGCGGTGGTGGCAAAAAGGGTGCGGATCATAGTGGTCTCCTCTGTGTGATTTCATGCACGCCGCGCCCTCACTGAACCTCCGCTGAGGAGGCCGGATGCGGCGTGCGCTACAGGTTCACAACGTCGTGACCATGCCGTTGTTCCGACCAAAATAGTCGCGGAAACATGCAACCGCAGGATGGGAGGGGCACCGACTTACCCGCGTGCCCATGGAACCTTTCGCGCGTCGCCACGTTTCAGCCGGAGGCTGGATGCAACCCGGCCGGGTTTTGGCTGACAGGACGGAGCGGGGCATGAAATTTGCAGCGGTGCTGAACCGGGATGGCGGCACCTTGCGCACCACCGACCTCGATACTTTTTCCGACAGGATGCGTCAGACGCTGGAGGCCGCGGGGCATTCTCTCAGCATCGATGTTGTTGCAGGCAAAGACGTCGAGGAAAGCCTGGACAGCGCTGCCTCGCGCCGCACTGTGGACGTGGTTCTGGCCGGGGGCGGTGACGGGACCATTTCGGCTGCGGCCGCCAGGCTGATGGGCAAGAAAAAGGCCCTTGCCATATTGCCGGCCGGGACCATGAACCTGTTCGCCCGTGGTCTCGGCATTCCGCAGTCCCTCGATGCCGCGCTGGTATCCTTCGCCGACGGCGAGATCATCGCCGTTGATATGGCTACCGCCAACGGCCAGCCCTTTGTCCACCAGTTCTCGATCGGAATGCACGCCAAAATGGTGCAGTTGCGCCAAGGCATGGAATTCGGTTCGCGCCTGGGAAAGATCCGCGCCTCGGCCCAGGCGGCGTGGACTACGATCAACAACCCGCCGGCCATGAATGTCACGCTCGGCATCGGCGAGGCCGAGATGACCGCCCGCATCACCGGAATCGGTGTCACCAACAACCTGTTCGGTGAAGGCCACTTGCCCTATGCGGACAACCCTGCGGGCGGCGTGCTCGGCATCTATGTCACGGTGGCGCAGCAGCGTGCCGAACTGGTCAAATTCCTCTTCAACATCGCGCGCGGCAAATGGCGCGACAACGAGCATGTCGAAATCCATCAATCCGACCGCACTGTCCTGAAAATCCATTCCGGCAGCAGAAAGTTCCGCGCCGTCATGGATGGCGAACTGGTCAGGCTCGAGCGTGAGACGACGATCGAAATCAGGCCCGGCGCGCTGAATGTCCTGGTGCCGGCCAGCATCGCTGCGGCAAAGGCTGCCTGATGCCAACCATGATGGCTGAAAATCTAACCGCTCGGCGCACTTCCCTGCTCGGTCGCCGGCGTCTTGGTCGCCTCGCCGTAAATCTCGGCGATGCCCCAAGCCGCGAAGGCAAGAAGCAGCGCGGCGATGAGGATGCGCAAGCCATGCCAGCCCCATCGCCCCTGCCGAGCTTTGTTCTCGGGAATGATCTTGGTCATGGCCGGTCCTTGTTTCGTCATGCGCTGCTTGGCGCGCTCGGCAAATCACGGTCGGGTAACGGTTCCTCGCTAGGATGGTTCCAGGATACCAGCTTGTCGTGGTCTGGTGGATCGGCAAGACCGCGAGGGTCGGCAATGGCATTTGGGGACTGGGGTGAATAGCAAGGCGGACATTGGAACGAGCCTTCCAGCCGGGGTGGCGCTTGCGGTCGGTGCCGAAGACCGGCTGGCCGTGCTGCACGGGCTGGAGATGCTGGATACGGCGGCAGATCCGGATTTCGACCGCATCGGCGGCCTTGCCGCGGCCGTCATGCAGGCGCCGATCGCGCTGGTCACGCTCGTCGACGTCGATCGGCAATGGTTCAAGTCCTGCTTTGGTCTCGACGAGAGCGAGACCGCGACCGACATCTCGTTCTGCGCCCACGCCATTGCCGCCGGCGACGATCCCATGGTGGTGACGGACGCGACGACCGACCCTCGCTTCAAAGCCAACCCGCTGGTCACCGGCAAGCATCATGTGCGCTTCTATGCCGGCGCGCCGATGCTGGTGGCGGGTGCCAGGATCGGCACACTGTGCGTGCTCGACCGCAAACCGCATGCTTTTCCGTCGCAGGCCAAGCTTGATCAATTGAAGATGCTCGCCGGCCTCGCCGCCAGCCTGTTCACGTTGAAGGACGCGACCCGCAGCGGCGCCATCGCCGAGGCCGCCCTTGTGCGCGAGGAAAAGCGGCGCGCCATCGCGCTCGACGCGGCCTCGCTCGCCAGCTGGGCATGGGATGTCCGCACCGACATCATCGAATGCGATGTTCGGCTGTCGGAACTGTTCAACCTGCCGCGCTCGAACCTGCTGCGGGCGCGCGATATCCTGTCGGCCATCGATCCACGCGACGTCTACCAGACCGAAACCCGCTTCCGTGACGCCTTGACCGGCAGCGACGACTATTTTGGCGAATACCGGGTGAAAGGCTTTCATCCGCCGCGCTGGGTGGCCACACGCGGCCGCGTCATCGAGCGCGACGGCGACGGCAAGCCGACGCTGATCTTCGGCGTCAACTACGACATCTCCGAACGCAAGCTCGGCGACGAGCGGCAACGGCTTCTGCTGCGCGAACTCAACCACCGCGTCAAGAACACGCTGGCGACCGTCCAGGCGCTGGCGACGCAGACCGTGCGTCACGCCCGCCAGCCGAGCGAATTCCTGGAGGCCTTCGGCGCCCGGCTTCAGGCGCTCGGCATCGCCCACAATCTCCTGTCCGACCGCGAGTGGCGCGGCATCGGCATCCGCGAGCTCGTCCAGATCGAGATCAGGCCTTTTGACACCGCCGACCGGCCGCGCATCACCATCTCCGGCACGGACCTGCTGCTGTCGCCCGATCAGGCCGTCGGCCTCGGGCTCATCCTGCACGAACTGGCGAGCAACGCGCTGCAATATGGGTCGCTGTCGATTGCATTGGGCAAGGTTGATCTCGACTGGAAGACACAAGGCAGGAAGGGCGCCCGGCGCCTGGTGTTGACCTGGCGCGAAAGCGGCGGGCCGGCAGTCGCCCCGCCCGAACGCCACGGCTTCGGTTCCATCCTCATCCGTCGCAGCCTGGCCAAGGTCATTTCAAGCGAAGTGACCCATGAATTCCGGCCGGAAGGTGTCTTTGCCGAAATCTCGATGCCGCTGGAAGACCTGTCCAGGTGACGGACCGGAATCCCGAATAGCAGCCCTATTCCTGCCCTCCGGCATCAGGATCGTCGGGTTTCACATTCTCACGGTAGATGGCGTAGGCGGCGAGCGCCATGGCGGGGCCCAGAATGACACCGAGACCGCCCTTTCCCTTGAGCAATGCCGGCAGCACGGCGAGTGCCGCGGTGATACCGAGCGCCTTCATGTCGGCGTTGCGCCGCTTTGCCTCGCGCCGCGCTCGGGCTCCGGACATCAAGCGATGGATCACAAGAACGAGGCCGGCAATCACCAGGAAGCCGACACCGAAGCCTAGCGCCGCCGCCAGCGAACCATAGCGGGCCGACGCCCAGATGTAAGCGGCCCCGACAAGAAAGCCGAGGCCACAGAACGCAGCCAGCGCGGCAAGCGCATAGACGATGGCCGCCGTACGTGCGCGACGAACGGCAGCCAATGTTTCACCCGAAGCGAAACCCGACAGCAGGGATGCCAGCAGACCCATCTCAGGCGGAATTAACGACGCGCGATCAGCGCGAACAGAAAACCGACGCCGGCGGCGATCGCCAGCGACGTCACCGGCTTTTCGCGGACATTTGCCAGCAACTGCGCCTCGATGTCCTTGGCGCTGCCGCGCAGGCTGTCGAAGGCGGCCTCGCCCTGGGCACGCAATTGCTCGACGCCCTCGGTGGCCGCGCGGCGGGCAGTGCCATAGCCATGCTCGCCGGTCTTGGCCAACTGCTTGGTGAGCTTGTCGATGTCGGCCTTCAGCTGTCGGATGTCGGCTTCGAGGTCCGAATTCGCCCGTGCTTCGTTGGCGGTCTTTCCTGCGGCGGTTGCCATTGATTAACTCCTTGTGATTGCTCGATTTCAAACGCGGCTTGCGTCTCAAGGTTCCGGCATCGGGACAAACTAGCCGAAAACTTGCGCGCGCGCACCAATCGCCAAACCATGGCGATAGCACCGTCTCAAATCAGCGGACGACGCCCCTCGCCCAACCCTTCCCAGCCGGCGAGCAACTTGAGCCCTTCGTTGTCGATGACCTCGCAGCCGCCGTCGCGCCAGACAATCAGCTTGCGGTCGATCAGTTTGCGGATCGTCTTGTTGGTGTGAACCAGCGACAGGCCAAGCGTGTCGGCGACGTGCTGCTGCGTGATCGGAATCTGAATGGATTGCTTGCCGTTCAGCCCGACAACCTTGGCTCGGCTGGCTATGAAAGCAATCAGATACGCGGCACGCTCGATGGCGCTGCGGCGGCCAACGCTGAGCAGGTTCTCGTCCAGCATGCGTTCTTCACGCGATGCGATCCAGGTGATGTCGTAGCCCAGGCCCGGGTGGTTGCGATAGAGTTCATGCAGATTGTCGCGCTCGAAGACGCACAGCAGCATCGGCGACAGCGCCTCGACGGAATGCTGCATTTCCCCCATGACGCTGCCTTGCAAGCCGATGAGATCGCCAGGCATGAGGTAGTTGAGGATTTGCCTGCGGCCGTCCGGCAACAGCTTGTAGCGGAATGCCCAGCCTGACAGCACGGTGTAGAGATGGGCGCTGTGGCTGCCCTCGACCAGCACCGTGGCGCCCTTGTCGACCGCAAGTTCGCCCTTCTTGAAGTTGGAGATAAAGGCCAGTTCCTGTTTCTCGAATTCCCGGAACACCGGCAAAGGCCGCAACGGGCAATTCTCGCAAGGATACTGGCGCCTGGCAAAAGCGCGCCCATTTTGGCCTGGCATTTTCGACCCCTCTTCGAACCTGCCGGTCAGCAGGTACCCTTAAACGTTTTGCCGGGATCGGAGTTCCCAGGTCGAGGGCATGTCTTTTTTAAATGACAACGCCCGCAATAGCGATCATGACTCCCGGCGTTTCAAGGAGCGACTGCCCGTGCCCCATTTGCTTGACGGATTGCGAATTCTTGTCCTGGAGGACGAATTCCTCATCGCCATGGATGTGGAACAGCTCTGCCGTGACCACGGAGCCGGCGAGGTAACGATTGCCCGTGATCTGGCCGAGATCGATGGCCGAAAGGTCGCCACGCAATTCGACGCCGCTATCGTCGACCTGATGCTGGGCGGCACTTCGACGCTCGAATTTGCAGCCGGTTTGCGTGAGACGGGTGTCCCTTTCGTGTTCGCTTCCGGCTATTCGGATGCGGAGGAGATCAGGACATCCTTCCCGGGAGTGAGACTTGTCACGAAACCCTATTCGGGCGACGACCTCGTCGAAGCCGTGGCACAGGCCTATGGGCGCGGCTTCTAGAGCAATTCCAGGAAAAGTGTGTAACGGTTTTCCCGTCCGGAATTGCGGAAAAACAAAGAGTTAGAGCGGTTCGGCGATCCATCAAACGCTGAACCGCTCTAAGGCCCGATTAGGTCGTACCGGGGTTCTGTCGCCCGGCGCCGCGTGTCAATGCGCCGCCGTCCCGGTGACCTGAGCCGAAATCGCGTCGGGCCCATATTCGTCTTCGCCGGAGATTTTCAGGATTTCCTGCAGGCGCGTGCGCGCCCTGCTGACGCGGCTCTTGATCGTTCCGACCGCGCAACCGCAGATTTCGGCGGCCTCCTCGTAGGAAAAGCCCGAAGCACCAATGAGGATGATGGCCTCACGCTGGTCCTCCGGCAATTGCTCCAGAGCGCCTCGAAAATCCTTGAGATCGAGCTGGCCGTGCTGCGCCGGATGCACCGCAAGCCTGGCCGTCATGATGCCGTCACTGTCCTGCACCTCGCGGCCGCGTTTGCGCATCTGCGAATAGAATTCATTGCGCAGGATGGTGAAAAGCCATGCCTTGAGGTTGGTGCCGGGCTGAAAGCTCTCATGCTTGTCCCAGGCCTTGACCAGCGTTTCCTGAACGAGGTCGTCAGCCTTGTCGGCATTCTGCGTCAGCGACACGGCGAAGGCCCGCAAGCTCGGGATTGCCCCAAGCAGATCGGCCTTGAAGCCTTGGGAGACCGCTGCCATGCCTCAGTCCTTCTTCTGTGCGGGTTCGGTCTGTTCCAGTTGGCTGAGCAACTGGGCAAAGCGATCCGGCACATCGTCGGAGACCAGCTCGTCATAATATTGCTTGAGTTTGCGCCCGATTTCGGAGTTCGGCCCGAGGGGGTCGCCGACACCGTTCCGGCGCCTGCCCGCGGCGCCAGCCAAAATATCTTTCGTCATATCCTTCATTTCGCCCTTATATTCCCAGTATCCAGGCCGCTCATATTCAACTCAACACAAGGCAAGCGGCACCCTCGTCTGGTTGCCCATCCCGACATCAAACGCCGCTCTCGCCGATTCGTTCCCAATCGGGCGGAACTTTTTCGGAAAACCCGCGTTGTATTAGTGGGGCTTGCAATCAGCCTGACCTGCAATCGATCACGTCATTCTGAGGGAGACGTCTTATCATGAGTTTATCCGCCACCATCGCACCGCACCTGCCGTTCCTGCGCCGCTTTTCGCGTGCCGTCTCGGGATCGCAAGAGAGCGGCGACGCGCTGGTCGCCGCGATGCTTGAGGCCATCATCGCCGACGTCGACATCTTCCCCGACGCGTCGAGCGACCGTATCGCGCTCTACAAGGTTTTCGCCAAGCTCTTCACCTCTGTCGCTATTCGCGTGCCGCAGGAACAGGCACAATCGGCATGGGAGCAGCGCGCCGCCGCCAATCTCAATGCGATCGCGCCGCTTCCCCGCCAGGCCTTCCTGCTGGTTGCCGTCGAAGGCTTCAGCGAGGACGAAGCGGCCGAGATCCTGGATGTCGGCGACCAGCAATTCTCCGAACTGCTGGCCCAGGCAAGCAATGAGATTTCGCGCCAAGTAGCGACCGACGTGCTCATCATCGAGGACGAACCGCTGATCGCCATGGACATTGAAGAGATGGTCGAGAGCCTCGGTCATCGCGTCGTCGGCACGGCGCGCACACACGCCGAAGCGGTGACGATGTTCGGCAAGACGCGGCCGAAGATGGTGCTGGCCGATATCCAGCTCGCCGACGGCAGTTCGGGCATCGAGGCGGTCAACGAGATCCTGTCGTCTACCTCGGTTCCGGTTATCTTCATCACCGCGTTTCCCGAGCGCTTGTTGACTGGTGAGCGTCCCGAACCGGCCTTCCTGGTGACCAAGCCGTTCAATCCCGACATGGTCAAGGCGCTGATCAGCCAGGCGCTGTTCTTCGACCGTCAGGCGAAGGCCGCCGCATAGGGCGCGGCCTTCCACCCGGAATATGCGAAATCAAGGCCGTCCGATGCGATGCACCGGGCGGCCTTTTTGGCAACCAGGCCCGTCAGCAGCGAATTTCGAGGCACTTCGTTTCTAACGGTTTGCAAGCATCGCCTTTTTCGGCAAAGGGTGGAACAAACCGCATCCACCCACGTTTTTACTGCACCATTCGGAAGGAGATGAACCATGCTTTACTGGGCGCTCGTATTTCTCGTAGTGGCGATCATAGCCGGCGCGCTTGGTTTTGGCGGCATCGCCGGGACATCCGCCGGCATTGCGCAGATATTGTTCTTCATCTTTCTCGCCTTCCTGGTCATTTCCCTGCTGGCCGGCCTGTTCAAGCGGGCCTGACATCAGCCAGCTTTTAAAGCGAACACTGGAAGCCGCACCCCTCAAACGGTTTCCAGCCACCGCCGGACGGTATCCTGCAAAGGACGCCGTCCGGCGGACCGCTTTTGAGGGCAGTCCTTCCGGCGGGATTTCATTTGGGAACCCATAAGAAGGTGAGCCGTTCAGCCTGAGTGGGTGGACAGGTTGACCGATGCGTTCCAAGACTGCAGATGATTTGGAAGACGCAGGGAGTGACGAGGTCATCGCCCTGCATCCGGCTGAAAGCGGTATGCAGCTTGGCCGGGCTTTGCTCCACGCACTACACAATGCCGGCATTTCCGTCCTCTATCAGGATCGCGAAATGAAGACCGTATGGGCGCGCAACATGCGCGCGCCTTGGGCTTCGGACAGTTCCGACGGCAATGGCATCCTGCCGATGGCGCAGGCGGACCGCATCAGCGCCGCCAAGCGCGACGTCGTCGCGACCGGCAACCCGGAGCGCCTCGAGATCAGCGTTCCCGTCGAGAATGGCGTGCGCTGGTTTCAGATATGGGTCGATGCCGACCGGAGCGAAACGGGCGACGTGCAAGGGGTCGTGACGACCATGGTCGAGACGACCGAGCAGAAGCGGCGCGAACAGACGCTGACAACCCTGCTGCGCGAGGTCAGCCACCGCTCAAAGAACCTGCTGGCGATCATCCAGAGTATCGCGACCCAGACCGGCCGCTACTCCGACGGCATCGGCGATTTCCTGACGCGCTTTCGCGGCCGGCTGCAATCGCTGGCCTCCTCCCAGGATTTGGTGACATCCTCGAACTGGCGCGGCGCGGCCCTTCATGAACTGGTGACGAGCCAGGTCGGCCGCTACGGGGCGAACATATCGCACAGCCTTCGCTTCCGCGGCGCCAATCCCTATCTCAACCCAAATGCCGCACTGCATATCGGCCTGGCAATGCATGAGCTTGCCGTCAACTCGGTCAGCTTCGGCGCCCTGTCCCGGCCGGATGGTTATGTCGAAGTGACCGCCAATCTCAACACCGCCGCCACTGGCGAGGTTGCCTTGTCGCTGACATGGGCCGAGACCATAGGAAACAATGGCGGCCGGAGCGAAAAGCGGTTCGGCAGTGTCGCACTGGAACGGGTGGTGCCGGCATCCCTGAGCGGAACCGCGAGCCTCGACATCGCGGACGGCCACCTTGAATACCGCCTTGTCGTCCCGCACAACAATTTCGAGAGCCAGTGAGCGGCTTTATATCTTTGATTTAGAGGCGGTTTCAGATGTCATGTCGCTTCGACCTGAAATCATCCGGCTCTAATGCATGTCGCCCAGAAGTGTGCAGCGGTTCTGGGACAACGACATGCATCAAAACAAAGACTTAAAGCGCGTCGGTTGAATCCGTTTTAACGACGCGCTTTAGGGCAAGCAACGATCCTTAACCGGCTGTTCACCATAAGAGCGGATGCTGTTTTACCCAGATACCGCTGCAATCCGCTGGGCTGCGGCACGGTGTGGGAGGAACGCTTGACGGTCGCCGACATGAACAGACTGGAAAAGGCCGCCCGTGTTTCGATGGGCGAATTTCAGGACCCCGAGGCATCCGCGGAACCGCTCTCCCCGCCGCATCACGGCTTGCAGTGGGGCATCGTGCTGGCGGCGGCCGCGACAATTCTCATCATCGCCGTGTTCCAGCTCGCCTGACCGAAATCCGCTGCCGGCAAAGTGCGCGGCGTTTAACCGCTTGCTGCAGCGGCATTTATTCGCGTGTCACCCCGAACGCTCAGGAACTTTTGGCCGATGTAGGCCGTTGTTGCGGCGAGAGGGCATGTCGCCATGGAACACATCGCTGCATTGTTGCTGGTCATCGGTTGCACCAATTCGATGACCGACTGTCGTGAACTGCAGGTGCCGGTGAGCGTTTTCGAAACCGCCGGCGAATGCACCGCCGAGCGGCCGTTCGCCATGGGCGACGTGCAGGGACAAGCGCAGCACATCGTCGCCAGATGTCTCGCTGTCGATCCTGGGCTCGAGGACGACTACGATCAGATCGTCTGGAATGTGCGCCCCGATGGTAGCCTTGATGCCTCGCTGGCTCTTTCCAACCTTGTCATGGCATCGAACGCAGCACGCCCAGAAAAAGACTATCTTAGCCAACAATAAATTCGAGCAGCAAAGGCCGTCATTTCGTGCTAAATGGCTGTTGGAGCTTACCAAAGTGTGGACACAAAGTGAGGAGTGACTCAATGCGGAAGATGATTATTGCCATGGTTGCGGTAGCCGCCCTAAGCGGCTGCACCTCGACCGAGCAGGACGTGGTAGGCGGCGGCTTGATCGGCGCTGGCGTCGGCGGCCTGGTCGGCGGCGGCAAGGGCGCGCTGATCGGTGCGGCTGTCGGTGCCGGCTCTGGTTTGTTGTACCGTAACGTGCAAACTGGTCGCTGCAAGTATCGTCGCGCTGACGGTACGATCCACTGGGCCCGCTGCAACTGATCCGATAATCTAAGGGAAGCGGAGACCGCAACCGGCTCCGCTTCCCCTTGCTTTAAAGTTCAGGTCGCCGGTTCGCCTGCCGCCATGCTTGGCGTAGTCTCTGAACGGCTTCCTGTCCTTCAAGCAGTCAACGGTATCCTGATCTCCACCTTCAGCCCGTCGGCCTGAAAATCGCGCTTGATCGTGCCGCGCAGTTCGCGCGTGACGTTGAGGTCGATCAGCTTGGTGCCGAATCCAGTCTCGGCCGGCGCCTCGACCTTTTTCTTCCCGGCCTCTCGCCAGTTCAGCGCCAGCGTGCGCTCGCGACCACGCCCTTCCAGGGACCACTCCACCTTGAGCGCCCAATCACCCTCGAGCGAATTGGCACTCCTGGCGGAATTGCCGGCTTCGCCATATTTCAACGCATTGGTTGCCAATTCGTGGAAGGTCAGGCCAAGCGCCTGCGTCGTGGTCTCGTCGAGCAGCACCTCCGGCCCGGACAGGAGCCCCTCGGGCAGGTCCTTGCCGAACACCTGGCCAAGTTCGATGCGCAGGAGATCGGCGAGATCGGCCTTCTGCCAGCGCGAGCGCGTCAGCATGTCCTGGGAGGCGGCCATCGCCTGCAGCCTGGCCGAGAAGGACGCGGAGAACTCATTGACATCCGTCGCCCGCGAAGCTGTCTGTCGCGCGATCGCCAGCACCCTGGTGATCGAATTCTTGATGCGATGCTTCATCTCCTGCAGCATCAGGTCTTTTTCGAGCAGGCTCTTTTCGGTCGTCTCGTGCAGGCGCGATGCCGCCTCATAGGCCCGTTGCTGATAGCGCGCCACCAGCGCGATGGCGCCGGCCGCCAGCAGGCCCAGCAACCCCAGCATCACGGGAATTGTGCGCGACGACGGTTGCGAGAAGGCACTGGTCGGCCTGAACAGCACCGTCCACGGGCGGCCGGCCACGGTGATGTTGCGCGTAACCAGCAACCGTTCGCCGAAGGACGAAGCCGGCGGCGTTTCCGAGCGGAACAACAGATTATCGCTGCTCACCGCGCCGTCATAGATCTCGGTGTTCACCGGCAGCAGCGGCGCGCGGCTGAGCGCGATCTGGAACAGGTCGCGGGAACGGAAGGCCGCATAGAGAAAGCCCGCGGTCGAGGATCGCGATGCGTTGATGACCTCCGGCGCGGTTTCGACATTGAGCCGCACGAAGACCAGGAAGCCGGTGAAGGTCTGTGTCGCACCCTGGCCCTGGCCCAGTTGCACCAGCCCGCTCGCGTGCTGCTGGTCGTCGGCCATTGCCTTCTCGATCGCCGCGCGCCGCACCGGTTCGCTGAACATGTCGTAGCCGATGCTGGCCTGGTTGGATGGATCCAGCGGCTCGAACAGCATGATGGGCGCGCGCCAGGGCTGCGTCGTTTCCGGATAGACCGGGTGGCTGGCGCCAAAGTCGTGGAGAATGTCGCGTTCGACCGCCGCCTCGTCACCCGTCTTGACGAGCCCTAGGAAGCCGATGCCGCGCAGGCCGGCGAAATTGTTGTCGACATCCAGCGCGTTGAAGAACGCCTTGAACTCGCTCTGGGAGATATCGCCATTGCGGGCGTCGAACAGGGCCTGCGTCGACCGCAGCAGCGACAAATGCAGGTCTATGCGGCTCTCGATGCGGTTGAGGGCGTCGTCGGCCGCCGCCTCGAACTTGATGCGGGCGGCTTCCTGCGTCGCGAAATAGGCGAACCCCGCCATGGTCATGCTGATCAGCGCAACGGCGATGAACGCGACGATTGGAAAGAGTTTCTTCAACGGATGATGCGGTCCATGGGCAATACCGGACCTTTATGGGCAACTCATCAGGCCAACACAATGGCAAGGCCAAGCCATCGCGATCACTGGCATATCACGTGAGCGCCCGTACCGGACCGCTGACAGACCTCAGGCGGCTATCTTCAGCGCGCCCGGCCCGGGAATGGCGCCCGGAGGACATTTTCCAAGAATGATCATGCCGAGCACCTCGTCCTGGGTGACGTCGGTGGTGCGCGCGGTGCCGACCACCTGCCCGTTTTTCATCACGCAGACCCGGTCGGCCAGTTCGAACACATCGTGGATGTCATGGCTGATCAGGAAGATGCCTATACCGTCGGATTTGAGCTGCTTGACCAGTTCGCCGACCTGCGCCGTTTCCTGCGGACCGAGCGCGGCCGTCGGCTCGTCCATGATCAGGATGCGCGCGTTGAACAGGATGGCGCGTGCAATCGCCACCGATTGCCGCTGGCCGCCCGACAGCTTCACCACCGGCTCCTTGAAGCGCTGGAAGCGCGGGTTGAGCCGGCCCATAACCTTACGCGCCTCGGCCTCCATCGCGACGTCGTCGAGCGTGCCCCAGGCAGTCATCAGCTCGCGGCCGAGGAACAGATTGGCGGCGGCATCGACATTGTCGGCCAAGGCGAGTGTCTGGTAGATCGTCTCGATGCCGTATTTCTTGGCATCGCGCGGATTGGCGATCGAAGCCTCCTCACCGTTGACGAAGATCTGGCCGGCATCGCGCTTGTAGGCGCCGGACAGGATCTTGATCAGCGTCGATTTGCCGGCGCCATTGTGGCCGAGCAATGCCATCACTTCACCGGGGAAAAGATCGACCGAGGCATCGTCGACGGCGCGGATACCGCCGAAAGCGATCGAGATGTTGCGCATGTCGATCAGCGGCGTGCCGGTATTCGCGGGAGCAGTCTTTTCCATGATCGTTGTTCTCCCTAAACGCGCTTGCGGTACACGGTGTCGAGAAACACCGCGATGACCAGGACAGCGCCGACGACGATGCTCTGCAGCGGCGAGTCGACACCAAGCAGCACCATTCCGGACTGCAGCGACTGCATCAAAAGCGCGCCAAGCATGGCACCGATAACGGTTCCCGAACCGCCGGCCAGCGACGTGCCGCCGATGACGGCGGCGGCGATGACCAGCAACTCATCCAGCGTGCCCAGCGCGTTGGTCGCGGAATTCAGCCTGGCCGACGAGATGGCGGCGGCGATCGTCGCCAGCACACCCATGATCATGAACACCTTCATGGTGACCCAGCGTGTGTTGATGCCGGCGAGATTGGCGGCTTCAGGGTTGCCGCCGATGGCAAAGACGTAACGGCCGAAACGCGTGCGGTTGGTGATGAATGTCATGACGATGCCCACCATAACAGCCATCAGCACCGGAATAGCGATGCCATGGGCGATGAACAGCCCACCTTCGGGAATCGTGATGTTGTTGGCCTCCGCATACCGCTTCACGATACCGACCGGCCATGGATAGGAATTGGCAACCCACACAGCGCCCAGGATGATTGCGCAGGTGACGGCGCCCATCAGCGTCTCGGCCCAGATCGGCCGCAGCGGAAAGCGGAAGCGCTTGCGCTGCCGGCGCCCGTTGAACAGCGCGAACACCACCGCCAAGCAAGCGACGATACCGACGGCCCAGCTCCAGGTCGCGCCGATCGATCCGGCGGGACCGCCGCCCATCAGCTGGAAGGTGGCATCGAGCGGGGCCACGGTCTGGCCTGACGTGACCCACCAGGCAGCGCCGCGCCAGACCAGCAGGCCGCCGAGCGTCACGATGAAGGCCGGCACTTCGAGATAGGCGATAACAAAGCCCTGGAAGGCGCCGATCAGCAGACCGAGCGCCAGGCCGATCGCCAGCGCCAGCACCCAGATCCAAGGATTGCCAAGCTCAAGCCCGACAAAACGCACCAGAAAATGCACTTGCGCGAAGCCCATGACCATGCCGATGACCCCTTCAGCCGATCCCACCGACAGGTCGATGTTGCGCATGACGATGACCAGCACCATACCGGAAGCCATGATGGCCACGGCCGAAGTCTGCACCGACAGGTTCCAGAGATTGCGCGGCGTCAGGAAAAGACCACCCGACAGGACGTGCAGGCCGACCCAGATGACCACCAGCGCGCCGACCATGCCGAGCATACGGGTATCGATTTCGGTCGCCTTCAGAAAACGGGCAACCGCGCCAAGTTCCGACGCACGCGCGGTGTCGGCCTGCGAAGTCGAGGTCGTGTCGGTCATGATGTCCTCCCAGCGGCTTGCCGTCTGACGCGGATGCCGGACCAAGCCTAGAAGTTAGCCGCCCATGGCGGAAACACAAATCCTGCTGAGAAAACGCCGCGGCTGTGGGCCGCGGCGCTTCCAACTCTTCAAGCGGTCAAGCTCAGTTGCAGGCGGCGACGCTGCCGGCGGCGACGCCCGCGCAGACTTCGTCCTTCTTGATCCAGCCGGCATCGATGACGACGTTGAGATTGTCCTTGGTGATGGCCACCGGGGTCAGGAACAGCGACTTGACGGTGTTGCCGCCAGGCGTCGTGAAGTCCTTGACGCCGGCGATGTCGGTCATCTTCTTGCCGTCGGCCAGCTGCGAGGCGATCTCGGCGGCGTTCTTGCCGAGCTCGCGCGCGTCCTTCCACACCGACACGGTCTGGGTGCCGAGCGCGATCCGGTTCAGCGCGGCATGGTCGCCGTCCTGGCCCGATACCGGCACTGTGCCGGCCAAGCCCTGCGCCGTAAGCGCCGCGACAACGCCGCCGGCGGTGCCGTCATTGGCGGCGACCACCGCGTCGACCTTGTTGTCGTTGGCGGTCAGGAACTGTTCCATGTTCTTCTGGGCGTTGGCGGGCAGCCAGCCGTCCGTATAGGCCTCGCCGACATTCTTGATCTTGCCCGAGTCGATGGCCGCCTTGAGCACTTCCATCGAGCCCGAGAACAGGAAATCGGCATTCGGATCCGAACCCGAGCCCTTGATGAAGACATAATTGCCTTCCGGCTTGGCCTTGAACACCGCACTGGCCTGGAGGCGGCCGACTTCCTTGTTGTCGAAGGTCAGGTAGAAGACGTCCTTGTTCTCGATCAGGCGGTCATAGCCGACGACCGGAATGCCTTCGTCGAGCGCCTTCTGCACGGCCGGGCCGATGGCCGAGGCGTCCTGTGCCAGGATGATCAGCGAATTGGCGCCCTGCGAAATCAGGCTCTCGACATCGGTAAGCTGCTTGCCGGGATTGGACTGTGCATCGGCCGAAATGTACTTGTCGCCGGCGGCCTCGATCGCCTTTTTCATCGCGGCCTCGTCAGTCTTCCAGCGTTCTTCCTGGAAGTTCGACCACGATACGCCGATGACCTTGTCCTTCGCCTGCGCGACCGACGCAAGCGTCAGCGACATGGCGACACCCGCCAGGATGGCGGCCGTGACTCTTTTCATGATATTCCTCCCTGCGCCGCGTAAGGCGCGACCAAACTGGCCCAAAGGCCGGCACAGAAGCTCTATTTTTTCGAGCCTCAAAAAAAATACTGATGCATCCCCGGAACGCTGTCAACATCGATTCTGATGGATTTTGAGGGGCCTGCAACTTTTTTTCGAGCCCCGCAATAAATAAATGACAGCAGCGGCCGCTTCTGCCAGTATTTGACCTGTTGTCGGCAGTGTTCGAGGGGCAGGAAGAACCGCCGCGACGGGGAGGAAGTGGGAAAGCATGTCGGTCGGAATCCGCCACGACGATCTGCGCCGGCGCAACCGCGCCATGGTGATCGCGGCCGTGCGCCGGGCCGGCCGGCCCTCGCGCACCGAGATCGCCGCGACCACCGGCCTCAGCCATTCGACCATATCGGCAATTTCCTCCGACCTGATCGGCGAAGGCATCCTGGCCGAAGGCAAGCCGAGCGAGGTGGGTTCGCTCAAACGCGGCAGGCCGCAGGTCGGCCTCGGCCTCAATCCGGAGGCCGCGACCGTCATGACCGTGGTGCTTTCGCTGAATTTCCTTTCTGTCGCCGTCATCGACTATGCCGGCCAGGTGATATCGGAGGAACAGCGCCGCCTGGACACGCTGACCATGTCGCGCGAGGCGCTGATCGGCGAATGCACGGCTATCGTGCGGCGGCGCCTCGCCGATCCCGATATCGACGTGCGCAGCGTCGCCCGCATCGCGTTGGCGATCCAGGGCATCACCGACACCGAGGCCCGGGCTATGCTGTGGTCGCCGATCACGCCGCAGACCGACATCGCCTTCGCCGACATACTCGAAGCCGAGTTCGGCATCCCCGCCACCATGGAAAACGACTGCAACATGATGGCGGTGGCGCTGCGTTGGCGCGACCCCGAGCGCTACCGCGACGACTTCATCGCCATCCTGTTGTCTCACGGCATCGGCATGGGGCTGGTGCTGAAGGGCGAGCTGTTCACCGGCACGCATTCCTCGGGCGGCGAGTTTGGCCACATGATCCATCGGCCCGGCGGCGCACTCTGCCGCTGCGGACGCCGCGGCTGCGTCGAGGCCTATGCCGGCAACTACGCCATCTGGCGCAATGCCAGGCAGCTCGGCGAGGACACCGAGCCGGTCGACGTCAGCGACGCGGACATGCGGACCCTGGCGGCCACGGCGCGCGAAAGAGCTGGCCCGGAGCGCGAAGCCTATCGCAAGGCCGGCGAAGCACTGGGTTATGGCCTCGGCAGCCTGTTCGCGCTGATCGATCCCGCGCCCGTCGCCATGGTCGGCGTCAGTGCCGCCGCCTTCGACCTGATCGAGCCCGCGCTACGCGAGGCCATCGCCCAGACCGCCGGCGGCCAGCATTCGAAATCGATTTCGTTCGATACTGAACCAAACGAATTGCCGCTTATCCGCGAAGGCTGCGCGATGCGCGCGCTGACCTTCGTCGACCAGGAGATTTTCGCGCCGGGCGTGCAGGGGCGAGCGGGTTCGGGCAAGAACGTGGCGTAGGCCTTGCGAAGGGCATCGCCGCCATTCGAGATTGGCCGCAGCTTCCCGGATGTCGTCATCCTTGGGCGAAGCAGGAGCGAAGCTCCGTCGCGAAGACCCAAGGATCCATTCCGTTACGTCGACCGAGGGACGCGGCGGTGCAGAATTCTGCGCAGTGGCAACACGTCAAAGTCGCGGCATGGATCCTCGGGTCTGCGCGTCCGCTTCGCGCCCGCTCCGCCCGTGGATGACGAAGCGTTGGGCACCTCGGCCCATCAAAACCGTCAGCAGTCAATCTTCCCTGATCGCATACCCGGCGCCGCGAATGGTGCGGATGACGTCCGGCATACGGCCATTGTTGACAGCCTTGCGCAGGCGCCCGACATGCACGTCGACGGTGCGCTCGTCGATATAGATCGTCTCGCCCCAGACATTGTCGAGCAGTTGGCTGCGGGAGAACACGCGGCCGGGATGGCGCATCATGAATTCGAGCAGACGGAACTCGGTCGGCCCGAGCCGGATCTCGCTCTTCTTGCGATAGACCCGGTGCGATTCGCGGTCGAGCACGATGTCGCCGACCTTGAGCACGCTGGACAGAACTTCCGGCTTGGCGCGGCGCAGCAGCGCCTTGACTCTGGCCATGAATTCCGGCGTCGAGAACGGCTTGACCAGATAGTCGTCGGCGCCGGTGGAAAGGCCGCGCACGCGGTCGCTTTCCTCGCCACGCGCCGTCAACATGATGATCGGAAGCCGCTCGGTCTCGGGCCGCATCCGCAGGCGCCGGCAGAGTTCGATGCCGGACACCGCCGGCACCATCCAGTCGAGCACCAGAAGGTCGGGCACGTTCTCCTGCAGGCGGATTTCGGCTTCGTCGCCGCGCGGCACCACCTCGACCTGATAGCCTTCGGATTCAAGATTGTAGCGGAGCAGCACCCCCAGCGGCTCCTCGTCCTCCACCACCATGATGCGTGGCGCGATCATCGACTGGTCACCTCCAAAGCAATTCCAGGAAAAGTGTGTAGCGGTTTTCCGTCCGGAAATGCGTGAAACAAAGAGATAGAGCGGTTCGGCGTTTCCACGAAACGATGAGCCGCTCTAGCGTTCAGGCCGCCGGCGCCGACATCGCCGTTTCGTCCTGCTTGGGACGATTGGCGGGCAGCTGCGTGCCGGTCAGCACGTAATATGCGTTCTCGGCGATGTTGGTCACGTGATCGCCGATGCGTTCGAGATTCTTGGCGCAGAACAACAGATGCGTGCAAGCCGTGATGTTGCGCGGATCCTCCATCATGTAGGTCAGCAATTCGCGGAAGACCGAGGTATATTTGACGTCGATGCGCTCATCGTCGGCGCGCAGCTTCGCCAGTGCGGCGGCATCGCGCGCCGCATACTCCTCGATCACGCCCTGCACCTGGATCAGCACCAGCTGCGCCATGGCGTCGATGGAATGCGACAGGTCGCGCGGCGTGGCGCTGAGGCCAACGGTGCCGACGCGCTTGGCGATGTTCTTGGCAAGGTCGCCGATGCGCTCGAGGTCGCCGGCCATGCGGATCGAGCCGACGACATGGCGCAGATCGTCGGCCATCGGCTGGCGCTTGGCGATCAGCGTGATGGCGCGGTCGTCGAGTTCGCGCTGGCGCGCGTCCATGATGGCGTCGTCGGAGACCACGCGCTGTGCGAGAGCATTGTCGGAATTCAGCAGCGCCTTGGTGGCGCCGCCGACCATCGAGCCGGCGAGGTCGCCCATGTCGCTGATCAGCCTGCTGATCTGTCCGAGATCCTCGTCGAAGGCTGCAACCGTGTGTTCGGCCATGATTCTGGTCCTCGTATGCGTGCGATCAGCCGAAGCGGCCGGTGATGTAGTCTTGCGTGCGCTTCTCGCGAGGCGACGTGAAGATCTTCTCGGTTTTGTCGAACTCGACCAGCTCGCCCAGATACATGAAGGCGGTCTGCTTCGAGACCCGCGCCGCCTGCTGCATGTTGTGGGTGACGATGACGATCGTGTAGTCGGCCTGCAACTCGTCGATCAGTTCCTCGATCTTGGCGGTCGACAGCGGATCGAGTGCCGAGGCCGGCTCGTCGAGCAGGATGACTTCCGGCTTCACCGCCACGGTACGGGCGATGCACAGCCGCTGCTGCTGGCCGCCCGACAGGCTGAGGCCGCTGGCGTTGAGCTTGTCCTTGACCTCGGTCCACAGTGCCGCGCGCTTCAGCGCCTGCTCGACACGGCCATCCATCTCGGCCTTGCTGATCTTCTCGTAGAGCCTGACGCCAAAAGCGATGTTCTCATAGATCGACATCGGGAACGGTGTCGGCTTCTGGAACACCATTCCGATCTTGGTACGCAGCAGGTTGAGGTCCTGCGAACGATCGAGAACGTTCTGGCCGTCGAGCAGCACCTGGCCTTCGGCCGTCTGCTTGGGATAGAGCTCGTAGATGCGGTTGAAGACGCGCAGCAGCGTCGACTTTCCGCAGCCCGAAGGCCCGATGAAGGCGGTGACGCTGCGCTCGGGGAGCGATAGCGTGATGTCCTTCAGGGCCTTCGACTGGCCATAGTAGAAGTTGAGGTTCTTGACCTCGATCTTGGCCTTGGCCACCGCCTCGGCGGCGATCGTCATGTCTGGAGACAACATCTGGCTCATTTGTCCTCTCTGCGTCCGGTCAGGCTGCGCGCGAAGATGCTGAGCGCGAGAACCGTCAATGTGATTATGAGTGCGCCGGTCCAGGCCAGTTGCTGCCATTCCTCATAGGGGCTGAGAGCGAACTGGAAGATGGTGACCGGCAGGCTGGCCATCGGCGCGTTGAGATTGCTCGACCAGAACTGGTTGTTCAGCGCCGTGAAAAGCAGCGGTGCGGTCTCGCCCGAGATGCGGGCGATGGCCAGCAATATGCCGGTGACGATGCCCGACATCGCGGCGCGGTAGGCGACCGAACGGATGACCACCCAGCGCGGCGCGCCAATCGCGGTGCCGGCTTCGCGCAAGGCGTTCGGCACCAGGTTGAGCATGTCTTCGGTGGTGCGCACCACGACGGGGATAACCAGGATCGCCAGCGCGACGGCGCCGGCGATCGCCGAGAAATGTCCCATCGGCCGCACCATCAGCTCATAGACGAACAGGCCGATGATGATCGACGGCGCCGACAGCAGGATGTCGTTGATGAAGCGCACCACGGTGGTGAGCTTCGAGAAACGCCCGTACTCAGCCATGTAGGTGCCGGCCAGCACACCGATCGGCGTGCCGACGATGATGCCGATAATGGTCATCACGATACTGCCGTAGATGGCGTTGAGCAGGCCGCCGGCATCGCCGGGCGGCGGCGTCATTTCAGTGAAGACCGCAAGATTGACACCTGAAAGGCCCTTGTACAGCAGGGCGCCGAGGATCAGCGCCAGCCAGGCGAGCCCGATGCCGGCGGCGGCAACGCACAGCGTCATCATCACGCCATTCTTGCGCTTGCGTCTCTGGTGAAGCGATGCGGCTGTCGACATCGGTCAGGCTCCGGTACGGGCATCGATGCGCATCAGCATGTAGCGGGCGATGGCAAGGATCAGGAAAGTGATGACGAACAGGATCAGGCCGAGCGCCACCAGCGAGGAGGTGTAGAGGTCGCCGACCGCTTCGGTGAATTCGTTGGCGATGGTCGCCGAGATGGTCGTTGCCGGCGCAAACAGCGACGTCGAAATGCGGTGCGCGTTGCCGATGACGAACGTCACCGCCATTGTTTCACCGAGCGCGCGGCCGAGCGCCAGCATGACGCCGCCCATGATGCCGATGCGCGTGTAGGGAATGACGACCCGGCGCGTGACTTCCCAGGTCGTGCAGCCGATGCCATAGGCCGATTCCTTCAGCACCGACGGCACCGTGTCGAAGACGTCCTTGGTGATCGAGGTGATGAAAGGCAGGATCATGATGGCCAGGATCATCGCCGAGGTCAGCAGGCCGATGCCATAGGGCGGGCCGGCGAACAGGCCGTTGAGGCCCGGAATGCCATGGAACACGCTGATGATGAAGGGCTGAATGGTCGTCTGCAGGAACGGCGCCAGCACGAACAGGCCCCAGATGCCGTAGATGATCGATGGGATGCCGGCGAGCAGTTCAACCGCCATGCCGATCGGCCGCCGCAGCGGGCGCGGGCAAAGCTCGGTGAGGAAGATGGCGATGCCGATGCCGAGCGGCACGGCGATCAGGATCGCGATCGCCGAGGTGATGATGGTGCCGTAGATCGGCGCCAGCGCACCGAACTTCTCTGTCACCGGGTTCCAGCTCTGGGTGGTCAGGAAGGAAAAGCCGAAGGTCGACAGGGCTTGCCAGGAACCGGCAAACAGCGAGATCGCAACACCGCCAAGCAGGACCAGCACCAATATGGCGGCCGCCCGGGTCGTCGCGTGGAAGATCGAGTCGGTCAGCGCGAACCGTCGAACGGTGGCATCGCGCGAATTTCTGGCGGCTGGCAAGGCTTCCTGGACAGCGCTCATGTCAAGCTCGGCTCTTTCAAGTTGATGAGAAAAGGAGCGCCGCGGGCGCGGCGCTCCTTCAAGAGATATTACTCGCCGGCGTAGACGGGCTTGCCGTCGGCCTGGATGTCGGCCTTCCACGAAGCCTTGATCAGGTCGACGACGCTGTCGGGGATCGAGACATAGTCGAGCGCCTTGGCGGTTTCCTTGCCGTCCTTGTAGGCCCAGGCGAAGAACTTCAGGGCTTCGCCGGTCGCGGCGGCATCATTCGGAGCCTTGTGGATCAGAACCCAGGTCGAGGCGGCGATCGGCCAGGTGGTGTCGCCGGGCTCGTTGGTGATGATGACGTTGAAGTTCTTGGCAGTCTTGAAGTCGGCGTTCGAAGCGGCGGCGCCGAAGGATTCAAGCGACGGCTCGACGACCTTGCCGGCAGCATTCACCAGCTTGGAGTAGGACAGGTTGTTCTGCTTGGCATAGGCGTACTCGACGTAGCCGATGCCGCCATCCGTCTGCTTGACGGTGTTGGCGACGCCTTCCGAGCCCTTGGCGCCGACGCCCGTCGGCCATTCGACGGCGGTGTCCGAACCGACCTTGTCCTTCCAGTCGGGCGAGAGCTTCACCAGGTAGTCGGTGAAGTTGAAGGTGGTGCCCGAGCCGTCCGAACGATGCACGACGGCAATGGCCGTCGACGGCAGGGTGAGGCTGGGGTTCAGCGCCTTGATCGCGGCGTCGTCCCAGGTGGTGATGGCGCCGAGATAGATCTGGGCAAGCGTCTTGCCGTCGAGGACCAGTTCGCCCGGCTTGACGCCGGTGAGGTTGACGATCGGCACGATGCCGCCCATCACCATCGGGAACTGCACGAGGCCGTTCTTTTCCAGATCGGCGTCGGACATCGGCTTGTCGGTGGCGCCGAAGGTCACGGTCTTGGCGATGACCTGCTTGATGCCGCCGCCCGAGCCGATCGACTGGTAGTTGAGGCCGATGCCGGTGTCTTTCTTGTAGGTGTCGGCCCATTTGGCGAACACCGGATAGATGAAGGTCGAGCCGGCGCCGGAAAGGTCAGCTGCGATGGCTGCGGAAAGGGTGAAGGTAGACGCTGTAGCCATTGCGATCGCAACGGCCGCCGAGCGGATAAAATGTCTCATGTGGCCTGCTCCTGTTCGGAAGATGGTCTCTCGGCGCCATTCCTAAGCAGCGCCCGCTGAGGCCAATAGCGTTCGATTATAACAGTCGCATGACAGTTTCATGTCAGCCCGGTAACGTGTTGCCGGCGCCTCCAAAGGTGACAGCGACCGCCACCAGTGGCGGCGTTCCGGTTTACCCTCTGAATCAGTGAGTTGAGCAGTCCGCAAGGCACGGCCGCCGTCGGGTGCGACGGCGGCTGCCTCCGGTAAATAAAATCCGGGCGGGAGTGCGTTGCTCAAGGCCAGAGCGTGTCATGGCCGGGCCGTCGCCAAAAACAGGTCCGTTGGGGTAGGTTGACGCTGTTCCGTACTGGCGGTCGCTGCTCCCGCCCGTAACTGCAAGGGCGGAATTCGATTTTGCCATTGTCCCGGCTCGGCACAGCCTTTGGTATGGTGCGATCGCACCATAGGCATTGCACGCAGGGATAGCAGCGAATCCGCGATTGATTCCCTCGGCTTGCCGTTTCCGATGCTTGGAACCCGCCGACGCGGTGCTATCCCGCGTTGCGCTGGACCTGACGGCCCGCGCCGAGCCACCGCTCGACTTTCTCCAGCAAGGCCCTGGGGCTGATCGGCTTGGGCAGATAGTCGTCCATGCCCGCCTCCAGGCAGCGTTCGCGGTCGCCCTTGAGCGCATGCGCGGTGACGCCGACGATGGGGACATGCGTCCCGGTTTCCTGCTCCAGCCGGCGGATCGCGGCGGTTGCCTCGAGCCCGCTCATCTCCGGCATCGAGACGTCCATCAGGATCATGCACGGATTGAGCTTGCCGAAGGCGTCGAGCGCCTTGCGGCCATTGCCGACAATCTCGAAACCGTAGCCGGTCTCGCCGAGGATCTGGGTGAAGACCATCTGGTTCACCTCATTGTCCTCGGCCACGAGGATATCCAGCCTGTATCCATCACCGCCAGTGCCCGGGAGCCTCGGGCGAACCGGCGGCGGCTGCAATTGCGCGCGTTGCTCGGACGGCGCCAGCGGCGGCCGCTGGGGAGCACCAAACCCTTCGGCTACAGCATACTGCGCGGCATGGTCACCCGTAGTGTGGCGGTGGCGCTGGATGGTCGCGACCAGCGTTTCCAGGAGCACGGAGGAGCGCGCCGGTTTGATCAGCTGGGCATCGATGCCGAGATCGCGGTAGCTGGTATTGGCGAGCGACTGGTCGACCGAGGTCAGCATGATGATCGGCGTGTCGGTGAGGCCTTCGGTGTTGCGCACGATGCGCGCCATTTCCGCGCCGCTCATCTCGGGCATCTGGTAGTCGAGCACGACGCAATCGACCGGCACACCATAGGCGGCGGCCGCGATCAGCACCTTGAGGCCCTCGGCGCCGCTTTCGGCCGCGCAGGAATCGAACGTCCACGAGGTCATCTGCTCGGTCAGGATGGCCCGGTTGACTGCATTGTCGTCGACGATCAGCACGCGGGCGCCCGTCACGTCCACCGGCATGATGCGCTGCCCGTTCTGCTGTCCGGCCCCGGGCAGCGTCACGGTGAACCAAAAGGTCGAGCCCTTGCCCTCGGCGCTCTCGACACCGATGGTGCCGCCCATCAGTTCGACCAGCCGCGAGGTGATGGCAAGGCCGAGCCCGGTGCCTTCGTGCCGCCGGGTCGAAGAAGTGTCGACCTGACTGAATTTTTCGAACACCAGTTTCAGTTTTTCCTCGGGAATGCCGATCCCGGTGTCGGTGACCGAGATCGTCAGCCTGGTTCCGGTCGGGACCCTCTCGCCGGTCACGTCGACCAGCACATGGCCCTCGTCCGTGAACTTGACCGCATTGCCGAGGAGGTTGGTTACGATCTGCCGGATGCGGCCGACATCGCCGACAAACAGGCTTTCGAGCCTCGGCTCGACGCGCACGATGAGCTCGAGATCCTTTTCCTTGGCCCGTGTCGACACCAGTGTCGCCACGTCCTCGATCGCCTCGGCAAGATTGAAGGGCGCCGGATCGAGCACCATCTGGCCGGCGTCGATCTTGGAGAAATCGAGGATGTCGTTGATGATGGTCAGCAGCGCGTTGCCCGATTTGACGATGATGTCGGTGAACGTCTTCTGCTTGGGATCGAGATTGGACTTCGCCAGGAGTTCCGCCATGCCGAGCACACCGTTCATCGGCGTGCGGATCTCATGGCTCATATTGGCGAGGAATTCCGACTTGGCGCGGTCGGCCAGCACGGCGCGCTGGCGCGCCTCGCTGAGTTCGGCCTCGCGCATCTTCAGTTCCGTAATGTCGGTGGTCGATCCGATCAGGTAGAGCGAGCCGTCCGAGGCGATCATCGCGCCCTTGCGCGCGAATTGATGCCTGACGCTGCCGTCGGCAAGCTGTACGGTCTCCTCGATCTCCTGGGTCTCGCCGGTGCGCAGGACGGCCAGATCGCCGGCGACGAAAGCTTCGCCATCCGGGCCGAAGATCTCGACGTCGGTCTTGCCGATCGCCTCCTGCTTGCTGAATCCGGTGAGGTCGCACCAACCCTTGTTGACGTAGAACTGCCGTAGATCGGAGCGCTTGGCGTAGATCGACACCGGGACATTGTCGATCAGGCTGCGGAACACCTCGTTCTCGCGCATGCTCTCTTCCAGAGCCCGCTCGCGCGCCTTGACCTCGGTGATGTCGGTGCTGGATCCGACCAGATGCACGGAGCCATCCGTCGCCGCCAGGCGGCTCTTGCGCGTCATCAACTGCCGCACCGTGCCGTCGCGATGGGTGACGGACTCCTCGACCTCGCGCACGGCGCCGGTCACCACGACATCGCTGTCGTCATGGCTGAAGCCGTCCGCTTCCTCGGCGCCGAACAGCTGACGGTCGGTCCGGCCGATGACGTCTGCCTTGGCAAGGCCCGTAATGGCGCACCAGGCCTTGTTGACGAATTCGATGCTTAAATCCTGCGCCTTGATGAAGGCCGCCACCGGCAACTCGTCCATGACATGCCGGAACAGATCGATCTGGCGCATCGAATCGCGCAGCGCCGCCTCGCGGCTCTTGATTTCGGTTATGTCGACGCGCACACCGATGAACGTGCCGTCATCGGTGCGCATGTCGTAGACCTGGTACCAGCGTCCATCGGCGTTGAGGCGCTCGTAGGAAGAATTTGGCAGCCGGTAGCGCGCCAGCATGCTGTCGAGCCAGCGTTCGGGTTCGGTCTCGTACAGCCTGTCCATCCCGCTATCGCCGCTGGAGCGGAAATAGCCGACCGAACGGCCGAATTCCAGCGCCTCGCGGAAGCTGCGGCCAGGCTGCCAGAAGGGCTTCAGCGCCGGCAGCGAGTCCTGCAGCTTGAGGTTGGCGAAGACGAACTTGTCGTCGCGGTCGTAGATGATGACGCCGGCCGGCAGCGATTCCAGCACGCTGGCCAGGTGCCTGCGCGCGTCCTGCGCTTCGGTCTCGCGGCCCTTCATGTCGGTAACGTCGACGTAGGAGACGAGCCGCTTGCCGCCGGGTAGCGGTGCCAGCGACGCGACGAGCGTGCGCCCATCATTGTGCGGCAATTGCCTGGAGCCGGCGATGCCGGTCCTGATCTCGGCTTCGCGCTCTGCGCTGTGACGTTGCCAGGCAATTTCATCGGCGCCGTAAGGGTCGATGGTACGGCTGGCTTCCATCAGCTCGCGGAAGGGCGAGCCGATCCCGGCACGGCTCGGATCGATCCTCCAGAAATCATAGAAGGCCCGATTGATGACTTCGGCGCGCATATCGGCATCGAGGACGAGAACGCCGATCGGCATCTGATCGACCATGGTGCGGAGATTGACGAAGGTCTCGGCGATTTTGGCGTTGGCGCTTTCGATCTCGGCATCGCGGCGCTTGAGTTCGGTGACTTCATAGTAGGTCAATAGCCGCCTGCCCCCCGACAGCGCCGTCACCGAGAACATCATCGTCCTGCCGCTGGCATGGACAAATTCGCGGGGCGCGACGGAGCCGGCGCGAATCTCTTCCAACCGGGTGGCGAGGTAGCGCTGCCACTGCTGTTCGTCGATGTCGCCATAGATGCCATTGTGGCGGTTGAGTTCCATCAATTGGCTGAACGGAGCGCCGACGGTCACGGCACCATCCGGAATACTGGACAGGTCGCGATAGGCCTTGTTGACGATCAGCGTGTCGAGCCTGGCGTCGAGAAGCACGACGCCCATGTGCATGGCGTCCATGGTCCGTTCGAGATCGGCAAGATGCCGGTCGGGTTCACTGCCCGACAACGGGCTCGGCTCCACGGTCTCGAAGGCGCTGACCAGCGCCGTGACATCGCGGCCGATGCCGCGATAGCCGGCGAACTCTCCGTCGCCGTCAAACCGTGGGAAGCCTGACGTCAGCACCCAGCGGCAGTCGGCGCGGCCTCCCTTCAGTTCGTAGACGAAGTCGCGGAAGGGCCGGCGCGCCTGCAGATCCTCCAGATGCGCTGCCGCGCTGTGGTTGCCCTTCAGGACCTGATGGAGGAAATCGAAGCGAAACCGGCCAAGCACGTCTGCCGGATTGATGCCCGTCGCAGCCTGGTAGTTTTGCGAAAGCCAGGAAAAGCGCAGTTCGGCGTCGGTCTCCCATGTCCAGTCCGAGCCGGCCTCGACCAATTGGCGAAGCGCATCGGTCGAATCCCTGTCCGCGCATGATGGCGCATCGTCGCGATGCACCGCCCTGCCGGGTCCACGCTTGCCGCGCGCGCCGATTGCTTCGTCCGCTTCCGCCATGCTGTCCCACCCCGAAAATCAAGGCCGAACCCTCCCTCCGCGGTTCGTCGGCGGAATGTGCCCGAGAAGCATTAACGATCCGCTAACCTTAACGGCGCAACCGGCCTGTTCCTCCTGCGTTATTCCGTCCGGTTGTCGAGCGCACCACGGCCGCGTTATAAGCCGTGCAGGGGTGTTGCTTATGATTGGACGGATAGGGCCTTTCTTGCTGGGCGTAGCGCTGCTGTGCGGCAGCGGCTGTTCACGCAGCTATGACGGCACGGTCATCATTCCGCGGCCACTCGATGCCAGGCGATTCTGGGACCGGCCGCCACCCAATATCGACTACGCGCCGCAGGCCGCCAACGACGCCTTTCCTGTGCCGCCACAGCCACCCGGACGAGTTTCGGAGCAGAGAGTTTCGAAACCTGCCATGCACAGACGGCGCCAGACGCGATTTTCACCATCGCCTCCCCCGCCGTCGGACCCGGAAAAGCAATTGGCGTGCAAGAATGTAAGCGAGCCAGGACAGCGGGTCCGCATGGTCTGCGAGTAAACGCAGCCCCTATAGCGATGCCGCGCCCTTCTTCGGTTCCTTTGCGCCAAGCTTGTCGAGCGCAAGACGAACCTGGCGCAAATCGTCCTGCCAGCCGTCATCGTCGCCCATCGGGCTTTCCGACGCGGCCCGCTGCAGCCCGCGCGCCTCGGATTCGATCTCACGCAACTCGGCGATCTTCTGGTCGTTGGTCAGGGAGCCGTCCTCGACGATCTCCAGAACCCTCATTTCCCTGAACGTAGCCATGGCGTTCCTCCCGGCCGGTGTCGATCACAACGCCGTGAGCGTCCCTCTGTTCCAGATGGATCCAATACCGAGTGCACCATGAGCCCGCCGCAACCCTGTTATCCGATGGATGCGCAGGCACTGTGGTCATTCAGCTGGGAAGAAGACCGGGCCGACCACGCGCACCGGCCGCATGCCGGCCTTGATCGACTGCGGCTGAGAGGCGCCCGCGGTCTCGGTTCCGGATTGCGGGACCGCCGCAACGCTACCGAGGTCCGGCTTTGGCCGCGGGGGGAGAATGATGGCGTTGCTCATGTTTGTCGGCGTCAACGATCAATCCGGCGTTACCGAAGCTTGAGCCTGAAACCTTTGCCTGACCGCGGCGTTGATAGGCAGAGGAGAACGCGGATGTCGATCCACTTCACGGTATCGGAACTGACAAGAAACCTTTTCCATTCTCTCGGGCTGGATCATGAGCGCGCGCCACGATCGCTCAATCCCGAGGAAAATCTGTTGCTCGAGTGCTATCTGGCCGGGCAAATCCCGGAATCGGCCTGGAGCGATTATGTCTTCGAGACACCGGACCTGGCACGGCATGCCCAGGCGCGGCGCCCGAGCCATTGAGCAACTGGCTCTGGAAGGAAAGGCTGGCGCTGACGCGCGCTAAGCCCTGGCGGCGGCGCGAAAAGCTATTGCTCCGGTGAAACCAGTTGCAATGTGAAACCTTGCCGCCGATGCCTCTCGCCAGCGCCGGTGAAAAGGTCAGGGGCGTGCAATTCTCGACGGCCGCGATAGCCGCATCTGCGCGCCTTGTCGTCGCCTGCCACCTTGGCGGTAGGCCGCGCCGGACCGATCAGCGAGCCGTAGCGCTTGAAGCTGAAGCTCTGGGTTACGGTGGAATTCCCGGAATCCGCCGACGGCGTCCGGCACGCCTGTATGCCGGTCCGATATCGTCCATCGTATTGAGCGTCGCGGCTGTGACGCGATGCCCCGGCATGAGGTCCGAAAAAAGCAAAAAGGCCGGCACGGAGCCGACCTTTCCTTCCACCGGTAGTGCGCCAGTACATCCGTGGTCGCGCGGTGAATTCCAGACAGTAGACAGGGCTTTGGTTAACGAATCCTTAAGCTGAAGCCTTTGCCTGCGACCTCACATAGGCGATGTAGCCGCGCACGTCGCCGGCCGGCTCGGCATAGGCCTTGCCGAGCTTCTTCTCGATCGCTGCCATGTACTCCTTCGCCCATTTGGGCAGCGCATAGTCGATGACCGCCAGAAACTCGAGCGTCGCCGCCAGCCGGATGTCGGCGATCGACGGGTGCTTGCCGCCGATGAACGGCTTGCCGTCCCGGAAGAAGCTGTGGAAGACCTCCAGCGGCTCGGCGATCGCGGCCATCGCTGCCTTCTGCGCTTCCGACTTCTTGTCGGGATGGGCATCGCTGTGGCCGACCTCGCCGGCATAGTGCGGGAAGCCCAGCGCCGGATAGGTGGCGCGCGCCACATAGGGGTAGAGCGTTCCGATCAGGTAGAACATGGCGCTGTCGACCATCGCCCGCTTGGCCGGCGCCTTCGGATAGAATTTCTCCAGCCCGTGCTTGTTGGCGAGATACTGCATGATGGCGCAGCTTTCCCAAAGCACGCCCCTGGGCAGCCCCTTGTCCTCGATCATCGGCGTCAGGTGCGCCGGATTGCGCGCCATGTATTCGGGCGAGCGCGTGTGGCCCCAGGCGTCGGTCTCGGCCGCGTCGAAGCCGGCCGCGCGGGCAAACACCCGCACCGCCAAGTTGTTGACGCTCGGCTTGAGCATGGAGAGCTTCAGTGCGGGCTTTTTCGCCGGCTTGGCCTTGGCGGTCTTCGGCGCCGACTTTTTGGCTGCCGGTTTTGCCGCGGCCGCTTTTGCCGCCGGCTTGGCGGCGGCTTTCGGCTTTACCTGTGCAGCTGATTTCCCAGCACTCTTGGTCACTGTCTTTGCCATTGTGGTCCTCCCTCTGTTTTTGTGGCCGTCAGTATGGATTCTTCGGCGCCCGGTCGTCCGACAAGGTCGCGCGGGAGCTCTCGACAAGCGCCTGGATCGCGTCGGCAAGGTGCACCTCGGCGATGTTGTAGTCGCCGCGTGCAACGCGCAGCCTGTGCGCTTGCATCAGCACGTCGGCATGGGTGAAACCCGCCGGCGGCTCGAAGCGGTAGGAGGCGAGTTCGATCAACAGGCCGAGCGGATCCTCGAAGTAGATCGAATCCATGAAGCCGCGATCCTTGACGCCGCTGTGCTTGATGCCGCGCTCGTCGAGCCGGGAGACCGCCTGCAGGAAGGTGACCCGCGACACCGAAAAGGCGATGTGGTGCACGCAACCGGGATCGGTCGGCGTGCGCCGCTTCTGCGGCGTGCGGCTCTCATCGGTGAAGACGGTGATCAGCCGGCCGTCGCCCGGATCGAAATAGAGATGGCTCTCGCTGGCCTTGTCGAGGTTGGGCTGCTCGAAGATGAACGGCATGCCGAGCACGCCTTCCCAGAAATCGATCGAGGTCTGGCGCCCGGCGCCGACCAGCGTGATGTGGTGGACGCCCTGCGCTTGCAGTTTCTGCATTGGCCCTCTCCCCGCGGCATCGGTTGCCCGTCAGGATCTGCCTGGCACCCGGCGTTCTGTGTGCCGCTTCAGCCGTGCCTCGAAATCCATGACGTGATGCTAATGCAATCGGCCGCGCCGCGCCAGCGGCGGCAAGCCTTCTCGTCGCAAGACGGTGAAACCGCTTTTAGCCGCAAAAGCCTGCGGGATCTTTTCGAGGGATGGACGATGGTGATGCGAAAGCCACCTCGTCAAATCCTGGCTGAAGCAGGGACTAAGCGACGGCCCTGAGTTCAGCTTCCGCCAGCGTTCCCAGGCCGCCGCACTCGGTGCAGGTGACGGTCTTGCCTGGGCAACTGGTCTGGTGCGTTCCTTGCGGGCAGCAATGCCCTTTTGACGCACTCCATCTGGAGCAATCGAAAAGCTTGCCGCCGCCATGGCAGCGCGAGCACATCATCTTTACCGAGGCCATTCCAACTCTACCCGACCCAAAATCCGCCGTCCGCGGACACTACCCTCACGCGCCAAGTAACAGAGATTGCTGCGCTTTCAAGCGTCGCAGCCTGACTTAAATTGGGTGGATTCGGGCATATGGAGACGTCGGGTTTTCGCAGGCTTTGCGAACTTTCCCGGCCAAGCACAACCCACGCGGGTGCGTGACTGGATGATGTTCGATGATTTGGGAGATCAACTATCGAATCGTGTGCTTGGTACGCCCAAGGGGAATCGAACCCCTGTTCCCGCCGTGAGAGGGCGGTGTCCTGACCGCTAGACGATGGGCGCGCTCAAGAACCGGCGATATAGGCTGACGGCCGGGAAAAAGCAACTGGGGTTTGGCGGCTTTACCAGATCGAATGAAAAGCCGCCCGCGAGGTTACCGCTTGGGCTCGATCAGGTCCCAGAGATTGCCGTGCAGATCGGCGAAAACCGCCACTGTCCCATAGGGCTCGAAACGCGGCGCCTCGCGGAATTCGACGCCCTTCTCCAGCATCGCCGCATGGTCGCGGGCAAAGTCATCGGTTTCGAGGAACAGGAAAACCCGGCCGCCGGTCTGGTTGCCGATGCTCTGTCTTTGTGTCTCGTCGGACGCCTCGGCCAACAGCAGCCTGGCGCCCTGATCGTTGGCCGGCGCCACCGTGACCCAGCGCTTGCCGCCGCCGAGATCGACGTCTTCGACGAGCAGGAAACCCAGCCGCCCGACATACCAGGCGATCGCCGCGTCATAATTGGCGACGACCAGCGCTACGGTTGCGACACGGCGATGTTCGGCAAAGCCGCTCATTTGTTGCGAATTGCAAACTGGCCGATCATACGACGCTCGGCGATATCATAGACGAAGATCGCGCGACTGCCGTCGGTGAGTTCCGCATCGATCGAGACGCGATTGCCCGACAGCGTCTGGCTGATCACTTTCGCGCCGACCGGCAGCACGATATCGCCGCTCAGGGGCTCGCCGGCGGGCACCTGGATGTCACCGGCCAGCGGCGGGGCCACCGGTGGCGCCTTGCGGGCTTTGTAGACAATCGCCGCGATCACCACCATAAGAGCCAGCAACAGCAGGCCGAGATTGATGGCCATGAAGCGGACGAGCTTGCCACGCATCTTTTCGACCTCGGGGTCGAGCGGCTTTTCCTCGCCTTCGGAGACTTCATCGGCATTGGGCCGGGCCATGGCAAATATTCCGGAACGGTTTTTCGATGAGCGCTCATAGCGAAGAGGCCCCCCAATTGATAGAGGACGAATTCACGGAAGCCGAGCCGACCGTGCTGGTCGCGGGCGCGGATGCGGCCGGCCAACGTCTCGATCAATGGCTGGCCGCTCAGCTTGGCCCCGACATGTCACGCAGCCGCGTGCAGATGCTGATCCGGCAGGGCGCGGTTTCCATCAACGGCAAGCCGGTCGAGGAAACCAAGCGCAAGATGATCCCAGGCGAAAGCGTATCGGTTGCCATGCCGGAGCCCGAGCCGGCCGAACCGCGGGGCGAAAATATCGCGCTCGATGTGCTCTACGAAGACAACGCGCTGATCGTCATCAACAAGCCGGCGGGGCTGGTCGTGCATCCCGGCGCCGGCAACTGGACCGGCACGCTGGTCAACGCGCTGATCCATCATTGCGGCGACAGCCTGTCAGGCATTGGCGGCGTGCGCCGGCCGGGCATCGTGCACCGTCTCGACAAGGAGACCAGCGGCGTCATGGTCGTCGCCAAGACCGACCGCGCCCACAAGGCGCTGTCCGAAGCCTTCGCCGACCATGGCCGGACCGGCGATCTCGAGCGCGCCTATCTGGCTTTGGTCTGGGGCATACCGCAAAGGCCGACCGGGACGGTCGACGCACCGCTCGGCCGCGCCGCCGACCGGGTGCGCCGTGCAGTGGTGCCGGAAGGCCGCGGCGACGCCCGCCACGCCGTCACCCACTTTGCCGTTCAGGAGCGTTTCGGCGAAAAACAGCAGGAATTCGCCACGGCAAGCCTGGTCGAATGCCGGCTGGAAACCGGCCGCACCCACCAGATCCGCGTCCACATGGCCCATATCGGCCACCCCGTCATCGGCGACCCGGACTACGGCCAGGCCTTCCGCACCAAGGCCAACCGGCTGCCGGACCCCCTGAAAAGTCGGGTCAAAGCATTTTCCCGGCAAGCTTTGCATGCCTGGCTCCTTGCATTTCGCCATCCCGATACCCATCTACCGATGAGGTTCGAGGCGCCGATACCGGGGGACATGGAGGAACTCGTCGGCGGCTTCCGCGATTTTTGAACCCGCCATCAACCGGCTCGAAACCAGCCATCAAAAAACCTGACTGGCATTGTTCACTTCAGCGTGACACACTGTTTCGTGTTGAACAAATGCCTGTCTTTTCTGGTTTTGTTCCTGTATAAGGTCTGACGTCGCGAGCGAGCCTTTTGGTGCTCGCGTCACATGCCCGCCGCGTTTCGGGGGCATCACTCCAATAGAGAGGGGGCGCTATCATGGCCCAGTCACTACCCAGTATCGTTTCCGGCGAAGGCGGCCTCAGCCGCTATCTGGAAGAAATCCGCCGCTTTCCCATGCTTCAGCCGCAGGAAGAGTACATGCTCGCCAAGCGTTATGCCGAGCATGAAGACACCTCCGCCGCGCACAAGCTCGTCACCAGCCATTTGCGGCTCGTTGCCAAGATCGCCATGGGCTATCGTGGCTACGGCCTGCCGATCGGCGAGGTGATCTCGGAAGGCAATGTCGGCCTGATGCAGGCCGTCAAGAAATTCGAACCCGAGCGTGGCTTCCGCCTCGCGACCTACGCCATGTGGTGGATCAAGGCCTCGATCCAGGAATACATCCTGCGCTCGTGGAGCCTGGTCAAGATGGGCACGACCGCCAATCAAAAGCGCCTGTTCTTCAACCTGCGCAAGGTGAAGGGCAAGATCCAGGCGCTGGATGACGGCGACCTCAAGCCTGACCAGATCGCCGAGATCGCCACGCGGCTGAACGTTTCCGAGGCCGAGGTGGTGTCGATGAACCGCCGCTTGTCCGGCGACGCGTCGCTCAACGCCCCGATCCGGGCGACGGAAGGCGAGTCCGGCGAATGGCAGGACTGGCTGGTCGACGACCACGAAAGCCAGGAAGAAATGCTGATCGAGCAGGACGAGCTGGAAAACCGGCGCGGCATGCTGTCGGGCGCTCTTGCGGTGCTCAACGATCGCGAGCGGCGCATCTTCGAGGCTCGTCGCCTCGCCGAGGAGCCGCTGACGCTGGAAGAGTTGTCGGCCGAATTCGACATCAGCCGCGAGCGCGTGCGCCAGATCGAGGTGCGTGCCTTCGAGAAGGTGCAGGATGCGGTCAAGGCCGCCGCCAAGCGCCAGACCCAGGCGCTGCGCACCATCGAGGCGCAGCCGGCGGCTTAAAAAGTCGGCTTCGGCAACGAAACACAAAGGCGGCGTCAGGAAACTGGCGCCGCCTTTTTCGTACAAGCTGCGATTGCCTCAAAGCCCATCCAGCGGAAACTTCAGATACCGCCTTCCATTGGCTTCCGGCTCCGGCAGCCGGCCGCCATTCATGTTGACCTGCAGCGCATGCAGGATCAGCCGCGGCATTGGCAATGTCTTGTCGCGTGCCTCGCGCAGCGCCACGAACTCGGCCTCGCCGCGCGCGGCGACGAGATGAATGTTGCTGGCCTTCTGCACGGCAACCGTGCTTTCCCACAAGGGCTCGCGGCCGCCGGCCTGATAGTCATGGCCGACGAAGACGCGCGTCGCGTCCGGCAATGCCAGTATGTCCTGGATCGAGCGCCATAACCGTGCGGCACTGCCGCCGGGAAAATCCGCCCGCGCCGTGCCGCTGTCGGGCATGAATAGCGTGTCATGGACGAAGGCGGCGTCGCCGATCACGTAGCTGATCGAGGCCAGCGTATGACCGGGTGAGAACAGCACCTTGACCGGCATGGTCCCGATCCGGAAAGTCTCGCCCTGCGTAAACAGCCGATCCCACTGCGAACCGTCGGCGGGAAAATCCGGCCAGTTGTAAATCACCTTCCACAGCTTCTGGACGTCGACGACCCTGTCGCCGATCGCCGTCGGCGCTCCGGTCTTCTGCTTCAGGTAGTGCGCGGCCGAGAAATGATCAGCATGCGGATGGGTGTCGAGAATCCACTCGAGCTCGAGCCCGCCTTCCCCGATGAAATCGAGCAGGGCATCGGCGCTCTTCGTACCGGTTGCGCCGGATTTCTCATCGAAGTCGAGGATCGGATCGATGATGGCGCACCGCTTCGTCGCCGGATCGGTGACGACATACTGAATGGCCCCGGTCGGCTTGTCATAAAAGCCCCTGACCTCAGGTCTTGCCAAAGCCACGTCCAACCGAGCTCTCCAACCAGCCGGCAGGAACGATTTTCTCCGCCGGACCCCAACGGGAGCATGGTTGTCCGCCAAAGCGGGCCAGTCAAGCATGACTTGGCCCGCTAGGTCGGAAAAGGCAAAATCCGTTCCGGTACCTGCCTCAGGCCGACGGCTGCTTGGTCTTCCTGAGATAGGGCAGGATGGTCTCGAAGGCCCCGAAGCGCTTGATCGCATCCTCGTTGGAAACCGCGGCCGTGATGATGACGTCCTCGCCCTGCTTCCAGTTGGCCGGCGTCGCCACCTGATGCTTGGCGGTAAGCTGCATGGAATCGACCGCACGGAGGATCTCGTCGAAGTTGCGGCCCGTCGTCATCGGGTAGGTCAGCACCAGCTTGATCTTCTTGTCCGGGCCGATGACGTAGACCGAGCGCACGGTGGCGTTGTCGGCTGGCGTGCGGCCTTCCGAGGTTTCGCCGGCGCCGCCGGGCAACATGTCGTAAAGCTTGGCGACCTTGAGGTCCTTGTCGCCGATCAGTGGATAGTGCACCGTTTGGCCGGTCGCCGTCTTGATGTCGGCCTGCCACTTGTCGTGGCTGGCAACCGGATCGACGGAGATGCCGATGATCTTGACGTTGCGCTTCTTGAACTCGCCTTCCAGCCCCGCCATCGTGCCAAGCTCGGTCGTGCAGACCGGGGTGAAGTTCTTCGGATGGCTGAACAGGATCGCCCAGCCGTCACCGATCCAGTCATGGAACTTGATTGACCCTTGCGTGGTCTCGGCGGTGAAATCCGGCGCAATATCGTTGATACGAAGGCTCATGGCACATCTCCCCTGTAACTAATCCCGTCGGCGCGGCAGGCCTCAATCAAGGCGCGCCTGCTCCGGCCCGCCGCATCTTAGCGCAAAAATCGCGACTGCAAGATAATATGAAACTCTTGTCGGCGGCGGAATGAGCATTTTCATGCTGCCGATGGCATCGGCGCAAGGGACTTCCAGTTGCATGGGAAGGCTTGGGCCGGCTCAGGCCTTGTTGATCGCCAGCGTCGCAGTCAGATCTTCCATGCGTTGCGCTAATGCGCCGAGCGCGCTTGTCATCACGCTGTCGCTCTTGTCGGCCTTGGTCAGCGCCTCGTCGCGCGTCTTGCGCAAGGTCAGCACTTCGCTTTCCATACCCTTGACGCGTTTCTGCAGCTCAGAGAGTTCGTCCATCACCATGATGCCGGCCATGACGGTCAGCCGCTGGTCGCCGATCTCGCCAAAGGAATCCTTCAGGTGCGAGACATAGCGGTCGAAGCGCTCGGCAAGGTCCATCAGATGTTCTTCCTGGCCTTCGTCGCAGGCCATGCGGTACTGTTTGCCGTCGATTGAAACCGTGACCTGTGCCATGGGCCAGCTCCTATCTGTCCAACACGGCGCGGATGGTTTCCATGGCGGTCACCAGCCGTCGCGAGACTTCCTTGTTGGCGTCCTCCAGCCGTTCGGCGCGCGCTTCGGAATTGTCGAGTTCCTGCGCCAGCCGGGAACGGTCGGCATTCATCCGCTGCACTTCGGCCTCGGCTTCCGAGTAGTCGCGTTCATGCTCGAGCTTGGCCGCGACGGCGTTTTCCAGCCCCTCGATGGCCTTTCCCAGCCTGGCGATGACTTCTTTGAGCGTGGTTTCCCCGGTCATGGCCTTCGTCCTGCCCTGCCCATCACCGAATCGTTCGTGTTCAGAACGCGTTATGTCGGAAACATTAGGCACCGGGTGAAGGCGACGTCAACAAAGCTCTCGCGACTGTCCCCTGCTAACGCTAATGTAGGTCGCTTCACCAAGCCTCAACGCCATCACAAGAGTGGCAAATCTGCACCCGATTTGTTGACTAAAAGCCCGCGCCTGCTATGTGTCGCGCACCCTTTTCAAGGGCTCTCCCAAGCCCCCAAACCCCCACCCCTGGAGGAACCATGACGTCGCGTGAACAACATGACCGGATGGCCAATGCGATCCGTTTTCTCTCCATGGACGCCGTCGAGAAGGCCAATTCCGGCCATCCCGGCCTGCCCATGGGCTGCGCCGACATCGCCACGGTGCTGTTCACCCGCTTCCTGAAATTTGACGCCAAGGCTCCGCACTGGGCCGACCGTGACCGCTTCATCCTGTCGGCCGGCCATGGCTCGATGCTGCTCTATTCACTGCTCTATCTGACCGGCTACGAGGACATGACCCTCGACCAGATCAAGAATTTCCGCCAGCTGGGATCCAAGACCGCCGGCCATCCCGAATACGGCCACGCCACCGGCATCGAGACGACGACCGGCCCGCTTGGCCAGGGCCTCGCCAATTCGGTCGGTTTCGCCCTCGGCGAGCGCATCATGAACGCCGCCTTCGGCAACGACCTCGTCAGCCACTACACCTATGTGCTGGCCGGTGACGGCTGCCTGATGGAAGGCGTTTCCCAGGAAGCCATCGCGCTGGCCGGGCATTTGAAGCTCAACAAGCTGATCGTCTTCTGGGACAACAACAACATCTCGATCGACGGTCCGGTCTCGCTTGCCGACAACACCGACCAGGTCGCCCGCTTCCAGGCCTCCGGCTGGAACGCCAGCCATATCGACGGCACCGACCCGGAAGCGATCGCCTACGCCATCGAAGCCGCCCGCCATTCCGACAAGCCGACCATGATCGCCTGCAAGACGACCATCGGCTTCGGCGCCCCGACCAAGGCCGGCACCAACAAGGCGCACGGCTCGCCGCTCGGCGCCGACGAGATCGCCGGCGCGCGCAAATTCTTCAACTGGGAATCGCCGCCCTTCGAGATTCCAGCCGACATCCTGGACGCCTGGCGCACTGCCGGCAAGGCCGGCGCCAAGCCGCGCGCCGACTGGGAAGGCCGCCTCGCCAAGGCCGAACCGAAGCTGAAGGCCGAGTTCGAGCGCCGCCTTTCCGGCAAGCTGCCGTCCAATTTCGACGCCGTCATCGCCGACTACAAGAAGAAGCTCTCGGCCGACAAGCCGAAGGTGGCGACGCGCAAATCGTCGGAAATGGCTCTGGAAGTCATCAACGGCGCCGTGCCGGAAACCATCGGCGGTTCTGCCGACCTGACCGGCTCCAACAACACCAAGACCAGCCAGACCAAGAACATAACGCCCGACGATTACGGCCAGCGCTATGTCCATTACGGCATCCGCGAGCATGGCATGGCGGCCGCCATCAACGGCCTGACGCTGCATGGCGGCCTCATCGCCTATGGCGGCACGTTCATGTGCTTCTCCGACTATGCCCGCCCGTCGATGCGGCTTTCCTCGCTGATGGGCATCCGCTCGATCTTCGTCATGACCCATGATTCCATCGGTCTGGGCGAAGACGGCCCGACCCACCAGCCGGTCGAGCACCTGGCGGCGCTGCGCGCCATCCCCAACCACAATGTCTTCCGTCCGGCCGACGCGGTGGAAACCGCCGAATGCTGGCAGATCGCGCTCGAATCCGAAAAGACGCCGTCGACCCTGGCTTTGACCCGCCAGAACCTGCCGACGGTCCGCACCGAGCATTCGGCCAAGAACCTGAGCAGCCAGGGTGCCTACGAACTGGCCGCGGCCAGCGGCGAGGCGGCGGTGACGATCTTCGCCACCGGCTCCGAGGTCGAGATCGCGCTCGGCGCCCGCGACCTGCTCGAGAAGCACGGCCACCCGACCCGCGTCGTGTCAGTACCTTGCTTCGAACTGTTCGATCAGCAGAGCGAGGCCTATCGCAAGAAGACGATCGGCAACGCGCCGATCAAGATGGCGATCGAGGCCGGCATCCGCCAGGGTTGGGATCATCTTATCGGCTCGGACGGCATCTTTGTCGGCATGCGTGGCTTTGGCGCTTCGGGCACCATCGAGCAGCTCTATCCGCATTTCGGCATCACCGCCGAAGCGGCCGCAAAGGCGGCGGAGACCCGCCTGCACGGCAAGTGATATCGGTGTCCGGCCCCGAGAACCGCTCTGGCGTTTCGCGGGGCTGGACCAACCTAATCGATTTAAATTCGGCCCTCTGCGGCTGGATTCTTGTGCCGTCCGCCGCTATGAAGCAGCGGATCTATCCGCCTTCCAGCTCCCAGGGAGAGAAAAATGACCGTCAGAGTTGCCATCAACGGATTCGGCCGCATCGGCCGCAACATCCTGCGCGCCATCCATGAATCCGGCCGCAAGGACATCGACGTCGTCGCCGTCAACGATCTCGGCCCGGTCGAGACCAATGCCCACCTCTTGCGCTACGACAGCGTGCACGGCCGCTTCCCTCACGAGGTGAGCGTCGATGGCGACCAGATCACCGTCGGCAAGGAGAAGTTCAAGGTTACCGCCATCAAGGATCCGACGCAGCTGCCGTGGAAGGACCTCGGCGTCGACATCGCGCTCGAATGCACCGGGATCTTTACCGCCCGCGACAAGGCCGCCGCGCACCTGACCGCCGGCGCCAAGCGCGTGCTGGTCTCGGCACCCGCCGACGGCGCCGACCTGACCGTCGTCTACGGCATCAACCACGACCAGCTGACCAAGGACCACATCGTCATCTCGAACGCGTCGTGCACCACCAACTGCCTGGCGCCGCTGGCCGCCGTGCTGCACGACACGGTCGGCATCGAAAAAGGCATGATGACGACGATCCACTCCTACACCGGCGACCAGCCGACGCTGGACACCATGCACAAGGATCTCTACCGCGCCCGCGCCGCGGCCCTGTCGCAGATCCCGACCTCGACGGGTGCGGCCAAGGCGATCGGCCTCGTGCTCCCCGACCTCAAGGGCAAGCTCGACGGCATCTCGATCCGCGTGCCGACCCCGAACGTCTCCGTCGTCGACTTCAAGTTCATCGCCAAGCGCGCCACCACGGTGCAGGAAATCAACGAAGCGGTGATCGCCGCCTCGAACGGCAGGCTGAAGGGCATTCTCGGCGTCACCCATCACCCGAATGTCTCGATCGACTTCAATCATGATCCGCGCTCGTCGATCATGGCGCTCGACCAGACCAAGGTGATGGACGGCAACTTCGTTTCGGTGCTGTCCTGGTACGACAATGAATGGGGTTTCTCCAATCGCATGGGCGATACCGCCGTCGCCTTCGGCAAGACCATCGCCTGATCGCGGGCTCTCGTCTCACGGCTTTGCAGACGCCCGGCTTTGCCGGGCGTTTTCATTTGCCGAGGCAGCAACAAAATCAGCGGTATAGGCCAAAAACCACCCTCCCGCCTTGCACTGGTCACGCCTTCGCCCCACTCTGCCGTAATCCAGGAGACAGAAGAATTTGAGGGGATGATTTAAGAATGGAGCATGCGATCTATCTCGTCACGCTGGTCGGCACGGCGCTCGTTGTCGCCGCAGCGTTTTCGAGCCTGATCGCCTTTCGCTTCGGCGCCCCGCTCCTGCTGCTATTTCTTTGCATCGGGCTTGCCACCGGTACCGACGGACTCGGCATCGAATTCGACAATGCCCGCATCGCTTATTTTGCCGGCTCATTGGCGCTGGCCGTCATCCTGTTCGATTCCGGTTTCGGCACGCCGCTCAACGCTTTGCGGCAGGCGGCGGGGCCGGCCCTGTCGCTAGCGACTGTCGGCGTGCTTCTCACCACCGGCCTGTTCGGCGCCGCCGCCTACTATCTGCTCGACCTGAGTTGGCTGGAATCCTTCCTGCTCGGTGCGGCCGTCGCCTCGACCGATGCGGCGGCCGTGTTCTTCCTGCTGCGCGCCGGCGAGATCAATCTGCGCGAGCGCGTACGTTCCACGCTCGAAGTCGAATCCGGCACCAACGACCCGATCGCCATCTTCCTGACCATCACCCTGGTCGAAGTCATCGCCGCGCACGCCAACCCTGAAACCAATGTCCTCCTCACCAGCCTGATCCTGGGCTTCCTCGTCAACATGGGCCTTGGCGCCCTTGTCGGCGTGCTCGGCGGCTTGGCCATCGTGCGTCTCGTCGACCGGCTCAATCTCGACCATGGCCTGCTGCCTATCTTCGTGCTGACGCTGTCGCTGATGGTCTTTGCCGCCGCCGGCGCGATCGGCGGCTCCGGCTTCCTGGCGGTCTATATCGCCGGACTCATTGCCGGCAATTCCGACATCCGCGCCGTCACCATTCTCAAGCGCTTCCAGGACGGCATGTCGTGGCTGGCGCAGATCATCATGTTCCTGATCCTCGGCCTGTTCGCGACCCCATCGCAATTCCCGGCGATCATGGTGCCGGCTATCGCGCTTGGCTTGTTCCTGATGTTTGTCGCGCGGCCCATCGCCGTCTGGCTCTGTCTGATCCCGTTCCGCCTGCCCCGTCCCGAGGTTGCCTTCGTCTCCTGGGTCGGCCTGCGCGGCGCCGTCTCGATCCTGCTCGCCATCACCCCCCTGCTCGGCGGACTGGAGAATGGCCGCACCATCTTCAACGCCGCCTTCATCATCGTGCTGGTGTCGCTGGTCATCCAGGGCTGGACAGTCGGCCCGCTGGCGCGTCGCCTCGGCCTCATCGTGCCGGCGCGCCTCGGCCCTCTCGACAAGGTCGAACTCGAATTGCCGGGCTCCGCCCATCACGAACTTCTTGCCTATCGTGTGGCGCATGGCAGCCCGGTGGCGCGCGGTGAGCGCATTCCACGCTGGGCACGGCCCTCGCTGGTGCTGCGCGACGGCCGCTCGATGCGCTTCCAGGACATGGGCCGGCTGGCCGCCGGCGACCAGGTCTACATCTTCGTGCCGGACCGCTATCCGCGCCTGCTCGACAAGCTGTTTGCCAGCCGTGCGGTGGTCGACCCCGAGGATGCCGATTTCTTCGGCGCCTTCGCCGTCGATCCGGCCCGTTCGGCCGAGGAACTGGAGGCCGCCTATGGGCCGGGCCTAAGCGAGGCCGAACGCAAGCTGACCGTCGGCGCCTTGGTCACGGCGCGTCTCGGCGGCCATGCCGAATATGCCGACCGCGTGCTGATTGGCCCGATCGAGCTGATCGTCAGGGATGTCGACGACAAGGGCAGGATCACGGGTCTCGGCCTCTCCTTCGAGCCGACAGCGCCGGTCGCGCGGGTTCCGGTGTTCCTCAGCGCCGGCGAAATGGGCGACCGTCTGGGCGCCTTTGTCCGCAACTGGCGCAAGCCAACCGAGACGCAAGAAGCGGCACGGACAGACGAGACCCCGGAGCCACCGGTCGAAAAGGCAACGACCGGCAGCTGACGAGAGCGATCGTTTGCCCTGTCCTGTCCGCGTGGGCGATCTTCACGGACTATGTCCCCGCCCGCCTCAAAATTTCGCACCGCCATCCCAGCCAAGCCTTGCATCGTCGTTGATGCGAGGTATGGTCCCGGCGATTTTCCCGAGGAAAGGAACCGGCATGGCCGCCTTCAAGACACTGGACGATATCGGCAACATCAGCGGCAAGCGCGTGCTGGTGCGCGTCGACCTCAACGTTCCCGTCGCCGACGGCAAGGTCACCGACGCCACCCGCATCGAACGCATCGCACCGACCATCGCCGAACTGTCGGGCAAAGGCGCCAAGGTCATCCTGCTTGCCCATTTCGGCCGACCCAAGGATGGCCCCTCGCCCGAATTCTCGCTTGAGCCGATCGCCAGGGCGACGGCGCAGGTGCTCGGCCGTCCCGTCGGCTTTGCCTCGGATTGCGTCGGCGACACGGCGGGAAGCGCGGTCGCGGCCATGAACAAGGGCGACGTGCTGCTCCTCGAAAACACCCGTTTCTACAAGGCCGAGGAGAAGAACGACCCGGCCTTCACCGAAAGGCTCGCCGCCAATGGCGACATCTTTGTCAACGACGCCTTTTCGGCCGCCCACCGTGCCCACTCCTCGACCGAGGGGCTGGCGCATCTTTTGCCTTCCTTTGCGGGCCGCACCATGCAGGCCGAGCTCGAAGCGCTGGAGAAGGGCCTGGGCAATCCGGTCCGCCCTGTCGTCGCCATTGTCGGCGGCGCCAAGGTCTCGACCAAGATCGACCTGTTGATGAACCTGGTGAAGAAGGTCGACGCGCTGGTCATCGGCGGCGGCATGGCCAACACGTTCCTGGCCGCGCGCGGCACCGATGTGGGCAAGTCGTTGTGCGAGCATGACCTGGCCCCGACGGCCAAGCAGATCATGATCGAGGCGGCCGAGGCCGGCTGCGCCATCATCCTGCCGGTCGATGGCGTCGTCGCCAGGGAATTCAAGGCAGGCGCCGCCTGCGAGACGGTCGCCATCTCCGACGTGCCTGCCGATGGCATGATCCTCGATGTCGGCGCCAAGACCGTGACGACGATCGGCGAATGGATCGACCGCGCCGCGACGCTGGTCTGGAACGGTCCGCTCGGCGCCTTCGAGATCGCGCCGTTCGATCACGCCACGGTGGCGGCGGCAAAACACGCCGCTGCGCGCACCAAGGCCGGCAAGCTGGTCTCGGTCGCCGGTGGCGGCGATACGGTGGCGGCCCTCAACCACGCCGGTGTCGCCGACGACTTCACCTATGTCTCGACCGCCGGCGGCGCCTTCCTGGAATGGATGGAAGGCAAGCCGTTGCCCGGCGTCGACGTGCTGAAGCGCTGAGGCAATTCTCGGCCCAAGCAACGATCCGATCAACTCAAAGCGAGCCGGCGGCGGCGCCGGCACCTTTCAATCGATTCGAGCTTTCCGATGCCATTCCTTTGGCGGTAGACTTCCGTTAAGCGCGGAAAGAACCCCTCCAGGAGAAGCATGATGAGCGAACGTCTCGAAGACATTGCCGCCGCGATCGTCGCCAATGGCAAGGGCCTGCTGGCCGCCGACGAAAGTTCCGGCACGATCAAGAAGCGCTTCGACGTGATCGGCGTCGAATCGACCGCAGACAGCCGCCGCGATTATCGCGAGATGATGTTCCGCGCCAAGGACGCGATGACCAAGTATATTTCCGGCGTCATCCTCTATGACGAGACGATCCGCCAGAAGGCCGCCGACGGGACGCCGCTGGTCGACATCATCAAGGCGGCAGGCGCCATCCCCGGCATCAAGGTCGATGCCGGCGCCAAGCCTCTGGCCGCCTTCCCCGGCGACACCATCACCGAGGGCCTCGACGGCCTGCGCGAACGCCTTGCCGACTACTACAAGCTTGGCGCCCGCTTCGCCAAATGGCGCGCGGTGATCGACATCGACATCGCCAAGGGCGTGCCGTCGGCGACCTCTATCGGCTCCAACACCCATGCGCTTGCCCGCTACGCCGCCCTTTGCCAGGAAGCCGGCATCGTGCCGATCGTCGAGCCGGAAGTGCTGATGGACGGCGCCCATTCGATCGACACGTGCTACGAGATCAGCAAGATGACTTTGCTTAAGCTCTACAACGAGCTCTACGCGGCGCGCGTCGTGCTCGAAGGCACGATCCTGAAGCCCAACATGGTGCTGTCGGGCAAGAAGTCGGGCACGGTGGACAGTCCCGAAAGGGTCGCCGAGATGACCATAAAACTGTTCCGCGAGACGGTGCCGGCGGCGGTCCCTGGTATCGCCTTCCTTTCCGGCGGCCAGGAGGACGAGGAAGCGACCGCCAACCTCAACGCCATCAACGCCATCGGCCCGCATCCGTGGAAGCTGACCTTCTCCTACGGCCGCGCGCTGCAGGCCGCCCCGCAGAAGGCTTGGAGCGGCAAAGCATCGAACGTTGCCGCCGGTCAGGCCGCCTTCACCCATCGCGCCCACATGAATTATCTGGCCGCGCTTGGAAAATGGCAGCCGGCCTTGGAAAAAGCTGCCTGAACCAAGCTTCTTTGCGCACACCAACCCGGGCCATGTGCCCGGGTTTTTGTTTGCCCCCAAAGCATTGGGCCAGAACTTGGGCTCGAGCCCGACCATCCTTATGTCCTGTGCGGTGTTTTCGGCTGCGATGTCGGATTGCGCCCACCTCGAACGTCCTTGGGGTGACCGAGAGGGAGAGGCACATGCATCGCAACAAGGCCGTTTCGCGCGAAGACTGGTTCCGGGCGCACAAGGCGCATCTGGCCCGCGAGAAGGAACTGACGCGGTTGCGCGCGCGTGTTGCGGCCGAACGGCGGGAACTGCCCTGGCTGAAAGTAAGGAAGGACTACGTCTTCGAGACGGAGCAGGGGCCGAAGAAACTGGCCGATCTTTTCGCCAACCTCAGCCAGTTGATCATCTATCACTTCGTGTTCGCGCCGGGCTCCACGCATCACTGCGAAAGCTGTGCCTTCGTCGCCGACCATATGGACGGCGCCAACCGGCATCTGAGACATCACGACGTGTCGCTCGTCGCCGTATCACGGGCGCCGCTTGCGGAGCTGCTGCCCTACAAGCAGCGCATGGGCTGGACGTTCGACTGGGTATCTTCCTATGCCTCGGACTTCAACTTCGACATGCAGGTATCCTTCACCGACAAACAGATCGCATCCGGCGAAGCCGTCTATAATTTCGAAACACCGGTGCTGACGTCGAAGGACCTGCCCGGCACCACTGTCTTCCACAAGGGCGAAACCGGCGACATCTTCCTGACCTTCATGTCACGGGCACGTGGCAGCGAGCAGTTCATCGGCGCCTATCAATATCTCGACATCGTTCCGAAAGGCCGCGACGAAACCGGTCCTTACCGGACCTTGATGGACTGGGTACGGCTGCACGATGAATATGGAAACAGGTCGCAACCGGACGACGCGCGCCTTAGCGCAATTCCAAGAAAAGTGTGACGCGGCTTTCCCTTGGGAATTGCGTCAACACAACAGTTGGAGCGGTTTGCCGTTTCGTGAAACGGTGAACTGCTCCAAGGCACCGGCCGGCGACGCTAGGGCCCGTTCACGGCGGACCAAACATGCGCTAAGCCTGCCGCAAATCGTTCGACGGTATCGCCATGCGCTTCCCCACCTCTCTCACCTGGCTCGCCTTCCCCATCTATGTCTGGCAGGGATTGGGCGTTCGCCGCCGCACCTCGCGCATGCTGCCGGCACAGGGACCGGTCATGCACGACCTTGCCGGCAAGACGCCGGCGGTCTCGCTTCTGGTGCTGGGTGATTCCTCGGCCGCGTCGGTCGGCATCGGCAATTCCGAGGATGGGCTTGCCGCGCAGCTCGCCGTTCTGATCTCGCTACGCACCGGCCGCGCCGTGCGCTGGCGCGCTGCCGGCTTCAATTCGGCGACGTCAGGCCAGATTCGCGACCATGTCCTGCCCAATTTGTCGGCCGATCCGTGGACGCATATCGTGCTCGCCATCGGCACCAACGACACCAAGAATTTCCATTCGGTGCCGCGCTTCAAGAAAGAGTTCGGCGGCCTGCTCTACGCACTGCGCGCCAAATGGCCGGAGGCGCGGGTGGTGTGGTCGCCGGTGCTGGAGTTCACGCGGGCGCCGGCCATGCCGCCGCTGCTCGGCAAGATCCTCGAAATCCGCGCGACCGCGATGAACCGGATGGGCGAACGCCTCTGCCTGGAGCGCGGCGCGGTGCCGGCGCCGCGCCTGCCGATCACGAATCCCGAAGAGGGTTTCGCCTCCGACGGATTCCATGCCTCGGAAGCAGGCTACCGGGCCTGGGCGGAACATCTCGTCGACCAGGTGCTTGCCGGCTGACTTTGCCGCGCCAGTCCTGTCATGCGCAGGAACCGCTCTAAGTCAAATGCCCGAGCACGGCCGCCAGCGAGATCGCCGCCATGGCGAGCAACGCCAGCTTCCAGAAATCGCTGCGGCGCTTGAGCCCGGGCCAGCCGATCGGTTTGATCAGCTGGATGACCATGAAACCAATGATCACAAGGGCGAGGAGTTTCGTCATGCCGCCTTTGACCAGCAACGCGGCTGGCTGTCAAAGTGGTTCGTTCGGTCGCTCGCACACGACAGGCGCCGCGTTCCTGGACCGGAACGCGGCGCGGTTGCCCAGGGAGCGGTCTACTTCAACGGCTTGAGGCCGGCCTCGATCGAGGCGCGCTTCGGTTCGAGGAAGGGCGGCAAGGCCAGGGTTTCGCCGAGCGTCTCCAGCGGCTCATCGGCGGTGAAGCCCGGCCCGTCGGTGGCGATCTCGAACAGGATGCCGTTCGGCTCACGAAAATAGAGCGAGCGGAAGTAGTAACGCTCGACCTCGCCGCTCGACGGCAGGCGGAATTCGGCCAGACGGGCGGTCCACTCATGCAGCGTCTCCTCGTTTGGCGCCCTGAAGGCCACGTGGTGAACCGCACCGGCGCCTTGCCTTGCGGGCGCCAGCCCGGGCTGCACGGCGACATGCAGTTCCGCCGCCGGCCCGCCCGCGCCCATTTCGAAAACGTGGACCTGGCCCTCGCCGTCCGGCGAGGCATAGTCGCGGACCTTGCGCATGTTCATCACCCTGGTCAGCACCGCCTCGGTGTTGGTGATGTCCGGGACGCTGATGACGATCGGCCCGAGCCCACGGATCTGGTGCTCGGCTGGCACCGGGCTCCCTGCCCAAGGGTGGCTGCCGCCTCTGCCGCCATCGCTGACGAGCCGTAGACGCTGGCCTTCGGGGTCTTCGAAATCCAGCGACGGATAGCCACCTATGTCGGCGACCTCCCCTGTCGGGATGTTTTCGTTCGTCAAATGCCGCTTCCACCAGGCAAGGCTTTCCAGACTCCCGACCCTGAGGCCGGTCCGCGCGATGCTGTGTGTGCCGCGCCGTTCGCTGCCAACCGGCCAGTCGAAGAAGGTGAGATCGGTGCCTGGCGTCGCCTCGCCGTCGGCGTAGAAGAGGTGGTAGGCCGATGTGTCGTCCTGGTTGACCGTCTTCTTGACCAGCCGCAAGCCCAGCACCTTCGTATAGAAGTGAAGATTGCCGGGCGCATTGGCGGTGATGGCGGTCAGATGGTGGATTCCTGTCAGTTGCAGGCTCATGGTCGTCTCCCTGGTTTTTGGGAAGAATTTTCTCCTTTCATATCAGAACTCCGGTCATGCCGCTGAAGGCCATCTGTCCCTGACGGTTAGTCGCCATGCGCTGAACAATATCGCCTCGACTATCATCCCGTTGGTGAACAATCGGCATCCCGTGGCGAGGCAGGTTGGCAGCGGGAAACACCCCTCTCCGCCGGGCGACGTGCCGAGCTGAATTATCCTCGTGCGCCCTGCCATCCTCCTGACAGACTGCTGTCAGGAGGGGTGTGCGATACTGTCTTCAGTCAGAGAGAGGAGAATAGCCATGAACGGTTTCACCATTTTGCGCGGCATGCAGCACTATGTTGGCAAGGTTCGCACCATGCGCAACGAAATCCGGACGCAGCGTTTCATGAACGCGCTGCCTGCCGACATCCGAAAGGATATCGGCTGGCCGGATATGTATGCTGAACGTCGCTCCCACCGCAATTGAAGCGAATTCCCGACGTCGATATTGGACATCGACGCGCCACTGCCCAAATATAGGTTCGGCGCGCCGGGGATGGGAGCGAGCTTATGCCCGATCAAAAGATAATCGGCTTCCTTTTCATCGAAGGTTTCGCCGACTGGGAGTATGGGCTGCTTGCGGCCTCGGCGGTCGAATGGTTCGGCGCACGCGCCGTGTCGCTGACGCCTGAAGGCAAGCCGGTGACCGCGATCAGCGGTTTTCGGCTGACGCCCGACCGCTCGACAGCCGTCGAAGAGAATGCCGATCTCGATGCCGTCGCCGTCATCGGGTCCGATCAATGGGCGGGCAAGGCGCCCCCGGATGTCGCCGAGCTGCTCAAAGCCGTTGCAACGAGCGGCGGTGTCGTCGGCGGGATCTGCGCCGGCACGTTGGCGCTGGCCCGGGCCGGCATCTTCGAAGAAGCCAAGCATACGAGCAATGGCCGCGACTGGATCAACGGACATGAAGCCGGCTACGCCGGTGGTCTGAACTATCAGGACGTGCCGTATGCCGTCGCCGACGGCAAAGTCGTTTCCGCGCCGGGTTCGGCACCTGGCACCTTTGCCCTTGCCTTTCTGAACACGCTTTATCCCGAAAGAGCCGGCGATCTCGCACAGATGCGAACGCTGTTCGTGAGGGAATATGCTGAAGCCTCCTGACAGAATGCTGTCAGGAGGTGCATGCGATGGTGGGGGAATGCGCATGGCCGGCCGAGAGGACGATCGATGAAAAGCTGGAACGACAGGCTGGACACGCCTGGCATCAACGGCGTGAAACCAACGCCTCGCACGATGAGTGACGTGGTCGAGGGGCAGCCGATGCTGGTGCCGACTGCTCGCCAGGTCGACGATTTCATCCGTTCGATTCCCGAGGGCGTCGAGATGGACATCCGTGCGTTGCGCACTGCCCTTGCCGTCGAACATGGCGCCGAAGTGACATGCCCGGTCACCATAGGCTATCATCTGCGCACGGTTGCCGAAGCCGCCAACGAAGACCTCGAGCGCGGCATGACGCTGAGCGACGTCGCACCCTTCTGGCGCGTGCTCGATGCCAGGACGCCGACAACGAAGAAACTGTCCTTCGGCGCGGAGTTCGTCGCCGCGCAGCGCAAACGCGAAGGGCTCAAACCGTAATGCATGGCAACTGGAAGTGGACCCGGTCCCGGAGCCACAGCATGCATGGGAAGAACACTGGGGAAGCAAACGATGCGCCGCGCCGACAGGCTCTTTCAGATCGTGCAGCATCTGCGTGGTGGCCGTCTGGTCACCGCCCAGAAGCTCGGCACGTGGCTCGAGGTTTCCGAGCGGACGATCTATCGCGACATAGCCGACCTGCAGTCGACCGGAGTGCCGATCGACGGCGAGGCCGGTGTCGGTTACATGATGAGGGAGGGTTTCGACCTTCCGCCGCTGATGTTCACGCGTGACGAGATCGTGGCGCTGGTTGCCGGCGCGCGGATGGTGCGCGCCTTTGGCGGCGCCGCCATGGCACGCGCCGCCGACGAGGCGTTGGTCAAGATCGGCGCCGTGCTGCCCGATGCCGAAAAAGACCGCATCGCCCGCACCGAGATTCACACGCCGATGTGGGTGGTCAGCGACGCCGCCCGCGAGGCGATCGACCTGATCGAACGTGCGGTCGAAAAGCGCCAGGTGCTGACCGTTGACTACTCGGACGAGGCCGGCCGTAGCACCGCGCGCGACATCAGGCCGCTCGGCCTGTGGTTCTGGGGCAAGGTGTGGACGCTGGTCGCCTGGTGCGAGATGCGGGACGACTTCCGAGCCTTCCGCATCGACCGCATTGCCTCGGTGGTGATCGCCGGCCGCATCTTCAAGCCGGAGCGCGGCAAGCAACTCGCCGACTTCTACCGGGCAGTAGAGCGCAGTGAGGACTACGGCATGGCGCCGGACCGCGTGGCGCGAAGCTGAGATTTGCCAAGCCGCACAAAAAAGCCCGCTCGAAGCGGGCTTTTTCTGGTCTGTTGGAGACCTCACTCGTCGTCGGCGTCTTCGTTCTTCGATTTCAGCGCCGACAGCTTGGCGAACACGGCGTTGGCGTCGAGTTCGGCATCCTCGTCCTTCGGCTTCTCGGCGGCCGGCACCAGTCGCTCGGTCAGGGCGGCGGGCAGCAGCGTGTCGCCAATCGGCTGCGCCTGCTCGCGGCCGCGCGAAGCGCGGTTGACTTCCATATCGAGGTCGATCTGCGAGGCGAGACCCAGCGTCACCGGGTCCATCGGCTGCAGATTGGCCGAGTTCCAGTGCTTGCGTTCGCGGATCTGCTCGATCGTCGACTTGGTGGTGCCGACGAGGCGCGAAATCTGCGCGTCCTTGAGTTCGGGATGGTTGCGCACCAGCCACAGGATGGCGTTTGGCCGGTCCTGGCGCTTCGACAGTGGCGTGTAGCGCGGACCCTTGCGCTTGGATTCCGGCACCCGCACCTTGGGGTCGGAAAGCTTCAGGCGCTGGTTCTGATCTTTTTCGGCGCGCGCGATCTCGTCGCGGGTCAGCTGGCCGGTCATGATCGGATCCATGCCCTTGATGCCTTGCGCCGATTCGCCGTCGGCGATCGCCTTGACCTCGAGCGGATGCAGCCCGCAGAACTGCGCGATCTGCTCGAAGGACAGCGCGGTGTTGTCGACCAGCCAGACGGCGGTCGCCTTGGGCATCAGCAGCGTATTGGCCATTTCCAGAAATCCTTCTCGTTCGCCCGCGTTCCCGCGCGGGCGGTGGTCTAGAGCCACCAAAATGGGAAATTCGCGGCCTGTATAACCGTTCCCGGGTCGTTTCGCAACGTTTTTGGATAGGCGCGGCAAGCGCGCTCGAATGCCTTGACCCCCGGCGACCTCAGCTAAAAGGACCGGCGCTTTTGAGCAGGGCCACGAGATGGCTTTGCTGGCGTGTCCCGGTCTTGGCGAATATTCGTTCCAGATAGGTCCGCGCGGTTTTCTCCGTGATCTTGGAGCCGGCCGCCGCGGCCTTGAGCGAATGGCCTTGCGACAGTGCCGTGGCCAGCCGCGCCTCGGCTGGCGTCAGATCGAACAGTCCGGCAAGCAGCGTTGGCGAAGGCACAAGCGAACTGGCGCTGAGCGTCGTCGCCGCCACCAGAATGTCGGCACCCGAAAAGATCTCGTGCGCCGAACGGCGCAGCGGCAGCATGTGCAGGATCATCGGCGACCGGCTCTCCACGCCCTGCACCGGTATGGAGCGGACGGTCGGCTCCAGATCGTTGCGCGCGGCGACGATGGCCTGCTGGAACAGCCGATTGGCTTCGGCGTCGGCAATGGCCACGCCGCCAAAGGCGGTGGGCAGGAATAGCGAGGACAGGCTTTCGAACAACGCGTTGGCGACCATCACCCGGCCTTTCAGCGACAGCACTGCCGCCGGCAGGCCCATCGCCGTCATGGCGGTAACCGTTCCTTCGGCGCGTTCGAGGCCGAGCCGCCCCGCTATCAGGCCGGCGCGCGCCATGGCTGGCCGCAGGCTGTCGAGCACATCCAGGCTCTTCTGGTCATAGCTGCCTTCACCGAGCCGGCGCTGGAAGACGAAAATCGCCAGTTCGCCGCTCGGCATCGGTATCGCGGTGCAGGCATGTGCGCCGATGCCCATGGCGCGGAGGCGTTGGCGCACCGGATCATTCTCGATCTCGTCCGGTGTCAGGAAAGCCTCGACGTCGACGAAGCTCGCCGGCTGCAGCGCGCACATGCGCGAAACCGCTGTCGAGAACTGCAGCGTATCGCTCGCCAGCAATTCACGTTGCAGATCCTGCAGGAATTGGATCGCCCTGCCGCGAGCGGGCTGGTCGTCACCGAACAGAAACACGGCGCCGCCCACGGAACCCGATACGGAATCGATGTCCTCCAGCACATCAGGCCAGAGATCCGGCACGAAGGCCGCCTCGTAGATCCTGTTCGTCAGGTCGTCGAGCATGGCATGAGCCTCTCCGGGCCGCCTCATCGTCCCCGACGTCAACATGTCAGAGTGGTCGCGGTCAATCATGGATAGGCAAAATGCCACGGAACGGCTCCGTTGGGGCGCCGTCGGTGGGACCGCTTCTCGTTGCTGGCTTTGCGCAATCCTGAGGGAGCAGCGCTGGGCGCGCTCTTGAGATCGGCAGGCAATCACCTGAGATCCCCAAAAAGACAAAACCCGCTGGACAGGGTCCAGCGGGCTCGGAACCGGAAACGGGAAACGTCTGCGACGGCTCTACTTCTCTGTATGCGCCCAGCCTTGCGACCAGGCTACGTCTTAAATCAGATCGCCTGGCGGGCGATCCGTTCGATGTCGGCGCGGTTGATGCCGAGATCGCTGAGCTGACGTGCATTGAGACGGTTCAGTTCGCGCACGGTCTCGTTGTACATGCGCCAGTTACGGAAAGCGCGGATCGGGTTCATGGTAGTCCTCCTGATGGGGTGTTCGTTTCGATGCTGCACAGATAGTGATCATCGATCGGGACTTGAACGGCCGATTTTGCATAGCAATGATGCAAATGCTGCATTGCACCATTAAGCTTCTGTTCATCTCATAGGCAGCGACGCCAATGCCGGGACGTGTCGAGATTCAGGTCAGGCCGAGCCGAGAATGGCGGGATCCGAGAACCGGAGCGGAGCGTACTCAAAGTACGTGAGCACCGGAAGCGCAGGAGGCCACCATTCGCAGGCCGGCCTCACCTGAATATCGGCACGTCCTAGCCGACGTCGAGCACGATCTTCCCGATATGCTCGCCCTCCTCCATCCGCTCATGCGCACGCCAGGCATCGGTGAGCGGGTAGATCATGTCCATGACAGGCGCCACCTTGCGCGTGCCGAGCAGCGGCCACACTTGCGCCTCGAGAGCTGCCGCGATTGCCGCCTTGAATTCGACGGTGCGCGGTCTCAGCGTCGAACCCGTATGGGTCAGCCGCTTGACCATGATCTTGGAAAAATCGGCGCTGGCGACGGCGCCGGCCTGCACGGCGATCTGCACGATGCGACCCTCGACAGCCGCGGCCTCGTAGTTTCGCTGGACATAATCGCCGCCGACCATGTCGAGGATGACATTGGCGCCCTTGCCCTCCGTCGCCTCCTTGACCGCCTTGACGAAATCCTCTTCGCGATAGTTGATCGCGCGATCGGCACCGAGCTTCAGGCAGGCGTCGCATTTGTCCTTCGATCCGGCAGTGGTGATGACATACGCGCCAAAGGCCGAGGCCAGCTGGATCGCCGTCGTGCCGATGCCCGACGAGCCGCCATGCACCAGCAGCGTCTCCCCCTTCTTCAGGCCGCCGCGTTCGAACATATTGTGCCAGACGGTGAAATAGTTCTCCGGCACCGCCGCCGCCTCCGTATGGGTGAAGCCCGCGGGCAGCGGCAGCACGCTGCCGGTGTGAACCTTGACATATTCGGCATAGCCGCCGCCCGGCGTCAGCGCGCAGACCCGGTCGCCGAGGCGCCAGCGTGATATCTCGTCGCCAAGGGCGGCCACTTCACCAGACACCTCGAGGCCCGGCAGATCCGATGCGCCGGGCGGCGGCGGATAGGCGCCCTTGCGCTGCTGCACGTCGGGCCGGTTGACGCCGGCGGCATGCACCTTGATCAGGATCTCTCCGGGGCCGGGCAAGGGGACGTCGCGCGTTTCCGGTTTCAGCACCCGTGGGCCGCCCGGCTCCGAGATCGCGATCGCCGTCATCCTTGCCGGAATTTTCTGTCCGCTCGCCATGAAGTCTCCCGTCCTTCCTCGCCGCATTCTTACCGGCTGTTTGCATCGACGCCCTTGCCCTATGTATGCTGATTGCCAAATCAGGCAAATGGCCAATCTGGTGTGCCCCAATCAGGTGTGACGAAGGGAGGAGCAACGATGGCGATCTTCGACGACGAACCCAAGAAGAAGGCGCGCCCGCACGAGGTCGGGCAGGACCTGTCGTTGCTCTCCGTTGGCGACCTGTCCGAGCGCATCGGCATCCTGCGCGACGAAATCGCCCGGCTGGAGACGGAGCTCAAGGCCAAGGACAACACCAAATCGGCGGCCGAGGCACTGTTTCGCCGCGGATAAGGCCGACGGGCGGAACGGCCCGCCGCTGAAAAGCCGGAATGCGACTGTCTTCAGACCCTGCCTTCCCCCAGAGTCCAGCCGGATCAAAAAATGCTCGCATCCTACCGACCGATCCTCTCTCTACTTCGCGGCACTGCCTTTCTGCTGGCGGCATCGGGTCTGCATGGGCTGTTGTTGCCCCTGCGCGGCCAGGTGGAGGGCTTCTCGACCGCGTCGCTCGGCCTGATGGGCACGGCCTGGGCCGGCGGCTTCGTCACCGGCTGCTTCTTCGCGCCGCGCATCGTGCGCCGCGCCGGGCATGTGCGCGCCTTCGGCGCGTTCGCGGCGTCCGGCGCCATCGTGGCACTGCTCACCGGCCTGGTCATCGACGAATATGTCTGGATCCTGCTGCGCGCCTTTACCGGCTTCACCATGGCCGGCGCCTTCATGGTCATCGAAAGCTGGCTGAACGAGAAAGCCACCAACGAGAACCGCGGCACCGTTTTCGGCCTCTATATGATGGTCACCTACGCCTCGATCATGGGCGGACAGATGATCGTCGCCGGCGGCGACGTGAAATCAGCCTCGCTGTTCATGATCACCGGCATCCTGTTCTGCCTGTCGCTGATCCCGACCGCCGTTTCGACGGCGTCGCACCCCAAACCGCTGCAGGACGTCAAGCTCGACGTCAAAGGGCTCTACGCCAACTCGCCGGTGTCGGCGGTCGCTTGCCTGTTGGTCGGCATCGCCAATGGCGCCTGGGGCACGCTGGGCGCCGTTTACGGCGCCCGTATCGGCATCTCCACCGCCGAGATCGCCTTGATGATGAGCCTCGTGGTCGTCGCCGGTGCCGCCATGCAGTTGCCGGCCGGGCGCCTGTCCGACAAGACCGACCGCCGTTTTGTGCTTGCCGGTGCCGCTTTCGGCGGCGCTCTGGTCGCGGTTCTCATCTTCCTGTTCGAGCCACGCTCCGCCATCTTCGTCATCGTGCTGACCGCCGCCTACGGCGCCTTCGCCTACACGCTCTATTCAATCGCCGTGGCGCATGCCAACGACCACGCCCGCGCGGAGGATTTCGTCAAGGTATCGGGTGGACTGCTGCTGCTTTACGGCTTCGGCACCATGATCGGGCCATTGCTGGCGGCAGCGCTGATGGGCTGGATGCGGCCGGAGGGCCTGTTCCTGGCGACCGCCCTCGCGCATCTGTCCCTGGCCGGCTACACGCTGCTGCGCATCAGCCGCCGGGCCCCGGTTCCGATCGAGGATCGCGATGCGTTCAAGACGCAGCCGGCCGATCGCTCGCTGACGCCGGAAGCATTGCGGCTTGATCCAAGAAGAAAAGCAGAAGCAAACAGTTGAGATTCGAAAAACTTTGCCTCACAAATGAGGAATGATGTTTTCCGACGCCTTCATGGCGATTGCCGACCCCAATCGGCGCCACCTTCTGGAAGAACTTCGACGCGGTCCGAAGACCGTCAACGAGTTGGCCGCCGGGTTGCCAGTCTCACGCCCGGCCGTTTCACAGCATTTGAAAGTGCTGCTCGACGCCGGCCTGGTCAACGCCAAGGCTGAAGGCACGCGGCGCGTCTATACCGTAAGCAATTCTGGCTTCCTGAGACTCAACATCTGGCTCGATCAATTCTGGGAAGCCTGATCTGCTCGCCCTTTGGCATCAATGCCGCCATGACAGTCAAATTTGTACTTTCAGGAAGGCGCCGAGCGCATCGAGAAGTTCGCCTGTTCCATGCTCACGCGTGGCTGAGGTGTCGTGGCCGTCGAGAAAGGCACCCTGTTCCGTCATCACCAGCCGCGTGCCGCCCGCCTCGGCCACAAGCTCGATCGTCGCCAGTGACACGGAGACGCGGGTTTCCCCGAACAGCAGTTCATAGCTGTATACGATGCGCTGGTTCGGCACGATGTCTTGATACACCGCGTTGAAGAAATGCATCTGCCCATCGCTTGGACATCCGGCATTGACCTCCTTGCCGCCGACGCGGAAGTCCATCTCATGCCGGCTGGGCATCGGGTCGTGGGGATCCACGAACCAGCGCCGCTTGGCATCGGGATCGCTGAACGCGGAGAAGACCCTTGCCGGCGCCGCTGGATAGAAGCGCTCGACGACAAAGGTGGAATGGACGACGGATCGCTGGCTCACTGAGGTCTCCTTCAATTTTCGTCTTTGCTTTCGGCCAGAAAATCGCCGAGCCGGTCCAGTCGGCGTTCCCAGGCAAGGCGCCGCTCATTGATCCAGTGTTCGGCCGCCCGCAATGCCGTCGGCTCGATCTGGCAGGTGCGCACGCGCCCCATTTTTTCAGAACGGACCAGACCGCTTGCCTCCAGCACGTTGAGATGCTGGACGACAGCCGACAGCGACATCGCCAGCGGTTCGGCGAGCTGGCTGACCGATGCGGGGCCGCGCGACAGCCGGTCGACCATCTGCCGCCGCGCCGGATCGGCGAGCGCTTGGAACATCAGGTCGAGCTGGGCGGCATCGTGCAGCACCGCGGTCAGCCGTTGTTGTAGGGAAAGAACTTGAAGTAGGGCCGCGCCTCCTCGATCACCCTGGCGAAGGCGGCACGCTGCTGCAGCCGGTCGTGATAACGCTTCACGGCGGGATATTTGTCACCGAACGGCTCGACCTTGTTGGCGTAGAAAAGTGCGGGAGACGCCGCGCAATCGGCCATGGTGAAGGCGTCGCCCACCGCCCAGTTCCTCGATTGCATCTCCTGCTCGATGATGGCGTAGGACGTACGCAGCTGGCCGCGCGCCTGGTCGACGCCAAACGGATCGGTCTTGTGCAGCGGACGCAGCCGGTCGCCGACGATCTTCTGCATCGGTTCCTGCACATAGAAGTCATAGAAGCGGTCGGCCTGGCGGACCGCCAGCGCCAGGTCGATGTCGACGGGAACGAGTTCGACCGGCCCCGGATAATGCGCCGCCAGATATTCCACGACGATCGTCGATTCCAGCACCGTGCGGTCGCGCGCATCGTCGCGCAGCGCCGGCATCTTGCCGGTCGGCGATATTTTCAGGAAGGCGGCGCGCGAGTGCTCGTCGCCGAGATCGACGATGACCGGGTCGAAGGCGATGGCGTTCTCGTAGAGTGCGATCAGCGGCTTCCAGCAGAAGGAGGCCAACGGATGGAAATGCAGCGTCAGGGACATTCTTTGCTCGTTCTGTTTCTCGTTCATCCATGGGCGGGAGCTATGCGCCCGCCAAATCAATACTGAAGCACTTACTTCACTATTGCGACCGGGCTTCCGCGTCAAGGCCGACCCGTGAAATCCCGATTGGACCTGATATGCGCGACGATGGCGGCTTGCATGGCGGGCCAGTCTTGCGGATGCAGTTCGTGGCCGCCGCCTTCAATGCGAAGTAGCCTCCCACCGGCGACCATCTTGGCCAGCGCCTCGCCATGTTCGACCGGAAAGATAGGATCCGATGTGCCGTGGATGACCAGCAGCGGCGCAGCCATCTCGTAGAGGCGGCACTTCCATCCATCACCGCCCTCGAGCGAAAAATGATTGGTAGCGCTCAGGAACCCGCCGGACCTGACATAATCCTGTTCGATGAACGCTCGCATCCGGGTCTCGTCGAACGGATGCGCGGTGCTGGCGATTGCCCTGGCATCCCTGACCATGAAGTCGACCACCTGGCGGCGGTCAGCCCAGTCGACATCGCCACCTTCCGACGAATGTTTGATATAGGCATCGGTCGTCTGCGGCAGATGCGAGGTGTCCATGCCCACCGGCGAACTGCTGATCACGGTCAGCGATGCGACGCGGGAAGGGTGCTTGAGTGCCACGAGTTGCGCGATCATGCCGCCCATCGACATGCCGGCAACATGGGCCCTGCCGACGCCATGGCGGTCAAGCACACCAATTGCATCGTCCGCCATGTCGTCGAATGTATAGGGCGGCTTGCCCGGCGGATATTTGGTCGAGCGGCCGGTATCGCGATTGTCGTAGCGGATGACGTACAGGCCGGCATCCGCGAGGTCCCGGCAGAATGCCTGCGGCCACCACAGCATCGAGGCCATCGCACCCATGATCAGCAGCAACGGGGGATTTTCGGGGTCGCCAAACGCTTCGGATGCGAGCTCGCGGCGATTGATCGTCGTCATCATAAGGTCTCCTCAATCTGATTGCGCTATGCAATCAGTTGCACGATAATAAACCGATATGATATTGCAACCGGTTTTACGGAGAGAATCGAATGAGCCTCGATCGTCGGTCCGGCTGCCCGATCAACCTGTCGCTGGAGGTGTTCGGTGACCGCTGGAGCCTGATCATCCTTCGCGACATGATTTTCGGCGGCAGGCGCCATTTTCGCGAACTGCTCAATGGCTCGATGGAGGGCATCGCCTCCAACATCCTCGCCGATCGGCTGAAGCGATTGATGGAGTTGGGCATGCTGACTAGGGCCGACGACCCCTCGCACAAGCAGAAGGCCATCTACAGCCTGACCGAGATGGCAATCACGCTGGTGCCGATCCTGGCCCATCTCGGCGCCTGGGGCCGCGTCTGGCTGCCGACCAGCGAAGAACTCTCGATCCGCGCCGAGCTCCTGGAAAAGGGCGGGACGCCACTGTGGGAGAAGTTCATGGACGAGTTGCGCCATGAGCATCTCGGCGCGCCGCTCGATGCGGCGTCTGGCCCTACTGTCCGCGCCACCCTGCAAGCCGCCTACGAGGCCGTGGTCGCCAGCAGGGCTCGCAGCGCCGGCAAGGCCAGCAGCGCCAGCCCGGCTGCCTGATCAACTATTTTTCCCGTTCGAAGGCCGGCTCTGCTAGAAGAAGCGGAAAACCACAATTCACGGGATGGATAAGGTCTTGGTTGAGAACTCTCGGGATGCCGCCCGCGCGCGCGCCGATCTGCGTTTCAAAAAGCAGGAAGAGGCGGCAACCGTCCGTCAGAAGGCGATGGCGGAATATGCCGCCGAGAGTGACGCCCGCAAGGTCAAGACCGACAAGCTGCGGGCGCTTCGCCTCGCCAAGGAAGCCGACGACCTCGCCAACGCGCCGGCAGTACCCGCCAAGAAACCTGCACGCGCCAAGAAGAAATAACGCACCGTTGCGGATTGGCCTGAAATCGGGCCAGCGCTGCCCATTCTGTCACAGCCGCCCGACAGCACCCAGACAGCCGCCCTTCATCTCGCTGCTTCACAAGAAGCAATTTCAACCGAAACCGGGATTGCTTCGTCCGGCCGGCCGCCGATGATTGTCCCTTTCCAACAGGAGATTGCCATGACCGCGCTGCCGCTCGAAAAAGCCAGGCAAATCATCGATGCCGCCTTCGCCAAGGGCGCCGATCTCAAGCTCAAGCCGCTGGGCGTCTCGGTGCTTGACGCCGGCGGCCATCTGGTCGCCTTTCAGCGCCAGGACGGCGCCTCGTTCCTGCGCCCGCAAATGTCGGCCGGCAAGGCCTATGGCGCGCTGGCCATCGGCATGGGCTCACGCAAGGTCGAGGCCTTCGCCAAGGAGCGTCCGCATCTGGTCGCCGGCATTTCCGACGTGTCGGGCGGACGCGTGCTGCCGGTAGTCGGCGGCGTGCTGATCCGCGACAAGGCCGGCGCCGTCATCGGCGCCGTCGGCATATCAGGCGATACCTCGGACAATGACGAGGCTGCGGCCATAGCCGGCATCGAGGCCGCCGGTTTCACCGCCGATCCGGGCTGAGACGTAGTTCGGTATTGAAGGCCGGGATGCGGCCTTAGTTGAGATTGATGTCTCGGCTCGCCGACCGCATCGACACCGCGAAACCGGCCAGCACGTCGAACAGCGCGATGATCATCAGCGTGAAGAAGATGGAATGCGCGGCGCCCTTGACCAGCAGGAACTCGACCAGGAAGGCGACGAAGACCAGCGTCGACAAGAGATGGTCCATGATCGAGGCGTTGGTCGTGCGCGCCGACTTCACCATTTCGACGAACAGGAAGATCAGCCCGATCAGCACCATCAGGTCGCCGAGCGTCATCGAGAACACGCCGCCCGACATCATGCGGAACGAGAGGATCTCGCTCGCCCACGGATCGTCGCCGCCGCCGAAAATTCCGAGCAGGCCGAGATTGTAGAGAATGAAAGGCACGATCAAAAGCGGGACGGCACCGAACATCTGGCGTCTCCATATGGGGGCATCATCTGTAGAATGCGCCGCAGGCACGCCGTCAAGATTTTTCGTGCAAAGCCGCAAACACGGTCGAAGACCGGATGCAACAACCATGTCAGCCGGTTGCCCGGCCGACATGGAGTAAACGCGAGATAAAACGCTCAGCGCTTGAAGTAGCCGGCGCGCACGGCGGCACCGATGACGTTGAGGAGGACTCGGGCCCGAGCTTCGGCTCCGGTCGTCAAGCCCGCCAAACGCAAAAAGACCGGCCAGAGGCCGGTCTTTTGTAACTCAAACCATCAAAAAAAGCTGGGCTCAGCTTTCCTTGGGGGTCAGCACCTGGCGGCCGCGATACATGCCGGTCTTCAGGTCGATGTGGTGCGGGCGGCGCATTTCGCCGGAATTCTTGTCCTCGACATAGGTCGGGGCCTTGAGAGCGTCGGCCGAGCGGCGCATGCCGCGCTTGGACGGAGAGGTTTTGCGTTTCGGAACGGCCATGGATATGCTCCACTACATGGTCAAAAGCCCCGCCCGCCCTCGTGAAAGGGCCATGTCGGGGCCTAAATCTGAGAAAGTCGGGTGCCTATACACGCCCTGCGCCGTTTTGGCCAGCGCTGGCTTGAATTTTTTTGTGTCGGCTACTCCAGGCAGCCGACATAAGCGCCGGAGCGGCCGGCACGCCGCTCGATCAGATTGGCCAACCTTCTCAGGCCCGGTCCGGGTTTTGCCGGATTGCGGGCGATCGGATTGGGCAGAGTGACGGCCAGTAGTGCCGCCTGCCGGCGCGACAGCTGTTTTGCCGGAATGCCGAAATGATGCTGCGCCGCTGCCTCGATGCCGTAGATGCCGGGGCCCCATTCGGCGATGTTGAGATAGATTTCCATGATGCGGCGCTTCGACATGACCGCGTCGAAATAGACGGCCAGCGGCAGTTCCACGACCTTGCGCACGGAGCCGAGCGGGCGCGACCAGAGAAAAAGGTTCTTCACCGTCTGCATGGTGATGGTCGAGGCGCCGCGTGTCGCCTCGCCGGCCAGCGCGTCGTCGACGACGCCGCGCAATTCGCCGAGATCGACGCCGCGGTGGAAACAAAACTGCCCGTCCTCCGACATGATCACCGAATGGGCCAACACCGGCGCCACATCGTCGATTGACACCCAGCGCCGGTCATAGCCGGAGAAGGTCGCCAGATCCTTCAACATCAGCGTCGACACCGGGTGCACAAAGGACGGCAGATAGAGAAAGGTCAGCACTGTCGGGATCAACGCCAGCACGGCGGCCACGACGATGCCGCGCCGGACCCAGCGCCTGAGACTGCGGCGGTTCACGCCGCGCGATCTCGTCGCCATGTCCAGCTTTTCGGTTTCATGATCGACGATCGGTTCCGCCAAGCCGCCCAACCCGTACAAGCGAGCTCGTTTCGAAACTCGCTCGTGTGAGTCATATGATGGTGTTTTCGAGAACCGGAGCGGAGCGTACATTCGAGTACGTGAGCACCGGAAGCGCAGAAAACGCCTTCAGATGACCGCAGGAGTAGAGTTTCCAAACGGGCTCTTACTGCTCCGGCATAATGGCGCTTGCCTTCTTGCGCAACGTCTGAGTGTCGGCTACCGCTCCCGGCCATGACGAATGACGACGAAATGGCGTTCGAAATGGCGCTGATCCGACGGGCGGCGGCCGTCGAGGTGCTGCTGCGGCGGTTGCTCGACGATCGCCCGCTTTCGGGTGAGATCGCACGGCCCGACCGGCTGATGGCGGCGATGCGCCATGGCGTGCTGAACGGCGGCAAGCGCCTGCGCCCGTTTTTGGTCATGGAAAGTGCAGCGCTGTTTTCCGCCGATGGCGAAGCCGCGCTGCGCGTCGCAGCGGCGCTTGAATGCGTGCACTGCTATTCGCTGATTCATGACGATTTGCCGGCGATGGACGACGACGACCTGCGCCGCGGCCAGCCGACAGTGCACAGGGCCTTCGACGAGGCGACCGCCATCCTGGCCGGCGACGCCTTGCTGACGCTGGCCTTCGACATCATCGTCGGCGAGGCGACCGTGCTGCCGGCCGAGCGGCGGGCGACATTGGTGCTGGCGCTTGCCCGTGCGGCCGGTGCCGGCGGCATGGTCGGTGGCCAGAAGCTCGACCTCGAAGCCGAACAGACACCGCCCGACGAGGCCGGCATCATAAGGCTGCAGGCGATGAAGACCGGCGCGCTGATCCGCTTCGCCTGTGAAGCCGGCGCCATCATCGCCGGCGCGCCGGCCGATGAGCGCGAGCGGCTGGCCGAATTCGGCTCGGCGATCGGCCTCGCCTTCCAGCTTGCCGACGACCTGCTCGATTTGACCGCCGACGCCAGCCAGATGGGCAAGGCGACCGGCAAGGACGCCGCCGCCGGCAAGGGCACGCTGGTGGCGCTGCACGGCGCCAATTGGGCGCGTAGCCAGCTCAACGGCCTGGTTGGCCAGGCGCATGCGCTGCTTGAGCCTTATGGCGACAAGGCGGCGCTGCTGAAGCAAGCCGCGACCTTCGTCGCGACGCGCAACAGCTGAGAGCCGGCCCCGATGCCGGGGCGGGGCGAGAGGCAAAGGGGAGATCAGCTTCGATGTCGTCCAATCTGTTCGATCTTGGCGGGCGCCGGGCGCTCGTAACCGGGTCCTCGCAAGGCATCGGGCTCGCCTTGGCAAAGGGCCTGGCGCAAGCTGGTGCCAGTGTGATCCTCAACGGCCGCGACGGAACGAAGCTCGACGCCGCGGCGGCGCAGATTCCAGGGGCCGAAACACTCGCTTTCGATGCGACCGACCACGACGCGGTCCGCTCGGCGATCGACAATTTCGAACTGTCGGGCCGCCCCATCGATATCCTGGTGAACAATGCCGGCACGCAGTTCCGCACGCCGCTCGAGGACTTTCCCGCCGATGCGTTCGAACGCCTGCTGCAGACCAATGTCGCCAGCGTCTTCCATGTCGGCCAGGCGGTCGCGCGCCACATGATCGGGCGCGGCCGCGGCAAGATCATCAATATCGGCAGCGTGCAGACGGCACTCGCTCGCCCCGGCATCGCGCCCTACACGGCGACCAAGGGCGCCGTCGGCAACCTGACCAAGGGCATGGCGACGGACTGGGCGAAATATGGGCTGCAATGCAACGCCATCGCACCCGGCTATTTCGACACGCCGCTCAATGCCGCGCTCGTCGCCGATCCGGCATTCACCGCCTGGCTTGAAAAGCGCACGCCTGCCGGGCGCTGGGGCAAGGTCGAGGAACTGGTCGGAGCCTGCGTGTTCCTGGCCTCCGATGCCTCGTCCTTTGTCAACGGCCATATCCTTTATGTCGACGGAGGCATCACCGCATCGATCTGATCTCCCGCACCGCCGCACGGACGCGGCTGTCGCACCGCTCGCGCCAACGAAATCTTAATGTAGATGAAGCGTAATCCCGGTCGTTAAAATAATGCGTATGTGTTGGGGTTGCGCATGCCGGAATATTCTTCCTTCATCCGGTTTGTCCGGATTCGCTATCTTTCAGGATTGCTGATTTTCGCGCTGGCTTCGACGGCCATCATGATCGCGCTCAACCGTGTCAATTCCTTCCGTCATGAGATCGACGCGCTGAGCAGCAACCTCGTCGTCTTCACCCGCGACCTGCGCAACGCGACCAGCTTCGCCGAGACGACAGGTTCGGCATGGCGCAACGAAACGCGCGATGCGCTGACCGCTTCGGCGCGCGGCCATTCCGAACGCCTGACCAGCGAGATCGACACACTGACTGCTCAGCTCGCCACGATCCGCTCGCGGCTGTCGGCCCCAACCATCAGCGAACTCGAAACCGCCTCGGTGAACGGCGATCTGTTCTGGTCGGCACGCGACATGGTGCGCAACTTCAACCTGATGTCGGTGGCGCAGAAGGGCGATGAATGGAGCTACCGGGAAATCCGCAACCAGAACGATCTGTTTGTCCAGCCGATGCTGGTCCGCGTCCGCACCGCCATGGATGAGGAGCGCCATTTGGCCGACACATCGAGCGACCGGCTGCTCTTGTGGGCGAGCGGGCTTCTGTTCGCCGTCCTGGCCATTGTCGCCTTCTGGATCTTCCGACCGATGGAGCAGGCGATCCGCCGCGCCTTTGCCCAATCGGCCGAGTCCCTGTTCAAGGCCGAGGCCGCCGACCGCGCCAAGTCTGAATTCCTTGCCAATATGAGCCACGAGATACGCACGCCGATGAACGGCGTGCTCGGCATGGCCGAACTCCTGGCCAAGACCGAGCTGACGCCACGCCAAAGGACCTTCACCGACGTCATCGTCAAATCCGGCAATGCGCTGCTCACCATCATCAACGACATTCTCGATTTCTCCAAGATCAATGCCGGGCAGCTCACCCTGGACCCGGCCCCTTTCCGTCTCACCGAAGCGGTCGAGGATGTGGCGACGCTGGTCTCGGCGCGTGTCGCCGAAAAGAACCTCGAACTGATCGTGCGCGTCGATCCGCGCCTGCCGGCCCATGTCGTCGGTGACGCCGGTCGCTTCCGGCAGATCGTCACCAATCTGGTCGGCAATGCAGTGAAATTCACCGAGAAGGGTCATGTACTGATCGATGTCGGCGGCGAAACCGTCAATGACGTCGTCCAGCTCAAGCTGCGGGTCGAGGATACCGGCATCGGTATTCCAGCCGAGAAACTGCAGAACGTGTTCGAGAAGTTCGCCCAGGTCGACGGCTCGTCGACCCGCCGCCACGAAGGCACCGGGCTAGGGCTCGCCATCGCCGCCCGCCTCGTCGATTTGATGACCGGCAAGATCGGCGTCGAGAGCGAGATCGGGCGCGGCTCCGTCTTCTGGTTCGCGGTGCCGCTGCCCGTGCATCATGCCGAGGCGCGCGACGCCATCGTGCCGGTCGACGTCACCGGAGCGCGCGTGCTGGTCATCGACGACAATCCGGTCAACCGCGAGATCCTGCTCGAACAGCTCAGGAGCTGGAGCTTCGACTGCGCCGCCGCCGAAAGTGGCGCGGTGGGGCTGGCCTTCCTCGATCGCGCCTGCCAGTTGGGCGCCAGCGTCGACTGCATCATCCTCGACTACCAGATGCCCGGCATGAACGGCGCCGATGTCGCCCGGGCGATCGCCTCCGACAGCCGGCTGTCGGCCATCCCGATCGTTATCCTGACCTCCGTCGACCAGGTCGATTTCGGTAAGATGATCATCGACTTCGGCATATCGGCGCATCTGACCAAGCCGGCGCGCTCGGCGGTGCTGCTCGGCACGGTCATCTCGGTCATCCAGAAGGCACGCTCGCAGGTTGGCAAGGCGCAGTTCGTTCGCGAGCCGGCCCAGCTGATGCCGATGCCGCAGGCGGCTCCGCCCGCCTTCACGGTCATCCGTGGCCCCGCCGTGCTGGTCATGCCAGTGCTGGAATCGACCGCCACGCCGAATGGGCCTATCGACATCCTCATCGCCGAGGACAATGAGGTGAACCAGCTGGTGTTCGGCCAGATCCTCAATGGGCTCGGCCTGAGCTATCGCATCGCCGGCAATGGCCGCACCGCGGTCGAGATGTACCGGTCGCTGCATCCGAAATTGATCCTGATGGACGTGTCGATGCCCGAGATGAACGGCTACGAGGCAACCCGCGCCATCCGCGCGATCGAGGCATCGTCGGACGGTCACATCCCAATCATCGGCGTCACCGCGCATGCGCTGAAGGGCGATCGCGACAAGTGCATCGAGGCCGGCATGGACGACTATCTGCCAAAGCCCGTTTCGCCAGATCGCCTCGGCGCCAAGATCGGCACATGGCTGAGCGAAACGGTGGTGGCCAGGACGGCCTAATCCACGTCACTGCGTCGGGCGTGCTGCGTCCAGACGATAGCGGCGCATCCAGTCGAGGCTTGTCTCGTCGGCGAGCTTTGCAACGCCTGGCCGGATATCCTCGGCATTGGGGGACCGGACGCCGAGAGCTTTGCAGATGCCCAGCAATGCCGCGGCCGGATTGGCGGAGAGACGCTCATAGCCAATCCGCAGAGGCGTCAGGCCTTGCGCCTCGAACCAGATGTTCCAGGCCGCATCATAGGCTTCGAGCTCGGCGAGCTCCCCTTTGATCCGCTCGAAATCATATTGGGGCTCCTGCCGCGGTGCGACCCTTTCGATCTCGGTGCCGTCAGGTGCGACGTGCCAAAGTCCGGTCTGCTGTGCCTTTATCAGCGAGACAGCCTGGGCGAGCTTGTTCTCGCGCGACAAGTGGATGTAGAGGATACGGCCAAAGGCGCTCGCGAAACGCGCCGCGTCCGACGCAAGCCCTGGGAAAATCCGGTCGAGGATCGCCGAAAGCTCATCCAGGTTTTCGCGCATCAGGCGCAGGCCAAAAACGCCCGTCTCACCCTTGCCGGCGGTGATTGCCGCATCGAGATAGGCCGTGTCGAATTCGAGCTCGCCCATCGTGTCGCGATCGGGCAGTTGCCACTCCTCGGCCCATTCCGACAGATCCTGCCGCCGGTAGAAGGAGTGAGGATCGCCTGACGTCCCGGTGGATGCCAGCAGCTTGCATAGCAAGGTGCTGCCCGTTCTCGGCGTGCCGCAAATTATGTAGGCGTCGAACATCCCGCTGCTCTTGTCGCTCCTCATAGGCAGGGCGAACCCAAGTGGTCCGCCGCCGCCTATAATTGAAATCTCTGCTGGATGCGGCGCGCACATTCGAGCGGCGTAAGCTGGCTGGTATCGATTTCGAGATCGTGGCGCATTGCCACGTGTACACGCTCATATTGCCAGCGCGCCAGCCCCGGCAGTCTGTCGGACCGCTGCGCTTCGCGGGCCTCCAGAACCTCCAGAGGCGCCATGACGCCGACCAGATGGAGATCGAAGGCCGCCAGCAGTTCGACATATTCCGACAGTTCGCCGTTGCACAACACATCGTCGACGATCAGGTTGTTGCCTTGCTTGGCCATGGCGGCGATGGCGTGGCGCATGCCGCGCAAGGTTCTTTCGCCCACCGGTCCAGCCCGGATCACAACCGCGGGTTTGCCATCCTGTTGAACCGTTTCGTAAGCGAAGCCGTCGGCATGGTCCTGCAAGGCCTCGGGCAGCATTTCGAGGAAACTGTCCATCTGGACATGCAAGAACGGCGCGGCGGTCATCGTCTGCAGCGCCCTGGCGATCGCGCTTTTGCCGGCACTGCCGACGCCATTGAGCAGAACGATCCTGGCTGCCATTTTTCAAACGCCTCTTTCGAACATGAACCGGCCTCAGGCCTTTACCGGTTGCGCACCACCACGCAAGCCCCGCCGACGCTCTGCAGTTTCTGGCAGATGCCATTGGCGGCGGCGCGATCGTCGATCCCGATCCTGACCGCGTAGATGCCACGCCGGCCGATAGGCGTGCGCACCCGGCTCACCACCGGATCATGGCCGGCAAGCAACGCCGGAAACCGGCTCCTCACCCGCAGCCACTGGCTGATTGCCGCGCTGCGGCGAAAATTGCCGGCGACCTGGATGCCCCAGGGTTTGACGTTGATCGAGGCCATCGCAACGGTCTGCGACATGATCACCGGCAGCTTGCGGCAGGCGACGGCGAAATCCGCCTTGGCGTCGAGCGGCTCGATTTTTCCGGCATAGGCGAGGTCGGTGAACTTGTCGACCGGCTCACCCATGATGTCGAAGACGTAGCTCTCGGTCTCCATCGGCAGGAAGCCGCCCGAACCCAGCCAGCGCGACACCCGGCTTTCACCGGCGTTGTAGGCGGCCGCCGCCAGGCCGAGATTGCCGTAACTGGTTTTCATTTCGGCGAGATATTTGGCCGAGGCCGGGATCGCCTGGTTGATGTCGAAGGAATTTTCGAGCCCCCGCATCTTGGCGGTGCCCGGCATGAACTGGGCGATGCCTTCGGCGCCGACCGGGCTGACGGCGTTGGGATCGAAACCGCTTTCCTTCCAGATCAGCCGGGCGAAGAAATCCCGGGGCAGGCCGTTCTGGTCGGCATGGGCCTGGATCAGGTTGCAGACCTTGTCGATCAGCCGTTGCTTGGCCGATTGCGGCGGATCGGCCCGAACGAGCGTCGACCAGGCCAGCCCGCAAAGCAGTATCAGCGTTGCCAAGAGGAAACGCCGCATCGCGGCTACTCGGCCGCGGCCTTGCCGCGACCAAATCTCTGCTCGATATAGTCAGCGACCATTTTCTCGAAATCCGCCGCGATCGACGGTCCGCGCAGCGTCGCCGCCTTCTTGCCGTCGACGAACACGGGCGCTGTCGGCGTCTCGCCGGTGCCGGGCAGCGAAATGCCGATATCGGCATGCTTGGACTCGCCTGGGCCGTTGACGATGCAGCCCATCACCGCGACCTTGAGGTTCTCGACGCCGGGATATTTTTCGCGCCACACCGGCATGTTCTTGCGCAGATCCGCCTGGATGTTCTGCGCAAGCTCCTGGAACACGGTCGAGGTGGTGCGGCCGCAGCCGGGGCAAGCGGCGACGATCGGCACGAACTGCCGGAAGCCCATCGTCTGCAGCAGTTCCTGCGCCACCTGCACCTCGCGCGTGCGGTCGCCATTCGGCTCCGGCGTCAGCGAAATGCGGATGGTGTCGCCGATGCCTTGCTGCAAGAGGATGCCCATCGCGGCGGACGAGGCGACGATGCCTTTCGAGCCCATGCCGGCCTCGGTGAGGCCGAGATGCAGCGCGTGGTCGGAGCGGGTGGCGAGCTCGGTATAGACGGCGATCAGGTCCTGCACGCCGCTGACCTTGGCCGACAGGATGATCTTGTCGCGGCCGAGGCCGATCTCTTCAGCCATCTCCGCTGACAGGATCGCCGACTGCACGATCGCCTCGCGAGTCACTTCCTGGGCCGTCAGCGGAAAACCCTTGTCCTGGTTGTCGTCCATCAGCCGGGTCAAGAGCTCCTGGTCGAGCGAGCCCCAGTTGACGCCGATACGCACCGGCTTGTCGTGCTTGATCGCCATTTCGACGATATCGGTGAACTGCCGGTCCTTCTTGTCCTTGAAGCCGACATTGCCCGGATTGATGCGGTATTTTGCCAGTGCCTCGGCGCAGGCCGGATGATCGGCAAGAAGCTTGTGGCCGATATAGTGGAAGTCGCCGACCAGCGGCACGTCGATGCCAAGCCGCAACAAGCGCTCATGGATGCGCGGCACGGCAGCGGCACTCTCGTCGCGGTCGACGGTTATGCGCACGATCTCGGAGCCGGCGCGGTGAAGTGCCGCGACCTGCGCGACGGTCTGGTCGATATCGGCGGTGTCGGTGTTGGTCATCGACTGCACGACAACCGGGGCGCCGCCGCCGACGACCACGCCGCCGACATCGACGCCGACCGAGGTGCGGCGCGGGAAGGGAAAGGAAAAATATCCGGTCATGCCGGCAGCCTTTAATCTCTGGAGCGCCGTGCGTCCACTTGGGACGTGCGAGCACTTCCCCGGGGCCGATGCGCTGAAGTCCGGGCATGAGGTGGAGGAGCAAAGATGGCTTGTCAATGGCGACAGGTCGCCACCAGCCCCGAAATGACCCGCGAACAGTTGCCCGGCGCCCAGGTTTTTACCCGGGCGCTTGGCGTTTGCGAATGGCATACCTTGGCGATTGGCTGGACCGCCCACCACTTCGTCATCCACGGGCGGAGCAGGAGCGAAGCTCCGTCGCGTAGACCCGAGGATCCATTCCGTGACCTATGCCATGGAGTGCGGCGGGACAAAATTCCGAACCGTGGCAACGCTTTGAGGTCGCGGCATGGATCCTCGGGTCTGCGCCGCGTCGCTACGCTCCTTGCTTCGCCCGTGGATGACGAAGTTCAGGAGGCTTCGGCCAATCTCAAATGTTTATGAGGGTCCGTCGGAAGTAATAAAACCATCACACCGGCGGCGGCTGCCGCCGGCAAGGAAGACCGCAAATGGTGAGCGGCTATATCAGTCGAGCGTCAATGCGTGGTCGCCCTCAGTTTTTCAATCTCGTCCTTGAGTGCCAGCTTGCGTCGCTTGAGATTCACGATTTCGAGGTCGTCCACCGACGGGTGGTTCATCGCGTTATCGATCTCGCGTTCGATGTCGCCGTGTTTCCGCTGCAACTCATCAAGATGGGATGCAAGAGACATGATTGGTTCTCCCTTTCATGGTTTTCCTCGATTGCAGCCGTCAAAGGCACGTCCACCGCAGGTCGTTTCTGTGACGGCACGATGACACTTTGCCACCTTCCGATCGCGATGTCGAATGCTGCGTGGTAGCATTCCACGACAATGTGAAATGTGATATTGGCTGCGCGCCGGTGGCAGAAATTGCCGCCCCCGCCCAACCAGGCCCAGTTTTGGGCGCCGCAGACGTGCAGACGGTAGAGAATGTCCGATCAGGAAAAGGCCGATATTCGCCTCGAATTTTCCCGGCTGAAGCAGGAACACGCCGATTTCGACGCCGCCATCAACGCGATGATCGCCACCAACTGCGATCCCCTGCAGATCCAGCGCATGAAAAAGAAGAAGCTGGCGCTCAAGGACCGGCTGATGAAGCTGGAAGACAGGATCATTCCAGACATCATCGCGTAACCGTCATGCGCCTACCCGCCGATCGAAAGCCTGCCCGCACGGTCGCGCAGCAGGCCGATGAGACTGCCGGTCCGCTCCTCGGAGGTGTCGATGGGAACCACCAGGCACATCGTCGCCTCGACCTTGCCCGGCGCTGAAAACACAGGCGCGGCAAGACATTTCGTATAGGCATCGACCAGGCCCGAGGTGACGCAGTAGCCGGTAACCCCGGCCTTGGCGATGTCGGTGATGAAATCGTCGAGTTCGAGCTTGCGCCCGTCAGGCAGCACGAGATCGTCATCCGACACCATGGCTTCGATCTCTGCCCGCTCCAGCCCTGCCAGCAGCAGCCGGCCGGATGCGGTCCACGGCAGTGGAATCTGCAGGCCGGTGGCCGAGCTGATGCGGAACGGCCTGGTGCCGGGGCTGGAATGGACGATGGTATAGCGGCCGCTCTGCAGCATGCACAGCTCCGAGGTCTCGCGCGACAGATGGTCGACTTCCTGGCGTCCTCGCCGCAGCAGGTCGTTGCCGCGCACATAATCCATTCCATAGAGATAGAGCTTCTTGCCGAAATAGACGCGGTTGCCGTCGCCGGCCATTTCCAGCAGGCCGGCATCGACCAGCGACCGCACCAGCGTGTAGGTCGTCGAGCGCGGAGCGTTCACCCCCTTGGCGAGGTCTCCAATGCCGATCGCCCGCTGCGTCGTGTGCAGAAAGTCGAGGATCTCAAGCACCCGGTTGAGGCCCTTTTCGCGCGAGGCCGTCGTCTTTTCGTCGGCCGAAACGGCCAAGGCATTGCCATCTTGCATTGTCGATTCCTGATGTTAGTATCTGTCTTGTACAGGATACATGCGTCTCTTGTAAGAGACAATTTTTTTATAGTCATCATCGCGTGTATGGCCTGTGCATAGGGGAACACAACACGAAAGGAGGTCGCCGTGAACGACACATCCGGAAGACGTGATTTTCTGAAATTGGGAATGGCGGGACTGGCCACCGCCGGCGTACTGGCAACCGTCGATGCCCAGAAGGCAGCCGCCCAGGCCGCATCCGACAGCCTGCTGCGCACCGTGCTCGACCGCGGCAAGCTGATCGTCGGCACCGGCAGCACCAACGCGCCCTGGCATTTCGAGAACGATGCCGGCGAGCTGGTCGGCATGGACATCACCATGGGACGCATCCTGGCCAAGGGCCTTTTCGACGATCCGACCAAGGTCGAGTTCGTCATGCAGGATCCGGCGCAGCGCATTCCCAACGTCACCACCAACAAGGTCGACATAACAATCCAGTTCATGACGATGACGGCGCAGCGCTCGCAGCTGATCAATTTCAGCAGGCCTTACTATGTCGAAGGCGTTGCCTTGCTGACGCTGCCCACCGCCGAGAACAAGACCTTCGACAAGTTGCTCGCCGGCGGTTCGGCGACGCGCATTTCCATCCTGCAGAATGTCGACGCCGAAAGCTCGGTCCACTACGCCTTGCCGCAGGCGCAGGTGCTGCAGATCGACACCCAGGCCAACGTGCTGCAGGCGCTGGAATCCAAGCGCGCCGACGCAGCCGCAGTCGATCTCTCCACCGTGCGCTGGCTCGCCTCGCGCAATCCCGACAAATATTTCGATGCCGGCAAGAGCTGGTATTCGATGCTCTACGGCGCGGCCTTGCGGCAAGGCGATCTCGACTGGCTGACCTTCGTCAACCAGACCTTCACCATCGCCATGTTCGGTCATGAATCGGCGCTCTACGATGCCGCCTTCAAGGACTATTTCGGCCAGGAGCCGCCGGCCCGCCACCCCGGATTCCCCGTTATCTGATCCTGGTTGGCATCTGATCCTGGCTTGCGGAAGGGCGGCATTCCCGCCCTTCCGCAAGCCACACGACGCCCTTCACACCGAGGCGAATGCATGGGCTATGCCCTGAATTTCAATCTCATCTGGCGGCATTTCGACAAGCTCTGGGGCGGCCTGCTGCTCAGCCTCGAGCTTGCCGTGATCTCGATCGCCATCGGCACCGTCATCGGCCTGGTGCTCGCGGTCTGGTATGTCTCTGCCGGGCGCACGGTGCGGGCGATCATCGCCGCTTACGTCGAATTCATCCGCAACGTGCCGCTGATCCTGCTGGTCTATCTGGTCTTCTACGGCCTGCCGACCGTCGTCGACCTGGCTTACAGCGCGCCGACCTCTTTCATCCTGACCCTGTCCGTCTATAGCGGCGCCTATCTGGTCGAGGTGTTTCGCTCCGGCCTCGAAGCCGTCCCGCGCGGCCAGCTCGATGCCGGCAAGGCGATCGGCCTGACCCCTTGGCAAAGACTGCTGCATGTGCGCCTGCCGACGATGCTGCGCATCACCTTGCCGGCGCTCTCCAACACCTTCATCTCGCTGTTCAAGGACACCTCGATCGCTTCGGTCATCTCGGTGCCGGAACTCACCTTCGGCGCCCAGTGGATCAACTTCAACACCTTTCGCATCGTCGAGGTCTATCTGGTGACGACGGCGATGTACCTGGTGACCGGCTACATCCTGCTTTTCGGGCTCAGGCTCGTCGAGCGCCGGTTCAGGGCGGCGCGCTGACATGGTTGGCCAGATCCTCTACGCCCTGCCGTTCCTTGCCCAAGGCTTCGCCCTTACCCTTTGGGTATCGCTTCTGGTCGTGGTGCTGTCGCTCATCGCCGGCGTCACGCTTGGCGTTGGCCTGGTCTATGGCCCTGCCCCATTGCGCTGGGCGGTGCGCATCTTCTCGGATACCATTCGCGGCATTCCGATCCTGGTGTTGATGTTCTTCGTCTATTACGGCCTGCCGGCGATCGGCTTGCACCTGCCATCCTTCTGGGCCGCCGTCCTGGCGCTGACGCTGTTCAAGACGGCGCAGGTCATCGAATATCTCAGGGGCGCCGTCGCTTCGATCCCGAAGGGCCAGTCCGAGGCGGCGATGGCGATCGGGCTGACCTTCCGCCAGCGGTTGACCTACGTCATCTTTCCGCAGGCCTTCAGGCGCTTCCTGCCGCCCTGGATCAACGGCGTCACCGACGCGGTCAAGGGCAGCGCGCTGGTGTCGCTGCTCGGCATCACCGATTTGATGCAGGCCATCAACCAGGTCATCGGCCGCACCTACGAGGCGATGCCGCTCTATATCCTCGGCGCGCTCATCTATTTCGCCGTCAACTACGCCCTCTCGCTCGCCAGCCGGCGGCTGGAGCGGCGGTTTTCTTTCATCCGGGAATAGCACGATGTCCGAAACCTCAAACGCTGGTCCCGCGCTGCTCGACGTGCGCGACGTTTCCAAGGCCTTCGGCGCCGTCGAGGTGCTGCGTTCCGTCAGCCTTCAGGTCGAACGCGGCGAGGTGGTTACCGTCATCGGCCCATCGGGAAGTGGCAAGACCACGCTGCTGCGCTGCGTCAACTTCCTCGAAAGCTACGACTCGGGCTCGATCCGCATCGACGGCAAGGAGGTCGGCTACCTCTCAGCCGGAACACGCCAGCGCCGCGGCGAGCGCGACTTGGCCGCGATGCGTGCCGAGACCGGCATGGTGTTCCAGAGCTTCAACCTGTTTCCGCATCTGACGGCAGCCGGCAACATCATGCTGGGCTTGACCAAGGTGCGAGGCAAGAGCCAGGCCGAGGCACGCCAGGCGGCCGAACACTGGCTCGGCCGCGTCGGCCTCGCCCACAAGGCCGACAGCCTGCCAGCCGAGCTCTCCGGCGGCCAGCAGCAGCGCGTCGGCATCGCACGCGCGGTGGCGATGGAGCCAAAAATCCTTTTGCTCGACGAGATCACCTCGGCCCTCGACCCCGAATTGGTGGGCGAAGTACTGGCCGTCGTGCGCAGCCTTGCCGAAGACGGCATGACCATGCTGATGGTGACGCATGAGATGGCCTTTGCCCGAGACGCTTCGAGCCGCATTGTCTTCATGGCCGATGGCGGCGTCAGCGCTGTCGGCCCGCCGAAGGAGATCCTCGCGGCGGAGACCAGCAACGATCGTCTCCGCACCTTCCTGGCGCGTTTTCGCGCTTCGCATTTCTGAGATTGGACGACTAAAGCCGTCCCAAGGAGCCTTCATTCATGTCGCCTTACACCAGGCTCGCCGAACTCGGCCTGACGCTGCCCGAACCGCCGACGCCCATCGCCAATTTCGTCACCCATGCCGAGAGCGGCCGGCTGATCTTTCTGTCCGGCCAGGGGCCGCTGCGCGCCGACGGCACGCTCTGCACCGGCAAGGTCGGCGAGGATGTCACGGTCGAGCAGGCCTATGAGCATGCGCGCCTTACCGGGCTCAATTTGCTGGCCGTGATGCACGCCGCCGCTGGCGATCTCGGCCGCATCGTGCGCGTCGTCAAGCTGCTCGGCTTCGTCAACGCGACGCCGACCTTCAGCGACCACCCGAAAGTGGTCAACGGTTGCTCGGATTTGTTTGCCGATGTCTTCGACAAGATCGGCGGCCACGCCCGCTCGGCGATCGGCGTCGGCTCGCTGCCCGGCAACATCACCGTCGAAATCGAAGCGGTCGTCGAGATCGCCGCCTGACCTGCCACTCACGGGATTCGCTCACATGAAAACCACTTCCTCCGCCGGTTCCAACACCACCATCCGCGAACGGCTGGGTTTGCGGCCGATCATCAATGTCTCCGGCACCATGACCGCGCTCGGCGCATCGATCATCGTTCCCGAGGCGATCAGCGCCATGGCCGAGATGGCCTCGCAATGGGTCGAGATGGACGATTTGCAGCGCGCCGCCAGTACGGTCGTGGCGCGCCTCACCGGCGGCGAAGCCGGCTTCATCACCGCCTGCTGCGCCAGCGGCATCACCATGGCGATCGCCGGCGCGATGACGGGAAACAACCTGCTCGCCATCGAACGGCTGCCGGACGACACCGGCGAGCTCAAGTCGGAGGTCGTCATCCAGCTCGGCCACATCGTCAATTATGGCGCGCCGATCGACCAGTCCGTCCGCGTCGCTGGCGCCAGGGTGATTCCCGCAGGCACGGTCAGCGTGACGCAGGACTATCATGTGCGCGAGGCGATCAATGAGCGCACCGCGGCCGGGCTCTATGTCGTTGCTCACCACACGGTGCAATACGGCATGCTGTCCCTGGAAGAATTCTGCGATATCTGCCACGCCAAAGGCGTGCCGGTGATCGTCGATGCCGCCTCCGAATACGATCTGCGCGGTTTCCTTGCGCGCGGCGCCGACGTCGTCATCTACAGCGGCCACAAATTCCTCTCGGGCCCGACCAGCGGCATCGTCACCGGCCGCAAGGACCTGGTGCGATCAGCCTATTTGCAGAACCGCGGCGTCGCCCGCGCCATGAAGGTCGGCAAGGAAAGCATCGCAGGCACCATGGCGGCACTGGAAGCCTGGGAGAAGCGCGACCACGCCGGCATCCGACGGCGCGAGGAGGCTGCGCTCAATCTGTGGAAGGACGCCTTGCAGGGGCTGCCGGGCATCTTTGCGAAAATCATTCCGGACCCGACGGCCAACCCGCTCGACCGCCTGCAAATCTTCGTTTCGCCGGAGAGCCGGTTCAGTGCCGCTGGTCTTACCTCGGCGCTGGCCGCTGGCTCGCCGCCGATCATCGTGCGCAACCACGAGATCGAGCGCGGCCATTTCTTCCTCGATCCCTGCAACCTTCATCCTGGCGAGGCGGAAATCGTCGCCGAACAGCTGCGGGCCATACTGACCGCTAAGGATCGCCCCGCCGACGCGATGAAAGCCGCCCGCAAGGATTCTTCCGGCGTCTTGCGCTGGCCGGACTAAGCGCCAACCCTACTGAAAACACCAGTTGATCACGCGACTGTGATCAACTGGATTTGCGCGGCGGGAATAAACCGGCGCCGCGCCAAGTCTCCTCGGCATACGCCACCATTGGCGTTGAGGAGACCGGCATGCCGTATCATTGCAAGGACAGCGACTTTAGTCGCGGCGTCAGCCATCACCATGTGCTGGCGAGCATGATCGTCGTCAGGCTCTCCTTTGTAGCGCCCCTTCTTCCCACAGCGCTTGACACCGGTGACGCAGATGAATTCAGTTTCGGCAAGGCAGGCGGCTCTGCCTGCTTCCGGGGGATTTCCCCCTGCGAGCAAGGCAAGGCCACCGTCGCATCTTGAGGCGGCACGGCCCGGAGTATCCGATCATGGTGCTGCTTTGAGCGAAAGGGCCCTGGCAGAGCGCTTCAACCAGGTGGTGCTGCCGCATCTTGGCGACGCGCTGTCGCTCGCCCGCTGGCTGACCGGCAATGCCGCCGACGCCGAGGATGTCGTGCAGGACGCCTGCATCAAGGCGCATGCCGGCATATCAGGCTATGCCGGCGGCAACGCCCGTGCCTGGCTGCTGACCATCGTGCGCAACACCTCCTACACCTGGATGGCGCGCAACCGGCCGCGCGCCATGATGGCCGTCGGCGACCTTGGCGATCTCGACGACATGGCGGCGGCACACGGCACCAGCCTGCCGGACGAGGACGGCCCGGAGGCGAGCCTGATCGCCAGGGCCGACACAGCGGCACTGGAGGCGGCGATCGCGGCCCTGCCGCAGCCATTCCGCGAAACGCTGGTGCTGCGCGATATCAACGGCCTCAGCTATCGCGAAATATCGGCCATGCTCACCGTGCCGATCGGTACCGTGATGTCCAGGCTGGCCCGCGCCCGCGGCCTGCTGGCGTCTGAACTGGGGAGAGCGTCATGACGCACGACGACGGACTGCCCAACGATCCCGAAGGTATCAGACTGATGATCCATGCCCTTGTTGATGGTGAGCTCGATGCGGCGGCCGCCCTTGCCGTGGAGCGTCGCATCGCCGCCGATCCCCGGCTTGCCGCCGAGCATGCCCGCATTGTCGCCTTGCAAGGCGCGGTCAGCCGCTTGCCGCGTCCCGATGTCAGCGACGCCTTTCGGGCCCGCATCGCGGCGATCGCCATGGCTGGCGCCGACGAGCAGGCGACCGCCGAGGCGACAGGGCCGCAGCGGGGCGCGGCGTCTGCTCTACCGGGATTGATTTCGGTCGCCGGCGGCGGCCAGAGGCGTGACGCCGGGACACGCCCCGCGCAGACACGGACATCGCCAAGGGCACGCCGCTTCGGCTCGTTCGACTGGCGCGCCATGGCCGCGTCGATCATGATCAGCGCCGTGCTGGCCAGCGGGGCGACCCAATGGGTGATGCAGAGCGGCGTGGATGACGGCTTTGCCGCGGCGGTCGCCAGCGGCCATCGCCGCAGCCTGCTGGCATCAAGCCCGATCGACATCGTCTCGTCCGACCGTCACACCGTCAAGCCATGGCTCGACGCCCGCATCGGCGTGTCGCCGCCGGCGCCCGATCTTGCCCAGGACGGCTATGCGCTGATCGGCGGCCGGGTCGAGGTGATATCAGGCCGGCCAGTGCCTGCCCTGGTCTACCGCCACCGCGAACACCTGATCACGCTGGTCGCCGAACCGCAGCAGGGCGGCAAGACCACCCAGCCGGACGACCTTTCGTCGGGTGGCTTCTCGATGGTGCACTGGAGCGACGGCGCCTTCTCCTACTGGGCGATCTCCGACATGGAACGCCCCGAGCTCGACGACTTCGTCGCCCGCTTCCGCAAGGCGGCGGTGTGAGCCGGATTGTGGCCGTCGGCATCCAGCCGAGGCCTGAAATCCTTGCGGCCCCGCGCGAATTCCGCTAAGGCGCGCCTTTGTCGCCGGGGAGCAATAGCTTGAACGATCAACGCGCCGACGTCGCCATCATCATGGGCAGCCAGTCCGACTGGGCGACGATGCGCCAGGCGGCCGAAACGCTCGAGGCGCTGGGCGTCCCGCATACCAGGCTGATCATCTCGGCGCATCGCACACCCGACCGTCTCTATGAGTTCGCCAAGGGCGCCAAGGCCGCCGGCTACAAGGTTATCATCGCCGGCGCCGGCGGCGCTGCCCACCTGCCCGGCATGACGGCGGCGATGACGCCGTTGCCAGTCTTCGGCGTGCCGGTGGAATCGAAGGCGCTCTCGGGACAGGATTCGCTGCTCTCCATCGTTCAGATGCCGGCTGGCATTCCGGTAGGGACGCTCGCCATCGGCAAGGCTGGCGCGGCCAATGCGGCCCTGCTGGCCGCCGCTGTGCTGGCGCTGAACGACGACAAGCTTGCCCAGCGCCTCGACGCCTGGCGCGCCTCGCAGACCGCCAAGGTCGCGGCTGAGCCGACGGACGCGCCGTGAGCCTGCCTGCCGGATCGACCATCGGCATCATCGGCGGCGGCCAGCTCGGCCGCATGCTGGCAATGGCCGCCGCCCGCCTCGGCTACCGCACCGTCGTGCTGGAGCCGCAGCCGGATTGTCCGGCCGCCCAGGTCGTCAACCGTCAGATTACGGCCGCCTACGACGACCCGGCCGCCCTTGCCGAGCTCGCGGCGGCCAGTGCCGTCGTCACCTACGAATTCGAGAATGTACCGGTCGCGGCGGCGAAAACGCTTGCGGCCGAGGTGCCGGTCTATCCGCCGGCACGTGCGCTTGACGTCGCGCAGGATCGCGTGAGCGAAAAGACATTCCTAAACGGCATCGGCATTGCCACCGCCGATTTTCGTCCGGTCGATACCGACGGCGACCTGGCGGCGGCGCTGAAAACATTTGGCGGCAGCGGCATATTGAAGACGCGGCGCATGGGCTATGATGGCAAGGGCCAGCGCGTCTTCCGCAACATGGAATCAGGCGGCTTCGCCGGCACCTGCGAGTCGATGGGAAATGTCCCGCTGATCCTGGAAAGCTTCGTGCCGTTCGAGCGCGAGATTTCGGTAATCGCCGCGCGTGGGCTGGACGGCACGGTCGCCGCCTACGATCCGGCCGAGAATGTCCACCGCGACGGCATTCTCCACACCTCGACCCTGCCGGCCGGCGTCAAACTTGAAACGGCTGAAGCAGCGCGGGCGGCAGCGGCAAGAATCCTGTCGGCGCTCGACTATGTCGGCGTTATCGGCGTCGAGTTCTTCGTGCTTTCCGACGGTTCGCTGCTGGCCAACGAGATTGCGCCGCGCGTCCACAATTCAGGCCACTGGACCGAGGCCGCCTGCATCGTTTCGCAGTTCGAGCAGCATATCCGCGCCGTAGCCGGCCTGCCGCTGGGCAGCCCCGGCCGCCATTCCGATTGCGTAATGGAGAACCTGATCGGCGACGACGTGCTGCGCGTGCCCACCCTGCTCGCCGAGCCCGAGCTGATGCTGCATCTCTACGGCAAGGCCGAGGCGCGGCCCGGCCGCAAGATGGGCCATTTCACCCGCATCAGCCGCCGAACTTAATCCCGCAAACGCGCCTATTGCACCTCGTCGCTGTCCTGATCGGGACTGGCGCAGCTCACGTCGCCTTCCTCGCAATCGGCGGAGGCGGCGAGCTGCTTGATGCGCTCATTAGTCAGCCTGGTCAGGCACTGGGAAACCACCATCGGATGGATGGAACCGCCTGCGCTGGCGGCGGTGGTATGCGCGCATTCGGCGTCACGGAAGGTGATCCAGGCCCGCTGCGCCGCCTGCAGCAGTCTCTTGGCATCGGCATCGTCGGAACTGATCAGGTTCTGATAGGCGGCATTGAGCTTGGCGTCGGCGGCTTGGTAGTCTTCGCCGGCGCATATGTTCATCATCTGCTGGCTGTCGTCGGTGCGGTCGCATTCCTGCGCACCCGCAACCGACGCTCCCGCCAGCACGGCAAGGCAGGCGGACAGCAATATTCGGCGCATGATCGTCCCCCAAATCACTTGGAATACACCGCATCATCCCAGCCCGCCCGGAACCGTGCAATGCCGAGCGGCGGACATGGCGGATATTTGATGATATGGCGGTGTAGAGCATTCTTGCGGCTGACTTATGGTTGACATGGGCGAGGCTCCTCGTTTATGAGCCACCCACCGTTGAAAAGGCGCGTCTTCTGGCGCGCCTTAAAATTTCGACCCGGAACCGGGTCCACACCGACAGGCAAGACCATGAAGATCAAGAATTCGCTCAAGGCGCTGAAGGCGCGTCACCGCGACAACCAGCTGGTTCGCCGCAAGGGCCGCATCTACATCATCAACAAGACCGCCCCGCGCTACAAGGCGCGCCAGGGTTGAGGTTTCGGCCGGAGGCTTTTGCCTCCGCCAATTGATGCTTGTCGGCCTGCCGACCCTTTTACGCTAAAATCACTTTGCTGTTCCGCCGCCCGGGACTAGGATCGGGCGATGCGGATTCTCTTTGCATTTTTGACAGCCCTGCTCGTTTCCGGCGTCCTGCCGGCCACGGCCGCGGACGATCAGCCGGCAGCGCCGGCCACACCGGATGCCGCGCCGATGACGAAACAGGCCCGGCTCGACAAGCTGTTTTCTGACCTGAAGCGCGAGCGCAACGAAAAGGCCGCCGAACGCATTGCCGGCAACATCTGGAGCGAATGGTTCCAGTCCGGCAGCGCCTCGATCGATCTGATGATGTTGTGGTCGCAAAAGGCGATGGACAATCAGAAATTCGACGTCGCGCTCGATTTCCTCGACCAGGTGGTGACCCTGCGGCCTACCTATGCCGAAGGCTGGAACCGGCGCGCCACTGTGCATTTCATGATGAAGAACTACGGCAAGTCGATGTCCGACATTGAGCGCACGCTGCAGCTCGAGCCGCGCCATTTCGGTGCGCTGTCGGGTCTGGCGCAGATCATGGCGCTGACCGGCCACAAGCAGTCGGCGCTCGAGGCCTGGCAGAAGGTTCTGGCCATCTACCCGATGATGCGCAGCGCCCAGGACCAGGTCGCGACACTTTCCGAAGAGCTGGCCGGCGAAGGCATTTGATGCTCTGAAGGGAGTAAGGGAATAGGGCAGTAAGGCAGTAGGGAGTGGATTGTGCTGCTGGACGCATGACCCTGCTGCGCTACCCCACAACTTATTCCCCTCCACCCCCGTATCTCCCCGGATGAACCTGATCTACGCCGCCTTTGCCTTTCTCCTCGCACTCGTTTTCAGCCTTGTCGGCGTCACCCGCGTCGGCACGTGGCTGATCGAGCGCCGCAATCCGCCGATTGGTGAATTCGCCGACATCGGCGGCGCCCGCATCCACTACGTTCACATTCCCCGCCCCGCCAACGCCGACCTGCCGCCGATCGTCTTTATCCACGGGGCCAGCGCCAATCTCAGGGACCAGATGCTGCCGCTACGGCCTCTGCTAGAAGGCCGCGCCGAGATGCTGTTCTTCGACCGGCCGGGCTTTGGCTGGTCGGGGCGCGGACCCGGCAACAATGAGAACCCATCGGCGCAGGCCGCCACCATCGCCGCCTTGATGGACCGTCTCGGCATCAGACAAGCAGTCATCGTCGGCCATTCCTTCGGCGGCGTCGTCACAGCCGCTTTCGGCCGCGAGCATGCCGACAAGACGCTCGGTCTCGTCTTCCTGGCGCCGGCGACCCATCCCTGGCCGGGGGGCGCGACGTCCTGGTACTACGACCTGACCACCGTTCCGCTGATCGGCCGGCTGTTTTCCGAGACCCTGACCTATCCCGCCGGAACGCTGCAGCTGGCTGATGCCACGACTTGCGTGTTCTCACCCAACAAAGTGCCTGACAATTATCTCGGCATCGCCTCGATCCCGATGGTGCTGCGGCCGGCGGCCTTTCGCGCCAACGCCACCGACGTCGCCGGCCTCTACAGCTATGCGCTGGGAGCCGCACCGCACTATAACGAGATCACGGCGCCGACCGTCGTCATTTCGGGCGACCGCGACAAGGTTGTCTACGCGCATATCCACTCCGTCGGCCTGGTGCGCGACATAGCCGGCGCCGAGCTGGTCTGGGTGCACAATCTCGGCCACAAGCCGGACTGGATCGCCGGCGACCTCGTCGTCGGTGCCATCGAGAAAGTCGCCGGCAAGGAGATCGATCTGGAGGCGATGGCCAGAACGGTGGAGGCGCGGATATCAGGCGACGCCTATGGCGTGGGCAAATGCCCCGACATCAAGGAGCCTCAAGCCGAACTGGCGCCGGGCTGACATGTACGTCCTCAAGCATGGCATAAAGAGAAATCCGGAGAAGCGCTGGGCGCTGCCGGATCGCATCTTCTTCGGTCACGGTGCGTGCCACATTCTCGCCGGCACCTTTCTCGAGCATCCCCCTCTGGAAGGATTCTACGGCGAACGGATCATTCCAGGCGAGGGCTTTGCCGGAAACCATATCTATGTGACCAACGGCGTGATCGCTTTTGATTACCACGGCTATTGCGCCCGCGAGCGGTTGTTGGAGCACCATGGGAAGAGCTGGGCTTCACGCGCCGCCGGATGGCACTGCGCCATCACCAAGGTCGATTTCGATCTGCTCGATACGATCGAACTCAACCGGCGAAAGATACTGGGACCGGACCAGTACCTCCATGACCTCATTTCTCGGGCGCGGCGGTTTCTTCAGCGCATAGACCATGCTGAAGCCGCGGCGAGAGCGCTGAGGATCGCGACGGCTTGAAGTCCGTCGGCCAGTCACCCGGAAGCACTCAGGCGACGTTTCCGTGAAGGATGAACCGCTCTACCGGCTGCTTTGCGCTTCCGATCCGACATAGGCGATGCGCAGCATGTTGGTCGAGCCAGGCGTCCTCAGCGGCACACCGGCCGTGATGATGACGCGGTCGCCAGGCTTGCCGAACTCTTCTTCCAGCGCGATGCGGCAGGCGCGGTTGACCATGTCGTCGAGATCGATGGCATCCGGCGAGACGACGCAATGCGTGCCCCACAACAGCGACAGCCGCCGCGCGGTATTGAGGATCGGCGACAGCGCGATGATCGGCACCTGCGGCCGCTCACGCGCGGCGCGCAGGCCGGTGGTGCCGGACGCCGTATAGGTGATGATCGCCGCCAGTTTCAGCGTTTCGGCGATCTCGCGGGCCGCCAGCGAAATGGCGTCGGCGCCGGTCGCTTCCGGCTCGGAGCGCTGGGCATTGATGATGCCGGCATAGGTCGGATCGGTTTCCACCTTGGTGGCGATGCGGTTCATCATCGCCACGGCTTCGACCGGATAGGCACCCGCCGCCGATTCCGCCGACAGCATGATGGCGTCGGCGCCCTCGAACACCGCGATCGAGACGTCGGAGACTTCGGCGCGGGTCGGGACCGGGGCGGTGATCATCGATTCCAGCATCTGCGTGGCGACCACCACCGGCTTGCCGGCGCGGCGCGCTGCGCGCGTGATCTGCTTCTGGATGCCGGGCACCGCCTCCAGCGGCATCTCGACACCGAGATCGCCGCGGGCGACCATCAGCGCGTCGGACAATTCGATGATCTCGGCCAGCCGGGCAACGGCCTGCGGCTTTTCGATCTTGGCCATGATGAGCGCCCGGCCGCGCGCGATCTTGCGCGCTTCGGCCAGATCTTCCGGCCGCTGTACGAAGGACAGCGCGATCCAGTCGACGCCCGTGGCGAGCACCGCGTCGAGATCCTTGCGGTCCTTCTCGGTCAGCGCGCCGACCGGCAGGTCCGTATCGGGCAGGCTGACGCCCTTCTTGTCGGAAATCGTGGTGCCGGCGACGACGGTGCAGGTGATCGACCTCCCATCGCTCTTCACCGCCTTCAGCTCGAGCTTGCCATCGTCGATCAAAAGACGGTGACCGGCCTCGACCGAACTCAGGATCTCCGGATGCGGCAGGTAAACCCTGGTCGACGTGCCGGGCTCGGGATTGTCGTCGAGCGTGAAGGTCTGGCCCGGCGTCAGCACTTCCTTGCCATTGGCGAACTTGCCGACGCGCAGCTTCGGCCCTTGCAGGTCGGCGAGGATGCCGATCGGCCGGCCGACCTTTTCCTCGACGGCACGGATGCGGGCGACCAGCGTGCGCATCAATTCATGGTCGGTGTGGCTCATATTGATGCGGAACACGTCGGCGCCCGCTTCGAACAATTTCTTCAGCATCTCCTCGGAGGAGGAGGCCGGACCGATTGTGGCTAGGATCTTGACCTTGCGGCTGCGTCTCATTGACTGTTGGTTCCCGGGGCGGCTGGAGCGCCTCCCGTTGCGGGCTCATCGGTCAGCTGGACCATCCAGCTTGCCTGTTCGCCCGTGTCATATTCCTGAAATCCGGCGCGCTGGAAGCCCCGGGCGACGCAGTCGTTTACGCCGGCGATCTTGAACTCTTTTTCAGCCACGCACATGTTGATCGGGCCGTCCCAGCGTCCACCGCGCTCGGCGTCTTCTGCATAAAGATAGTAAAACCTTGATGACAGCGGTCCTTCGATCAGCGTCTTGCAGCTCGATCCTTCGATGTGCCACCAGCCCTCGGTGATCCAGCCTGCCTTGGCGCGATAGCCGATGCCGACACCGACCAGGTTCTGCGTGGCGTTGCAGACGCGGAAATCGGCGCGCGCCGGCGAGGCCATGACCATCGCCGACACGCCAACGGTCAGGATCAGGAACGGCATGGCAAAGGCGGAGCGCATGCGCTGCCTGCCGGCGGACCTCATCGCAAAACCCCTCAAGAACCACATCAGCATCTCTCTGCGCCCCTTTTCGGAAAAGTCCGGGCGCATGTCAACGCGCCGTTTTGATCAATTCCAATCGATTTAGGAAGGCTCCCGGCGCACTATCCGTCGCCCCTTGCCAGATTTTCCGGGAAACCTTGGCCAAACAACGGCATTGCGCACGCGTCGTCTTCGTGGAATGACGATAGCACCCTCCCCGGAAGCCAGCGAACAGACCATTTCCCGCCAATGACCCGATCCACAGTTTTCGCGCCTTTCGACATTGTCGAGGGCGACCGCAAGCGGGGCATCGTGCTTCTGGCCGATCATGCCCGCCGCGACCTGCCCGACGACTATGGCAGCCTCGGCCTGCCCGCGGCGGAATTCGAGCGCCACATCGCTTATGATATCGGCGTCGAGGCGGTGACACGCGAACTCGCCGCCACGCTCGACGTGCCAGCGGTGATCGCCAATTTTTCGCGGCTCTTGATCGACCCCAATCGCGGCGAGGACGATCCGACGCTTATTCGCCAGCTTTATGACGGCACCGTCGTGCCGGGAAACTATCCTATCGCGCCGGAGGAGCGCGAAAGGCGGCTCGATCGCTTCTACAGGCCTTATCACGACGCCGTCGGCGCCATGATTGCCTCGGTCGCGCAGGCTTCCGGCTTGGCGCCCTTCATCTTCTCGGTGCATTCCTTCACGCCCGCCATGCAAGGCAGGCAACGTCCCTGGCATGTCGGCATTCTGTGGGACAAGGACGACCGGGTGGCGCGGCCGCTGATCGACATGCTTGCCGAAGACAAGAACCTCGTCGTCGGTGACAATGAGCCCTATGACGGCGCGCTGCGCGGCGACACCATGTTCAGGCATGCCATCGTCAATGGCTACGCCCACGCGCTGATCGAAATCCGTCAGGACCTGATTTCGGACCAGAAGGGTGCGGTCGCCTGGGCGCAGCGTCTGGCGCCGATCGTTGACGCCATCGACCGCCGTCCCGATATACATGCGGTAAGGATGTTCGGCTCGCGCACCGGGCCGTTATGACGGAGGTTTCGATGACCGAACTCAGCGACGAGCAGAAGCGCGACTTCGAGGCGGCGGCCTTTCGCCGGCTGATCGAGCATCTCCGGGAACGCAGCGACGTGCAGAACATCGACCTGATGAACCTCGCCGGCTTCTGCCGCAACTGCCTGTCGAACTGGTATCGCGATGCGGCCAATGCCGAGGGCGTCGATCTCTCCAAGGATCAGTCGCGCGAGATCGTCTACGGCATGCCCTATGCCGACTGGCAGGCGCTCAACCAGACCGAAGCGTCGGATGCCAAGAAGGCGGAGTTCGAGGCCAGGCGGCCGAGGGACCACTGAGCCGAAGCGCCTTGCTCGCGGACCTCACGGCTTCGTCAATCTAGGGTCTACGCGCGTCGCTTCGCTCCTTGCTCCGCCCGTGGATGACGACGTGGAGGATGTTTCGGCCAAGCGCCAACGTAGATAGTCCGCCACGCACGCTCACGGTTACGCTTCATAGCTTGGTCCAAGCCTTTCCCGCTGCAATCGCTTGACTACGAATTGAATCGATCTAATTTGCCGCGCAAAGCCATTTTTGGACCGGATTCGCCTTATGAACGTCTCGAACGCCATGCAAATTGCCATTCGCGGGCGATGGGCCGTGGCGGCCATTTTTCTCGCCAATGGCTTCCTGACCGGCAGCTGGGCGCCGCAGATCCCGGTGTTCCTGACCCGGCTGGACATCTCGAAGTTCACACTCGGCCTGTTGATCCTGTTGTTTGGCGCCGGCGCGGTCACCGCCATGACCTGGTGCGGCCACCTGATCTCGAAACATGGCTCGCGCACCGTGCTGCGCTGGTTCGGCCTTTGCGGCAGCCTCGGCCTGCTTGTCGTGGCGCTGGCGCCCAACGTGCCGCTGGCGGCTATCGCCATGTTCATCTTCGGCGGCTCGATCGGCGGCATGGATGTCGCCATGAACGCCAATGCGGTGGTGGTTGAGCGAAAACTGTCCCGCGCCATCATGTCGTCCTCGCACGGCTTCTGGAGCCTTGGCGGTTTCGCCGGCGGCGCGCTCGGCGGCTTTGCCATTCAACAATACGGCCACCTCGCCCATGCCGCGGTCGTGACCGCGCTTGCCTTCGCGGCGATAGCGCTGGCGGTCGGGTATCTCATCGCCGAGGACAGGCCCCAGGCGGCCGAGCATCACAAATTCGCTCTGCCGGCAAACCCGCTGGTCTACCTGATTGGGCTGATGGCCCTGCTGACGATGATCTCCGAAGGCGCGGTGCTAGACTGGGCGGCGCTGTATCTCCGGCAGGAACTCGGCGCCGATCTTGCCGTCGCCGGTCTTGCCTACGCTGCCTTTTCGGGCGTCATGGCGATCATGCGCTTCTTCGGCGACGGCGTGCGCAACCGCTTCGGCGCGGTGGCGACGCTGCGCGGTTCGGCTATTGTCGCCGCCGCCGGCATGCTGGTCGCCGGCCTGTCGCCCTCACCCTGGCTCGCCATCGCGGCCTTTGCGCTGTGCGGCTTCGGCATCGCCAACATGGTGCCGATCATCTTCTCCGCCGGCGGCAACCAGGAAGGCATGTCATCGGGCACCGGCATGAGCGTCGTCACCACCATGGGCTATTCCGGCATCCTGGTGGCGCCGTCGGCGATCGGCTTCGTCGCCGAACATTCCAGCTTCGGACCTATCTTCATCGCCATGTCGGTGCTGCTGATCGTCGTCTTGCTGATGGCGGGTCTCGCTCACCGCGCCGAATTCGCACCCGCACCCGCCGAGTAGCGCTTCAGTTCCTCGTGCAGGAAATCCGCCACGCGGCGGATGCGCACGCTGCCGCGCACGTCGCGATGCATCGCCAGCCATACCGGCAGCTCGGGCAGCGGCAGGCCGGGCAGCACCTTCTCCACCAGCGGATCGCGATCTGCCAGCGGCGCCTGGCCAAGGCCAATACCATTTCCCGTCCGCACCGCCTCCCACAGGACCATCTGGCTGTCGGCCCTGAAGCGGAAGCTGCTTCGGGTGACCGGAATGCCCAATTGCGTAAAGCCTCGGATCATCTCGTCGCTGCGATCGAAGCCGATCAAGGGGTGATCCACGAGATCGGCTGGCCCGAGCGGGCGGCCGCGCCGATCGAGATAGGCAATGGCCGCGCAGGCACAGAGCGGGATATCGCAGACCTTGCGCGCCACCAGTTCGTTCTGCGCCGGTTTGACCATGCGGATGGCGATGTCGGCATCCCGGCGCAGCAGGTTCTCGACCTGGTTCGACGCGACGATCTCGACCTCGATGCCGGGTTCCTCGATGCCGAGCCGCGCCATCATTTCGGGCAGCACATAGGCCGCCACCACTTCGCTGGCGGCGATGCGCACGGTGCCTTCGATCGCCTCGACCGAACCCAGCGCCAGCCGTGAAAAAGCACTCGCCTGCTCGCTGACCGTCTTGCCGCGCTCGAACAGGGTGGCCCCGGCTTCCGTCAGCGCATAGCCGCTTCGACCACGCCGGAACAGCGTGACGCCGAGCTCCTGTTCCAATTCCGAGATGTGACGCCCAAGCGTTGGCTGGCTGGCCGACAGTTTTCGCGCCGCAGCCGAGAGGCTGCCGGTTTCCGCGACCGTGACGAAGCTCTTGATCAGGTTCCAGTCGATGTCTGCCATTCAAGAATGAATATCAAACCTGCATCCATGGTCAATTTCAATTCATCGATTGGGCAATCATATTCGCCCTGCAAACACCGATACGGATTGCAACCAGCAACCAAGGAGAACTTCGAAATGACCAAGATCGCACTTACCGCCGCCGCCAGCACCGCTTTTGCCGGCAGCGACAAGTATGGCTCGGACAATGCCAGCCAGACGGCCGTCGCCAGCACCGACACCACGATCACCACGTCGATCGGCAAATCCGATGGGACCGATCGGAAGCCGGTCGTCCAAGGCAGCAACCGCGACCTCTTCGGCAAACGCTGAGCCAAGAGAAATCACGAAGCGACGGGCTGGTCCTGTCGCCTCGAACAAGGAGACGAACAATGACCAAGATCGCAATTCTCGGCGCCAACGGCCGGCTCGGCCGCGTGGTTGCCAAAGCCTTCATCGACGCCGGCTTCGATGTCCGCGCCGTCACCCGCACCGGCAAGGGGCCGGCCGAACTCAAGGGCGCCACGGCGGTCACCGGCGATGCGCTGGACCGTCAGTCGCTGATCCGCGCCACCGAAGGCGTCGACATCATCTTCAACGGCCTGAACCCGATCTACACCGATTGGGGCAAATGCCTGCCGATGGCGCAAAATGTCATGGCCGCCTGTCATGCCAACGACGCGCTGCATCTGTTCCCCGGCACCGTCTACAACTACGGCTCGCCGATGCCGGCGGTGATTACGGAAGACACCCCGTTCCATCCGACTACCGAAAAGGGCCGCATCCGCTGCGCCATGGAGGAGCTGTTCCGCCGCGAGGCAGACGCGGGCCACGTGCGCACCATTATCTTACGGGCTGGCGATTTCTTCGGCGGCACCGGCAGCGGCTCCTGGTTCGACCTTGTCGTCGCTGCCAAGATAAGCAAAGGCGTCTACACCGCGCCCGGCCCGGCCGACCTCGTGCATGAATGGGCCTATCTCCCGGATTTCGCCGTGGGCTTCGTCGCGCTGGCCAAGAACCTCGACAAGCTCGGCTCCTATGAGGCGCTGAACTTTCCGGGCCACGCGGTCACCGACCTGCGGATCAAGGCGGCCGCGGAGAAGGCCGTCGGCCGTTCGCTCAAGATGACGTCGATGCCTTGGTGGGTGTTACGTGCCGGCAGCCCGTTCGTGGCGATGTGGCGCGAGATCGTCTCGATGTCCTACCTGCGCTTCGAACCGCACCAGCTGGCTTCGACGCGGCTGGAGAGCATCATCGGTGAGATCCCACATACGCCACTGGATCAGGCTGTCGCCCAGGCTCTCGGCGACATCGGCATCGCCACTGTGAACGGCGTTTCGAAAGCTGCCTGAACGCTCTATCTCTCTGTTTTGACGCAATTCCGAAGGGAAAGCGGTTTGACACTTTTCCAGCAATTGCTCGAGGGCGGCGAGCCAACTCAGAGCCGCCCCATCAGCAGCAACACCAGAACCACTACCAGCACCACGCCAAGAATACCCGACGGTCCATAACCCCACGAGCGCGAATGCGGCCACGCCGGCACCGCGCCGATGATGACAAGGATCAGGACGATGATGACGATGGTGCTGATCGGCATGAAGAGACCCCGCGTGTGAATTCGTGCGGGGGAACAATGCAAAAGGCCGCCCGGTTGTTCCGGGCGGCCTTTTGCATTCCAAATCACGCAGCCTGCCTATTCGGCGGCTTTCGGAAAGGCGATCGCGGGTTCCGCGCCGGCTTCCGCTGCCGTCGCCTCCGACGATATCTCGCCCTTGCCGCGCCGGAACAGCCGGCTTAACAAGCCGCGCCGCGCACCGGGCTTGACCTTGGCGCGGGTGAACACCATCAGCATCGACGGCGTCACCACCAGCGTCAGCACGGTGGCGAAGGACAGGCCGAAGACGATGGCCGAGGAAAGCGAAATCCACCATTGCGTCGACGGCGCGTTGATCGTCGTCTCGTGATGGAAGATTTCCAGCCCCAGGCCGAAGGCGATCGGCAGCACGCCGAGGATGGCCGACACCGCCGTCAGCACCACCGGACGCGCACGCTCGCGGCAGGTCTGCAGCACCGCGTCCATCTTGTCCCAGCCTTCTTCACGCAGCCGGTCATAGGTATCGATCAGCACGATGTTGTTGTTCACCACGACGCCGGCCAGCGCGATGACGCCGATACCAGACATGACGATGCCGAACGTCTCGCCGGTGATCAGCAGGCCAAGGAAAACGCCGATCGTCGCCATGACCACGCAGGACAGTACCAGCCAGACGCTGGTGAACTTGTTGAACTGCGCCAGCAGCACCAGGAAGATCAGGAAGATCGCGGCACCAAAGGCCTTGCTGAGGAAGGCGCTGGCTTCGGCGCTGTCCTCGTTGGAGCCGGCCAGCTTCCAGCGGATGCCGCTGCCGAGGCCCATGTCGGTGACGGCCTGGGTAACCTCCTGCTGGACGGCGGCGACCTGGGCGCCAGCCGTAACGTTGGCCTGCACCACCACGGTGCGGGCGCCGTCTATGCGGTTGAGGATGCCGACGCTCGGCTTCGCCTTGCGGACGACAAAGTTCGAGATCGGCACCGATCCTTGCGAGGTCTGCACCCTGAGCTCGGCGAGCGTGGACAGCGTGCGCCGGTCCTCCGGCAGGCGCAGCCGGATGTCGACCGCCTTGTCGGCGCCGGCAGGCCGGTATTCCGACAGCTTCAGACCATTGGTGACGAGCTGCACCACCGTACCAACCGAAGTCGGGCTGATACCGTATTGCGCGGCCTTGGCCCGGTCGACCTCGAGCGCCCAGTCGACGCCGGGCGGCGGCAGGCCGTCGGAAATGTCGATGACGCCAGGCACCTTGGCAATGCGCGCGGCAACGGCCCGAGCCTTGTCGTCGAGCCCCTTGGGATCGACCGCCGAAAGCCTGATCTGGATCGGCTTGCCGGTCGGCGGCCCGGCTTCGGGAACGCGAACCTCGACGTCGACGCCGGGAATGCCGGCCATGACGCCGCGCAGATCGTTCAGGATATCATTGGCCGATTTGCGTTCGCGCCAGTCGATGAACTCATACTGGATGACACCGACGACGTCCTCCGGCACATCCTGGCCGCCGCCTTGCGACTTGCCGACGCGGGTATAGACCGACTTGATGCCGGGCCAGCCGAGCAGCCTGTTTTCGGCAATCTTGGTCGCCGTGTCCATTTCGGCCAGCGAAAGGTTGCCGCGGGCATGCACGTAGAGCAGGCCGTAGTCGGGCTCGACACTCGGGAAGAACTCGACGCCGGCACCGTACTTCGAATAGCCGACGAAGATGCCGGCCAGCAGGACGACGGTGAGCACCATCACGGTGATGGGGAAGCGTACCGCCTGTTTGACGACAGCCATGTACCAGCCATCGCGATTGCCATCCTCGTGATGCTGCGGCGCCTTGGCGAAGATTGCGCCCAGTGTCGGCGCGAAGACCAGCGCATAGAGCATCGATGCCGACAGTGTGACGATCAGCGTGATCGGCATGTACTTCATGAAATCGCCGATGATGCCGGGCCAGAACAGCAATGGCGAGAAGGCGGCGATGCGCGTCATCGTCGCCGCGATGACCGGACCGGCCATGCGCTTGGCGGCGAGCGCGAAAGCTTCCTGCTTCGGCATACCCTCGCTCATGCGCCGTTCGGCGAATTCGGTGACGATGATGGCATCGTCGACCAGCATGCCGACCGCCAGGATGAGGCTGAACAGCACGATCATGTTGATCGTGTAGCCCATCATCGCCAACAGCAGGATGCCGATCAGGAAGGATGATGGAATGGCCAGCCCGATGAGCAGTGAGGCACGCCCGGACAGCGCGTAGAGGATGACGATGAACACCAGGATGACGGCGATCATCACGTGATTCTGCAGGTCGCCGAGCAGCTGGTTGACGAAGACCGACTTGTCCTGCGTGTAGGTGACGTGCATGCCCTCGGGCATGGTCTTGACGAAGGTGTCGGACACCTCCCTGACCTTCGTCAGCGTGTCGATCAGATTGGCGCCGATGCGCTTCTTCACCTCGATGGCGATGGCCGGCTTGCCGTTGAGGCGCGTGATCGTCGTGGCGTCGGCGAAGGTCGAACGGATCGTCGCTATGTCCTTGGCCTGCACGACGGCATTGGGGCCGGCAACGACCGGCAGCGCCGCCACATCCTCGGGCGTTTCGATCAGCGACGGCACTTTGACGGCGTATTTGCCTTCGGAGCCTTCGATATTGCCGGCGGCGACCAGGCTGTTGGAAGCGCCGACGGCACCGATCAGCTGGTCGAGCTGCAAGCCATAGGACGACAGCTTCATCGGATCGATGACGACTTCGACGAGATCGTCGCGCGAGCCCTGCAGCGAGCCTTCGAGAACACCGGGCACCTCTTCGATGCGGTCGCGCAATTCACGCGCTGCGGCGGTCAGCACGCGTTCGGGCAGATCGCCCGACAGTGTGACTACCAGCACAGGGAATTCGGAGATGTTGATTTCGGTGACGACAGGCTCCTCAGCCGCCTGCGGAAGGTCGGCCTTGCCGTCCTGTACCTTGGAGCGCGTGTCTTGCAGCGCTGTCGCCAGGTTCGTCTGCGGCTGGAACTCGACCATTACATAGCCGCCGCCCTGGAAGGCGGCCGAGCGCATCTCCTTGAGGCCTTTGAGGCTCTTCAGCTTGTTTTCCATCGGTCGCAGCAGAAGTCGCTCGGAATCCTCCGGCGAGATGCCCTGATAGATCAGGCTGACATACATATTCGGAACCGGAACATCCGGCTCCGCTTCCTTCGGCGTCGACTGATAGGCGAACCCGCCAGCGATTAAGAGGAAGACGAGGACCGCGATGGTCAGGCGGGCGTTGTTGATCGCGAGTTTGACGATATCCATGGCTTGTGCCTGCTGTTGCGCGGGGGAGTGGCGAACGGACTGCCGTCGCAGGGCAAGGCCCGGCGCTGGCGCCCTGCGCTACTGCGTCCCCGCGGTGGCTTCGCCGATCAGCTTGTTGATGGTCGCCTGGTCGGCCTCGACGGGCTTGACCTCATCGCCTTCCTTCACCAGCTCCTGACCGGCAACGATGATGCGCGCATCGGCCGGGATGCCGCCAAGCACGAGGCCGGTCGGCGTGTCGTCGACCAGGTCGATCGGGAAGAACGCCACCTTGTTGTCCTTGCCGACGGCGCGGATGCCGAGATCGCCCTTGTCGCCGAGCGTCACCACCGAACGCGGCAAAAGCACCGCGTCGGTCGGCAGCGCGCTGAGCTGGATTTCCGCCGTCATGCCGGCCGGCACGGAGCCGTCGGCATTGGGAATGGCGACCTCGATACGGAAGGTGCGGGTCGCCGACGACGCATCGCGGCTGATGTAGCGCACCGTGCCTTCGACCGTCTGGCCGCCGACCAGCCGCACATTGGCCTTGTCGCCGAGCTTGAGATAGCCGAGGTCGCGCTCGCTGATCTCGCCGCGCGCGATCACCGGATCGAGCTTGAGGATGGTCGCCACCTCGCCGCCCTGCATGACGGAGCTGCCCAGTTCCACCGGCACCCGGTCGATGACGCCGTCGAACGGCGCCTTGACTTCGTTGCGGTCGAGCTCGGCCTGCGCGGTATCCAGCTGCGACTGCGCCAGGGTCAGATTGGAGCGGGCGGTGTCGAGCTGCAGCTTGGGCAGATTGCCGGTCTTCATCAGCCGCAGCGACGCGTCCAGCTCCGCCTGGCGCTGCGCCACAAGCTGCTTGGCGTTGTCGACCATCGAGATCTTTTCTTCCGCCGCGAGCATCAGCACCAGGTCGCCAGTCTTGACGTGATCGCCTTGCTTGACTGGCAGCTTGTCGATCACGCCGGCGACACGCGTTGCGAGCACCGCGCGCTTGTCGGCCTCGGTCAGCCCGGAAATGCGGATGGCGCGCGCATAGGTCTTGCGCGGCGGCGTCACCACCGCGACGGTGCGCAACACCGCCTTCGGTTCGGCTTCCGCCGCCTTCGGCCTGCTGGCGTCTGGCGCCTTGCCTTGCTCGACTTCGGCTGCCTTGGCCTTGTTTGCGGCAACGCTGCCGACCGATGAGAACTCGCCAGTCCCCATCCAGGCCGCGAAGCCAATGAGCACAACAATGGCTGCAAGCTTGTGAAACCTGATCTTAGGCATCGTCATTTGTCCACTGCGGGTTCGGCCAGCACCGCGCCTTCATAGCGCGGGCGCGTCGCCGATATGGGTGCGCGCCTGACCGGGTTCAAATTGCCGTGATCGGCGAGCGCGCTTCTACATCAAAGTTGCACCGCAATATAGTCCGAAAGTTGCAGCAGCATTGCGTGACCGGGCAAGGTGTGGCCGCCGGGAAACGGTTCTCGATCTGCTAAAATACTGGTTCAGTGGCCTCGCTGCCAGCTCACGATCCGCCTTTACTGACCAGCCTCAAACGACTGATCTGTCATTGGCGACGGGCAGCGCGATGCACGCCGGGATGGAGCCGTCATCCTCGCTGGATACTTTACGAGGATACCCATTTCGAGGAACGGGCCAGAAGATTTTTGGCCAGCGAAGCAATATCGAAGCGCGGCTTCGTGAAGTTGGCTAATACATTGAAATTCCTGGCAAAAGGCCAAAGCGAGCCAATAAGGCGAGGTTCTCCGAGGCAGGTCGCCGGCATAGGGTCCGGCGCCGCGAGGCGTCGACACGCTGCCGCGCGGAATGTCGGGGATCGGCAAGGCCCACCGGTTCGCGGTGAACGCCGGGCACGGTGCGGCTGCGCAAACCCGGACTATTTTCCGTGCCGGTCGCAGAGGTTGGTGTGGACCGCTCCGCGCACCACTGTCCAGCCATGCCGTGCGACAGCGCGCAACGTCGCTGGCAGCAGGCGTCAGCATGATGAAGCCTCCCACACACGCGAAGGTTGTCGCCCCGCCGGATCGCCGGATTGCCAGGCGCCATCCAATGACAGCGGGCGCCGGCGGGTTCAGGCCCGGCGGCGCTCCGCCTCCGGGTTCTTGCGCGCGGCAAGAAACTCCTTGACCCGGCGGCCGGGTGCTGGACCACGCACCGGCTTGTAGCCATCGCCGAGTTCGCCGGAAAGATCCAGCGTCGGCCGCTTGCCGACGGCGTCGTAGTTTTCCTCCAGCCAGTCGCTGGCGGCGGTGCGGCCGAGATCTCTGAGATAGCTCAGGAACGCCCATTCGGCATTGACCTTGGACGAAGCCGACAGATCCTTGAACGCCTCGTCGGCATCGATGCGGTGCATGCGGATGTCGCGGTATTCGCCATGCGGCAGGCGGCCGGCGGCGATCAGTTCCTTGACGAAGGCGATCGACCGGAATTCGCGCAACAGCCCCGCGTTGAAGGTGATCTCGTCGATCCGGTTCTGGATCTCGTTGGCGCTCTTTGGCGTGCCCTCGCGCACCACCGGATTGATCTGCACCAAAAGCACATCCTCGGTCGCCGCCGACTTGAAGAACGGGAACAGCGCCGGATTGCCGCCATAGCCGCCATCCCAATAGGGTACGCCCTTGATCTCGACGGCGCGGAACAGTTGCGGCAGGCAGGCCGAGGCCATCACCGTGTCGAGGTCGATCTCGCCGTCGGAGAACACCCGCAACTGCCCGGTCTCGACATTGGTGGCGGAGATGAACAGCTCCATCGACTTGCAGGCGCGGACATTCTTGAAGTCGATCTCCTGCTCCACCACGTCGCGCAGCGGATTGAGGCCGAGCGGGTTGGCGACATAGGGCGAGAACACCCGAGACATGGTGTCGAAGACGACGTAGCCCGGCGTGTTCTCGATCGACCAATTGCCCCAGGCGACGTCCCACGGCATCCGTTGCACCGGGCTGAACCGGCCTTTCGCCGCCACGGCACGCCAGAAATCGTGCAGCTTCTTGCGCGCCCCGTCGACACCGCCGCGCACATATCCGTCGGCCAGCGCCACGGCGTTCATGGCGCCGGCGCTGGTGCCGGAGACGGCCGATATCTCCAGCCTGCCATCCTCCAGCAGCCGGTCGAGCACACCCCAGGAAAAGGCGCCGTGCGAGCCGCCGCCCTGAAGCGCGATGTTGATCCTCTTCTTTTCCTCCGCCTTGCCGTTCTTCGTCATGGCGTTCCTGTCATGCTGATGCGCCAAGCTGCCCTCACGTCATTGAAAGGAAGCAACTTCCGGCGCCCTATGTTGCAGTGCAGCATATAAGGACGGACCAAGGCAAGAACACGAACACGGTCGCGTGATCACATCAAATTTCGGTCATGCGGAAAAGCCCCTCCGCTTCAAGCGGAGGGGCTGGCTTCTCTAATCGGCAGGGAAGCCTAAGCGACCAGATCCGGCACGGGGCCGATATAGCGCGATTGCGGGCGGATCAGCCGTCCGGTCGTCTGCTGTTCGCGCGCGTGTGCGATCCAGCCGCAAACGCGGCCGGCGGCAAAGACGTTGCTGAAAGCCTGCGGCGGAAAACCCGCCGCTTCCAGCACCAGCGCGGTGTAGAACTCGACATTGGTCTGCAGCGAGCGCTGCGGCTTGGCGATCCGCAGCACCTCGAGCGCCGTCTGCTCGACCTTTTCGGCGAAAGCCAGCCGTCGGCCGGTCTCACCCTCGCCGCCGAGCTGCCGCACAACCGCTTTGAGGACATCGGCGCGCGGATCGCGCACGCGGTAGATGCGATGGCCGAAACCCATGATGCGCCTGCCATGCGCGATCTCGTCGCGCAGCCAGCCGGCCGCGTCGCCATGCGCCTCGATCGCGTCGAGCATTTCGATGACCGGGCCGGGCGCGCCTCCATGCAGCGGCCCCTTGAGCGCGCCGAGACCTGCCAGCACCGACGAAGTCAGCCCGGCCAATGTCGAAGCGACGACGCGGGTGGCGAAGGTCGAGGCGTTGAGACCATGGTCGCAGACGGTCACCAGATAGGTGTCGAGCGCCTTTGCCATCGCCGGCGATGGAACGGAACCCCTGAGCATCCGCAGCATGTCGACGGCATGACCAGCCTTGTCGTCCGGCGCCACCGGCTGCTCACCGCGCCGCAGGCGCAGCAGAGCAGGCGTCAGCACCGCCGGCGCCGCGATCAGCCGCAAGGCGTCCGTCAGGGTCTCGCCGTCGGGCAAAAGAGCCATCCCTGCGCGCATGGCGCTGTAAACGTCAAGCGGCGCCAGCAAGGTCAGCGAAGGCAGGAGCCGGTCGAACACCTCGCCGCGGGCCTCGCCCAGCCTCGCCGCCAGTTCGGCATCACCAGGCAGATCCTCGAAGAAGCCATCGAGCAGCAGGCGCACCACTTCCGGATAATTCCATCGTCCGGCCAGTTCCGGCAGCGAATGGCCGCGGATCGTCAGGCGGCCGCCCAGGCCATCCACGTCGGACAGCACGGTTTCGGCCGCCACCACATCATCGAGCCCATTCGCCATGGCCTTGTCTCCTTGAAGCTTTTGCGGATCGGAGATAGAGCTAGGCAAAGCGGTCATCAATCTTGATCAATAGAATCAATATCAAGGCCAGAAATGTCGGAATGGTTGTCGCGGGAGGAGGCGCTGGAGAGGCTCAAGGTGCGGCCGCAGACGCTCTATGCCTATGTCAGCCGCGGGCGCATCGGCATGCGCCCGGACCGCGGCGATCCGCGCCGCAGCGAATATCGCGCCGACGACATCGCAGCACTTGCAACGCGCAGGGCACGCGGACGCAGACCCTCGGCCATAGCCGAAAGCGCCATTGCCTGGGGTGAGCCGTCGATCGTCACCGCGGTCTCGACCGTTTGGCACGGCCAGCTCATCTATCGCGGCAAGGCCGCCGCCACGCTGTCCAACCATGCCACGCTGGAGGAGACCGCCAGCGTGCTTTGGGCCCTGCCTGAACCGGTCCATTTCGAAGCGCCTGCGCCGGATGCACCGCATCAGTTCGGCCGCGCCCAGGCCTTTGCACAACTCGCCTTGCTCGCCGGTCAGGGGCGACCCTCGCTTGGGCGCAGCGCCGCCTCGCTGTGCGCAGACGCCGCGCGCGCAATCGGCACGCTCGCCGGCGCCCTTGGCGCTTCGGCGGGACCGGATCCGGTGCATCGGCGACTGGCGCGGGGCTGGTCAGTCGATGATGGCGGCGCCGAAGCGATCCGCCGCGCCCTCGTGCTGCTCGCAGATCACGAACTCAACGCCTCGACCTTCGCCGCCCGCGTCGCGGCCTCGACCGGCGCCTCGCCGGCCGCTTGCCTGCTGGCCGGCCTCGCGACACTTTCGGGCCCGCGGCACGGTGGGGCCGGCGAAGCCGTGATGCAGTTGGCGGAGGATGCGGCGCGCCATGGCGCCGATGCCACGATCCGGCGCTGGCTTGGCCATGACCGGCCGCTGCCTGGGTTCGGCCATCAGCTTTATCCCGAGGGCGATCCCCGGGCCACGGCGCTTCTGTCGGCCATCGGCAATACCGACGAGACCTTGCGCGCACTGGAAGCGGCCGCCACTGCCGCGACCGGCGCCCGCCCGAACATCGATTTTGCCTTGGCCGTGCTGACGCGCGGCCTCGGTCTGCCGCGCGACGCGCCCTTTCATTTGTTCGCGCTCGGACGCAGCGTCGGCTGGGCCGCGCACATGGTCGAGCAGATCGTCAGCGGCAGCATCATCCGGCCGCGCGGCCGCTATGAGGGACTGTTGCCCTGACGGCGGGCGAAACCGTCAGGTGGCGTTGGTCCCGAACCGCGCCCGGTACGCGGCGGGCGTGGTCGAGAATTGTTGACGAAAGTGATGCCGCAACGTCGCCGCCGCGCCAAATCCGGCGGTCTCGGCAATCCGCTCGATCGGCATGCTCGTGTCTTCCAGCAGCGTGCGCGCCCGCGAAAGCCGTTCCGAAAGCAGCCAGCGCGCCGGCGTGACGCCGGTTGCGGCCGCGAACCGGCGCAGAAATGTCCGCTCGCTCATCCCGGCCAGGCCGGCCAGGATGGCGACGGGATAATCGGCGGAAATATTGGCGCGCATCCTGTCGATCAACGGTCCAAGCCGGCTGCGTTCATGGATCTCGGGAACCGAGTTCTCGACATACTGCGCCTGGCCGCCATCCCGATGTGGCGGCACGACCAGTCGGCGCGCAACCATGTTGGCCGCCTTGGTGCCGAAGTCGCGCCGCACCAGGTGCAGGCACAGATCGATGCCGGCAGCACTTCCGGCCGATGTCAGCACACTTCCCTCATCGATATACAAGACGTCCGGGACCACGGCGATGTGGGGATACATCTCCCTCAGCCTCTCGCTGTAGCGCCAATGCGTGGTCGCCCTCTTGCCTGCCAGCAGGCCGGCCGCGGCAAGCACGAAGACGCCCGAGCAGATGGACAGAATGCGTGCGCCCCGCTCGCTGGCCTTGCGAAGCGCTTCGATCAACAATGGCGGCACAGGACAATCCACACCGCGCCATCCAGGCACGATCACCGTGCCGGCCTCGCCGATCAGATCGGGCCCGCCATCGGCGACGATGCGCACACCGCCCATCGCGCGCATTTCACCGGCATCTATGCCGGCGACGGCGAAGCGGTACCAATCCGCGCCCATCTCCGGCCTGGGCAAGGCGAACATTTCGGCCGCCACGCCAAATTCGAACGTGCACAACCCGTCATAGGCAACGGCAACGACAAGCCGATTGGCAAGGGGTGGATTAGTGGGGGGTGGATTAATGGGGCGCGGATTGGCGAGAGGCAAGTTTGGCATGATCTTGACGATATATGGCAAAGCTGCCAGCTGCAATCGCCTGGCTCGCCGCGCTATCTCGGATCCATCAACGGATGGAGACCAGCTCCGTCAGAGATGGAGACATTTGATGAGCTACGTGACAGACATACCGGCGGCATCGCCGGAGATTGCCCGGGACCATTTCCTGCACCGGCTTTCCGTCGAGACCGACTGTTCCGACGTCGCCGCCACTCTACGCGCCGGCGAGCCGGACTTTGTCCTGCTGCACGTGGTTGGTTCGCCGCAAGCCTATGAACGCCGCCATGTGCCGGGCGCCCTGCATCTACCGCACCGCGAGATATCGGCCGGGCGGATGGCGGAATGGCCGGCAGGCACGCTGTTCGTGGTCTATTGCGCCGGCCCGCATTGCAATGGCGCGGATCGGGCGGCCTTCAGACTTGCCAGCCTCGGCTTGCCGGTCAAGATCATGATCGGTGGCATTTCAGGCTGGCAGGACGAAGAGCTTGCTTTCGCCTCGGGCAAGGAGCCTGGTACTTTTCCGGCATGATCCAAACGCGGAGCCCGGCGGGCAAAACGGCGACGGTTATCGTGCGTCCGTTCGAGCGGCGGGATGTCGGCGCGGTGCTCGTCCTCATGCGGGCGCTGGCGGTGTTCGAGGGCTATGACGACAAGTTCCGCGTCACCGAAGCGGACATCGTCGAGCATGGGCTCGGACCATCGCCCCGCTTAGGCGTGTTGGTGGCGGAAGTCGACGCGGCGATCGTCGGCATCGCCGTCCACTATCTCATACCCTGGACCTACGATCTGAAGCCGGTCGTGGTGCTCAAGGAACTCTACGTCGCCGGGGCGGCGCGCGGCATGTCGGTTGGACATGCCCTTGTCGGCCGGCTCCGCGACCATGCCATCGGCATTGGCGCATCCGCCATCAAGTGGACGGTGTTGCGATCCAACGAGCCGGCCAAGGCATTCTACCGCTCGCTCGACGGGCAGGCAGACGACATCTGGGAATTATGGCAGCTCACGATCGACGGGTAAGGCAAGGGCCGGATCTGGCCCAAGCCTTGCCGATGACCAGCCGGCTCACGACATCGTGTCGAGTTTGCGCTGCATGGCCGCGATCTGATCCTTCAGCTGTTGCAGATCGTCGGGCTTTTCGGGCTGCGCTTCTTTCCTGGCCGGTTCGGCAGGGGCCGCTGCGGGCGCCGAGCCCGCGGGCGGAAACGGTGTGAACAGCCGCATCGCGTTCTGGAACATTTCCATGTTGCGTCGCGTCTGCTCTTCCAGCGCCTTCATCGGCGTCGCCATCTTCATGACGTCGAGCGGCGACTTGCCGATGGTGCCCTTCATCTGCTCGCGAAACCGCTCCTGCTCCTTGGAAAAGGCGATCATCGACTGTTCGAGGAAGCTCGGCACGATCATCTGCATCTGGTCGCCATAGAAGGCGATCAACTGGCGCAGGAACGGGATCGGCAGCATGTTCTGCCCATCCTTGTTCTCAAGCTCGAAAATGATCTGTGTCAGCACCGGATGCGTGATGTCGTCACCGGTCTTGGCATCCTGGACGGTGAACTCCTCGCCCTTCTTGACCATTTCGGCCAGGTCCTCGAGCGTCACATAGGTGCTCGTCCCCGTATTATAGAGGCGGCGATTGGCGTATTTCTTGATAATGATCGGGTCGTCTTTTGCGGCCATCTGCATCCTCCCCGGACACCGGCGCGCCTGAGTAAGCAGCCGGTAACGATTGCGCCCTTTTTGAGGATATGCGCAAAAGCCTCATAATTCCAAGCAGTTTGTGCAGTGCGGCATCATTTAATGCTGCAGGACGGGCACAATATGCTGCGCAGCAATGCAAGGACCGCCTCCATGGCAACATGCGGCCTGCTTGCGGCGCATGGGCGCCATGCCCATTTCAGGTTTGACTTGGATCATGGAAAGGGCAAGAAAAGTCGCCAACAATGCCCAAAAACACGACAGCTCGAAGTCTGGAGAAGAAAATGTCCTCTGCCAATTCCATCGTTGTCGCCAGTGCCGCACGCACGGCCGTTGGCTCCTTCAACGGTGCTTTCGCGGCCACCCCGGCGCATGAACTCGGCGCCGTCGTCATCAAGGGGCTTTTGTCGCGCGCCGGTGTCGAGGCCGCCGAAGTCGACGAGGTGATCCTCGGTCAGGTGCTGACCGCGGCCCAAGGCCAGAACCCGGCCCGTCAGGCCTCGATCCTGGCCGGCCTGCCCAAGGAGACCACCGCCTGGGGCCTCAACCAGGTTTGCGGCTCGGGCCTGCGCGCCATCGCGCTCGGCATGCAGCAGATCGCCACCGGCGACGCCAAGGTGATCATCGCCGGCGGCCAGGAGTCGATGTCGATGTCGCCGCACGCCGAACATCTGCGCGCCGGCGTCAAGATGGGCGACTACAAGATGATCGACACCATGATCAAGGACGGGCTGTGGGATGCCTTCAACGGCTATCACATGGGCAACACCGCCGAGAACGTTGCCCGCCAGTTCCAGATTACCCGCGACGACCAGGACCAGTTCGCGCTGGCCTCGCAGAACAAGGCCGAGGCGGCGCAGAAGGCCGGCAAGTTCAAGGACGAGATCGTCGCCTTCACCATCAAGGGCCGGAAGGGCGACACCATTGTCGACCAGGACGAGTACATCCGCCACGGCGCGACGCTGGATGCCATGACCAAGCTGAAGCCGGCCTTCGACAAGGAAGGCACCGTGACTGCCGCCAACGCCTCCGGCATCAATGACGGTGCGGCCGGCGCTCTGCTGATGAGCGAAGCCGAAGCCGCAAGGCGCGGCATCACGCCGCTGGCGCGCATCGCCTCCTGGGCAACCGCCGGCGTCGACCCGGCGATCATGGGCACCGGCCCGATCCCGGCTTCGAAGCGCGCGCTGGAGAAGGCTGGCTGGTCGGTCGGCGATCTCGATCTGGTCGAAGCCAACGAGGCTTTCGCCGCGCAGGCTTGCGCGGTCAACAAGGGTATGGGCTGGGATCCCTCGATCGTCAACGTCAACGGCGGCGCCATCGCCATCGGCCATCCGATCGGCGCTTCCGGCGCCCGCATCTTCAACACGCTGGTCTTCGAGATGCGGCGCCGCGGCGCCAAGAAGGGCCTCGCCACATTATGCATCGGCGGCGGCATGGGCGTCGCCCTGTGCGTGGAAGCGCTATGACAAATCCTTGACGGGCGGCGCGAGCCGCCCGTTTCATATCCAGTGCCTGCCAAGCCCGACAACAGGGCGATATCAAAAGGGGAAACGCATGACCAAGGTAGCAATCGTCACCGGCGGATCGCGAGGCATTGGCGCGGCGATCTCGATCGCTTTGAAGAACGCCGGCTATTCGGTCGCCGCGAACTACGCCGGCAACGATGAGGCGGCGGCGAAGTTCAAGGCCGAAACCGGCATTCCGGTCTACAAATGGTCGGTCGCCGACTACGACGCTTGCGCCGCCGGCATCAAACAGGTCGAGGCCGATCTCGGCCCGGTCTCGGTGCTGGTCAACAACGCCGGCATCACCCGTGACGCCATGTTCCACAAATTGACGCGCGAGCAGTGGAAGGAGGTCATCGACACCAATTTGTCGGGCGTCTTCAACATGACGCACCCGCTTTGGGGCGGCATGCGCGACCGCAAGTACGGCCGCGTCATCACCATCTCCTCGATCAACGGCCAGAAGGGCCAGGCCGGCCAGGTCAATTATTCCGCCGCCAAGGCCGGCGACATCGGCTTCTCCAAGGCACTGGCCCAGGAGGGGGCTCGCGCCGGCATCACCGTCAACGTCATCTGCCCGGGCTATATCGCCACCGAGATGGTCAAGGCGATCGACGAGAAGGTGCTCAACGAGCGCATCCTGCCGCAGATTCCGGTCGGCCGCCTTGGCGAACCGGAAGAGATCGCCCGCTGCGTCGTCTTCCTCGCTTCGCAGGATGCCGGTTTCATCACCGGCTCGACCATCACGGCCAATGGTGGCCAGTACTTCACTTAAGGCTTCGCGACGATCGTCAGGCGGCCCGTTTCAGATGCAGACCGGCTTCAGACTTGCTGGCCGCGACTGATCCCGGCTTGCCCGACGGCGCCGGAAGCCGAGCCAGTGGCGCCCGGCTTAGCCCTGACAGTTTCAGCGCGATGCGACGCTTCAGCGGCGGGCTGAGGTTCACCACGGAAAGCGCCAGATTACGCAGGAACCGCTTCACCGGATTGCGGGCAAGCGCCATGTCGGTCATCCTGCCCGCGAGGTCGAGGACCTCCTGAGCCGCCGGGCGGCGCAGCGTTTCATAAAGGTCGAGTGCCGCCTCGGAACGAACGCCGTTCACCACATCGCCAAGCAACTGGCCAAGCACGACCGCATCGATGATGCCTGTGTTCATGCCTTGCCCACCCGCTGGGCTGTGGACATGGGCGGCATCGCCCATCAGGAACAGCCGGTCCTTGCGATAGGCCCGGACCAAGCGATGATGAACGCGGAAGCGCGAACTCCAGCTGATGCCCAGCACCCGGGCTGGCTTTCTGGTCGGTCCGCGGCTGTCGAGCAGCGCTTGGATGTCGGCGGCATCGGGTTTTTCCGGCGCCTCATCCATTGTCGCGACGACACGATAAGATCCGTCCGGAAGTGGCGCCACCACCACCAGTCCAGCCGGGGCAAAAAACAGCGACACCTCCGTCGGCCCAACCGGCCAGTCGAGATGAACGTCTGCCAGCACAAACGAACCGTCATAGGCCTCGCCGTCGAACTCGATGCCTGTCGACTTGCGTACTAGGCTTTGCATGCCGTCGGCACCGACGACGTAGCGCGCCGATATGATTTTCTTTTGGCCGTCTTGAACCACTGTCACCTGCGCGCCGTCACTGTCTTGAGCAATCGCCACAGCCTCTACTTCTCGATGAATGGTGCCGCCAAGTGCAGAGATCCGTTCGGCAAACACCTGCTCGGTCAGATTCTGCGGCAGCATCATCAAGTAAGGATATCTCGATGGGAGCTTGCCGAAATCGAGCTTAAGCAGCGCCCTGTTTCGGTCGCGTATCGCGAAATCTTTCAGCTTGACCGAAAGTTCGCTCAGCCGCTGGGTGACGCCAAGCGGTTCGAGCGACTCCAGTGTTTGCGCATGGATGACACCGGCGCGCGACGTCTGCAGGCGGTGAGCAAGCTTCTCGATCAGCACGTGATCGACGCTGGCCTGGTGCAGAGCAATGGACAGCGCCATGCCGGTCGGGCCGGCCCCGATGATCAGGACTTCAGTTTTTTCGGGCAGCATCTTCTCATCTCCGTTTATCAACAGTCGTTGACTTTTCAGCGAGGTGCATTGCATTTGTCAACAGCCGTTGGCATATGCTTCCTCATGACCGAGAATCAGCCGAAAATCACCAAGTCAGACCGTACACGGGCTCAAATCCTCGAGGCCGCGCGCCAACTTTTCGCCGAGCGCGGCTATGACGGCGCCTCCATCCGGGACGTTGCAGCCCAAGCCTCGATCGATCCGGCGATGGTGATCCGTTATTTCCACAGCAAGGACGAGTTGTTCGCCAGGGCGGCAGTCGTGGACCTGCAACTGCCCGATCAGCGGGTCGATCCAGCCGCTGTCGGCGAGACGCTGATCAGGCGCTTTCTCGTGAACTGGGAAGGTCCAGCCAACGGACCCGGAATGATAATTCTTTTGCGCTCGGCGGCTTCGAACGAGCACGCAGCCCACAAGGTCCGCGATGTCTTCGCTAACCAGGTTAGGCCCATGGTCGCTTCGATCGGCGACCCGGCGGATGCCGGCAGACGTGCCGGACTGGTTGCCAGCCAGTTGCTGGGCCTCGCCATGTGCCGATACCTGCTACGGCTTGAGCCGGTGGTAGCGTTGTCGCCCGAAGAGATCATTCGAGATGTCGGCCCCGTATTGCAACGCTACGTTATGGGTCACGATGCCCATTGAATTGTGCGGCACGTGCCCGAGTGGCACGCAAAGGTTAATGGCGGCAGCGCCGTCTGTGCGAACCCTGTGATCAAGCCTGTGGATTGTCGGTGGATAAGCTGTTCACAACTCCACATATTGGAGGAACAAAACGGGAAAATGTCGCTGGCGCCGTTTTGTCGCCGATTTGTTCTGGCTTTGAGCGGAAGTTAACATTAATGGCCAGGAATCGCTCGGAACTCCTTAACACTCAATTCAGAAAGATTAACAATTTCATAATCTTGCGCAAAAGGCATCGAGCCGTTTCCGTCATTCTCCGGCAAAGCTTAACGGCATGGCCCGCCAAGCACAAAACGGGCCAATTCCGCGATTCAGCATGTGGTGAGAGTCAGGGTCCGAAAATCCATATGTAGCCGTGAACAAAAGCGGAATCTCGGTGAGTCAGCGATTCGTCGCCGATTCGTTCCAGACTCGTTCCAACTGTTAAGCAGCGACTTATTTGCGGATAGAAGCGAGCGTCCCCAGCGACCTGCCGGAACATTCCGCTTTCGCTTCGCGCCCGAAATCCCTATGTGTCGCCTGTCATACGCGCCGCCCAGGCACGCTCCCGACAACGAGTGGCCAGAAAGCCTTATTTCCGAGCCGATGAACATCCAGCCGAAACACACCCAGCCGCTGATCCTGTCGGGGCGCGACGTGACCGCCGTGCTTGGGCCGACCAACACCGGCAAGACCCATCTCGCCATCGAGCGCATGGTGGCACACGAAACGGGTGTGATCGGCCTGCCGCTCAGGCTGCTGGCGCGAGAAGTCTACACCCGCGTCTGCGAAAAGGTCGGTGCCCACAAGGTGGCGCTGATCACCGGCGAGGAGAAGATCCAGCCGCCAGGCGCGAAGTATTCCGTCTGCACCGTCGAGGCCATGCCACGTGAGACGGATGCCGCTTTCGTCGCCATCGACGAAGTACAGCTTGCCGGCGACCTCGAGCGCGGCCACATCTTCACCGACCGCATCCTTCACTTGCGCGGCCGCCAGGAGACGCTGCTGCTTGGTGCCGCCACCATGCACGGCATCCTGCAGCGCCTGCTGAAGGGCGTCTCGGTGGTGACGCGGCCGAGGCTGTCGCATCTCGCCTATGCCGGTTCCAAGAAACTGACCCGGCTGCCGCGCCGCACCGCGATCGTCGCCTTCTCCGCCGACGAGGTCTACGCGATTGCCGAGCTGATCCGGCGCCAGCAGGGCGGTGCGGCCGTCGTGCTCGGCGCGCTCTCGCCGCGCACCCGCAACGCCCAGGTGGCGCTGTTCCAGTCGGGCGATGTCGACTATCTCATCGCTACCGATGCCATCGGCATGGGCCTCAACCTCGATCTCGACCACGTCGCCTTCGCCCAGAACCGCAAATTCGACGGCTACCAGTACCGCAATCTGACGGCGGCCGAGCTTGGCCAGATCGCCGGCCGCGCCGGCCGGCATCTGCGCGACGGCACCTTTGGCGTCACCGGCCAGGTCGACCCGCTCGACGAAGAGCTGGTCAAGAAGATCGAAGGCCATGACTTCGATCCGGTGAAGGTGCTGCAGTGGCGCACGGCACAGTTCGATTTCGCCAGCCTCGATGCGCTGAAGCGCTCGATCGAGACCAACGCGCCGGTCGAGGGCCTGACGCGCGCGCTGCCCGCGGTCGATGCACAGGCGCTCGAATATTTGTCGCGCGACGGCGACATTCGCGCGCAGGCCACCGATGCCAAACGCGTGGCGCTGCTGTGGGAAGCCTGCGCGCTGCCCGACTACCGCAAGATCGCGCCGGCCCAGCATGCCGACCTCATAGCCTCGATCTACATGGACCTCGTCCGCCATGGCCATGTCGACGAAAACTACATGGCCGAGCAGGTACGCCGTGCCGACACCACCGAGGGCGACATCGACACGCTGTCGCACCGCATCGCCCAGATCCGCACCTGGACATTCGTGTCGAACCGGCCCGGCTGGCTGGCCGATCAGGCACACTGGCAGGAAAAGACGCGCGAAATCGAAGACAGATTGTCGGATGCGCTGCATGAGCGGTTGACGAAACGCTTTGTAGACCGCAGGACTTCCGTCCTCATGCGGCGCCTTAGAGAAAATACCATGCCTGAAGCCGAAATCAGTCCTACCGGAACCGTCCTTGTCGAAGGCCACCATGTCGGCGAGTTGCAGGGGTTCCGCTTCACCGCCGACCAGACCGCCGGCGGCGAAGACGCCAAGGCCGTGCGCACGGCCGCGCAAAAGGCGCTGGCCGCCGAATTCGAGGCGCGCGCCGAACGCTTCGGCGCCTGCGCCAATGGCGACCTGGCGCTTGGCTCGGACGGCACGCTGCGCTGGATCGGCGCGCCGATCGGCACGCTGGTTTCCGGCGAGGACGCGCTGAAGCCGCGCCTCGTATTGCTGGCCGACGAACAATTGACCGGCTCGGCGCGCGACAAGGTCGCCGCGCGCGCCGAACGTTTCGTCAATTTCCAGATCGAAACGCTGCTGAAGCCGCTGGTCGACCTGAAGAATGCCGAGCAGATCTCCGGTATCGGCCGCGGCATCGCCTTCCAGCTGGTCGAGAATTTCGGCGTCATCAACCGCCGCGATATCGCCGAGGAGATGAAGTCGCTCGACCAGGAAGGCCGTGCGGCGCTGCGCCGGCTCGGCGTGCGCTTTGGCGCCTACCATGTCTTCGTGCCGGCACTGATCAAACCGAACCCCGCCGGGCTGGTGACCTTGCTGTGGGCGCTGATGAACGATGGCAAGGACAAGCCGGGTTTCGGCGACGTCGTCCACGCACTGGCGTCGGGCCGCACGTCGGTGGTCATCGATCCGGCCTTCGACAAGGCCTTCTACAAGCTCGCCGGTTACCGCAACCTCGGCCGCCGCGCCGTGCGCATCGACATATTGGAGCGGCTGGCGGATCTTATCCGTCCGGCGACCAACTGGAAGCCTGGCCTCGGCCAGCGGCCGGACGGCGCCTATGACGGCCAGTCCTTCATGGTAACGCCGCCGATGATGTCGATCCTCGGCGCCACCGCCGACGACATGGAAGAAATCCTCAGGGGTCTCGGCTATCGCTCCGAGCCGAAGCTGGCCGCCGAAGTCAAGGCACGGCTCGACGCGCAGGACACTGCCGCGCGGGAAGCCGCCGCGGCCAAGCTCGCGGCGGAAGAAGCCGCTCGCGCCGAGCAGGCCAAGGCCGCGGAGGCTGCCGCAACGGATACGGCCGCGGAAGCCGCGGTCGAGATATCGGAATCGGCTGCCGTCGAAGCCACCGTTGACGTTCCGGCGGAAGCCGTCGCGGAAGCGGCTGCGGAGCCCGCCGCGCAAGAGCAACCGGACGCTCCGGCCGAGGCCGTGGAGGAGCCTGCAGCGGAGGCCGTCGCCGAAGCCGCTGCGGAACCTGCTCCCGAGCCCGAGGCGGAAGCCGAGCCCGTCGAGGCCGCGCCAGTGGAACCGGTTTCCGAGGCTTCGCCGGCGACGGAAGCGGTTTCGGGCGAGCCTGCCGCGGTCGCCGAAGCGGCCGCCGGCGAGCCCGCTGCCGAAGCTCCCAAGCCGATCCTGTTGTGGCGCCAGGGTCGTTTCGAACAGCGCCCCCGCCATCACGAAGGCCGCAACAACCGCCAGCGCAACGGACAAGGCCGTGGCCGAGGCAATGCACCAGCCGATGCCGGCGGCGCACCGGCCTCTTCTGGTCCCGGAGAACGGCCCGCCCAGGAAGGGCGGCGCGACGGCGCCGGCAAGCCGCGCTTCGACCGTTCGAAGTTCAAGCCCAAGCCTCAGGGTGAAGGTGAACAGCGCCGTGACGGCCGCCCGCAGGGCGAGCGTCCCGAGCGCCGCGAAGGCCGGCCCGACTGGAAGGGCGGCAGGCCCGACGGCAAGGGCGGTCCTGATCGCGGCAAGGGCGGCGCCAAGCCAGCCTTCCAGCCGAAGCCGCGCGAGGAACGTCCGGTACGCTTCGACCCGGACTCGCCCTTCGCCAAGCTCGCCGCCTTGCGCGACCAATTGAAGAAGTAATGCATGTCGCCGATAACGACATGCATGGACCAAAGACCTGAAGCGCGTCGCAGACGCGACACGCTTTAAGCTCGGTTCGTTCGATGGTTGCTGAAGGCCGCCAGCGCATCGACAAATGGCTGTTCTTCTCGCGCGCGGTGAAATCGCGTTCGCTGGCGGCCAAACTGGTCGTCGCCGGACGCGTGCGCATCAATCGCGACAAAGCAGCGCAGGCCTCCGATCTGGTCAAGCCGGGCGACGTGCTGACCATCACGCTCGACCGGCGTATCTTCGTCTGGAAAGTGCTCGGCACCGGTGTGCGGCGTGGCCCGGCGGAGGAAGCCCGCACCCTGTATGAGGACATGTCGCCGCCGCCCACGCCGAAGGGCGAGGCGCTTCCCGACGCTATCCCTGCCCTGCGCGAGGCCGGCAGCGGCCGTCCGACCAAGAGAGAACGCCGCCAGACCGACCGCTTGCTTGGCGAAGAGTAAGGCTTGCCGCTCGTAACGCGGCTGGGCAATGTGGCACAAGATGCGGATGCGGGACAGAACAGAACCCGGCAAACAACGCGCTCCACTCGACATCACGCATCCTTGGAGCGCTTGCCGCTTGGAATTCCATTCCGGAAACGCCGAGGCCGCCAGGCATGGCAACCCTTGCAAGCGACTGACAAAGGCGTTACCTCACGGAAAAAGCCCAACAAAACTGGCCCATTCAAGCTGGGACGTCCCGGAGCCGATCGATGACCTATGTCGTGACCGACAATTGCATCAAATGCAAATATATGGACTGCATCGAGGTCTGTCCGGTCGACTGTTTCTATGAAGGCGAAAACATGCTCGTCATCCATCCCGACGAGTGCATCGACTGTGGCGTCTGCGAGCCCGAATGCCCCGCCGACGCTATCAAGCCCGACACCGAGCCCGGCCTCGACAAATGGCTCCAGATCAACACCGAATACGCCGAGAAATGGCCCAACATCACCGCCAAGAAGGAGCCGCCGGCAGACGCCAAGACCTTCGATGGCGAGGCCGGCAAGTTCGAGAAATACTTCTCCGCCGAACCCGGCGAAGGCGATTGACAATACGGCCGTAAAGGCTTGTATGACGTTGCGTAACAGGCGCGCGGGATTATCCGCCTTGACAGGCGGCGCTGACCTGTGGCCTTCGCGAACTCAGCAAAACCTTGATTCTTCCGACTTTTTGTGTTACATCAGCGAAACATGCCGGTGACACAACGTCGATTTATGGCGCAGACGCCCCAAATCACTGAAAGGTGAGAAACCCATTCCGGACCAGAGCGATCTGGGCCAGGCGATCGCAATCATGCGGTTTGCCGGTCCCGGCTTTTCCGGTGGGTTCATCTGTTGTGCGGCTAACGGTCGGTGACCCCGATCGCACGAGTTCAGCCGGCACCGCCGCCGGCCCACAACAAGGAGTTCAGGGCGTAATGGCAACGATCACCCCGCAGAAGAAGTCCACCGGTGCGCGTCACGGCTTCAAGACCGGCGAGTACATCGTCTATCCGGCGCACGGCGTCGGCCAGATCGTGTCGATCGACGAGCAGGAAGTGGCTGGTCACAAGTTGGAACTGTTTGTCATCGACTTCCAGAAGGACAAGATGCGCCTGAAGGTGCCGGTCGCCAAGGCGACCTCTATCGGCATGCGCAAGCTGTCGGAAGAGGATTATGTCGAGCGCGCGCTGAAGGTCGTGCAGGGCCGTGCCCGCGTCAAGCGCACCATGTGGTCGCGCCGCGCCCAGGAATACGATGCCAAGATCAATTCGGGTGACCTGATCTCGATCTCGGAAGTCGTGCGCGACCTCTACCGCGCCGACAACCAGCCGGAGCAGTCCTATTCCGAGCGTCAGCTCTATGAGGCGGCGCTCGACCGCATGGCCCGCGAGATCGCGGCCGTTAACCGCATGTCGGAAACCGAAGCTGTGCGCCTGATCGAGGTCAACCTCAACAAGGGCCCTAAGCGTGGCGCCAAGGCCGACAATGAGGAAGCCGAGCAGGAAGAAGCCGCCTGAGCGCTTTCGAATTTGAATTTGAAAAACCCGGCCTCGCGCCGGGTTTTTTGTTGCTCGGACAAGCAAGGGTCGCACCTAAAGCGCGTCGCGTCGAAACGGATGCATGCGGCGCGCTTTAGGTCTTTGTTTTTATGCATGTCGTTCTCCCAGAACCGAGGTCACTTCTGGGCGACATGCATTAATCTAAGCCTGACCGCCGCTCTCCTTCTCGGCTTCCTGCTTCAGCGTCGCGATGAAGCGCTTGGTCCGTTCACGCTCCGGGTTGCCGAACAAAGTGGCCGACGGCCCCTGCTCGACAATGACGCCGGCATCGAGGAACACCGCTTCCTGAGCGATCTTGGAGGCAAGCCGCAGGTCATGCGTCGCCATCACCATGGTCGTGCCTTCGCTGGCGAGCTTGCCAAGCACATCGACCACTTCTTGCGCCAGTTCCGGATCGAGCGCCGAGGTCGGTTCGTCGCACAGCAGCACCTTCGGCGACGGGGCGAGAGCCCGGGCGATCGCCACGCGTTGCTGCTGGCCACCCGACAGCGTCGCCGGCCAGGCATCGGCCTTATGCGCCATCCCGACCTTTTCCAGCAAGGCGAGCGCCCGCTCGCGAGCCCTCTCGGGCGACCACTTCAGCACTGTGACCAGGCCTTCCATGACATTCTCGATCGCGGTCCGGTGCGGGAACAGCTGGAAATTCTGGAACACCATGCCGGTCTGCAGGCGTAACCGCCTGATATCCCCGGCCGGCACTTTGCCCCCCGGGCGGAACTCGAGCATCTCGTCGCCGATCCGCACCGTGCCCGAGGTCGGAATCTCCAAGAGATTGATGCAGCGCAAGAGCGTGCTTTTTCCGCCGCCCGAAGGGCCGACAAGGGCGGTGACGCTGCCTTCGGCGATGGCGACGGTCACGCCCTTCAGCACGAGATTGTCACCGAAGCGTTTTTCGATGTTGCCGAGGCCGATCATGCGCGCGCCTCCAGGAAGCCGCCATAGCGGTTGAGCCGGGTTTCCAGCCGCGTCTGCAAGGCCGACAGCACCGAGCTCAGCGCCAGATAGAGGATCGCCGCCTCGACATAGAGGATCAACGGCTCGTAGGTGGTGGCGACGATGCGCTGCGCAGCCTGGAACATTTCCGGCACGGTGATGGCGGCGGCTAGCGACGTGTCCTTGACCAGCGAGATGAAGGTGTTGGAGAGTGGCGGCACCGCGACCCGTCCGGCTTGCGGAAGGATGGTGCGCCGCATCGCCTGGCTCCAGGTCATGCCGATCGAATAGGCGGCCTCCCACTGGCCTTTCGGTACCGAGCCGATGGCCGCGCGGATGATTTCCGACGTGTAGGCACCGATGTTGAGCGTGAAGCCGATCAGCGCCGCGGTAAAAGCGTCGAGCAGGATGCCGACCGATGGCAGGCCGTAGAAGATCAGGAACAGCTGCACCAGAAGCGGCGTGCCGCGAAAGATCCAGACATAGAAGCGCACCAGCATGACCACCGGCTTTGGTCCGAATAGCCGGCCGAGCGCTGCACCCAGGCCAACCGTCAAGCCAAGGACGAAGGACAACAGCGTCAACGGCACGGTGAAGATCAAAGCGGCCCAGAGCAGCGAAGGCAGCGACTCCAGCATCAGTTGCAGCCAGTGCGGCACGAAAGACCCTCCGGATTAGTGCAAGTCGCCCAAAAGTGACCTCGGTCTTGGGGAACCGACATGCGTAAACAAAGACCTAAAGCGCGTCGTATCAATCCGTTTCGACGCGACGCGCTTTAGTCGAAACCGCGTCGTCGAAATGCGAATGCGTCAGCCATATCACGACAAAAGCGGCGAGCCGTCAAAGACGCTCGCCGCTGGATACGCTGCGGGGCCGGAACCGGCCCGCCCTCGAAAAGCCTACTTCGAAACGTCCTGGCCGAAATAGGTGTCGGCGATCTTCTGATAAGTTCCGTCAGCCTTGATATCGGCCAGCGCCTTGTTGATGGCGGCGACCAGTTCCGGGTCGCCCTTGCGCACGATGACACCGGAATAGTCGGCGTTGTCCTCTTGCGCGGCGATCTTCACATTGGCGTCGGGCTTGTGCTTCTTGAAGTCGAGAAACGACAGGCTGTCATTGATGGTGGCGTCGGCGCGGCCGGTCAAAAGCAGCTGGATCGACTGGTCGAAGCCGTCGGTGCCGACCAGCTCCGCACCGTTGGACTCGGCCAGCTTGCCGAAGTTCGAGGTCAGCGACTGGGCTGACTTCTTGCCTTTGAGATCGGCGAAGGTCTTGATGTCGGTGTTGTCGCCGCGCACGATCAGCACCGCCTTGGAGGCGATGTAGGGATCGGAGAAATCATACTTGGCCTTGCGCGCGTCGGTGATGCCGACCTCGTTGATGACGGCGTCATAACGGCTGACGTCGAGCCCGGCGATCAGTCCGTCCCACTTGCCTTCGAGGAATTCGGCCTTGACGCCGAGCTTGTCGGCAATCGCCTTGGCGATCTCGACATCGAAGCCGACTAGGGCGCCGGAAGCGTCATGGTAGGTGAACGGCGCATAGGTGCCTTCCGTGCCGACCTTGAACACGCCGGCCTGCTTGATCTGGTCGAGGTTGGCGCCGGCATGGCCTGCCGTGACCGCCAGGGCCTGCAGCGTTCCGGCTACGATAAGCGACTTGAGCCATTTCATCTTTTTGTGATCCCGTCCTTGGCCTGATATCCGGCCTGTTGTGAGGGTTGGAAAATGACAGATGAGAGGCAAAAGAATAAGGAACCAGATTTCAAAAACAAAGAAGTCCAGAAACCAAATTCTCCAAAAGCGATTTTTTGCAGCGCTTGAACGCCTCTGGCAACTTCATCGAAATCGCCCGGACGGCATCACCCGCCTGCCCGCGCCAGCGGAACCTTTCCCGCGCATGGCAGTTTTGGCTGTTCTAGGGCGCGATGCCGCGATTTCAACCGGTCCCCCGCCAAGTTCGTAACGTCAGTCATATCGCCTGAGCCAGGGAGCGCCTCATGATGGAAGACACGGCAGGACGGATCATGGTCCGCGCGGCAATGAAGGCTCCCTACCTCGAACGCGACGAGGAACATCGGCTTGCCTTGCTCTGGAAAGACGACAACGACCAGAACGCGTTGCACAGCATCACCGTCGCCCATATGCGGCTGGTCATTTCAATGGCCTCGAAATTCCGCCACTACGGCCTGCCGCTTGGCGACCTGATACAGGAAGGTCATGTCGGCCTGCTGGAAGCCGCCGCCCGTTTCGAGCCCGAGCGCGAAGTGCGGTTTTCGACCTATGCGACGTGGTGGATCCGCGCCTCGATGCAGGATTACATCCTGCGCAACTGGTCGATCGTGCGCGGTGGCACCAGTTCGGCGCAGAAAGCCCTGTTCTTCAACCTGCGGCGGTTGCGTGCCCGGCTGGCAAATGGCCCAGAGCCGCTCTCCAACACAACCCTCTACCGGGAGGTGTCGGTGGCGCTTGGCGTCTCCGAGGCCGATGTGGCGATGATGGATTCGCGGCTGTCGGCGCCCGACTCCTCATTGAACGCGCCGCTCGCAGACGATACGGGCGCTACCGAGCGAATGGATTTTCTAGTGTCGGACGACCCCCTGCCCGACGAGATCGTCGGCGACAAGATCGACGTCGCGCGCCGCTCGCTTTGGCTGAAAGAGGCGCTTCATGCGCTGAACGCGCGCGAACTCAGGATCATCGAGGAACGCCGGCTGAACGACGACGGCGCCACGCTCGAAGCACTCGGCGAGACGCTCGGCATTTCCAAGGAACGCGTCCGCCAGATCGAGGCCCGCGCCATGGAGAAACTCAAGGTTGCGCTGGTCAAGCAGAACCCGGAATTCATGGCGACAGCCGCCTGACGGTAAAACAGAGACACAAGAGCAAAAATATCAGATTTATCTCAAATAAAATATGTAACCCTCTCGGTGACATATTTAGAGATGTGGAATGTGATTTCTCTAACAGAGAAAATCATGGCAAAAAGCCCTTTCTGGCTACCAGACCGTAACAAAGGTGGGTTTTGCCATGCTAAGGCGCTACGCGTTCCTTGCTGCCTTGATCCTCGTGAGCCTCTCCACATTCGACGCTCGCGCCGATCGAAGGATTGCACTCGTGATCGGCAATTCGCAGTATCGGGAAATCCCGGCGCTCAAGAATCCGGACAAGGACGCTGAGGACGTTTCGAATACGTTCCGGCAGGCCGGTTTCGACGTGTTCGTCGCCAAGGATGTGACCAAGCTCCAATTCGAAGAGAAGTTCCGCAACTATCTAGCCGCCGCCAACGGCGCCGATCTCGCCGTCGTCTATTATTCCGGCCATGGCTTTCAGATCGGCGGCGAGAATTTCCTGATCCCGGTTGACGCGTCGTTGACGGATGCGGCCGACATGGAGGTCCAGACGATCAGACTCAACGACGTGCTGCAGCAATTGCGCACTAAGTCGAAGATCCAGGTGATCATCCTCGATGCCTGCCGCAACGATCCGTTCCCGCGCAAGGACTACTGGCTGCGCGACCAATTGATCGTCTCCGGCGGGACCGGGCTGGCGCAGGTAACAGGCTCGCAGAATGCACTGATTGCGTTTGCCACCGAGCCCGGAGCCGTCGCTTATGACGGGTCCGGCGATCTTAGCCCCTTCTCATCCGCCTTTTCCCGCCGCGCCCTGGCGCCGAACCAGGAAATCCAATCCGTCATGGCCGCCGTGCGCCGGGATGTGGTCAAGGCGACCAATGGCAGGCAGGTTCCGTGGGAGAACTCCTCGCTGATCGATGACGTCGTGCTAATGCGCGCGCCGGGGCAACCGGCGCTGCCGGCGCCCGACGCCCAGCAAAACCAGCAGGTGGTGGAGCGCGGAATCCAGGTCGCCACTGCCGCCGAAGCTCTCGATAATCGTGACATCAATATCCCGGTCGGCGTCGGTCCGGTTGCGCTGAAGCTGGATTTTCCGGCCAGGAATGACCCGATCAGCCTCAAACTCGCGGGCTATCCGGCAGTTGGAACGCTGTCCCTGCCGGATCGCGTCCTGTCGCCGCAGTCGAGCCTGATGGCTGCTGAGGTCGGCCAATTGCGCTACGAGCCTCAGATCGGCTCGGCGGCTCCCGTCGAAATTGACTTTCAGATACGCGCCGGCAACGCATCGAAACGGGCGACGATGAAGCTGTCTCCCAGCGTAGACCCCTGCGACCAGGCCGCCGGCGAGCCGCTCGATCCGCAAGGCGTCGTCTCCGGCCGGTTAGAGAACGAGATCGCGGACGGCGCGGTCGGCGCCTGCGAGGCGGCGGTGAAAGCCTATCCCGATATCGCCCGCTTCCGTTATCAACTCGGGCGGGCGCTGCTGGTCGCCGGCAACATCGACGAGGCCAGGAAGGCTATCCAGGAGGCATCCGACAAGGGACACGTCCGCGCCATCTACGAACTCGGCCACCTCGCCTCCTCGGGAATAGGGGTGGTCGTGAATGCCACCCAAGGGAATGGCTTCTATTCGCAGGCGTCCGACAGGGGGGACCCCTACGCCATGAATGCGTGGGGCCACGCCCTGTTCAATGGCGTCGGCGTCCAGCGCGATACCGGCAAAGGGCTTGACCTCATGCTCACGGCAGCAGCGATGGGGAATATCAGCGCCATGAATGATCTTGCGATGATCTTCAACGAAGGCCGCAATGGAGTGCCCGCCGATCCGGCCCGTGCTCTGGCTTTCCTCAAGGCCGGCATCGAACGGCAAGAGGCTTATTCGATGGGCATTCTCGGTCTTACGCCCAAGCGAAGCACGGTGACGGTCGCGGCGTGTACGCCTAAGGTGGTGACGAAAATCATCACGAAGATAAAGCTGATCCGTACACCTGTGCCAAAAGCGCCGCCGCCGAAGATCGCCAAGCCAAGGGTTCCGATTGTGCCAGGGGAAACCGGATCAGCACCCTGGCGTGGCGGCAATAGCGGCGACCACGACTCCAACACCGGCGGTGGCGGCAATCCCGGATGACGACAGCAACGCCATGGCCGCACCGTCCGAACAGGCAGTGTCGAAGCTGATTGTTCCGCAGCCGGCTGAACGCCGGCACCGACTTACTTGTCGGTGACGATCTTGACCTTGTCGCCGGCCGAAACCGCGGCACCCGGCGACAGCGCATTCAGCACCCGGAACAGGTCAAGCTTGCGGTCGACGCCCACCATCTGCGCGGCGAGCGAGCCCATGGTCTGCCCGGGCTGCACGGTGAGCACGCGGATGTGCAGCGGCTTCAAGGCCGCCTTTTCGGCAGGACTGAGGATACGGAACGAACCGCTGACAGAACGCGCCACCGTCTCCAGTGAGGTGCTGGCCGAGGGTGCCGCGGTCAGCAGCCGGTAGACCTGGCCGCCGGCGCGGATCACCGCGATGTCGAACTGCCAGCCTTCGGCGCCGGCATGCGCGGTCGCGGCCTCGTTGCCGTTGATGGTTTCCTGCTTGACGCTGCTGTCGTCGAGGCCGGCCACCCAGCCGCTTCTGATATAGTCGGTCAAAGCTCGGTTCTTGTCGATCGAAACGCCGTCGAAGCGGATCGCGATGTCGCCTGGCCCGGTCGCCGTCACCGCTGCCGCCGAATTGTCGATGATGAAACCGTCCGGCACCGTGAACGACACGCCCAGGCCCGGATGCAGGAAGGTCTCGCCGCGCACATAGCCTTCTTCCGGCGTGTCGCCATAGAGCAGCCCGTCTATGCCGGCCAGAAAGGAATCGCGGTCGCGCGTGCCGACGCCGGGCGCGCCGAACTGGCGGGCATGGCGTTGCGCCAGGTCGATGCGCTGCGGCGTGTTCGGATGCGTCGCCAGGAAGTCGAGGCTGGCGTCGGTGGCGCCTGATATCGAGCGGAAATCGGTATAGGCCGACATGGACTGCAGGAAGCGGCCGGCGGCATAAGGATCATAGCCGGCTTCGCCGATCGACTTGATGCCGATGGCGTCGGCCTCCAGTTCCTGATTGCGCGAGAACTGCGCCAGCCGGAGTTTGCCGCGGATCAGTGCCGCCTTGGCGGTCGGGCTGTCGCCCAGCACATCCGAGACCACCTTGGTCGCCAAGCCCTCCTCGGCCTCGAGCTGCTGGCGTTGCAGGCCGTGATTGGCGGTGACATGGCCCATCTCATGCGCGATGACGGCGGCGAGTTCGGACGAATCGTTGGCCAGCGCCAGCAGACCGCGCGTGATGTAGAGATACCCGCCAGGTAACGCGAAGGCGTTGACGTTGGGCGAATTGAGGATGGTGATGCGATAGGTCTGGGTCGGGTTGGCCGACACCACGGTCAGATTGCCGACCACCTTGGCGACCATGCGCTCGAGCTTGGGATCTGAATACTCGCCGCCATAGGTGGCCAGAATGCGCGGATGCTGCGCCTTGGCCATCTCGGCAAGCTTGCTGTTGGCGACGACATTGTCGACCGTGATCGGCTTGTCGGATGGCTGGAAGCCGGATTCCTGGACGTCCGGCGGCGTGAACATCTGGCAACTTGCCAGCGCCACGGCCAAGCTGGCCAGCGTCATGAAGCGCGCCAGCGGATTCCTTCTTGATCTGTCAGTGCCGATCGCCAGAACGGCTTCCTTTCAGGTCCCGGCGCATGACCACGAAAATCGGGGGCGATCCTCGGAACCTGTCATGCGCAAAACAAACTTCTACAGCATCCGTCACGCGTCCCTCGAGGCGTGCGGCGGATGCTGTAGGCAAATCACGGCTTGTGCCGGACCAGTAGGGCGGACCTAGCCACACTACTTCTGCCATGGCAAGCAAGCGCCCCATCGCCTGAGGCTGGTTTGACCGTAAATTATGTCCGCTTCCGGGCAATATCCCGTGATACGGCATTCCCGGCACCCGCACCGATATAGCGCCGGAACGCGTCGGGACCAGCCCCGGCAAAGAAATCGTCCGCCGTGCCGGTGGCCGCGACAGTGCCATTGTCCAGAAACACCACATTGCGGCCGATCCGGCGGGCGTCTTCGGGCTGATGCGTGACGAACAGCACCGTCATGCGGCGTTCATCATGAACAGCTGCCACCAGATCGAGCATATCGTCGCGCAAGGCCGGCCCGAGCGAAGCAAAGGGTTCGTCGAGCAGAAGCACCGGGCGATCGCGCACCAGAACGCGCGCCAGGGCAACGCGCTGGCGCTCGCCGCCGGAGAGTTCGCGCGGCAAGCGATTTTCCTTGCCGGCAAGGCCCGTGCGGGCAAGCGCCCCGGCGATATCGGCGCGGTCGGCTTCGGTCAGCCGCAGCGATGGCGAGCGGCCGAGCCCGACATTCTGCTCGACGCAAAGATGGGCGAAAAGGTTGTTTTCCTGGAACACCATCGACACAGGCCGCGCAGCCGGCGGCGCGGCGCTCACATCCGCCCCACCGATCAACACATGGCCGGACCCAGGCGTCTCGAAGCCGGCGACCAGATTGAGCAGCGTCGACTTGCCCGAACCGCTCGGCCCCATGATGGCGGTGATTTCCGCTGCGGCGAATTGGACATCGAAGGCGAGTTGAACCTCGCCATAGCTGAACGAGACCTTGTCCAGCCGCACCGGAACGCCCCTCCTGCCCATCGCCCCGTCAGACATTGCGGGCCTTCTCCCTTCCCAGCCAGTCCGCAGCCAGCACCAATGCGAGGCAGACGAGGCCAAGCAACAGCGCCAGCCCGGCAGCGTCCGCGGTGCGGTAGCTGCCCATGCGCGCCAGCAGAAGGTAGGGCAAGGTCTGCACGGAATCACTGCCGAACAGTGCGATGACGCCGAGATCGCCGAGCGACAACGCCATGGCGAAAGCGAAAGCGGTGGCGAGCGGACGGCGCAGGGAGGGCCAGTCGACCAGCCGCAGCCTGGCCCAGCCGGAAATGCCGAGCTGCGCGCAAAGCCGTTCGTGACGCTCGCTCGCTGCGTCATAGGCGGGACGGACGGCGCGCAGCGCGAACGGCATCGCCATGACAGCGTTGACGGTGACGACCATGACAGGGGCGATGGCAAAGACATCGCCGGCATGACGCAGCAGGAGGAACCAGCCGGCACCGATGACGATGGGCGGCACGACCAGGACAAAGCCCGCGCCGGTATCGGTTGCATGTTCGAGCAGCGTCCTTGCGCCGGCACGGCGGCTCAGCGCCAGTGCCCGGCGCGCCATGGTCAGCGCCAGCGACAGCATCACCGAAAGCAACGCCGACAGGAAGGCGAGCACGGCACTCGTGAATGTCGCCTGGCGGACAGTGGCCTCGCCGGCAAGCCGGCCGAGATCGGCGCCCAGGCCGGCCGCCACGGTCGCGGCCATTGGCCCGACGACGAACAGCAGCGCCAGCATGATCAGCCCGGCGTTGAACACGGCTTCGGTACCGTTGACGGAGAGATAGCGGCGCGGTGCGACCGGCAGGTTGGTGTCGCCGACGACGTTGGCGCCGAGCCGCGTCAGCGCCAGCACCACGATGAAGGTCACGGCGATCTGCAGCATTGTCAGGGCGACAGCCCGCGCGGGATCGAAATCGAAGCGGAGCGCCTGGTAGATGCCGACCTCGAGCGTCGTCGCGGCCGGCCCGCCACCAAGCGTCAGCACGATGGTGAAGGAGGTGATGCAGAGCATGAAGACAAGCCCGGCGACGCCAGGCAGGGCGGCGCGCAGCGTCGGCCATTCGATCAACCGGAACGCCGGCGGCGCGGCCATGCCGAGCTGGCTCGCCAGCCGCCATTGGTCGGCGGGGATGGTCTGCAGCGCCTCGAGGAACAGCCGTGTTGCCAGCGGCAGGTTGAAGAAGACATGGGCGACGAGAATGCCGGACAGGCCGTAAATGCCTGGCCAGCCCTGGCCGCCAATCGTGCTGAACAAGCCGGCGAAATAGCCGGCGCGGCCATAAAGCGCCAGGATGCCGAGAGCCGCAACGATCGCTGGCAGCGCCAGCGGCACGGCGAAGAGCCGCAGGATAGAGCCGCGGCCGAGAAAACGCGGATGCCGCGACAGGGCACGTGCGACGAAGAGTGCCGGGACGACCGAAAGCAGGGTCGACAGCGAGGCCTGCCAGAGCGTGAACCGGACGACTCGAAGGAGATAGGCATCGAAGGCCGCCCAGGCGCCCGAGAAGTCGTGGGCGCCCTCGACGAGCAGTCCGGCGAGCGCGCCGCCGATCAACAATGTGATCGCGGCGAGCGCAATGACGCCGGCGGCGACGCGGGGATCGGTCGGACGCGCCGGCGCCATCGCTTCGTCTACTTGCTCATCACCGCCAGCCATTCATCCACCCAGGCCTTGCGGTTGGCCGCGACCTCCTCGGGGCTGAACAGCAAGGTCTTGGTCGGCTTGACCAGTTTGTCGAAGGCCGGGTTGAGCGGCTTGTCCGTCTTGCCGGCGGGGAACATCCAGTTGGTCTCCGGGATGGCATCCTGGAATTTCGGTCCGGTCATGAAGGCCATGAACTTTTCCGCCAGAGGGTTCTTGGCGCCGGTAGTGGTGATGCCGGCGACCTCGATCTGCAGATACTCGCCTTCTTCGAACGAAGCCGCCTGGTAGCGCTCAGTGTTCTCCGCGACCATATGGTAGGCCGGCGACGTCGTGTAGGACAGCACCATCGGCGCCTCGCCCTTGGTGAACAGGCCATAGGCCTCGCTCCAGCCCGGCGTCACGGTCAACACCTTGGATTTGAGCTTGGCCCAGGCCTCCGGCGCCTTGTCGCCATAGACCGACTTCACCCACAACAGCAGGCCGAGGCCCGGCGTCGAGGTGCGCGGATCCTGGATGACGATCTTGTCGTCGGCAGTGCCTTCGACCAGTTCCTTCAGGCTTTTCGGTGGGGTCTTCAGCTTCTGCGTGTCGTAGACAACCGCGAAATAGCCATAGTCGAAGGGAACAAAAACGTCGTCGGTCCAGCCGCCCGGCACGCTGACATCGCTCACCGCGCCATGCGGGGCGAACAACCCGCTAGCCTTGGCATCGGCGGTAAGATTGGTGTCGAGGCCGAGCACGATATCGGCCTTGGTCGACGCGCCTTCGAGCTTGACGCGGTTGAGCAGGGCGACACCATCGGCGACCGAGACGAACTCGACGTCGCAGCCGCATTCGGCCTCGAATTCCTTCTTCACCACCGGACCTGGCCCCCAGTCGGCGGTGAAACTCTCATAGGTGTAGACGGTGAGCTTGTCCTTGGCCAAGGCCGGCCCGGACAGCGCCATGATCATGGCGGAAACAACAGAGTATAAAAGCGTGCGCATCGGCGCCTCCTTCGTTCGAATTGAAAGGAATTGAGGCGTCGGACTGTCCGAAACGTCTAATCCCTCCGCCGGTACAAACCGGATCAGGTTCAGCGGGTTGGCGAGATTGCCTCTCAGCCGGTCCGCGAAGATCGCGTCCGGCACCCCGTTAGAGCGTTTCGACACATAGGCCCGGTCGGCGAACCACGCAAGTGGCAGTTTGCCGGCCTTCCGTTTCAGCTGCCGGGCTGGTACAGGCCACCGGATATGAGCACATTCACCATCCTGCTTGGCGGCGATCTCATCCGCACGCCCCGGCTCGACCGGCAGGTCGAAGGCTCGCGCGTCATCGCCGCGGACGCCGGCATCGGCCATGCCCGACTGCTCGGCCTTGTGCCTGAACTATGGGTGGGCGATTTCGATTCTGTTCCCGCCGATCTGCCCGCCGACCTCGCTTCGGTGCCTCGCCAGACCTTCCCGGCGGAGAAGGACAAGACCGACGGCGAACTGGCGATCGCCGCCGCGCTCGAGCGCGGCGCGACCCGCCTTGTGCTGGCCGGCGCGTTCGGCGGCAAGCGCGCCGACCACGCCTTCCTGCATCTGGCGCTCGCCCTGCGCCTGGCCGAGGCCGGAACGGAGGTGCTGCTGACCAGCGGCGCCCAGGAAGGTGTCCCCTTGCTGTTGGGAAAGGCCGGCTTCGATTATACCGACGGCACGCTGTTTTCGATCCTCGGTTTTTCCGAACTTGCCGGCCTGACCGTCACCGGCGCCAAATGGCCGCTCAACCAGGTCGAGGTCGCCTTCGGCTCGTCGCTGACCATTTCCAACGAGGTCAAGTTCGACAAGACCGGCCGCCGCCTCGAAATCGCGCTCGGCCACGGCCGCGCGCTGCTGCTCGCTCATCCCCATCCCTTGCCCGAAAGCTGACATGGCCCCGCCCCTCCTCAATCTCGACGGGATAAGACTGACGTTCGGCGGCACGCCGCTGCTCGATGGCGCCGCCTTGACCGCTTCGGCCGGCGACAAGATCGCCCTCGTCGGCCGCAACGGTTCGGGCAAGTCGACATTGCTCAAGATCGCCGCCGGCCTGATCGAGCCGCAGGATGGCGAGGTCTTCCGCCAGCCCTCGGCGACCGTCCGCTATCTGCCGCAAATGCCAGACATGGAAGGATTCGCCACGGTGCGTGCCTATGTCGAGGCCGGGCTTGGCCCCGCCGACGACCCCTACCGCGCCAGCTATCTGATGGAGCATCTCGGCCTGACGGGTGACGAGCGGCCGGGCGACCTGTCCGGCGGTGAGGCAAGGCGCGCCGCCCTTGCCCGCGTCATGGCGCCCGAGCCCGACATTCTGCTTCTTGATGAGCCGACTAATCATCTCGATCTTTCGGTCATCGAATGGCTGGAAGAGGAGCTTGTCCGCACCTCCTCGGCGCTGATCGTGATTTCGCACGACCGCCGTTTTCTCGAACGCGTCTCGCGGGCCACCGTCTGGCTCGATCGCGGCCAGACCCGCAGGCTGGACAAGGGTTTTGGTCATTTCGAGGAATGGCGCGACCTGGTGCTGGAAGAGGAAGAGCGCGAGCAGCACAAGCTCGGCCGCCAGATCGTGCGCGAGGAGCACTGGCTGCGCTATGGCGTGACGGCGCGGCGCAAGCGCAACATGCGCCGGTTGGGCGAGTTGCAGACCATGCGCCAGCGTTTTCGTGGCCATCGCGGCGCCGAAGGCACCGCGACCATGGTGGCGAGCGACGCCGCCGAATCCGGCAAGCTGGTGATTGAGGCGAAGAACATCGAGAAGAGCTTCGGCGATCTCACCGTGGTCAAGGGCTTCTCCACCCGCATCCAGCGCGGCGACCGCGTCGGCCTCGTCGGACCGAACGGCGCCGGCAAGACGACGCTTTTGAAGATGCTGACCGGCGAACTGGCGCCAGATGCCGGCTCGGTTCGGCTCGGCACCAATCTGGAGATCGCCACGCTCGATCAGAAGCGCGAGGCCGTCGACCCGCAGGAGACCCTGGCGCAGTATCTGACCGACGGGCGCGGCGAGAACCTCGTCATCAATGGCGAGCAGCGCCATGTCGTCTCCTACATGAAGGATTTCCTGTTCAAGCCGGAGCAGGCGCGCACGCCGGTGCGCGAGCTTTCCGGTGGCGAGCGGGCACGGCTGATCCTGGCGCGCGTGCTGGCCCGGCCGGCGAACCTGCTGGTGCTCGATGAGCCGACCAACGATCTCGACATGGAGACGCTGGAGCTTCTGCAGGAGCTGGTCGCCGGTTTTGCCGGCACCGTCATCCTGGTCAGCCACGACCGCGATTTTCTCGACCGCACGGTCACAAGCATCATCGCGCCGGACGGCGGCGGTCGCTGGATCGAATATGCCGGTGGCTATTCCGATATGCTGGCGCAGCGCGGCGGCACCAGGCTCGACGACCGCAAGGCGCGCGCCAGGGCCGAGGCCAGCGATGCGCCGGCGGCGGGCAAGAGTGAACCGGCAGCGGCGAAGGGGCCCGCGAAAAAACTGTCGTTCAAGCAGAAATTCGCCCTGGAATCCTTGCCGAAAAAGATCGAGGCGGTGACCGCATCGATCTCCCGGCTGGAGAACAACATCGCCGACCCCGCTTATTACGAGCGCGATCCGGCCTCGTTCCAGAAGACCATCGCCGCCCTTGACAAGGAGCGCGCGACGCTGGCCGCGCTCGAGGAAGAGTGGCTGGAACTGGAGATGCTGCGCGAGGAAATGGAAGGGTAAGAAGTCTAGGCCGTAGGCCGATCAATCGACAAAGATTTGTCGATTGAAGCGACGACCGGTGAAAGCCCGGAGGGCTGGAAGCCACGGCGGAGGGCTATCAGCCCCACCTGATTGTTGCCTCGATCCCGGAATGCGCATACATTATGCGCATGTTGCGGAGGCTAACATGCGAAAGATTGCCTTGAATGCGATCCGTCAGCCAGCAAATCTGTCGATCGACTCGAACCTTATGAGGGAAGCCAAGGGCCTTGACGTCAACGTCTCGCGCGCGGCGGAAGCGGGTATCGCGGAGGCGGTGGCTGCCGAAAAAACACGGCTGTGGAAGCTTGAGAACCGCGCCACGATGGATGCGTGGAACGACTATGTCGAGAAAAATGGCATTCCGCTGGACGAGTACCGGCAGTTCTGATGCCTCGTTATGATGTCTTCGCCAGCCGCATTGAAGGCAACTACCTGCTCGACGTTCAATCCGACCTGCTCGACAGTTTCAACACACGGGTAGTCGTCCCGCTCTTGCCAGTCGCAACAGTGCCGCCACCAATGCGAAAACTTCACCCTATTTTCGAGATCAACGGCCGGAAGTTGATCATGGCGACCCACCTGATTGCCGCCGTTCCAGCGAGCGAATTGGGTGAAACTCGGCTGAACCTGACGAAGCATCACGACGACATCGTCGCCGCGCTCGACATGCTATTCCAGGGCTTCTGAGCGAAGGGTAGCCTCCACGGCGTGCCCTCTCAGCCCGCCGTCTTCGCCTGCCAGGCCTTGATCGCCTCGTCGAACACCTTTTCGCCGGGAATGCCCTTTTCCATGGTCAGCAGCGCCCGCCGACCGGTCTTGTAGACGACCGGCACGTCGATCCAGTCCTGACCACGCAGCAAGGTCATGTTGGCATCCTCGTCGGCCTTGGTATCGTTGAGCGCGACGAGGAAGAAGCCGTCGGCGATCTTTGCCGGGATGCCGATCAGCGGGCTGCCTGCATCCTGCTCCGAACTCTTCATCGCGACGCGCAATATATTGTCGACACCGCCGCCTTCAAAACCTTCAGGCGTCAGGAAGATCATCTCTATGATGTGGCTGGCCGGCAGCGTCTGGTCGGTGTTGCGGCGTATAGTCATGCGCAACTGGATGTCCTTGCCGGGGATGGTCGCCTCGGCGCGGATCGCCGGTTCCGGCGGCAGGTCGCCACCGGGCGATTCCTGGACCAGCGACCAGACGATGCTGCCGGGCTCGGCCGAACCCTGCGCGGTGCTGGTGCGCTCCTCATAGAAGATCGCCTTCTGGCCGACTGGCACCGAGGCCTGCGTCGCCGGAGCGGCCGCCGGTGCCGCGGGGGGCGTGGCGGCTGCTGGAGCCGCCGGGGTGGCCGCCGCATCGGCCGGTGGCACGGGTGCGGTTCCGTTGGCAGGTGGCGTTGCGGCGGGCGCGGTGGCTGCCGCGGGCGCGGTGCCTGCCGCGGGTGCGGTTGCGGCAGGTGTGGCCGCAGCCGGCGCATTGGCAGCCGGTGCGGGTACTGCCGGGGCTGAAGTGGCCGGCGCATTCGTCGCCGATGGCGGCGTCGTCAGCGCGGCGACGGATTCACCCTCGCCTATGCCGGTCTGTCCGCCGGCCGGGCCGGGATCGGTCTCACCGCCTTCCGGCGTCAGCCGCTGCGTGAATTTCGTTCCTTCAGCACCGGCCGCGGGTGCCGGCGCCGCAGGCTCTGTCGTCGGCTTGGCCGGCGCCGGCTTCACCGGCTCGGTCTTGGCGACAACCTTGTTGCCGCCGCCGAGACCCAGCATCTTGCCGAAGGCGTCCTTGTTCAGCCAGATGCCGTAACCGCCGCCCGCAACGACCAGCAAGGCAACGACGGCAGCGATCAGCCCACCATAGCCGCGCTTGCGCTCGGCCGGACGCAGGCGCTGGAAAGTGTCGTCGGCCACAGGCGCTTCATCATTGGCGAAGACGTCGTCCTGATCGTCGTCCCGGACCATGTCCATTCCTGGCAGGGTCTTCTCCGAGAAGTCCGGGGCGGGTTGCGCCGGCGCGGGCCTTTGCCAACTCGGCTCCGTCTTCGCGGCAGGGGCAGGTGCCGCCCGATAAGGTTCGGGGCTAGCCGCGGGCGGCGGCGCCTTATACGGCTCAGGCCTGTATGGTTCTGGTCTGGCAGAGGCGGGCGCCGGCTGATACGGAGGCGAAGCGGGGAGGGAATCGGGCTTGGCTGGCTGCTTGGTGTGGCTTGGCTGATTCTTGTTGCGGTCGATGGAAGAAAAGATGTGCTCCAGCTCGGCGAGCGGGTCTGTTTCCGGCGCGCTCTTGGCATAGTCCCGCTCTACACTGGAGATCGCATCTTCCAGACCACGCTTCTGCCTGGCGGCATCCGACGGTGACAGCGGCGGATCGCGCTGGGCAATCTTCGCTGCAATCGTCGAGCGGGCCTTGTCATAGACCCTCGCCCGCATCTCCGGCGACTGATCGCTGAGATTGTCTATCGTTTTTTTCAGAACAACAACGAAATCTGCCATGCTTCAGTCGACCTGTAGTTTGCTTCCGCGCCGGCCCCCGCAAATCAGCCGCGATGCCCGGAAAGGCTTCAGAAACTAGTCTTGAAACGGATCGGTCACAAGTATCGTGTCGTCCCGTTCCGGGCTGGTGGAAAGGAGCGCGACCGGTGCGCCGATCAGCTCCTCGATGTAACGGACATACTTGACGGCCTGGGCCGGCAGGTCGTTCCAGCTGCGCGCGCCGGCGGTGGTGCCTTTCCAGCCCTCCAGCGTCTCGTAGACCGGTTCGACGCGCGCCTGCGCGCCCTGGCTGGCTGGCAGATAGTCGATCATCTCGCCGTCGAGGCGGTAGCCGGTGCAGACCTTGATCTCGTCCAGCCCGTCGAGCACGTCGAGCTTGGTCAGCGCGATGCCCTTGATGCCGTTGACGGCGACGGCCTGGCGCACCAGCACCGCGTCGAACCAGCCGCAGCGGCGCTTGCGGCCGGTAACGACGCCGAACTCATGGCCACGCGTGCCGAGGAACTCGCCGATCTCGTTCTTCTGTTCGGTCGGGAACGGACCTTCGCCGACGCGCGTCGTGTAGGCCTTGGTAATGCCGAGCACATAGCCAATGGCGCCCGGACCGACGCCCGACCCGGCCGCCGCTTGTCCGGCAACCGTGTTGGACGAGGTGACGAACGGATAGGTGCCGTGGTCGATGTCGAGCAGCGTGCCTTGCGCGCCTTCGAACAGGATGCGCTCGCCGGCGCGGCGCTTGTCGTCGAGGATTTTCCAGACCCGGTCCATATAGGGCAGGATCTGGTCCGCGACCGAGGTCAATTCGGTCATGATCGCGTCATGCGTGACTTCGCCATGGCCAAGCCCGCGGCGCAGCGCATTGTGGTGCGTCAGCAACCTGTCGACCTTCAGGGGCAGCGTTTCCAAATCCGCCAGATCCATCACCCGCACCGCGCGCCGACCCACCTTGTCCTCATAGGCCGGACCAATGCCCCGGCGGGTCGTGCCAATCTTCGTTCCGGAATTTGAGGCGGCGTCCTCGCGGAATCCGTCCAGCTCCCGGTGCAGCGACAGGATAAGCGCCGTGTTTTCGGCTATTTTCAGGCGATCCGGCGTCACTTCGACGCCCTGCGCCTTGAGCTTCGCCGCTTCCGCCACGAAAGCATGCGGGTCGAAGACCACGCCGTTGCCGATGATGGACAGCTTGCCTTGCCGCACGACGCCGGACGGCAACAGCGACAGCTTGTAGACCTTGCCGTCAACGACCAGCGTGTGGCCGGCATTGTGGCCGCCCTGGAAACGCACCACGACATCGGCGCGCTCCGACAGCCAGTCGACGATCTTGCCCTTGCCTTCGTCGCCCCACTGCGAGCCGACGACCACCACATTGGCCATGTTTCTTTTCCCTTGAGACGCCGCCGAGCGGCTTGGATATGGTTCGAAACGACAGGCCTCTATAGCGTCAAGACCTCGCGAGTGCGACCTTTCTTTGCCGCCGAAAATGCGCTGAGGCACAACAATTTTCGGCTGTGACATCATTTACTTGGGCTGACGGCGGCAATAGGCCGGCAAACACCGCAGCGTATCCACCGCGGCCGGAACCAGCGATGCATCGAAACGCCTACATATTGCTGCTGCTCACCACCTTGCTGTGGGGCGGCAACTCGGTGGCCGGCAAGCTTGCGGTCGATCACGTCTCGCCGATGACGCTGGTCTTCCTGCGCTGGGCACTGGCGGTGGCGATCCTGCTGCCGATCGGCTGGCGCACGATCCAGGAGGACTGGCCTGTGGTACGCAGGCACTGGTTCGTCCTGGCGGCACTCGGCGCCAGCGGCTTCACGCTGTTCAACGTGATCTTTTACTCGGCACTCAACTACACGACCGCCATCAACGTCTCGATCGAACAGGCGGCGATACCTATCCTGATCATCGTCGCCAACTTCATCTTCTTCCGCCTGCTCGTGAACTGGGCGCAGATTGCAGGCGTCGTGCTGACCATTGCCGGCGTCGTCCTGACCGCTTGCCACGGCGACCCGCGCCGGCTGCTGACGCTGGAGCTCAATTTCGGCGACGCCATCATGCTCATCGCCGTGCTTCTCTACAGCCTGTATTCGGTTGGGCTGCGGCTGAAGCCGGTGATGCGCTGGCAGAGCCTGATGCTTGCGATGTCTATCGCCGCGCTCATCACCTCGTTGCCCTTCTTGCTGTGGGAGGTCGCTGCGGGCAAGGTCATCGTGCCCGACGCACGCGGCTGGGCGGTCATCGTCTACACCGCCATTGGCGCCTCGGTTGTCTCGCAGATAACATACATCAGAGGCAACGAGCTGATCGGCGCCAACCGTGCCGGCCTGTTCATCAATCTGGTACCGATCTTCGGCACGCTGCTGTCGGTGCTGATCGTCGGCGAGACGTTTCAGCTCTATCAGGCGCTGGCGCTGGTTCTGGTGCTGGGCGGCATCACGCTTGCCGAATACAGTGGGCGCAAGATGGCGATGCGATGACCAACCCGGACACGCTGAGCAGCAAAAAGGCGCGACCAGGGTCGCGCCTTTGGATCTTCACAAACGGTGGGGATCACACCCCGCCGACATCGAACTGCAGCCGCTTGGCCGAGTCGATCGACTTGTGCGCCCGCACCTGCTCCAGCACCTTTTCCGGGAACGGCGCATCGAGGTAGAGCAGCGCGATGGCGTCACCGCCCGGCCGGTTGCGGCCAAGCTGGAAGTTGGCGATGTTGACGCCGTTCTCGCCGCACACCGTACCGAGCAAGCCGATGATGCCCGGCGCGTCGGCATTGGTGGTGTAGAGCATGTGCTGGCCGACCTCGGCGTCGAGATTGATGCCCTTTATCTGGATGAAGCGCGGCTTGCCGTCGGAGAAGCAGGTGCCGGCGATCGAGCGCGTCCTGTGCTCGGTCTTGACGGTCAGCTTTATGTAGCCGTCGAACACGCCCGACTTGTCGCGCTTGACCTCGGCGACGATGATGCCGCGCTCCTTCACCATGATCGGCGCCGACACCATGTTAACGTCGGCGACCTGCGGCCGGATCAGCCCGGCCAACGCCGCACTGATCAGCGCGCGCGTGTTCATCGTCGCGGTGGAGCCGTCGAACAGGATCTCGACCTCGCTGATCGGATCCTCGGTGACCTGGCCGACAAAGGCGCCGAGCACTTCGGCCAGCTTGACGAAGGGTTTCAGCCGCGGCGCTTCTTCCGCCGTGATCGACGGCATGTTGATGGCGTTGGAGACCGCGCCCTTGATCAGATAGTCCGACATCTGCTCGGCGACCTGCAGCGCGACATTCTCCTGCGCTTCCGCCGTCGAGGCGCCGAGGTGCGGTGTCGCCACCACATTTTCCATGCCGAACAGCTCGTTTTGTTCGGCCGGCTCCACCTCGAACACGTCAATGCCTGCGCCCGCAACCTTGCCGCTCTTCAGCGCCGCGATCAGATCGGCCTCGACGATGAGCCCACCGCGCGCGCAATTGATGATGCGCACGCCCTTCTTCATCTTGGCGATTGCCGCGGCATCGATGATGTTGCGCGTCTTGTCGGTCAGCGGCGTGTGCAGCGTGATGAAGTCCGCGCGGGCGAAGAGCTCGTCGAGTTCCACCTTGTCGACGCCGAGTTCCTCGGCACGCTTGTCCGACAGGAACGGGTCGAAGGCGATGACATGCATCTTCAGGCCGACGCCGCGTGTGGCGACGATCGAACCGATATTGCCGCAGCCGATGACGCCCAGCGTCTTGCCGGTGATCTCGACGCCCATGAAGCGGTTCTTCTCCCACTTGCCGGCATGGGTCGAGGCGTTGGCTTCCGGGATCTGGCGGGCGAGCGCGAAGATCATCGCCACGGCATGTTCGGCCGTCGTGATCGAATTGCCGAAGGGCGTGTTCATCACGATGATACCCTTGCGGCTCGCCGCCGGGATATCGACATTGTCGACGCCGATGCCGGCGCGGCCAATCACCTTGAGATTCGTGGCGGCGTTGATCAGCTTCTCGGTGACCTTTGTCGCCGAGCGGATGGCGAGGCCGTCATACTGGCCGATCACTTCGAGCAGCTTTTCCTTGTCCTTGCCGAGGTCGGGCAGATAGTCGACCTCGACGCCGCGGTCCTTGAAGATCTGCACGGCGGTGGGAGAGAGTTTGTCAGAGACGAGAACGCGGGGCGCCATGGCGACCTCCTTCAAATTGGATTGATCCAGGGAATGGGCGGCCTGAGGGCCGCCACAGAAATCTCAGGCCGCAGCCTTGAGCGACGCCTTTTGAGCCGCAAAAGCCCAGTCGAGCCAGGGCAGCAACGCTTCGAGATCGGAGGTCTCGACCGTCGCACCACACCAGATCCGCAGGCCGGGAGGCGCGTCGCGGTAGGAGCCGATGTCGTAGGCGACACCTTCCTTGTCGAGCGCCGAGACCAGTGCCTTGGCGAAAGCCGCCTGTCCGTCGGCGTCGAGCGCCGCCACGTCAGCATCGGTGAAAGACAGGCAGACAGAGGTGTTTGACCGCGTCGCCGGCTGCACGGCGAGATGGCCGAGCCACGAGGACTTGTCGACAAAGCCATCGAGGACAGCCGCATTGGCGTCCGCCCTGGCGACCAGCGCATCAAGGCCGCCGATCGACTTCGCCCAATGCAGCGCGTCGAGATAATCCTCGACGCACAGCATCGACGGCGTGTTGATGGTCTCGCCCTTGAAGATGCCCTCGATCAACTTGCCGCCCGAAGTCAGGCGGAAGATTTTCGGCAGCGGCCATGACGGCTTGTAGCTCTCCAGCCGTGCAACAGCGCGGGGCGACAGGATCAGCATGCCATGCGCGCCCTCGCCGCCCAGCACTTTCTGCCAGGAGAAGGTGACGACGTCGAGCTTTTCGAAATCGAGCTTTTGCGCGAAGGCGGCGGACGTGGCGTCGCAGATGGTCAGGCCCTTGCGGTCTGCCGGGATGAAATCACCGTTCGGCACGCGCACGCCCGACGTCGTGCCATTCCAGGTGAAGACCACGTCGCGGTCGAAATCGATCTTGGCCAGATCCGGCAAGGCGCCGTAGCCGGCCTCGATCTTTCTGATATCGGCGAGCTTCAACTGCTTGACCACGTCGGTGACCCAGCCGGATCCGAAGCTTTCCCAGGCGACCATGTCGACGCCGCGTTCGCCGAGCAGCGACCACAGCGCCATCTCGACTGCGCCGGTGTCCGACGCCGGCACGATGCCGATGCGGTAGCCGGCCGGAACCTGGAGGATTTCGCGCGTCAGCTCGATCGCCTGTTCGAGCTTGGTCTTGCCGATCTTGGCGCGATGGGAACGGCCGAGCGCAGCGTTTTTGAGCGCCTCGACCGACCAGCCGGGGCGTTTCGCGCAGGGACCTGAGGAGAAATTGGGGTTTGCCGGACGGAGTCCGGGCTTCGTATGCGTCGTCATCGTGGTCTATCCTTCCAGATAGTGGCCCCTCGTTGGGGAGGGGTGGCCCACGGACGGCGATATGCGTTCAGGCCTCGGGCGTCAAGAGGAAAGTTTTTGTCGCAGCCGGAATACCGGATGCATGCCGCCGAAAAGATTCGCGAGGATTGGGGACGACGACATGCATCGAACGGAGAAGGCGCCGCGGTCAGGATCGCCTGATTTTCAAACGCAAACGGCGGACCGCTAAGGTCCGCCGCCAAGACCTGGTGTGGCCGAGGTCTACCAGAGATCGTAGCGCAGCCCGAGCTTGACCTGGTGATTGCTGATCCCCTTTTTGACCGGGAATGAGGTCAGGCTTTCAGCCGTCACATATTCGGCATTCGGGGCGGAGAAATACTGATAGCCCAGATCGACGGAGACGTTCTTCGTCACCTGGTAGGCAAGGCCCGCATTCAGCGTATAGGCGAGCGAGTATTGTGTCGCATTGTCCTGCAGGCTGAAACTGTTGGCGGGGTTATTGTTGTCCGTGTAAGTCGCCGACAGCTTCCGCGAACTGCGGACAAAGCCGACGCCGGCGCCAACATAAGGCGTGATTCCGACATAGGTGCCGAGATCGACATAGCCGTTGAGTATCCCAGAGAAGGCGTAGTTCTTCAGCGATCCCGATCCCTGGGTCGGCAATGTCGGCAGTACGACGACCGCTGAATCGTCATAGCTGAAGCTGGCATTGTTACCCGGCAGATAGCCGAAGTTGAGATCGGCGCGGAGGTAATCGTTGAAATGATATCCGAAGCCGACGCTCGCGAAAACTGCGTCTTCGCTCTCGTTAAAGTTTTCGTTGTTGATCACCGACGGGAAGGTGAAATCCCCATTCTTGAAGCTCTTCTGCACCAGATAGGAGACGTCGCCGCGCAGATACCAGCCCGAACCGACCTCGACCGGTACATAGTCAGGTGCCTGGTCGGCATAGATCGGAGGATCGTAGTCAGCGGCGAGTGCGGATGTCAGCGGCAGAAGCCCGAATCCGGCAAGCGCCAGCACAATACGCGATGTGAGTGTCATGATCCCCGACTCCCGGATTTGGCGACATCTGCAATCAACAATCAACGCAGCAGCCGTCGTTTCAGGAAGCATTGTTAACCATAGTGGTTAAGTCGCGGTTAAGGCTAACAGAGCGTTAGCGAATTCATTTCAACTAATGCACGGCGCCCGAAATGACCTTGGCCCCCAGGCGTTTGATTTGGCGGCGGCTCAAACGAAAACCGCCCGGCTGAGCCGGGCGGTTCGCGACCACTCGATGGAGAGTCTTACTTGGTGTAGATCGGCTCGGGTTCGGGCTGGTAGGCCACGACCGGTGCCGCGCATCCATTGTTGCCGCCGAACTGATAGCGCAGGCCACCGCGTACTTCGTGGGTGTTGATGCCACGGTCGAAGCCAGGACCGGCGCTGCTGACATCCCATTCGAACATGCGACCGCCCTGGATATGGGAGAAGCGATAGCCGGCATCGAGGATGACCTTGTCGGTCAAGCAGTAGGAGGCACCGGCCATCAGAGCATAAGCAAACCGCCAGTTGGATGCACCGGGATTGGTCTCGGTGGTGTTCGGATCGTAGACGGTATCCCACTTGACGCGCGCGCCGCCGATACCGGCGCCGACATAAGGCGTGATGCCGTGCCAGGTGCCGATATCGACATAGGCATTGGCGAGCAGCAGCAGGGCGCTCATCTTCGACACTTCGGTCGAGGTCGTGACGAGATCCGAGGTGCCGCCGTTGAAGTTCGACTTGAACCAGTAGTCGGCGGTCACGTCCGCACGCAGATGATCGCTGATCTTGTAGCCGACGCCGGCGCCGAGCGAGAAGCCGCCCTTGAGCTTGGCGTAGTCGAAGCTCTTGCCGCCAACCAGGATGTTACCGCAGTTGCAAGGATCGAGAGAATAGGTCGAGTAGTCGATGCCGCTCACATCTGACTTGTGATAGTCGATGTCGCCACGGATATACCAACCGCCGACATCGACCGGCTGCTCATAGACCGGCGGCGGTGCTTCTTCGACCTGCGGCTCGGGCAGGTCGGCTGCGAAGACTGGCCAGGCCATGCCCGCGAACAGCAACGCGAACAGGGCCTTTCTTGCTGTATTGAACATGCTTGTCACCCCTAGGAACCCTCGAAACGCGATCGCGTCCGAATGAGACTGGCTTTCAGGCGTGGATAATGAATTGCAAAAGTTAAAAGGCGTTTAACCCTGTCGATTAACCACGAATCTCTAGATTTCGAGAGATCCGCGAATGATTTCGACAGCCCTGCATTGGTTTTCGGGCCAACGAAAAAGCCCGCCGGAAGGGCGGGCTTGAGTGCAACCAGACGGTTTGACGCGTGACGCCCTTCGGGCGCGCCAGTGATCAGGCGGCGCTGCGGGTCTCCGAAATGACCTCGACGATGTCGTTGACGACAGCCTCGACCAGTTGCGGATCATCGCCCTCGGCCATGACACGGATCAGCGGCTCGGTGCCGGATGGCCGGATGACCAGCCGCCCGGCCTTGCCGAGACGGTGACGTGCATCCTCGATGGCGGCCTTGACCGGAGCTTCCTCGAGCGGCTTGCCGCCGGCGATGCGGACATTCTTCAGGAGTTGCGGCACCGGCTCGAACTTCTTCGACAGTTCGCTGACCGGACGACCCTGGCGCTTGATGCAGGCCAGCACCTGCAGCGCCGACACCAGGCCATCGCCGGTGGTCGAGAAATCCGACAGCACGATGTGGCCCGATTGCTCGCCGCCGACATTGAGCCCATGCGCGCGCATATGCTCCACGACATAGCGGTCGCCGACCTTGGTGCGGTGCAGTTGCAGCTTCATGTCGCCGAGAAAGCGTTCCAGGCCGAGATTGGACATGACCGTCGAAACCACGCCGCCGCCGGCAAGCCGTCCGCTCTGCTGCCAGGACTCGGCGATCAGCGCCATGATCTGGTCGCCATCGACGATGGCGCCATTCTCGTCGACGATGACGACGCGGTCGGCATCGCCGTCGAGCGCAATGCCGATATCGGCTCGCACTTCATGCACCTTCTTCTGCAGGCCGGCCGGATGAGTCGAGCCGCATTCCTTGTTGATGTTGAAACCGTTGGGTTCGACATTGATGGCCACGACTTCGGCGCCAAGTTCCCACAGCGCCTCGGGCGCCACCTTGTAGGCCGCGCCATTGGCGCAATCGACGACGATCCTGAGGCCCGAAAGCGACATCGAGCGCGGCAAGGTGCGCTTGGCGAATTCGATGTAGCGGTCATGCACGCCGTCGACGCGCTTGGCACGGCCAAGCCCGTCGGAATCGGCGAGCGCCAGTTCGATATCCTTGTCGAGCATGCTCTCGATACGCTCTTCGATCTCGTCCGAGAGCTTGTAGCCGTCCGGTCCGAACAGCTTGATGCCGTTGTCGTAATAGGGGTTGTGCGAGGCCGAGATCATGACGCCGATATCGGCGCGCAGCGAACGCACCAGCATGGCAACGGCCGGCGTCGGGATCGGGCCGAGCAGGAACACGTCCATACCCGCGGCGCAGAGGCCGGCGACCATGGCGTTCTCGATCATATAGCCGGAAAGCCTGGTGTCCTTGCCAAGAACGACGCGATGGCGGTGGCTGCCGCGCTGAAACGAAAGCCCGGCGGCCATGCCGACGCGCATGGCGATCTCAGCGGTCATCGGAAACTTGTTGGCGCGCCCGCGGATGCCGTCCGTGCCGAAGTAATTCCCTGCCATGCTAGTTGGATTCCCTGACGGTTCTTTGCCGGCATCTAATGCCACAATTGGCCGATGCGCCACGATCACATTGTGTGATTATATGTTACCAATCCTTAGAAAATCATTGTTGTGCAGTGCACACAACTAGGCTGCAGCCTAGCATGATGCCACCGCGGCGCGGCAATATACCAGTTCTGCGAGCTATTCGACGCAGATGCACGCGGAAAATCTTGTTTTTGACCCGGTAAGGAACAATGATTTCATCACCTTATCGGGAGGATCGCGCTTCCGGCGAGATATACCTCACTTAGCATCTGGCGCAACCGATCGTTGAGCGTTATTGATTCGGCGGGACGTATAATGGGCTGCAGCAACGGAGAAACGCTATGCTCATCCACCGACTTGCCACTCTGACCGGCCTCGCCGTAGCGACGTTGTTCCTGGCTGCGCCAGCCAACGCGTTGACGATGGCCGAATGTAGCACGAAGTATAACGCAGCCAAGGATGCGGGGACACTTGCCGGGGCGACCTGGAACCAGTTCCGCAAGGCACAGTGCGGCACCGATGCCGCTGCCGCCACGGACACCAAGCCGGCCACGACAAAGGCTGCCGAAACCAAGCCGGCCAAGACCACCAAGGCTGCGGCCGCGGCGGCTGACAGCACCGCCAAGGGCCTGACGGCCAAGGAATGCAGTGCCAAGTACCAGGCGGCGAAGGCTGCCGGCACGCTGAACGGCCAGAAGTGGAACGACTTCCGCAAGGCCGAATGCGGCGCCGGCGCATCCGCGGCCGCCGACACCACCAAGCCGGCGACCACCAAGGCTGCGACGACCACGGCTCCGGCCGCTGCTGCCGGCAAGGGCCTGACCATGGCCGAGTGCAGCGCCAAGTACCAGGCTGCCAAGACGGCGAACACGCTGAAGGGTCAGAAGTGGAACGACTTCCGCAAGGCCGAATGCGGCGCTGCCGCGTCGGATGACGATAGCGTGCCTGCTCCGAGCGAAGCGAATTACACCAAGGAGCCGGAAAAGCCGACGACGGTTGCACCCAAGGGCGTCACCTTTCCGTCCGCGATCTCGGCGAAGTATGCCAGCGAGACCCCCGGAAAGGGCCGCATGCACACCTGCCTCGACCAGTACTATGTCCTCAAGGACGCCAAGGCGCTTGGCGGCCTGAAGTGGATCCAGAAGGGCGGCGGCTTCTACAGCCTGTGCAACGCCAAACTGAAGGGTTGATCGCCTAATTATTCGAATAAGGAAGGCCCGTGCACCGTGAGGTGCGCGGGCCTTTTTGTTGGCCGCGGAGATGCCCGCGGCCCCTGCTCGCATCTGCATCTGGCGGGAGCGACCGGCATCATCACCCCACTTCCCTCCCAGGCTTTATAAGTAGCTCGCAAAGATTCCTATTGAACATATGAGGAACAAACAGTATACAAACAGACATCAAACTCGTTATCAACCGGGAGGGTCTTAATGTCCAGTTTGAAGTTGACGATATTGGCTGTGACGGCATTGGTCGCGTGGGGCGTCGCCCCTGCAAGCGCACTGACGATGAAGGAATGTGGAGAAACGTATCGAGCAGCCAAGGAAGGCGGCACTCTGAACGGCTTGGACTGGGCCGCTTTCCGCAAGGAGAAATGCGCGACATCAGCTGCGGACAGTGTCAGCGCGGACGCGGTCAAAACCGAGCCGCAGCCGAAAAAGGAAACCAGCGCGGCGGTCGCCCCCACGGTAGCGCCAGCGGGCGTGACATTCCCGACCACCCTCGCCGCGGAGTTCAAGACCGAAAAACCCGCAAAGGCGCGGATGAAGACCTGCCTGCAGGGTTACCACGGCAACAAGGACGCAGGTACGCTGAACGGCCTTCGCTGGATCCAGAAGGGCGGCGGCTATTACAGCCTCTGCAATGCACGGCTGAAGACCTGATCGGCAGCAATAGCTCAACAAAGAAAGGCCCACGAGCCGCAAGGTTCGCGGGCTTTTTCTTTGCCGAGCGATCTACACGCGTTTGCGCCGCCCCTCACCTGCCTGCCGGCATCCTCTCCCCGTATAGTGACGGGGAGAGGGACACTTCCATCGATGGTTCGCCAATCACCAAGGTTGCAGAAGAGGCGCCGGCGTTGCGGCTACTGCTTTCTCCCCGTCACTATACGGGGAGAAATGCCCGGTGTCCGAACCGGATAGATAGGTAACAGAATGGACTGATTAGATGGGTGACAGTTTTCTTGTCCGCCGGGAGGACCGGCGATGGTTTGGCGAGAGACTGGCATCATGGATGAGCGGCTCCGGTTTGTTGTGGACTGCCTTTCTGGCGAGGAGACGATGACGCAGCTGTGTGCGGCCTACGGCATCTCGCGCAAGAGCGGCTACAAATGGCTAGGGCGTTATCGGGAGTTTGGTCCGGAAGGTTTGCACGATCGGCCGCGAGCGCCGCTCAATCACGGCC
>NZ_AXAE01000019.1 GCF_000472705.1 Mesorhizobium erdmanii USDA 3471 | reverse complement strand
TCGAGGACGCCGGGAGCGCTCCACAAGCCCGGCTTCGCCTTCCGAAAGATAGCGGGCGATCAGCTTATGGCCGCACGTCCGCCCGATCCCGAACTGTCGGCAAAGCGCGCTTACATTCGCGCCCTCCATCGACGCCAATCGGACAAATTCCAGTCTCTGGCTCACCACGCTTCTGTCCCCGAACGGCATCCCGAATCTCCTGCGCCAAACGCAAGAAACTGTTCGCGATGTCTCCGAACACCTGTTCGCGATGTCTCCGGTCCAAACAACAGTGACGGGAGAAGGGAGACTCTGGCAACCTCCCCTTTCTTCAGTTAGCCTCCCAAAATTCCTTGGCGGAGGATGAACCTTTTTGGACCGATCAGCGACAGAGCAGACAGGAGCCAGGCGGCTCGACCGGCCATGACGGCAGCGACGGAGACCGATCGCGCGCTTGTCGACCGGGTCGCGAAGGGCGACCGTGCCGCCGTGCGGCTCCTGTTCATGCGTCACCACGCGCGGGTCTACCGCTTCGTGGCGCGCCAGACGGGGTCGGAAATGATGGCTGACGATATCGCGAACGAGGTGTTCCTCGAGCTGTGGCGCCAGGCGCCGGGCTTCGAAGGGCGCTCCGAAGTCTCGACTTGGCTGCTCGGCATCGCCCGGTTCAAGGCGCTGTCGCTGCTGCGCAAGAAGAAGGAAGACTGGATCGACGACGAGGCCGCCGCCGCGGTGCCCGACAGCGCCGACACGCCGGAAGTCGTCACCATGAAAGAGGACAAGGCCGCTGCCTTGCGCCGCTTCATCGACGCCTTGCCCGAAGAGCACCGCGCGGTGATCGATCTTGCCTATTATCACGGACAGTCGGTGACCGAGATCGGCGAGGTGCTCAACATCCCGGTCGCCACGGTCAAGACCCGGATGTTCTACTCCCGCAAGAAACTCGGCGAGGCCCTCAAGGCCGCCGGTTACGACAGGGGGTGGCCATGAGCGCCGCTGAAAAAATGTCGCGCCGCGACGAAATGGAAACGCTGCTGCCGTTCTACCTGAACGGTTCGCTGGAAGGTTCGGAGCTGGAAGCCGTCGAGGAATGGCTGGCAACCGATCCGGCCGCCCTTGCCGCGCTTGGCGAGGCCGAGGCCGAATTCTCCGGCGCATCCGCCGCCAATGAAGCGATCCGGCCGCCCGCCGACGCGCTCAGCCGCTTCGCCAGGGCGCTCGACGCCGAGGCCGGGCCAGCGCGGGCTCAGGCCGGCTCGTCCTGGCTGGCGCAGGCCTGGAGCCGGTTCATGGCGGTCCCTGTCGGTGTCGCCTGGGCGGCGGCCGCGGTCCTGCTGGCGCTGATCGCGGTGCAGTCGCTGGTGCAACCCGGTGGCAAAGGCAAGGATTTCGAGATTGCCGGTGCCGAAGACGACCTGACGAAGATGCCGTTCGCGCTGGTCAGGTTCAAGCCGGACGCGAAGATGTCCGACATCGCCGTTTTCCTCGACGCCAACAAGCTCAAGATCATCGGTGGACCGACCGCCGACGGCATCTTCCGGCTTGGCATCCCAGCCGCCAACGCCGCCGACTACACCAAGCAGCTCGGCCTTATTGCCGCCCAGCCTTTCGCGGACACTGTGATCGAGGGAAGGAAACCGGCTGATGGCGGCTGAGGCGGCCCTTCGATTTGCGGCAATCCTGGCGGCGGCGATGACAATCGCCGCCTTGCCTGCGTCGGCACAGAGCAATACCGCCGCCACCGACCAGACCAGAATCGATTGCCGCAATGGGGCCAATGCGACAGCCGCCGCATGCGCCAAGGAAGGCGGCGACATCAAGGGCGGCTCGGGCGCCGCGGAGGCCGGTGCCGTCTTCCTGCCTGCCCTGATCGTCGACCTGTTTCCCAATCCGGTCGCGCCTCCGGCGCCGGTGCCGACGCCGCGACCAGAGCCGTCGACACCGCCCGGCAACAATCAGGCCGGCCCGCCGGCAGGCGGCGCGATCATCTCGCCGACCGATCTCATCGCCGTTCAACCGCCGCGCGCCGTGACCGGCGAATTCGTGCCGGACGAAGTGCTGGTGACGATCGATGGCGATGCCGGCGCCGTGCAGCAGATCGCCGCCTCCTTCGGCCTCGAAGTGCGCTCGCAGCGCCAGTCCCGGCTGCTCGGCACCACATTGGTGCGCTTTGGCATTCCCGACGGCCGTCCTGTCGGCGTCGTGCTGGCGCAGCTTGCCGCCGATGGCCGCACGCAGCGGCGCGAGCCGAACCACATCTACTCGCTGCAGCAGGCCGCCGGCATCATCAACTATGCCTTCGACCGCATCGCGCTCGACGCCAAACAGGCAAGCGGCGAAAACGTTAGGGTAGCCGTCATCGATACCGGCATCGACGACACCAATCCGGCGCTCACCGGCGTCATCGCCGCGCAGTTCGATGCCATGCCCGACGTGCCGGTCGAAAAGCGCGACCATGGCACCTCGGTCGACGGGCTGATCGCCGGCGTCGGCGCGCTGGAAGGCATGGCGCCTGGCGCCAGGATCTATCACGCCCGCGCCTTCGAAGGCGGCAAGTCGACCATGGACGTCATCCTGTCGGCGCTCGACTGGGCGGCGGAGCAGAATGTCAGCATCATCAATATGAGCTTTGTCGGGCCGAAGAACGACCTGCTCGGCACCGCCTGCCGCAATGCCCGCGCCCTTGGCATGGTGCTGGTCGCCGCCGCCGGCAATAACGGGCCGAAGGCGCCCTATGGCTACCCGGCCGCCTTCGACGGCGTCATCGCGGTGACCGCGACCGACGCCAAGGATGGGCTGATGCCGCAAGCCAACCGTGGCGCCTATGTCTTCATCTCGGCGCCCGGCGTCGAGATGGTGGCGCCGAGCGGCGCCGGCTCCGATGTCGTCACCGGCACATCGTTTGCCGCCGCGATCGTCAGCGGCGCCATAGCCAATCTCCTCCATGCAGCGCCCGACCGCTCGGCCGACGACATCGAGAAAGCACTGGCGGCAACAGCGAAAGACCTCGGCCCCAAAGGGCGCGACAATGACTTCGGCTATGGGTTGCTGGACATCAAGGCGGCGGAAGCGGCCAAGGAATAGGCCTCGCGCCCGGATCAACCCGCCTCAGGTTGGTGGGGGCCGGCGGATTTGCAGAAGCAACGTGGATGCGAGACAGAGCCCAGCCACCACCAACCCGATTATCACAAGCCATCGCATCAGTACCGCCTGCCCGTCGCGGCCGATGACCCGATAGAGGCCATTGATCTCGGCCATTTCCGTCGCGGACAACCGCCTTTTGGGCAAGGTTCGGTCGGTATAGAAATATTTGGTCATCGCGTTGAATTCGAGTTCGCGTCCGATGAACATTTCGGTGGGGTTCAAGTCTGAAGTGACGTACCCCTCATAGGTGAGTTCCTGTGTGTCGCGGATGTCGACATTGTTGAAGTCCGGTTTTGTGGCGCCTGGATGAAACCAGCCGGGAGAAAACACCGAGAATGATCCAGAGCGGGGCAGATGGGTAACCGGCTGGTTGACGATTTCGACGACTTTCTGCTCGGCCCGCGCGGCTTCCGCATTTGCCCTTCCGATCCCTGGCAACGTCCAGAAGATTGCACCGGCGACGGCCAGCAGAAGGCCCGTCAAGCCGACCAGACACGCGATTATTCCGATGGCGCGCGCCGGCCTTGCGGCACGGTAAACTGGGGCGACCGGGGCGCGACTTTCGCGTCCGCGTCGGCCGAAGGCCGCGCTGGGTTGATCGCCGTTCATCTGCCCATGTTGGGATAAGCGGGCTAATGCGGCGTTAACAGGCACCCGGCTTGACCGAGATGGCCTCCTTCAGGCCGAAACCATCGTACACCGTGATTGCATGTTGCCTTAGGCCGGCGCTCCCGCTACCGAGCCCCGGACCACCAGATCGACCGGCCAGAGCTCGCCGCGCGCGCCCTCTTCCAGCCCGGATATCCGAGCCGCCAGCCGCTCGGCGACGCGCGCGCCGGCAAGGCGAATGGAGGAGCGCGTCGTCGACAGCGGCACCGAAAAATTCTCCGGCTTGAGCCAGGGAAAGACGTCGTCATGGGCGATCAGCGACACGTCGCCGGGAATGGTCAGGCCGAGGTCGCGCACGGCGCGCACGACGCCGAGTGCCATGATCAGGCTGGAGCAGGCGATCGCCGTCGGCGCGTCACCAGCCTCGAGCAGTCGCCTTGTGGCGCGATAGCCATTTTCCTCGGTCATGACCACGGAGCAGACATGGCGCTCGCCCAGCGTTAGCCCGCTCGCCGCGAGCGCCCGGCGCACGCCGCGCTCGCGATGGATGGCGAAGGTCTCGCGATCGTCGCCGTTGATCAGCGCCAGCCGCCGATGGCCGAGCTGGACCAGCAGCCGCGCCGCTTCGTGGAAGGCACCTTCATTGTCGATGTCGAGATAGGGATAGTCGAAATCGAAGCCTTCGCTGCGGCCGTGGACGAGGAAGGGAATGCCGAGCGTGCTGACCAGCGCCACCCGGCTGTCCTGCGGCCTTGGCGAAGAGATGTAGACGGCATCGACCTGCCGGTTCGCGACGATGCGCCGGTAGGTCGTCTCCTGGTCGTCGGCATCGGCCGGCGACAGCACGAGGTCAAGCTCGTGGCCGCGCGCATAGTCGCCAAGGCCGGACAGGAATTCGACGAAATGCGGGTCGATGTCGACGGCCGCACCGGTCGGCAGGACATAGCCGATCATGCCGGACTTGCCGGTCGCCAGCCGCCGCGCACTGGGATTGGGGCGATAGCCATGGCGCTTGGCGGCGTCCATGACGCGCCTGCGCGTCTCCTCGTTGACCTCCGGATAGCCGTTCAGCGCACGGCTCACCGTGGTCTGCGAAAGCGCCAGCATATGCGCGAGCTGTTTGAGGTTCACTAGGCCTCCATGCCTCAAAGCGCTTTTAAATTGAATCGACCCAAGCGCTGCAAGCAACGCGACCACATGATGAGACCATACGCGTGACGAGGCCGAGTTTGAAACAGAAATTGCTGTTGCATCGCCAAAAAACCATGTTGCAGCGCACTTTCCGCTGCCTGAACATGCTCGATTAAATCGATTAGCTCGTTATCCCTCTTGACTCCGCCGCGATTCAATGGCGAGATCAAAATAGCCAAAGCGCTTTGGAAGACTCTTCGAAAGGTTGCGGTTCCTTCGCGACTGAGTCACAGTTCCACGGGCGCCGGCGGACGAGATGGAGGTTTCGTCCGAACTGTTAGTGACCACTGGGAGGAATAGCGATGAGGAAAGTGCTTTTGCTGGGTGTCGCGTTTGGCGCACTCGCTCTTAGCCTGCCGGCGCAAGCCGAACTGAAGTTCAAGCCGGGCGAGGATTCGAAGTTTCACTGGGCTAACTACGACGACCTCAAGAAAGTCGACCTCAAGGGCGAGACGCTGACCATCTTCGGGCCGTGGCGCGGCGAGGATGAGACGCTTGTGCGTTCGGTGCTCGATTATTTCTCCGAGGCGACCGGGGCGGAGGTCAAATATTCCTCGTCCGAAAATTACGAGCAGCAGATCGTCATCGACACCCAGGCCGGCAGCCCGCCGAACATCGCCGTCCTGCCGCAGCCGGGCCTGATCCAGGACCTCGCCTCCAAGGGCGTGCTGACCCCACTGGGCGACGACGTCGCCGCATGGATCAAGGAAAACTACGCCGCGGGCGACTCATGGGCCAAACTCGGCACCTATACCGGCAAGGACGGGAAATCAGCCTTCTACGCCTTTCCCTACAAGATCGACGTGAAGGGCCTAGTCTGGTACTCGCCCGACAATTTCAAGGAAGCCGGCTACAATGTCCCGAAGACGCAGGAGGAACTGGCCGAGCTCGAGAAGAAGATCATCGCCGATGGCGGCAAGCCCTGGTGCATCGGGCTCGGCTCCGGCGGCGCCACCGGCTGGCCGGCGACCGACTGGGTCGAGGACATCATGCTCAGGACGCAGCCGCCTGAAGTTTACGACAAGTGGGTCAAGAACGAGATCCCGTTCACCGATCCGGCGGTGGTCAATGCCATAGACATCTTCGGCAAGATGGCCACCGACGACAAGATGGTGGATGGCGGCGCCAAGGCAGTGGCCGCGACCGACTTTCGCGACAGCCCGAAGGGTCTCTTCACCGTGCCGCCGAAGTGCTACATGCACCATCAGGCATCGTTCATCCCCTCCTTCTTCCCGGACGGCGTGAAGCTTGGCCAGGATGCGGACTTCTTCCCCTACCCGCCCTATGCCTCCAAGCCGGAACTCGGCACGCCGCTGGAAGTCGCCGGAACGCTGGTGATGATCACCAAGGATTCCAAGGCTTCGCGCGAATTCATCAAGTTCCTCGAAATGCCGCTCGCGCATGAATTGTGGATGGCGCAGAAGAGCTTCGTCACGCCTTTCAAGGGCGCCAACAAGGACGCCTATGGCAGCGACGCGCTGAAGAAGCAGGGCGAGATCCTGGTCGGAGCGACGACAGTGCGCTTCGACGGTTCCGACCTGATGCCCGGCAAGGTTGGCGCCGGCTCGTTCTGGACCGGCATGATCGATCTGGTCGGCGGCAAATCCGCCCAGGACGTCGCCGCCGACATCCAGAAGAGCTGGGACGCCATCAAGTAGACCGCGAGGGGCGAGCTTTGTCTCTGCGCAATTCCGGACCGAAACAGTGACAAACCTGTCCTGGAATTGCGCTCGACCTTCCTGATCCTCCTACTGGATCCGGGCCACGGCCCGGGTCCGACCGGCGGCATATGCCGGACGCCTTCGCGTTTCGATTGTTCCGAACAACTCACAAGTCGGTGCACCCGACCACCGGCATTTGCCCGGCTGGTCATGCGCAGGGAGAGGGACCCATGGCGGCTCAGATCTTCTCGGCTATATTCGTCATCATCATCGGCGTCGGCGGCTGTGTCGCCTATTTTTGGGGCGCCAACAAACTTCTCGACCTGACCTTCCCCTCACGCGGGGTTTCCGGCACGGCTGCCGTCAACAATCTGCGCCGACAAGGCCTGGTGCGACCATGGCTGTTCGTCGGCCCGGCGCTGATCATTCTGACCATCTACCTGATCTACCCCGTGATCGCGACACTGTGGCTCTCCTTCCTCGACCGCGGCGGCACCAGTTTCGTCGGGTTCGCCAATTACGAGTGGGCTCTGCGCGATCAGGACCTACGAAACGCGATCCTGAACAATTTGCTGTGGCTGGCGGTGGTGCCGGCGGCCTGTACCTTCCTCGGCCTCATCATTGCCGTGCTGACGGACAAGATCTGGTGGGGCACGATTGCCAAGAGCCTGATCTTCCTGCCGCTCGCCATCTCCTTCGTCGGCGCCAGTGTGATCTGGAAGTTCATCTACGAATATCGCGGCGAGGGCCAGGTACAGATCGGCCTGCTCAACGCCATCATCCAGCATTTCGGCGGCCAACCACAGGTGTGGATCTCGCTGCCGTTCTGGAACAACTTCTTCCTGATGATCATCCTGATCTGGATCCAGACCGGCTTTGCCATGGTCATCCTATCCTCCGCGCTGCGCGGCATTCCGGAGGAGACGCTGGAGGCGGCGGTCATCGACGGCGCCAATCCGTTCCAGATCTTCTGGAAGATCATGGTGCCGCAGATCTGGGGTACCATCGCGGTGGTTTGGACCACGATCACCATTCTGGTGCTGAAGGTGTTCGACATCGTGCTGACCATGACCAACGGCCAGTGGAACAGCCAGGTGCTGGCCAATCTGATGTTCGACTGGATGTTCCGCGGCGGCGGCGATTTCGGCCGCGGCGCCACGATCGCCATCATCATCATGGTCGCGGTCATCCCGATCATGGTCTGGAACATCCGCCAGGCGAACAAAGAGACGGGAGGGCACTGAGATGGCCGTCGCGACCGGAAATTCATTCGCCAGCCGCTTCGGCGTTCACATAGCGGTGCTGGTCTTCGTTGCCATCTGGACCATTCCGACGCTCGGCATCCTGGTCTCGTCACTGCGTGACAAGGACCAGATCGTCGCCTCGGGCTGGTGGAATTCGTTCGCCAGTTCCAGCCAGACCGAGGCCGGGCGGCTGCCGCCCGCCTCCGCGCAAACCCAGAAGGACGGCAAGTACGTTCTCGAAGGCAACATCTTCGGCGATGGCGCCAAGCGCAACATCAGCGCCTTCGGCGTCAAGGCAGCGGCGCCGACGCAATACCCGGCCGGCACAGCGGCCGACCTCGGTGACGGCGTGACCCTGCAGGTCAACGCCGACGGCAGTTTCGTCATGGCCTCGCCCAAGGCATTCGAAGGCGATCGCGGCCAGCGCGTCTACTATGCCTCGTCGGCACCGCCGAAATTCACCACCGACAACTACGATACCGTGCTGTTTTCGGAAGGCATCGGCCGCTCGTTCATGAACTCGCTGACCGTCACCATCCCGGCGACGGTCATTCCGATCCTGATCGCCGCCTTTGCCGCTTATGCGCTGGCCTGGATGCGGTTTCCCGGCCGGGCGCTGCTGATCGCAGTCATTATCGGTCTGTTGGTGGTGCCGCTGCAGATGTCGCTGATCCCGCTGCTCAAACTCTATAATGGCGTCGGTACGTTCTTCGGCGTGCCGTCGAAGACCTATCTAGGCATCTGGCTGGCGCATACCGGCTTCGGCCTGCCTTTCGCCATCTATCTGCTAAGGAGCTATATTGCCGGCCTGCCGCGCGAGATCATGGAATCGGCGCGCATCGACGGCGCCAGCGACTTCGAGATCTTCGTCAAGATCGTGCTGCCGCTGTCCTTCCCGGTGCTGGCCTCTTTCGCCATCTTCCAATTCCTGTGGGTATGGAACGATCTCCTGGTCGCGATGGTTTTCCTTGGTACGGCACCCGACCAGATCGTGTTGACCGCCAAGCTCAACGCCCTGCTCGGCTCTCGCGGCGGCAACTGGGAGATTCTGACGACATCGGCCTTCATCACCATCATCGTGCCGCTGATCGTCTTCTTCTCGCTACAACGCTATTTCGTCCGCGGGCTGCTTGCCGGTTCGGTGAAAGGAGGCTGAGACCATGCAATCCGCTTTGAAAGCCAGTTCGAACCCCGACCTCGCCATCGATCGCGACTGGTGGCGAGGCGCTGTCATCTACCAGATCTATCCGCGCAGCTACCAGGATTCGAACGGCGACGGCATCGGCGACCTCAAGGGCATTATCGGGCGGCTGCCCTATATCGCCGCACTCGGCGCCGACGCCATCTGGATCTCGCCCTTCTTCAAGTCGCCGATGAAGGATTTCGGCTACGACGTCTCGGACTATTGCGACGTCGATCCGATGTTCGGCACGCTGGCTGATTTCGACGAGCTGACGGCGGAGGCGCATCGGCTGGGTCTCAAGGTGATGATCGACGAAGTGCTGTCGCACACCGCCGACAGCCATCCCTGGTTCAAGGAAAGCCGGTCGAGCCGCGCCAATCCGAAGGCGGACTGGTACGTCTGGGCGGACGCCAGGCCTGACGGCACGCCGCCCAACAACTGGCTGTCCATCTTCGGCGGTTCGGCCTGGCAGTGGGACACCAGCCGCCAGCAATATTACCTGCACAATTTCCTCGCCGAGCAGCCCGACCTCAACTTCCACAACCGCGACGTCCAGGACGCACTGCTCGACGTCACCCGCTTCTGGCTGGAACGGGGCGTCGACGGCTTCCGCCTCGACACGATCAATTTCTACTTCCACAGCCAGGGCCTGGAAAACAATCCGCCGCTGGCGCCGGAAGAGCGCAACGACCAGACCGCACCGGCGGTCAATCCCTACAACTACCAGGACCATCTCTACGACAAGAGCCGGCCGGAAAACCTCGGCTTCCTCGAACGCTTCCGCGCCTTGCTCGACGAATATCCGGCGACCGCCGCTGTCGGCGAGGTCGGCGATTCCCAGCGCGGGCTGGAAGTGGTGGCAGCCTATACAGCCGGCGGCAAGCGCGTGCACATGTGCTATTCCTTCGACTTCCTGGCGCCGGAAAAGATCAGCGCGGCCAAAGTCCGTTCGGTGCTCGAAGCCTTCGGCAGGGTCGCCAGCGACGGCTGGTCGTGCTGGGCTTTTTCCAACCATGACGTGATGCGCCCGGCCTCGCGCTGGGCCGCCGGCGAAGCCGATCCCGTCGCCTATCTCAAGGTGATCTCGGCGCTGCTGATGTCGCTGCGCGGCTCGGTCTGCATCTACCAGGGCGAGGAGCTCGGCCTGGGCGAAGCCGACTTGCGTTTCGAGGATTTGCAGGATCCCTATGGCATCCGCTTCTGGCCGGAATTCAAGGGCCGCGACGGTTGCCGCACACCGATGGTGTGGGATGGCAGCGCCAAGAATGGCGGCTTCTCCCAGGCAAAGCCATGGCTGCCGGTGCCGGCCAAGCATCTGTCGCAGGCAGTCAACGTCCAGCAGGGCGACCAGGCTTCACTGCTCGAGCACTACCGGCGCTTCCTCACCTTCCGCCGCGCCCATCCGGCGCTGGCCAAGGGCGACATCACCTTCATCGAAAGCGAGGGGGACACCGTCGCGTTCACGCGCCGCTCCGGTAACGAACAGATCATCTGCGCCTTCAATCTGGGCGCCAAGCCGGCCAAGGTTGACCTTGGCCGCCGATCTCTACAACCTTTGCCCGGACACGGGTTTTCCGGGCAAGCGAGCACCGGTTCGGTGGACCTCGGCGGTTATGGTGCCTGGTTCGGACGCATAGACTGATTTTTTGGAACTCACTGGAGGAGGAAACCAATGGCCGATGTCAATCTGAGACAAGTGAAGAAGTCCTACGGCAATCTCAACATTCTCCATGGCATCGACCTCGATATCAAATCCGGCGAGTTCATCGTCTTCGTCGGTCCGTCGGGCTGCGGCAAGTCGACTTTGTTGCGCTCCATCGCCGGGCTCGAGGAAATCACGTCCGGCGAGCTCAAGATCGACGGCGAGGTGGTGAATGACGTGCCGCCATCGAAGCGCGGCATCGCCATGGTGTTCCAGTCCTATGCGCTCTATCCGCACATGACCGTCTACGACAACATGGCGTTCTCGATGAAGATCGGCAAGGAAAGCAAGGCCGAGATCGACAGGCGGGTGCGGCAGGCCGCGGAAATCCTGCAACTGACCAAATACCTCGACCGGCTGCCCAAGGCGATGTCGGGCGGCCAGCGCCAGCGCGTCGCCATCGGCCGCGCCATCGTGCGCAATCCGAAAGTGTTCCTGTTCGACGAGCCGCTGTCGAACCTCGATGCCGCACTGCGCGTCGCCACGCGTATCGAGATCGCCAAGCTGAAGGAATCGATGCCCAACACTACGATGATCTACGTCACCCACGACCAGGTCGAGGCGATGACACTGGCCGACCGCATCGTCGTGCTCAAGGACGGTCATATCGAGCAGGTCGGCACGCCGATGGATCTCTACAAGAAGCCCGGCAATCTGTTCGTCGCCCAGTTCATCGGCTCGCCGGCCATGAATATCCTGCCGGCGACGATCGACAAGACCGGCAACCCTACCGTCGTCAGCCATGTCGGGGGACGGAAGGCAACGGTGCCGATTGCGACGCCGGCCTCGTCCAAGGGTGCGGCGGTAAGTTTCGGCGTGCGGCCGGAGGACCTGATGGTCGCCACCGGTGCGGATTACCTGTTCGAGGGAACGGTCGACTATGTCGAGCAGCTCGGCGAGGTTCAGCTGGTCTATGTCGACATCGGTCGCGCCGACCTGCCGCTGGTGACCAAGCTGCCAGGCAATGTCGAGGTCAAGCGCGGCTCGACATTGCGGCTGAGCGCCAATGCCGAGGACCTGCATATCTTCGACACCGACGGGCGGTCCTTCGCGCTGCATGAAGCGGAAGCAAAGGCGGCTTAAAGCGCGCGTCGCGTCGACAACGCAAAAAAGAGCGGCGGGCAATGCCCGCCGCTCTTTTTTAGAATCGACTTTGGCTGTTAGCGGCCGAAGAGGTTCCGGTCGGCGCCCTGGGGTGCCGACTTCTGTACGTCGCCCGACGAATTGAGCAGCTTGTAGACGGGCGAGCCGCTTTCACGGATCGAAGCCGTGCGCGAATTGTCAACCGAAGTCGCGGCAGGCTGGTTGGCGCCATTGGAGCCGTAATTGTCACTGCCGGCGAAAGCGCTGCCGGAGATGGCCAGAACGGCGGCGGCAGCAAGGATGATCTTCTTCATTTCAAGTCTCCTGAATTTTGAGTGTCACGGGAGCAACGGCGCAAGCAGCAGCTCCCGGAATCGGCTGTTAGCGGCCGAAGAGATTGCGGTCGGCACCCTGAGCAGGGGCCTGGACAGCCGGCTCCGACTTCTTGATCGAAGCCGTGTACGAGCCGTCGGTCGAAGTAGCAGCGGGCTGGTTGGCGCCATTGGAGCCGTAGTTGTCGCTACCGGCGAAAGCGCTGCCGGAGATAGCCAGAACGGCGGCGGCAGCAAGCATGATCTTCTTCATTTCAAGTCTCCTGAATTCTTCGAGTTCGCCAGGGCAGCGAGCCAAGCCCGCCGCCTGCTGGAGATCGGCAATTAGTTGTTGCCGAAGAGGTTGTGGTCGGCACCCGTGACAGGCGTCTGAGCAGCCGGTTCCGACTTCTTGGTTGAAGCGGTGTACGAGCTGTCGACAGCAGTCGCTGCGGGGGCATTCGAACCATAATGGTCGCTACCAGCGAAGGCGCTGCCGGAAATGGCCAGAAGGGCGGCGGCAGTGAGAACAATCTTTTTCATTTTGGGTACTCCAGTATTTTTTCCGTCCGTCTAGCGGCGTGTCTTGGGATTAAAAATCGCGTCGTTCGGACCGCCCCGATGTGGGAGAGCCAGCCTGCCGTTTCCAATCACGAAGTTGTTCCGTGTGGACCAAGAATCCACCACTTGAAATTGTACCAAGACCATCTAGCGCAGATGTTTTTGTTTTCGATATCAAACTGTTAGGCAAAAGCAGCAGCGCGATCACCAGCTGTATCCGAAGCTCAGCGTTCACACCGTCCTGCACGCACCGTCAACAGAAACGAACCGTTCGGTTCGATTTTAGAATCTGCTAATAGTCACTTTTCGAAACCGTTAACCGTTTTGCTCCCGTTCCGGGGGCGACTTCGATAGCCGGTACGGCCGGCAGCAAGACGATTTTCGCGACCGCCGCTCTTGATCGGATCATGGGCGCATGCGTGTCGCGCCACATGGATGCGATGTCGCTTTCATGCCGATGTCGCAAGCGCCGTCGTGATTAGATCAAGTCATCTCAGGTGCCGCTTCGTGACGATGGAGCGGAGAATTGGGAAGCCGGTCAGAATCCGGCGCTGCCCCCGCAACGGTGGTGGAGTTCAAGTCGCAACGGGAGACCACTGGGCGAAAGCCTGGGAAGGTGTCGCGATCGTCCGCAAGGACAACTCCAGAGCCCGGAAACCAGCCCGCGATTTTTTGAACTCGACTGATCGCGGTGGGCGGTCAAGAGGTGGATGGCGCACGCCCGGCTTTTGCCGCCCCGCGCCCGATCCTTCCTCAATCACCACCATAGTCAGTCCTTAGACACGAGGACAGGACATGGATACGCGCAACGACATGCTGAGGCTCTTGAGCGGCCGCAGGGACGGATTCTCGCTCGAACAACCCTTCTACACGGATCCCGATTTCTTCAAGCTCGACATGGAGCTGATCTGGTACCGCGACTGGCTGTTCATCGGCCATGATTGCGAACTGCCGAAGCCCGGCAGCTTCATCACCGTGCAGATCGGCGACTATCCGGTCGTGCTGGTGCGCGACCAGCAGGGCAAGATCAACGCTTTCCACAATTCGTGCCGCCATCGCGGCAGCCGCGTCTGCAACACCGACAAGGGAATGGCCGCCAAACTGGTCTGCCCCTATCACCAGTGGACCTATGAGCTTGACGGAAAACTGCTGTTTGCCCGCCAGATGGCCGATGGGTTCGACAAGAGCCAGTTCGGCCTGAAGCCGGTCGCCTGCGAAAGCGTGGCCGGCTATATCTTCATCTGCCTGGCCAAGGAGCCCGCCGACTTCGCACCGATGCGGGCGATGATCGAACCCTATCTCAAGCCGCACCGCTTGAATGAAGCAAAAATCGCTTTCGAGAGCACAATCGTCGAAAAGGGCAACTGGAAGCTGGTCTGGGAAAACAACCGCGAGTGCTATCATTGCGCCGGCAATCACCCGGAACTGTGCAAGACCTTCCCGGAAGCTCCGACGGTGACCGGCGTGCAGGGCGCCGACAGCGATCCGGAAATGCTGGCGCACTGGGCCAAATGCGAGGCCGACGGTTTGCCGAGCAAATTCCGCATCGACCCCGCCGGTCAATACCGCGCCACCCGCGCGCCGCTGCTGCGTGACGCGGTCAGCTACACGATGACCGGCAAGCGGGCGGTGAAGAAGAACCTCTCCGACACGGTCTCCGCCGACCGCATCGGCACGTTGATGCACTATCACTACCCGACGACCTGGAACCACATCCTCATCGACCATGCCGTCACTTTCCGCGTGCTGCCGATCAGCGCCACGGAGACGGCGGTGACGACCAAATGGCTGGTCCACAAGGATGCGGTGGAAGGCGTCGACTATGATCTTGCCGAACTCACCCATGTCTGGACCGAGACCAACGACCAGGACCGCCGCATTGTCGAGGAAAACGCCTTCGGCATTCTGTCGCCTGCCTATGAGCCCGGCCCCTATTCGGAGTTGCATGAGGGCGGTGTGATCCAGTTCGTCGACTGGTACGCCCGCTTCATCGGCCCGCGACTTGCCGACGATGGCCGGCCGGCCCTGCGCAGTGTGGCCTGAGAGGTTGAGGGATGAATGCGATGACGGATCTTGGCCTCTATCGCCATCTCGACCAGATGGCGCCCTGGAACGACAGGCTGCAGGTGCTGGAAGTGATCGGCGTCAGCGACGAAGCGCCTGACGTCAGGACCTTCACCTTCCGCTCCGATAACCAGACCTGGTTCCGCTACAAGCCGGGCCAGTTCGTGACGCTGGAACTGCCTACATCCGATGGGCCGCTGATGCGGACCTATACGCTTTCGTCCTCGCCATCGCGGCCATTTTCGATCGCGGTGACGGTCAAGGCGCAGGCCGGCAGCATCGGCACGCGCTGGATGTTCGATCATCTGGTGCCCGGCTCGCATGTCAAGGCTTACGGGCCGAGCGGTGACTTTTCGCTGCACAGCCACCCGGCGGCCAAATATCTGTTCATCTCGGCCGGCTCCGGCGTGACGCCGATGATGTCGATGCTGCGCTGGCTGAACGACTGCGCGCCATGGACCGACGTCGGTTTCGTCAACTGCGCGCGGCGCGCCGAAGAGATCATCTTCCGCAAGGAACTCGAACTGCTCGGCGGCCATATGCCTGGCCTGTCGCTCGGCTTCATGATCGAGGAACGGTCAAGCCGCGAGGGCTGGTACGGCCATATGGGTCGGATCGATGCCATCCGGCTGCCGCTGCTGGCGCCCGATTTCCGCGAACGCGAGATCTTCTGCTGTGGTCCGGACCCCTTCATGCGCGCCGTGCGCGGCATGCTGGAAGCCGCCGGCTTCGACATGACGAAATACCACCAGGAGAGCTTTGCCGCACCCGTGGTGGAGGAAGTCCCGGCGCCGTTCGCCGCGCCGGACAGTGTGCCTGTTCCCGTCGAAGCCGCGACACCGATCCGCTTCGCGCTTTCGGATGTCGACGCCGAATGCGTCGCCGGCCAGACCGTGCTGCAGACGGCGCGCGCCTCGGGTGTGCGCATACCGGCGGCCTGCGAATTCGGCCTGTGCGGAACCTGCAAGGTGAAGAAAGTCTCCGGCGCCGTCGAGATGAGCCACAATGGCGGTATCCTCGATCACGAGATCGACGACGGCTTCATCCTCGCCTGCTGCTCGAAGCCACTGTCGGCGCTCGAAATCGAGGCGTAATCCGCTCAGACCCTGATCGATGACCGGCGTCTCGACGGCATCGGTTACCTTGCCAACGAAGAACCGAGCGTTTACAGGCGTTGTCAGTGGACGCGACCCCGGTAGGGGCGGGATCGCGAAGCGGGGCAACAATGATGCGTGATTGCGACGCCTATGCGGTTGCGAGCAAGGATATCGTCTTCGAATCCTTCGATGGCGAGGCCGTGGTGCTCAACCTTGCCAATGGCAAATATTTCGGCTTCTCCGATTCCGGCAGCAGGGTGTGGCAGGCACTCTCGTCCGGGGTCGACGCCCAGGCCCTGATCGGGCTGGCCGCCGGCGGCTCAACAATAGGCGCCCCCGAACTCGGCCACTTCATATCGCAATTGCTCGAACTGGGGTTGCTGGTGCGTTCGGAAGCCGCGGCGCAACCGCTGCCGGGCGAGTTGCCTGCCGAGCTTGCCGCAACCAGCGAGCCACTTACCGTGAGCATTCATGACGACCTCGCCGACCTGATCATCGTGGATCCCATCCATGAGGTCGAGGAACCCCTCGGCTGGCCGGCGGTCAAGCAGGCGTCCTGACGAGTCGACGCGTCTGAGATAGAGGGGCGCAGGATGCCGCGCGTCACGCTCGAAACCTTGCCGGACTACGCCCGGTATCTCGTCGCCGCCACTGAAGCCACGCACTATCCGGCCACGCGAACGGTCCGCCTGCCCCGGCTGGAATTGACAGCGCATGTCGGTCCCGGTGCGCTTGCGGAGGCGCTCGGCCACGCCTTTGTGGAGGCCGAAGATGACGAGGCGGAACCGTCGGCGGAATGCCGCGTCTTTACGGTTCACCCTGGCATTGACGGCATTCCCGAGCCGGCACGGTGGGGCGACGCGCATTTCACCGAATACGGCTTTGCCGAACGGCTCGCCGAGACCGGGCTGCGTGGCCACTATTTTCACGATCTGGATTTCTGGCAGGTCTACGATCCGCAACGCCGCGTCGGCGTGCAGCTGATGGCCACGGCCGATGCTTTTCCGCCTTGGGAGCCGACAGCGCCGCTACGGGCCTTCCTGCACTGGGAATATGCGGCGCGCGGCATGCGTCTGACCCATGCCGGCACGCTCGGCGCCGATGGTAAGGGCGTGCTGTTGGCCGGCGCGGGCGGCGCCGGCAAATCCGGCACGGTCACCGCCGGCCTGCTCAACGGCCTCGACAGCGTCGGCGATGACTACGTGCTGATCGATCTCGCCGCCGGCGTGACCGCGCGGCCGCTGTTTTCAACGCTTAAGCAGGATCCGCAAGGTTTCGAGCGGCTGGGCTTGAGGCAGCGGCTGGGGACCGAGAGGCCCTTGAACTGGCAGGGCAAGCACACGTTTCACATTGCCGACATCGCGGCCCGGCCGGTGCCGGCAGCGCTGGACATCGTTGCGCTGGTGGTGCCACATATCGGCGGCGGCGAGACGAGTTCGATCATGCCAGTGTCGCGTCGAGACGCCATGATAGCACTGGCACCGTCGGGCATCATGCAGATGCCGGGGGAACGTGAAAGCGGTTTCCGCTTCTTCGGCGATCTAACCCGCCTGCTGCCAAGCTACCGTTTGTCCCTGGGAACGCATCCCGAGGAGATTGCCGGCACTATTGCGGATTTTCTGACGCGAGGCGTCCCGTGAAGTTGAGCGTGATCATGCCTGTCTACAACCGCGAACGCTATGTGGTTGCGGCCTTGCGCTCGCTGGTGCGGCAGCGCGATGCCGCCGATCTCGACATCATCGTCGTCGATGACGGCTCGACCGACGGGTCGGTGGAGGCCGTGCGCTCGATGATGGCCAAGAACCCCTGCATTCGCCTGTTCCGGCAGGAAAACATGGGCGTGACCCGAACCCGCAATGCCGGTCTCAAGCTGCTCAAGCCGGAAACGGAGCTCGTGTCGTTCCTCGATTCGGACGATGTCTCGCCTGCCGGACGATTCAAGGCCGATATCGCCTGCTTTCATGCCGACCCCAATCTTGAACTTACCTATTCCCTGATGATGCTCGTCGACGGCATCGACGACGATAGGCTGGAACCCGAGCCTGGCAGCAATTTCATGACCGTGCGGGGAATTCATCTGTCGGCGGCGATCTTCTCGCGCAAGCTCGTCGAACGGATCGGCGGCTTCGACGAGGCTTTCAGCCAGGCCGAAGATACCGACTACCTGCTGCGCACCTTTGAAAGCGGCCCCAGATTCGTCATGCCGGATACCGTGGCGCTGTACTATAGACGTCACCCCGGCAACATGACCAAGCAGACCGACACATCGCTTCGAGAATTCATGCGGGCCATCCACAAATCGATGAAACGGCGCAAGGCCGACCCTTCACTGTGCGGGATCGAAGGCATTTTCGATGTCAAAGAACTCGCCAATTGGCGCTTCCTATAGCATGCGGAACTACGGCGTCGTCATTCCGGCCTTCAACGCCAGCGGCACGATCGGCGAGACGCTGCGATCCGTCGCCGCCCAGACGGTTCGCCCGGCACTGGTAATCGTTGTCGACGATGGTTCGACCGACGATCTTGGTTCGACGACCGGCGGAACGGACTTGCCGGTGCGCTTGCTGCGCCAGGCAAATGCCGGGCCTGGCAGCGCAACGATGCGAGGCTTCGCCGCCCTGTCGACGCCGCTCATCGCGACGCTCGACGCGGACGACCTCTGGCTGCCGGACAAGATCGAGAGACAACTGGCGCATCTCGAGAGATATCCCGCGACAGCCGGGGTCTTCTGTCACTGGCGGAATTTCCGCAACGACCGGCCCGACGCGCCCGAGGCCGAGACCGTGGCTGGCTGGTCGCGGACCACCATGATGATCCGCCGCGAGGTCGCCGAGACGGTCGGACCAATCGTCGATCCTCCGGGCGGCCGCGGCGAAATGATAGACTGGATCGCCCGGGCACGCGAGGCGGGCCTTGCCCTCGACATGCTGGACGAGGCGCTGGCGCTGCGCCGCATCCGGCCGGGCAGCCTGTCCTATGGGCGCGATGCCGCTCGCGACCGTGGCTATCTCGAAGTGGCGCGGCTCGCCATGTTGCGGCGGGCCCGTAACAAGGCTGGCCCGGGCTGATGGCTGATATCCGCCGTATCGACCGACGCTTCCCGGACTATGGCTGGTCGTGGCCGACCGGCGGACTCGACCAGTTGCTCAAGGCAGCACTTCTTCCCGACGAGGATGCCGCCGCCACTTGCGCCGGCCGCTGGCTGGACGAGAACGATATCGATCATGTCTCGTTCCGGGAGCACCGGCTGCTGGCTGCGATCTCCGACAGGTTCGGCCGCAAGCTCGCCGGCCATTCCGCCTATCCTCGCCTCGTCGGCCTGCAGAAGATGCTATGGACCAAATCGCGCATGGCTATGCGGGAAGCCGAACCGGCGCTGAAGGCGATGGCGGATGCCGGATGCCGGGTGATGCTGATCAAGGGTGCCAGCCGCATCGCCTTGAACGCCTCCGCACAGCGCGGCAGGGTGGCGCACGACATCGACATATTGGTGCGGCCGCAGGACATGAAGACGGCCTTCGACGTACTGCGCGACGGCGACTGGCAGATCGCCACCGGCGTCAGCCCGCAATATCTTAGGACAAGGCTGGCGTCGCTGCGCTCGATGAACTTCTTCAAGGGCAATCTTGGCGACATCGACCTGCACCAACTCGCCTATGACGGCTCGCAACGAAGCGAGGAGGACGATTTGGCCATCTGGCACCGGGCCGATAGCGCCGAATTCAGCGGCGTCAGCGTGCTCGTGCCGTCGCCGGTCGACCGCATCGCGCTTGCCATCGCGCATGGCGGGCTCGACGCCCACACGCATAGCGACTGGCTGGTCGATTGCGCGGTGGCTATTCGCGGCGGCGATGTCGACTGGGATGTGTTCCTCGATGTTGTCGCCAGGCGCGGCCTTGCCGTCGCCGCGGCGGTAGCGCTCTCCTATCTGGCGCTTGAAACAGCCGTCCAGACACCGGACAGGGTCCTGGCGCGCGTGCTTGGCATGGCCGACCGCGGCGGCCTGTCGCGCTGGTCGGCGGTGCTTCAGGCCAAGCCGCGGACCGATTTCGGCAGGCTGGTCTGGCTGTCGCGCGGCCTTGCCAAACAGTTGCGGCTGAGGCGCAAGAGCGGCCGGCTGCGGCAGGAGCCTCCAGCCAAGGCCTGGCGCGGCAGGACAGCCCGCGACGGGCCGTCGGAAACGGCGCCGCCATCGGTGTTCTCGCAGGCCATACCCTGTCCGCGGACGGCGGGGGACATGATGCTGGACATCACGGTCAGGATCAGCGTTCCACCGGTCCGCCGCCGCATCGAGATGGAGATAAATGCGGATGACGACCATATCGCTCGCCTGCGCGCCATGGCCATCAGCCGGTCCGGCGGGGAGCGGGTGCTGCATTTTCGCGGCAAGGTGACGCTTGATGGCGAAAGGCGCGCCGTGACGCTGGAGGCGCGACCTTCCCGGCAATTCCGGCAATGGGACGATGATGCGACAGTGGCGGCCTATGGCGCACTGCCCTTTCATCTGATCTCGGCAATTTTTTCGCCGTTGCGCTGAAAACCGAGGCCCAAACGACGGCCGATCCGCTAAGCAGGCGTCCAGAGAAATCCGGCTTGGGAAAAATGGCCAGGGGATACGCACCACCACCCGCTTGAAGAAACACTCGGGTGTTCGAGCATCGCTCGGCCTGTCGCAATGTTTACGAGACGGGCAGATGCGCCGTATCCAGAACATCCGCTGAACCGTGCAGACAGCAGCCTGCGCGATTAACTGCACTTTAGGCAATCCCGACTAGTTTTCTAGATGAGTTCCAGCTGGTTTCGGGGGCAGCACTTGATCGACACGAGCACTGCCGGGCGAGCGGCCCTGGCGCCGGTGCGAGTGCCGGTCTCGAACTTCATCCTCAACTCGCAATCCGCTTTGTCGGTGGCCTCCCGATGATGGCCCGCCGAATTGGAAAAACAGGCGCGTGGGGTAATCCACGGTGACGGCTTTCCAGCATAACCGCTTGTCCGGCACAGTCGGTCTCGCCGAGCGCGAACAGCAGCGTCGGACAATGGTTTTGTGCCTGCTGGTGCTGGCAGCGGCCTTGCCCTGGCAAGTGCGCTGGGGCGTGATCCCCGATACCAGCTGGGCAATCACGATGTGCGAGCGAATGCTCGCCGGCATGCGCCTTTACGTTGATCTCTTCGAGGTCAACCCGCCCTTCACACCCTGGATGTTCTTGCCGGCAGTAGCATTGGCTCACACGCTTGGCCTGTCGCCAGAGGTCGTAATCCATGTCTATGTCTATGCGATATGCCTGCTTGGGCTGGGCTTTGCGGCGCTGATCGTCAGGATGGCGGGATTTGCCGAGAAACGCGCACTGTTCTCGATGCTGCCGTTATTCCTGGCGCTGCTGGTGATCTTTCCCGGTAACGCCTTCAGTGAGCGCGAACATCTGGGCGTTGCCCTGCTTTTGCCGTTGCTCGTGATGATGGCTTGGCGTGCGGCGCCGACGGGCGGGCGCGCGCCCAGCCTGCTGGTGGCGGTGTTAGCTGGTGTTTGCGGCAGCGTCCTGGTGCTGGTGAAGCCCTATTACGCACTGGTGGTCCTTGCCCCGGCGCTTTATGTGGCATGGCGACGCCGGTCCGTCTGGATGCTTTTCGCCATCGAATACTGGGTGATCGGGCTGGTCTGCATCGCGTATCTCGTCGCGGTCCTCTACTTCTATCCGCAATTTCTCGAGATCATTTATCCAGTGCTGGCCGACACCTATATGCGGTTGCGGGTTCTTCAGGCAGTGCTGCTGAAGTACGGCCCGGCCTATCTAGTCGCGCTCTACATGCTGCGCTTTCTTCGCCCGGGCCTGGCCTTGTCGCCGCTCGTGACTGTGTTCGTGCTGGCCTCGTTGGCTTCCACGGTGCCGCTCGTCTACCAGGCCAAGGGCTGGCCTTACCACGCATTTCCAGCACTCAGCCTGATGGCCGCGGCGCTGTTGCTGCGGGCAACACAGCTCGATCCAACGGGACAGTCCCCGTCCGGCATGGCGATGGGTACCGCCCACAAGCTGTTGCTGGCCATTACCATTGCGGCTAACGCAATCCCTTTCCTTCCGACCCAGAAACCTGATGCGGGGCTCGTCGCCACGATCAATGATGCGGTGGAGCACCCCACGGTCGCGCTGATCGGCTCCGACATTGCCGCGGGCCATCCGCTGACACGAATGGTCGGCGGGAGCTGGATCTCGATCTACTGCAGCGACTGGTTGGGGACGTTCGCCACCTATTTTTCGCAGGTGGAGGCGCGGAACGGCAACCAGGCGGGCGCCGAACGCTATACGCAAATCGCGAACCGCTACATTGACGGCAAGCTCGCCGAACTGGAGACGGCCAAGCCATCGCTGATCGTCGTGCAGAAAGGTGACACATTGTGGACGGCAAGGCTTTTTGGCAGGTCGGAAATCGTCCGTTTCATGCAGGATTACCACCAGATCGCCGAGGACGATGCGGTCAAGGTGCTGCTGCGCAATGGTGCTGGCGCCTTGCCATGAGTATCGGGCGTCAGACCGGCTTCGTCACCCGTCGTAGCGTCAGATTGATCCTGCCGCCGTTCTTCAGCAACGCCGAGGTCGAGGGATAGATGCGGTCGACGCCGTGGAAGGCGAGCCGGCCCTCACCGCCCAGCACGACGACATCGCCGCTCTTCAGCCTGAACGATTTGGTGGCGCCCTCGCGCGTCGTCTGGCCGACCCTGAACAGGCAATCGTCGCCTAGCGACACGGAGACGACGGGTGCCGAAAAATCGGCCTCGTCGCGATCCTGGTGCAGACCCATCTTGGCGTCCGCCGTGTAGAAATTGATCAGGCAGGCTTCAGGCGGATACGAATAGCCCGATACCTGCCGCCAAAGGTCCAGCAAGCCCCCAGGGATTGGCGGCCACGGCTCTCCGGTAAGCGGGTGCATCGGCTGGTAGCGATAGCCTCGCTCCTTGTCGGTGACCCAGCCGAGCGGGCCGCAATTGGTCATGCGCACGCTCATCTCCTTGCCGGTGCGCGGCATGGCCGGCACGAACAGCGGAGCCTGCTGGACGATGCTTCTCACCGCCTCGACCAGCGCCTCCTGAACAGTGCGGGAGAGATAGGCCGGCATGTGGCGGACGCCGTTGGGCAGGACGAGCATGGTCTGTCGACAATCCAATTGCTGCTTCGGGCGTCAAGAATGCCGTGTTAAAGCGCTGACAGCGACCCGAAAACGCTGTGGCAGGCATCAATCGTCGCCGATTTTTCCGCGCAATTTCTTGATGGTGCCGCGTCCGGCCTTGGTCTTCAGGCGCCGCTCGACCGCGCCTTTCGAAGGCCTGGTCTTCTTGCGCGGCGGCGGCGGCGGTTCGGCGGCCTTGGCGACCAACGCCGTCAGCCTTGCCCGGGCATCGGCCCGGTTCTGTTCCTGGGTGCGGAAGCGACCGGCCTCGATGACGATGACGCCGTCCTTGGTGGCGCGCTGGCCGGCCAGCTTGATCGTTCGCGCACGCACGCGTTCCGACAGGCCGGCCGCGTTGGCCGCATCGAAGCGCAGTTGCACGGCGGTCGCCACCTTGTTGACATTCTGGCCGCCCGGACCGGACGAGCGGATGAAATCCTCGTGCAGATCGCCCGGGTGGATCACGGCTTCGTCCGCAATGATGATGCTGTCGTCGATCGGCATGCCGCAGTCATGGCGCGGCGGCGTGAAAAAGAAAAGGCCCGATCGGAACCGGGCCTTAACTGGTGCCGCGCGGCAATGATGCCGAGCGATCCGGCGATTACTCCGCCGCTTCCTGCATGCGGGGTGCCGCGCCCATGACGGTTGCATCGACATGCGGCTCGAATTTCTCGAAGTTGACGGCGAACATGCCGACCAGTCTTGCCGCCTGCCGGTCGTATGCGGCCTTGTCCGCCCACGTCGCCCGGGGGTCCAAAATCATCGGATCGAGAATGGCGCCGTCGATGCCGGGCACAGCCACCGGCACCTCGAAGCCGAAATTGGCATCGGTGCGGAATTCGCCTGTCTTCAGCGACCCATCGAGTGCGGCGGCAAGCAGAGCGCGCGTCGCCTTGATCGGCATGCGCTTGCCGGTGCCGTAGGCGCCGCCGGTCCAGCCGGTGTTGACCAGCCAGCAATCGGCGCCATGGCTAGCGATGAGTTCGCGCAGCAGATTGCCGTATTCCTTGGGATGGCGCGGCATGAACGGGGCGCCGAAACAGGTCGAGAACGTCGCCTCGGGTTCAGTGACGCCCTTTTCGGTCCCGGCGACCTTGGCCGTGTATCCGGAGAGGAAATGATACATCGCCTGCGCCGGGGTCAGCCGGGCGATCGGCGGCATCACGCCGAAGGCGTCGGCGGTGAGCATGATGATGTTTTTTGGATGATTGGCGCGCCCGCTCTTCGAAGCATTGGGAATGAAGTCGAGCGGGTAGGCGCAGCGCGTGTTTTCGGTGAGGCGACCATCATTGAAGTCCGGCACGCCGTCGGCGTCGAGGACGACATTTTCCAACACGGTGCCGAAGCGCTGTGTGGTGGCGAAGATCTCCGGCTCGGCTTCGGCCGACAGCTTGATCGTCTTGGCGTAGCAGCCGCCTTCGAAATTGAAGATGCCGTGCGGTCCCCAACCGTGCTCGTCGTCGCCGATCAGCGTGCGCGACGGATCGGCCGACAGCGTCGTCTTGCCGGTTCCGGAAAGGCCGAAGAAGACGGCAGCGTCGCCGGACGGCCCCTCATTGGCCGAGCAATGCATCGGCATCACGCCCTTTCGCGGCAGCAGGTAATTGAGCATGGTGAACACCGACTTCTTCATCTCGCCGGCATAGGAGGTGCCGCCGATGAGCACGATCTTGCGGGTGAGATCGACGGCGATCACCGTTTCGGTGCGGCTGCCGTGGCGGGCGGGATCGGCGCGGAAGGACGGCAGGTCGATGATCGTCATCTCTGGCACGAACGCCTGGAGTTCGGCATTGTCAGGACGGATGAGCAGGTTGCGGATGAACAGCGAGTGCCAGGCAAATTCGGTGATCACGCGGGTCGGCAATTTCAGCTCCGCATCGGCGCCGCCGACCAGATCCTGTACGTAAAGATCCTTGTGCGCGGCGTGGGCGCGGAAATCGCCAAGCAGCGTCTCGAACTGGGCCGGCGAGATCGCCTTGTTGTTGTCCCACCAGACATGGTTCTCGGTGGCGGCTTCGCGGACGACGAACTTGTCCTTGGGCGAACGGCCGGTGTGCTGGCCGGTTTCGGCGACCAGCGCGCCATGCGCGGTCAGCCGGGCCTCGCCACGCCGGATCGAGTCCTCGTAAAGGGCGGCCGCGCCGAAATTGTAGTGCACCACGCCGGAGGTTATCAGACCGATATGATCGATCGCGCAGGCAGGATTGCGTTTGCCGACTTCCGACATTGGTGTCCCTTCTTCGATTTCCGCATCTTTGCCGGCGTGTTCCCGGCAAGCCCACTACGCAGGCTGAGATGGTCAGAACCAGAAAAGACGAATGATATCAAATCATTAATCGATTTAAATATTTTGAAAGTTGTTTAAATCGTTTATATATGCGAAAAGTTTCACGGTTGCCCAAAGGATTGGCGATGTTCGTTCGTCCAATCCATGTCGAGGTAGGATTGTGGCCTGCGGCACCCCGCGCGTGACAGCGGACAAGGCCTATGCCACATTTTGTACCTAATTTGTCCTGCAAAAGCCCCTTCTCTACGAAAGAAGGGACAGCTCATGAGGGAGCCGCTTGAAATGGCAACAATCGCGCTTGTCGATGACGACCGCAACATTCTGACGTCGGTGTCGATCGCCCTCGAATCCGAGGGATATCGCGTCGAGACCTACACGGATGGTGCGTCCGCGCTGGAAGGCCTGGCGGCGCGTCCGCCGAATCTTGCCATCCTCGACATCAAGATGCCGCGCATGGACGGGATGGAACTTTTGCGCCGGATGCGTCAGAAGTCCGATCTGCCGGTGATCTTCCTGACCTCCAAGGACGATGAGATCGATGAATTGTTCGGCCTCAAAATGGGCGCCGACGATTTCATCCGCAAACCGTTCTCGCAACGCTTGCTGGTCGAGCGGGTGCGCGCCGTTCTACGCCGTGCCAGCGCCCGCGAGGCGGCGGCGAAGGCGCCCACCCAGCAGGCGCGCTCGCTCGAGCGCGGACAACTCGTCATGGACCAGGAACGCCACACCTGCACGTGGAAGGGCGAACCGGTGACGCTCACCGTCACCGAATTCCTGATCCTGCATTCGCTGGCGCAGCGTCCCGGTGTCGTGAAAAGCCGTGATGCGCTGATGGATTCAGCCTATGATGAGCAGGTCTATGTCGATGACCGTACGATCGACAGCCACATCAAGCGGCTGCGCAAGAAGTTCAAGGCTGTCGACGACGACTTCGAGATGATCGAAACCCTTTACGGAGTCGGATACCGGTTCCGCGAAGCCTAAGCTGATGCATGTCGCCCAAAGTGATCCCATATGGGATAGCGACATGCATCGAACCGAAGACTAAGCAGGGCCTGCTATTCGATGGCAGTGGAAGCACAGCGAACAAGACCGGCGGGCGCTGCCAGGCGGCCGTCGCGCATCATGCCGTCCTTCGTGTCGAAGATCACCGTGCCGATGCGCCGCTTCCTCGGCCATCACATCTTCTCCAGCCTGACGCGGCGCATCCTGTTCCTCAACCTTGCCGGCCTGGCCGTCCTGGTCACCGGCATCCTCTATCTCAACACCTTCCGCGACGGGCTGATCGATGCCCGCGTCGAAAGCCTGATGACGCAGGGCGAGATCATCGCCGGCGCGATCGCCGCGTCCGCGACGGTCGAAACCGATTCGATCAGCATCGACCCTGAAAAACTGCTTGAGCTGCAGGCCGGCGAAAGCCTTGGGCCTGGCTCCGACCAGCTCGACAATCTCGATTTCCCGATCAATCCCGAACGTGTCGCGCCGGTGCTGCGACGGCTGATCTCGCCGACCCGGACGCGGGCCCGCATCTATGACCGTGACGCCAATCTGCTGCTCGATTCGCGCCATCTCTATTCTCGCGGCCAGATCCTGCGCTACGACCTGCCGCCGGTCGACGAGGAACAGCCCGACCTTGTCGAGCGTATCCAGAAATTCGTCTTCGACTTCTTTCGCAACACCGACCTGCCTGTCTATCACGAGCAGCCCGGCGGCAATGGCGCGGCTTTTCCGGAAGTGGTGAAGGCGCTGACAGGCAGCCCGTCGACCATCGTGCGCGTTTCTGAACAGGGCGAGCAGATCGTTTCGGTGGCGGTGCCGATCCAGCGCTTCCGCGCCGTTCTCGGCGTCCTGATGCTGTCGACCGAAGGCGGTGACATCGACAAGATCGTCGCCGCCGAGCGCAAGGCGATCCTGCGCGTGTTCGGCATCGCGGCGCTGGTCACCGCCATCCTGTCGATGCTTCTGGCGTCGACCATCGCCAATCCGCTGCGCCGGCTGTCGGCAGCGGCGGTGCGGGTCCGGCGCGGTGTCAAGAACCGCGAGGAAATCCCTGACTTTTCCGACCGCCAGGACGAGATCGGCAATCTGTCGGTCGCCGTTCGCGACATGACCAATGCGCTCTACGCGCGCATCGAGGCGATCGAGAGCTTCGCCGCCGACGTGTCGCATGAGTTGAAGAACCCGCTGACGTCGCTGCGCAGCGCGGTGGAAACCTTGCCGCTGGCCAAGAACGACAATTCACGCAGCCGGCTGATGGACATCATCCAGCATGACGTCCGGCGGCTCGACCGGCTGATCACCGACATTTCCGACGCCTCCCGTCTCGACGCCGAGCTCGCGCGCGAAGACGCTGGCACGGTGGATCTAAAAAAATTCATCACCGACCTCGTCGCCGTGTCGCGCGAAACCACGCGCAACAAGAAAGCGGTCGAGATCGAACTCAAGGTGGCCAAGCTGCCGCAGGGCGTCAAAGGCTATTTCGTCGTCGGCCACGATCTGCGCATCGGCCAGGTCGTCACCAATCTGATCGAGAATGCGCGCTCCTTCGTTCCCGAGGACCATGGCCATATCAGCCTGTCGCTGGCCCGCGCCGGCAAGTTCAACATCCTGACCGTCGACGACAATGGTCCCGGCATCCGCGCCGACAATATCGACCGCATCTTCGAACGCTTCTACACCGACCGGCCCGCCGGCGAAGCGTTCGGCCAGAATTCGGGCCTTGGCCTGTCGATCTCCAGGCAGATCGTCGAGGCCCATGGCGGCACGCTGACCGCCGAGAACATTCCCGGCACCAAGCCCGGCGAGATCAAAGGCGCGCGCTTCGTCGTGACGCTGCCGGCCGAAGGCTGACCTTGGCCCTGATATAGCCATGTCCGAACCCGCCTCTCAGCCTGAAAACATCCACGGAACCGCGATCCTGATCGGCGATCGCGGCGTGCTCATCACCGGACCGTCCGGCACCGGCAAGACGACGCTGGCGCTGACACTCCTGGACCATTGCCGGGCGCGCGCACTGTTCTCGCGGCTGATCGGCGACGACAGGCTGCTTGCCTCGGCCCAGGCCGGGCGGCTGGTCTGCCGCGTGCCGGCGACCATCGCCGGCCTCGCCGAGGTGCCTGGGTTCATGCCGCGCCCGCTGCCATTCGAGCCGGCCGGCGTGATCGACCTGCATGTGCGGCTGGTGCCGAAGGCGGAAATGGCCCGTTTCCAGGAGGAAATCAGCGAGCCGGTTGCTGGCTGCTCGGTGCCACGTGTCGATCTGGCGGAACGCAATGCCGCCACGGCCCTGCCAGCGGTGATGGCGCGGCTGTCCATCATGCCTTTTCTATAATCCGCCCCGGGGTTTTTTGCTGCAATGCGTCAAAATGGCATGGGCCCGCGCAATTTTGGGCTTGTCAACGAGCCGCGCGTCGACAAGATAGCGCTCCCGCCGCCTGGAATGGCTGGCGAGCATAAAATGCGCCTGTGAAGCGGCGATGACGGGAGCCACCAAAGAATGATCGGACTCGTGCTTGTAACGCACGGTCAACTGGCCACCGAGTTCCGACATGCCGTCGAACATGTCGTCGGGCCACAAGACAATTTCGAAACCGTGGCGATCGGCGCCGACGACGATATGGAACAGCGTCGCCGCGATATCGTCGACGCCGTCGCCCGCGTCGACACCGGCACGGGCGTCATCGTGCTGACCGACATGTTCGGCGGCACGCCGTCGAACCTCGCCATCTCGGTAATGGAGTCCGGCCGCACCGAGGTGATCGCCGGCATGAACCTGCCGATGCTGATCAAGCTGTCCTCGATCCGCAAGGGCGACAACATGGCGGCGGCACTTGACGAGGCGCAGGCCGCCGGCCGCAAATACATCAACGTCGCCAGCCAGCTTCTGAGCAGCAAATGAATACGATGTCGTCGGAAAAGGACCAGATCATCCGGGAGTTTCCGATCATCAACCAGCGCGGCCTGCACGCACGCGCCTCGGCGAAATTCGTCCAGCTCGCCAGCGGCTTCAACGCCGAGGTGCATGTCGAGAAGGACGGCGTCAAGGTCGGCGGCACCTCGATCATGGGACTGATGATGCTTGCCGCCAGCCCGGGCTACTCGATCCGCGTCACCGCTAGCGGGCCGGAGGCGCTCGAGGTCATGGACGCGCTGGAGCAGCTTGTCGCGTCGCGGTTCGGCGAGGAATGCTGATCCCGCGCACCCTGCAGACATCCCGGAGAGACATACAGGGATAAAGATTTCTTTATATCCCATTGTCGTCGTGATGCCGATCTGCTAGTCAGGCCGGCAATTCGCGCCCTTCGACGCGCCGACCGGCGCGGGCGCATCCGCAACCATTCGCACGCACAACAATTCGCACGGAGCACTGCCATGACGGGTAGCAAGGATTATGTGGTCGCCGACATCTCGCTTGCCGGCTGGGGCCGCAAGGAACTCGACATCGCCGAAACCGAAATGCCGGGCCTGATGGCCTGCCGCGAGGAATTCGGCGCCAAGAAGCCGCTGAAGGGCGCGCGCATCACCGGCTCGCTGCACATGACCATCCAGACGGCGGTGTTGATCGAGACGCTGAAGGCGCTCGGCGCCGACATCCGCTGGGCCTCCTGCAACATCTTTTCGACCCAGGACCATGCCGCCGCGGCGATCGCCGAATCCGGCATTCCGGTCTTCGCCGTGAAGGGCGAGAGCTTGGAACAGTACTGGGATTATACCGACCGCATCTTCCAGTGGGCCGATGGCGGCCTATCCAACATGATCCTCGACGATGGCGGCGACGCCACCATGTACATCCTGATCGGCGCCCGTGCCGAGGCCGGCGAGGACGTGCTGTCCAACCCGCAGAGCGAGGAAGAGGAATATTTCTATGCGCAGGTCAAGAAGCGCCTGAAGGCTTCGCCCGGCTTCTTCACCAAGCAGAAGGCGGCGATCCGCGGCGTCACCGAAGAGACGACCACCGGCGTCAACCGGCTTTACCAGCTGCAGAAGAAGGGCCTGCTGCCCTTCCCCGCCATCAACGTCAACGATTCCGTCACCAAGTCGAAGTTCGACAACAAGTATGGCTGCAAGGAATCGCTGGTCGACGGCATCCGTCGCGGCACCGACACGATGATGGCCGGCAAGGTCGCGGTGGTCTGCGGCTATGGCGACGTCGGCAAGGGATCGTCCGCGTCGCTCAAGGGCGCCGGCGCCCGCGTCAAGGTCACCGAGGTCGACCCGATCTGCGCCCTGCAGGCGGCGATGGACGGCTTTGAGGTCGTCACGCTGGAAGACGCGGCGCCGAGCGCCGACATCGTCATCACCACCACCGGCAACAAGGACGTCGTCACCCTCGACCACATGCGGTCGATGAAGGACATGGTGATCGTCGGCAATATCGGCCACTTCGACAACGAGATCCAGGTCGCGTCGCTGCGCAATCTCAAGTGGACCAACGTCAAGCCACAGGTCGACATGATCACCTTCCCGGACGGCAAGCGGATGATCCTGCTGTCGGAAGGCCGCCTGCTCAATCTCGGCAACGCCACCGGCCATCCGAGCTTCGTCATGTCGGCTTCCTTCACCAACCAGGTTCTGGCCCAGATCGAACTGTTCACCAAGGGCGAGCAGTACCAGAACCAGGTCTATGTCCTGCCCAAGCATCTCGACGAGAAGGTCGCGCGCCTGCACCTCGACAAACTCGGCGCCCGCCTGACCGAACTGTCGGGTGAGCAGGCCGCCTATATCGGTGTCACGCCGCAGGGTCCGTTCAAGCCGGAACACTACCGCTATTAACCAAAGCTAAATTTACTACCAGATATTGGGGCCGGGCGATTGACTTTTCGCCCGGCTTTATTTTTGCGCGCGATCCGCCTTCACGGCGATTCGGCGAGGGTTTATTGTCAGGTGATTCGCGACGCTTCCGGCCCGAGAGGGGATCAGAGAGGCGCGTATCAGGGCGGTCTTGCATTCAGGCGGCGGAGAGGACCAAGACATGCCGGGGCAAAACCCGCACGGAGCGGGATCGGCCGTTTCCGGCGGCCATGACGATTCGGGGACCACAGGCTCGACCAGCCAGGGCGGGCGCCTTTCATGGCGCGCCCGCGCGGGGCTGTTCCTGGCCGGTTCCGCGCTGGCGGGTCCGTTGGCAAGCGCGGTGGCGCATGCCGAGACCGCCGCCGTGGCCAAAGCCGGCCTGTCGATCAGCACCGTCGAAGTCATGCAGCTTGCGGTGTTCGTCGGCGTGACCGGCGCGGCATTGCTGTCGGCCATCGTTCTCATCCGCGAAAGAGGCCGTACCTCGGCGGAGAATGTCGAACTGAGAAGCCGCGTCGCCGACGTCAACGCGGCGCTGCGCCGTTCGGAAGCGCTGCTCAATCTGCGCGACCAGCGCGTGGTCGTCTGGGCTTCGGAAAACAAGAAGCCCGAACTCATCGGCACATTGCCAATCGAAAGCGGCGCGCCGGAGGAGCGGGCGGCTTTCCTCGCTTTCGGCCGCTGGCTGATGCCGCGCTCGGCGGCGGCGCTCGAACATGCCGTCGCCGGCTTGCGTGAAAAGGCCAGGCCCTTTGACCTGGTCATCGAATCACAGTCCGGCGCCCCTCTCGAAGTGCATGGCCGCAAGAGTGCCGCGCACATCCTGGTGCGGTTCGTATCGCTTTCCGAGACACAGCGCAGCCAGGCCCGGCTGAAGATCGACAATCAGCGGCTGGCCGCCGACCATGACACCATGATCGGCCTGCTGGAGGCGCTGAAGATGCCGGCATGGCTGCGCGATGAGCACGGACGCCTGAAATGGGTCAACCGGGCCTATGCCGACGCGGTCGAGGCCGAAAGCGCGGAAGCCGCCGTCCGCGACGCCAAGGAGTTTCTGGGCGGCCAGGCGCGTGAAGCTATCGCCACCCAGCACAAATCGCACCCGGTCTTCGAGCAGTCGCTCTCCACCGTGATCGAAGGCGACCGCCGCGTGTTCGCGGTCACCGACTTCGCCGGCGCCGATGGTTCGGCCGGCCTTGCCTGTGACACCAGCGCCATCGAGACCATTCGCGGCGAATATGAGCGGACGGTGCGCAGCCACGCCGACACGCTCGACCAGCTCAACACCGCCGTCGCCATCTTCGACACCGACGAGAAGCTGCGCTTCTTCAACCAGGCCTTCCAGAAACTGTGGGGCCTGGACAGCGGCTTCCTGCACAGCGCGCCCGACAACGCGCTTTTGCTCGACCGGCTGCGCAGCGAGGGCAAGATCGCCGAGCAGCCCGAATGGCGTCGCTGGAAGGAAGGCCTGCTCGGCGCCTATCGCGCGGTCGAATCACAGGAACATTGGTGGCATCTGCCCGACGGCAAGACCATCCGCGTTGTCGCCAACCCTCAGCCCAAGGGCGGCGTCACCTGGGTGTTCGAGAACCTGACCGAGAAGATGGATCTGGAAAGCCGCTACCGCACGGCGGTGCGCGTCCAGGGCGAGACGCTGGACAACCTCGCCGAAGGCGTGGCGGTGTTCGGCCCGGACGGCCGGCTGCGGCTGTCGAACCCGGCCTTTGCCACGCTCTGGAGCCTTGCGGCGGAGGCCACCAAGCCCAATGTGCATGTCTCGACGATCCGTGATCTTAGCGACAGGCAAGCGGTCGACAGCCCTTGGCCCGGTTTCGTCGCCGCGATAACCGGGTTCGACGACGAACGCCGCGAACGCCACGGCCAGACCGAGCTCAACAACGGCATCGTGCTGCGTTACGCCGTGATCCCGCTGCCCAACGGGCAAGTGATGATGACCTTCGTCGACGTCACCGACAGCGTGAATGTTGAACGCGCGCTGAAGGACAAGAACGAAGCGCTGGAAAAGTCCGACCAGCTCAAGAACGATTTCGTCCAGCACGTATCCTACGAACTGCGTTCGCCGCTAACCAACATCATCGGTTTCACCGAACTGCTTTCATTGCCCACGACCGGACCGCTGAATCAAAAGCAGCGCGAATATGTCGAGCATGTCAGCTCTTCGTCCTCGGTGCTGCTGACAATCGTCAACGACATACTCGACCTCGCGACCGTCGACGCCGGCATCATGCAGCTCGACATTTCGGAGGTGCATGTCGACCGCACCATCGCCGCGGCCGCCGAACTGGTTGCCGACCGGCTGCAGGAGCACTCGATCCGGCTCGAGGTCGATGCCGCTGCCGCGCCGAAGACGTTCCACGGCGACGAAACCCGCATCCGCCAGATCCTCTACAATCTGCTCAGCAACGCCGCCAACTACGCCCCGGAAGCCAGCACCATCCGGCTCGCGTGCCGCCATCTGGCGGACGGCGTGGAATTCTCCGTTCATGACGATGGTCCCGGCATGCCACCGGATGTTCTGGATTCGGTGTTCCGTCGCTTCGAACCGCGTGCCAATGGCGGCCGCCGGCGTGGGGCCGGACTCGGCCTGTCTATCGTCAAGAGCTTTGTCGAACTGCATGGCGGCCACGTTCGCATCGAAACCGGCAGGGACAAGGGCACGACCGTCATCTGCACCTTCCCCGACATGCCGGGCATCCGCGCCGCGGCCGAGTAGCGCGCTCGATGACGGGCCTGTTGCTGGAACGTTTGCTCACCGACGAGACCCAGACGGCGCGGCTCGGCGAAGATCTGGCGCTGGCGCTGCGCGCGGGCGACGTGCTGGCGCTCAAGGGCGATCTCGGCGCCGGCAAATCGACGCTGGCGCGGGCACTGATCCGGGCGCTGGCGGAAGATGCCAGCCTCGACGTGCCAAGCCCGACCTTCACTCTGGTGCAGAGCTACGACACACGCATTCCGGTCCATCATTTCGACCTCTACCGCCTGTCCTCGGCGGCCGAACTCGATGAACTCGGCTTCGACGAGGCGCTGGCGCAAGGGGCCGCCCTTGTCGAATGGCCGGAGCGGGCCGACGGCTATTTGCCGAAGACGACGCTCTCGATCGAACTCGTCCAGCATGGCGATGGCCGGCTGGCGCGGCTGTCGGGGCAAGGCGCTGCCGTCGACCGCGCGGCAAGGTCGCTGGCCATGCGCGACTTTCTGGAAGAAGCCGGCTGGGGAGAAGCGCGGCGGCGCCATTTTATCGGCGACGCCTCCGCCCGCTCCTATGAGATCGTTACGCTCGCCGGCCACGAGCCGCGCGTGCTGATGAACTCGCCGCGGCTGGCGCTCGGCCCACCGGTGCGGGACGGCAAGCCCTATGCGGTGATCGCCCATACCGCCCAATCAGTCTCGGCCTTCGTCGCCATCGACCACGCCTTGAAGGCCGGCGGCGTCAGCGTTCCCACTATCCATGCCGAGGATCAGGACCAGGGTTTCTTGCTGCTCGAACATCTCGGCTCAGAAGGATTTCTCGGCAAGGACGGCGAGCCGGTGGGCGAGCGCTACGCGGCAGCGGCCGAACTGCTGGCCATGATGCATGGCAAGAGCTGGCCGCAACGCCTGCAAGCTGGGCCGGGCAGCTTCCACGACGTGCCGCCCTTCGACCGCGATGCGATGATGATCGAAGCCGATCTGCTGGTCGACTGGTATGTGCCGGCGATATCGGGCCAACCCGCAAGCGACGCCTTGCGCGCCGGCTACGCCAGGGAATGGAACGCGCTTTTCGACCGGCTGCAGGGCAGCGAATACACGCTGATGCTCCGCGACTTCCATTCGCCCAACATCATCTGGCGTGGCGTGCGCGCCGGCCATGACCGGCTGGGCATCGTCGATTTCCAGGACGCGCTGATCGGGCCTTCAGCCTATGACGTCGCCTCGCTTGCCATGGATGCTCGGGTCACCATCTCGCCCGAGATCGAGACGGCAACGCTCGAAGCCTATGTCGCGGCGCGCCATGCCGGCGGAGCCTTTGACGAAGCGGGTTTCCGGGAAGCCTATGCAATCATGGCCGCACAGCGCAACTCCAAGATCCTCGGCATTTTCGTGCGCCTCGAAAAACGCGACGGCAAACCCTATTATCTCCAGCACCTGCCGCGCATCCGCGACTATCTGCGCCGGGCGCTGTCCCATCCGGCGCTTGCCAGCCTGCGGGATTTCTATCAAGAGCACGGGCTGCTCGAGGAACGAATACTGTGACAAGACCCGACACTGCCATCGTCCTTGCCGCCGGGCTCGGCAAGCGCATGCGGCCGATCACCGACACCATCCCCAAGCCGCTGGTCCGGATCGCCGGCAAGACATTGCTCGACTGGGGCCTCGACAGCCTGGCCGCCGCCGGCGTCGCCAAGGCCGTGGTCAACGTCCATTATTTTCCAGAACAGATCATCGCCCACGTCGCGGCGCGTCGGGCACCGAAGATCGTCATTTCCGACGAGAGCGACCGGCTGCTCGATTCCGCCGGCGGCATCGTCAAGGCGCTGCCCGAGTTGGGGCAAGGGCCGTTCTACATCCTCAACGCCGACACGTTCTGGATCGACCACGGTCCACTCAATCTCGGGCGGCTTGCCCTTGCGTGGGACGCGGCGAAAATGGATATTCTGCTGATGCTGGCTGATCTCCATCAGGCGACAGGACACTGTGGCAGCACCGATTTCCTGGTGGCGCCGGACGGTGCCTTGCGGCGTTCAAAAGGCGATCCCGCCGGCCTGATCTACGCCGGCGCGGCGATCATCCATCCGCGCCTGTTCAGGGATGCACCTGCCGAGCCGCACTCGCTCAACGCTTACTTCGACAAGGCCATTGCAGCCGGCCGGCTGTACGGCATGCCGATGCACGGCCACTGGATCACTGTCGGCACGCCCGATGCCATTGCGCTGGCGGAAGAAGCCGTCGCCGGCGCTTTAACCGAGTCGCAATGAGCGGCCCAAGCCGCGTTTTCTCCATCCCCCCCGGTGCGCCGTTCCTGCCGACGCTGGCCGAGGCGCTGCTTGCCGGCCGTCTGATTCCACACTTTCGCTTCGATGGCGATCCGCTCGCCCTGGCCGACGTCACCATCTATGTGCCGACGCGCCGTGCCGCGCGTGCCTTGCGCGGCGTCTTCGTCGACAGCTTGAAGAAACGCGGCGGCGGCGGTTCGGCGATCTTGCCGGTTATCCGCCCGCTCGGCGAGTTCGACGAGGACGAGGCGGCGTTCGACGCCGAGCCATCGGCGGCGATCGATCTCGCGCCGCCGATCTCGGCGACCGAACGGCTGTTGCTGCTGACGCCGCTGGTGCGGGCGTGGAAACGCCGGTTGCCGGAGCACGTCGCGAAGCTTTTCGCGGAGGAGATCGTAATCCCCGCCTCCACGGCCGACGCGATCTGGCTGGCACGCGATCTTGCCGGACTGATGGACGAAATCGAGACCGAAGGCACCGACTGGGCGAAGCTTGAGGGCCTGGTGACTGGCAACCTTGCCGGATGGTGGCAGGTGACGCTCGAATTCCTCGGCATCGTCACCGATGCCTGGCCAAAATTCCTGAGCGAGAGCGACCGCTCCAACCCGGCCGCGCATCGCAGCGCGCTGATCCGCTCCGAGGCGGCGCGATTGCGACGCAATCCCCCGGCCGGACCGGTGATCGCCGCCGGCTCGACCGGCTCCATCCCGGCAACGGCCGAGCTGCTTGCCGCGATCGCCCGTCTGCCTGGCGGCGCCATCGTGCTGCCCGGTCTCGACCGGACGCTTGACGAAGCCTCTTTCCAGGCGCTCGTGGCACCCGGCGCACGGCCGGCCGTGCTTGGCCACCCGCAATATGGCCTGGCCAGGCTGATCGGCAAGATCGGCGTGCTGCGCGACGATGTCGAGGAAATCGGCGTGGCCGAACCACGGCTGGCGCGCCGCGCCGCCCTTGTCGGCGAAGCGCTGCGGCCGGCCGAGACCACCGAGCTATGGGCCGAAACGCGCAACGGGTTTTCGGCGCCCGACATTGCCGGCGCCTTTGCCGACGTGACGCTGCTCGAAGCGGCCAGCGAACGCGATGAGGCCGTCGCCATCGCCGTCGCGCTCAAGCGGGCCGTGGAAGAGCCCGGCCAGAGGGCGGCTCTCGTCACCGGCGACCGGGCGCTGGCGCGGCGCGTGTCGGTCGAGCTCCAGCGCTTTGGCGTCGTCGCCGACGATTCCGGCGGCACGCCGCTCGCCAACAGCCCGGCGGCCAGCCTGCTGCGGCTGGCGCTCGAGGCCGTGTTCCGGCCAGGCGACCCTGTCGGCCTCCTGTCGCTGCTCAAGCATCCGCTGCTCAGCCTCGGCCTGGAGCGCGCTGCCGTGCGCCATGCGGCGGAACTGGTCGAACTGGTGGCCCTGCGTGGCGGCACCGGCCGCCCGGACATCGTTTCGCTGCCGGACTTGTTCGAGGCCCGCCTCACCGACCTGGGCGGCGACAGCCGTCCGCCCTTCTGGTTTTCCCGGCTGACCGTGCGCTCCATAGAGGATGCGAGGAACCTTCTCGCACACCTGACAGAAGCGCTGGCGCCGCTTTCGGCGTTTCGCGGCCAGGCGGGTGCCGACCTTGCCGCACTGGTCAAAGCCAGCGTCGTCGCCCTGGAAAATCTCGGCCGTTCCGCTGATGGCGGCCTGGGCGACCTTTATGCCGGCGACGCCGGCGAGAAGCTCGCGGAACTGCTGCGCGGGCTGGTGGCGGCTTCGGCCTCGCTGTCGTTCGGCGCGGATGAGTGGCCCGATGTAATGGACGCCCTGATCGCGCCCGAAACGGTCAAGCCGGCACAAGGCACCGACAGGAACATCGCCATCTGGGGCGCGCTGGAAGCGCGGCTGCAGGATGTCGACACGCTGATCATTGGCGGGCTCAACGAAGGTGTGTGGCCGCGCAAACCGGAGAGCGACCGCTTCATGTCGCGGCTGATGAAGACCGGCATCGATCTCGAACCGCCCGAACGACGCATCGGCCTTGCCGCGCATGATTTCCAGATGGCCATGGGCGCGAGACAAGTGGTGCTGGCCCGCTCGGCCCGCGCCGGCGACGCACCCGCCGTGCCGTCACGCTGGCTGCAGCGCCTGCTCACCTTCATCGGCAACGACCAGGCATCGGCTCTGCGCCGGCGCGGCGACGAGTTGCTGGCCTGGGCCCGCGCGCTCGATACCGGCCCGAAGCAGGATTTCGCGCCAAGGCCGCAGCCGAAGCCGCCATTGGCGGTGCGCCCAACGCATTTCTCGGTCACCGAGATCGAGACGTTGCGCCGCGATCCCTATGCGGTCTATGCGAGACGGATTCTCGGCCTGATGCCACTCGATCCGCTGATCCGCGATCCCGGTGCCGCCGAACGCGGCACGCTGTTCCACGCCATCCTGCATCTGTTCTCGTTGCGCGTCGCCGATCCGCGCGCGGCCGATGCGCTGGCCGGCCTCGTCGCCGCCGGCCGCGCCTGCTTTGGCGAGGCCGCGCTTCCGGCCGACGTCGAGGCGGTGTGGTGGCCGCGCTTCGAGAAACTCGCCGCCAACATCGTCGAATGGGAGCGCACGCGTGCCGACGCGGTGACCCGGCGCCATGCCGAGGAACGTGCCGGCAAGACCCCGGTCGGCCAGTCCGGCGTGACGCTGTCCGGTTATGCCGACCGCGTCGACCTGCTGGCCGGCGGCATGGCCGACATACTGGACTACAAGACCGGCTCCTCGCCCTCCAAGGCGCAGGCGCACACGCTGCTGGCGCCGCAACTGGCGCTGGAAGGCGCGCTGCTGAGGCGCGGCGCCTTCAAGGATTTGGGCGCGCGCGAACCATCGCAGCTGGCCTTCGTGCGATTGAAGCCGAATGGCGAGGTGTTCGAGGAGTCCATTCTCGAGCACAACCGCCAGCCAAGGACCGCCGCCGACCTTGCCGAAGAGGCCTGGGCCCGGCTGGAAAAGTTGCTCGTCCACTATAGCGACCCGCAGACCGGCTACCTGTCGCGCGCTTTGCCGTTTCGCGAAGGCGAGACCGACGGTGACTACGACCATCTCGCCCGCGTGCTCGAATGGTCAGCCGGCGGCGATGCCGGTGATGAGGGAGGGGAGGCATGAAGAAGGCCTATCCGATCCCGAGCGATACTGCCAACAGCCAGGCTCGCGCCGCCGATCCTCGGAATTCAGCCTGGGTGTCGGCCAATGCCGGCTCCGGCAAGACCCATGTGCTGGCCCAGCGTGTCATCCGGCTGCTGCTCAACGGCACCGACCCGTCGAAGATCCTGTGCCTGACCTATACGCGGGCCGCCGCCGCCAACATGTCGAACCGGGTCTTTTCCACGCTGTCGGACTGGACGGTTCTCGGCGACGCCGAACTGGCGGAGAAGATCGAGGCGCTCGAAGGCCGGCGGCCGGACCGTGACACCATGCGCCGGGCGCGGCGGCTGTTCGCCGAGGCGCTGGAGACGCCAGGCGGGCTGAAGATCCAGACCATCCATGCCTTCTGCGAATCCGTGCTCCACCAGTTCCCGCTGGAAGCCAATATCCCCGCCCATTTCGAGATGCTCGACGGCCAGATGGAGGCGTCGCTTTTCGCCGCCGCGCGCCGCGAGATGATCTCCGGCACGGCGGCCGGCAACGCTGATCTGGCCGACGCCTTCGCTACCGTGCTGGAGCGCGGCGGCGAAGCCGGGCTCGACGCGCTGCTCGGCGAGATCGTGCGCAAGCGTGACGGCTTGCGCCAGTTCCTCGATGCCGTCGGGGGTGACGGCTTCCAGCCGCTGTTCGATGAATTCCATTTCCACCCCGGCCAGACCGCCGAGGGCCTGGCGGCATCGGTGTGGCCACTGCCCGGCTTCCTGCCGGATTATTTCGCCGGCTTCGCCCAGGCCGCCGAATCCACTGACGCCAGATCGGTGCTGAACAACATCCTGCCCTATGCGCGGCAGGCTTTCGCCGAGAGCGATGCCGTTCGCCGGCTGCAACTGCTCGCACGAGCCTTCCTCAAGACCGATGGCGATCCCTATGATCCGGCAAAAGCCTTCAAGAAGGCGCTGACCGACCGGCTGCCGGATCTGGCCGAACGCTATCTCTCGGCCGCCAACGCCATCATCGAAACCGTCGACCGGCTGGCGCTGTTCCGCATGCTGGAAGGCACGCGCGCGGCACTCACCATCGCCGACTGGCTGATCGCCCGCTACGAAGTGTTGAAGCGCAGCCGCGGCTTTCTCGACTTCAATGATCTGATCACCCGCACGGTCAACCTCCTGGCACGACCCGATGCCGGCCCCTGGGTGCAGTACAAGCTCGACCAGGGCATCGACCACATCCTGCTCGACGAGGCGCAGGACACCAGTCCCGATCAATGGGAGGTGGTGAAGCGGCTGGCGGAGGAATTTTTCGCCGGTTTTGGCGCACGCGAGCGGGTTCACCGGACGGTCTTCGCCGTCGGCGACGAGAAACAGTCGATCTATTCCTTCCAGGGGGCTGCCCCGGACTCCTTCACGGACAGCCGGCTGCTGTTTGCCGGACGCGTGCGCGACGCCGAGGCGTCCTTTGCCGACCTCAAGCTGACCTGGTCGTTCCGCTCGACCGACGACGTGCTGGCCGCCGTCGACCGCGTCTTTGCCGACCCGACCGTGCGGCGCGGCATCAGCCATGATCCCGATCCGCTGAGCCACAAGGCGATCCGCACCGATGCGCCGGGCTATGTCGAGGTCTGGCCGTCGATCGGTGCCGATGTCGTCGATGAGCCCGACGACTGGACGCAGGCCATCGACCACGCCCATGCACCGGCGGTGCGCGTTGCCGAGAATGTGGCGACGGCCATTGCCGGCTGGATCGGCAAGGGCGAGATCATCGAGGGCCGCGGCAAACGGCTGCGGCCGGGCGATGTGCTGGTGCTGGTGCGCAAGCGCGACAGCTTTGTCCATGCGCTGACGCGCGCCTTGAAACGCCGCGACATTCCGGTCGCCGGTGCCGATCGTTTGAGCCTGCCCGGCCATATCGCGGTCAAGGATTTGATCGCGCTCGGCCATCTCTTGATCCAGCCACAGGACGATCTGTCGCTCGCCGCCGTGCTGCGCAGCCCGATCTTCGACCTGCCGGAGGAGACGCTGTTCACGCTTGCCGCGCAGAGGCCGCCCGGCGTATCGCTGGCCGCGTCGCTGCGCCAGCATGCCACCGACGACGAAGCCCTCGCCAAGGTCGTGGCCCAGCTTGACCTCTGGGCCGATGAGGCGGCCTTCAAGCCGGTGTTCGAGTTCTATGCCGGCCTGCTGGCGCGTGATCGCGTCCGGCGCAAGATGATCGCCCGGCTTGGGCCGGAAGCCGGTGACATTCTCGACGAGTTCCTCAGCTTCTGCCTTGCCGAGGAGCGAACCGGCCTGCCGGGGCTGGAAGCCTTCCTGTCGACGCTGGAAAATGCCGGGCCAGAGATCAAGCGCGAGATGGACCAGACCCGCGACGAAGTGCGCGTCATGACCGTGCACGCCGCCAAGGGCCTGGAAGCGCCCGTGGTGTTCCTGGTCGACGGCGGCTCCGCCCCGTTCAGCGACCAGCATCTGCCGCGCCTGATGCCTTTCGCCAGCTCGGGCCGGCATTGGGACGGCAAGGGCTATCTCTGGCGTTCGGCCAGCGACGTCGCCAACGGCTTTTCGAAGGCAGCAGCCGCGCGGGCAAGGGAACTGGCCGACGACGAATACCGCCGCTTGCTTTACGTTGGCATGACCCGTGCCGAGGACCGGCTGATCGTCTCCGGCTATCACGGCAAGCGGGCGCCGAACACCGGCACCTGGCATTCGATCGTCAGCCGCGCACTGATCGGCGCGCCGGAAAGCGAACAGCGTCCGCATCCCGCCGGTGGCGAACCGGTGCACCGTTTCCATGTGACCAAGCTACCGCCCGTGGCGCCAGGCGCCAGTGAACAGGCGCGGCAGGCCGATGCTTTCGGGCCATTGCCGGCGACCCTGTTCCAACCCCTGCCGCCCTTCGAGGATCTGCCGCGGCCGCTATCGCCGTCCGGCGCTTCGGCGCTGATCGACGAAGGCAAGGAAGCGGTGGTCGACAAGGCTTCGCCGGTGCTGGACGCCGACGCCGAGCCGGGTTTTGCCGTGCTGCGCGGGCTCGCCTTGCACAAATTGCTGCAGATGCTGCCCGGCATTGCCGAGGACGAGCGCCGGAGTGCGGCCGAGCGTTACCTCGCGCGAACGGGCGCCGAATGGCCGCCGTCAGAGCGGGAAAGGGCCTTGGCATCGGTCATCGCCATTCTCGCCGACCCGCGCCTCGGCCAGCTGTTCGCGCCATCGTCACGCGCGGAAGTCGCGATCATGGGCAGCCTGGAGGTCAGGGGCAAAAGGCGCTCGATTTCCGGCAAGATCGACCGGCTGGCGGTGACAGCCGACACTGTTTCCATCGTCGACTACAAGACCAACCGGCCCGCGCCCGGCTCTTTGGCGGAGGTTCCGCCGGCCTATCTGCTGCAGCTCGCGCTCTATCGCGCCCTGCTGCAGCCGCTCTATCCCGGGCGCGAGATCAAGGCGGTCCTGCTGTTCACGGAAGCACCAAGGCTGATCGAACTGCCGGCCAGGGCCATGGATGACGCCCTTGCCCGACTCACGGGAGCGTGACACAAGACCTGCTTGAAGAAGGGCGCGACAACCACCACATTTGGTGCGACACAGAACTCTCGAAAGGACTTTTCCGCATGGGTGCCACCGTCAAGGTCGACAAGAACAATTTCCAGGCCGACGTGCTCAATGCCAACGTACCGGTCGTGGTCGATTTCTGGGCGGAATGGTGCGGCCCGTGCAAACAGATCGCGCCGTCGCTTGAAGACATCGCCGCCGAACTCGGCGCCAAGGTGAAGATCGCCAAGCTCAATATCGACGAGAATCCCGAGCTTGCCGCGCAATTCGGCGTCCGCTCGATCCCGACGCTGATGATCTTCAAGAGCGGCGAAGTGGCCGACATGAAGGTCGGCGCAGCGCCGAAGACCGCACTGGCACACTGGATCAACGGCAGCCTCGCCTGATCCGGTAGACCCTTTTTGAACGCAATTCCGAGCGGAAAACCGCTTCACACTTTTCCTGGAATTGCTTTGAATTCACGATATTCAAGAGCCCGGCCATCGCGCCGGGCTTTTGGTTGGCTTCATCGGTGAGCTGGTCTGGCCCTCACGCCAAGGCATTCCATGTCTTCTGGTGGCAACAGAAACAGGGAGAGCGACATGACCGGATCCGCCAAGGCCACCGTGTTCATCGACAATGATCGCGTCATCGTCACCGAATACCGCTTCCAGCCGGGTGAAAACACCGGCTGGCACCGCCATGGCCACGACTATGTCGTGGTGCCGCTGATGGACGGCAAGCTTAAGCTGGTGACCAAGGACGGCGAGACCTTCGCCGAGATGAAGAAAGGCGCGCCCTATTTCCGCAAGGAGGGCGTCGAACACGACGTCATCAGCGCCAATGACGGCGAATATGCTTTCATCGAGATCGAGCTGAAGTAGGCGCGCTGAGGCGAAACCTCAGGTCGGTGGCGTGCCGTTCTCGGCCAGCACGGCTCCAGCCAGATAGAGCGACCCGCCGATCAGAATGCGCGGCGCCGGGCCGTCCCAGGTGTCGCGCAGCAGCATCAGCGCGCTGGCGACGGAACTGACCGGCTCGGCGGACAGCCCGGCTTCGGTGGCGCGGATCGCCAGTTCGTCGTTCGGCACGCCGGCCTCGCTCATGCTCACCGGCACGGTGTAGACATGCCGGGCCAGACCCTTGAAGGCGCGAAAATAGCCGCTCTGGTCCTTGGTGTTGATCATGCCCGAAATGAGGAACAGCGGGCGCGGGTTCTTTTCCTCCTGCTCGGCCAGCGCTTCGGCGACAACCACCCCGGCACCCGGATTGTGGCCGCCGTCGAGCCAGATATCGGCGCCCTTCGGCGCCAGGTCCACCAACTTTCCCTGCGCCAGCTTCTGCATGCGGCCGGGCCACGCGACATGGGTCATCGCCTTCTCGGCGGCGCGGTGGCTGATCTCGAAGCCGGCCGCCTTGACCGCGGCGATCGCGGCGGCCGCATTGGCGAACTGGTGGCGCCCGGGCAGCCGTGGCGGCGGCAAATCCATCAAGCCGTCCTCGTCCTGGTAGACCATGCGGCCGTTTTCCTCGAAGGCGAGGAAATCCTGGCCGTAGACGAAGGTCGGGCACTCCAGCCGCTCGGCGGTCTCGATCAGCACTTGCAGCGCCGTCTCGCTTTCCTGCGCGCCGATGACCACCGGGCAGCCGCGCTTCATGATGCCGGCCTTCTCAGCGGCGATCAGTTCGACACGGTCGCCGAGATAGGCCTCATGGTCCATCGACACCGGCATGATCACCGACACGGCGGGCCTGGCGACGACATTGGTGGCGTCGAAGCGACCGCCGAGGCCGACCTCGATGATGGCGGCTTCGGCCGGATGCTCGGAAAACAAGATGAAAGTAACGGCGGTGAGGATCTCGAAGACGGTGATCTTCTGGCCGCCATTGGCCTTGGCGACGCGGGCAATGGCCTCGGCGAAGGTCTCATCGTCGACGAGTTTGCCGCCACCTTCGGCGGCGAGCCGGTAGCGCTCGGCCCAGTTGACCAGATGCGGCGAAGTGTGGACATGGACAAGATGCCCGGCGGCTTCGAGCAGCGCGCGCGAAAAGGCCGCGCAGGAGCCCTTGCCGTTGGTGCCTGCGATATGGATGACCGGCGGTAGCAGTTCCTGCGGGTTGCCCAGCCGCTCCAGGAGCCGCGTGATGCGGTCGAGCGAAAGGTCGAAGCCTTTCGGATGAAGCGCCATCAGGGCTTCGATTTCGCGGTCGGCGGCGAGCGTTGTCATCACAGGATCCCGGCGCATGGCCCGGGAGCCAGAATCGCTCCCACAATTGCCAAGGCAATCAAAAGGCTACAGCGTGCCATGTGGGTGGCGCAATCACCGTTCGCGGCGGCCGATGTCGTGTCAGGCCTGCGGCCTGGCTTCGGCGGAAACCACCGCTGGCGGCAGGATTTCAGGCTCCAGCGGCTTTTGCTCGCCCGGCAGCTTGAGCAGCATCTTCAGCAGGCGTGCAATCGTTTCGCGCATCTCAAGCCGCGACACCACCATGTCGACCATGCCGTGCTCCATCAGATATTCGGAGCGCTGGAAGCCATCTGGCAGCTTTTCCCTGATGGTCTGTTCGATGACGCGCGGTCCGGCAAAACCGATCAAAGCACCGGGTTCGGCGATGTGCACGTCTCCCAGCATGGCGTAGGAGGCGGTGACGCCGCCGGTGGTCGGATTGGTCAGAACGACGATATAGGGCAGGCCGGCTTCCTTCAGCCGGTCGACGCCGACCGTGGTGCGCGGCAGCTGCATGAGCGACAAAATTCCTTCCTGCATGCGGGCGCCGCCGGAGGCGGCGAACAGGATCAGCGGCCGCTTGCGCTGCAGGGCGACCTCGAAGGCGTGGACGATGGCGTCACCCGCCGCCATGCCGAGCGAGCCGCCCATGAAGGCGAAATCCTGCACCGTCACCACCACCGGCAGGCCTTCGATGCTGCCAAGCGCGTTGACGATCGCGTCCTCCAGACCGGTCTTGGCCTTGGCGTCCTTCAGCCGGTCGGTGTAGCGCTTCTCGTCACGGAACTTCAGCGGATCCTGGACCACCTTGGGGTTTTCGAGCTGCTCGTATTTGCCGTCGTCGAGGAAGTATTTCAGCCGCTCCTTGGCCGAAATCTTCATGTGATGGCCGGAAGACGGGATGACGAACTGGTTGGATTCCAGATCCTTGTGGAACACCATCTCGCCGGTCTCGGGATCCTTGATCCAGAGGTTCTCGGGAATATCGGCACGCCGGCCGAGCATCGAATTGATCTTCGGGCGAACGTAATTGGTGATCCAGTTCATCGCTTCGGCTCCTGTCCTGACGAAGAGTTGCTAGGCATGCCGCCCAAAAGTGAGACCCGGTTTTGGGACAAGGGCATGCACAGGACTGACGTAGGAAAACTATTCGGCGGCAGCAAGGCGGGCCGAGCGCACGCCTTGCGCCAGGCCGCTGACCAGCGTGGCGACGGCCTCGGCCGGGTCGGCGGTCTTTTCGCCCTTCGGCCCCAGCACATTGGCGACCGCGTTGACGATTGCCGTGCCGACGACGACGCCATCGGCATTGGCGCCGATGACACGGGCCTGCTCGGCTGTCTTGACGCCGAAGCCGACGCAGACCGGCAGGTCGGTGTGGCCCTTGATGCGCTTGACCGCTGCCGCCACCTTGCCGGTGTCGGCAAGCGCGGCGCCCGTTATGCCGGTCATCGAGACGTAGTAGACGAAGCCGGACGTGTTCTGCAGAACCTTGGGCAGTCGCTTGTCGTCGGTGGTCGGGGTCGCCAGCCGGATAAAGTTGATACCGGCTTTCATTGCCGGAATGCAGAGTTCCTCGTCCATTTCGGGTGGCAGGTCGACCACGATCAGGCCATCGATGCCGCTGGCCAGCGCGTCTTTGAGGAAACGGTCGACGCCGTAGACGTAGATTGGGTTGTAATAACCCATCAGCACGATCGGCGTTTCATTGTCGCCGGCGCGGAAGTCCGATGCCATCTTCAGTGTCTTCACAAGGGTCTGGCCACCTTTCAGGGCGCGCAGGCCCGCCGCCTGGATCGCCGGGCCGTCGGCCATCGGATCGGAAAACGGCATGCCCAGTTCGATGATGTCGCTGCCGGCACCGGGCAGCGCCTTCATGATTGACAGCGAGGTGTCGTAATCCGGGTCGCCGCCCATGAAGTAGGTGACGAGCGCCGGCCTGCCTTCGGCCTTGAGTTTCGCCATGCGGCGGTCGATGCGGGTGGTCATTCTAAAGCTCCATCCCCAGAATTTTGCCGACGGTGAAGATGTCCTTGTCGCCGCGGCCGCACAAATTCATGACGATGATCTGGTCCTTGCCCATCTTCGGCGCGCGCTTGATCACCTCGGCCAGCGCATGCGCCGGTTCCAGCGCCGGAATGATGCCCTCCAGCCGGGTCAGCAACTGGAATGCCTCGAGCGCCTCCGAATCCATGATCGGCACGTACTCAACACGGTTGGATTCCTTCAACCACGAATGTTCCGGGCCAATGCCGGGATAGTCGAGACCCGCCGAGATCGAATGGCCTTCCATGATCTGGCCGTCGGATGTCTGAAGCAGGTAGGTGCGGTTGCCGTGCAGAACGCCCGGCGAACCGGCGGTAAGCGATGCACAGTGCTCGTCGCCATCAAGGCCCTTGCCGCCAGCTTCAACGCCGACGATCTTTACATCCGTGTCGTCGAGGAACGGGTGGAACAGTCCGATGGCGTTTGAGCCGCCACCCACCGCCGCGACCAGCAGGTCGGGCAGCCGGCCTTCCGCCTCCAGCATCTGTTCCCTGGCCTCGCGGCCGATGACCGACTGCAGCTCGCGCACGATCTCGGGATAGGGGTGCGGACCCGCGGCGGTGCCGATCATGTAGTAGGTGTCGTCGACATTCGTCACCCAATCGCGAAGCGCCTCGTTCATGGCATCCTTCAATGTGCCGTGACCGGAGGTTACCGGCACAACCTCGGCGCCGAGCAGCTTCATGCGGAAAACGTTGGGCGCCTGACGCTGCACGTCGGTCGCACCCATGTAGACCACGCAAGGCAAGCCGAAACGCGCGGCAACTGTCGCCGACGCCACGCCGTGCTGACCGGCGCCGGTCTCGGCGATGATGCGCGTCTTGCCCATGCGCTTGGCCAGCAGAATCTGGCCAAGGCAGTTGTTAATCTTGTGCGAGCCGGTGTGGTTGAGCTCGTCGCGCTTGAAATAGATTTTCGCGCCGCCAAGATGTTGGGTCAGCCTTTCGGCGAAATACAGCGGACTGGGCCGGCCGGTATAGTGCTTGTTGAGATGCTCGACCTCGGCCTTGAAGGCCGGGTCGGTCTTGGCGAAGGTCCAGTGCTTTTCGAGGTCCAGAATCAGCGGCATCAAGGTTTCGGCGACGAAACGGCCGCCAAACATGCCGAACATTCCCTGTTCGTCGGGTCCAGTACGAAAGGAATTGGGTGTCGCCGGCTTGTTCATCGCCGATCTCCTGCGTCTTGATGTTTGAGCATGTCCTATCGGAAAACCGGATTCCACTTTTCCGGGACATGCTCTGTTGAGGCCCGTTCAGGCGGCGCGGTTGTCTCGCGCGGCCCTTACGGCCCGGAAAAACTGTTCGATCAGCGCCGGATCCTTGACGCCCGGCGCGCTTTCCACGCCCGACGAGATATCTATTCCGGGCGGGTTTGCAAGCCGAAGGGCATCACCGATATTGGCGGCGTTCAGCCCACCGGAAAGCATGTAATCGACGCCGGCGTCAAGGCCGGCAAGGATGCGCCAGTCGAAGGCGACGCCATTGCCGCCCGGCAGCACGGAGTCCTTTGGCGGCTTGGCGTCGAACAGGAACCGGTCGGCGACGCCGATGAACGGCTTGATCCGGTCGAGATCGGCGGCCACGCCGAGCGGCAACGCCTTCATCACCGGCAGGCCGTAGCGGGCTTTCAGCTCGGCCACCCGCTCTGATGTTTCCGAGCCGTGCAGCTGCAGCATGTCGGGCTGCATTTTTTCGACGATCTCGTCCAGAAAGGCGTTGCTGGCATCAACGGTGACGGCAACTGCCAAGGCCTTGCCGCGCGCGGCTTTCCGCAGAAGCCCGGCCTCGGCCGGATCGACGTAGCGAGGACTTTTGGCGAAAAAAATAAAGCCGACATGGCTTGCGCCGCCGGCGAGCGCCGCGGCCATTGCCTGGTCGGTCTTCAAGCCACAGATCTTGATGTCGAGCGCCATGGCGCGGGAATTGGCATGAAATCGCGGCAGAGTCGAGAAAAAGCATGCTGTTTGCCAGCACGGCCAAAGGCGCTACCTATGGATGGACAACATGCAGGCGGGAGAAACATCATGGCCGACAGAACCATTGCCGAACTGAAGCAGAAGATCGCGCAGGCGCGTGAGGTCATAGCCCATCTGATCGACAAGGCCGCCTTCAACGGCGTCGAGGCGCATCGGGCGCTGGATTATTTCAGCGGCGATGAATTCGACGGCAATTTCTTGCCGTGGCCGCACCATGGCGACGAGGGGTTGCGACCGGACGAGCTGAATGCGGCGAATGACGATTGAGCGCTTCCGCTGCAACTTCGTCATCCTCTGGTCTGCGTCGCTACGCTCCCTGCTCCGACCGTGCATGACGAGGCCAGGATGTACGCACAGACCTCCAGCGTAGCGGACCCCTAAATATTCTCCGGCAGGTAGATCTCGAACGGCAGAAAGGTCTGTCCCGGCGCGTTCGCGGCACCTGTCTCGATGGCATGCGCCATCAGGTCCATGAGCTCGCGGCAAAGTGCCGCCAGCGGCGTCGAGATCACCATTGTCAGGATGCCGTCGGCGAGCGCCGAGCGCGAGACCGCCGTGATTTCGTTGCAGACCACCGCCGGCATTTCGGTTGGCCTGGCTTGCCGAAGCGCCGCGACCGCGCCCTCCATGCCGCCGCCGGCGACATAGCAACCGACAAGGTCTGGATGGCGGCCGAGAAGCTCGAGCAGCGTGTCCTGCGTGATCTGGTTGGCCTCGAGATTGACCAGCGTCTCCAGCAAGGTGAAGTCCGGGGCCTGCTCACGGAAAAAGGAGCGGAAGCCGATCTCGCGCAGTTCGTGGCCATGGAAGCGGTGGCTGCCAACGAACAGCGCGACCTTGCCCGGCCGTTTCGCCGCTTTCGAGATCATCCAGGCCGCGGTGCGTCCGACCTTGCGGTTGTCGAGGCCGATATAGCCCTCGCGAATGCCGGCCGCGAAGTCGGACAGCAATGAAAATACCGGCATGCCCCTGGCCTTCATCTCCTCGACGGTGACCGTCAGCGTCGGGTGATCCGGCCCGACCAGCGCGACGGCCCGGCATTTGGCCGCCAGCTTGCGCGTGCGCTCGACAATCTCGTCCGGTGTCAGCGAACTGGCGAAGTCGATGATGGCGACGCCGCGGAAGCGTTGCGATCGGGTCACCGCGAGTTCGAGTTGCCGCGCAAACTCCGTGTAGAAGACATCATTGCCTCGCAACAGCAGGAAACCGAGCCGGTACTCCGGCAGTTCATGACGCATCCGCTGCTTGATCAGGCCGGCCGCGTGATAGCCGATCTCGGTCGCTGTCTCGTAGACGCGGCGCGCTGTCTCCTCGCGCACCGGCAGGCGATTGTTGAGCACGCGGTCCACCGTTGCAACGCTGACGCCGGAGATGCGCGCCAGATCTGATATCGTCGGCCGTTTCGACATGATCCCTCTCGCTCTATCGGGAGCATGGATACGTCATTCTGATAGAAAATGATAGAAACTATCTTTGTGATATTGAGTCTATCATAGGTTGGCGATATTTTTCAGTCTCCACGACAGATAAACGGCAGTCGCTTGGGCGGGTGCCTTGCCGAGGGAGGCAATCATGTCCGCAACGCCGTCCCGGCGTGACTACAGCCTGATTGGCCGCGACGCCAAGCTCGCCGTGGAAAACGGCCTGGCTGCGGCCGAGTGGTATCATACCGAAGTGTCCCGCAAGCAGATGAAGGAGCTGATGCAGCGCTCCGACGCACCGGCGATCCGCGACACGGTGATCTGGCTCGCCGCGCTGATCGTCAGCGGCGCCGGTGGCGCCTGGTTCTGGGGCAGCTGGTGGTGCGTGCCTTTCTTCTTCGTCTACGGCGTGCTCTACGGCTCGTCGACGGATTCACGCTGGCACGAATGCGGCCACGGCACGGCGTTCCGCACGCAGTGGATGAATGATGTGGTCTATCAGGTCGCCTGCTTCATGATCATGCGCAATCCGGTTACCTGGCGCTGGAGCCACACGCGCCACCACACCGACACCATCATCGTCGGCCGCGACCCGGAAATCTCGGTCATGCGGCCGCCGGACCTGGTGCGCGTGCTCCTCGCATTCGTCGGGGTGCTCGATGCCTGGCATGCGATGTCGGACATGCTGCGCAACGCCGCCGGCAACATCAGCACGGCCGAAAAGACCTTCATTCCCGAGCAGGAGCAGGGCAAGGCGATCCGCATTGCCCGCATCTGGACCGCGATTTATGCCGCAACCATCGCGCTGGCGCTGTATTTCGGTTCGTTCCTGCCGCTGATGCTGGTTGGCCTGCCCAGGCTCTACGGCGCCTGGCATCACGTCATGGTCGGCCTGCTGCAACATGGCGGTCTTGCCGAAAATGTCGTCGACCACAGGCTGAATAGCCGCACCGTCTACATGAACCGGATCAGCCGCTTCATCTACTGGAACATGAACTACCACGTCGAGCATCACATGTTCCCGATGGTGCCTTATCATGTGCTACCCAGGCTGCATGCGTTGATCAAGCACGATCTGCCGGCGCCTACGCCGTCGATCCTGGCCGGCTACCGCGAGATGATCCCGGCCTTCCTGCGCCAGCTGCGCAACGAGGATTACTTCCTCAAGCGCGAACTGCCGCCGACGGCCAGGCCGTACCGCGAGGAATTCCAGAACGAGACCGTAGCTGCGGCCGCTGAGTGACGTTGAGATCAAGATTTGCCGGGAGGACTGAATGAGCGAATGGGTCGAGGCCTGTGCTGCCGATGACATCGACGAAGAAGACGTGATGCGCTTCGATCATGGCGGGCGCACCTTCGCCATCTACCGCAGCCCCGACGACGAATATTTCGCCACCGACGGGCTGTGCACGCATGAGAAGGTGCATCTCGCCGACGGGCTGGTGATGGACGACATCATCGAGTGCCCCAAGCACAATGGCCGCTTCAACTACAAGACGGGCGCGGCGAGGGGCGCCCCGGTCTGCGTCAACCTGAAAACCTATGCGGTCAAGGTCGACGCCGGCAAAGTCCTCGTCCAGATCGGATGACTGATATGGCGCGGGGAATGGTCATCATCGGAGCCGGCGAATGCGGCGGGCGGGCGGCACTCACGCTGCGCGATCTCGGCTATGACGGCCCGGTGACCCTGGTCGGCGACGAGCCGCATCTGCCCTACGAACGGCCGCCTTTGTCCAAGGACGCGATGGTCAGCGACGCCCCGGAAATCAAGGCGATCGCCAGTGACGAAATGCTGACCGAAAAGTCGATCCGGCATATCCATTCCGTCCAGGCCGTGGCGATCGATCGCGCGGCGCATGCGGTGCGGTTGTCGGACGGTGCGTTGCTGCCATACGACAAGCTCCTGCTGGCCACCGGCTCGGCCCCGCGCAAACTGCCGATGCCGGGCCTTGGCGAGCGCTGCGTCTATCTCCGCACCTTCGCCGATGCGCTGGCCATTCGCGCCCATCTCGGTGCCGGCAGCCGCATCGCCGTCATCGGCGGCGGCTTCATCGGCCTCGAGCTCGCCGCCTCGGCACGCAAGCTTGGCGCCGCCGTCACCGTCATCGAGGCACAGCCGCGTATCCTGATGCGCGGCGTGCCGGCCGAGATCGCCGAAATCATCCATCAGGCGCATGTCGCCGAAGGCGTCGACATTGTGTGCGGTCAAGGCATCGCCTCCATTGCCGACGACGGCAAGGAAGTACGAATTGGACTTGCTGGCGGGCGCGAAATATCGGCCGACCTCGCCGTCATCGGCATTGGCGCCGTGCCGGTGACCGGGCTTGCCGCCGAAGCGGGCCTCGCGATCGACAATGGCATATCCGTCGATGCGGAACTGCGCAGCAGCGATCCCGATATCTTCGCCGCTGGCGATTGCTGCTCGTTTCCGCTCACCGTCTATGGCGGCCGCCGCGTACGGCTGGAAGCCTGGCGCAACGCCCAGGAACAGGGCGCGCTGGCGGCAAGAAACATGCTGGGCGCGGGCGAGGCACATGCGGCGGTGCCGTGGTTCTGGTCCGATCAGTATAGCCTGTCGCTGCAGATCGCCGGGCTTTCGGACGAAGGCAAGAGCAGCGTGCGCCGCGATCTCGGCGACGGCGCCTTCATCCTTTTCCACCTCGCCGAGGACGGCAGGCTGGTGGCGGCAAGCGGCATCGGCCCCGGCAATGCGGTCGCCCGCGATATCAGGCTGGCGGAGATGCTGATCGGCAAGCGGGCCAGGCCAACGCGGGAAGCGCTGGGATCGCCTGATATCAAGCTGAAGTCATTGCTGGCGGCGTGAATCTTCGCTCGAGTTCGTAGAGATCGGCGCAGCCCCTCATCTGCCTGCAATGAGGGGCGGTGCAAACGTGGAAAGCCAGGCGGCGTTTGTTTCTTCCAGCCCTAAAACAGCGCCTTCAGCTCAGGCAGCTTGTCGTTGACCAGCCAGCCGTAATAGTTCTCTTCCGGCAGCTTTTCCGGCTCACCGGCGGCGCGGCGTTTGTCGTTTTCCGCCTTCAGCGCATAGGCGCGCTGCTCCGGGTTGCCGACATTGTAGAGCGTGGCGGTCAGTCCCGGATTGCCTGAAATGTCGAAGCCGGCGATGCTCTTGTAGGCGTCGATCGATTTCCGGATCGTCGCCGCGACATAGGGCAAGGTCAGGTCCGGATCCATGATGGTCTTGTAGACCGAGTTGGGATCGGCGACATCGAGCTTCGGCAGACCCGACATCTTGTGCACGAGATCGCTCATCTGCAAGGCGGTCAGAGGATTGAGCTGGCCGAGGCCGAAAGTCTGGCCGGCATAGTAGGGCTGGAAGAAAGTGGCGCCGAAGCGGTCGTCGGGAAAGCTTGTGCCGCCGACGGTCTTGCCGCGGAATGCATGGTTCCACACCTGTTCGCGGCATTCCCACAGGTCGTAGCTGTCGGACATGCCAGCGCATTTCTTGAATTCCGGCCGCTGCACGAAATCGGTGATGTCCTCGCCGTCATAAGCGAAGGTCAGCTTGCCGGAGAGATAGGAAATCGCCTTTACGTAATAGGTCTGCAGCCGGTCGTAGGCGTCGACATTGTACGTGTGCTCGCCGACGATGGCGCCGACGATGTGCATCGGATCGATGCCGTAGGCGCTTGCGGCCTTCTTGATCTTGCCGCGCAGGTCGGGGTCGTTCTGCAGCAAGGCATAGACCTTGCGGTACTTTGCCTGAAAAGTGGTGTTGGTCGCTTGCGTGCGCCGGCTCGAGGCGCCGGGGATATCGGGCTGCTCGGCATTTCGGTTGCCAGCCGGCACCAATGTCGCCGCCTCGGCGGCGAACAGCGTCGCCGCCAGGGTCAGGCCGAGAATGACCAGGATCAGTTTTTTCATGCACCGCCGCCTGCAAACGCACATGACCCGAAATCTGAACTAGATTTCGGAAAGGATCATGGCCAAACAAAGTGCTGCAGCGTCCTTTTGCGCGTCCGACGGACGCGCGGCGCTGTAGTGCCGGGCAAACTAGGGTAGTGCTCACGGTTGAGTCGAGAGCGCCCCTTCACCCGGCAGGACGAAAGATGCCCAGATGGTACCATCTGGCCACACATGGTTCTTTATACGTTGCCTGAACCGGCGCCGGAACAGCCGGCGCCGTTGTTTAAAGGATAAATCGCGACAAATCCGTGTTTCTGGAGAGGTCGCCGACATGCTTCTCGACATAGGCGGCGTCGATGGTGACGGCCGTGCCGTTGCGGTCTGGCGCGTCATACGAAATCTCGTCCAGCACCCGCTCCATCACCGTCTGCAGCCGCCGGGCGCCGATGTTCTCGATGCTGGCGTTGAGATCGACGGCGACGCCGGCGAGCGAATCGATCGCATCGTCGGTGAACGTCAGCTCGACGCCCTCGGTCTTCATCAGAGCGATATACTGCTTGATCAGGCTGGCTTCGGTCTCGGTCAGGATGCGGACGAAATCCTCCTTCTCCAGAGCGCGCAGCTCGACGCGTATCGGCAGGCGGCCCTGCAATTCCGGCAACAGGTCGGAAGGCTTCGACACGTGAAACGCGCCCGAGGCGATGAACAGGATGTGGTCCGTCTTCAACGGCCCGTATTTGGTCGCCACCGTAGTGCCTTCGACCAGCGGCAGCAGGTCGCGCTGCACGCCCTCGCGCGAAGGCCCGCCGGAAATGTCGGATCTTGCCGCGATCTTGTCGATCTCGTCGAGGAAGACGATGCCGTCATTTTCCGCGGCATCGAGCGCCCGGCGCACCACCTCGTCCTGGTCGAGCAGCTTGTCGGACTCGTCGCTGACCAGAAGATCGTAGGAGTCCTTCACCGTCGTCTTGCGCTGCTTGGTCTTCTTGCCGCCCATCGCCTTCGACAGCATGTCGTTGATGTTCAGCACCCCGATATTGGCGCCCGGCATGCCGGGAATCTCGAAGCCGGGCATGCCGCCATTGCCGGTGTCGGCCACTTCTATCTCGATTTCCTTGTCGTCGAGCTCGCCGTCGCGCAGCTTCTTGCGGAAGGAGTCACGCGTCGCTGGGCTGGCCGTCTTGCCGACCAGCGCTTCCAGCACGCGTTCCTCGGCGTTGACGTGGGCGCGCGCCTTGACGTCCTCGCGCATCTTCTCGCGCACCAGGCCGATGGCGATCTCGACGAGGTCGCGGATGATCTGCTCGACGTCACGGCCGACATAGCCGACTTCGGTGAATTTGGTGGCTTCGACCTTGACGAAGGGCGCACCGGCCAGGCGCGCCAGGCGGCGCGATATCTCGGTCTTGCCGACGCCGGTCGGCCCGATCATCAGGATGTTCTTCGGCATCACCTCTTCGCGCATCTGGCCTTCCAGCTGCTGGCGGCGCCAGCGGTTGCGCAAGGCGATGGCCACGGCGCGCTTGGCGTCCTTCTGGCCGATGATGAAACGGTCGAGTTCCGAAACGATTTCGCGGGGAGAAAATGTGCTCATATCACTAAATTCCACTTTGCCACTGCTTGATGGCCTCGAACGGATGCAGCAGCATGATCACGTTGAGTGTCAGATTGTCCCGGATGAGATAGCCGGTACCCAGTTCGAACAGGATGGCGAGGCTGACGATCACCCATATAGGTAGCCTTCGCGCCATCACAAATCCCAGCACCATGGCCAGTGTGTCGGACACCGAATTGATGATGCTGTCACCGTAATAGTCGAGCGAAATGGTGCCGGCGCGGTAGCGGTCGATGATGAACGGGCTGTTTTCGAGCAGTTCCCAGCCGCCCTCGATGAGGACGGCGAAGGCCAGCCGCAGGCCGATCGGCGAACGGGGGAACAGGAACCGTGCCAGCGCGTAGAACAGAAAGCCGTGGATGATGTGCGAGAACGTGTACCAGTCCGAAATATGCTGGGAATTCTCGGAGCTGTTGACCACGCCGTGCCAAAGCTTGACGTAGCCGCAGGTGCAGATCGGCGGATGGCCCATGAGGTATAGCGTGAAGGCCTGGACGATCACCAGGCCGGCCACGATCAGCAACCCTATCCGCCAGCTGTTTTCATAGGCCGAAAGGCTCTTGTCCTCGTCGGAAATGTTCATGCCCTACTGCCCCTCTTCCTCGTCGCCGCTATCGATGGCCATCAGCACGACGTCGCCATAGACCGAATGCCTGCGGTCCATGGTCCTGAATCCTGCCTTTTCATAGGCGCGGATGGCCCTCAGATTGGCAGGATCGGGGTCGATGATGACGCGGGGCACACCCTCCTCGAACAGCTCTTCGACAAACTGCCTGAGGATGGCCGAGCCGTGGCCGATGCCGATCAGGTCCGGCAGGCCGATCGACAGGTCGATGCCGAGCGTGCCGAACGGCTGGTCGGCATAGGGATGGTCGTCTTCCAGATGCGGGTCGTAGCTTTGCAGGTAGGCGATCGGCTTGCCGTAGAGTTCGACGATCAGCGGCTCCACCGAAACGGAATCGATGTGCTCGCGGATCTCCGCGATCTCCTTCTCCGCATCGCCCCACCACTGCGCCACTTCAGGCTCTCCAAGCCAGCCGGCGATCATCGGCAGATCCTTTTGCGTGACCGGCCGAAAATCGTATGGCTGAGAATGTTCAGGCGGCATCGAGCGTTTCGACGACGAAATTGTTGTTGGTGTAGACGCAGATGTCGGACGCGATCTGCATCGCCTTGCGGGCGATCTCCTCGGCATCCTTGTCGGTGTCCATCAGCGCGCGGGCGGCGGCCAGCGCGTAATTGCCGCCCGAACCGATGGCCATGACGCCATGTTCGGGCTCGAGCACGTCGCCATTGCCGGTCAGCGCCAGCGATACCGACTTGTCGGCCACCAGCATCATCGCTTCCAGGCGGCGCAGATAGCGGTCGGTGCGCCAGTCCTTGGCGAGTTCGACGCAGGCGCGCGTCAGCTGGTCGGGATATTGTTCGAGCTTGGCTTCCAGCCGTTCCAGCAGAGTGAAGGCGTCGGCGGTGGCGCCGGCGAAACCGGCGATCACATTTCCGCCCTTGCCGATACGGCGGACCTTGCGGGCATTGCCCTTCATGATGGTCTGGCCAAGGCTGACCTGGCCGTCGCCGGCGATCACCACCTTGTTGCCTTTGCGCACCGTCACGATGGTCGTGGCGTGCATGTTCAGATTATCAGACATTCCTGGCTCCGATTCGCGCGATCCCAAGAGGCGATTGGCGCGGTACGAGTAACTTTGATCGGCCATATGTATGCATGGGAGGAACGATTGCAAATCGCCTCTCCGGCAAGGTCGATACCTCTGTCAGAGGCAACTGGCAATCGCCGGATCATGCTGGTAGAAGGCATTCGTTTTCAGGCCCGCGAGCGCCTGAAGCCCGTGCACCGGTCATCATGTGGCCCAGGGACAAGGATAGAGTGATGGCGCCCCGTTCAGCCGAAGCGAGCCGCAAGACCAGGGAAACCGACATTTCCGTGTCGGTCCATGTCGACGGTTCAGGCAAATCCGATATCGCTACGGGCGTCGGCTTCTTCGACCACATGCTCGACCAGCTTTCCCGTCATTCGCTGATCGACATGACGGTCAGGGCCAAGGGCGACCTTCACATTGACGACCACCACACGGTCGAGGACACCGGCATCGCGCTTGGCCAGGCACTGACCAAGGCGCTCGGCGAACGGCGCGGCATCATGCGCTATGCCTCGATCGATCTCGCCATGGACGAGACGCTGACGCGCGCCGCGATCGACGTGTCCGGCCGGCCTTTCCTGGTCTGGAACGTTGCCTTCTCGTCGCCCAAGATAGGCACCTTCGACACTGAGCTGGTGCGTGAATTCTTCCAGGCGCTGGCGCAGAATGCCGGCATCACGCTGCACGTTACCAACCATTATGGCGCCAACAATCACCATATTGCCGAGACCTGCTTCAAGGCGGTGGCGCGCGCGCTGCGCGCCGCGCTCGAGCACGACCCGCGCCAGCCGGACGCGGTTCCCTCCACCAAAGGTTCTTTGAAGGGATAGCGTCATGGCCGCCTATGTCGTGATGGAACCGCCCGGCCGCGGCGAAAAGGCCGACAGGTCGGCCTTTATCCGCGACGGCTTCACCTGGCTGGGGTTTCTGGTGCCGCCGCTATGGTTCGCCTGGAACCGGCTGTGGATCGAAGCAGCACTTGCCTTCGTCGTCATGGGCGCGCTTTCGATGGCTGCCGAAAATCTTGGCCTTGGACTGGCCGGTTCGCTGCTGTCGCTGCTGGTCTCGCTCTATGTTGGCCTGGAGGGGCAAGGGTTGCGCATCGCCGCACTGCGCCGGCGCGGCTGGCATGAATGGGGCGTGGTTCAGGCCGGCTGGCTCGACGATGCCGACACGCGCTATGCGCTGGAGGTCGAGGCGCATGCGGAGGAACCCACGCCAGCGCCGCGCATGGTTCCGGATGCCGCCCTGGCCCGCCCGGCGCAGCCCGGCATGGCGCTGGGGCTGACCCACGTTCCAGGACGCCCCTGACATGCGGGTAGCAATCATCGACTACGGTTCGGGCAATCTGCGCTCGGCCACCAAGGCCTTCGAGCGTGCCGCGCGCGAAGCCGGCATAGCGGCTGAGATCGACCTGACGGCCGATGCCGACCGGGTGCGCACCGCCGACCGCATCGTCCTGCCCGGTGTCGGCGCCTATGCCGATTGCGCGGCCGGCTTGCGCGCCGTCGACGGCATGTGGGAGGCGGTCGAGGAGGTCGCCATTGCCAAGGGCCGGCCTTTCCTCGGCATCTGCGTCGGCATGCAACTGATGTCCGAGCGCGGCCTGGAAAAGACCGTCACCAACGGTTTTGGCTGGATAGCGGGCGACGTCAAGGAGATCACGCCCACCGATGCCGCACTGAAAATCCCGCAGATCGGCTGGAATACGATCGAGCTCCGGCGCAAACATCCGCTGTTCGCCGGCATCCCGACCGGACCGGACGGCCTTCACGCCTATTTCGTCCATTCCTACCATCTCGACGCGAGGAAGCCGGACGAGGTTCTGGCCGAAGCCGACTATGGCGGTCCGGTGACGGCGACTGTCGGGCGCGACAATCTCGTCGGCACGCAGTTCCATCCAGAGAAGAGCCAGGCGCTGGGCCTGGCGCTGATCACCAATTTCCTGAAGTGGAGGCCGTGATGAGCAATCCGCGCCGGATGTTGGCGCTGCCCCTCAAGGGGCGGCGCGAGCCTTTGCCAGATGGGATCCATCCACGAGCCAATTCAAGCGCCCAGGCTTTCAAGGAGCGCAGCGCAGCATGATCCTGTTTCCTGCCATCGACCTCAAGGACGGCCAATGTGTGCGCCTGAAGCACGGCGACATGGCGACCGCGACCATCTACAACGATGATCCCGCCGCACAGGCAAAAGCCTTCGAGGATCAGGGCTTCGAATGGCTGCATGTCGTCGACCTCAACGGCGCCTTCAAGGGCCAGAGCGTCAACAGCGCGGCGGTCGGCGCCGTCCTCAAGGCGACGAAGAACCCGGTGCAGCTCGGCGGCGGCATCCGCACGATTGCGCAGATCGAGGACTGGCTCGACCGAGGCCTGGCGCGCGTCATCCTCGGCACGGTGGCGGTGCGCGATCCCGATCTGGTCAGGCAGGCCTGCAAGGCTTTTCCGGGCAAGGTCGCCGTCGGTATCGACGCCAAGGGCGGCAAGGTGGCGGTCGAGGGCTGGGCCGAGGCGTCGAGCCTCGGCGCCATCGAACTGGCCCGGAAATTCGAGGGGGCCGGTGTGGCCGCCATCATCTACACCGACATCGATCGCGACGGCGTGCTGACCGGCATCAACTGGGACGCCACCATCGACCTCGCCGACGCCGTGTCGATCCCGGTCATCGCTTCGGGCGGCCTCGCATCGATCGCCGACATCGTGCGCATGACCATGCCCGACGCGCGAAAGCTCGAAGGCGCCATCTCGGGTCGCGCGCTCTATGACGGCCGCATAGATCCGGCCGAGGCGCTCGCGATCCTGCACGGCCGGCCGGTGGCGGAGGCGAAATCGTGAAAATCACCATTATCCTCGCCTCCTATGACAGCGGCCACTATCACGGCGGCATGGGCCAGGGGCCGGATGCGCTGATATCAGGCGGTCTCGTCGACGCCCTGACCATGGCCGGTCACGATGTCGAGGTCGAGGATATCGGCAGGGTCGGCGACGGTCAGGAGCGGGAGATCGCCACCGGCTTTGCCGTCTGCAACGCCGTCTCGGGCGAGGTCCGCATCGCCATCGACAGGGGGCGGTTCCCCATCGTGCTAGCCGGCAACTGCCTGACATCGGCTGGCGCGGTCGCCGGCGAGGGCGCCGATGCGATCATCTGGGCCGACCAGCATGGCGATCTCAACACGCCCGAGACCTCCATACACGGCTTTCTCGACGGCATGGCGCTGGCGACCGTGCTTGGCCTGTGCTGGCGCCCGATGGCGGCGGCCATTCCCGGTTTCAAGCCGATCGATCCTTCGCGCTGCGTGCTCGTCAACGCCCGCGATCTCGATCCTTCGGAGAAGAAACTTCTCGAGACCTTGCCGGTGATCCGCACCGAATGTCCTGGCGTGGCGCAAGCGACGCAAAAGCTGAAGGCCGCGGGCGCCAAAAGCGTGCACATGCATCTCGATCTCGACGTCCACGATCCCAAGACCTTGCAGGCTAATCGCTATACCACCCCAGGCGGCCCGGATCCGGAACAGTTGCGCGACGCGGCCTGCGCCATGGCGCTTGCCATGCCGGTCGTCGGCATCACGGTTTCCGCTTACGATCCAGCTTTCGACGCTCAGGCCGATGTGCCGCCACTGGTCGGCCGACTGCTCAACGATCTCATTGCCACGATAGAGGGCGCTTGATGCTGAAAGCCCGCGTCATCCCTTGTCTCGACGTCAAGGACGGCCGCGTCGTCAAGGGCGTCAATTTCGTCGATCTCATCGACGCCGGTGATCCGGTCGAGGCGGCCAAGGCCTATGACGCCGCCGGCGCAGACGAGCTCTGCTTTCTCGACATCACGGCTTCATCGGACAACCGCGAAACCATCTTCGATGTCATTGCCCGCACCGCCGAACAATGCTTCATGCCGCTGACCGTCGGCGGCGGCGTGCGCCAGGTCGCCGATATCAGGAAGCTGCTTCTGGCCGGCGCCGACAAGGTGTCGATCAACACCGCGGCGGTGAAGAATCCGGATTTCGTCGCCGAAGCCGCCGACAAGTTCGGCAACCAATGCATCGTCGTCGCCATCGACGCCAAGAAAGTGTCCAGGCCCGGTGAGGCCGATCGCTGGGAGATCTTCACCCATGGCGGGCGCGAGAAGACCGGCATCGACGCGGTCGAATTCGCGCGAAAGATGGTCGATCGCGGCGCCGGCGAGATCCTGCTGACCTCGATGGACCGCGACGGCACCAGGGCGGGCTACGACATCGCGCTGACGCGTGCGATTGCCGATGCGGTGCGCGCGCCGGTCATCGCTTCGGGCGGCGTCGGCACGCTGGATCATCTGGTCGAAGGCATTCGCGACGGCCATGCCGGCGCGGTGCTGGCGGCCTCGATCTTCCATTTCGGCACCTACACGATAGCGCAAGCCAAGGCGCACATGGCTGCGGCAGGCCTGCCCATGCGGCTGGACTCCTCGGCCGATCGGTCCTAGAGGCTTCCGGCTAGAAAAGGACCCAGGCGCCATGACCGAGTTTTCGCTGTCCGATCTGGAAAAAATCGTCGGGGAACGCGCCCGTTCCGGCGATCCCGACTCGTGGACGGCCAAGCTGTTCGCACGCGGCATCGACAAGGCGGCGCAGAAGCTTGGCGAGGAGGCGGTCGAGACCGTGATTGCCGCCGTCAAGGGCGACAGAGAGCACCTCGTTTCCGAAAGTGCCGATCTTATATATCATTGGCTCGTCGTTCTCGGCCTCTCGGGCGTGCCGTTGAGCGACGTGCTCAAGGAGCTCGAAAGCCGCACCGGGCGTTCGGGCATCGCCGAGAAGGCGTCACGGCCCAAGGGCTGAGCGCTAGGGAGGGCAGGTATCTCGATGGATCAGCTCGCGCCGGCCGAGAAATATTCCCCCTTTCGTTTCTTCTCAGCCGAGCAATGGTCGCAATTCCGCGCCGACACGCCGCTGACGCTGAGCGACGACGAATTCCGCCGTCTGCGCTCGCTCAACGATCCGGTCGATCTTGCCGAAGTCGAGCGGATCTATCTGTCGCTGTCGCGACTTCTGTCCGCCCATGTCGAAGCCAGCCAGCTGCTGTTCCGGCAGCGCCAGGCCTTCTTCAATGCCGTCGACATCGTCAAGACGCCGTTCATCATCGGCATTGCCGGTTCCGTCGCGGTCGGCAAGTCGACCACGGCGCGCGTGCTGAAGGAGCTTCTGGCGCGCTGGCCGTCGAGCCCCAAAGTCGATCTCATCACCACCGATGGCTTCCTGCTGCCCAACGAGGTGTTGCGCCGCGAAAACCTGATGGAACGCAAGGGCTTTCCCGACAGCTACGATGTCGGCGCGCTGCTGCGCTTCCTGTCAGGCATCAAGTCGGCGCAGCGCGATGTCCGGGCCCCGGTCTATTCGCACCTCACCTATGACGTCATTCCGGGTGAATTCGTCACCATCGACCGGCCCGATATCCTTATCTTCGAAGGCATCAATGTGCTGCAGCCGGGAAAACTGCCGCAAGACGGCAAGATCGTGCCCTTCCTGTCCGACTTTTTCGATTTCGCCATCTATATCGATGCCGACGAGAAACTGATCCACCAGTGGTACATTTCCCGTTTCATGCGTCTGCGCGAGACCGCATTTCGCAATCCGGATTCCTTCTTCCACCGCTATTCGCAGCTCTCGGAGGAATCGGCGCGCGCCATCGCCGAAGGCTTGTGGACCAACATCAATCTGAAGAACCTGCGCGAAAACATCCTGCCGACGCGCGCCCGTGCCGACCTCATCTTGCGCAAGGGCGCCGATCATCTGATCGAGGAAGTGGCGCTGCGCAAGCTATAGCTGTTTGTTGGTGCGCCAGGGCAGTTCACCGTTTCATGGACGGCGCGGCGGGCTCGTCGTCGACAGGCCCGCCACGCCGGTATTCAAGTCAGCGTCGCGGCTCAGCCATTGGCGAACGGCACGGCGACATAGATCTGGCCGCCGTCGCGTTCCACCAGCAGCAGCACCGACTTGCGGCCCGACTTGCTGGCCTGCGCGATCGCCTGCGTGACCTGCTTGGCGCTCTTCACGGGGGCCTGGTTGACGGCGACGATGATATCGCCCGGCTGGATGCCGGCGGCGGCCGCCGCCTTGTCGGGACTGACGCGCGCGACCACCGCGCCATGCTCGTTGTCGGCGAGGTTCATCTGCTGGCGAATGTCGGGCGTGATGTCCATCAGGCCGAGGCCGATCGCGGGTGCCCGCGAGCCTTGTTCGGCGCCAGGCAGGCCGGAATTGTCGGTCGATGCGGTTTTCACATCGTCGCTGTTTTGCCCGACATCGACGGAAATCTGCATGGCCTTGCCCTTGCGCCAGACATCCAGCCGCTCCTTGGCGCCCGGCGCGACATCGGCAACCGCGCGCGACAGATCCTTGGGGTCTTTCACGTCCTGTCCGGCGAAGCCGGTGATGACATCGCCTGCCTCGATGCCGGCACTGGCGGCGGGCGAACTGTCATTGACCTTCGAAACCAGCGCGCCGCCGGGATGATCGAGCCCGATGGCGCTGGCCACGTCGGGCGTCACCGGTTGGATCTCGACACCGAGGTAGCCGTACTGGATCGAGCCGTCCTTCATCAGCTTGGCCACGACCTTCTGTGCTTGATCGGACGGGATGGCGAAGCCGACACCGACACTGCCGCCATTGGGTGAATAGATTGCCGTGTTGATGCCGACGACATTGCCGTTCACATCTACCAGCGGGCCGCCGGAATTGCCGTGGTTGATCGGCGCGTCGATCTGGATGAAGTCGTCGAACGGCCCGCTATGCAAGTCGCGGCCGCGTGCGGAGACGATGCCGGCTGTGACTGTTGTACCGATGCCGAACGGATTGCCGATCGCCAGCACCTGATCGCCGGTCATCAGCCTGTCGGAATCGCCCCACTTGACCGTCGGCAAGGGCTTGTCGGCTTTGATCTTGAGCACGGCAAGATCGTTCTTGGCGTCACGGCCGACAAGCTTTGCCGGAAGTTCGGTGCCGTCATCGAGCGTCACTTTGATCGAGGAAGCGCCGTCGACGACGTGATTGTTGGTGACGATGGTGCCGTCGGCATTGACGATGAAGCCGGAACCAAGCGCTTCGGCCCGCTGCGTCTGTTGCGGCGGCGTCTGCGGGGCGGGCATGCCCTGGTCGCCGAAGAACGGGCGGAAATACTGGTCGAATGGCGAGTTGCCGAGCGGCATGCCATCCTCGGCGTTGGCCGGCTGCGCTTTCATGATCGTGGTGACGGTGACCACGGCCGGCTTGTCCGCCGCCACGATCGGCGCGAACGACCCTTTGGGGGCGGTGATGCCGGCGACTGGGGTCTGGGTCGTCGCCACGACGTTGCTCACGCCTGCACTGCTGGCGCTTTGAGCGTATGGGACGACGAAGGGGGAGACGATGAGGGCGGCGCCCAGCAATGCGGCGACGCGATGTCTGCGAAGAATGTTGAGAGATGACATGGTCGTTGTCCGTGCGAGACATTGGGTTCGGCGCCGTGGCCTCGGGGGGAGCGGCCCATTCGGCGTATCGGCCGTCGCGGCTGCCTGTCTCGCTTCATGCGGCGGCCGTCCCGGTCGATGAAACCGGAATCTAGGGCGCGGATGCGGGCGAATTAGGTTTTTTCGGTTATATTACAAAGATTTAATTCTTTGCGCAGGATTGGTAATGCAGCTGGCCGCCAGCTTCTCCCGCCAGCTGGCAGTACCGGTGGAGCTCAGCTGTCGCCGGCTTGCCTGATGTAAGCCGTTGCAATCTCACGCATACGCTTGCCGTCGAAGCTTGGTCCGTGCCCGCCATGGCCGATGCGGATCGGCAGGTCGAGCAGGCGCCGCATGGTGCTGACATAGGCGGCGCGGTCGGAATCCGGCAGGCTGTCGATCAGCGTGTCGTCGTAGATGGCGTCGCCGCTGAAGAACAGGCCATCGGCCTCGTCGAACAGCGCGATCGAATCCGGCGAATGCCCGGGCAAGTGCAGGACACGGAATTGCCGGTCGCCGAGATCGATCACATCGCCCTCGTCGAGGGTCCGAGTCAACGGCGCCGGGGGAATCTTGTATTCCGCCGACTTCCAGCCCGGTGCCGGCAGTTTCGACACGGCGCCTTCGAGATCATGGAACATGTAGGCGTAGGTCGCCGCCTCATCCATGCTCTCGAATTGCGCCGCACTCATCCTCGGCCCAGCCCGCCACGCAAATTCATGCAGCGAGCCGACATGGTCGAGATGGATGTGCGTGGCGACGACCAGCAGCGGCTTACCCCGCGGCGTCTCGATCTCCGGCGCCAGCGGACAGATGCCCATGCCGGTATCGACCAGAAGGTCGGCATCGCGGCCGGCGAGATGCCAGATGTTGGCGCGCACATAGCCATGCACGAACGGCTCGGTCAGCATCGTCGTCCTGTCGTCGACAATGCTCTTGCTGAACCAAGCCGGTAGCAGGTGTGAGCCCGGCATCAAACGAACGGCTTCCCGACCTTGTACTTTTCGGGCACAAGCCGCTTGAGATAGGCCATGCCGGCATCGGACAGCTGGTTGGCGTCGGGCTTCATGAAATCGTCCGGCATGTGGCGGGTCTTGCCGGCGACGTTCTTCAGCGGCACCTTCTTCAGCACGGTCTTTGAGCCATCATATTGCAGCGCCACCGAGCCGCCGCCCTGTTCGGCGACGGAGACGGCGAAGGCGCCGGCATCGAACGCCTCCTGCGCGTCAACGGCGCTGATGGCCCCGACATAGCCGCGCGGCATGTAGCCGAGCGCATCGACGCGAGCGCGCTTGCCCGGCAGGCCCTCGGCCAGCGCGCGCTCGAGCGCTGCCGGAAGGTCGCTGCCCGACAGTTTCACGTTGCCGTGCGCGTCGCGTTCGAGCTTCTCCGGCGGCACCAGGCTTTCGACCAGCGCCTTGCCGTCGGCGGTGCTCACCCCTTCCGACACGGCGACGATGCAACGCTTGTGGCGGTCGAGCGTGGCGCGCACATCGTCGATGAAGCCTGCGGCCGAGAATGGCCGCTCCGGCACGTAGACCAGATGCGGCCCGCTGTCGGGATCGAGCTGCCAGGCCGCCGCTGCCGCGGTCAGGAAGCCGGCATGCCGGCCCATGACGATGCCGACATAGATGCCGGGCAGTGCACGGAAATCGAGATCGACGGACAGAAAGGCGCCGGCAACGAATTCGGCCGCCGAAATGAAGCCGGGTGTATGGTCGTTCTCCTCCAGGTCATTGTCGATGGTTTTCGGCGCATGGACGAAAGCGATGGAGCCGCCCGCGGCGTCGGTCAGGATCTGCTGCGTGCCCGACGTGTCATTGCCGCCGATATAGATGAAGGCATCGGCGCCGGCTTTTTTCAGCCCATTGAGGATGACATCGCAATAGGCGGCATCCGGCTTGTCGCGCGTCGAGCCGAGTGCTGCACTCGGTGTTCCGGCAATCAGCCGCAGCCGATCTTCGGAGATGGCGGAGAGGTCGACATAATTGCCGTCACGGATACCGCGCACGCCATGGATGGAGCCAAGCACCTTGGCGCCCGGATGCCGCTTGCGGATCTCCAGCGTGGCGCCGACCACCGTCTGGTTGATGACGGCGGTCGGGCCGCCGCCCTGCGCGATAACAAAAGTTCCGGCCATTCCTGACGTCTCCCGAGCGATGATTTCGCAGGCACATTCGCCTGTCTTTCGCTATCGCGCAACGGGGGAGTCGGGCCGACTGGACGATCACATGACGACGACCGGGTTTTTCTTCGAGACGCGGCTGTAGAGGTCGATAATGTCCTGATTGATCAGGCGCACGCAGCCCGACGACATCGCCTGGCCGATGCTCCACCATTCCGGTGAACCGTGGATGCGATAGCCGGTGTCCTTGCCGTCCTGGTAGATGTAGAGAGCGCGCGCTCCGAGCGGATTGGTAAGGCCGCCGGGCTGGCCGCCCTGCCACTTCACCAGTTCGGGCTTGCGCTGGATCATCTCCGGCGGCGGCGTCCAGGTCGGCCATTCCCGTCCGTACTGGATATTGGCGCGTCCGGACCAGCGGAAGCCGTCCTTGCCGATGCCGACGCCGTAGCGGATGGCGTCACCGCCCGGCTGGACCAGATAGAGCATGCGTTCCTTGAGATGGACGACGATGGTGCCGGGCGCCTCTCCGGTGGTGTCGACGACGATCTGGCGGCGGAATTCCGGCTTGACCTTGAGATAGGGCACCTCGGGCACGTTGAACCCGTTGTCCGTCAGCGCGGCATACATAAGGTCGGGGCTGGTGATGTTCTTGTCGACGCTGATCGCCGGCCGCATCGGCGGCACGGAACCGGTAACCGTATTGTCCAGTTGCAGCGCCGGCATGGCGCCGTCACTGGAGGTCGAGCAGCCGGCGATGCCGAGCAGGGCCAAGGCGCCTGCCCCGGATAAGACGGCGCGGCGAGAGAGAAGAAGATCGGTTTCGATTGCGTCGCCGTTCCGTGGCGGCGTCAGACCTTGCGGCAACTCACGCATATACCCAACCCTACGCTATCGGCGGGAAGCACGGTCCGGCCGGATAGCGGGCATTTTCATCATTCATGGTTGATAAAGCGTGAATGCCTTGCACTGCCTGCATTTGCGCGCTGCCTGGCCGCATCGGGCCTCTCGAATGACGGGCCAACCCAGCGCTCCTGCACAAAAAGACCCAGGTCGGGTCATAGTCCCGGCACGGGTCCCTCCTACCCGTCACGCGACCAGCGAGGGGCCTCCATGTGCAAGACGTTAAAGACCGACATCACGCTTTTTGCCGCTGCCATTGTCGCGGCCGCACTGGTTCTCGGTGCCGATGTCAGCCTGGCCGATATCGTGAGCACGCTGGGCGGCGCGAACTGACGCCGGCCTGCCGCTGGCGCAGTTGATGCAATTGCGGAAACGGCGTAGCGGTTTCCCGTCCGTAACTGCAGGAAACAAATTGCTTTACATTCTCCCGGACCCAAGGATTTATCCTCTTCTTTGAGCTCAAGGGAGACGAGCATGTCCTTCGAAAACTGGGCCGCTTTCGCCGCCGCGTCGACCATCCTCCTCGTCATTCCGGGTCCGACCATCCTCTTGGTCGTGTCCTATGCGCTGGGCCAGGGCTGGCGCACCGCGCTGCCGATGGCGGTTGGCGTGGCGCTCGGCGACTTCACCGCCATGACGCTCTCGATGCTGGGCATCGGCGCATTGCTCGCCGCGTCGGCGAGCGTTTTTACGGTCCTGAAGCTGATCGGCGCCGGCTACCTGATCTATCTCGGCGTGAAATTGTTCCGCGCCGGCGGCGCGTTGAAGGCCGAACCGCGCACCGACGCGGTGTCGTCGGCCAAGATGATGGCGCATGCCTGGCTGGTCACCGCGCTCAACCCGAAAAGCATCACCTTCTTCGTCGCCTTCCTGCCGCAGTTCCTCGACCGGCATGCCAATTTCTGGACGCAGATGCTGATCTTCGAGACGACTTTCCTGGCGCTCGCCTTCGCCAATGCCTTCGGCTATGCGCTGATCGCGGCACGCGCCCGAAACGTCGTGCGCAATCCCAAGGCAATCCGCATCTTCAACCGCACCGGCGGCACGCTGCTGGTCGGCGCAGGCATCGCCACCGTTGCCATACGTTCGGGCAATTAGGCAGCCTGCCCTTTATCGGATCATCCGAAACCGGTTCCGGATGGTCTCGTTCACCACTTGACGCTGATGCCCAGATTGCCCTCAAGGATGCGGCGCTTGTCGCCGCCGAGGTTGGTGGTGTAGTCGCCCGTGGCAAAGATGCTGACCTTGTCCGTCACCTTGGCCACCACGCCGCCGCCGAATTCGAACGAGGTCGACCGGCTCTGGGTCGTGATGTCCGTGGTGTCGAAGCTGACAGTGTCGGTGCCGCCGAAATCGTGCCAGATGTTGGCCTTGAGATAGGGCTGCAGCGCCGTGCCGTTGATCGTCGTCTCGCCCTGCAGGCGCGCGCCCAGCCGGCCGGTGACGCCGCTGTCGGTGTCGAAGGAAGCCAACGAGAAGCGGTCATTGGTATCGTCGAGCGACAGATGCTGCCAGACGAGTTGTGCTTGTGGCTCGAGCGTCCAGCTTTGCCCCAGCGCAATGGGATATCCGCCTTCCAGCGATGCGGTGACGCCGGTTCCGCCAACGTCGATGCCGACATCGCGCGACGAGGTCGCATTGCCGCCGAAGAAGGTGGCCATGAGGACGCCGTCGAGATACCAGCCGCCTTGGCCGATCCGGGTCCAGTAGCCGCCGACGTTGGTGCCGTTGACGTCCAGCTTGCCGACGGCCAGATCGTTCTGTCCCAGCGCCTAGCCACGCACATCGCCGTTCACGCTGCCATAGGCGACGAACAGGCCGGCGCGGTCCATGCCGCCTGAGGCCGTATCGCGCCCGAACACGTCGAAGCCTGCCTGAAGGCCGAACAGCGTGCCGTCGAAGGACGGCGACACCGTTCCCGACCAGCCCATCTCGGCGTCCTGGCCGAAAATGCGACCCCAGACCGGTGACAGTTCCGTGTCCGACAGCAGGCTCTGTTCGCCGCGCCGCTCGTGGAAAGTGCCGAGCGTCGTCATCGCCAGATGCTCGGCCACCGGCGGCAATGCGGAATAGACGGGAACCTCGATGCGATAGAGCAGGATCTGCTGACCCGGAGTCGGGGTCGGCAGGTCAGGCACCGCGGTCGGCACCACCGGCGGCGGCGGTGGATCCGCGGGTGGCGCGGGCGGGGGCGGCGGCGGCGGCTCTGGCGCCGGATCGCTGGCCTGCACCGGCGGCGTCGGGTCGACCGGTGGGTTGTTGATATCGCCCTCGGTTGGCACGGCCACCGGCGGCAGTTCGGAGGGCGGTGGTGGCGGCGGCTCGGCCGCCGGCGGCTCGGGCTCCGGCGGCGGTGCGGGCTCCAGCATCGGTGGCGCCGAAGCCGGTGTCGCCGGCGTTGTCAGCGACGAGCGCAGATACCAGTTCTCGTTGCTGCCGGCGCTGACGCCTCCCTTGAACAGGTAGTATTCGAAGGCGCCCGCCGCCACCGGCGCATCAAGGGCAAAGGCGGTCGCGCTGGATGAGGCGCCGTTGATCGCCTGCACGACCATGATGCCGTCGGCGGTGGTCTGCGCGCCGGCTCCGCCGACATTGACCACCGCAATGCCGGTCGAGCCCGAAGCTGTGCCTTCCGACAGGACGAGCCTATCGGAAGCGGAGGTGTCGTCGCCAAGTTCGGTCTGGATGAGTAGCAGGCCGCCGAGGCCGGTATAATTGCCTGATATCGTCAGCCGATCGGTCGCGCCGGTCGTGCCGTTGGTCAGGTCGATGCGTCCGGCATTCATCACGTCTGCCATCTGGCCCGCCGTAAAGGCGCGGATCTCGGCGTTGAAGCCGCCGCCATAGAGCGTGCTCGCGGCGTCGACGCTGAGCGAGCCCTTGCCGGTGCCGCTGTCGCCGAGCACCAGAGTGCCATCCAGCATCAATTGCGTGTCGTTGGTGGCGTCGATGCTCTCCCAGTTCTGGACCCGGGCGATCCCGTCCAGCTTGACATTGTCAAAGGTCAGCGCGTCGGTGCCAAGGCCGCCATTTATGGCGTCCGTGGCGCCGAGATTGGCGTTGGTGAGGTTGCCGAGCTTGGCGGTATCGTTGTCGGCGCCGAGATCGACGGAACCGTAGATGATGCCGCCGCCATTCCAGACGAAATTGTCGGAACCGAAGCTCATCAGCACATCGCCGCCGACCGTGCCGCCTGATATCGTGACGCTATCATTGCCACCGCTGACGCTGATGTTGCCGCCGATCGTGCCACCCGAGAGAATGATGGTGTCCTGGTCGAAGCCGGTAACGAGGTTGCGGTCGATGGTGCCGCCGGACATGTTGAAATAGTTCTTGTCCAGCTTCATGTTGACCCGGCCGATGCGACCGCCGGTCATCACGGCGTTATCGCCATCGTCGAAGAAATCGACGATGCGCCCGCCCGTCATGGTGAACGTGTCCAGCCCGTCGCCCTGGTTGAGCGATCCGATCTGGCCGCCGCTCATGTTGAAGTCGTCGATGCCGGCGCCTTGCTGGACATTGCCGGTGACGGTGCCGCCGCCGATGGAGAAGAAATCCGTGCCATCGCCCTGGTCGACCGCGCCGGTAATAGTGCCGGACTGCATGTTGATGCGGTCCGTACCGGCGCCGAAGGTGACGTTGCCGCTCACCTGCCCGGTGCCGCCGGCGGGGAAGGTCAGCGTGTTGTCGCCACTGGTGTCGGTGAGGCTGCCGCCTGAATCGCCGCTGTCACAGGTGAAGGTGGTATTTCCCGCCGATGGAACCAGCACGCAGGCTGCCAAGGCTGCGGAATCGGGCAGCAACACAAGCGCTGTTGTTGCAAGTAAGCTAATAAACCATGGGCTGATCTGCCGTGGCTTTCGTCGCACCAAAGAAATCGATTCGCCGACGTTTTCCGAACGACCATTCGGGCGCTGTATTTCACACTTCCACATCGCGTCCCCTCTCAGATCGCGATTACAAGCCCTTCGCCGCGCCGCAATGAAGCCACAATTCATTCGCTTTTACAAAGCCTGATCTACATTCCATGGTTGATGAACTGCAAAGGCTACTGAGATAGACCTCTTGCAGCGCGTGATTGGCACGTTGCTGGCCCATGCTTTAAGATCGCTTTGGCCGAAGGGTCTGGGGCCCGGTCCGAGCTCGATCAGAGGACGTTGCATGGGAATCAGGGACTTATTTGGCCTGACATTTTCGGGCGCCACCGAAGCCGGGTTCACGCCTTACAGTCAGGCGGTCCGTGAACTGCTGTGCTTCATCGGCGATCCGGTCGCCTCCGTCGACCGTGCCATCGCGGAAAATCCCGGTTTCGTCATGGCACATGTCTTCAAGGGCTATCTCTTCGGCCTCGCCACCGAGAGCGAAGCGACGATGGTGGCCAGGGCTTGCCATCAGGCAGCCCTGCCGCTCGCCGCCACGACGCGCGAGGAGGGGCATGTCTTGGCCCTCGGCCACCTCGCCAATGGGCGCTGGCATGACGCCGCCAGGACCCTCGAGGATATCGCCATCGAGACCCCGCTCGACGGGCTGGCGCTGCAGGTCGGGCACCAGATCGACTTCTTCACCGGCAACGCCCGCATGTTGCGCGACCGCATCGCCCGCGCCTTGCCGTCCTGGCAAAGCGACATGCCGGGCTACCATGCCGTCCTGGGCATGCAGGCCTTCGGGTTGGAGGAGATGGGCGACTATACCAGGGCCGAAAAGCTTGGCCGCGCGGCGGTGGAGATGGAGGCACGCGACGGCTGGGCGCAGCATGCGGTCGCCCACGTCATGGAAATGCAGAGCCGGCAAAGGGACGGCATCGCCTGGATGCGCGCCAATCCCGAAGCCTGGACAAGGGAGAGCTTCCTGCAGGTGCACAATTGGTGGCATCTGGCGCTGTTTCACTACGATCTCGGCGAAACCAATCAGGTGCTGGCCCTCTATGACGGACCGATCTACGGCACACCCTCGGCGATGGCGCTGAACATGGTCGATGCGTCGGCGCTTCTGTGGCGATTGCATCTCGGCGGCGTCGATGTCGGCGACCGCTGGACAGCGCTCGCCGCCAACTGGCCCAAGGCCGGCGCCGGCGACTACGCCTTCAACGATGCCCACGCGATGATGGCCTTCGTCGGCGCCGGCCTCGACGGACCCGCCCTTGCCTTGCTCGAGGCGCAGCGCGAAGCGATGCATGGCAGCGGCGACAACGCCGCTTTCACGCGGGATGTCGGCCATCCCTTAACGCTGGCGATCAAGGCGTTCGGCGAGGGCAGATACACCGACGTCGTGCAGCTGATCCGGCCGATCCGGGCGATCGCCAACCGCTTCGGCGGCAGCCATGCACAGCGCGATGTCATCGACCTGACGCTGATCGAGGCGGCGTTGCGGGCCGGTGACGGCGCAATGGCAAGAGCGCTCACGGCCGAGCGGTCGATGGCGCGGCCGGACAGTCCGCTGTCGGTGCTGCTTGCGCGACGTGCGGCCGATTTGTCAGAGAATTGACCCGAAGCCGATCTTGCCTTAAAAACTGGCTCGGCCAGATTTTTTCGGGATCCGAAAAAAATAAGGACGTGGGAGGAAAACATGTATCTCGGCCTCGACTTGGGCACGTCGGGCGTCAAGGCGCTGCTGATCGATGCCGGACAGACCGTCGTCGGCTCCGGCCATGGTTCGCTTGACGTTTCGCGGCCGCATCCCGGCTGGTCCGAACAGGACCCGTCCCACTGGATACGGGCCTGCGAAGACGCGATCGCCGAACTGAAGACCTCCCATCCCAGGCAGTTCGCGGCGGTGAAAGGCATCGGCCTGTCTGGCCAGATGCATGGCGCGACCTTGCTCGATGCGGCCGACGAGGTGCTGCGACCCTGCATTCTGTGGAACGACACGCGCAGCCATGTCGAGGCAGCGGCGCTCGACGCCGACCCGCGCTTCCGCGCGCTAACCGGCAACATCGTCTTTCCCGGCTTCACCGCGCCGAAACTCGCCTGGGTGAAGAACAACGAGCCCGCCATCTTCGCGAAAGTGGCAAAGGTGCTGCTGCCGAAGGATTTTCTGCGGCTTTGGCTGACCGGCGAGCACATTTCGGAAATGTCCGACTCGGCCGGCACGTCCTGGCTCGACGTCGGCCAGCGCCGCTGGTCGGCGGACCTGCTCGCGGCCACCTTCCTTGACGAGAAGCAGATGCCGTCGCTGGTCGAGGGCACGCACAAGGCCGGCGGTCTGCGCGCCGAATTGGCATCGAAATGGGGTATTGGGGCTGGCATCCCGATCGCCGGCGGCGCTGGCGACAACGCGGCTTCGGCCTGCGGCATGGGCACGGTCAGTGCCGGCCATGCCTTTGTCTCGCTCGGCACGTCGGGCGTATTGTTTGCCGCCAATGCATCCTACCTGCCCAATCCGGCAAGTGCTGTGCACACATTCTGCCATGCGCTGCCCGACACCTGGCACCAGATGGGCGTCATCCTGTCGGCGACCGATTCGCTCAACTGGCTGTCGGAGATCACCGGAAAAGGCGCTGGCGAGCTGACATCCGAACTCGGCGACGCGCTCAAGGCGCCGAGCGGCGTGTCCTTCCTGCCCTATCTTTCGGGCGAACGCACACCGCACAATGATTCGGCCATTCGCGGTTCCTTCACCGGGCTGGCGCATGAATCGAGCCGTGCCGTGCTGACGCAGGCTGTGCTCGAAGGCGTCGCCTTCGCCTTCCGCGACAGCCTCGAAGCCTTGAAGACGGCCGGCACCACATTGACGCGGGTGACGGCGATCGGCGGCGGCTCGCGGTCGCGCTACTGGCTGAAGGCGATCGCCACCGCGCTGCAGATGCCGGTGGACATTCCCGCCGACGGCGATTTCGGCGCTGCCTTCGGTGCGGCAAGGCTCGGCCTGATCGCGGCGACGGGGGCGGATCCGCTGACCGTGTGCTCCGCGCCAAGGACGGATGGCACGATCGAGCCGGATGCGGCGCTCGGCGGCGCTTACGCTGACGCCTATCACCGCTACCGGGCACTCTACCCGGCAATTCGAGCTGTAACCGCATGAGTAGGCGCGAGGCGCCCCCCTCTGCCCTGCCGGGCATCTCCCCCTCAAGGGGGGAGATCGGCAGCTTCGACGCAGGCGCTGCTCTCCCAATGTCGGCAATTGGCGAAGGTCAGGATAACAGCCAATCTCGCCCCTTGAGGGGGAGATGGCCGGCAGGCCAGAGGGGGGCGCCTCGCACCTCCCTTACCCCGTTGGCCTCACTGCGCCGGCATCTTGTCGAGGAAGCCGGTGACGCTTTTCAAGCGACCGTTCTCGATGATGCCGACGTCGGTGCCTTCGATCACCGACGGGACGCCTTCAGGCCCGAGATTCCAGGAAAAGCGGATCTTGTCGGCAAACCCGTCCGGCGCGCCCTTCAGCGAGAACCGGAAGCCGGCAAAGCGCTGTTGCACGCCAGCGATCAGCGCCGCGATGCCTTCATGGCCGTCGCCCTGCATGAGCGGATCACGGTAGCTGACATCTTCGGTGAAGGTGGCCTTGAGCAATTCGGCGCGGCGGCTGGCGTCGCTTTCGTTCCAGGCGGTGATGTAGCCCTCGGCGATCTTGTTGAGGTCGGTCATGGTCTGTCTCCTTTGTTTGATGGCTTTGACATCGGCCTTTTCAACCAGCGCGGAACCGAAACCAATTACGCCTGAGGTAATCAGGGCGAACTATTCGAGAGAGGAAAGAGATCATGAGCAGCGGATTTTTCGGCGACATCCAGAAGATCAAATATGAGGGGCCGGATTCGACAAATCCGCTGGCCTACCGGTTCTACAATCCTGATGAGTTGGTTGCGGGCAAGCGGCTGGAAGATCATCTGCGCTTCGCCGTTGCCTACTGGCATTCCTTCGCCTGGCCCGGCGGCGACCCGTTCGGCGGCCAGACCTTCGACCGACCCTGGTTCCCCAAGGCCGGCGGCATCGACACGATGGAACTGGCGAAGCTCAAGGCCGATGTCGCCTTCGAGATGTTCTCGCTGCTCGGCGCGCCCTATTTCTGCTTCCACGACGCCGATGTGCGGCCGGAGGGCAAGGATTTCTCCGAAAGTGCCGCCCGTCTCGACGAGATCGCGGACTATTTCGCTGGCAAGATGAAACAGACCGGCGTCAAGCTGCTCTGGGGCACCGCGAACCTGTTCTCCAACCGCCGCTTCATGTCGGGCGCCGCCACCAACCCCGATCCGGACGTGTTTGCGTATGCGGCGGCGACGGTGAAGAGCTGCATCGACGTCACCAAGCGCCTGAAGGGCGAGAATTACGTGCTGTGGGGCGGCCGCGAGGGCTATGAGACGCTGCTCAACACCGATCTTGCCCGCGAGCAGGAACAGGCCGGCCGCTTCCTCAACCTCGTCGTCGACTACAAGCACAAGATCGGTTTCAAGGGCACCATCCTGATCGAGCCGAAGCCGCAGGAGCCGACCAAGCACCAGTATGACTATGATGTCGCCACCGTTTACGGCTTCCTGAAGCGCTTCGGGCTGGAGAAGGAGGTCAAACTCAACATCGAGCAAGGCCACGCGATCCTCGCCGGCCATTCCTTCGAGCACGAGCTGGCGCTGGCCAACGCGCTCGGCGTCTTCGGTTCGATCGACATGAACCGCAACGACTACCAGTCGGGCTGGGACACCGACCAGTTCCCCAACAACGTGCCGGAAATGGCGCTGGCCTACTACCAGGTCCTGCAGGCCGGCGGCTTCAAGACCGGCGGCACCAATTTCGACGCCAAGCTGCGCCGCCAGTCGCTCGATCCGCAGGACCTGCTGATCGGCCATATCGGTGGCATGGATTCCTGCGCGCGCGGCCTCAAGGCAGCGGCTCGCATGGTCGAGGACAAGGCGTTGTCGGGTCCGCTGGCCGAGCGCTACGCCGGCTGGAACAGCGCCGAGGCCAAGGCGATGCTATCGGGCAAGCGCACGCTGGAAGACATCGCCGAGCGCGTGGTGAAGAAGAAGATCGAGCCGCAGCCGCGCTCCGGCCGCCAGGAACTGCTGGAGAATATCGTCAATCGTTACGTCTGACGCCCGACGTCTGGACCGACATCTGCCCGATGTGGCTGAAAGCCGCCGTGATCGCCTTTTGCTAGTTCACTCCCCAAAGGGAGGTCACGATGGCAGATGGGCGGATCACGGTGCGCAAGGCACAGGCAAGTGATGTCGTGGCGCTGAAACAGCTGCTGCAGGAGACGTTCGAAAGCACTTGGCTGCCGCACGTCACCGAAGCATCGGCGCAGCGCTATGTCCAGACCGATATTGGCGGGCGCTATGTCGAGAAAAGCTGGCCGGAATTCACTGTTGCCGAGATCGACGGCGAGATTGCCGGCCTGATCCACTGGCGTGGCGACTTCATCGAGGCCGCGCATGTCAGGACCAGCCACCAGGGCCAGGGCGTCGGCGGGAGGCTGCTGTCGCACGCCGAACAGGCCATCCGCGCTGCTGGATTCCGCCAGGTGCGGCTCGAGACCGATACGTTCAACGAGCGCGCGCAGAGTGTCTACAAGGCGGTCGGCTGTGTCGAAAAAGACCGCTATCCGGATGATGAATGGGACAGCGGTTTCATCACGGTGCTGTTCGAGAAGCGGCTGGGCTGACATCCCTGATTCGGGATTTGGCGCGCAGAACGCTTTGCGCCAAAGCGCGGATCCGGCGACAAGGTTTTGCCCCTTCGCGCCCCTCAATCACCTCGCTCTTGCCTTCAAACAGCCGTCACGTATCTCGTATAAGAGTGACGTTGTGGCGGGTGAAAAGGAAGGAGGCGAACCGATATGCAGCACGAACGCGAAATCGACGCCCTGCTCTCATCCGGCGAGACCGGATCGATCATCGACCGGCTGATGGCGCTGCCGCGGCCAACCGACGACGTGAAAAACCAATGGGATCGCGCCGTCAGCAACCGTTTTGAAGTCCGGCTGGTGAGACAGATGCGCTCACAGATCGACGCCGGCAGCGACCGCCGGAACGCAGCTTAACCGCGACGAAGCCTGACCGGGGCTTCGCCGAACGCTCTTGAAAACGCTCTGGAAAATGCCGCGGCGGACGAGAAACCCGTCCGCCCGGCAATATCCGCCATGGCCACCCGCGTGTCGACCACCAGCCGGCGCGCCGCGCCCAGGCGCAGCCTCAGATAATAGGCTCCTGGCGTCTCGCCGATCGACTTGCGAAAAATGCTTTCCAGAGTGCGCGCCGTGACCCCGGCACGCTTGGCTATGGCTTCTATGGTCAGCGGCTGGTCGACATGCGCTTCCATCAGCCGGATGGCCTGCGCCAGGCGTGGATCGTAGCCGTCGAGCCGGCCAAGCGAGACCAGCGGCTGTGCATCGGTCGCCACGCGCGCCTGATCGTAGATGAACGCGCTCGCCACATCGAGCGCAACGGCCATGCCGAGCCGGGTGCGGATCAGATGCAGCATCAGGTCCAGGGTCGGCGACGCCCCTCCCGTGGTGAACACCGGCCCATCGATGATGTAGCGATCGGGGCGTACGTCGACGCCGGGAAAGGCGGACGAAAAATCCTCCATATCCTCCCAATGGGTCGTGGCGCTGCGCCCTTCCAGCAGGCCGGCGCGCGCCACCAGCCAGGTGCCCGCCTCGACACCGCCGCAGGCGCGGGCCGACCGCGCCGCGCGGCGCAGGCCGGCAAGCAAGGCCGACGTGGCATAGTTCTGTGTCCCGAAGCCCGCGACCACGATCAAAACATCGGTCGGTTCGGTAGCATCGAAACGGCCGCTGACCGCCACGGGCAGGCCGCATGTCGTGACCGGCGCCTCGCCGGTCACCGAAACCAGCTTGAAGTCGAACAGCGTTTCACCGGCGATGCGGTTGGCGGCACGCAAGGGGTCGACTGTGCATGCCACGCACATGATGGATGCGCCGGAAAACACCAGCAACGTCACCTTGAGCGGCGATTGCTCGGCACGAAAGATTGTCGTTCTTTCGTTTTTTGTCATGCGAGCTTCGTAAACCGTAAAGCAGCATTGCGCAAGTCGAGCAATGTTATGCTTTGTTCCGATTGGGAGGAGATTTCCATGCCGCTTGCGATGAACCGTGAGGTCTTCATTACCTGTGCCGTGACCGGATCCGGCGGTTCGCAGGATCGCAGCCCGCATGTGCCGCGTTCGCCCAAGCAGATCGCCGATTCGGCCATCGACGCGGCCAAGGCCGGTGCGGCGATCGTGCATTGCCATGTCCGCGATCCCGAAACCGGCAAGCCGCGACGCGACGTGCATCTCTACCGCGAAGTGACCGAACGCATCCGCGCGGCGGAAGTCGATGTCATCCTCAACCTCACCGCCGGCATGGGCGGCGACATGGTGTTCGGCTCGCCGGAAGCGCCGCTGCCACTCAACGAGAAGGGCACCGACATGGGCGGCGCCACCAACCGCATGGAACACGTGCGCCTATGCCTGCCGGAGATCTGCACACTCGACTGCGGCACCATGAACTTTGCCGAAGCCGACTATGTCATGACCAACACGCCCGGCATGCTGCGGGCCATGGGCGGCATGATGACGGCGCTCGGCGTCAAGCCGGAGATCGAGGCCTTCGACACCGGCCATCTCTGGTTCGCCAAGCAGCTGGTCGAGGAAAAAGTGCTCAATGCCGACGCGCTGGTGCAACTCTGCATGGGGGTGCCGTGGGGCGCGCCCGACGATCTCAACACGTTCATGGCCATGGTCAACAACGTGCCCTCGACCTGGAACTGGTCGGCCTTCGCCATCGGGCGCAACCAGATGGCCTATGCGGCGGCCGCGGTGCTCGCCGGCGGCAATGTCCGCGTCGGTCTGGAAGACAATCTCTGGCTCGACAAGGGTGTGCTGGCGACCAACGCCCAGCTGGTCGAGCGCGCCGCCAGCATCGTCACCAATCTTGGCGCCAGGATCCTTGGCCCCGAGGAAGTGCGCAAGAAACTCAACCTGACCAAGCGGGCGCCGATCGCTGCAGCTGCATAAAGCGGGGGCTGAGATGACCACCGTCAAATTCACCGCGATGAAGGATGGCGACAAGGACGACTACGAGTTCCTGACCGCCCATGAAATCGACTATGCCGCCAAGACCGGCGATCGCCTGCTCGACGCGCTGGTTCAGCTCGACGAGGGCCTGTCCGGCTACAAGATCACTCGGCTCGGCCATTCGCTGCAGGCGGCGACGCGCGCCTGGCGTGACGGCGCCGACACCGACTGGATCGCCTGCGCGCTGCTGCACGATATTGGCGACATCTACGCGCCCTACAATCATGACGAATACGCCGCTTCGATCCTGAAGCCCTTCGTGCGCGAGCAGTGCACCTGGGTGGTGGAAAAGCACGGCGACTTCCAGCGCCTCTATTACGCGCACCATCTCGGCGGCAACCGCCATGCCCGCGACCGCTTCGCCGGCCACGCCTATTTCGACGATTGCGACCAGTTCTGCGAACGCTGGGACCAGTCGAGCTTCGACCCCGACTACGAGACGCTGCCGATCGACTTCTTCCGGCCCTTCGTGCTCGAGGTGTTTGCCCGCAAGGCCTACGACGCAGCCGTCATCCGCGCCGGCGAGCGCGTGCCCCTGATCGATCCCGAAACCGCCAAGACAAGAACCGGAGCTTCCGCATGAGCATCATCAACAAGGCGGCCGCCATTGGCGGCGGTGTCATCGGCGCCGGCTGGGTGGCGCGGCTGCTCCTGAACGGCATCGACGTGTCGATCTTCGATCCGGACCCGGAAGCCTCACGCAAGGTCTCTGAAGTGATGAAGGGTGCGCGCCGCGCCTACAGGCAGATGGTGCCCGGCGGCCTGCCGACGGAAGGCAAGCTGACCTTCGCCAAGACCATCGCCGAGGCGGTCGCCGATGCCGACTTCATCCAGGAGAGCGTGCCGGAACGACTCGACCTCAAGCACCGCGTGCTGGCCGAGATCGACACGCACGCGCCGGCCAATGCCATTGTCGGTTCTTCCACCTCCGGCATCAAGCCGACCGACATGCAGGTGGCGATGAAGAAGCATCCGGAACGGCTGGTCGTCGGCCACCCGTTCAACCCGGTCTATCTCCTGCCGCTGGTCGAGATCGTCGGCGGCGAGCAGACCTTTCCCGAGGCGATCGAAGTCGCCAAGGAGATCTACGCCTCGATCGGCATGAAGCCTGTCGTCATCCGCAAGGAGATCGAGGCCTTCGTCGGCGACCGCTTGCTCGAAGCGGCATGGCGCGAGGCGCTGTGGCTGATCAAGGATGGCATCTGCACTGTCGAGGAACTCGACGACATCATGCGCTACGGTTTCGGCCTGCGCTGGGCGCAGATGGGCATGTTCCAGGTCTATCGCGTCGCCGGCGGCGAGGCCGGCATGCGCCACTTCATGGCGCAGTTCGGGCCTTGCCTGAAATGGCCGTGGACCAAGCTGATGGACGTGCCGGAGTTCAACGACGAGCTGGTCGACCTGATCGCCACCCAGTCTGACGACCAGGCGCATGGCCTGTCGATCCGCGAGCTGGAAAAGATCCGCGACGACAATCTGGTCGCGATCATGGATGCGCTGTCGAAGCAGAACAAGGGCAAGGGCTGGGGCGCCGGCGCGCTGCACAAGGACTACACCAGGCAGCTTGCCAAGCTGGCGGCGAAGAAGCCTACGGCCTCGAAGGCGGCTGAGAAGGCCAAGGTCTCCAAGCCGGTGAAGAAGGCCGAAAAGCCGAAGAAAAAGAAGAAGGGCTGAGGCCATGGATTTCGGTCTGTCGGAAGAGCAGAAGCTCATCGTCGAGACGACGCGTGCCTTCGTCGAGAACGAGCTTTACCCGCATGAGCGTGAAGTCGAGCGCACCGGCGTGCTGCGCCGCGACCTGATCGAGGAGATCAAGGCCAAGGCGATCGAAGCCGGGCTCTACGCCGCCAACATGCCGGCGGATGTCGGCGGTGCCGGCCTCGATACGGTGACCTGGCTGCTCTATGAGAAGGAACTCGGCCGCGCCAATTATGCGCTGCACTGGACCTGCGTGGCGCGCCCTTCCAACATCCTGCTTGCCGGCACGCCGGAACAGCGCGAGAAATACCTGTTCCCTTGCATCCGTGGTGAGAAATGGGACTGCCTGGCGATGACGGAGCCCGGCGCCGGCTCCGACCTGCGCGGCATGAAGGCGACCGCAGTGCAGGATGGCGACGACTGGGTGCTGAACGGCACCAAGCATTTTATCAGCCACGCCGATCTCGCCGACTTCGCCATCGTGTTCATGGCTTCGGGCGAGGAGGATTCGCCGCGCGGCAAGCGCAAGAAGATCACTGCCTTCTTCGTCGACAAGGGCACCAAGGGTTTTGCCGTGCGCGACGGCTACCGCAACGTCTCGCATCGCGGCTACACCAACGCCATCCTCGAATTCGACGATTGCCGGTTGCCTGCCTCCCAGGTTCTGGGTGAAGTGCACAAGGGATTCGACGTCGCCAATTCATGGCTCGGCGCCACCCGCCTGCAGGTCGGCGCCACCTGTCTCGGCCGCGCTGAACGTGCGCTCGGCCACGCGGTGGAGTACGCCGCGCAGCGCCAGCAGTTCGGCCAGCAGATCGGCAAATTCCAAGGCGTGTCGTTCAAGCTTGCCGACATGGCGACAGAGTTGAAGGCCGCCGACCTGATGGTGTTCGAAGCCGGCTGGAAGTACGATCAGGGCACCGTCACCGACCAGGATATGGCCATGGCCAAGCTGAAGGCCACCGAGATGCTGGCATACGTTGCCGACGAGGCGATCCAGATCCATGGCGGCATGGGGCTGATGGACGACCTGCCGCTGGAGCGCATCTGGCGTGATGCCCGCGCCGAACGTATCTGGGAAGGCACGTCGGAGATTCAGCGACATATTATTTCGCGGGCGTTGCTGCGTCCGTTCGGAGCTTAGAGCATGATGCGCCAAAGTCCGGATCCGGCTTTGTCGGACAAACGAGGTCGTTTGTCCTGGGATCGCGCTCAAACGAAAAGATGACCATGCATAAACTCGAACGTCTCCTGCGCCCGAAATCGATTGCCGTCTTCGGCGGCGTGCAGGCCGCCGCCGTCGTGGCGCAGTCGATCAAGATGGGCTTTGCCGGCGAAATCTGGCCGGTGCATCCGACCAAGGACGAGGTTGCCGGACGCAAGGCCTATCGCTCGGTGGCCGATCTGCCTGGCGCGCCGGATGCCGCCTTTGTCGGCGTCAACCGGCACCTGACCATTGAAGTGATCAAGGCGCTGGCCGAGCGTGGCGCCGGAGGCGCCGTCTGCTTTGCCGCCGGCTTCCTCGAAACCGAGGCCTATGACGATGATGGGCAACGGCTGCAGGCCGAGCTGGTCGCGGCCGCCGGCCAGATGCCGATCATCGGTCCGAACTGCTATGGCCTGATCAATTATGCGGACGGCGCGCTTCTGTGGCCCGACCAGCATGGCGGCATCAGGCTGGAGGAAGGCGGCAAGGGCGTCGCCATCATCACCCAGTCCTCCAACATCGCCATCAACATGACGATGCAGAAGCGCGGCCTGCCGATCGCCTTCCTGATGACCGCCGGGAACCAGGCGCAGACCGGTCTCTCCGAAATGGCGCTCGGCCTGATCGAGGACGATCGCGTAACCTCGCTCGGCCTGCATATCGAAGCGTTCGATTCGGTAGCCGGCTTTGAACGGCTGGCGGCACGCGCGCGTGAGCTGAAGAAGCCGATCATCGCCATGAAGGTCGGTCGCTCCGAACAGGCGCGGCAGGCGACCGTCTCGCACACCGCCTCGCTTGCAGGCTCCGACGCCGCATCCGGAGCCTTCCTGAGGCGGCTCGGCATTGCGCGCGTCGATTCCATCCCGGCCTTCATCGAGGCGCTGAAGCTGCTGCACATCACCGGGCCGCTGCCGGGATACAGACTATCATCGATGAGCTGTTCGGGCGGCGAGGCTTCCGTCATGGCCGACAGCGCAGAAGGCCGCTGGGTCAACTTCCCGGTCCTGACCGAAACGCACCGCGCCCATGTCAAATCGACGCTTGGGCCACTGGTCGCGGTCGCCAACCCATTGGATTATCACACCTTCATCTGGAACAACGAGCCGGCGATGACCGCCACCTTCACCGCCATGGTGTCGGGTGGCTTCGACTTGAACATGCTGGTGCTCGACTTCCCGCGTCCGGACCGCTGCTCGGTCACCGATTGGTGGGCGACGCTGCGAGCCTTCGAATCGGCGCTGAAGACGAACAAGGCGCATGGCGCCATCGTTTCCTCGCTGCCGGAGAACCTGCCGGAGGAATACACCGCCGAACTGATGGCGCGCGGCATGGTGCCGTTGTTCGGCATTTCCGAGGCCATGGATGCCGCCGGCGCGGCAGCCTTCATCGGCTGGGCATGGGCTGAACCGCAGGCGCAGCCGGTTGACACCTCCGCTGCCGGTGCCGCCGGCGGCGAGCATGTCACGCCTGACGAGGCCGAAGCCAAGGCGCGACTGATCAAGGCCGGGCTTCCCGTGCCCAAGGGCGAACGCGCCGGCAATGCGGTCGAGGCGGTGATCTCGTCCATGGCGCTCGGCTTTCCCGTCGCCCTGAAGGCGCTGGGCGTCACCCACAAATCCGAGGTCGGCGCGGTCCGGCTCAACCTCAAGGACGCCGAATCCGTCAGCACGGCAGCGCATGATCTGCTGCCGCTCGGCACCGGTCTCTATGTCGAGCGCATGGTGCGCGACGGCGTCGCCGAGCTGATCGTCGGCTTCACCCGCGATCCGATGTTCGGCGCGGTGATGACGCTCGGCACCGGTGGCGTGCTGGTCGAATTGCTGCGTGACAGCGTCACCTTGATGCTGCCGGCGACCCGCGACGACATCGAGGCGGCATTGCGCGGCCTGAAGCTGTTCCCGCTGCTCGAAGGCTACCGCGGCCGGCCAAAGGCCGACGTCGCGGCCGCCATCGACGCCATAGCGGGCATTGCTTCCTTCGTGCAGAAGAATGCCGGCGACATCGAGGAACTCGACATCAACCCGCTGATCGTCTGCGTCGAAGGCAAGGGTGCCTGGATCGCCGACGCGCTGCTGGTGCTGGGAGAAAACAAGAATGTCTGATGTCATTTCGACCCGCCGCGAAGGCTCGATCCTCGAGGTCACGCTGGACCGGCCCAAGGCCAACGCCATCGACCTCAAGACCTCGCGGCTGATGGGCGAAACCTTCAAGGCCTTCCGCGACGATCCGGAACTGCGCGTCGCCATCGTCAAGACCGCTGGGGACAAGTTCTTCTGCGCCGGCTGGGACCTGAAGGCCGCCGCCGGCGGCGACGCGGTCGACGGCGATTATGGCGTCGGCGGCTTTGCCGGCCTGCAGGAGCTGCGCGATCTGAACAAGCCGGTCATCGCCTGCGTCAACGGCATGGCGGTCGGCGGCGGCTTTGAGCTGGCGCTGTCCTGCGACCTCATCTACGCCTCCGACCACTCCTCCTTCGCGCTGCCCGAAATCCGTGCCGGCACGCTGGCCGACGCGGCGACGATCAAGCTGCCGAAGCGCATTCCCTATCATGTCGCCATGGACCTTTTGTTCACCGGCCGCTGGATGGATGTCGCCGAGGCGCATCGCTGGGGCCTGGTCAACGAAGTGCTGCCTAAGGAAAAGCTCGAGGACCGCGTCTGGGAGATCGCAAGACTACTCGCCAGCGGCCCGCCGCTGGTCTTCGCCGCGATCAAGGAGACCGCACGAGTGGCCGAAGCGCTGACCTTCCAGGATGCCATGAACAAGGTGACGCGCAGGCAACTGGCGACGGTCGATGCTCTGTATGGTTCCGAGGACAATATGGAAGGTTTCCGGGCTTTTGCGGAAAAGCGCGATCCGGTTTGGAAGGGTAAGTGAGCCTGAGGAGATGATAGCGCGCTCAACCTTGGCAGCTCGTCAAACAGCCGTGACCGACTACACAAAACTCATCGACGCCGAGACCTGGGCTTTCATCGAGCGGACCAATTCCTACTATCCGCCCGATACGATCGACTACACAATCACCCAGCAGCGCGAAATCTACGACCGCATGTGCCGGGAATTCTTTGCCGGCTATCCAGAAGGCGTCGCGGTCGAGACTTCCTCAATAGCGACGTTGACGCACAACATCCCGATCCGCATCTACCGCACCGGCCCGCAGCCGGCGGCGACGGTGCTCTACATCCATGGCGGTGGCTTCATCCTTGGCGGGCTGGACAGCCACGACGATGTCTGCGCCGAGCTCTGCGCCCGCACCGGTTACGAGGTGGTCTCGGTCGATTACCGGCTGGCGCCGGAGCATCTGCATCCGGCAGCCTTCGCCGATGCGCTGAACGCGTTCGAGTGGGCCGCCCGGACTTACGGCGCCCCCATCCTGCTTTGCGGCGACAGCGCCGGCGGCAATCTCTGCGCCGCTATTACCCACGCCACGCGCGGCCACCCGACACGGCCGGTCGGCCAAGTGCTGATTTATCCCGGCCTCGGCGGCGACCGCTCGAAGGGATCCTATGTCACGCACGCGGAAGCGCCGATGCTGACCATGCGCGATCTCGAATTCTACAAGCACATTCGTACCGGCGGCGCGGACCGCACCGGCGATCCGACACTGTCGCCGCTGGCCGACACCGACTTCACCAACCTGCCACCGACGGTCCTGATCACGGCGCAATGTGACCCGCTGTCTTCAGATGGCGAGGCCTATCGTGACCGTATCGTCGCGGCTGGCGGGCACGCGACCTGGTTCGAGGAACCGGGACTGGTACACGGCTATCTCAGAGCCCGGCATACGGTCGGCCGCGCCCGCGCGAGCTTTACTCGCATTGTCGACGCGGTAGCCGCGCTTGGACAGGGCACCTGGCTCTGGTGAGCATTTTTCCCGTCTAACGCCGTCTCACGCCACAGAGCGTGCCGCCGCCCGGCCGGCGCTGCGTCCGGAAAAGATGCAGCCGCCGAGGAACGTGCCTTCCAGTGCGGCATAGCCATGCACACCACCGCCACCGAAACCGGCGGCCTCGCCCACGGCATAGAGCCCGGGCACCGGCTGGCCGTCCTCGCCCAGCACGCGGCTGTCGAGATCGGTCTGCAGACCGCCCAGCGTCTTGCGGGTGAGGATGTTGAGGCGAACCGCGATCAGCGGGCCGTTCGCCGGGTCGAGCATCTTGTGCGGCTTGGCCGTGCGGATCAGCCTGTCGCCGAGATAGGCGCGGGCGCCGCGCAGCGCGGTGACCTGCATGTCCTTGGAGAACGGATTGTCGAGTTGCCTGTCGCGGCCGCGGATCTCGCGCTCGACCTGGGCGAGATCGAGCAGCGGCTCGCCGCCGACCAGCGCATTCATGCGCGCGACCAGCTTTGAAAGGTCGGCCTCGACGACGAAATCCTCGCCCTTCTCCATAAAGGCCTTGACCGGTCCCGGGATGCCTGAGGTGGCACGGCCAAGCACCTGTCGCCAGCTCTTGCCGGTCAGGTCCGGATTCTGCTCGGAGCCCGACAGCGCGAACTCCTTCTGGATGATCTTCTTGGTCAGGATGAACCACGAATAGTCGAAGCCGGTGCTCATGATGTGGTTGAGCGTGCCGAGCGTGTCGAAGCCAGGATAAAGCGGCACCGGCAGGCGTTCTCCCCTGGCATCCAGCCACAGGGAGGACGGGCCGGGCAGGATGCGGATCGCATGATCGGTCCAGATCGGCGCCCAGTTCCTGATGCCCTCGACATAATGCCACATGCGGTCGCGGTTGATGATCGAACCGCCAGCGGCCTCCGTGATCGCCAGCATGCGGCCGTCGACATGGTCGGGCACGCCGGTGATCATCCGCTTCGGTGCGGTTCCCAGGCGTTTGGGCCAGTTCTCCCGCACCAGTCGATGGTTGGCGCCGATGCCGCCGGAGGCGACGATCACCGTTTGCGCATGCAGCTCGAAATCGCCTGATATCTCGCGCGAACTCTTGCGGCCGCGCTCGACGGTGCTGGGCTCGAGGATGTCGCCGCGCACGCCGGTCACCACAGCGCCCGTCCGCGTCAGTTCATTGACCCGGTGGCGGAATTTGAAGCTCACCAATCCACGCTTTTGCGCCTCGCGCACGCGCAGGACAAAAGGTTCGAGCACACCCGGGCCCGTGCCCCAGGTGATGTGGAAGCGCGGCACCGAATTGCCGTGGCCGATGGCATTGCCGCCGCCACGCTCGGCCCAGCCGACCACGGGAAAGAACTTCAGGCCGCGCTCAATCAGCCAGGAGCGTTTCTCGCCGGCGGCGAAGCCGACATAGGCCTCCGCCCATTTGCGCGGCCACAAATCCTCCGGCCGGTCGAAGGCAGCCGTGCCCATCCAGTCCTCGATCGCCAGATCATGCGAATCGCGGATGCGCATGCGCCGCTGCTCCGGCGAATCGACGAGGAACAACCCGCCGAAGGACCAGAATGCCTGGCCGCCCAGCGACTGCTCCGGCTCCTGGTCGACGATGATGACCTTCTTGCCGGCATCGGCAAGCTCGGCGGCGGCAACCAGCCCGGCAAGGCCGGCGCCGACAATGATCACGTCCGCGTCGTCAGCCATTTTTCCTCCCAGAATTAGCCGGCTAACGCAATTTCAGGAAAAGTGTAAGCGGTTTTCCGTCCGGAATTGCGTCAAACAAAGAGTCAGACAGCCTCCCAACCGTCCTTGCCGCCGGCGCGGAAGATGGCGTCGATGACCTTCTGGTTGAGCACGGACTCTTCCAGCGTGAAGACACGCTCCTTGCCGCCCTGTGCGGCGCGCGCGAAAGTCTCGACTTCCAGCCGGTATTGCTGCGTGCCGGGGAAGCGGAACACCTGCGCCTCGGTGTGGTTCTGGTTGTGCAGTTCGACGCGATGGTGATCGTAGAGCCCGGCATTGAACGGTGAAAACACCTCGATGAACCCTTTCTCGCCGTGGAACACCATCACCTGGCGCGCCGCCATTTGCGTCGAGAGGTAAAAGGACAGTTCGAAGTCGCCGAAATCGGCGCGGATCGAGGAGTAGATGTCGGTGCCGAATTTCTTGTCGCGCTCGATCGTCGCCTGCACACGGCTAGGCTCCTTGCCGGTCGAGAACCGCGTCGACACCGTCGGGTAGACGCCAATATCGGGCAGCGCGCCGCCACCAAGATCGAGCTGGTTGCGCATGTTGTTGGGGTCGACATTGTAGTAGGAGAACGCGCCCTGCACATGGCGCAGCCGGCCAATGGCACCGCTGGTGATGAGGTCGCGTACCTTGATCCATTGCGGGTGGTAGATGACCATGAAGGCTTCGCAGACCAGCACCTTCTTGGCGTCGCGCAGCTTGATCAGCGGCGCGATATCCTTGGCATCGAGCGCCAGCGGCTTTTCGACCAGCACATGCTTGCCGGCTTCGATGGCTTTCGCCGTCCATTCGACATGTTGCGAGGTCGGCAGCGGGATGTAGACGCCGTCAACTTCCTTGGAGGCGAGCAATTCCTCATAGGAACCGAACGCATGGCGCGCGCCGAACCTTTCGGCCAGGGCCTTGGCCTTCGACAAATCGCGGCTGGCAATGGCCGACAGCACGCCGTTCTCGGCCTCGACCATTGCCGGCAGCAAATGCTCGCGGCCGATCTTGGCCGTCGACAACACACCCCATCGGAACATCACGCTTCTCCATGTCGGTTACAGGCGATGAGGTTTGCCCGAAATCGATGGAAAAGCCAATGACAAGCTCGGCCCTCGTGTCAGCCGCGTCTGCCGGTCAGCGTCATGTCAAAGTCGACGATGTTCGAATAGAGCGGCGTGCCGACATCCATGCCATAACGTGACCTGAGTACCTTGCCGGTGACATGGAATTTGATCGTGCCGGCCTTGAGGCCACCAAGCTCCGCGGTGAATTTTTCCGGAAAAGTCTTGCCGCGCGCCGTCAGCCGACCGGTGACCAGCGCCGTGGTGTCGCTGGTTCGTGTCACGCTGGTCGAGCGGAACTGGATTTCCGGACTGTTGGCAGCGTCGAATACCGCGTCCGAGCGCAGGAAGGCATCGATACGACCCTGACCGGTGCCGACGCTTTCGGGAAAGATGGTGAAATTGACCTGTGAGCGAGCGACGTCACTGTTATCGATGCGGATCGAGCCCTTGAAGTGGGCGAAGGTGCCGTTGAGGCCGCCGCCACCGACCTTGCCGATGGAAAAATGGATGCTCGAACTGGCCGGGCTGATCGCGTAGCTGCCTGCGGCGTCGCCAAGCGCGACGGCCGCGAAGACAGGCGTGGCAATGCAAGCGGCAACCGCCGCAAATCCAAGGATGCGCGCAAACATGGGAATGTTCCTTTTTGGAGGCAACGCTTTTCGCGTCCTCGCCCCACGAACGAACAGACCGCCCGTTCTATTCCCCACTTGACGAAGGCGTGATCATGCGGGTGAGCACATTGTCCCTGAGCCTGAAATGGTGCCGCAGCGCGGCCGCGACATGCAGCACGACCAGGGCGATGCCGGCATAGGCGAGATACCAGTGCGCCGCGGCCCAGAAGCTTTCCGCCGCGTCCGATTCCACCAAAGGCAGGTTGGGCATCACGAACAGGTCGAACGGCATGGTCGGGATTTCCAATGTCGAAACCGAAACCAGCGCCCATCCCGACAGAGGCAGGGCGATCTGGAGGGCATAGAGCGCCAGATGGGCGAGCGGCGCCGTACGCCGCTCCAGGGCGCCGACCGAAGCCGGCAAGGGCGGCGCCGAATTGCCAAGCCGCCAGGCGACGCGCAGGATGATGAGGCCGAGCAACAGAAAGCCAAGGGATTTGTGCAATTGGATCAGTTCGAAGGCCGCACGCTGGCTCTCGGTCCGTACCATGATGAAGCCGAGGGCGAACTGGCCGATGAAGATGATGCCGATCAGCCAGTGGAGGATGATCGTCGCCCAGCCATAGCGGGTCGTGGTGTTGGTGATTGACTGCATGGTGGAAGAACGAATGCCGGGACAGCTTTCTTCCAGCGCTCTTCACCTCCCCCTTCGTGGGGGTGAGCAGCCGGTTCTCCACAGGCGAATTGATCGTGCCAGTGGCACGATGAAAGGCCGGCGAACGCCGGGACGCTGCGGGACCCGCCGGGCTCACCAATTGTCAACCCGGCCCTTCGCAGGCTCAGGGCGTTCGAAGTTCGAAAAGCCAAGCAATTGGCTTTTCATCCGCTACGCGGACCACTTCTCACCCTTGAAGAAATCCACAAACGCTCTCAGCGCCGGCCGCATCTGCCGGCGGCTCGGATAATAAACGAAAAACCCGTCGAAGGGCGGGCACCAGTCTTCCAGCACGCGGATCAGCCTGCCGTCGGCGAGGGGCATGCGGACATAGGGCTCGAAGACGAAGGCAAGCCCGGCGCCATCAATGGCCGCCTGGGCGATCAGATGGTCCTCGTCGAGGATCAGCGGCCCTTGCGCGGCGATCTCGATCTCCTCGCCATCCTTCTCGAATTCCCAGCGGTAGAGGATGCCGCTGGAGAAGCGGAAGCGGATGCAGCGTTGGTCGGCGAGGTCGCGCGGGTGACGAGGCCTGGCGTTGGCCGCGAAATAGGAGGGCGCGCCAACCACCGCGCCACGCATGTCCGGCCCGATGCGCACCGCGATCATGTCGCGCTGCAGGCTCTCGCCGAGCCGCACACCGGCATCGAAGCCGCCTTCGACCACGTCGGTAAAGCGGTCCTCGATGACGATCTCCAGCACGATGTCGGGGTAGGCTGACGCAAAGGCGCCCAGCCGGGGCGTCAGCACCAGGTGCGCGGCGGTGCGCGGTACGCTGAGCCGCAGAGTCCCGGCCGGCCGGTCGCGCGCCTCGACCGCCGTCTCCAGTGCCAGGTCGATCTCGGATAGCGCCGGGCGCAGCCGCTCCAGCAACTGCGCGCCTTCCTCGGTCGGCGCGACGCTACGCGTGCTGCGCGCCAGCAGCCGCACGCCAAGTCGCGCCTCCAGGCTGGACACGGCATGGCTGACCGCCGACGGCGCGATGGCCAATTCCCTCGCCGCACCGCGAAAACTGCCGCATTGGGCCACGGTTGCCAGCACTGCGAGTTGTGAAAGATGTGCTCGGTTCATTGATCTATTTCTTAGAACGACCCGTGCACAGATGAACCAATTATCGAACATAAGGCAAGACGCTATCTCCTAGCCATCACAACAAGGAGACGCGTGATGCAAACCCGCAAGCTAGGAACTGAACTGAACGTCTATCCCGTCGGCCTCGGCTGCATGGGCATGAGCTTCGCCTATGGCGGCCAGCCGGAGGCAGAGGCGATCGCCACGCTGCATCGCGCCGTCGAGATCGGCGTCAACTTCTTCGACACGGCGGAAGTCTATGGTCCTTACGAGAACGAGATCCTGCTCGGCAAGGCGCTGAAGTCGGTGCGGAGCAAAGTGACGATCGCCACCAAATTCGGCTTCAAGATTCAGGAGGAAGGCACGGGCCTCGACCGCATGGCCGGCGTAGACAGCCGCCCCGAGCACGTCAAGGCGGTGGCCGAAGCCTCGCTGAAGCGGTTGGGCACCGATGTCATCGACCTCTACTACCAGCACCGGGTCGATCCCAACGTGCCGATCGAGGACACGGTCGGCGCCATGGCCGAACTGGTGCGCGAGGGCAAGGTACGCGCGCTCGGTCTCTCGGAGGCGAGTGCCGCCACCATCCGCCGGGCGCATGCCGTGCATCCGATCGCGGCCGTGCAGAGCGAATACTCGCTGTGGAGCCGTGACCCGGAAGACGAGGTTTTGGCCGTCTGCCGCGAACTCGGCATCGGCTTCGTCCCCTACAGCCCGCTCGGCCGTGGCCTGTTGACCGGCACCATCGCCAGGCCGGAAACGCTTGACGACGGCGACTGGCGCCGCACCTTGCCACGGTTCCAGGCGGATGCCATGGCGGCCAATGCCAAGGTGGTCGCCACTCTGGAGAAGATGGCCGCAGAAAAGGGCGTTACGTCGGCGCAGTTGGCGCTCGCCTGGGTGTTGCACCAGGGCGATTTCATCGTGCCAATCCCCGGGGCACGAAAGATCCGCCATCTGGAGCAGAACACGGCGGCGGCCGGGATCGCGCTGAGCGCGGCGGAAGTGGCGGCGATCGGCGATGCGCTGTCGCCGGACAAGGTGATGGGCAAGCGCTATACGGAGGAGTTGCTGACGCTGGTGAATGGGTAGGGGTGCTCCGGCGCCTCTATGTTGAGAAGGCTGCACGAGGCGCCCCCCCTCTGCCCTGCCGGGCAGAGGGGGGCGCCTCGCCCAGAACTATCCTACCAAGGCACCACACAAATCTCCGGCCAGTTCCTCTGCGCCCGCGCGCCTTTCGCTTCATGTGTGCGCTGATTGTCCATCACCCGGTTGGGGGTGATGCGAAACGAAAAAATATCGTCCAGCCCGAACGGCGCCACCAGCTCCAGCTGGCCATCAGCGCCGTATCGGACGCCCACAGCATGCGTCTTCGAGGCGAAATGGCTGACCGACTCGCTCGAGCTCGTATAGCGCGGGCAGGGCTGCCCGAATTTCTGCGGATACCACAGATGCACCCGCGCCTGGTTGCGAACCTCGACCGGCAGCGCCAACCCCTCGAAATGCAGCGCGGCCCGGCGGATCACAGTGTCCTCCGCCTCATAGGACAGATCACGATCATCGAAATAGAAGAGATCAACGTCCTTGATGCCGTAGCCCGACGGCTTGCCGGTCAGATGGTTCCAGACGCTGTTGTAGAGCGCGCCGGAGACCACCAGCCAGTTCGGAAGATCGAGCGCACGGGCACGCAGCAGTGCTTCGCTGACGAGCGCATCGCTCGAAACGATGTCGAGAAACGCCGCGCGCTGTGCTTCGAACGGCAGCCCGGAATAGCGCAGATGGTCCATCGCCCTTTGGAGGGCGATTCGCCATCACTGCGCAATCCTCTAGGCGCGCAGCACACCGCCGGTCTGCTTGCCGACATTCTCGACGATGCGCTTGGCCAGCGCCTCGAAATCCTCGTCGGTCAGTGTCTTCTCGACCGGCTGGATCGATACTTCGATGGCGATCGATTTCTTGTCGGCGCCGAGCGATGCACCCTCGAAGATGTCGAACACCGAGACGCCAGTGATCAGCTTCTTGTCGGCTGCCAATGCGGCGCGAACAAGCGCACCGGCCTCGACAGACTTGTCGACGACGAAAGCAAAATCGCGCTTCACCGCCTGGAAGGCGGAGAGCTCCAGCTTCGGCTTGGTCTTGGTCGGCTTGGCCTTCGGCTCGGGCACGGCGTCGACGAACACTTCGAAGCCGCAGAGCGGGCCGGAAACGTCGAGCCCTTCCATTGTCTTGGGATGGAACTCGCCGAACGTGCCGAGCACGGTCTTCGGCCCGAGCTTGATCGTGCCGGAACGGCCGGGATGGTACCAGGCCGGACCGCCCGCCTCGATCTGCAGCCGGTCTACCGGCGCGCCGCAGGCTTCGAGTGCCGCGATCGCATCGGCCTTGGCGTCGAACACGCCGACCGGGCCTGAATTGCCGGCCCAGTTGCGGCCGGAGCCGTCGAGCTTAGCGGTGCCGCGGCGCACGCCGGCGGCCACGCGCCGCTGCTGGTCGGCGCCGTCGCCCTCATAGGTGCCCGACACCTCGAACAGCGCCACGTCGCCAATGCCCTTGTCGGCATTGCGCTGCGCGGCTGCGATCAGCCCCGGCAGCAGCGACGGCCGCATGTCGGACATGTCGGCGGCGATCGGGTTGGCGAGTTTCAGCGCCGTCTGGCCGCCGCCGAACAGTTCGGCGTGTTTGGCCGGGATGAACGACCAGGTGACGGCCTCCATCATGCCGCGCACGGCAAGCGCGCGCTTGGCGGTGCGGGTACGGACCTGCAGCGTGGTCAAAATCTTCGAATTGACCGCGTCATGCGCGCCGAGCGGCTGCGGTGCGATGTTGTCGACGCCGTGGATGCGCATCACTTCCTCGACCAAGTCGGCCTTGCCGTCGAGATCCGGACGCCAGGACGGCACCGCCACATCGACGACATCGCCCGACCCTTGAGGCTTGAAGCCGAGGCGCGACAGGATTTCGAGGCATTCCGCCTTCGGTACCTCGATCCCGGTCAGCCGCGTCACCTCAGACAGCGGGAAGGAAACGATCTTGTCGACATGCCCGGCATAGCCGACGACCTCGGTCTGCGCCGGCTCACCGCCGCAGAGATCGAGCACCAGCCTCGTCGCAAGTTCGATTCCCGGCACCATGAATTCAGGATCGACACCGCGCTCGAAGCGGTAGCGCGCATCGGTGATGATGCCGAGCGCGCGGCCGGTGCGGGCGGTGGTGATCGGATCCCAAAGCGCCGATTCGATGAGCACGTCCGATGTGTTCTCGTCGCAGCCCGAATGCTCGCCGCCCATCACGCCGGCAATCGATTCGACGCTATCATCGTCCGCGATGACGCACATCTCCGGCGTCAGCGTGTATTCGCGGCCGTCGAGTGCCAGCACCCGCTCGCCATCCTTCGCGCGACGCACGACGAGATTGCCCGCAACCTTGCTGGCATCGAACACATGCAGCGGCCGACCGCGATCGAAAGTGACGTAATTGGTGATGTCGACCAGCGCGCTGATCGGCCTCAGACCAATGGCGATCAGCCTCTGCTGCAGCCATTTCGGTGACGGGCCGTTCTTGACGCCGCGCACCAGTCGCAGAGCGAAACCGGGGCAAAGCTCCGGCGCCTCGATCACCACCTTGACCGGCGTCTCGCCCTTGGCGGGGATCGCCTCGACCGCACCGCTTTTCAGCGTGCCGAGCCCGCTCGCCGCCAGGTCCCTGGCGATGCCGTAGACGCTGGTCGCGTCCGGGCGGTTCGGCGTCAAATTGATCTCAATGACCGGATCGTCGAGATGCGCGTAGGACGCGAAGCTGGCGCCGACCGGCGCATCGGCAGGCAGGTCGATGATGCCGTTGTGCTCGTCCGACAGTTCCAACTCGCGCTCGGAACACATCATGCCATGGCTTTCGACGCCACGGATCTTGCCGACCGTCAGCGTCACGTCGATGCCGGGCACATAGGTGCCGGGCGCGGCGAAGGCGCCGATCAGCCCGGCGCGGGCGTTCGGCGCGCCGCAGACGACCTGCACCGGAGGCTTGCCGTCGCCGGTATCGACGGTGAGCACGCGCAGCCTGTCGGCGTCGGGATGCTGCACCGCCGTCAACACCTTGGCGATGACAAAGGGTTTCAGGCCTGACTTGTCGTCGACATGCTCGACTTCGAGGCCGATCGAGGTCAGCCGCTCCACGATCTCGTCGAGCGTGGCGTCGGTCTCGAGATGATCCTTGAGCCAGGAGAGGGTGAATTTCATGGGACTGTTCCGTCTGGTCTTGTGACGCTTGTTTTCAGATGTCTGGGCAAGTCGTCGGACATGTGCAGGAAAGGGAGTTGCTCGCCTACATAGGCATGCTGCGTCGGCGTGAAAGCGGCCGGCATGTCCATCGCGCCGAGCATGAAATAGATGTCATCTTCAAGCCGGTCGTCGACATAGGCGATCGGCGAACCACAGATGGCGCAGAACGAGCGCGTCACCGGACCGTTCTCGTACATCTTCAGCGACTTGCCGGTGAACATCACCTTGTCGACCGGGAAGCCGACAAAGGCCGACACCGGCGCGCCGCTGGCTCGCCGGCAATCGCCACAATGGCAATAGCTGACGTGGTGCGGTTCGGCCGAAGCCTCGAACCGCACGGCGCCGCAACGACAGCCGCCGGCGTGGGGCGCTGTCATGCGCTTAGGCCCCCAAACAGTGTCGGCATGTCGAGCGGCCGGAAACCGTAATGCGACAGCCAGCGGACATCGGCGTCGAAGAAGGCGCGCAGGTCCGGCATGCCGTATTTCAGCATGGCGATGCGGTCGATGCCCATGCCCCAGGCAAAGCCCTGATACTCGTCGGGATCGAGCCCGCCGGCGCGCAGCACGTTGGGATGCACCATGCCGCAGCCGAGGATCTCCATCCAGTCGGAGCCTTCGCCGAAGCGCACTTCGCCGGGCCGCGAGCGGTCGCACTGGATGTCGACCTCGAGGCTTGGCTCGGTGAACGGGAAGAAGGACGGCCGGAAGCGCATCTTGACCGAGGGCACCTCGAAGAACGCCTTGCAGAACTCTTCCAGCACCCATTTCATGTTGGCGACGTTGGCCGTTTTGTCGATCACCAGTCCCTCGACCTGATGGAACATCGGCGAGTGGGTGGCGTCGGAATCCTGCCGGTAGGTCTTGCCCGGAATGACGATGCGGATCGGCGGCTTCTGCTTCTCCATTGTGCGGATCTGCACCGGTGAGGTGTGGGTGCGCAAAAGCTTGCGCTCGCCCTTCTCATCCGGCTGGAAGAAGAATGTGTCGTGCATCTCGCGCGCCGGATGGCCGTCCGGGAAATTCAGCGCGGTGAAATTGTAATAGTCGGTCTCGATATCGGGACCTTCTGCGATGGCGAAGCCGAGATCGCCGAAGATCGCCGCGATCTCGTCGATGACCTGGCTGATCGGATGGATGCGGCCGCGCTCGGCCGGCGATTGCCGCACCGGCAGGGTCACGTCGACCTTCTCGGCGGCCAGGCGCGCGGCGATGGCGACGTCCTTCAATTCGGCCTTGCGAGCCGTCAGCGCCTCGGTGACCCGGTTCTTGAGGCCGTTGATGGCGGGGCCGTTCACCTGACGCTCCTCGGCGGTCATGGCGCCAAGCGTTTTCAGCATCTCGGACACGGTGCCCTTCTTGCCGAACGCAGCGATGCGCACGGCCTCGATAGCCGGTTCGTCGGCGGCCGAGGCGATGTCGGCAAGCAGTGAAGCTTCCAGGGTTTCAAGATTTCCAGCGGTGGCGTTCACGGCGAAACTCTCTCGATCGGCGACCGATACCATTTTGGTTTCGGTGTCACCATTTTGGTTACATCAGGCATAAGAAAAACCCGCGCCAGCCGTGCCAGCGCGGGTTCCCCAAAATCAGAATTGCGAATGCTTGGGAAGCGCTGGTCTTAGGCGACAGCGCTTTCAAAAGCGTTCGGCGTGGTGTTCTTCAGATATTCGAGCGCGACCTTGGCCTTGGCGACCAGGGCGGCGAAAGCCTGTGGCTCATGGATGGCCATGTCGGACAGGATCTTGCGATCGATCTCGATGCCGGCCTTGTTGAGGCCGTCGATGAAGCGGCCATAGGTCAGGCCGTGCTCGTGGGTCGCGGCGTTGATGCGCTGGATCCACAGCGCACGGAACGAGCGCTTGCGGTTCTTGCGGTCGCGGTAAGCGTACTGCAGCGACTTTTCCACCGCCTGCTTGGCGATGCGGATGGTGTTCTTGCGGCGGCCGTAGAAGCCTTTCGCGGCTTTCAGGACCTTCTTGTGCTTGGCGTGAGCGGTGACGCCTCTCTTTACGCGTGCCATATCATGATCTCCTTAAACGCTGTTCCTGAAACCGAATGCTCAGAGGCCGTTCGGCAGAAAATTCTTGATGACCTTCTTGCCATCCGGTTCAGCCAGAACCATCGTGCCGCGGGCATTTCGAATGAACTTGTTGGAACGCTTGATCATGCCGTGACGCTTGCCGGCCGCAGCCGACAGGACTTTACCCGTACCTGTGATCTTGAACCGCTTCTTGGCGGCCGACTTGGTCTTCATCTTGGGCATTTTGCTACTCCGTATTGTTGGCGCACTATCGCGCTTCTTGTTCGCTCCGGGCCGACCAAAGCCCGAAAAGCAAATGAAACCGCCACGGCATGCCCTGCCGGGCGGTTTTCTTGAACGGCGGTCCTATACGTCAAAGCGCGCGGCTGTGCAACACCCACCGCGGCGCACGTCTCAGGGCAGCGTGAACCATACCGGCAGCATGCCGGACTGCTGGGCGCCGTCGATCAGTTCAAAGGCCGGCAGCGCGACGAGGAACACCAACCCGTCGAGCAAGGTGGTCAACAGCAGGCGCGGCTTGAAGCTGCCGGTGTCGCCTTCCTGGTAGAGCGAGAGGTTGGGGAAGAAGCGCGGCACTTTCGCCAGATAGGCGGCATAGGGGGCGCCGAGCGCTTCCTTGAGGAATTTCTCCTCGCGCAGGATCACGATGTGGAAGGCACCGGCGCAAAGCAGTGCAAACAGGATGACACCGGAAAACGAGCCGATCTGGGCGCCGACGCCCGCCGCGGCCACTGTCGAGAACACGTAGAGCGGGTTGCGGGTGATCGAGTAGGGCCCGCCGGTCACCACCTCGGCGGATTTGCGCCCGCCAATATAGAGCGTCGCCCAAAGGCGTCCGACGATGCCGAGGAAGATCAGCAACACGCCGAACATCTCGATCGTTTCATGCACCGGCGTGTCGGGCGGGAAGGTCGACTGGCCGAACAGCAGCGCCAGGAACAGCACCGCCACCAGCACGGCAAGCACCAGCCTGCGCATCTGCTGATAGTTGCCCAGCCCATATTTCAATTCATTGTCCAAGGGAGGAATCCGATCGTCGAGGAGCCTGATGCCTGTCGCCCAAAAGTGGCCCCGGTTCTGGGCTGACGACATGCACAAAAACAGAGCCGGCGATCGCAACCGTGGCCGAAAAACAGGCATCCCGCCGATCGTCGGGACGCCCTGTAGCACAATTCGGGCGAATTTGGAGCGCGATGCCGCGCCTAACCTTTTCGTGACCGGGGCGTGATCCCGGGCGTTTCAGGCAAAGGCAGGCTTAGCGCGGCGCCAGCACCATCATCATCTGGCGGCCTTCGAGCTTCGGCTCCGCCTCGACCTTGGCGATGGTCGCCACTTCTTCACGCACCTTGTTCAGAAGCTGCATGCCGAGCTCCATATGCGCCATCTCGCGGCCGCGGAAGCGCAACGTCAGCTTGACCTTGTCGCCTTCCTCGAAGAAGCGGCGGACCGCCTTCATCTTGGTCTCGTAGTCATGGCTGTCGATGTTCGGGCGCATCTTGATCTCCTTGATCTCGATGACCTTCTGATTCTTGCGCGCCTCGGCCGCCTTCTTCTGGTTGGCGTATTTCAACTTGCCGAGATCGAGAATTTTTACGACGGGCGGCACCGCATTGGGCGATATTTCGACGAGATCGAGCCCGACCTCTTCGGCGAGCAGCAATGCGTCGTTTATGGAAACATCGCCGCGGTTCTGGCCTTCGGCGTCGATAAGCTGGACCCGGGGAACCCGGATGTCACGGTTGGAGCGCGGCCCATCCTTGGTCGGCGCCGCTGCTTTGAAAGGTCTGCGAATGGTCGTGGTCTCCTTGGCCGTTTCGTTCCGGGTTTTGTCGGTCTGATGTGTGGACGCGCCAATGTGGGAAGCGCGCGGGCGAAGTCAATAGCACAGCATTGACAGGAAATCACCCTGATCACTGCCTGCACCAAACAAAGAAACGGTGCGAGCACTTTTCGTCACACCTGTGGCTGTGCCACAAGAACCCCGTGCCAGAAGAGGGGCCTGAGGAAATAGCCATGACCGCCACGCCCCCCACCTTTCTCGATGCCCCGATCTTTCTGGACGTTGGGGGATCGCGCATCGCGGTGCGCCATACGGCGGGCTCGGCGCCCGGCATCGTCTGGCTGGGCGGCTACAAGTCCGACATGCTGGGCACCAAAGCACAGACGCTGTCGGACTGGGCGGCAAGAGAAGGCCGCGGCTTCCTGCGCCATGACTATTCCGGTCACGGCGAATCCGGCGGCGCATTTGCCGACGGCACGATCTCGACGTGGCTTTCGCAAAGCCTCGCCGTGTTCCGGCATTTCACCCGTGGCAATCAGATCCTGGTCGGCTCCTCGATGGGCGCCTGGATCGCGCTGCGCATGGTGCAGGAATTGCGCAAAACCGGCGACACCAATGTTGTCGGCTTGGTGCTGCTGGCGCCGGCACCGGATTTTACCAGTGAACTGGTCGAGCCCGTGCTGACCGCGGCGCAGAAGCGCGACCTCGCCGAAAAGGGTTTCTTCGCCGAGCCCTCCGAATATTCAACGGAGCCTTACATCTATACGCGCGCCTTGATCGAGGACGGGCGCGACAATCGGGTGATGACCGGGCCGATCGACACGCATTGCCCGGTCCACATCCTGCAAGGCCTGGCCGATGCGGACGTTCCGTCCAGCCACGCGCTGAAACTGGTCAGCCTGCTACCGGCCGACGATGTCACACTGTCGCTGATTCCCGACGGCGACCACCGCCTGTCACGGCCACAGGACCTCGACATGCTGGTGCGGTCGGTCGGCGACATGGTCGACCGAGGAGCCGGGCGGAGCACGTGACGATGCGCCTCTCCATACCGATCTCCGCCTTTGTCGCGGCTATCGTCGGCTTCGGCGGCACGCTTGCCATCGTCATTGCCGCCGCCCACGCGGTCGGCGCGACGCAAATTCAGACGGCGAGCTGGGTGACGACCATTTGCCTGGCCATGGCGATCGAAAGCCTGTGGCTGTCCTGGCGCACGAGGATGCCTGTCATCACGGCATGGTCGACGCCGGGTCTGGCGCTGATGGCGGCGTCGAGCGGCTTTTCGATCAATGAGGCCGTCGCCGCCTTCATCGTCACAGCCATCCTGTTGATCGCCACCGGCCTGTTTCGGCCTTTGACGCAACTGATCTCCAGGATACCGCCCTCGGTCGCTTCCGGCATGCTGGCCGGCATCGTCGTCACCTTCGCCCTCAATGCGGTCAAGACGGTTCCTGTCGACCCCTGGCTGATCCTGCCGCTGATCGCGGCCTTCTTCGTCATCAGGCTGTTCAATCCGGCGCTGTCGGTGCTGGCGGTGCTGATCGGCGGCGGTCTTGCCGCGTTTCTCACCGGCCGCGTCGGCGGCCTGCCGACGCCGGAACTGTCGACGCTGACGCTGATTGCGCCCGACTTCACCGCCAAGGCGATGATTGGCCTGGCGCTGCCGCTCTATCTCGTCACCATGGCCTCGCAGAACCTGTCGGGCCTCGCCGTGCTGCGCGCCGCAGGCTACCACCCGGAGCCCGGCCCGTTGATCGGCGTCACCGGCCTCTTTTCACTGCTGTCGGCGCCGTTTGGCGGTTCGACCACCAATCTGGCGGCGATTTCGGCGGCGATCTGCACCGGGCCGGACGTCCATTCCGACCCCGCCGAGCGCTGGAAGACCGGGCCGTTCTATGCACTCGCCTATCTCGTCTTCGCGATTTTCGGCGCGTCGCTGGTGGCGATCTTCGCCGTCCTGCCGCAGAGCCTGATCGTGCTGGTGGCGGGTCTTGCGCTGATGGCCTCGCTCGCCAATGCGCTGGCGATCGCGCTGAAGGACGAGGGCGACCGCATGGCCGCCACCGTCACCTTTGTCGTCACCGCTTCCGGGCTGACGTTGTTCGGCGTCGGCGCCGCATTCTGGGGCCTGATCGCCGGGCTGGTCGTGCTTTTCCTCGACAGGCTCAAAAAGCGATAATCATTTCAGCCCCTTGTCCGGTTTTGGCGGACATTGTCTTGAATCGCCGTTTTCCTCTTCCCATTTCGATTCCACGCAGCCGGTTCTGGCTGTCTCCAACCGAAGGAATGGGAGAAAATGAACACATCTGCATTGATCCGCCCGGCCTGGACGCCGGCAACCATCGCGTTGATGGTGATCGGCTTCATGGTGTTCTGGCCGCTAGGCTTCGCCATGCTCGCCTACATCATCTGGGGCGACCGGCTCGACGGCTTCAAGCGCGACGTCAACCGCGCCACAGACGGCATCTTCGCCGGCTGCCGCCGCGGTTCCGACAAGGCCGCGCGCTGGGGCAATGGCTCCGCCCGCACCGGCAACGTCGCTTTCGACGACTGGCGCGAAAAGGAGCTTGAGCGCCTCGCCGAGGAACGCCGCAAGCTCGACGACATGCTGACCGAGTTCGACGACTATGCCCGCGAACTGCGTCGCGCCAAGGATCAGGACGAGTTCGATCGCTTCATGGCGAACCGCCACAAGTCGACCGCGCCGGCGAAGACCGACCCGAGCACCGGCACGACCCCGACCAAGCGCGGCAAGGGCTCGAACCTGCTTGACGACTGAGGCCCGGCGACAGGGCCTTGCGTAAAAGACGGCGTCGCGCGAGCGGCGCCGTTTCTTTTTTGTTCTAGTCGTTTTCCTCGAATCGCGTATCGTCCACCCATGACCATCGGGTTCTTCCGCAATCTGACGAAGCCCAAGCCCACGCCCGTCGTGGAGCGAGAATATTGCGTCGCCGGCCGCACGCTGCCCCTCAAGATCGTCGAGAGTGCCAGGGCGCGGCGCCTGACGCTGCGCATCGATTCCGGCGGCCAGGGCCTGCGCATCACCGTTCCGCCGGGCCTGCGCCGCGGCGAGGTGGATCGGTTCCTCGAGCGCCACCAGGACTGGCTTGAACAGCGGCTGGCCAAGGTGCCGACGCGCCCGCAGGTGCGGCCGGGCATCAGGATCCCGATCCGGGGCGTCCCGCATCGCATTGTCCACGAACCGTCAAAGCGCGGCACCGTTACCATATCGCGCGACGAGCGCGGCCCGCTGCTGGTCGTGCACGGCGACCGTGTGCATCTGCCGCGCCGCATCGCCGATTTCCTGAAGCGCGAGGCCAAGAAGGAAATCGAGAAGCTGGTGATCAAACACACCGAGGCGCTCGGCAAGCGCGCCAAGGCGATCCGCTACAAGGACACCTCCAGCCGCTGGGGCTCCTGCACCTCGGAAGGCAACCTGTCCTTCTCCTGGCGCATCATGATGGCGCCTCAGCCAATCATAAACTATCTCGTCGCGCATGAGGTGGCGCATCTCAAGGAGATGAACCACGGCCCGAAATTCTGGAAATTGTGCGAAAAACTCTGCTCCGACACCGACCGCTGCAAGGATTGGCTGAAACGCAATGGCGGCGCGCTGCAGGCGATCGTGTTCGAATAGGCGTTAGAGACGGCGCACTCTGCCTTGTTGCGGACGTGGGAGATTGGCGAAGGCACCCGCCCCTTCGGGATCCTCGGGTCAGCGCCGCTTCGCTCCTTGCTCCGGCCGCGGCCTGGATGATCTCGAAAGCGGCGAAACGGCCGGGCAGGTCGCGCTGTTCGTCGGCAGCCACCGCTTCCATGGCCACGAACCGCGCGAGATCGGCTTCCGCTCCTTTTCCGCGAGCAGGCGCCGGACGACGCAGAATCCGGCCGCCGATAGGCATCTGATATATACGCGATATCTGATATATATGCCCGATGGGCAGGGATAGATTTGGGTATGTCGCGTTTGGAGACGACGCTCTCTATGCTTTCGGAGCGCTGTTCAGCGGCCTTCGCCTGCTGCACTATTGTCCGGGGGCAAAAATTACCGTGCTGACCGACAGGCCGGCAATTTTCCGGCGATATCCCATCGATGTGATCGAGCTTACAGCCGAGAGAATGACCGAGATGTCCTTTGGCAATCGGTATCTGTTCGGCATCAAAGCAGCCGGCATCATCGATATATTGAGGCGATGTGAACGCCTGTTTTTCATGGATGCGGACATGTATCCCACTGGCGATATCTCGACTTGCTTCAGTGATATCTCCCCGTCGCTTTCAATCATGAGAAAATGCGAAGGCAAGCCAAAGCCCGCCTATCGAACCCTTGAAGAAAAGGGCTGTTTGCTAGGAACCCGTAGACTGACCGGGAGCGAGCCTATGTGGAACAGCGGCGTCCTTGGCGTCCACAACGCCAACATTCCCGCACTGACAGACGCCTATCAAACCATGGAACAAATGATCGGTCTGGTGAGGGCCCATACGCCGGAGCAATTCTGCATTGGCATAGCCTTGTCGGAAGGTGGAAGGACTATCCGCCGCCATCGGCTGCCGATCCGCAACTACAACACGAGGGGCAGAAAGCTCTTTGCTCGAAGGCGCATCGAGGCCTTCTTCGAGGCCAACGGTCACCTCTGTGCCGAGCAGCAGATCAAACAGGCAGCGGCCTACAGGGTCTGGCGAGCGCCGCTCGATCTCTTGCGGCAAAGAGACATCTGGCACTTCTGAAAGTCACCACGGCGGCAATCGGACATTGCTGTCAACCATCCCCAGGGAGCGCGGCGTGGCCGGCGCTCGCTCACCAGTGCCGTTTACGCCTTGTCAGCATTGGCCAAAATCGCGCGTCCTGTTTTGGAATCGCCCTTGACGTTTGGCGAAAAAATGGAATAAATATTTCACCAATAGTGTATTTTGGTTCTTTCGTTCCGTAACGTCTGTTTCAAACGGACGGTTTGGCGTTACAGCCCATGCAGGGCATGCCGAGCGGGACGAAATGACATCAGGGAGAGATTCCCCGGGGAGATCGGGGATTCCGGAGAGATCGGTGCAACCGGACACCAAAAGTGGAGGAGAGATACAATGAAGAAACTGCTTTTGGGCGTCGCCTTCGCGGCGCTAATGAGTTCATCGGCTTTTGCCGCCAAGATCGGCGTCTCGATGGCCAAGTTCGACGACAACTTCCTGACCGTGCTGCGCAACGGCATGATCGCGCAGGCCAAGGGCATGAGCGGCGTCGAGCTGCAGGTCGAGGACGCGCAGAACGACGTCGCCAAACAGCTCGATCAGATCAAGAACTTCGCCGCTTCGGGCGTCGACGCCATCATCGTCAATCCGGTCGACACCTCGGCCACGCAGGCGATGTCGGACGCCGCCGCCGCGGCCAAGATCCCGCTGGTCTATGTCAACCGCCAGCCGGTCAATGTCGACACGCTGCCCGACAACCAGGCCTTCGTCGCCTCGAACGAGGCCGATTCCGGCACGCTCGAAACCAAGGAAGTCTGCCGCCTGTTCAAGGAAGCCGGCAAGAAGGAAGCCAATGTCTACGTGATCATGGGCGAGCTTTCCAACCAGGCGGCCGTTCAGCGCACGAAGGACATCGAGGACGTGATCGCCACGCCGGACTGCAGCTTCATCAAGATCATCGACAAGCAGACCTCGAACTGGGATCGCGACCAGGCCCAGAACCTGATGACCAACTGGCTGTCGACCGGCAAGAAGTTCGATGGCGTCATCGCCAACAATGACGAAAGCGCGATCGGCGCCATCCAGGCGATGAAGGCCGCCAACATCGACATGAAGACCGTTGTAGTCGGCGGTGTCGACGCCACGCAGGACGCGCTTGTCGCGATGCAGGCGGGCGACCTGAAGGTGACGGTGTTCCAGGATGCGGCGGGTCAGGGCGCGGGCGCGCTCGATGCCGCGCTGAAGCTGTCCAAGGGCGAGAAGGTCGAACGCAAGGTCTACGTTCCGTTCCAGCTGGTTACCCCGGCCAACATCGACAAGTTCCTGAAGAAGAACTGAGCGGCGGGCCTGCCCTTACGGGCGGCGCCCTCTGGCAGCAGACGGCGCCGCTCGCTCACCGGCACCCGCAAGGGGCCGACGGACGAGCGCGTCTGACGGAGGATAGAAGATTGTCACAGACATCCCATGGCGTCGGCGGAGTGAGCTACGACGCGAAGAAGCGCACATGGCCGGCCGAATTCAACGTCTTCCTGGCGCTCGTCATCCTCGTCGTCATCTTCGAACTGATCGGCCGCATCTTTCTCGGCGACAGCTTCCTGTTCAACACCCGCAGCGACGTCTCAGGCCTCTTCAACGAGGCGCGCCTGCAGATCATCATCCTGCAGGTGTCGATCGTCGGCATCATCGCCATCGGCGTCACGCAAGTCATCATCACCGGCGGCATCGATCTGTCCTCGGGTTCGATCGTCGGCGCGACCGCGATGATAGCCATGAGTTTCGCCCAGGTGGCGACCGTCAACGGCAATCCCAATCCCAAGGCGATGTTTTTGGCGCAAGGCTGGACCGACCTGCCCGTCATCGTGCCGCTGCTTGTCGCGGTCGGCTGCGGCCTGCTTGCTGGCCTGGTCAACGGCGCGTTGATTGCCTACACGCGCATTCCGCCCTTCATTGCCACGCTGGGCATGATGGTGACCGCGCGCGGCATCGCCAAATGGTGGTCCAAGGGCCAGCCGATCTCGTTTCCCACCGACAGCTTCGCCGCGATCGGCAAGGGCCTGATGCCCGTCATCATCTTCCTGTCGCTGGCCGTGCTGTTCCAGCTGATCATGACCTACACCAGGTATGGCAAGCACTGTTACGCGATCGGCTCCAACGAGGATGCCGCGCGCATGTCGGGCATCAAGATCGCCAACCACAAGATCCTGGTCTATGTCATCGCCGGCATTCTCGCCGCGCTCGCCGCCGTGGTGCTCTCCTCCAAGAACCTCACCGCCCAGGCCGGCATGGGCGTGATGTACGAACTCGACGCCATAGCCATGGCGGTCATCGGCGGCGTCTCGCTGTCGGGCGGGCGCGGCTCGATCGTCGGCACGGTGATCGGCTCGCTGATCTTCGGCGTCATCATCTCCGGTTTCACCTTCCTGCGCCTCGACGCCTACTATCAGGAGATGGTCAAGGGCGTGATCATTGTCGGCGCGGTGGTTCTCGACCAGTGGCGCCAGCGTATGCGGGCATTGAGGGCTTGACCATGACAGACATCGTCCTGAAGACCGAAAACCTGACCAAGCGCTATGGCGGCGTGCATGCGCTGGAAGGCGCCAATTTCGAGCTGCGCAAGGGCGAGCATGTCGCCATCATGGGCGACAACGGCGCCGGCAAATCGACCTTCGTGCGCCAGATCACCGCCGTCGAGCAGCGCACCAACGGCCAGGTCTGGTTCGACGGCAAGGAAGTGAATTTCACCGGTCCGATCGAGGCGCGCGAGGCGGGCATCGAGACGGTGTTCCAGAACCTGGCGCTGGCCGACGATCTCGACGTGCCGTCGAACCTGTTCCTTGGCCGCGAGAAGGTGTTGTTCAATCTCGGGCCGTTCTCGATCCTCGACCGCAAATACATGCGCAAGGCGACCGAGGCCGCCCTGGTGCGCACCGCGGTGAAAATCCCCAATTTATCCAACACCATCCGCCACATGTCGGGCGGCCAGCGGCAGTGCGTGGCGATCGCTAGGACCGCCACCTTCGCCTCCAAGCTGATCATCATGGACGAACCGACAGCCGCGCTTGGCGTGCAGGAGACGGCGCAGGTCGAAAACATCATCCGCACGCTGAAGGACAATGGCGAGCCGCTCATCCTGATCAGCCACAATATGCGCCAGGTGTTCGACCTCTGCGACCGCATCGTCGTCTTCCGGCGCGGCCGCATCGTCGCCAACCTGCGCAAGGAAAACACCGACGGGCAAGACATCGTCTCCTACATCACCGGCGCCAAGACCGGAGAGGCGGAACTGGCGGCATAGGCAGCCGGTTTCCGGGACGATCCGCCGCGCCAGGAAAACACCCTTGCCACCTTTCCCTGACAGAAAGGTGGAGACACAACTCTCTCGAACCCATCCCCCAGAGGAAATATCCATGACTGTTCGCTTCGCCCTCCTCGGTGCCGGCCGCATCGGCAAGGTCCACGCCCGCGCCGTCGGCTCCAACCCGCAGGCCAAACTGGTGGCCGTTGCCGATGCTTTCGAGAAGGCGGCCAAAGAGCTGGCGACGGCCTATGGCGCCGAGGTGCGCAGCATCGACGCCATCGAAAAATCCAAGGACATCGACGCCGTCGTCATCTGCACGCCGACCGATACCCATGCCGACCTGATCGAGCGTTTCGCCAAGGCCGGCAAGGCGATCTTCTGCGAGAAGCCGATCGACCTCAACGTCAAGCGGGTGGAAAAGTGCCTGGCGGTGGTCGAGAAGGCCAAGGCAACGCTGATGGTCGGCTTCAATCGGCGCTTCGACCCCCACTTCGCCGCCGTGCGCAAGGCGATCGACGACGGCGCCATCGGCACGGTCGAGATGGTCACCATCACCTCGCGCGATCCCGGCGCGCCGCCGATCGACTACATCAAGCGCTCGGGCGGTATCTTCCGCGACATGACCATCCATGATTTCGACATGGCACGCTTCCTGCTCGGCGAGGAGCCGGTGGCGGTCAGCGCCCATGCGTCGGTTCTGGTCGACAAGAAAATTGGCGAGGCCGGCGATTTCGACTCGGTCAGCGTCATCCTCGAAACCGCGTCCGGCAAGCAGGCCGTCATCTCCAATTCGCGGCGCGCCACCTATGGCTACGACCAGCGCATCGAGGTGCATGGCTCGAAGGGCATGATCGCGGCCGAAAATCAGCGGCCGGTGTCGATCGAACTGGCCAACGAGAAGGGCTATACGCGCCCGCCGCTGCACGACTTCTTCATGACCCGCTATCTCGACGCCTATGCCAACGAGATCGCTTCGTTCATCGCCGCCGCGACATCCGGCAAGAAGGCAGCACCAAGCGGCGCCGATGGCCTGGTGGCGCTGAAGCTCGCCGATGCGGCGCTGAAGTCGGCGACCACGGGCAAGACCGTTCGTCTCGACAAGTAACAACCGGATCAAGGCACAGGAGCAGAGTGATGAGCGCATCCGCCGGTCGCAATCGTGAAACACGCGCCATCGTCACCGGCGGCGCGCAAGGCATCGGCTTTGCCGTCGCCGAGGCCCTGGCCGACGAGGGCTGCCGGGCGCTGGCGCTCATCGGCCGCTCGCAGGAAAAGGGCGACAAGGCTGTCGCCCACTTCAAGAAATTGGGCGTCGACGCCATCTTCATCAGCGCCGACGTTTCCAAAGTGGCCGACTGCAAGCGCGCGGTCGCCACCGCGCTCGCCCATTTCGGCAGCATCAACGCGCTGGTCAACGCCGCCGCCACCTCGGCGCGCGGTTCGCTGGTCGAGACCAGCGAAGAGCTTTTCGACCAGATCTTCGACACCAATGTGCGCGGCCCGTTTTTCCTGATGCAGGGCGTGGTGGCGCATCTGCTGGAGAAAAAGGCGCCCGGCTCGATCGTCAACGTGCTGTCGATGTCGGCGCATGCCGGCCAGTCGTTCCTGACGCCCTATTCGACCAGCAAGGGCGCGCTGATGACGCTGACCAAGAACGTCGCCAACGCCTATCGCTTCAACCGCATCCGCTGCAACGCCGTGCTGCCCGGCTGGATGGACACGGAAGGCGAGGACGTCGTGCAGAAGAAATGGCACGACGCGCCTGATAACTGGCTGGAGAAGGCCGAAGCCGCGCAGCCGATGGGCCAGCTGGTGAAGCCGGACCAGCTCGCCCGGCTGATCAGCTACATGGTCAGCCCGCAATCGGGCGTCATGACCGGATCGCTGGTCGATTATGACCAAAGCGTTGCAGGATCTTCGCCGGAGTAGTGCCGACCGCGTAGCCCCAACCGAGCAGCCTGGCGCCCTGTTGCGGCAGCATCGCCATTCCCATATAGTCAAGATAGTCAGACTAGTCATTGGGGATAAGAATGCTGCCAGTGCCCAAAGATGCCAATTGGACTGTCGCCGGGGCAAAAGCCCGGCTCTCGGAGGTTATCGAGCTCGCACAGGCGTCGCCTCAGACAATCACCAGAAACGGCAAACCAAGCGTGGTTGTCGTCTCGGCCGAAGAATGGCAGCGCAAGACCGCGCGCAGGGGTTCGCTTGCGGAGTTCCTGCTGGACTCGCCGCTGCGCGGCGCAGACCTCGACCTTGAACGTCAGCGCGATGAACCGCGCGATCTGCCGCTGTGAGGCTGCTGCTCGATACGAATGTCCTGTCCGAGGTGACGAGACCGGCGCCGGACGCACGCGTTCTCAACTGGTTACACGAGCTTGACGAGGACCGCTCGTTCATCAGCGTCGTGTCGATCGCCGAGATCCGGCGCGGCGTCGTGCTCATGGATGAGGGCCGTAAACGCGAGGCATTGGTCGAATGGCTCGCCGAGGACCTGCCGCAGCGCTTCGAGCAGAGGGTTCTTCCGGTAGACCAACCAATTGCCTTGGCCTGGGGCGACCTGATGGGCCTTGCGAAACGTCGCGGTCGCGGTCTGTCGTCGATGGACGGCCTGATCGCAGCCACAGCGATTGCGCGTGAGCTCACCTTGGCGACTCGCAATACGAAGGATTTCGAAGGGTTTGGAATCGATCTTTTCGACCCGTGGGCCGGATGAACTGCTCGATGCCGCAGATACGCTTACGGGCTGAATGCGTTGCCAATTGGCCGAAACGCCCGCCGCGAAATCGCGAGGGGTCGACCATTCCAAACTGCAGCCATCAGCCCCATCGACAAACGCCTTCGCTTCGACTATATGAGCCGCATGATCAACCTGTTCGCCACGTATCGGTACTTTAGCAGCTCGCTGGCGGCGGGAGGATTGCGCTCGATCTGAAGATTGCAGCAAAAGTATCCGAACAGCCGCCAGACCTGGCGGCTTTTTTGTTTCAGCCGGCAGGTCTCCAAACAGGAGCAGAAAGCCGTGTTGACCACCACAGACGACCTCCGGGTCACGGAAATCCGAGAATTGAGCACGCCGGACCAGGTGATGCGGGAGATCCCGCGCACGCTGACGGCGACGCGCACCGTTGCCGCGTCACGTAACGCCATTCATTCCATCCTCACGGGGGCCGACGATCGGCTTGTCGTCATCGTCGGCCCTTGTTCCATCCACGATCCGGTCGCCGCCGTGGACTACGCCAGCCGTCTGGCGGCGCTGCGCGAGGCCCTGTCCGACCGGCTCGAAATCGTCATGCGGGTCTATTTCGAGAAGCCGCGCACGACGGTCGGCTGGAAGGGCCTGATCAACGATCCCGACCTCGACGGCTCCTTCAACATCGAGAAGGGGCTCAGGATGGCGCGCAACGTGCTGTCGGCCGTCAACAATCTCGGCCTGCCGGCGGCAACCGAATTCCTCGACATGACGATACCGCAATACATCGCCGACCTCGTCGCCTGGGGCGCCATCGGCGCGCGCACCACCGAGAGCCAGATCCATCGGGAACTCGCCTCCGGCCTCTCCTGCCCGGTCGGCTTCAAGAACGGCACCGACGGCAATCTCAGGATCGCCGGCGAGGCGGTGAAGTCGGCGGCCCAGCCGCACCATTTCATGGCGGTGACCAAGGGCGGACGCAGCGCCATTGCGGCGACAGCCGGCAATGACGACTGCCATGTCATCCTGCGCGGCGGCGTACAGCCCAATTATGACGCGACGAGCGTTGAGGCGGCGGCGGTGGAACTCGCCCGCATCGGCGTGGCGCCCCGGCTGATGATCGATGTCAGCCATGCCAACTCCGCCAAGAAGCCCGAGAACCAGCCCAAGGTCGCGACCGATGTCGCCGGGCAGGTGGCGGCGGGCGACGAGCGTATCATCGGCGTCATGATCGAGAGCAATCTCGTCGCCGGACGGCAGGACGTGGTGCCCGGCAAGCCGCTCGTCTACGGCCAGAGCATCACCGATGGCTGCATCGACTGGGCGACCACCGAGACCGTGCTGCACGGCCTTGCCGGTGCCGTCGAGTGGCGCCGCTCGGCACGCCGCGCCATGCTGGAAAACCGGCAGGGCGCGGCCTGATGCGATGACGATCAGCCAAGGGCGGCGCTACGAAGATCACGCCGCCCTCAGTCCCTCCCATGCGGTGAACACCGACACCGCGAAGAGCAGCAATCCGGCCGCCCGGCCCGCAAGAATGGTCGCCCGCGGATTGGCTATCAAAAGGCTGCGGCTGCGGCCGGCCGTGACCGCGAGCCCGCCATAGATCGCGGCCTGGGTGACGACCGTCATCAGGCCCATTATTGTTGCCTGCATCCAGATCGGGCCGTAATCCGGCTTGAGGAACTGCGGGTAGACGGCAAGCACGAACAAATAAGCCTTCGGGTTGATCAGGCAGGTCACCAGCCCCTGTCGAAACGCCTTCCAGGCGGTGCGGCTGCCAGCAGGGCCGTCCTGGCCGACGGTGATGGAGCTGCGCATCAGCGTGATGCCGATGAAGGCCATGTAGGCGGCGCCGGCGATCAGCAGCGGCTTGAACAGGATCGGCACGAAATGCATGAGCAGGCCGACGCCGATGGCCCCATTGAGCGTGTGCACCATGCCGCCGACCATGATGCCCCCCGTTGCGGCGAGGCCCCTGTCGCGTCCGCCGGTCAGCGCATTGGCCAGCACGAACAGCATGTCCATGCCCGGCACGGCGATGATGCCGAACAGCAGGATAAAGAAAAGCCAGAGATTTTCCGCATAACCCATGTCAGTTGCCTGCCGCCTCGCTCCGCCAAGCCGAAGCGGAACCTGTTGATTTTCAAATCGATAGACGATCCTATAGGCTGGCCCAACTGACGATGGTGTGTCAGTTGTGATCGACATCAGGTGAAAAAATGCGCAAGGCGTCGCGCCTGTTCGAGATCATTCAGATCCTGCGGCTGGCTCGGCAGCCGGTGACGGCGGCCATGATTGCCGAGCAGCTGGAAGTGACTGTCCGTTCGATCTATCGCGACATCGCGGCGCTGCAGGCGATGCGTGTGCCGATCGAGGGTGGGCGTGGCATCGGTTACATACTGCGGCCCGGCTTCGACCTGCCGCCGCTGATGTTTTCGATCGAGGAGATGGAGGCGATCGTGCTGTCGCTGGCGCTGCTCGAGCGCACGGGAGACGACGAGCTCAAGCAGGCTGCCAAGCGCGTCAGTGCCAAGATCGCGGGCGCGGTGCCGCAACCTCTGCGCCAGACCTTCGAGGCCAATGCGCTGCATGCCTGGGGTTTTTCCGCGCCTTCGGCCGGCACGATCGACCTGGCGCTGGTGCGCCGCGCCATCCGCGACGAGGAGAAGCTCGACCTTTCCTACCGCGACGAAATGGGCCGTGCTTCCGAGCGCCTCGTCCGCCCGATCGCGCTGATCTACTATGCCGAGAACGCCAACATCGTCGCCTGGTGCGAGCTGCGCCAGGCCATCCGCAATTTCCGCAGCGACCGCATCGAGGACTGCCGGCCGACCGGACTGCGGTTCAAGGGCGAAGGCGACCGCTTGCGGCAGGTCTGGGTCGATGGCTGGGAGACCAACGCCGTGAGCGGTTGAGACGAGCGGAGACTACCGCACATCCACCCAGCGCCTTTCCGCGAACGAGCGGGCCATTGCGTGCACGGTGCGCTCGATCTCCAGCCCTTCGTCGAATTCGATGAGCCGTGCCGGCTTGCCGGCAAGGCGGGTAAGCAATTCATGGCATTCGATGATCTTGAGATCGTTGAAGCCGAGGCCGTGGCCCGGCGCCGGCAGGAACGCATCGTAGGGCTTGTGGTGCGGCGCCATCAGGATGGTGCGATAGCCCTGCTCGGTCGGGCGATCCGCTGTGACGTAGAGCTGGATTTCGTTCATCCGCTCCTGGTCGAACAGGATCGACCCTTTCGAGCCGAAGATCTGGATGGCGATGCGGCCCTTGCGGCCCCAGGCCGAGCGATTGACCAGCAAAGTGCCGGCGACCCCGTTTTCCAGATGCATCAGGACACTGGCGATATCATAGGTCTCGACCGCGCGGCGCCCGCCGGCGGCCAGCTTGCGATCGGCATAGGGCTTGGCCATGTCGCAGATGACCTTTGCGACGCGGCCGAACAGCGCCGAGACCAGCGACAGCGGATGCACGGCGAAATCGTCGAGCGCGCCATAGCCTGACGCGGCCTCGTGCTTCCAGAAGAACAGCGCCTTGGGATCGGCCATGAAGTCCTCGTCCATCTCGATGCGCAGATGGTTGACCTCGCCGATGATCTTCTCGTCGAGCAGCGCGCCGATGTGGCGGATGGCCGGGCTCTGGATGTAGTTGTAGCCAAGCGCGGCGACCTTGCCCGATTTCTTCGCCGCCGCAGCCATCGCCTCGGCTTCGGCAAAGCTCGGCGCCATCGGCTTTTCGCACCACAGATGCTTGCCAGCCTCCAGGATGGCGATGGCCATTTCCGGATGGAACTGGTTGGGCGTGGTCAGCGAGACGATGTCGACCTCGGGGTCGTTGACGACGGCGCGCCAGTCGCCGGACGCCCTGGCGAAACCGAATTCGCCGGCCTTGCGCCGGGCGAGCTCCTCATTGACTTCGCCGAGATGGACGAGCCTGGGCTTGGCGACATCGGGAAAGACGGCGCCGACGGCACTCCACGCGATGGCATGGCATTTGCCCATGAAGCCCGTGCCGATAAGACCGACGCCAACCATTTTCCGTTTCTCCATTGCCTGAAGCGCTGGATGGATGAATTAGTCCATTTCTTCCTGGAATGGAATGTCTGCCTCATTTTTTATGGCGTTCTTGCGCAGGCCCGTTATGATGGGGCAGAGAGGACGTTTCCAATGCATGTCGCCCAAAAGTGCGCAGCGGTTTTGGGACCACGACATGCATGGAATCAAACGGTCTAAAGCGCGCTGACGCGCTTGGGACAAGCTTGGACGGGCCAACGATGGACGAACGGGTACCTCGCGACTTCGAGACGCTGCGCTCCACCATCCTGGACCGGCGCGAAAGCCTGCCGAAGCGTATCGCCCAGATCGCCGCCTACGCGCTCGACAATCCCGACGATATAGCCTTCGGCACCGCCGCCAGCATCGCCGCTTCGGCCGGCGTGCAGCCCTCGACCCTGATCCGCTTTGCCCAGCAGCTGGGCTTCGACGGCTTCACCAGCCTGCAACAGGTGTTTCGCGAGCGGCTGCGCGAGCGCAACTCGTCCTATGACGAGCGGCTGCAGGCGCTGCGCGCCAAGGCGGAGGGCGGCGCCGGACACCGCGCGATCTTCGACGGCTTCGTCGCCGCCGCCAGCACCTCGCTCAACGACATTTCGCGCACGCTGGACGACGCGCATCTGGAAGAGGCGATTTCGCTGCTGGCAAAAGCGCAGACCATCTATGTGCTGGCCAAGCGACGCTCCTATCCGGTGGCGACCTACATCGCCTATGCGCTTGGCAAGCTGAAGATCCGCAACCAGCTGATCGAATCGGCCGCCGGCCTGAACGCCGAGATGGTCGCCTTCGCCACCCCGGCGGATGCCGTCATCGCTATCTCCTTCTCGCCCTACGCGCCGGCGACCATCGAGGAAGCACGCACCATTTCGGAACAGGGCGTGCCGATCGTCGCCATCACCGACAGCTCGTTTTCGCCGCTTGCCCAGTTCGCGAGGGTCTGGTTCGAGGTTGCCGAGGCTGATTTCGCCGGCTTCCGTTCACTGTCGGCGACGATGGCGCTGGCCATGGCGCTGACCGTCGGCGTCGGCGAGAAGCGGCGCGACGCCAGCCGCAAGCGCAAGGCCTGACCCTGCGCCATTTCTTCTTTGACCATGATCTTTCCGAAAACCTAGCCATTTTCGCTTACGCGGTCCTGCGGTTCGGGATCATGGTCCGGCAATTTTAGGCCAGGGAACGCTCATTCCATATTGACTATGGATTGGAATTATTATTTCATATTGCCGGCATCACGCTGCCGCTCGCGCGTGTTACCCAAACAATGTTGTTCCTGACAACAAGACTGACGGGAGGTTCCAATGAGCGAAGCCGTGGATTCCAGACAGGCGCCGCTCGACGTCATCACCATCGGTCGCGCTTCCGTCGACCTTTATGGCCAGCAGATCGGCTCGCGGCTCGAGGACATCACCTCCTTCGCCAAGTCGGTCGGTGGCTGCCCGGCCAACATTTCGGTCGGCACGGCCAGGCTCGGCCTGCGCTCGGCGCTGCTGACGCGCGTCGGCGACGAGCAAATGGGCCGCTTCATCCGCGAACAGCTCAAGCGCGAAGGCGTCAACACCGACGGGCTGAAGACAGACAAGGAACGATTGACGGCACTGGTGCTGCTGTCGGTCGAGAGCGAAGGCGTTTCGCCGATGATCTTCTACCGCAGCGACTGCGCCGACATGGCGCTGGCGCCGGAGGATATCGACGAGGCCTTCATCGCCTCGGCCCGCTCGATCGTCGTCACCGGCACGCATTTTTCGCGGTCCAATAGCGACGCCGCGCAGCGCAAGGCAATCCGCATCATGAAGGCCAAGGGCGGCAAGGTGGTCTTCGACATCGACTACCGGCCCAATTTGTGGGGCCTCGCCGGCCATGCCGAAGGCTTCGAGCGCTATGTCAAATCCGACCGGGTTTCGGCCCAGTTGAAGACGGTGCTGCCCGATTGCGATCTCATCGTCGGCACCGAAGAAGAGATCATGATCGCCTCGGGCGCCGATGATTGCCTGAGCGCGCTGAAGACAATCCGCGCGCTGTCGCCGGCCACCATCGTCTTGAAGCGCGGCGCCATGGGCTGCATCGTCTACGACGGGCCAATCAGCGACGATCTCGAGGACGGTGTCGTCGGCAAGGGTTTTCCGATCGAGATCTACAATGTGCTGGGCGCCGGCGACGCCTTCATGTCGGGCTTCCTGCGCGGCTGGCTGGGCGGCGAAGACCACGCGACGGCGGCGACCTGGGCCAATGCCTGCGGCGCCTTCGCGGTGTCGCGGCTGCTGTGCGCGCCGGAATATCCGACCTTCGAGGAGCTGCGCTTCTTCCTCAGGAACGGCAGCAAGCATCGGGCACTGCGCAAGGATGAGGCGATCAACCACATCCATTGGGCGACCACCCGCCGGCGCGACATTCCTTCGCTGATGGCGCTCGCCTGCGACCATCGCGTGCAGCTCGAGGATGTGGCGGCGAAAGCCGGCGCCGATCCGGCGCGCATCCGCGATTTCAAGGTGCTGGCGGTCAAGGCCGCCGCGAAGGTCGCCGCTGGCCGCGACGGCTACGGCATGCTGATCGACGAGAAACATGGACGTGAGGCGATGTTCGAATTCGCCAGGCATTCGTTCGCCTGGCTTGGACGACCGGTGGAGCTGCCGGGATCGAGGCCGCTGCGCTTCGAATTCTCGCAGGACATCGGCTCGCAGCTCGTCGAATGGCCCGTCGACCACTGCATCAAATGCCTGTGCTTCTACCATCCCGACGATCCGGCTGATCTCAAGGAAGAGCAGCAGCAGAAGCTGCGTTCGCTATTCGAGGCGGCGCGCAAGGTCGGCCGGGAACTTCTCGTCGAAATCATCGCCGGCAAGAACGGCAGGCTCGACGACACGACCATTCCGCGCGCGCTGGAAGAGCTTTATGCGCTCGGCATCAAGCCGGACTGGTGGAAACTCGAGCCGCAGGCGTCGGCCGGCGCATGGGCCAAGATCGAAGCCGTCATCCTGAAGCACGATCCCTGGTGCCGGGGCGTCGTACTACTCGGGTTGGAAGCGCCACAGGACGAGCTGGAGGCCGCCTTCGCCGCCACCGCCAAGGCGCCGATCGTCAAGGGCTTTGCCGTCGGCCGCACCATCTTCGTCCATGCGGCCGAACAATGGCTGGCCGGCAGGATGTCGGATGACGAAGCCGTCGCCGACATGGCGTCACGGTTCGAACAGCTGACCGAAGCGTGGCTTGCCGCGCGTGGCCGTAAAGCAGCATAAGAAGGCGCGGCAAAAGGACTGCGGAGGAACCTATCATGAGCAAGACAATCCGCCTGACTATGGCGCAGGCGCTGACCCGCTTCCTCAGCCGCCAGATGACCGAGATCCACGGTAAGAAAGTCCCGATCTTTGGCGGCGTCTGGGCGATCTTCGGCCATGGCAACGTCGCCGGCATCGGCGAGGCGCTCTACCAGGTGCGCGACGAATTGCCGACCTTCCGTGCCCACAACGAGCAGGCGATGGCGCATGCGGCGATCGCCTACGCCAAGGCCAATTTCCGCCGCCGCTTCATGGCCGCGACCTCTTCGATCGGCCCCGGCGCGCTCAACATGGTGACGGCCGCCGCACTCGCGCATGTCAACCGCTTGCCGGTGCTGTTTTTACCGGGCGATGTCTTTGCCAACCGCATCCCGGATCCGGTTTTGCAGCAGGCCGAGGACTTTTCCGACGGCACGGCGACGGTCAACGACTGCTTCCGCCCGGTGTCGCGCTACTTCGACCGCATCACGCGGCCGGAGCAGATCATCCCGGCGCTCAACCGCGCCATGCAGGTGCTGACCGATCCGGCCGATTGCGGCCCGGTGACGCTGTCGCTCTGCCAGGATGTGCAGGCCGAGGCCTATGATTATCCCGAGAGCTTTTTCGCCGAGCGGGCCTGGCGCCAGCGCCGGCCGCGCCCGGACCGCCAAGAGCTTGCCGCGGCTGCCGCAGCGCTGAAGGGCGCGAAGAAGCCGCTGATCATCGCAGGCGGCGGCGTTCTCTATTCGCAGGCTTCCGCTGAGCTGGCGAAATTCGTCGAAGGCGCCGGAATTCCGGTCTGCGAGACGCAAGGCGGCAAATCCTCGCTTCCGGACGATCATTCGCTCAACATGGCGGCGGTCGGCGTCACCGGCACTTCGGCCGCCAACCGGCTGGCCGAGGAAGCCGATGTCGTGCTTGCCATCGGCACGCGCTTGCAGGATTTCACCACCGGCTCGTGGGGGCTGTTCAAGAATTCCGGCAAGACCATCGTCGGCTTGAACGTGCAGCCCTTCGATGCCGGCAAGCACCGGGCGCTGCCGCTGGTCGCCGATGCGGCCGAGGGCCTGGCAGAACTCGGTGTCGCGCTGAAAGGCTGGAAGGCGCCTGGCGCCTGGACCGACAATGCCGCCAAGGGCAAGAAAGAATGGCAGGCCGAGGCGGCCAAAGTGACGGCCTCGACCAATGCGGCGTTCCCGTCCGACGCGCAGGTGATCGGCGCGGTGCAGCGGGCGATGGGCGCCAGTGTGACGCTGCTGAATGCCTCCGGCGGCCTGCCGGGCGAACTGCACAAGCTCTGGCAGGCGGGCGCGCCCGGTTCGTACCATGGCGAATACGGCTTCTCGACCATGGGTTACGAGATTGCAGGCGGGCTCGGCGCCAAGATGGCCAAACCAGACCAGGAGGTCGTCGTGATGATCGGTGATGGCTCCTATCTGATGATGAACTCCGAAATCGCCACCTCGGTGATGCTCGGTTTGAAGCTGACCATCGTGCTGCTCGACAACCGTGGCTATGGTTGCATCAACCGGCTGCAGATGGCGACCGGCGGCGCCAACTTCAACAATCTCCTGAAGGACGCGCGCCACGAGATCCTGCCCGACATCGACTTCGCGGCGCATGCGGCGAGCATGGGCGCGATCGCCGAGAAAGTGCCGTCGATCGCCGGGCTGGAAAGCGCGCTGCAGAAGGCGAAGCCGAACGACCGTACAACCGTGCTGGTCATCGACACCGACCCGCTGGTCTCCACCGATGCCGGCGGCCATTGGTGGGATGTGGCGGTGCCGGAAGTCTCTGCGCGGCCGCAGGTCAACGCGGCGCGCAAGGCCTATGACGAGAAGCGTCAGATGCAGAGCGTTGGCGATTGATGCTAAGTCGGCGCTGCCCTCTCGCTTAGGACCCCCCAGGGGGAGGGTAAACACGAAACTGGAGTGACGACTTGAAAGCCAAACTGGGCATGTCCCCCATCGCATGGTGGAACGACGATCTTGCAGAACTGAGCGATGACGTGTCGCTGGAGGAGTGCCTGCGCCAGTCGCGTTCGGCCGGCTTCACCGGCATGGAGATGGGCCGGCGTTTCCCCAACGATCCCGCCGTCATGCTGCCGATTCTCAAGGCCGTCGACGTGACGCTGTGCGGCGGCTGGTTCTCGGGCACCCTGGTCGATGAGGAGATGAGCAAGAACAAGGATCGCATCCAGCCGATGATCGACCTGTTCAAGGCGGTGAACGCGCCTTGCATCGTCTATGGCGAAGTCGGCCGCTCGATCCAGGGCGATCGTTCGAAGCCGCTGGCCACCAAGCCGAAACTGTCCAGCGACGAGATGAAGGCCTATGGCCGGCGCCTGACCGAGTTCGGCGAATGGTGCGCCGAGCAAGGCATGCCGCTTTCCTACCATCACCATATGGCGGCGGTAGTCGAGACCGAGCCGGAACTCGATGCCTTCATGCGCCATTCCGGGGAGGGCATCCCGCTGCTGCTCGATGCCGGGCATCTCGCCTTTGCCGGTGGCGACGTGCTGCGCGCCATCGACAATCACCACAAGCGCATCAGCCATGTCCATGTGAAGGATGTCCGCATGGCTGTGGTCGACAAGCTCGATCGCACGAAACAGTCCTTCCTTGACGCCGTGGCGCTCGGCGCCTTCACCGTGCCGGGCGACGGCTCGCTGGATTTCGGCGCCATCGTGCAGCGCTTCGCCGACCATGGCTATGAGGGCTGGTTCGTGGTCGAGGCCGAGCAGGACCCGAAGAAGAACCCGCCGCTGAAGATGGCGCAGGTTGGCCACAAGGAATTGATGCGGGTGATGACGGCTGCCGGTTACACGGTGGAGACGCAGGGCTTCCCGAATGCCTGAAGGCTGGATTCGCCGCCACGCGCGGTCTATCTGAAGTCAGGTCTGCTGAACCCGGATGGCGCGATGAAAGACTATGAGCACCCCTTCTTCCGGCCGCTGTGGCGGCGGGTGACCGTTGTCGCCGTCTGCGTGATCTGGTCGGGGATCGAGTTCGCCACCGGCACCCCGTTCTGGGGTGTCATCGCGCTCGGCTTCGCCGGATATGCTGTGTGGCAGTTCTTCTACCTCTACAAGCCCGCCGAGCAGAACGAGGCGACGCCTGACGAGACGAACAGCGGCGAACCCAAGGCTGACCCTGAACCAAAGGAATGATTGGAGACGATCCTGTGGATCGGAGACTGCGTAGCGGATTACAAAGGTTGGCGATTGGGCCGAAACGCCTCTCGCTTCGTCATCCTAGGGCGGAGCAAGGAGCGCAGCGACGCGGCGCAGACCCGAGGATCCATGCCGCGCCCCATGAGCGCCGCTACGGTGCAGAATTTTGTGCCGCTGCGCCTTCGATTGAAGTCACGGAATGGATCCTAGGGTCTTCGCGACGGAGCTTCGCTCCTGCTTCGCCCTAGGATGACGAAGGGGTCGGTGCTTCGGCCGATCTCGAGGGGTCTGCGACTTCAGGCAAATGGCGCGATTGGCGGCCGCCCGCCAATACGAACGCGATAGGAGAGACAAAAATGTCGAAACTGCTCGTCAAAGCCGACAAGGGCCGTGGCCGCGTTGCCCACGTCACGCCGAAAAGCGCTGGCTGGACCTATGTCGGTTTCGACCTGCACCGGCTGAAGCCCGGCGAGACGGCATCCGGCAAGACCGGGGATCGCGAGGTCTGTCTCGTATTCGTCACCGGCAAGGGCAAGGGAAAGGCAGGCGGCGAAGATCTTGGCCTGCTCGGCGAACGCATGTCGCCCTTCGAGGGCAAGCCATGGTCGGTCTATGTGCCCGAGGGATCGGACTGGTCGGTGACGGCTGATACCGAACTGGAACTGGCCGTCTGCTCGGCGCCCGGTCTTGGCGGCGGGCTGCCGGTTCGGGTGATCGGCCCCGACGATCTTGGCCAGGAAGTGCGCGGCAAGGGCACCAACACGCGCTATGTCACCAACATCCTGCCGGAAGGCAAGCCGGCCGACTCGCTGCTGGTGGTCGAGGTCATCACGCCGGGCGGCCACACATCGAGTTATCCGCCGCACAAGCATGACCAGGACAATCTGCCTGCCGAATCCTATCTCGAGGAGACCTATTACCATCGCCTGAACCCGCCGCAGGGCTTTGCCTTCCAGCGCGTCTACACCGACGCCGACAAAAATGGACATCGCGCGCTCGACGAAGCCATGGCGATCGAGGATGGCGATGTCGTGCTGGTGCCCAAGGGCTATCACCCCTGCGCCGCCTGCCACGGCTATGACCTCTATTATCTCAATGTCATGGCCGGGCCGAAGCGGACGTGGAAATTCCACAATGCGCGCGAGCACGAATGGTTGATGAAGGCCTGACCGTTCCGGGATTCGGGCTGAATTTGTTGGTCCAGCTGGGAAAAATCGTCGGCTAAGGACCGACGGGGTCGATTTGCCATCGAAAACCCGTCAAAGCTTCGTCAATCCGTCATGGAAATCACCTATGGCAGCGGAGCTTAGTGCATGTCGCCCAAAAGTCTGCAGCGGTTTTGGGACAACGACATGCACAAAATGAAGACTTAAAGCGCGCCGCGGCGCGCTTTAACGAGGACTTCCCCATGCGCTACGCCATCTATTTCACCCCAAGGCAGGATGAACCGCTGGCGCGGATCGCCGCCAACTGGCTAGGCCGCGACCCGTTCGGCGCGCCGACAAAGCCGGTCGAGGCCGTGGCCGACCTGTCGCCGGCGGAAGTCGCGTTCCACACCGCTTCGGCGCGCCGCTATGGCTTCCATGCGACGCTGAAGGCCCCCTTCCGCCTCGCTGCCAACGAGACGGAGACCTCGCTGCGCTCCGCACTCGACCATTTTGCCGAGGCGACGCCGGTGGTGACGATTCCGCGCCTCGTCGTCAGCCAGATCGACAGCTTCTTCGCGCTGGTGGCGGAGGGACCGTTGCCGCCGCTCAACCGCTTCGCCGATGACGTCGTGCGCGATTTCGACCGGTTTCGCGCGCCACTGACCGAAGCCGAGATCGAACGGCGCAGCCCGGATTCGCTGAAGCCGGCCGAGTTCCGCAACCTCTGCCAGTGGGGTTACCCCTATGTCTTCGAGACCTTCCGCTTCCATATGACGCTGTCGGGCCGGGCCGGGCCACAGGAAAGCCCTCGTCTGCGCGCAGCAATCGACAGCCTGTTCGCCGAAATGCTGCGGCAGCCGGTGCTGGTGGACGCGCTGACACTGTTCGTCGAAACCGAACCCGGCGCACCGTTCATGGTGCTTTCTCAGCACGCGCTGGGACGCCGCCCGGCCAGAAAAATCGCCTGACCACACCCCTGCCCGAAGAACCAAGGACTGCTTGAGATGACCGCCGAGACCGTTCTTTCCAACGCCCGCATCGTGCTTGCCGACGAGATCGTCGAGGGGTCGCTGGTGTTGCATGACGGCTTCATCGCCGGCATCGATGCGGGCAGCAGCCGCACTGGCGAGGACATGGGTGGCGACTATGTCATCCCCGGCTTGGTCGAACTGCATACGGATCATCTGGAAGGTCACTATGCGCCACGGCCGAAGGTGCGCTGGAACCCCATCGCCGCCGTGCTTGCCCATGACGCGCAGGTCGCGACCGCTGGCATCACCACCGTGCTCGACGCCTTGCGCGTCGGCATGGACGAGGACGCCGACCTCACTTCCGCCGACATCCGCAAATTGGCCGACGCGATCGAGGACAGTGTCCGGCAGGATCGCCTGCGTGCCGATCACTTCCTGCATCTGCGCTGCGAGGTTTCGGCGCCGGACTGCCTGCAGGCCTTCGCCAATTTCGACGCGGACGAGCGGGTCAAGCTGGCATCGCTGATGGACCATGCGCCGGGCCAGCGCCAGTTCGTCAATCTCGAAACCTATGCCTATTATTACCAGCGCAAGCTGAAGCTGACCGACCGCGACTTCAAACTGTTCTGCGAGAAGCGGATGGCGGAATCGGCGCGCAATTCGGCGCCGAACCGCGCGGTGATATCAGCCGCCTGCCACGAGCGCGGCATCGTGCTGGCCAGCCATGACGACGCCACATCGGGCCATGTCGACGAGGCGATCGAACAAGGCGTGCGCGTCGCCGAGTTCCCGACGACCGAGGAAGCGGCGCGGGCTTCGAAGGCCGCGGGCATGGGCGTGCTGATGGGCGCGCCCAATGTCATGCGCGGCGCATCGCATTCGGGCAATGTCTCGGCGCGCACGCTGGCCAGTGACGGGCTTCTCGACATACTGTCCTCGGACTATATTCCCTTCAGCCTGATCCAGTCCGCGTTCTTCCTCGGCGATATGGTCGAAGGCATTTCGCTGCCGCAAGCGGTGGCCATGGTTTCGAAGAACCCGGCCGAAGCCGTTGGCCTGACCGACCGCGGCATCATCGAGCAGGGCCGCCGCGCCGATCTGGTGCGCGTGCGGGTCGACGACCATGTGCCGGTGGTGCGCACGGTCTGGCGGCAAGGGCGCCGGGTCGCGTGATGGTGTCGGCCTTGATCGAGCGTGAATTGTCCGCCGAAACATTTCCGATCCGCCATGGCGTCTTTGTCGCCGTGGTGGGGCCTAGCGGCGCCGGCAAGGACACGGTGATCGGCTACGCCCGGGCGCTGTTCGCCGACGAGAGCCGGCTGGAGTTCGTCCGTCGCGTCATCACCAGGCCGAGCGATGCCGCGAGCGAGGATCACGACACGCTGGCCGATGCCGCCTTCGTCGAGGCCGAGGCCGACGGCGCCTTCGCCATCTCCTGGGAAGCGCACGGCCTGCGCTATGGCCTGCCCGCCGATGTCGACTGGTCGGTCGCCAATGGCCATGTCGCCGTGGCGAACGTATCGCGCGCGATCATCCCCTCCTTGCGCGAGCGCTATGCCAATCTGGCCGTCGTCGAGATCACCGCCTCGCATGACGTGCTGGCCGAACGGCTGGCGATGCGCGGCCGCGAGTCGCGCGGCGAAGTGCTGGCGCGGCTGGCGCGCAGTGCCAACGTCACGCTGTCCGGTCCCGGCGTCACCACGATCGACAACAGCGGCCGGCGCGAGCTGGCCGGCGAGCGGTTCGCCGAGTTGCTGCGCAAGGCAATGGCCTTCTCCGACATGTCGGGGCTGATCTAGCGCGTAGCTACGCGGAAGGTCGCCTTCTTCGCGAGGGGGTTCCGCCCGGGCTTCGTGGACGCCGATGCATCACTTGTTGAAGTTCGTGATAAACTGCTTGAACTGCTGCGTCGGTGGCCTGGCGAACATTTCCTTTGGTTCGCCCAGCGAATCCACCTCGCCCTTGTGAAGGAACATCACCTTGCTCGACACGTCGCGGGCAAACCCCATTTCATGCGTCACGACCAACATGGTGCGACCTTCTTCCGCGAGCGAGCGCATGACCCGCAGCACCTCGCCAACCAGTTCCGGATCAAGTGCGGAGGTCGGCTCGTCAAACAGCATCACCTTGGGATTCATCGCCAGGGCACGCGCTATCGCGGCGCGCTGCTGCTGGCCTCCGGACATGTGAGGCGGGTAATAGTTGCGGCGCTCCCAGATGCCGACGCGCTTTAGCAACTCCTCGGCCTGTTCCACGCATTCGGCGCGCGGCCGCTTCAACACATGCGTCGGCGCCGCGACAAGGTTCTCGAGCACCGTCATGTGCGACCAAAGATTGAAGCTCTGGAAAACCATGGCGAGGTTGGCGCGAATCCGCTCCACCTGGCGGATATCGGCCGGCACCTGGTTGCCGTTTGGTCCCGGTTTCATCTTGATGAGTTCGCCGTCGACACGTACTTCGCCCGAGTCGGGGGTCTCCAGGAGGTTGATACAACGCAGCATCGTGCTTTTACCGGAGCCCGACGAGCCAAGGATGGAAATGACGTCACCCTTGTGGGCCTCGAGCGAAATGCCCTTGAGCACCTCATGATCGCCGAAGCATTTGCGCAGGTCCTTGACGCTGATGGCCGGTGTCTCATCGGAGGACGGCGCCGCTTTCGCGGCAGCGGCAAGATTTGCCGGCATCACAACACCTCCGGAATGGGCTTGATTTGCTGGGACTGTTCGGGCGCGGGACGCAGATGCGGCGAAAGCCGGTACTCGACCCAGGCGAACAGCCGCGCGATCGACAGGTTGAGCAATAGATAGATGACGCCGGCGCAGGTCAGCACCTCGATCGGTCGGAACGTATCGTGCTGGATTTTTTGCGCCGTTCCCATCATCTCCATGATCGTCACCACGGAAGCGAGCGCGGTCGCCTTGGTCATCAGGATGATCTCGGTCGAATAGGCCGGCAGCGCCAGCCGCAACGCAATCGGCAGCGTGACGAGGCGGAAACGGGTGAAAGCCGACATGCCGAACGCCTTGGCCGCCTCGATCTGGCCGACCGGCACCGCCCGCAGCGCACCGCGGAAAATCTCGCTCTCATAGGCGGCCGTGTTCAGGGCCATGGCGACGATGGTGCAATACATCGGATCGCGCAGAATCGGCCACAGGATCGGGCTGTGGCGAACAAAATCGAACTGAGAGAGCCCGAAATAGATCAGATAGAGCTGCACAAGCAGCGGCGAGCCGCGAAAGACGAAGACATAGGCGCGGGTGACATATTCGCCGAGCCTATAGCCCGACGCCCGCAGCCAGGTCAGGCCGGTCGCAATGATGAGGCCGAAAGCGATGCCGAAGAACCAGATCTCAAGCGTCAGCGGCAGTGCCTTCAGCACGCTCCACATGGTTGAAAGGTAGAAGTTGTAATCCACTTCCACCTCTTATTTCGGACGCAGAAAGCTGCGTGAGGTGTAACGCTCGGCCTTGTCGAAGATCGGCGTCGAGATCGACGTCATCACGAGGTAGAGAATGCCGGCGACGGTGTAGAAAAGCAGCGAATGGTGTGTTGAACGCGCGGCTTTGTTGGCGGTCAGCATCAATTCGGCAACGCCGGTGACCGAGATCAGCGCCGAATCCTTGATCGTCAGCTGCCACACATTGCCCAGCCCCGGCACCGCCAGACGCAGCACCTGCGGCATGATCACCAGGCGAAAACGCAGCCAGGCCGACATGCCATAGGCGCGAGCCGCCTCCAGTTCGCCGCGATGGATCGCCAGGAACGATCCGCGGAAAACCTCGGCCTGATACGCGCCCGAAATGATGCCGACCGCGAGAACGCCGCCAAGGAAGCTCGGCATGTTCAAAATATCGGTCGACCCTATCGATCCGGTGGACCTGGCGACACCCGTCAGGATTTGCGTGCCGCCATAGTAGAAAAGATAGATTACCAGAAGTTCCGGCTCACCGCGGAACACGGTGGTGTAGCTCTCGCCGAGGAATCTCAGCCCGGCGTGATGCGAAAGCTTGGCCGCCGCCACCAGTGATCCCAGCAAGGCGCCGATGGCCATCGAGACCGTGGTCACCGCCAGGGTCCATCCGATGCCCCAGAGCAATTGCACGCCCCAACCGGCAGCCAGGAGCTCATAAGCCGTCGACAGCTGCTCCTGCAGATTGCTCAGAAACTCCAAGTACGCCTCCCTCCGGGCGTCGAGATGCGGGTGCTCACCTCAATGTAAAAACGGGAGCAGCCAAGGCTGCTCCCGTTGCGACATCACTTGGTGATGTCGATCTTGAACCATTGCATGCTGTACTTGGATACCGAGCCGTCATCGAGGGCTGCCTTGAGGGTCTTGTTGTAGATGTCCTGCAGGTCCTTGTCGGTCTTGCGGAAAGCAGCGCCGATACCCGGTCCCAGGATCGGGCCACCCTTGAACTGCGGTCCGACGAATTCCAGGTCCTTGGCATCGGGCTTGGCCAACGTGCCGAGGAAGTAGGTGGTGTCGGCAAAAGCCACGTCGATGCGGCCCGCCATCAGATCGAGGTCATGCTCGTCGGTGGTCTTGTATTCATGGACGTTGGCGACATCCTTGAGATATTTGTCGGCAAAAGTCGCCTCCGTGGTCGACACCTGCAAGCCGACATTCTTGCCGGTGAGTTCCTTGCGCAGCGTGTCGAGCGCTGCCTTGGATTCGGCATCGTCCTTCGAAAGATCGATCATCTTGCCGCTGTTGGACAGCTGCGCCAGCGGGCCATTCTTGTCTGCAAGGAAGGCCACCGGAGAAGAGGCGTAGGGGATCGAGAAGTCGATCGTCTTCATGCGCTCCTCTGTGATCGACATGCCATCCATCACAATGTCGAACTTGCCTGCCGTCAGGCCGGGCACAACGCCGTCCCAATCCTGCGCCACGATGGTGCATTCAAGCTTGGCGCGGGCGCAGACGTCATTGAGTATGTCTACCTCGAACCCGACGATCTTGCCGCTGGCATCCGTCTGGTTCCAGGGAGCATAGGAGCCCTCCATGGCCACGGTGACGGTTTTCCAGTCCTTGGCCATCGCAGGGGTCGAACAGGTCAGCGCCAGCGCCGCGAGCGCAATCCAACGTGAGGATGTCACGATACTTCTCCCTTTTTTGTTTTTAAAACCCTCTGATGCCAATTGCTTAGCCCAGCCCTAATTCTGCGACAAGCGCAGTTTTCTGGTTCACGCATTGTTGCAAGGGCTTGTCAAACCGCGTCGCGGTGCCGGGCACGCTCAATACGGGCAGCGATCGGATCGCCAGGGCGAGGCGGATACGCGCGCCGCCGAGGCCTGTCCGGACCGCCGCCTACAGGGCGGGGTTCGAGCGGCATCAGGGCTGATTCTGGCGGCTGGCGGCCGATCCCAGGCCGCGGCGCGCGCGGCTCGACTGGCCGCTTGGCGCCTCGCCGGCCTTTTCGCCACGGCGTGCTGACCGCATAGTGATCCCGAGCGCGGTCCCGAAGGGTGGAAATGACCCGCCAAAAAGACCATGGTCGAGCAAGACAGCGCAGGAAGCCCTCAATGCAGACTCTGACACCCATCCTCTCGACAGTCACGGCGGCATTCCTGGCCTCGTTCGTCGAGGTCGTCGAAGCCTTCACCATCGTGCTTGCGGTCGGCGTGACGCGCAGCTGGGCCCCGGCACTGACGGGTGCCGCCTTGGCGCTGGCATTGTTGGCGGCGCTGGTGCTGGCATTCGGACCGTTGCTGGCGCTGGTGCCGATCACCACGCTGCAGTTCGTCGTCGGCGTGCTGCTGATCCTGTTCGGCATGCGCTGGCTGCGAAAGGCCATCCTGCGCAGCGTCGGCGTCATCGCCCTGCATGACGAGGAGGCGGCCTTTTTCGAGGAGACCGCCGTCTTGCGCCGGCAGGCCAAGGACCGCCGCGCCGACTACCTGGCCGGGCTGGCGTCGTTCAAGGCGGTGCTGCTCGAGGGCGTCGAGGTGGTGTTCATCGTCATTGCCGTTGGCTCGGCGCACGGGCAGACGCTCTATGCCAGCCTGGGCGCGCTGGCGGCCTTCATCCTGGTGATGCTTGTCGGCCTGGCGGTCCACCGGCCGCTGGCGCGCGTGCCGGAGAATGCGCTCAAATTCGTGGTCGGGCTGATGCTGACCAGCTTCGGCATTTTCTGGACAGGCGAAGGCATCGGCGCCGACTGGCCGGGCGCCGATCTCGCCCTGCTCGCCATCTTCGCCATCGTCGCCCTGGCGTCCTTTGCCATGGTGCGCTGGCTGCGCAGCACCTATCCCGCAGCCGCCGGAGGGCTCGCCCGATGAACGCCCTTCGCCTTGTCGCCACAGAATTCTTCGGCATGTTCGTCGATGACGGCAATCTGGCGCTGCTGGCACTGGTGCTGGTGGCCGCCGTCACGGCGGCGGTGAAGCTGCTGGCTCTGCCGCCGCTACTCGGCGGCGCGCTGCTGCTGGTCGGCTGCCTCGCCATCCTGTTGCAAAGCGTTCGCCGCGCCGCACGCGCCACCAATCGGTAGTGCCTGCGAGCAGGCAAACTAGAGCGGTTCAGCGTTTGATGGAATCGCCGAACCGCTTTGACTCTTTATTTTTACGCAATTCCGGACGGAAAACCGTTACATACTTTCCTGGAATGGCTCTTAATCAAGCATCGTTTCGCTGCCGGAACGACGCGCACGGTCGAAACGCCGCTGGTCATGCCGGCGGTTTGAGCGAGGGCGTCAGCCCTTGAACGCGGGCAGTGTCAGGCCCTTGACGCCGACGTCGAGCGCGAACAGGCCGCCGGGGTTCTTCTGTCCGACAAAGTGGCTGGCCGGGCGCCTGAGCACGGCCGAGGTGACATAGAGGATGTCGAGATCCTTGCCGCCAAATTCGCAGCAGGTCGGCAGGTCGGTGGGCAGCAGCACGGTCTGCATCAGGCGGCCGCTTGGATCGTAGCGGCAGACCTTGCTGGTGACCGGTATGGTCACCCAGTAGCAGCCCTCGGCGTCCACCGTCGCACCATCGGCGAGACCGCCGGTGACGGTCATGTCGATGAAAGTGCGGCGGTTCTCGATATCGCCGCTGGCGGGATCGAAATCATAGGCCCAGACGGCCCCTGCATGGCTGTCGGAGAAATACATGGTCTTGGAATCCGGGCTCCAGGCGAGGCCGTTGGAACAGCCGATGCCGTCGATCATCCTGTGCACGGAAAGGTCGGGATCGAGCCGGTAGAGCGCGCCGATGAATTCGATTGGCTCGCCCGGCACCTCGAACATCGAGCCCGACCAGAAGCGGCCTTGGCGGTCCGGCTTGCCGTCGTTGAAGCGGGTCTTCGGCATATGCGCTTCGGGATCGATGATCGCCTCGAACCTGCCGGTCTTAGGGTCGAAGAAATGGAAGCCGTTGGTCATGGTCAGCACAAGGCCGCCCTTCGCGCGCAGGCCGAGGCAGCCGAGATATTCCGGCGCTTCGAACACCTCGTCCTTGCCAGTCGCGGGATCGTAGCGGTGGATCAGCTTCTTCCAGATGTCGATCCACCAGAGCACGCCAGCTCGCGGGTCCCAGAGCGTGCCTTCGCCAAGTTCTGCCTTGGCATCGACGACACACGAAATTTCGACCATGGTCAGCCCTCTTTTCTGCGCAGCCTGCCGCCGAGCCCGGCGAAGGTTTCGCTGCCGATCGACACGGTCAGCAGGATGACGGCGCCATAGACGATGAGCAGCGCGCCGCTCGACAGGTTCAGCGCCGGCAAAAGACCGGTGAGAATGGTCAGCACCATGGCGCCGGCGACGGTGCCGAGATAATGGCCGCTGCCGCCGAGTATCGAAGCGCCGCCAATGGCGACCGCGGCGATCGAGGTGAACAGATAGGCGTCGCCCATGCCTAGATAGGCCTGGCCGGAATAGCCGGTCAAAAGCATGCCGGCGAAGGCGGCGGTGAGGCCCGAGACGACATAGGTCAGGATGGTGGTGCGCGCCGTCGGCACGCCGGAGAATTCGGCGACCGTGGCGCTGGTGCCTAGCGCATAGAGATGGCGGCCGAACGCCGCCTTGGAGAGCAGCAGCGTCGCCGCCAGCGTCAGCGCCAGCCAGATCAGTGCGATGACCGGAAAGCCGCTGAGCCGACCGACCGAGAGAAACTGGATCAGGGCCGGCGCGGATGGCGTCGGCGAGCCGCCGGTCAGCACCAGGATCAGCCCTTGCAGGATGACATTGGTGGCCAGCGTCATGATGATCGGCGGCACGCCGAATTGGGCGACGCCGACACCGTTGATAAGGCCGATGAAGGCGCCGCCGGCAAGCAGCAGCGGCATGACCCAGACAAGCGGTAGATCCTGGCCGCCGCAAAGCAGCGCCATGACGATGGCGGCGGAATTGAGCACCCAGGGCACCGACAGGTCGATGCCGCCGCCGATGATGACGAAGGTCTGGCCGAGCGCGACAATGCCGACGAAGGCCGCCAGCACGACGGTCGAGCGCATATTGGAGACCGACAGGAAGCCCGGCGAGAACATCGCCGTCACCAGGAGCAGCACGACCATGCCGGCATAGGCGAGCACGATGAGCCGGTTGCGGGCGAGGAAGCCGCTCATTGGACACGGTTCCTTGCGGCTTTCTCGGCGACGGAACTGGCCAGCACCGACAGCAGCAGGATGACCCCGGAAGCGACCGGCTGCCAGTAGCTCGACACATGCAGGACGAAGACCAAATTGCCGATGAGGGTCAGCACGAAGGCGCCGATCAGCGTGCCGGCGAGATGGCCCCGGCCGCCGAACAGGCTGACGCCGCCGATGACCGCCGCCGCCACCGAGGGCAGGATATAGTCCTTGCCGATGGTCGGCGACCCGGCGCCGGTCTGCGTCACCAGGAACAGCGCCGCACCGGCCGCGAACAGGCCGGAGAGGCCGTAGGTGACGAGGTTGACCCTTGTGATCGAGACGCCCGACAGGAAGGCCGATTTCTCGTTGGAACCGGTTGCCTGGATGGTGGTGCCGATCGAGGTCGCACGGAACCACCACCAGAACAGCACCAGCACCAGCAGCATCCAGACCGGGCTGGTGACACCGAACAGTTGTGCGGAGGCGAAGCCGACCCACCAGCCGGGAATGCTGCCGCCATCGGTCGGCAGGATGATCATGGCGACACCGTTGAGGATCGACCAAGTGGCGAGCGTCACCAGGAAGGGCTGCAGCTTCAGCAGTGAGATCAGCAAACCATTGAGTGCGCCGATGACAAAGCCAAGCGCCAGAATGATCAACGCCCAAAGTGCAGTGGTCGACGGATCATCGGTGAAGCGCGTCGCCGCGATCACCGTGCCGAGGCTGATCATGCCGCCGATCGACAGGTCGATGCCGCCGCGTACCAGCACGATGGTCTGCCCGGTCGCCGCCAGCATCAGCGTCATCGCCGCCGCCGTGTCGAGGTTGAGTTCGTCCAGCGTGAAGACGCCGGATTGCAGGCTGCCATAGATGCCGATGATCAAGGCCAGCATCAGGCACGCGACGAGAAACGGCGCGCGGTCGAGCAGGCGACCGCGCCAATCGATGGCCACCTTGCTGGGTTTCATCTCGGCCGGCCCTTGCGCCATCTCCAACGGTCTCTCCGCAGCGGACATCACCATGCCTCAGGCCGCCCTGGTTTCAAGCATGGCGGCCCCCAAAATTCCTTCTTCCGAGATCAGAGCCCCCTCCAGCGTCGCGGCAATGCGACCGTTGCGCATCACCATGACACGGTCGGCGACATGGACGAGTTCCGGCATGTCGCTGGAATGGAACAGGATCGCGTAACCCTTGGCGGCGAGATCACGCATGAGCTGAAAGATCTCGCCCTTGGTGCCGACATCGACACCGCGTGTCGGATCATAGAGCAGCAGCACGCGCGCCTCGGTCAAAAGCATCTTGCCGAAGATGACCTTCTGCTGGTTGCCGCCCGACAAGGTGCCGGCAAGCTGTTCCGGCGTGCCGGCCTTGATGCGCAGGAAATCGACCATTGCCTTGACCAGGGCAGCTTCCTTTTGCCGGCTCAGCAAGCCGTTTTCGGTAAAACGCTTGATGACCGAAAGCGTCAAATTCTCGCGCACGCTCTTGGTCAGGAGCAGGCCCTGCCCGCGCCGGTCCTCCGGCACCAGGGCAATGCCGTCCCTGCCGGTCAGCGCCTGCCGCGGATTGCCGATCGAGGTGGGCTTGCCCCAGAGTTCGATCGCGCCGCTCGCCCTGGTGGCGCCGAACAGCGCCTGGAAGAGTTCGCGCTGGCCGTGGCCTTGCAGGCCACCGACGCCGAGCACCTCGCCTTCGCGCAGTGCGAAGTCGACACCGGAAAGGCGACTGCCGCTCGAAAACCCCTTCACCCGCAGCGCGATGCGATCGGTCGCTGTCGCAACCCGCTCGGGATAGAGCCGATCAAGATGCCGGCCGATCATCTGGGTGACGATTTCATTGTCCGAGACGGCGTTGGCCTCGTGCGCGGCGACGGTGGCGCCATTGCGAAAGATGGTCAGCCGGTCGGCGATGGCGCGCACCTCGGCCATACGATGCGAGATGAAGATAACCAGCCTGCCTTCGGCGGCCAGTTGCCGGGTGAGCTTCAGCAGCCATTCGGCTTCACGCGCCGGCAACGCCGAGGTCGCCTCGTCGAGGATCAGGATGCGCGGATCCTTGGCCAGGCCCTTGGCGATCTCGACGATCTGCCGTTCGGCAAGCGTCAGCCGCCGCAGTTCCTGGTCGGGGCGAAGGGCTGGAAAATCATATCTTTCGAGCAGCGCCAGCGTCTTGCGTCGCATTTCGCCGCGATTGACGGTGCCAAGCCACGTACGGGGCTCGTGACGGAACCAGATGTTCTGTTCGACGCTGAGATCGGGGATCAGCGACAGTTCCTGGAAGACGGCGGCGATGCCGCGCGCCTGCGCCGCATCCGGATTGGCCGGGCGATAGTCCTGGCCATCGACCAGGATCGAGCCGCCATCATGTCGCACGGCGCCCGACAGGATCTGGATGAAGGTGCTCTTGCCCGCGCCGTTCTCGCCAAGCAGGGCGTGCACCTCGCCGCCACGGGCGCTGAATGTCGCCTCGCTCAGCGCGACGATGCCGCCATAGCGTTTGGACAGGCCTTTGACGGAGACAAGGTCCATGGATGCGCCTTTGAAAAGCTCTCCCGACATCTTGCGATGCCGGGAGACAGGGTCGTGGTTGCGGGATGTTACTTCGCTCCGGCGGCTTCCGCAGCGGTGATCTCGACCCAGTCGGGCGTGATCGGCAGCGTCAGGCCGGGCGCCTGGTCGGGGAAGGCATTTTCGCCGATCGCGATCTTGATCATCTTGGTGCCGGGATAGAGCTTGGACTCGAAGGGATCGGTGGTGACGAAGTCACCCTTGACCGAGACGGAACGCTCGGCCGGTTTCTTGCCGGTGTCGAGGATGTCGACCGCCAGCTTGATCGCTTCCGAGGACAGGTAGGCCGGGTTGGAACCGAGGATGCACTTGGCGCCCTGCGTCTGCGCGCAGGTGACGGCGGCGACATTGTAGGAGAAGCCGACGACCGGAACGATCGGACGGCCGGCGTCCTTCAGTGCCTGGATGGCGCCGGAGCCATAGCCTTGCGTCATGATGCCGTCGATCTTCGGGTTGGCGGCAAGCAATGCTGCGACGCCGGACTGTTCCGGCCCGAGCGCATAATTGCCGTTGTAATAGCCGACGACCTTGATGTCGGGATATTTGGCCAGAACCTTCTCATAGCCTCCCTGCAGCTGTGCTGAGATCGGCGCGCCGGCAAGGCCGCGATCGAGGATGATGTTGCCCTTGCCGCCAAGCTGCGTGGCCATCCACTCGGCCATGACGGAGGGGATGCGGTCCCAGTCCGACGCGACGGCAAAGGCGCACGGCTCGGTCACCACCTGATCGAAGGAGATGACGACGATGCCGGCGTCGCAGGCCTTCTTGATGGTCGGGTTCAAGGCCGAGTCCGAACCCGCATCGACGAGGATGGCGTCCGGCTTCTGGCGGATGATGTTGTTCAGCGAATTGATCTGCGCCTGGACGGTGTTCTCGACATTCTCGATCTTGAGGTCGACGCGGCCCTTCAGCGGCCCCTTGTTGACCGAGACGGTGGCGACGCGCTCCATCTGCTGGCGCCAGTCATTGCCGACGAAATTGTTCGAGAGATAGATGGTGTAGGGTTTCTTGTCCTCTGCATGGCCCGGCGCGGTGCTCATGGCGATCGCGGACATGGCGAGGGCCGCCAATCCGCCAAAAAATGTCTTCATTTTCATAGGTCTCTCCTCCTTCGTGTTTCCTGCATCGGCGCTGACGGACTTCGCCGCCTTGGCGGGTTTTGCATCCAAATTGATACCGGTACCAATACGCCTTGTCAATTTAAGCCAAGGCGTATCGGAGGGCCTGGACGCTGCCATTTCGTCACCCGCCCGCAGGCTGCGTCATTTCGAGCCGGCGGCCTCGGCCGGGGTGATTTCCACCCAGTCCGGGCTGACGGGAAGAAACAGGCCCGGCGCCATGTCGGGAAAGGCGTTCTTGCCCACCTCGATTTTCTGCATGGCCGCATCAGGATACAATTCCGACGGCACCGGATCGGTAGTCAGGAAGGCGTTGCGCAGCAGGATCTTCTTCTCCGCCGGCTTCTTGCCGTCGAGTATGTCCACGGCGAGCTTCAGCGCCTCGGCGGACAGATAGGCAGGGTTGGGCGCCAGGATGCACTGCGCGCCTTGCGTCTGCGCGCAGGTCGTGGTCGTCAGGTTGAAAGGGCTGCCGGTGACGGGAACGATCGGGCGACCGGCATCCTGCAGTGCCTTGATCGCTCCGGCGCCGTAGCCCTGGACGAAGATGGCGTCGACCTGCGGATGCGCCGCCAGCAGGCTGGCGACACCGGCCTGCTCCGGCCCCAGCGCATAGTCGCCGTTGAAATAGCCGACCACTTCGATGCCCGGATATTTCTTGATGACTTCCTCGAAACCACCCTGCAGCTGGGCCGAAATCGGAGCGCCGGCAAGCCCGCGGTCGACGAGGATCTTGCCCTTGCCGCCGAGTTTCTTGACCAGCCATTCGGCCTCGACGCGCGGTGCCCGGCCCCAGTCGGACTCCATCGTGTAGGCACAGGGAGCGCTGACGATCTGATCGAAGGCGATGACGACGATGCCGGCATTGCAGGCCTTCTCGATCGTCGGGTTGAGCGCTTCGCCGGAGCCGGCATCGATGACGATGGCATCGGGCTTGTTGCGAATGATGTTGTTGAGGGAATTGATCTGTGCCTGGACCGTGGTCTCGACCACCTCGACCTTGAGGTCGACACGGCCGGCGAGTGGCGGCTTCTTGACCGCGATGTCGGCGCTGCGCAGCATCTGCTGGCGCCAGTCGTTGCCGACGAAATTGTTGGAGAGATAGATGGTGTAGGGCTTCTTGTCCTGTGCATTGGCCGGCACGGCTTCGACCGACAGCAAAGTAACCGTGATCGCCGCAAGGCCGGCGAAAAATACGCCTGCTTTCATGATTTCCTCCTCCCGTATCTGGTATCGGCCGCTCGAGCGCGCCGATATCGGACGGGGCCGCGCATCCACGTTCGATCGTGGCTTTCGGCACGGCCTTCATCCTAGCTATGATGCTATTATAATTTTATAAAACTGTCCATGGCCATGGCAAGGAAATCCGCGCACGCACTATCCCCCGATAAGGCGCATCGATGAACCCCTATCGGGTTCAGGCCAGGTCGTTCGGTGCGTCGTAGCTGATGCTGAACAGGTCGGCCGGATGACGCGCGATGGTGAACTCGATGCTCTGCTGGTCAGCCGACTGATAGAGCATCTCGACGCTGAGGATTGCACTGCCCGGCGCGATGCCAAGATCTTCCGCGATGACCTCATCGGCGATCTCGGCCCGCACCGTGACATGCGCGACGTCCAACCGCAGGCCGAGATGCCGTTGCACCGAACGAAAGATCAGCACATCGGAGAAATCGTCCCGCTTCAGCTTCGCCCCGACGGACGGAGGGAAATAGCTGGTGATCTGCGCCTTCTTCTGCTCGCCTACCGACAGGATGCCACGCAAACAGTAGCCCGCCTCGTCCTTGCCCATGCCGAAATGGCGCTGGAGCACGGGCGAAACCTCCTTGCGGTAGGATTTCACCGTCAACTCGGCGTCCTTGGTGAAGGCGGCCATGTCGGCGAAGTTCTTGAACTTCCAGCTCAGATTGACCGACGGATTGCGCGCCGCCACCACTGCCGGCTTGGCCGAGCGTTTGCGGATCAGGCCGTCGGCCTCGAGATCGCGCAGCGCCTGGCGCACTGTGATGAGGCTGACGCCGAAATGCTCGGCAATGGCCGCTTCCTTCGGCAATTCGCCGCCGACGGGGAAGGTGCCATTGCCGATCGGCTCGCGCAGGATATCGGCGAGCTGGCGATAGAGCGGGCCGTTGGCACGGCCGAGCGTGCGCCTGGGAAGACTGTCGATGCTGGGGTGGTCCATGTGCCTCGTCGCGCCTGTGTCGAAGCTTTTATAATAGCTTCCTTCGCAAGAGGCTAGGCAAGGCTGTCGACGATCAACCGGCTCAGACAAAGAGCCGAAGCGGCTGTTCGATCGCCGATTTCAGGGTCGCGAGCCACGCGGCGGCGGCGGCTTCACCCATGCTTGCCGCATCCGCCGTCAGCAGGCATTCGGCGTGGTCGGCCGCCATGTCGAGCGAGACGGTGAGGCGCATGGCGCGACCCGGCAGGAGCGGCATCATCACCGGCCGGATGTCGCGCGCCGGCAGCAGCCGCAGGGACAACACCGCCGGGGTTTCCGTTTCATCACGGCTGTCGGCCAATGCCGCAAGCCGCATTGTGCGCAGCGATGTCAGGGACATTTCGGGGATCATGGCGAATACGGTTTGCCGGCCTGGCAACTCCAGCGCCACCGAAGCGTCGCCGAGCTTGGCGGTGTCAGGCATCTCGGCGAAGACTCGACCGACAGCCCGCAGCAGCACGTCGTCGATGGCCAACACATGCCCCGACCTCTCAAGCGCCGCCAGCAAATCATGCAGTGCGCCGAGGGCAACGGACGTGGCAAAAGCGGCGATCCGGGACGCGGCCGGGGGAAGTGCCGCCGCCGCGGCGACGACTTCGGGCGAAACCGGCGCGGCAACCGGAACGAAGTTCACGACATCGGCGGCCAGGATACGCCCGCCAGGGCCGCTGCCGCGAAGCGCTTCGAGAGGCAGAGACCGTTCGCGCGCCAGCCGGCGGGCATAGGGCGACACGGCCACGCGTACAGTTTGCGCCAGCGCGACATTCATTTCAAATACTCTGAATTGACGCAGTTGGTGAGCCGGCCCTCGACGAGATAGGCATGCACGACCTCGATCGATTTCAGCCTGAGGTCGCGCATCGATGCCGGGCTGTAGAAGGCGGCGTGCGGGGTGACGATCAGGCGGTTGGCGATCCAGGGCTCCCGGGCACGCCATGCCGCCAGCAGCGGATGGTCGAGATCGCCGGGTTCGTTCGGCAAGACGTCCAGTCCCGCGCCGGCGACGGTGCCGTCACGCATCGCCGCCTCCAGCGCGCCGAGGTCGACGATTGGGCCGCGCGCCGTGTTGACCAGGACAAGACCGGGCTTGGCGGCGGCGAATGCGGCCGCGCCAAGCAGCTTGCGGGTTTCGTCGCTCAGCGGCGCGTGGACGCTGACCACATCCGCGCGCCCCATCAGTTCGCCCAGCGAATGGACCCGCTCGTAACCGGTCGACAGGTCGACGCCGGACAGGAGATGCGGGTCGTAAAACACCACCTTCATGTCGAAGGCGGCGGCGCGGCGGGCGGTGGCGAGGCCGATGCGGCCGAGACCGACAATGCCGAAGGTCGCGCCCTTGTGCCGGCGCACCAGCGGCGCCTTGGAGAAATGCCAGCCTTCGGCGCCATGGCCGCAAAGCGCCGCGCCATAGGCGGATGTGCCGCGCGTCAGCGCCAGCATCAGGCCGACGGCATGGTCGGCGACTTCGGTCGTGCCATAGTCCGGCACGTTGCAGGCCGGAATCCCGCGCGCGCCCCAACCCGACGTGTCGATGTTGTCGAAGCCGACGCCGGAGCGAACGGCGATCCTGGCCTTGGGAAAGGCTGTCGGGGCGGCCGCGACATTGTGGGTGGGCGAATAGTTGATGACGGCGTCGACCGACGCGCAGACGGCCGGATCGAGTGCCGCGGCCCTGTCGTTGGTCGAGTGGGCGAGGAGGAACTCGATGTCGCGATAATGTTCCCGCTCGAGTTCGGCCTCGTCGGCGGCTTGCCAGTTGGCGCACAGGATCTTCATGCCAGTCCTTCGGATTTCTTCCGTACGATGATTATTTCTTGATGCCGCCGATGCGGCCGCCCATCGGCACCACGGCGCCGACCGGCTGGTCGATGGCGACAAGCGTTCCGCTGAGAGGCGCCTCTATCTCCACCACGGCCTTGTCGGTTTCGATCTCGGCAATCAGCTCGCCTTCCTTGACCGGGTCGCCGACCGCCTTCAGCCATTTGACGACCGTTCCTTCACTGACTGTGAGATCGCCGAACGGCATTGTGACCGGCTCGTCGCCCCCGGCGGCGGGTGCCTGGGCCGGCGGCGCTGCCGGCAGCTTCTTGGCTGGAACAGGCGCGGATTTAGCCGGCGCGGCACTTTTCAGGCCGACCGTGTACCAGTGATCCGGCACAGGCGGCTGGCCTGCTATGACATCGCGCGCGCCCTGCGCGATGCGCGCCGTGTCGACCAGCATGGCGCGCTCCAGCACCGGCGCGAAGGGATGCGAGGTCGGCGCGGTGTGCAGCCTGCCCGGCGGCGCGTCGAGTTCGTCGAAGGCCAGCTCGTTGATGGCCTGGGCAATCTCGCCGCCCAGGCCGCACATCGCCCAGGCTTCGTCGACGATGAGCAGGCGATGGGTTTTCCTGACACTGGCGACGATGCTGTCAATGTCGAGCGGCATGATGGTGCGCGGGTCGATCACCTCCGCCTCCACGCCTTCGCCGGCCAAGGCTTCGGCTGCCTCCAGCGCACGCTGCACCATCTGGCCGGCGGCGACGATGGTGATGTCGGCACCCTCCCGCGCGATGCGGGCGACGCCGAACGGGACAAAATGCTCCCCGACCGGCACTTCGCCCTTGGAGGCGAAGAGCGCCTTGGGTTCCAGCATAATGACAGGATCGCCGGCCCTGAGCGCCGTCTTCATCAGGCCCTTGGCGTCGGCCGGCGTTGACGGCACGCAGACGATGAGGCCGGGCATATGGGCAAAAACCGGATGATAGATACCGCTGTGGTGCGGGCCGGAACTGCGCAGCGCGCCGGCGCCGACGCGCACCACCATCGGCGCGCTCATCAGGCCGCTGGTCATATAGCGCAGTTTCGCCGCTTGCAGGAAAATCTGGCCGGCGGTCTCGAAAGCGAAGTCGGCGAACATCAGGTCCGAGACGGTGCGCGCTCCGGTGGCCGAGGCGCCGACGGCGGCAGCGGTAAAACCTTGTTCGGAGATCGGCGTGTCGACCATGCGATCGGCGCCGAATTCCTGCCAGAGGCTTTTGGTATGGGCGAAACTGCCGCCGCGCTCGCCGGTGCCCTCACCGAAATAAAGGATCGCCGGGTTGGCGCGCATTTCCTCGGCGAGGCCGTCGCGCACCGCCTCGAGCCATCCTTGCGTGCGCGTCTCGCCGACGGCGCGCCTAGCCAAGGCAGCCGGCGGATTGATCGGATCGGCGAAGACATGCAGGCGCACCGTTGCCGGGTCGGGTTCGGGCGAATTGCGGGCGAAGGTCAGTGCGTCCTCGACCACCTTCTCGATCCGCGCTTCGATCGCGGTTAGCGCCTCGGCATCGGCGATGCCGTAATCCTCGACCAGCTTCTTGCGGAACATGTCGATCGGATCGCGCTTGATCCAGGCGTCGAGCTCTTCTTGCGTCCGGTAAGTGCCGATGACCGGATCGCCTTCATGATGGCCGACGATTCGGTAGGTCTTGGCCTCGATCAGCGTTGGACCCTTGCCGGCTCGGGCGCGCTCGGTCGCTTCCTTCATGGCCAGCCAGACGGCGAAGACATCATTGCCGTCGACCGCGACCCCCGGCATGCCATACGAGGCGGCCTTGGTTGCGATCTCGGGATTGAGCGTGATCGATTTGAGTGGTGTGGCAGTGGCGTAGAGGTTGTTCTCGCAGATGAAGACCGCCGGCGCCCGCTGCACGGCGGCGAAGTTGAGCGCCTCGTGAAAGCCGCCATGGTTGGCAGCGCCATCGCCGAAGAAAGCGACGCCGATGTCGTCACGGCCCTGCTGGCGGGCGCTCATGCCGATGCCGACGGCATGGCCGATGCCGGCAGCGACGATGCCGTTGGTGCCGAACAGGCCGACCGAGCGATCGTAGAGATGCATGGTGCCGCCACGGCCGCCGCAAATGCCGTCAACCTTGCCGAACAGTTCGGCCATCACGCGGCCGGGATCGGCGCCCTTGGCCAGGGCGTGGCCATGGCCGCGATGGGTCGACGTCACCCAGTCGGTTGGCCTGAGATGCGCGCAGACGCCGACACCGGTCGCTTCCTCGCCAATATAGAGATGCAGGAAGCCAGGCGTTTCGCCCTTGCGACAGGCGATCTGGGCGATGCTTTCGAAACGTCGCAACAGCACCATGCGTTCGAACAGATCGAGCAGAATTTCTGGATCGGGCAGGTTTGGAGCGCCCTTGAACTCGTCGCGTGCGCGCGCCGCGGACATTGCCACCAAAGCCTCCCTGAAACTGAACCTGACACCGGGCGGCAGAGCGCCGGCGCGAGCTTGTTGGTCACTCGCTTCGGCGCATCATAGATTATAATAGCATAATGTCTACTGCCTCTGAGCAGCGCCGAACGAGAGGCTAGATTTTGGTGATCCGCACGGCCGCGTCAGGCCGCTGGAACAGCTCCGGCCGCAGGCTGAGACCGAGCCCCGGACCTTCGAGCGGCGCGACATGGCCGTCCTTGACCGGTGGAATGTCGGCGACGATTTCGGTGTACCAGCCGGTGAAATAGGCGCGCACCGCTTCCTGGTAATTGACGTTCGGCAAGGTCGCCGACAACGCGCAGCTGGCGGCATAGACGATCGGCCCGGTACAATCGTGCAAGGTGACCGGCAATTCGCTGGCTTCGGCCATGTTGGCGATCTTGCGTGCTTCGGAGAGCCCGCCGCACCAGGCGAGGTCGATCATGATCACGCTGGCGGCGCGCTTGTCGATCAGCTGCTTGAACATCTGCCGCGAGGCCAGCCGTTCGCTGGCGGCGATCGGTATCGAGGTGTGGCGGGCCAGCTCGGCCATCGCGTCGAGCTCGTTGTAGCGGACCGGCTCCTCCAGCCAGGCGACGTCGAAGGCTTTCAGCGCCTCGGCGATGCGCAAAGCCGGCGGCAAGGTCCACAGGCCGTGCAGTTCGACCATGATTTCCATGTCGCGGCCGACGGCCTCGCGTATCTTGTGAAAAGGCTCCAGCGCCTTGTCGAGGTCGGCCAGCGAAATGCGGGCGCCGTTCGATGCCTCGGCGGCGATGTCGAACGGCCATATCTTCATGGCGCCGATACCTTCGGATTTCAGGCTCCTGGCAAGGTCGCCGGCATTGTAGCGCCAGGCGAGCAGGTCCTCATACGGGCCTTCGTTCGAATCGCCTGACTTGAGCGACCAGTCCTCGCCGCGCTCGAACAGCGCGTTTTTCTTCGTCGCACGGGCATGTTTGTAGCCGGCGCAAGTGTTGTAGATGGGGACGTTTCTGTGGGTGCGTCCGCCAAGCAGCCGCCAGACCGGCTCGCCGAGCGCCTGGCCATAGATATCCCACAGCGCGATGTTGACGGCGGAATTGCCGCGCAGCTCGGCGCCGGAATCCCTCGCGCCGACATAGACGCTGCCCAGCGTGCGGTCGTGCAGCTCGATGTCGCGCGGATCCTTGCCCAGGAGATAGGACGCGACATTGTCGTGGATGTAGGCGGCGACCGGCCCCGGCGCCCAGAAGGTCTCGCCGGTGCCGATGAGGCCGGCATCGGTGTGGACGCGCAGCCAGAACAGGAAGGGGAACTCCGCCAGCTGCAGCGTTTCGAGCGCGACGACTTTCATCTTTTTTCTCCCGGTTGCGGCGGAACATGCGATCGGCGGGACGATAGCACATCGTCGTTGACAGCCATTTATGGTACCGGTATCAATCCCGTCAAGATGGCCACCGGGAGGGTGTTCGCTTGCCAGTCGAAAATCAGAATACGACGCAACGAAGAGCACTGGTCACCGGTGCCGCCGGCGGCCTCGGCCGTGAGGTGGCGGTCCAGCTGGCCCGGCGCGGCTGTGTCGTCGCGGTCACCGACATCAACGGCGAGGGGCTTGCGGAGACGATCACGCTGATCGGCGACGCCGGCGCGGAAAGCGAATGCATCGTCGGCGATTTCACCGGGGAAGGCGCGCCGGAGGCGGCGGTGGGAAAAGTGGTCGCGCGCTGGGGTGGCATCGACATCCTGGTCAACAATGCCGGCTATGGCGTGATCGAGCCGTTCCTCGACGCCACCTACAGAGCCTGGACGCGCACGCTGGCGCTCAACGTCACGGCGCTTGCCATGGCCTGCAAGGCGGCCGGCCGGGTGATGCGCGAGCAGCGTTCGGGGCGCATCGTCAACATCACCTCGCCAGGTTCGCGCATGGCGCTGCCCGACTACACCGCCTACACGGCGAGCAAGGCCGGCGTCGATTCCATCACGCGCGCCGCGGCGGTCGCGCTGGCGCCCTATGGCGTGCTGGTCAACAGCCTGGCGCCCGGCATGATGGATACGGAAATGCAGCGCTCGACCGAGGTCGACCTTGCGCGAGCCAATGGCCGCGACGATCTGCAGGCCTTCCTCGACGAGCGCACCCGCCGCATTCCGCTCGGCCGCCGCGCCGAGATCGCGGAAGTTGCTGAAGCGGTCGTCTGGCTTTGCCTCGATTCGCCCAGATACATGACCGCCGAGCGGCTCAACATGTCGGGCGGGCTCGACAAGGACTGATCCAATGCTGCGAAATTCTCCACCCGGCAGCGCCGATATCGGCGTGCTCGAACGCAAGGCGACACGGCTGCGCCGTCACATGCTGACCATGGCCCGCGGCCAGGGTCAGGGCTATATCGGCCAGGGCCTCGGCATCGCCGATGTGCTGGCGGCGCTCTATTTCCATGAGCTACGCTACGATCCGCACAATCTCGCCTGGCCCGATCGTGACCGCTTCCTTTTGTCGACCGGTCACTATTCCATCGCGCTATGGGCGGCACTGGCAGAAGCCGGCATCATCGCCGTCGAGGAACTCACCACCTACGGCGCCGACAACAGCCGGCTGGAGATGTCGACGCTCGACACCACGCCCGGCGTCGAAATGATCGGTGGCTCGCTCGGCCATGGGTTGGGGCAAGGTGTCGGCCAGGCGCTGGGCTTGCGCGTCGACAAATCCGATGCGCGGGTTTTCGTCGAACTGTCCGATGGCGAGATGCAGGAAGGCTCGACCTGGGAAGCGGCAATGGCGGCCAGCCATTTCAAGCTCGACGGCCTGGTGGCGCTGATCGACTGCAACGGCATCCAGGCCGATGGCCCAGTCGTGCTCGACATGGAACCTGTGGCCGACAAATGGCGTGCCTTCGGCTGGACGACATCCGAGATCGACGGCAATGACATGATGGCGGTGGTCGGCGCGCTGGCCGATGCAAGAAACCGCGACGGCAAGCCGAAGGCGATCGTGCTGCGCACACTGCCCGGCAAGGGTGTGCCGCGCATCGAGACCTCCGAGAAATCACACTTCTTCCGCATCGACGTCGCGCAGTGGGACGGCATCATCGCCGAGTTCGACAAGACCGTGGGAGCAGCCTGATGAGCAGCGCGACGGTGGAGGCCGGCCGCACCCTGGCCATGGGCCAGGACGAAGCGGTTGGTGGCGGCCGGCAGAGCGTCGAGGCGCCCTTTGGCAAGGCTTTGGCGCGGCTTGGCCAGAGCCGACCGAACATTGTCGGGCTGACCGCCGATCTCGGCAAATACACCGACATATTGCCGTTCCGCGATGCTTTCCCGGACCGCTTCTTCAATGTCGGCATGGCCGAGCAGAATCTCGTCGCCGTCGCCGCCGGTCTGGCGCGCACCGGCAAGGTGCCTTTCGCCACCACCTATGGCGTGTTCGCAACCCGGCGCGCCTATGATTTCGTCGCCATCGCGCTCGCCCACTCCAACCTCGACGTGAAGATCGTCGCTGGCCTGCCCGGCCTCACCACCGGCTATGGCGGCACGCATCAGGCGATCGAGGACCTGGCGCTGATGCGGATGATCCCCGGCCTGACCGTCATCGATCCCTGCGACGCGACCGAGATCGAAGCCGCGACGGCGGCGATCGCCGAACATCCGGGGCCCGTCTATATGCGGCTGCTGCGCGGTAGCGTGCCTGTCGTGTTCGAACCCGGCTACAGCTTCGAGATCGGCAAGGCACAGCGCCTTCGCGAAGGTTCCGATGTCGGCATCGTCTCGACCGGCTTCATGACCGAGCGAGCCCTAGACGCGGCCGATGCCTTGGGCAAACAAGGCATCTCCGCCGGCGTACTCCACGTGCCGACGATAAAACCGTTCGACGCCGAGGCGGTGGCCGAATTTGCCGCCGGCTTCAACCACATCGTCACGGCGGAAAACCATGTTGTCGTCGGCGGCTTGGCGAGCCTTGTCGTCGAGACCTTGTTCGATGCCGGGATCGCGAAGAAGGTCATCCGCATCGGCCTGCCCGACCGCTATATCGAATGCGGCGCGGTGCCGACATTGCAGGCGAAATACGGCCTGACGACCGAAGCTGTCATCGCAACGATTGCCGCGCTGCATTAGGATCAGTTGCATGAAGATCACCGAGATCGAAACCTTTGCCGTCGGCGCCGGCTGGAAGAATTGGCTCTTCGTCAAAGTCCATACCGAGAAGGGCATCCACGGCATTGGCGAAGGCACGCTGAACGGCTTCATCAAGACCACTGAAGCGGGCGTGCACGAGCTCAAACATCTCGCCATCGGCCAGGATCCACGCCGCATCAACGCGCTGGCCAAGCGCATGCTGGACAGCGTGTCGCTGGATGGCGGCCACATCCACCGCACCGTGATCGCGGCAATCGAAGTCGCCTGCTGGGACATACTGGGCAAAAGCCTCGGCGTACCGATCCACCAATTGCTCGGCGGCCAGGTGCGCGACAGCGTGCTCGGCTACGCCAATGGCTGGTACCGCACCGAGCGGACGCCCGAAGCCTTTCTCGAGGCCGCGAAGGCTGTGCTGGCCAAAGGCTTCAAGGCCTTCAAGCTCGATCCGTTCGGCACCGCGCAAGGCTTCATTTCGCGCGAGGAGTTGGAGCTTTCCTACGCGATCTGCCGAAAATTGCGGGACGAACTACCGGGTGACACGCGGATCCTGATCGACGTGCATGCGCGCTTCACCGAGATCGCCGCTCTGCAGGCAGCACAGAAATTCGCCGACCTCGACATCTACTGGTGGGAGGAGCCGACCTCTCGCGACCGCCAGGAGACCGTGCACGAAGTGGCGCATCGCTCGCCGATCCCAGTGGCGACCGGTGAGATGTACGACACGGTCGGGCAATTCTACACGCTGGCGGCCGGTGGCGGCGTCAACATTTTCCAGCCCGAGCCGATGTCGCTCGGCGGCATTGCGCCATCGATGCAGGTGGCCAATCTGGCACTCGCGCATGGCAGCCATATCGCGCCGCACCAGAGCGGCGGACCGGTGGCGACAGCGGTGTGCCTGCAACTGGCCGCCGCAGTGCCGAACTTCCTCATCCAGGAGCATTTCGATGCTTTCAACGACCCGTGGACGCGCGACCTGGTGACCTGGCATCCGACCGTCAATCCGGACAACGGCCATTTGTCGCTGCCGGACGCGCCGGGACTCGGCATCGATCTCGACATCGATGCGATCATGGATCATCCCTACGACCCCGACGCCTATCTCAACGTCCACGCCGAAGGCTGGGAAAAGCGGCTGGGGCGGCGGGAGGAGGCGGCCAAGGCGTAGACTGTTCCGATCAGGCGCTTTCGCGGTCGACGATCTCAAAGCCGAGGCTGGTGATGGTCGGTACCTTGGTGTCGCCTCCCAGCCTGGCCAGCAATTGCCGCACCGCGCGCCGGCCCATCTCGTAGCGGTTGACCTTGACAGTGGTCAACGGCGGATAGAGCTGTGCGGCCAGGTCCATGTCGCCATAGCCGGCGATCGCGATCCTGCCCGGCACCGCCCAGCGGCGGCGGTGGCATTCCTGCACGGCGCCGACGGCCAGCGTATCGCTGGAGAAGAAGATGGCATCGATGTCCTTGTGGCGGGAGGTCAACGTCACCAGCGCTTCGGCGCCGCCCTGCGCGGTGATCGGCACCTCGACCTCCATGTCGGCGTGGTTTTTGATGCCGAGTTCCGTCAGCGCGGCGTGATAGCCGGTGCGGCGCTGCTGCAGGCGGTCATTGCCGTGGATCGGCGTCGACACGAAACCGATGCGCTTGTAACCCTTGGCGGCCAGATGCATGGTCATGGCATAGGCGGTCTCGAAGTTGGAGACGCCGACCACCATGTCGATCGGCTTGCGGCCCTTGATCTCCGAGATTTCGACGACCGGCGCGCCGCTGCTCTTCAGAAGCGCGCGCGCCGCCTCGCTTTGCACGAAGCTCTGCAGGATCATGCCGACCGGGCGCCAGCCGAGCAGATTGCGGATCGATTTCTCCTCGGCTTCCTGCGTGAATTCGCCTTGCACCAGAAGCATCGAATAGCCGCTCTCATGGCATTCGTCGGACATGCCTTGCACCTGTTCGGCGATGCCAGAATTGATCAGCGGCGGCACCACCGTGCCGATCATGCGGCCATTGCCGCGCATGCTCGAGGCCAGCCGGTTGGGCACGAAGCCGGCCTCTTCGATCGCTTCGAGCACTTTGACGCGCGTCTCCGGCGACACCATGTCGGGATTGGACAGCGCGCGCGACACCGTCATCGGCGCGACGCCGACACGCTTGGCGATCTCGCGCACGCCAAGGCGCGGCGGTTTTTTCCCGCCCGGGCCGTCCCCTGGCCTATCGGTCATCTCGAATGGCTCCAAAGCGCGCGATCCGCCAGGGCAACGCTCCAGGGGATCACGCAGTAGACACCCATTCATAGCGGTTGCGGCGAACGGTTTCCAGCGATGGACCTAGCTATGCACCGCCAGGAAATTTCACCATGCGAAGCGCTGCGGCTCGCAGCATCACCGGTTCAGAAATTACGCCCATAGCCTGCCGTCCATCCACCGTCGACGCCCAGCATCTGGCCGGTCGTGTAGGTGTTGAGCGGGTCGCAGAAGAACAGCACGGCGGCAACCGCTTCCTCGATATTGCCGGGGCGGCCGACCGGTGTGTGACTGAGCATGGCCTTGTCGCCCGAGATCATGGCTTCACCCACGATCGCGCCGAAGCCGACGGCATTGACCAGCACCTTCGGGCCGAACTCCATGGCCAGCGTGCGCATGCCGGCGAGAATCGAGGCATTTTCCATGGAGAAGCGCGGGTGGCGGCGCATCGGCATGCCTGATGTGGCCGAGATGAGGAAGACGATGCGGCCGCCCCCGCGCTCCGCCATTGCCATGGCCGCCTTGCGCGCATCGGCATTTTGGCAGCGCGGATCCTGCACCGTCGTTCCCGGGCGCAGCGGGTTGGACATCAAAAGGATGTCGGCGGTATCCGCCGCTTCGATAAGCTTACCGCCATTGGCGCGCAGCGCGGCGAGCACGGCGTCGACGATCGGGTTGGTCTCGCCGTCAAGGGCGACCGCGGCACCATTGAGATCGATTTCCATCGCGCCGCTCACATCATGTATCCCGCCGTCCAGCCGCCATCGACGGCCAGCACCTGGCCGTTGACGTAGCTGGCGGCCGGCGAGGCCAGGAACAGCACCGCCTCGGCGATCTCCGGCGGCTCGGCCGGCCGGCCAAGCGGCACATGGGCCAGGAATTCCCGCGTGCGGCCGGCGAACTTGCCGTCCTCGCCATAGAACAGTTTTGCCGTCAGCGCCGTCATCACCGAACCCGGGGCAATGGCGTTGGTCAGGATGCCCCTGGCGCCAAGTTCGATCGCCATCGACCGCGTCAGATGGATGATGGCGGCCTTGGCGGCGACGAACGGACTTTGCAGCCGCATCGCCGCCAGCCCGACGACCGAGGCGATGTTGACGATGCGGCCACCCTTGCCGGCGGCGAGCATCGGCCCGAGTGCGGCCCGGCTCATGACGTAGAGGCCGTCGAGATCGATGCCGGTGATGCGGTCCCATTCTTCGGGAGGGAATTCGTCCAGTGTGACGCGGTGCGCCAGCGTGTTGACGCCGGCATTGTTGACGAGGATGTCGAGCCGGCCGTAGCGCTGCATCAGCGCGGCGATGGCGTTGTCCACTGACACTGGATCGCGGATATCGACGGCGCAGGCCATCGCGTCGCGCAGGCCGGCCGCGACCTGCTCCGCGCCCTCGCCATTGATATCGGCGACGACGACGACAGCGCCATTGTCGGACAGGCGCCTGGCGATGGAACTGCCTATGGCACCCGCGGCCCCGGTGACCAGCGCTACCTTGCCTCGCAGATCGCAGCGCATGTCCCGCCCACCCCGAACCATTTCGGGTTATGCTATTATAATATCTTCATAGGCCGGGCAAGCTTCCACACCACTGCGGCGTGCTTATTCCGCCGGCGCACCCGCCACGTTCTTGCGCGCGGCATCGATCATCAGCCGCCTTGCCCGGAACACACCCCATTGCTGGTCGACGAGCACGCCGATGAGGATGACGCCGCCCATCACCGCGAAGTTGAGCGAAGACGGGATGCCAAGCAGGTTGACGAGGTTCTGCAGCTCCTGCAGCAGCACGGTGCCGAGGATGACGCCGATCAGCGAACCCTCGCCGCCACGCAGCGAGAAGCCGCCCAGTACGGCGGCGGCAATGGCGTAGAGCTCATAGAACTGGCCGTGGCTGGCCGGCGAGATCGAGCGCGTGTACATGGCGAAATAGATCGCCGACAGCGCGGTGAGCACGCCGCAAATGACGTAGGCCGCCATGACGATGCGGCCGGTGCGGATGCCGGAGTACTTCGCCGCCTCCTCGTTCTTGCCGATGGCATAGAGATAGCGGCCGAACACCGAGCGGTGCAGCACCACCCACATGACGATGGCAATGACGATCAGCGCGATGAAGGAATTCGGCACGCCATAGCTACGGCCGGCGGTCAGGAATTCCAGATCGGGAAAATTCTGTCCGAAGGCGAAGCCGGCGGTGCCGTCGGCGGTGTAGAAGCGGGCGACGCCGCGATAGATCAGCAGGCCGCACAGGGTGACGACGAAAGGCTGCAGCTTGAGCCGCGTGATCAGCCAGCCATGCGCCAGCCCGATAATGGCACCGAGCAGGAGGATGAGCACGAAGGCGAGCGGCCATTCCATGCCGCGCACGGCGATGAAGTCGATGAACAGCGTCCCCAGCAGCGCGACTAGCGAACCTACCGACAGTTCGATGCCGCCGGTGATGATGACGAAGGCCTGGCCGATCGAGAGGATGCCGAACAGGCCGATCAGGTTCGAGGTGTTGGCAAGGTTGATCGGCAGCAGGAAGCGGGGATTAATGATGGCGACGATCGCGCCGACCACCAGGATCAGGATCAGCAGGCCGAGATCTTTCTTGCTCATCGTCTTCTCCCCAATGCCTGCCCGCGCGCGTGGCGCTTTGCGCGACCGGCGGCAAAAATCATTTCGGCTGCTTGCCGACCGCCAGCAAAAGCACGTTTTCCTGGCTGAACTGGTCCTTGTCGAGAATGCCCGAGATCTGGCCCTCATGCATGACGGCGATGCGGTCGGACACGCCGATCACCTCTTCCATGTCGCTGGAGATCATCAGCACGGCGACGCCGGCATCAGCCAGCGCCCGCATCAGCCCGTAGATTTCCGCCTTGGCGCCGATGTCGATGCCGCGCGTCGGCTCGTCGAGGATCATCACCTTCGGGTTCATGGCGAGCCACTTGCCGAGCACCACCTTCTGCTGGTTGCCGCCCGACAGCGTGCCGGTGCGGGTCGCGACCGAAGGTGCCTTGATTCCGAGATTCTTCTTTTGCGTCTCAGCGGTCGCTGTCTCGGCGCTTGCCGAAACCAGCTGATGCTTCGCATGCGCCGGCAGATTGGGCAGCGAGATGTTCTGCGCGATCGAAAAATCGAGCAGGATGCCGGTCAGCTTGCGGTCTTCCGGGACCAGGAAGATGCCATGCGCGACGGCGTCGGCCGCCGAGCCGAGCGCCAGCGGCTTGCCGTCGAGTTCGAGCGTGCCGCCAAGGCTGCCGTCGATGCCGAAGAACACGCGCGCCAGCTCGGTGCGGCCGGAGCCGACAAGGCCAGCAAGGCCGAGGATTTCGCCGCGCCTGACGTCGAGATCGACGGGCCGGCCGGGATAGGTGGGGGTGCGGACGGCCTTGGCGGCAAGTGCTGTGGCGCCCGGCGCGCGCGCGGCCTCGGAGGCCTTCTCGCGCTCCTTCAGCATGCGGCCGATCATCAGCTTGACCATCTGGTCGTGGTTGATGTCGCGCTTGCCCAGCGTGCCGGCCAGCATGCCGTCGCGCAGCACCACGACGCGGTCGGCAACGCGCTCGACCTCGTGCAGGCGGTGCGAAATGAAGATGACGCTGATGCCGTCGGCCTTCAGCGCCTTGATGACGTCGAGCAGCTTGTCGGTCTCGGCGATCGGCAGGCTCGATGTCGGCTCGTCGAGAATGACCAGCCTGGCCTTGATCGACAGCGCCTTGGCGATCTCGACCATCTGCTGCTGCGCCAGCGACAGATCGGCGACCTGCGTGTCGGCGGAGAAATTGGCGCCGACGCGCTTCAGGAGCGGCGCCACCATTTCGCGAAGCCTGGCGCGATCGACCAGTTTCAACGGTCCGGCGCGCAGCGGCTCACGGCCGAAGAAGATGTTGGCGGCGACGTCGAGATTGTCGAACAGGTTGAGTTCCTGGTGAACGAAGGCGATGCCCGAGCCGAGGCTCGCCTCGACGCTCAAGCTGTTGTGGGCGTTGCCGTCAACCGTGATGGTGCCGGTATCCGGCGTGGTGACGCCGCCGAGGATCTTCATCAGCGTCGATTTGCCGGCGCCGTTCTCGCCGACCAGGCCGATGACTTCGCCCGGCCTGACTTCCATCGAAAACCCATCGAGCGCGACGACGCCCGGATAGGTTTTGCGCACGTTCTCAAGACTGAGGAACGGAGTGGTCGCGGCGATGGTTGTGTCGGTATAGTTCATCATGCCTGACAGCGATTGGCAGCCGACCTCTGGGGCAGATTGACGAAGCGCAAGGGCTTCGTCAATGCGAACAGCCGGCTCAAGCGAAGTTGAGCCGGCTGAACTGCCTGTGGTCCTATTTTGACATCGCCTTCAGATTGGCGGCGTAGGCGTCGACATCATCCTTGCCGATGATCTTGGTCGGGATGATGATCAGGCCGTTGGCCGGGATGCCCGACTTGTCACCCTTAAGGTAGGCGGCCATCAGCTTCATGCCCTGATAGGCCCATTCAAAGGGCTGCTGCACGACGGTGGCGGCAATGGTGCCTTCCTTGACGCCGCCCAGCGTGATCGGATCGTCATCGAAGCCGACGACGGTGATCGAGCCAAGCTTGCCGGCATCGCGCAACGCTTCATAGATGCGCGGCGTGTTGTAGGAGTAGAAGCCGACCATGCAGGTGATGTCGGGGCTGGCGACCAGCGCGTCCTCGACATTCTTCTTGGCGCGGGCCTGGTCGATGTCGTCGCCGCGCACGTCGACGAGCTCGATCTTGCTGCCGGCGAGGCCGTCCTTCATGCCCTGGATACGCTCCTTGGCGTTGTCGGCGCCGAGCAGGCCGACGAAGCCGAGGCACTTGCCGCCATTGGGCATCGCCTTCTTGGCGATTTCGGCCGCCTGCTTGCCGGCATCGACATTGGACGAGCCGATATAGGCGACGCGCTTGGTCTGCGGGGCGTCGGAGTCGGTGGTGAACAGCGCCGTTTGCGAGGCGATCTTGTTCAGCCCGTCTGTCGAGGTCTTGGGATCGACGGCCGAAACCATGATGCCCTTGACGCCGGCCGTCACCAGATCGTCCATCAGCCGCTGCTGGATGGCGACCGAGGATTGTTCCGGATATTTGAGCTCGAGCGTGTAGTCGGGCAGTTCACCCTGCGCCTTCTTGACGCCGGCTTCTGCGGCCTTCCAGAAGTCGGAAGCGCCGTTGACGACGAAGGCCAGCGTCGGCTTGTCGGCGGCACGCGCGATCGCCGTTGCCGTCAGGCCAAGCAGCAGCGCTGCGGCGGCCACGGATGCATTGCGTATCAATTTCATGTTCAACCTCCCGTTTTGGCCAATCGTCGGACTGGCCAGGCTTACTTGCTAGAATTGCCTTGCTTACTGAACTTGCTTGCTCACCTGGGATTTGCCGTTTGCGGCTCGGACGCCCCTCCTCCTCAGGGGTTCCCGGCTCTGGAAGATTGGCGCCGTCCCAGCCACGATCACGGACTTTAGACACTCATATCCCGTTCGTAAATAGTCCGATTTGTCTGACATATCACATGTCCGAGACAAGGCTCGACGGAGGCAATCTCCGCTCGCCATCGGGCCAGTCACGCTCGCTCTCCCGCCGCCCCTGGGACCTTGTCGGCCGGATGCGACGGATTGACGTTACCGCGCATTCTTGTATTAGTAAACAGTATTAGTTTTGAACCAACATCCGAACGTTTCGTGGCCACGTCGGAACCGATCTGCTGGCGCCAACGCCTCGGCTGCGCGATGGCCATGCCCTTCCAAGCCTCGCTTCCCCGAGAATCCATCACCGACTTGATCGATGGACCGAAAGGCTAGTAATAACTATAAACGCGGCGGCGATTTCTATAAATCCCTGCCGCAATGCCGTCTTGCCGGCACGACAGGCCGCCGCTAGACAGGCTTGGGATTGGGAACAGGAAGGCCATGAGCGAGACGACGGATTCGGCCATCGAGACGCAGAAGCGCCGCAAGGCGCCGGCGAAGCCCAAGGGGCGGGTCACCATGACCGACATCGCCAGGGCCGCCGGCTGTTCGCAAGCGACCGTCTCCTTCGTGCTCAACAATTCGCCGGGGATAAAGCTGTCGCGGCAGACCCGGGAGCGGGTCATCGAGGCGGCACGGGCGCTGGGCTACAGCGCCCCCGCCTTCTCGGCGCTGGAAAAGCCCCCGACCGCTTTCGAACGGACCGTGCTCGGCGGGCAGGCCTTCGCGAGACCGGCCTTAGAGGGGCCCGCCTTCGACCGGCTCGACGGGGTAATCGGCTTCGTCGTCGACCAGCTCGCCACCAGCCCCGAGGCGGTGGTCGCGATCGAGGGCGCGCGCCAGGCCTCGTGGAATGCCGGCAACGTGCTTCTGGTGGCGCAGACCATGGGCGACGCCGTCATGGAGCCGCGCGCCATCCAGGCGCTGACAAGGCGGGGCATTTCTGCCCTGATTTACATGACCATCTTCACCCGCGAGATCACGGCGCCCGATTTCCTCTACGGCCTCGACATTCCGGTGATCCTGCTCAACTGCTACACGGCGGACTATGCCTTCCCCGCCGTGGTGCCTTCAGAGATCGCCGGCGGCCAGAGTTCGACCCGCCATCTGATCAGCCACGGCCACCGCCGCATCGCCACCATCACCGGCGAGCCGTGGATGCAGGCGGCGCAGGACCGCCTGAAAGGCTACCGCCGCGCGCTCGCCACCGCCGACATCCCGTTCGACGCCGACCTCGTTGTCGAAGGCGACTGGTCGGCCAGCGCCGGCTACGCCGCGACGGTGAAGCTGCTCGCGCTGAAAGACCGCCCGACCGCCATCTTCTGCCAGAACGACCGCACCGCGATCGGCTGCTACGAGGCGTTGAAGGAAGCCGGCCTGCACATCCCGCGGGACATCTCGGTGGTCGGCTACGACGACGAGGAAATCGCCCGCCACCTCTTCCCGCCGCTGACCACCTCGATCCTGCCGCACATGGCGATGGGCCAATGGGCGATCGAACAGCTGGAAACGCCAGCGGTGGCCGGACGGGGGCGGTATCCGATCACCAAGCTGGAGTGCCCCCTGGTGGAGCGGGAGAGTGTAAGGGCGGTGGGCGCGGGCTCATCGTGAGATGGCGCGCCCGGCAAGATTCGAACTCTCTGCCTTCGGAGTAAAAATCCGAGACTTACCGAAAGATTGCTCTTTGCGCGCCGCGGCTCCGGCTTACGGCCTTTCTCACGGCTGTGCTGTGCAATGTTATTCAGCCACTTGCTCTGAGCGAGAGGATGTCGAAGCAAATCCTGCCAAAGTTCAGTGAAGCCGAAAGCCCAATGCATCGAATACGAGATGGCGGCGGGGAATGAGCGAAACCTCTAGGGCCTTCCTCACTCCAGACCTGCATCGGCAACCCTGCAACGTACGAACGCGTCTTCAATACGGTCCGCCAAATTGTGGGGAAATCCGCTCCCCTACGCCTTTTTCAGGAACTCTGTCCGCAGAACCAGGTCCTTGACCCTCTCGGCTCGACACTCGACCTCATCTTCATTGCCCGTGAGGTGGATGTTCTTGATCAGCGTTCCACGTTTCAGGGTGACAGAGGTGCCCTTGACTTTGAGATCCTTGATGAGCGTGACGGAATCTCCGTCACTCAGGGGAGTGCCATTGCTGTCTTTGACCTTCATGATTTTGCTTCCTGCCTTTGTGCATTCAGCCCATTGAGGAGATCCGCGAGTTCCTCGGCATCCTGCTGGTTCATTCCAACGATGGTTCGGCTGCCCATCTCGGCGGGGCGCCCGGTACGAGCATCATTGACGGTCCAGGTGCCGGCGGGCTCCTGACAAGGTTTGTAGCGCTGAGTCATTCAGGCACGATAATCGCCAAGGCTCCCGCTGCCAAGCGGCAGATCATTATTTTTCGCTTTGTATTGATGTTTTATACGTCAATGATACCATAGTGAATATCATTTCTCATACTCAGACACTGATGCCCAATGATCACTGCTTTCCAGCTTCGTGCCGCTCGCGCCCTTCTCGACATCGACCAGAAAACCTTGGCGGAAATGGCAGGCGTCTCGCTGCCGACGATCCAACGAATGGAAGCCAGCCCGGGCAATGTGCGAGGCGTTGCCGATAGCTTGATGAAAGTGCTCAATGCGCTGAGCCGCGCCGGCGTCGAACTTCTCAGCGAACATGTGCGTAGCGAGGATGGCGGCCGTGGCGTCAGGTTCCGGCATCCGGATACGCCATTGGGCAGGCCAAACTAAGCCACACAAGGCACACCTCGGCGCCACGCATTCTTTCGTCTTCCTTGTCTTCCAGAAACACCCCAATGAGCCTTTTCCGGCACGTCAGCTTGCGGCCCCGCCTTTGCGCACGGAAAGGCATGGTTCGCTCATGATCCTCTATCTACGTCGACTAGCCGGGAAGGAGCGAAGCGACAGAACCGACCGGCACCTCGCCCGGTTCCTGACCTTTGTCGCGGGGGCAGCCAATGCCGGCGGGTTTCTGGCGGTCCAACAATACACGTCCCACATGTCAGGCATCGTTTCGTCGATGGCTGATCACCTAGCACTCGGCAATGTCGAACTGGTGCTTTCCGGATTGGGGGCCTTCCTGTCGTTTGTTGCCGGAGCGGCCTGTTCCGCGGTGCTGGTGAATTGGGGACGACGGCAACATCTGCAGAGCGAGTATGCGTTTCCGCTCGTCCTGGAAGCGATCCTGCTGATCTGCTTCGGTCTGCTCGGCAGCCACCTTGCGCGCCATGAGGCTCTGTTCGTGCCAATGACGGTAATGCTGCTTTGCTTCATCATGGGGTTGCAGAACGCAATCATCACCAAACTATCGGAAGCCAGAATCCGGACAACGCATATCACCGGCCTGGTGACTGATATGGGCATCGAACTCGGCAAGCTGCTCTATTGGAACATGTCACGGAATGACTCGGACGGACTGTTCGTGAAGGCAGATCGAAGGAAGCTGAGACTGCTTGCGTCGCTTGTTGCCCTGTTCTTTATCGGGGGTGTCATCGGCGCTTTGGGCTTCAAGCACGTCGGCTTTGCGGCGACGCTGTTTCTCGCAGCCATTCTCCTGATGCTTGCCTCCATGCCGGTCTTGGAGGATGTCTCCGTCCGCATGAGGCGGCTTCGCCAGTAGCTCGCGGTTTCAAATAGCGCAGGGATAGATGTGTCACGCATCATTTGTTGAATGCACCGCATTTTAATATATGCTGCAACCGGCAGAGACAATATCTCAAAGTTGACAATAAGGGATGCAACCCGTGATAACTGCTCCACAGTTGCGTGCCGCGAGGGCGCTCCTCGGCATTGACCAGCGCAGGCTGGCCGAATTGTCCGGCCTTTCGGTGCCGACAATTCAGCGCATGGAAGCCAGCGAGTCGATCATCCGGGGCAACGTCGATTCTCTGATGAAGTTGATCGGGGCCCTTGACCTTGCCGGCGTCGAGCTGATCGCCGAGGGCGCCACCAGCCAGATCGGTGGACGTGGCGTGCGGCTCAAGGCGGATTTCGACCCCGTCAAGGTTCTGGGCGGGGACGATGCGGGCACTAAGCTCGCTGCGAGGAGCGTGCCGTGATTTCGGACGCCGCAGTCCTTCTGTGGGGCGTTGCTTCGCTCCTGGGGACTGCGGTGCTCGCGATTGCGGTGAACCGCACGCCGGGCTCGGGAACGCGCCTCGTCTACGGCTTGACGCTCGGTATTTCGGTCGCCGCGCTCCTGGTTCTCGCGGGTCGCGTCCTGGAAGACCCCGTCACGCCGTCGACTGCCGTATTGCCGGTCGGGCTGCCCTGGATCGGGGCTCATTTCCGCCTGGATGCGCTCTCGACTTTCTTCCTCGGCGTCATCGATTTCGGCGGCGCCATGGCCAGCCTCTACGGTCTCGGCTATGGCAGCCACGAACCCTCGCCGCACCGGGTGCTGCCGTTCTTCCCCGCCTTCCTCGCCGGAATGAACCTGGTCGTGCTGGCGGACGACGCCTTCACCTTCCTGCTTTCCTGGGAATTCATGTCGCTCTCTTCCTGGGCGCTGGTCATCGTCCACCATCGCGAACGGGAAAATGCACGGGCCGGTTACATCTATCTCGTGATGGCGAGCTTCGGCACGCTGGCGCTGCTGCTTGCGCTTGGCTTGTTATCAGGGCCGGGCGGAAACTACACGTTCGAAGCGATGCGTGCCGCGGGGCCAACCCCGCTGGTCGCCACCTTCGTCCTGGCTCTCATGTTGCTTGGCGCCGGGTCCAAGGCTGGTCTCGTTCCGCTGCACGTTTGGCTTCCGCTCGCTCACCCGGCCGCGCCAAGCCATGTCTCGGCTCTCATGAGCGGCGTCATGACCAAGGTCGCCGTGTATGGCTTCATCCGCGTCATCTTCGACCTGCTCGGTGAACCGACATGGTGGTCGAGCATCATCGTCCTTTTCTTCGGAGGCCTCACCGCTGTCCTGGGGATCCTTTACGCGCTGATGGAAAAGGACCTCAAGCGGCTGCTCGCCTATAGCACCATCGAGAACATCGGCGTCATCTTCGTAAGCCTTGGTCTCGCGCTCGCCTTCAAGGCGAACGCCATGCCATCGGCGGCGGCGCTGGCGCTTACCGCCGCGCTGTTCCACGCTCTCAACCATTCGTTCTTCAAAAGCCTGCTTTTCTTCGGCGCCGGCGCCGTGCTCACGGCGACCGGCGAACGGGACATGGAGAAGCTGGGCGGTCTTATCCATCGGATGCCGCAGACCAGCTTCGTCTTTCTCGTCGGCTGCGTGGCGATCTCCTCGCTTCCGCCCTTCAACGGCTTCGTCTCTGAATGGCTGGCTTTCCAGGCTGTCCTGCAGAGCCCGGATTTGCCGCAATGGGGCCTGAAAGTGATGGTGCCCGCCGTCGGCGGTCTGCTGGCGCTGTCGGCGGCGCTGGCCGCGGCCTGCTTCGTAAAGGCCTTCGGAATTACGTTCCTGGGCCGGCCACGGTCCTCGGCTGTGGAACACGCGCACGACGCCGACCGCTACTCGTTGGCGGCAATGTTCATCCTTGCCGTGCTCTGTCTGCTTGCCGGCATTCTGCCGGGCCTTGTCATAGATGGCCTTTCCCCCGTGACGCTTTCGCTTATCGGCAGCCGCATGCCGGTGCAGATGGCGCAGCCTTGGCTCTCGATCGTGCCGATTGCAGCGAGCCGCAGTTCCTACAACGGCCTGCTGGTGTTTGTATTCATCGCCATTTCCGCATCCGCCGCGGTCTATGTCATCCATCGCTTCGCGTCGCACGCGCTGCGTCGCGGTCCCGCCTGGGGTTGCGGCTTCGCGGATGGCGTCGCAGGCTCGCAATACACGGGCGTCAGCTTCGCACAGCCTATCCGCCGGGTCTTCGGCACGTTCGTGTTCCGTGCGACCGAAAGGGTCGAGATGCCGGCACCTGGGGAGACCCGTCCGGCTCGTTTCAATCTGGAAGTCCATGATGTGATCTGGGAGACGCTCTACCTGCCCATAGGCAAGGCCCTGGACTTTGCGACCGACCACCTGAACCATCTGCAGTTCCTGACGATCAGGCGCTACCTTACCCTTGTTTTTCTCTTCCTCATCGTCTTGCTCCTGGTGCTCGCACTATGGCCCTGATCCTCGAGTTGACGGTCCAGGCCGCGCAGATGATGCTGGTGCTTTTGCTGGCACCGCTCCTGACAGGCTTCATCCGCAAGGTGAGGGCAAGATTGTTGCGCCGCCAGGGCCCTCCTCTCATCCAGCCGTATCGCGATCTCTTGCGGCTCATGCGCAAGGAGGTCGTTCTGGCCGACAACGCGTCCTGGCTGTTTCGCGTCATACCCTATCTGATCTTCGCCGCCACCTGGGTCGCCGCCGCGCTCGTCCCGACATTTGCCACCGGCCTCGAATTCAGTTGGACGGCCGATCTGATAGCCATCGTCGCGCTGCTTGGAAGCGCACGGTTCTTCCTGGCGCTGGCGGCGATGGACGTCGGCACGAGCTTTGGCGGCATCGGCGCCAGCCGCGAGGTGATGATTGCTTCCCTGGCCGAGCCCGCCATGCTCCTGATCGTGTTCAGCCTGGCACTCGTTGCCGGAGCGACGCAACTGTCCACGGTGGCCGCTTTCATGGGCTCGCCGCAGGTTGGCCTGCGGGTATCGCTCGGAATGTCGCTGATCGCTCTCGTCATGGTGGCGATCGCGGAAAATGCCCGTGTGCCGGTGGATAACCCGGCGACGCATCTGGAGCTCACCATGGTCCACGAGGCGATGGTCCTGGAATATTCCGGTCGCCATCTGGCGATGATCGATTTCGCGGCCTTCCTGAAGCTTCTGCTTTACGTCTCGCTGATTTCCTGTGTCTTCGTTCCCTGGGGGCTCGTGACCGCCGGGGCCGGACCCTGGTCGTATGTTCTGGGCGTCGTTTTCTACATCTGCAAACTTGCCGCGAGCGGCGTCCTCCTCGCTTTGTTCGAGACTGCCATCGCCAAGATGCGTGTCTTCCGCGTACCGGATTTCCTTGGAGCAGCACTCATGCTGGCCCTGCTCGGCACGCTCCTGCTGTTCGTCTCACGGAGCCTCTGATGAACGGCCTCACCTTCGACATCGCTCATCTGCTCGCCGGTGGCCTGGTGCTGGTCAGTTTCATGATGCTGTACCAGGATCGTCTCTTTGCGCTGATCAACGTTTTTGCGGTTCACGCCATCGTGCTCGCCCTGTCGGTGGCCTGGCAGGCCTATATCCAGGACGCGCATCATCTCTACGTCACGGCGGCGATTGCCCTCATTTTCAAGGCGATCGTCATTCCCGTCGGACTCCATCGCATCATTCAGCGGCTCGGCATCCATCGCGATATCGAGACCGCCGTCGGGATCGGTCCGACCATGCTCGCCGGAATAGGCCTGGTGGCCCTGTCCATGGTCCTGATGCTGCGGGTCACTTCCGGCGCCGACCCCCTCGCCCGCGAGGACCTGGCCTTCGCGCTGTCCATCATACTGCTGGGGCTGCTGGTGATGGTCACCCGGCGGAATGCCGTCAGCCAGGTGGTCGGGTTCATGTCGCTCGAGAACGGCCTGGTCCTTGCCGCCACGGGAGCCAAGGGCATGCCGCTGGTCGTCGAGATCAGTGTCGCCTTCTCGATCCTCATCGCCTTCATCGTCATCGGCGTCTTCCTGTTCCGCATCCGCGAGAGGTTCGATTCGGTCGATGTCGGCGCGCTCGACGACTACAGGGGAGAACACCGTTGACCGCGTTTTCCCTCGATGCGGTGGCCACCATCTTGCTGATACCAGTCGTCGCGGCCGCGCTCCTGGCGGCGCTGCCCAATTACCGGCTGGCGGCTGGCCTCAATGTCGCCGCGAGCTTGCTGACCTTGCTCGCCGCACTGTCGCTTTTCGTGACGGATCGGCCACAGCCCGGTCAATACCTGCTCGTCGACGATCTCAACATCGTCTTCATCGTGCTGAATGCATTCGTTGGCTTCACGACCAGCGTCTTCAGCGCCTCCTACATTGCGCACGAACTGGATACCGGACGACTGACCGCGTTGAACCTGCGGTTCTACCATGCCATGTACCAGATCATGATGTTCGGCATGAACCTGGCGTTCGTGTCGAACAATATCGGCTTGATGTGGGTGGCGGTGGAGCTTGCTACGCTGACCACCGTGCTCATGGTCGGCATCTATCGCACGCATGAAGCGCTGGAAGCCGCCTGGAAATATTTCATTCTGGGCAGCGTCGGCATCGCGCTGGCGCTGTTCGGAACCATCCTCGTCTACATGGCCGCGCAACCGGTTGTTGGCGAGGGCACGAATGCCATGGTCTGGACAGTGCTCATCGCGCACGCGGCACATTTCGACCCGGCCTTGCTGAACGTCGCCTTCGTCTTCCTGCTGCTCGGCTACGGTACGAAGGTTGGCCTGGCGCCCTTGCATGCCTGGCTGCCCGACGCGCACGCGGAAGGCCCGACGCCTATTTCCGCGGTCCTGTCGGGCTTGCTGTTGAACGTCGCGCTCTATGCCGTGCTGCGTTTCAAGCTGTTGCTCGCGGCAAGCCCGGAAGCGATCGCGACGGGGCCCTTGATGATCACGATGGGGCTGACGTCGCTTGTTTTCGCAGCCTTCATGCTCTACCGCCGCCGCGACATCAAACGTCTGTTCGCATATTCCTCCATCGAGCACATGGGCATCATCGTGTTCGCTTTCGGCATGGGTGGCCCGTTCGCCAACTTTGCCGGCCTGCTGCACATGGTGATGCACAGCCTGACCAAGTCGGCGATCTTCTTCACTGTCGGACACATTGCACAGGTCAAGGGAACACAGAACATAACCGAGATCAGGGGGCTGACGGAGACGCATCCGGCGCTAGGCTGGGCACTCGTCATCGGCGTCGTCGCCATTGCCGGCCTCCCTCCATCCGGCATCTTCATGAGCGAATTCCTGGTTGTGAGTTCGACCTTCGCAAGGCACCCCTTTCTGGCGCTGCCGCTGGTATTCGGGATTCTGCTCGCTTTCGGCGCCCTGCTGCTTCGGCTGACCGGCGTCGCTTTCGGCGAACCGCGCGGCAGCACCGCGCCCGTCGAGGCATCCTACATTCCGATGTATTCCCACCTGGCGCTGGTGTTTGCCGCCGGCATCTATCTGCCGCCACCACTGGTCACATGGTTCCAGCATGTCGCCAATCTCCTGGGATGAAGGAGGAGAGAAAGAAGCATGCCCGCTCTGATCGACCTTATCCTCGCTGGCCAACGCGTCGACAACCATTTTCCTTGGCAGCGCGCCGTGGTGGCCCCCAAGATATGGAGCTTTGCCGTTGACCAGCTGGTAGAAGGTCAGTGGAGCCTGCTCGGTCTCTGGGGCGAGCCAGGCGCCGTCCATATGGCGCTACTCGACGAGACCGCCGGATACATTGGCGTTGTCAGCCTAAAATGCCCGGATGGACGCTACCCATCGGTCGGCCGGCTGCATCCGCCCGCATTGCGCCTCGAACGTGCGGCCGCTGACCTGTTCGGGCTCTCGCCACAAGGCGCGCCCGATACGCGACAGTGGCTCGATCACGGCCACTGGGGTGTCAGCCATCCGTTGAGTACCCGCGTCCGGACGTCGGACACGTCGGCGTCCCCCTACCATTTCCTTCCAGCCGAGGGGGAAAGCCTGCATCAGATCCCGGTCGGGCCCGTGCATGCCGGCATCATCGAGCCAGGGCATTTTCGATTTACAGCGAGCGGCGAAACGATCGTGCGGCTGGAGGAACGCCTAGGGTACACGCACAAGGGCATGGAAAGCTTGATGGCGGGGTCCGATATCGACCGTGCAGCCAAGCTGGCGGGCAGAACCTCTGGCGACAGTGCCGTGGCATACTCCCTTGCTTTTTCCCGCGCGGTCGAAGCGGCCCTGGGTATCGAGGTTCCTCCGCGCGCGGTCTGGCTGCGAGCGCTCATGGCCGAGTTGGAGCGCCTGGCCAACCATCTGGGCGATATCGGCGCCATCTGCAATGACGCTGCCTTCGCGCTCATGCATGCCCACTGCGGCGTGCTGCGTGAGCGTGTATTGCGGGCAAGCGATGCTGCCTTCGGTCATCGTTTGATGCGCGACCGCATCGTGCCCGGAGGAGTGGCAAGCTTCCTAAGCGATGAGGGGACGACAGCGATCTGGTCTCTGATCGCAGAGATCAGGCAGCGGTTTCCGGCGCTTGTGGAACTCTACGACAACACCGCGTCGCTGCAGGATCGGACAGTCGCAACTGGGCGGCTGAAGGTGGAACTCGCTCGACAATATAGCGCCGGAGGGTATGTCGGCCGGGCCTCCGGTCGCAACTTTGATGCGCGACGCGGTCTCGCCTATCCTCCCTATGACGCGCTCAACTTCAATGTGCCTCTCCTCCAGGAAGGCGACGTGAACGCCCGTGTCTGGATTCGCATTCACGAGGTCGAACAGAGCTTGTCCCTAGTCGAGCAGATCCTGCGCCAGCTGCCGGGTGGACCGATCCGTGTCGACTTTGCACGGACAGGCGGCCCGCATGAAGGCATGGCGCTCGTCGAGGGTTTCCGGGGCGACATTCTGGCCTGGCTGCGCATTGGTAAAAGCGGCCTGGTCGAGCGCTGTCACCTGCGTGATCCGTCATGGTTTCAATGGCCGCTGCTGGAAGCGGCCATTCAAGGCAACATCGTCGCCGACTTCCCACTATGCAACAAATCGTTCAACTGCTCGTATTCGGGACACGACCTCTAAGGGTCCAAGGCAAGCCATCATGCGCAAGCTCCTCTTCGAAAGCCTGATACGCCCGCCGCTAACCGAGCGTCCGCCGCGAGTGAGCGACGCGGCGGTTGACGAACTCGCACTCGCCCTCAACGGGGCTGCTCATAGAAGATTGGGGCGAAGCCTGTCGATCCGGGCCATCGATGCCGGTTCCTGCAACGGTTGCGAACTCGAGATGCACGCGCTCAACAACGCTTTCTACGACATCGAGCGTTTTGGAATCCGGTTCGTCGCATCGCCTCGCCATGCCGATGTCCTGCTTGTCACTGGGCCGGTGACCAAGAACATGCGCGAGGCATTGAAGCGGACCTACGACGCAACTCCCAACCCCAAATGGGTGGTCGCGCTCGGCGATTGCGCCCAGAACGGCGGCTGTTTCGCTGGCAGCTACGCCGTGATCGGGGGCGTGTCGGAGGTGCTGCCGGTCGATCTGCACATTCCAGGTTGCCCGCCGCCACCAATCGAAATCCTGAAAGGCTTGCTCGCCTTGCTTGAGGGAGTGAATTCAAAGGCCAGTGTTGCCCGAAGTTGACTATCGATGTGGAGGGCTCTTCGGCCACTAGAGCGGGGGCCACTAGAGCGGGGCTGAATCGGCGGCGGATTCCCTAAGTGCGCAAATCTGATTCAAGCTTAGGAGGTCGGCGCGGATGGGCAAAATCAACGCCGAGATGTTACTCAACGGAATTTACTACTCCAATCTGGGTGGCGCGTCGCTACCGTTTGGGGTGCGTCCTGAAGGGCGCTGATATTTCCGAAGCGCTGGATGCACTTGTCGAGTGGTTGCCGGGCTGCGGCGCGCAAATGCAGTTTCCGGCGCCGGCAACCTGAATAAGACGCCGCTGCCCTTCATGGACTACGATTTGGGATATTTCGACGACGAGACATGCAGGCTCGAACCACTCCAAAACCCCTTCGGGCCAAAAGCGTTACCTATGTCTCCGGTATAAACCGTAACCCATGTTCCCGGAACGGACCCGCCGAAATCTGGCGCACCCGACAGGAGACGCCCGGAATGCATCAAAGCGCTTGAACCAAAAGGCTTTTTTGGAAAGCCGTCCGCCCCGTGTGTACCACTGGTGACGGGCGAAGCGAAGCCCCGGCAACAAATTTTGGGGTCGGTTATTTGAGAGGTCCTCTCACGAAAGGGGACCCAATAGCATCTTCCCCCCGTAGGCCCGGCGATGGGACCCGTTTAAAACTTGGCCGCCCCATCCTCATTCTTGGTCAGCCCTGATGTCCGCGTAGCCAGTACCAACTCCCAACGTGTCTGCTATGGTCAGGCGGAAGACCGGGGGGTGCGATGGCTACGTTCTACTCAACATTCGGCGGCGAGTTGTCTCAAGCGGAACTTGACTTTGTTGATGTCGATACTGCGCTCGACAATCCCCTATATCTGGACCCTTACGCCATCCAAATTCGGGATGATGAGTGGTCAGCAACATGCGGCGATCACATAAGGTCTTTCTTTTCAGAAGTCCTTGAGGCTCTCCGCGAAGACAACCGCGAGCGAGCCGGACATTTGCTCGGCAATCTGCATGAGCCGAATGAGACATGTTTTGGTCAGTCCAGAGGACGACCCGCAGGGCGAGGCGTTGGGCGGGGCAAGGCGCTCGACCTTGAGGAAGCAATACGTAACAGCCGTGCACTTGAGACCGGGGTCCTTGCCGATATCTCCGAGGCAGAACTATTCATTCGCGGCGTCGGCCCCGATACTATCTCCGACCTCACCACCAACATACTTCGTGGACTGCTAGCCGATTACACAAAAGAGCAGTGCGACCTCCTCAACATACCGACGAGGAGGGTAGCGCTAGACCCTTGTTGGTCCGCAGTGCGGCAGGACTGGACTTCGAGGTACTACGATCTGCCCATCTCAAACCGCAAACCCATCCTCTTGGTCCCCAAATTCTCGGTGCGCAGAACCTTAACCCTGAACAGCCAGGAATTCTGGAACCACTACATGATTGAGGTTCTGCGGCAGGAGTACCTCGACAGCCGAAGCGCTCTGGTGCGGACCTTGAGAGACGGCACCCGCTACGTCACCAAGAAGTCCGTCAAGGAGCGGCACCCAAAGATCAAGGATGATCTCGCCACCTTCGTTCAGCGCCACCCTGAGGTGCTTGAGGCATACAAGAGGATCAAGGGGGCTCAGGGGCCGCTAGACAATGACGACCTCGAAGAGAACTTTGATGAGACGGTGTTCGCTAGGGTGCTGATCGATCGGCTTGCCGGCATCGCCCACGGCCACCGTGCTGCTGATGAGTACCATCGCATGGTCATGGGCATCAGCACCTTCCTCTTCTTCCCGAGCCTCATCAAACCGATAAAAGAGAGGGAACTTCATGAGGGTCGGAAGCGCCTAGACATTAAGTTCACCAATGCCGCTCAGGAAGGTTTCTTCTTCCGGATGCTTCAAGCGAACCAGACGCGCTCAATCAGCGTACCGGTCGAGTGCAAGAACTACAGCAATGACGTTGAGAACCCAGAGCTTGACCAACTCTCCGGAAGGTTCGGCCTTCAGCGAGGTTTCTTCGGCATGATGCTTTGCCGACGCCTTGAAGGACGACCTCGTGTCGTCGCCTCGTGTCGAGACGCGGCAGCGGACGGGAGGGGTTTCATGCTTGTCCTCGAAGACGCGGACCTCGTGCAAATGCTGGAAATGGTCGAGCGCCGCCGCCGTCCAGACATCGACACGTTCCTTCAGCGGAGGTTTGACGAAATCACCCATTGATCGGTGGCGCAGACCCAGAGGCGCTCTCCTGCGCGGGAGTGCCCAGCCAACACGTTTGCTCCTTAAGGGGGACCCTCAGTAGCATCTTCTGATGTGCAGCTAGACGATTTCCGTTGATTTCCACGTCTTGAATGCAAACGGTTCTATTTGCCGAGGGCGTGTCTTGCTAGGGTGCTTTCGAATGTTGGCCGAGGGGGGCAAACTAATTGACATGAATGGCGGGGCCTTTCTTGAGTGCGTGGCAAAAATTGTTGGAACCGAAACTGCCGAGCGATATGCCACGCGCTTTGGTGACCTCGATAAGCCTTACACGGAAGCAATACTCGGGTATGAGGCATTGGCATTCTACGTGTATTCGACCGGTGTCGCTTGGCATGATCATATAAACGGTGCTCTCTGGAAGGAAAAAGCGACCCCCGAAATCTTGCAGTTCAAGGGCGTTTTGAACCACGCTCTCGGCAAGCTGCCCCCTTATGTCCTAAATGGGGGTCTGGTATACAGAGGCTATCACACCCTTGACGTTGACGCTTTTGCGGCCAGATATGACGTTGGTCAGGTGATAAGATTTCCCGGCTTCACAAGCGCTGCCGTTAAGGAAAATGAAGCCTACTTCGGTAATGTGCTGTTTACCATTAGGGCGCTTACTGCACATCGGATATGGTTCCTCGCCGCAGAGTACGATGAGAACGAAGTGCTGTTGCCCGCTGGGCAATCCTTTCAAATAGTCGAGGTCGTCGCGTCAAAAGGCAAAGCAGCGATATTTTTGGACGAACTGCCATGATTACATCTGGACGGAAAATCAAAACGCAGTCTGAGTTGTTGACGCTAGTGCGCGTCAAGGGTCCCGGATCGAAAAACGATAAGCCAGTGCGGTCGCTCTCCGAGAAAGAGAAAGCGGCTGGCCGTAGATATCTGGCCACTGAGGTACTCGCCGAACCAGTGTCGCGACTTCAAAAGAGGATGCAATCTTCGCGCGGATAGGCGGTGCCGATCGGCTCTTTAGCTCCTAAAACTGCTATTCACAAATCGCCCAACCCTCGTTAGACTGTTTGGGAATAGCTCAGGAGCGAACCCATGTCTAACGCCATCACCGCCCCCCTCTTCGTTTCCTATCTGCGCGTCTCTACGGCTCGCCAAGGCGCGTCAGGCCTCGGCCTTGAGGCGCAGCGCGAAGCCGTGGCCGCTTACATCCGAAGCCGCGCAGGGGCCGCCGCTGAGCCGCTAAGAGAGTATGTTGAGGTTGAGAGCGGCAAGGCCAACGACCGACCCCAGCTTCAAGCGGCCTTGCGCCACGCTAAGCATGCTCAGGCCACGCTCATCATCGCCAAGCTCGACAGGCTCAGCCGCAACGCCGCCTTCCTACTCACCCTGAGGGACAGCGGAGCGCGGTTCGTGGCCGCCGATATGCCGGATGCATGCGATCTCACCATCGGGGTCTTGGCATTGGTGGCGGAGCACGAACGGAAGATGATCCAGAGCCGCACCAAGGCCGCCCTAGCGGTGAAGCGGGATGCACTGGCCCGGGAGGCCGCCACGATGCTAGCGCACGGCCATGAGCCTGTGAGGCGGCTTGCAGACGGCACCACGCGGCCCCTACGCCTCGGGAACCCTAACGGCGCTAACTGCCTTCGCGGCATCGGGAACGGTGCGGCGGTGGCGGTGTTGAAGCGGGAGGCTCAGGGCAAGGCCGAAGAATTTCGCGACATTCTACGCGATGTCGATCCGGCTGGCGCATTGTCCGCTAGAGGGCTCGCCGGGGCGCTCAACGAGCGGGGTTTTCGCTCGCCTCGCGGGGGGCGCTGGACGGCGCAGAGCGTAATCAGGTTGAGATCGCGATTGTCTGCGTAGGGACGGAAAAACGCCCTTAGAAAAGTTAGGGCCGACTATCGTAAGGAAAGCTCCCGCAGCGCCGCCTTTATGGCAGCGTATCTCGCCTCCGCCGAGCAGCAAGACGAGCTTCGAAAAGTTAGCGCCCAGTATCGTAAGGAATGGCCTGCTGCCGGTTTTTCGGACACCGAGATAAGGTGTTTGACGGAACTGGAGAGTGGGAATGCAAAGAAGAAAGTTCAGCCGCGAGTTCAAGCTTGAGGCGGTGAGATTGATCAAGGATCGGGGCGTTGCGGTGGCCCAGGCTGCCCGCGACCTCGATGTCCACGAGAACGTGCTGCGCAAATGGGTGCGCGATCTGTCGACGGATCCGCAGCATGCGTTTCCCGGCCATGGGCAGATGAAGCCGGAGCAGCTCGAGATTGACCGGCTGCGCAAGGAAGTCGCGAAGCTGAAGGCGGAGCGCGACATCCTAAAAAAGGCCGCAGCCTACTTCGCGAGGGAAGTGACATGAGGTTCGCTTTCATCGCGAGGCACCGGAACATCTGGCCGGTGGCATGGTTGTGCGGCGCGCTGGATGTGTCCCGCTCAGGCTTCCATGCCTGGCTTAATCGCAGTCCCAGCGCTCGCTCCCGGCACGACGAGGTTCTGGTGACGGCGATTGATCGCAGCTTCAAGAGCAGCGACCGAACCTATGGCGCCAGGCGCGTCTGGCATGACGTGCTGGCTGAGGGTCTCTCCTGTGGCCTGCATCGCGTCGAGAGGCTCATGCGTCAGAACGCTCTGCTGGCCCGGCCTCGGCGCCGCGGACTGCCGAAGGACATGGGCGAGCGAGCGGCAGTGTCGGACAATCTCCTTGACCGCGCCTTCGAGGCATCGGCCCCGAACCAGAAGTGGATCGCCGACTTCACCTACATCTGGACCGCTGAAGGTTGGCTCTACGTTGCGGCCGTCGTCGACCTGTTCTCCAGGCGCGTCGTCGGCTGGGCGATGAAGGCGGAGATGACGGCGCAGCTCGTCACCGACGCGCTGCTCATGGCGATCTGGCGCAGAGGTCGGCCCGACAGCCTGCTGCACCACAGCGACCAAGGCAGCCAATATACGAGCGAGCAGTTCCAGCGGCTGATGGCCGATCACGGCATCACCTGCTCGATGAGCCGGTCGGGCAACGTCTGGGACAATGCTGCGATGGAGAGCTTCTTCTCGTCGCTGAAAACAGAGCGGACAGCCCGCAAGGTCTACAGGACGAGGGATGACGCAAGGGCCGACGTGTTCGATTACATCGAGCGCTTCTACAACCCTCGGCGACGGCACTCGACGTTGGGCTATATGAGCCCTGTCGAGTTCGAGGAGAAAGCTATGTTAGCTTAACCAGGTGTCCGAAAAACCGGCAGCAGGCCA
>NZ_AXAE01000018.1 GCF_000472705.1 Mesorhizobium erdmanii USDA 3471 | reverse complement strand
CCTGGCCAGGCACTTCTACGACTGGTGCAAGGTGCGGCTACCCGAAACCTCCGCCGTGCGGGTGAGCGAGACGCCGAAAACCTGGGCGGAATACCGGCCATGACTTGCGCGCTGCATACCGGAATCCGCGTAAGCGAGATTTTTGGGCCAACCATTCAGGGCGAAGGCATGCTGATCGGCTTGCCGACGGTGTTCGTAAGAACAGGCGGGTGCGATTATCGCTGTTCCTGGTGCGACAGCCTGCATGCGGTGGACAGTCGCTTCCGCCATGATTGGGAGATGATGTCTCCCGACGCGGTCTGGCAAAAGGTATTCACGCTTTCTGGCGGTCAGCCCGTGATGGTGTCGCTGTCGGGCGGCAATCCGGCCATCCAGCCGCTTGGCCCGCTGATCGACCGCGGGCATGGTGAGGGCTACCGCTTTGCATTGGAAACCCAAGGCTCGGTGCCTAAGCAATGGTTCGCGGATCTCGACGTGCTGGTGCTCAGCCCCAAGCCACCCTCAAGCGAAATGACGACAGATTGGGCCGGGTTCGACACTTGCGTCGAGGCGGCGCAGGATAAGCCGCGGATGGCGCTCAAGCTCGTCGTCTTCGACGATGATGACTATGCCTATGCCAAGGACGCCGCGGCGCGCTACCCGCAATTACCCGTCTATCTGCAGCCCGGCAACCACACGCCGCCGCGTCCCGGCAACGAAGACGCGTTGATCGACATGGCCGGTGTGATGAAACGCATGGAATGGCTGGTCGAAAAAGTGACCCGTGACAGGTGGTTCGAGGCGCGTGTACTGCCGCAACTTCATGTTCTGCTTTGGGGAAACAAACGGGGCGTCTAGCCCACGCGGCCGATGACGTAAGACGGACATCCAGTTGTCGGCAGCAACGTCGGTCCAAGAAAGCCCGAAAATGCCGTGGAAAAGGTTTCGAATCCGCATGATGGCTCGCCTATCGTGGGCGCTTCACCGCTCCCTCATAGGCGTGACTTGTTCTCCTATACGTGCGCGCACTTTTCCTTGGGTTTGATTGGTCGCTGATCGCCGCCTCGGGCCGAAAGCGCTTGACAAGATAGCGCCGGCCCGTTCAATTCGGCGCATTCACCAGGGGAGTCCCGGCAAGGGGCTGAGATACTGCTAGAGCGCGCAGTGACCCGTTGAACCTGATCCAGTTCATACTGGCGTAGGGACGGTGCAAGCGCTTTGCGGGAGTTCACGCCCGAAGTCCTGTTTCCAAGCAGGGCGACCAAAGCGTCTTTTCATCCTTCCGGCACAGAACTGGGTCTCCAATGCATGAGCAAAGGAGCCTCAAGATGAATGCCCTTACCCCCGTCGTCTCGACGGGACCACTGCCTGCCTCACGGAAGATCCACAAATCCGGCGTCCTCTATCCGCACATCAAAGTGCCGATGCGCGAAATCTCCGTCCATCCGACGGCCGGCGAGCCGCCGGTCACCGTCTACGATCCGTCCGGGCCCTATACAGACCCGACCGTCGAAACCAGCATCGAAAAGGGCCTCGCCCGGCTTCGCCACGACTGGATCATGGCGCGCGGCGATGTCGAAGCCTATGACGGCCGCCACGTGCGGCCGGAAGACAATGGATTCGCAGCGGGCGAGCGCCTGACGCCGGAATTTCCCGTTCGCAACTCGCCGTTCAGGGCCAAGGGCGGCAAGGCGGTGACACAGCTTGCCTATGCGCGCGCCGGCATCATCACGCCCGAAATGGAGTTCGTCGCCATCCGTGAGAACCTCGGCCGCGAGATCCTGCGCGGCAAGCTGCAACGCGACGGCGAAGCCTTCGGCGCGGCGCTTCCCGATTTCGTCACGCCCGAATTCGTGCGCGACGAGGTGGCACGCGGACGCGCAATCATTCCCGCCAACATCAATCATCCCGAGAGCGAGCCGATGATCATCGGCCGCAATTTCCTGGTGAAGATCAACGCCAATATCGGTAACTCGGCGGTCACCTCCTCGATGGCCGAAGAAGTCGAAAAAATGGTCTGGGCGATCCGCTGGGGCGCCGATACGGTGATGGACCTGTCGACCGGCCGCAACATCCACAACATCCGGGACTGGATCGTGCGCAATGCGCCAGTGCCGATCGGCACGGTGCCGCTCTATCAGGCGCTCGAGAAGGTCGGCGGCATCGCCGAGGACCTGACGTGGGAGGTCTATCGCGACACGCTGATCGAACAGGCCGAACAGGGCGTCGACTATTTCACCATCCACGCCGGTGTGCGGCTGCACTACATCCCGCTGACCGTCGACCGGGTCACCGGTATCGTCTCCCGCGGCGGGTCGATCATGGCCAAATGGTGCCTGCACCATCATCGAGAGAGCTTTCTCTACGAGCATTTCGCGGAGATCTGCGACATCTGCCGCGCCTACGACGTATCCTTCTCGCTCGGCGACGGCCTTCGTCCCGGCTCGATCGCCGATGCCAACGACGCGGCGCAATTCGCCGAGCTGGAAACGCTCGGCGAGTTGACGCAGATCGCCTGGGCGAAGGATTGCCAGGTGATGATCGAGGGGCCCGGCCACGTGCCGATGCACAAGATCAAGGAGAACATGGACAAGCAGCTCGCCGTCTGCGGCGAGGCGCCCTTCTATACGCTTGGACCGCTGACGACCGACATCGCGCCGGGCTATGACCACATCACCTCAGGCATTGGTGCTGCCATGATCGGCTGGTTCGGCACCGCCATGCTCTGCTACGTCACGCCCAAGGAGCATCTCGGCCTTCCCGATCGCAACGATGTCAAGATTGGCGTGATCACCTACAAGATCGCCGCCCATGCCGCCGACCTGGCGAAGGGCCATCCGGCCGCGAAAGTAAGGGATGATGCCCTTTCCCGCGCGCGCTTCGAGTTCCGCTGGGAGGACCAGTTCAACCTGTCGCTCGACCCCGAAACCGCGCGGTCTTTCCACGACCAGACCTTGCCCAAGGAGGCCCACAAGCTGGCACATTTTTGCTCGATGTGCGGACCGAAATTCTGCTCCATGCGGATTTCCCACGACATCCGCGCCGAGGCCCAGAAAGAGGGCATGGCGGCGATGGCGGCGAAATACCGCGAGGGTGGCGATCTCTACATGCCAGCGGACGAGACCGGCGTACCGCTCATGCCACAGGCGCCGGAAACGTCATGAGGGTGCTGGTCAAAGGGGCCGGCGTCGCCGGCCTCACCGCCGCCTTCGAACTCGCCGCCCGCGGCGCGACGGCGACCGTTGCCGAGATAAGGCATAGCCTTGGCGGCAATGCGTCGTGGTTCGCCGGTGGCATGCTGGCGCCATGGTGCGAGCGTGAAAGCGCTGAGCAGCCGGTTCTGGACCTTGGCCGCGATGCCGCCGGCTGGTGGGATGCGGTGCTGCCCGGCCAAGTGACACGGGCCGGAACGCTGGTCGTTGCTGCACCGCGCGATGCGGGCGAGCTCGACCGGTTCGCCAGCCGCACGGCAGGCCATCGGCGTGTCGATGAAGACGAAATTGCGCTACTGGAACCCGACCTCGCCGGCCGCTTCCGCCGCGGACTGCTCTTCCCCGATGAGGCTCATCTCGACCCGCGCCAGGCGATGGCGGCACTTCATGACAGGCTCGCTGCCATGGGTGTCGAATTCCGCTTCGGCGCCGATGCCCGGCATGTTTCCGGCTTCGATCGTCAGATCGACTGCACGGGAATGGCCGCCGTCGATGACAGGCTGCGCGGCATTCGCGGCGAAATGCTGATCCTGCGCACACCTGATGTCTCGCTGTCGCGCCCGGTCCGGCTGCTTCATCCGCGCTTTCCGCTCTATGCGGTGCCACGTGCCGACACGCAGTTCATGATCGGCGCGACGATGATTGAAAGCCAGTCCGCCGGACCGGTCACGGCGCGTTCCATGATGGAGCTTCTGGGTGCCGCCTATGCCCTCCATCCGGCCTTTGGCGAGGCCGAGATCGTTGAAGCCGGTGTCGGCATTCGTCCAGCCTTTCCCGACAACCTGCCGCGTGTTGAGGCACGTGGAACCACGGTCGCGATCAACGGGCTTTATCGCCATGGCTTTCTTCTCGCCCCGGCGATGGCGCACCAGGCGGCTGACCTGGTTTTCAGTCAAGACAGAACCAAGGAGCTTGCTCATGAAACTGATGGTCAACGGCGAAGCGCATGAGGTTGCCGCCACCACCCTAGGAGAGCTGCTTGCCGCGCTGGACTATGAGGGCGATTGGCTCGCCACCGCCGTCAACAGCGACCTCGTGCACAAAGCCAACCGGGCGGAATTCCAGTTGAGCGCCGGCGACCGGATCGAAATTCTTTCACCCATGCAGGGCGGCTAGACCATGTTCGATCTCCTTGGAACGACGCTCCCTTCCCGCCTGCTTCTCGGTACCGCTCAATATCCTTCGCCGGCCATCCTTGCCGACGCGGTCAAGGCGTCGGGAGCGTCTATGGTGACCGTGTCCTTGCGGCGTGAGATGGCGGGCGGCAAGGCTGGTGAAAAATTCTGGTCGCTGATCCGCTCGCTCGGCACGAGAATCCTGCCCAACACGGCCGGCTGTCACTCCGCCAAGGAAGCGGTCACGACCGCGAAAATGGCACGCGAGGTCTTCGGCACCAACTGGATCAAGCTCGAAGTGATCGGCAACCACGACACGTTACAACCAGACGTGTTCGGCCTTGTCGAAGCCGCCCGCATCCTGTGCGAGGACGGTTTTGATGTATTCCCTTATACCACCGATGACCTTGTCGTCGCCGGGCGGCTGCTGGAGGTGGGCTGCAAGGTCTTGATGCCGTGGTGCGCGCCGATCGGTTCGGCGCTAGGGCCAGTCAACATCATGGCACTGCGCTCGATGCGTGGACATTTCCCTGGCGTCCCGCTGATTGTGGATGCGGGGCTCGGACGGCCGTCGCACGCGGCAACCGTCATGGAACTCGGGTTTGACGCCGTGCTCCTGAACACAGCGGTCGCCAAGGCGGGCGATCCGGTCGGCATGGCGCGTGCGTTCGGCAAGGCGGTCGAGGCCGGCCGTGAAGCTTTCATCTCGGGCATGCTCGAACCGCGTGACGTCGCCGTGCCATCGACGCCGACGATCGGCAGAGCAGTTTTTTCATGAAGCTCGATCCCTTCTACCTGATCGTCGATAGCTCTGCCTGGATCGAACGGCTGGTGCCGCTCGGCGTCAAGCTGGTTCAGTTGCGCATCAAGGATAGGGACGAGGCCACGCTGCGGACGGAAATCCGCCGCGCGAACGACGTCTGCGCGGTCCATGGTTGCCAACTGATCGTCAACGACTATTGGCGGCTCGCCATTGAGGAAGGCTGCGACTTCGTCCATCTCGGCCAAGAGGATTTGGCTGCGGCCGACCTGCTGGCGATTAACTACGCCGGATTGAAGCTCGGGCTTTCGACCCACGATCACGCCGAACTGGAAACAGCCCTCGCGGCCGAGCCCGACTACATCGCGCTCGGCCCGATTTATCCGACCATCCTGAAGAAGATGAAATGGGCGCCGCAAGGGATCAAGCGGATCAGCGAGTGGAAGCACAGGGTCGCACCGATACCCCTAGTCGCCATAGGCGGCCTCAACCCTGACCGGCTCAACGGTGTCTTCGCGGCTGGCGCGGACAGCGCCGCAGTGGTCACCGACATCACGCTGAATGCCGATCCCGAAGCGCGCACACGAGAATGGATCGAAAAGACGGAGCGATGGCGCTGAGGCGAGACCCTTATGTGCTCGTCGTTGGCGGGTCGGACTCCAGCGGTGGAGCTGGAATTGCCCGCGATATAGAGACGATCTCCTCCATTGGCGTGCGCACCTGCCTTGCCGTCACCGCGCTGACGGTGCAGACGCACGACGCCGTCATGGAAATCAGTCATTCGTCCCCAAGCCTGGTGGCCGATCAGATGCGCGCCGCGCTGCAGGCCAACAAGGTGGCGGCCATCAAGATCGGCATGCTCGCAACGGCTGAGATCATCGTTGCCGTTGCCGCAGTGCTGCGCGAGAATCCGCAGGTGCCGGCAATCCTTGACCCGGTGCTGGCCTCGACCTCAGGCCGGGCGCTCCTGGAAGCAGGCGCCATCACCGCCCTGAAGCTTGATCTGCTGCCGCTTTGCCGCCTGGTTACACCCAATCTCATCGAACTGGCGCTTCTGGTTGGCTCGGAACCGGCAGTGGATGAGGACGGCGCGCTGTTGCAAGGACAAGAATTACTGGCGACCGGCGCGCAGGCCTTGCTGGTCAAAGGCGGCCATGCAGCGGGACCCCGATCTACCGATATTCTGTTGCGCCACGATCAAGAACCAATCCGCTTCGACATGCCCCGCCTTACCGCGTCGATGCGCGGGACGGGGTGCATGCTGGCCAGCGCGATTGCGGCGCATATGGCGAAAGCGAGCCCACTCGAAGACGGCGTGCGCGACGGCAAGCTGTTTGTTTTCGAGAAGCTGCAAGCCGAAAACAGCGAGTGACCGTTTTTTGGGGCGGTTTGCCGATCGCGCCGTAATGGCTGACGAGCGACCTCCCTCCTCCAAAGAAAGCGAGCCGAGGGGCCTCGCAGGGAGCGGAAGAACTCGCGTTTCCTTTTTTCGCGGTCCGCTGAAAAGTCTTCAGCCTAAACATGACTATTGTGGTTCGCCTGTCGTATTTCCCAAGGCCATCACAGGGTAGAGTGACAACGCTTCGCCGCTCGCGGCAGGGAATGGCAGATCCATGCCAAGTACGGCAAGACGGCGCAGACCGTCACGGTCCAAAGAAGACGTCACTTTCCAGAGGGAATCTTCATCAGGGGTCCGGCGATCGGGAGGTTCGGCCGGTGAATGGACGACGGCTAATGATGCGCTCCAAAGATAAATGGCACGATCCAGGCCAGACACATGCGCGAATCGCCTCCCAAAAATGGCGGGCCGGTCCCGGTATCGAGACGCCGTCGCGAGATTTTCGCGGCCGTGGTGGCTTCTTTGTCTGTTGTCCGCAGGGCGAAGTGCGTAGCAGATGAGTGAGCGCTAGAAGGCATAGCCGTCTCCGCAAAGTTGTGGCGGCAACAAAAGCGCAATCGATGCGAATTTCGTGACGGCCACCGTCCTATGCTTCAGCACGATTTTGCGAACTGCCCGCCGTCTCCGCGCACACACGTCAGACTGCTCGTCGATATGTCCAGAGCTGTGCGGGCGGGATGTTGCGGACCACGAAATCATAGTGAGACACGACGTAGCGGTCGGGCATTTTGATCACCGGCGACAAAGGCCCGTAGGTGATCTGAATCACAGGCCTCCCAGCAGGAATTCGGGCGAGCAAATCCTCGAGCAAGGCAACACGCTGTTCCATTGGAAAGCTCAACATCGGCACCGCACTTATGACACAGTCGAATTGCTCCACGCTCCGCTCGGCCAGCACCTCCTCCAGCGCGAACGCATCGCCCAATCGAAAATCCACGCCCGGAAAGCCTCGCGTCAGGCGCTGATAGAAATCCTTGGAATATTCGACCGCAATCAGCTGATGCGGCTTGATGCCTCTTTCCAGGATTGCCTTGGTGATGACGCCTGTTCCCGCGCCAAGTTCAAGAACCGGCAATCCGGATGCCGGATTAATGACGCTTGCCATGCGACGCGCGGCATGAATGGACGTTGGCATGAGCGCGCCTACTCGTTTCTTGTCCTTCTGCCAGCCCTTGAAGAATTGCACTTCTTCTTCGAACTTCTTGGCGAGGCGCTCCTTCAATCGAAAGACCATATCCACTCCCTGCTACTGCCATTTGTCTGGGTCATGTTGACGACGCACGTTTGTCCAAGCCTCGCGGCATTCTCAATCATGCGGCATTGGCTGCCGCGAGCACCTCGCCCTTGCGGTGGCCGGGCAGAACTCCGAAATTATCGATGAGCCGCGTCGCGCCGAGCCAGGCGGCGACGACCAGGCGGGCCGGTCGGTCCGCAACGGAAAGCGGCGACAGGTCCTGGTCTGCTCGTAGCTCGAGATACTCGACCTCGTCGTAACCGGCAGCGAGGATCGCTAGTCTGGCCTCGGCAAGCACAAGCTCTGCCGGCGCTCCCGCCGACAGCCGCTCGACCGAAGCCGACAGGACTTCGGCGAGCCTTGGCGCTGCCAGGCGCTGTTCGGCCGAGAGCCTGACATTGCGCGACGACATCGCCAGGCCGTCGGCTTCACGCACCGTTGGACAGGCGATGATCTCGATCGGAATATCGAGATCGCGCACGAGCCGGCGAACGACGTGCAGTTGCTGGAAATCCTTCTCGCCGAAGAAGGCGAGATCGGCACGCGTCTGGAGAAAGAGCTTGGCGACGACGGTTGCCACGCCGTCGAAATGGCCGGGACGGAACGCGCCGCACAGGCCCCTGCTCACCCCACTCACCGAGATCGTGGTGGCGAATCCTTCCGGATACACGTCCGCTGCATTTGGCGCGTAGAGCAGATGAGCGCCGAGCGGCGCGAGCCTGACGGCATCGTCATGCTCAGTGCGCGGGTAGGCCGCGAGATCTGCCGCGCTGTTGAACTGTTTCGGGTTGACGAACAGTGTCACGATAACCCGGTCGGCCTTGGCAAGTGCCGCACGCACCAGGCTCAGATGGCCTTCACGCAAGGCACCCATGGTCGGCACGACAGCCACCTTCAGGCCATTCTGACGCCATCCGGCCACAGCCATGCGCAATTCGGCGACGGTTCGTGCGATCGGAATGCTCATGCGCCTTCTCCACCATTGACCGTCTTTGGCGCATCGCCGAACAGATGCTCGGCCGCCGGAAAGCGGCGGTCGCGCACTTCCTGCGCATAGGCGGCAATCGCCGCCTCGGCGATCTCACCGAGTTCGGCATAGCGCTTGACGAATTTGGGCCGGAAGTCGCCGAAGATGCCCAACATGTCGTCGACGACGAGAATCTGCCCGTCACAGGCCGCCGAGGCGCCGATACCGATGGTCGGGATCGCTACCTCTGCGGTGATCCGGCGGGCGAGCGCCTCCGGGACCTTCTCCAGCACCACAGCGAATGCCCCCGCTTCGCTCACAGCAAGCGCGTCGGCCCCGACGCGCTCCGCATCACCGCCTCTGCCCTGCACGCGGTAGCCGCCGAAGGTATTGACCGCCTGTGGCGTCAAGCCGACATGGCCCATGACCGGCACGCCGCGTGCAGCCAGGAAGCGGATCGTCTCGGCCATTGCCTCGCCACCTTCGAGCTTGACCGCCGCGCAGCCGGTTTGCGCCATGACATGTGCAGCATTGCGAAAGGCCTGCTCGGGGCTTTCCTCGTAGGAGCCGAACGGCATGTCGACGATCATCAGCGCCTGCTCCAGGCCGCGTCGCACGGCCTGGCCGTGCATGATCATCATCTCAAGAGTCACGCCCAGCGTCGACGGCAAGCCGTGGAGCACCATGCCGACGCTGTCGCCGATGAGAACAATGTCACAATGCCGATCAACGAGCTTTGCGATCGGCGTGGTATAGGCCGTCAAGCAGACGAGCGGCGTTCCACCCTTCCGGGAACGAATATCCGGCGGTGTGATCGCCTTGGTGTTAGCAACCGCACTCAAGAGGGCTCCTTCCCCAACGTTACCAACCATGGGGGCTGCGTTTGGCACATTTTTGTGCAGGTGCGAAGAGCTAATAATGGCGGTGGCGCGTGACGTTGACGAGCCGACACTCACGTCAGAATCAATTAAATCGGTTAAGCTGCTTCAGCGTGCCCATCGAGGGATCATGGCTATCAGGCAAGGTTGAGCAACGCCGTCACTTCGACGACGCCAAGGTGAGACATTGAGGCTCCATCGGTTCGAACCCAATGGCAACGACCCATATTCCACACTCCCTTTTTATGCGACATGCGAAGCACAAATCATCAACATGGGATGACGGGGTATGGGGTTCAAATTCGCCGCCAGGCGTCAGCTTCGCGCCCTATTTCGGACGTGTCACAGGGATTCACGTCTGTCCTGAGAGCAGACATCAAGACAATTCCGCGGGCGTTTCCGTACAGGAGCGGGGCATACTTCAACCAAATAAGGTCGCCGTCGTGCTTGCCGCCAACTGGGAGGGTGGCAACGTGGGCATTGTCCTCTGCGGCGGCAACTTCGCACATCAGAGCTAAAACAACATATAGTCCCCCGACGAGACCTTCGCTGAACTTTGGGGGACGATGCTAAAAGCTGTCGCTTGATGCCACTGGATCGGCTATGTCGGAGGTGGGCATATAGAGACCGCTTGTAGCCTCTGATCGCGACTCAACGACGATCATAGTTCGGGCCGCCGTGTCTCTCACTGGGGGGCTCATGCTGTACTTCGCCTACGGGTCCAACATGGATCCAGCTCAGATGAAAATTCGTTGCAGGAACAGCGAAGTTGTCGGCATCGCCGTGCTCCCCGAACATGAACTATGCTTTCCTCGCCTGTCGAAGAACCGCGGGTGCGGTGTTGTCTCGGTAATTCCCCGCGCCGGAAAGCAAGCATGGGGAGTCCTCTACCAGCTGACCCCAGAGGACGCAGACGCGCTTGATGCGAATGAGGGCTTCAAGGTCGGCCGAAACACGTCACTCAACAGCTATAATCGCGTCGAAGTGTCCGTGCTGGTGGGCGGAATCCCTACCATCGTCAGCACTTATGTGGCCGTCACGCAGGAGACGCCGCCACTCCCGAACCTTGCTTACCTGACGCATCTCCGCGACGGTGCTCGCCACCACAAGCTACCTGAAGAATACATCGCGCTGCTTGATTTGCTGGAGTGCCAATGAATTTCCGATTTCACAGGGGCTTATCGCAACAGTGCATCGCAGGCGTCCCCAAAGATCATATCATGGGCATCGCAGTCCATTACTCGGTTCCAAGCTCTTGCCAAACTGGGCTGTACCTACTACGCGGCTCGGGCAAGGCTAAAGATCAAGAAAACGGCCAACCTGGTCCAGAGTTCGACGGCGCATGATTGGAATAGATTTGTTCGCGGGCGGGGGCGGCCTGACGCTCGGCGCCAAGCTTTCCGGCATCCATGTCAGGGCTGCCGTCGAGAACCATCCGTCTGCGTGTCTGACGTACCAGACCAACCATCCCGATACCGTGATGCTCGCGTTCGATATCGCGAAAGTCGAAACGATTGATGTCGGCAAGCGTGACCAGCCCTTGGTCCTTTTCGGTGGGCCGCCGTGTCAGGGCTTCTCCACATCGAACCAGCGGACACGCCATGCGGAGAACCCGAAGAACTGGCTGTTCAAGGAATATCTGCGGATGGTCAGGACGCTACGTCCCGAGTGGGTGGTGTTCGAGAACGTCGCTGGTATTCTTCAGACGGATGGCGGCATGTTCGCGGAGTCATTTCGGCAACAGCTGAAGGACATGGGGTACAAGGTCGCATTCGAAGTGCTCAATGCCGCTAACTTCGGGTGTCCGCAGCGCCGTTCACGATACATCGTGGTCGCGGCATTGAATGCGGAGCCAGAACTGCCCAAGGCGTCGGCCGATGCGGCGCGGCCGACGTTATGGGATGCGATTGGCGATCTTCCGGAATTGTCGAATGGGGCGATGGAGGACGTTCTTGAATACGGTAACGATGCCCAATCTGACTACGCCAAGGCGATGCGCTGCGGCCTCGCAAAATGCTCCGGACATCTGGTCAGCCGTAACGCGGACTCGATCGTAGCCCGGTATCCGTATATTCCCCAGGGTGGCAACTGGCGCGATGTGCCAGGCATGATGCGCGACCCGATTACGGACCGACGCCGATACCATTCCGGGATCTACAGGCGCCTCATGAAGGACGCACCTTCGGTCGTGATCGGCAATTTCCGGAAAAACATGCTTATTCACCCCACCCAAGATCGGGGATTGTCCGTCCGCGAGGCAGCAAGGCTCCAATCCTTTCCGGACCACTATCAGTTCTGCGGTTCGATAGGATTCCAGCAGCAGCAGGTCGGGAACGCGGTGCCGCCGATCCTTGCCAAGGCGGTATTCGACAACGTCATGGCAATTGCCAGCCAGGCGGGGGAGAACTGATATGTCTGTCGCCGTGTCAGCGCCGCTCGAAAGACTTCTGAAGGAGGACTCGGAGACGCAGCCCGAAGCGTTTCCGAACCGTGAGGGCGGATACTTCGATGTCTACAAGAACATGAAGCGAGTGCTGTCCGAGAAATTCTACTCGGTTGCGGGAGCTGGTCTTGCCAAGGACTCACATCGCTTCACCAAGCACGACATCAGCCACGTTGACGACGTCATCCACACCGCAGGCAGGATGCTCGGCTTCGAGAGTGCTGCTTCGACACCTGTGCGGCGGGACAAATTAGAGCCCTTCGAGGTATTCGTGCTGCTCACTGCCATACTGCTTCACGATGCCGGAAATGCGATCGCTCGTGATGGTCACGAGAGATCGGTCGGAAAAATCTTCAAGGAAATCTCGGCAGCAACTACCCTCGTATCGCTGGAGAAAAAGGTCATCACGTCCATCGCGCGTGCCCATGGAGGTAAACTGGCCAACGGTGACAAGGACACAATACCGAACCTGATAACCGAGGACGCGCCCAAAATTGGCGGGTTTCGGGTTCACGCGCGCCGACTGGCCGCTCTATTGAGACTAGCCGACGAGCTTAGCGAAGGTCCAAATCGCGTCGATCATGTCGCGCTGGCGGGTGATGCGGTCGTTTCGGACGAATCGGTGTTAGCCAACCTTTACTGCCGCTGCATCAATCCGAGCATTGACTACTCGGGCAGTGTGTTCCAGCTCTCGTTTCACGTCGAGAAGGAAGATCTTAATCGCGTCTTCACGCGCTTGGACGGCCGGGAAATGACGTTCATCGATTATATCGCCGAGCGGCTGGAAAAGTGCGAGTGCGAGAGGCGGTACTGCAACCGCTATCTCGCCGGATTCGCCAGCTACAACCGCATGTCGGTAAAACTGTTCATCCTCGAAGACGATGAAGAGCGCCTAGAGGCATCCTTCTTCTTTGAAGAGAAGGGATATCCGACCGAAATCAAGCCTTCGGTGAAAGACTTGGCGGAGAACTTTGACGGTTTCCGCCTTCGGGACAAATATCATCTGAGCCCAACGCAGGAGATCTCGCTTGAGCGATAATCCCTTCGGAGTCCAGAACCCCGAACACGTCGATCCCCAGTACATTGCGGAGAACTTCGTTGAGGTCCTGACCGACGTTCCACGACTGAAGGAACCATCCAACACGTTTCTGCATGGTGCGCGGGGGACTGGGAAGAGCATGCTCCTTCGAAGCCTCGAGCCTCGCGTGATGATGCTACGGGGCGATGGTGCCAAGACGCTGAAGGATCTTCCGTTTCTCGCCGTCCATGTGCCGTTGAAGATGGCGGACTTCGGCGCGCCGGAGATCAATCGATACAAGGGCTATGCCGCGACATCAATCGGCGAACATTTGCTGATCATGCACGTCATGCTCCGTATAGCCCAGTTGCTGGAAAGCTATTCGGAAGAGATCAGCGAGGCATCCGCAGACATCTTCCTCGCCCGCTTCGAAGACCTTTTCGGCATTTCGGGCGGTGGTGCGGTAGCTTCGGATCGGCCAGGTGCGGTGGGCAAAGGCCAACAGTTCCGCCGCATCGCGCGCACCTGTGAAGTCGATATCGTGGCCGTCCGACAGTTTTTCGTCCGAGCGCCCTTCAAGCAGGGTGAGGTCGACTACGACGGTGCCCTCACTGGGTTCCTCGACTTCCTAGTACCGCTTGCGGAGGAAGTGGGACGGATGGATGAGCTGCCAACCGTTCCGCTATTCGTCATGCTCGACGACGCAGACAACCTTCCGATCCCGATGCAGCGCGTGTTGAACTCTTGGGTATCCACGCGTAGCACTCGATCGATCTGCCTGAAGGTGACCACTCAGCTTGCTTACGCAACGCTACGTACGATCGACAACAGGATCATCGAAAGCCCGCATGACTATTCGGAAGTGAACCTCACTCAAGTCTACACCGCTTCATTCGATGACTACAGTCGACGTGTTCGCGAAATTGTAGCCAAGCGCCTGAAGAACTGTAAAATCGAGACACCTGTCGAGCAGTTCTTTCCTGAGGATGCCGCACAGGCGGCTCGGCTGAAGGAGATCGCTGCGGAGATCGCGGCGGAGCACGCTCTACGGGAGCAGGATGGGGCGCGTGACGGCGCTGCCCGCGCGAGAGACGAGACGCGACGGTACACGGTGCCGACTTTCATGCGGGAACTGGCAGGTTCATCGAAATCCGCGCACACCTTCAGCTATGCGGGCTTCAGGTCTCTGGTCGATCTTTCTTCAGGCGTGGTCCGCTGGTTTCTCGAACCCGCAAGTGCGATGTACGACCGGATGGTCAGTCAAGGAAACGGCAAGGTCACATCAATCCCTGTTGGGGTCCAGGACACGGTCATCAGGGAGTGGTCCGCCGAATTCTTGGAACTGCTGACGCGCAAGTCCGAGCAGGCTACCGAGGCTTCCGATACGATAGACACGAGCGAGGCGAGCCTCCACGCTGTTGGCCACGAAACCGTATTCTACGAGCAGCTTCGCAATTTGATCGATGGGCTAGGTCGCGTTTTTCGCGGTCGGCTGTTGAACGAGAAGGCCAGTGAACAGCGCGTATTTTCCATCGTTCTGCGCGATCGTCCCAAGAGGGAACTTGAGGACGTACTGAACATGGGTGTGAGAATGGGCTATCTGCAGCGGTCTGACAATGCCGCGAAGGAGGCTCTGGGCGGTCGGAGGCCACGGTTTATCATGGCTCGCCGCCTTGGCCCGTACTACAAGCTCGATGTTTCAGGGTATGCAGCTCACCTTTCGGTCATGGCTGGCGAACTGGAGATCGCGATGAAAGATCCAGGCGAGTTCGTCAAAAGGCGATTGAAGATTGAACAAGGGGAAACAAGCCAGTTTTCCCTCGATCTCGACGGTGGGCACGTTGAAAATTCTCACATCTGAACTCTCGACAAAAGTTTGGGCGCGCGATCGGCCGTTGATCAACCGTATCAGCTTCGAGGAGCGTTCTGCACAGGTGGCGCTGGCCGCACCTGAAGGGCGGAGTGCGAGTGGTCTGACATTCGTGTCCAACGGCCGCAGCGAAAAGGCGCAAGCGAACGTAGAATCGATCCGCCTACGGCATCCTGCCTTAAAGCAGGTCGAGCTGTTTCTGGCTGATCCCTTGGCGACGGCTGCCGCTATCAGCGAGGCGGTTGCCGGAGAGGACCTCCGCGATGCCCTAATCGATGTCAGCTCCTTCCGCAGGGAGGAGCTTCTGATGTTGCTGGAAGTTCTCAGGACGACAAAACCGGAGAGAAGGAAGGGCTGCGACCTTGTCTATGTAAGTGCCGGAAAGATGTCCGACCCTCTGTCAGGCAACGTCACGCAGTGCCGTTCGGTGGTGGGCTTCGCGGGCGAAATCTGGCCATCCCGTCCGACGCGTCTAGTCGTCCTGATGGGCTTCGAAATTCCAAGGGCACGTGCAATCATCGAAGCCTATGAGCCTAGATATCTGGTGTTAGGCATGGGTCGCGAGTCAGAGTCCATGAGCAAGGAACTCTTCGAAAGAAACAAAGCGTTCTTCCAAGAGCTGAAGTCGAACTACGACAATGTCGAAAACACATTCGAATTTTCGGCGCGGGAGCCGCTGTCAGTCGCGGCCGAACTGACCGAGGCGCTCTCCAAAGGAGCGCAGTCAAACGTCGTCTTGGCGCCGCTTCATACAAAGCTTTCGACTATCGGAGTGGGGCTCTACGCGCAGGCCCATCGTGAAGTTCAGGTGTGCTACGCCGAGGTAGGAGCGTACAACGAGGAAACGTATTCGACTACAGGGGGCGACAGCTACGTCTTCAGCCTCTCGGAGCTCTTTGGGGAAGCCTGACGGATCGAGTAATCGTCAGGCTCGATGCTAGACTATACGCTCGGAAGGCCAAGAGCCTGAACCACTTCCTGCCACTCGCGTGCCGTCAGGCCGCTATCAGCCTGCGTAACCGTCTCTCCAGCAATCATTCTACGAACTGCTTTCACTGCTGACGCCGACAGCTGAACGGAACCCATGCGGTACTCAAGGAATGCCGCATGCGCCAGTGGAACCCAGGCTGCCATCATGTCCAGCATAATATCGGCATAGGCCCGGATCTCGTACTGGGCATGTGCATCGGCGCGGAGACGCAGAAAATTCATGAGGTTGTGGAGGTCGGTCTTCCAATACCACTGGGTATAGAAGTTCAGCGACAGGTTCATGCGGGCGAGTTCGCGCGCCAGTCCCGAGCGGTCCTCCCGATGATCCGGACTCGACGGGTCGTTCAGCATAACTGAGTAGTCGCTGTAAGCCTGCTCGGCATCTCGGCGCAGTAAAGCGAGCACCTCGGCTGCTTCGTCGCCCTCCAGTACCGCTCCGCGCCCCTGCCTGTTCGATGTCGACTGCGCGGCGAGGTGTTCCGGTTCTGGAACATAGAACTCGTTGTCGAGCACCGAGTACCGTGCCGAGTACTCGTTCACACTGGCAGTGCGGTGCCGGATCCACTGCCGCGCGACGAAGATCGGGAGCTTCACATGGAACTTGATCTCGGCCATCTCGAACGGCGTCGTATGCCAATGCCGCAGAAGGTAGTTGATGAGGCCTGCGTCTTCCTGAACTCGCTTGGTTCCCCGTCCATAAGACACTCGCGCCGCCTGCACGATGGCGGCGTCGTCGCCCATGTAGTCGACCACGCGGATCACACCGTGGTCGAGCACAGGGAATGCCTTGTGAAGTATTTGCTCAAGTCCCAGGGAAACCGGCCGCAGGGTATTGGATGACTGAGATCGAAGGGTATCAATCTCAGCCGCGTGTTCAGTGGTCAAGTTCGGCATAACCGCATCCTTCGGGTTAAGATCGTCCCTTGGAGCGTTTACATTTTCTAGTGCGGATATGCATCGAATTTGTTTGGTCGATCACCACAGTGAAAAACTGATCTCGCTCCTGATTGTACGCGTGCGGTCACATGATATGCAAAATGGCACTAGGTCCGCGAGATGGCAGGTCTCGCGACGTATCGGCGGACAGCTTACTGCTTCCGGCCCAAAGGCTGCCTGTCTTTCTGAAATGCGCCTCAGTTGTCGTCGTTCGGGTGACAAATCGCCCACCTCGGAACCGGTCGTACAATTGGGAGCGCCATCGCGACTCCTGCCCGCCAAACGCGGGGGCGGGGTTTCCGCGTGGCTTGCCTAGCGATCGGACTCGGCCGCGAGCCTCCACGCGCCATCGTCCGCCATCTGCTCGGACAGCCGCTGCATCACGCAGATTACTTCGACGAGGCGCACGCCCTCGATCCGGCGCATGTGCATCGTCGGACGCCGGACTGCGATCAACTTCTGGATGTCATGGTCGAATTCAGTCTTCTCGACCTGACAGCTCACCCAGTTCGGTAAAATTGACTAGTGGTGCAAACGCTTCACCGCGCGCCATCGCCACCTTGCGAATCTCCTTCGCCTTGCCGATCAGGTTCGACGCGCGCAGCTTGAACCAGTCCGGACCGAAGCGCTCTTCGAGCTTGCGCTCGACATAGGCGCGAAGTTCCTGCTCGAACCGCCCGACCAACGCATAGGCATCCTTGCTGGTGCCGCGCGACTGCACAGTCATCGATACTTCGCCAAGCGTCACGACCGCCACGGCATTGGCTTCCGAGCGAAGTCCGACGGTCAGTCCGCTCTCGATCATGATCTCGAGCGCCATGCCGGGCTGGGCGACAACCAACCCTTCATCGACTTCGGCCTCGCGATACATGCGCTTGCGCACACGCCCGTCGCGCCGGAAATTTTCTGGAAGATCGACGCTCGTACGCCACTCGCCGAAGAGCGAATGATAGGCGTGGATCTGGAAATGGCTGCGCCGGTCGAAGACTTCGCCAATACCGGCGAGCGCCGACATCTTGAGCTGGGGCGCCGCGAAATCGGCTTCGAACCGGGCGGTCAGCCCGAGCATTGCGCTCATCGTGGCCTGATCGATCACAGCCGAACCGACGAAGTTCTTGGCGATCGCGTCGCGTATGTCGCCGACAGCCGTGCCAAGGCCCCCGCCGAGCAGTTTGGTGATATCGGGGGTGTCGAACCGGCCGAGCGTGCTCGCCTATTGCGAGGTCTTGGCGATGTCACCGAACGGCCCGGCAAGCGAGGCGAGCAGCGATTTCTGGACGGCACGCTGCTCTTCGAACTGCTTGACCGTCGATCCGATGCCGCCGAATGGTCGCATTGCCTCTTCGAACGTCCGCTGCGCCCCGCTGACGGTGCTCGCCAACAACGGATCGACCTTGAGCGGCTGCCCACCCTGGCCGATCCAGGCGAGCTTGGCATGGTCGATTGCCAACGGCTGGATCGCATTGAGCTTCGCGGCCAGCGCCGTGGACGGTACGAGCATCTTGCGCATCGCTTCCATGCGCGCGGTCTCGGCCGCTCCAAAGGCCGGGCCAAGCCCGAGCGCGACCTGCTGCGCAGGATGCGTATCTACCAGACTCGGCGCGCGCGGCTCTGGACATCGCTTGCGGAGCTGCGAGGGTACTTCAGTTCATGGAGATCACGGGCCTGCAGCCATCCAAGGCGCACGTCGAACCCGGAGCGGAATATTCGGCTCGCCTGCCTGGACGTGATCATGGAAGTGCCTGGTACGATCCCGTCGCAAAACATCACGTTGGGGCCGACGAACCTTACGCAGGGAGTGTTGCGTCGAAAGATCGTGACGCCTGGGCGCGGCGACACAACTCGTCGCTCGCAAGGCCGGAATGGGCGGGGATGTACTATCCGGAGGGCTGTGTCCTTTACCTGTATGCCGATGCGTCGAAGGGATATCGCTTGATGGGCTTCTCAAGGCGCTTTCCAAAGGCCCTTCACGGATCGTGCCCGCGAATTGTGACCGGGTCGCCATCGACGGTCACGCTCCTTTTGTGACTCCGGGAGAGAAGGCTAAAGCCGAGGCGAAGCTCGCGAGAAACGTCCAACGAAAAGCTACCCCGCCACGCGGTCCCAATACCACTGTCGAGTACCGGCTGCCGCTCAGCGGCAAGCGGCGCCAGCGTCCGAAGGCGGCGATGCCTGTGGACGCGCATGCCAGGATAGGCACTCTGCTGAATGGTGTGCTGACTGACATGCGAGCGAGCGCAGGCGTCTACAAGCGCGTCGATGCAGTCCGAAGAGAGCTTGATGACTGGGTTCAATGCGAACACGATCGGGCGGCCATGCCCGATGCGTTGTTTTTCGACCTCGACTACGGAGAGAATTCCGCCGGAGGAACGTCAAAAGCTGGCGAACAACACATCGAGGACCTCCGCCTCGCACAGTCCATGCTGATGCAACACTATCCGGATTGTGCGCCGTTGAGGGACCTCGTGGGGAAAATCGATCTTGCCGTCATATCGCTCGAGAAGTTGCGGTGACGATAGCGGGCGTCCGGCCAGGCACAGGCGCTCTATTCGTCGGCGTCGGCATCACTCTCGCCGGGGGCGGAAAACCCCGGCATGATGTCGCCCGCCAGAAGCTTTTCCTTCGACAGCAGCCCCGCATCCTGGAGAGCCTCGAAGTCGGGAATATCGCGCAAGGTTTCAAGCCCGAATTCCAGCAGGAACTGTTTCGTCGTCACATAGGTATAGGGGGCGCCTGGCGTCGGGCTCCGCGGGCCGGAGGCGATCAGGCCGAAGGAGCGCAAATTGCCGATCAGGTCGCGGCTAATCTCCTTGCCGAAGAAGGACGACAGTTCGGCCCGCGTGATCGGCTGGAAGAACGCGATGCACATCAAGACCAGCACTTCGGATTGCGTGAGGTCGACGGCGCGTTCGCTAGAGCCGACGGCCGTACGGATGGCGTCGGCATAGGCCGGCCGCGTCAGGTGCTTCCAGCCGCTGGCGACCGCGACCAGATCGTAGGGCCGGCCCCGCAGCTCCTCGCGGATGTCGTCGATTAAAAGGTCGATGCTGCAGGTCTTGCCGACGATGCGGGTAAGCACCTCGCGGCTGACCGGTTCGCTGGCGGCGAAGATGGTTGCTTCGACGCGGTTCATCCATTCGCGCCAACGTACTTCTGGCGGCAGGTGATCCAATTCGCGGTCGATCAGGTGACCATCTGATCGCTCCTTCGCCCTTTTCCCCCTCGCCTGCTCCATGGTCTCACAGCCCGTAGATGCGGAAGGTCGGACGACCGGACAGCTCGCGCACGGCGCCAAGTTCGATCAGCCGGTCGAACAGGCGGCGCAGGCCGCGGTCGCTCATGCCGGCGATCTTTGAGGATGCGACGATCGCGTCGTCGGACAGCAGCTTCTCGACGACAGTGTCCGCCCCTTTCGCCCGCAGCTTTGGGGCGACAGCCAGCAGGCGGTCGGCGCGGCGGCCGAGCTCGGCCGCAAGATCCATCGCCTGCAGCGCCGCCTGCGCATAAGCCGCCCAAATGCGTTGCCGGGACGCCTGCCCGGATTCCCGTTCGGCATGGGGTGACCGACGACCGCCCGCCACCGGGTGCAAGCCGAACAGGGGCACCGCATGCGTCCACCCTAGCCGGTCGGCCAGAACAGCGTCCGCAAGCCACGGTCCAAGCTCACGCGTGGCGCGACTGTGATGACGCTCGAGCACGGCCATCGCGTCGACCGCGCCAGCGACTGCATTACCGACCGCGCCAGCGATCGCCTGAATTTCGTCACCGATTTGGCCGGCCGCCCCCACGTCAAGCGCGCTCCCCAGATCCGCGGCGACATCGACCAATACCGCCTCGCTGACCAACGTCGCGACCGGACGCGATGCCAGCGTTCGCCAGGCAAGCAGCATACCGCCGGCGGGTCCAACGTCGTCGCCGGGACGGGTGAGTAGCAGCGCGTCGCGCAACGCCGCCTCGTCCTCGACCCGGCCGGCGCGTTTGGCGGTTGCCGCCGCTGCCGCGAGTGCCAGGCGCTGCCGCCAGGCGCCGGCCCACCTCTCCTTCCGGCGCACCACCGCATCGAGGGCGGTCAGCGCCGCGGCCGCGGCAAATGCAGCGTCTTCAATCGAGTCCGGACCGGCCGCAGCTGCGCGCAGCCAGATCGGCACGGGAGTGGCCAGCGCAGCCGGGGCTCCACAGGTGACGACCACAGGTCCATGGCGAAGCAGTTTCTGGCGCAGAATCATCGTCGACAGCATGAATCATCGCGGCGCTTCTGGCAATGAAAATGGCCGAAAGCCGCCGTGCCCGTCGACAGTTAACAACGAACGATAAACCGTAGCCTTTCGTTTTGATCTTTCTAGAGGAGATGCTCTCTCTCGTCGATCAAAACCCGGAAATACGCGTTGGGCAAGAGCAAGCATACCGCGAGGGTGGCCGGCAGGTCGAGGCCTGATCTCCTTTCCGAAGAAAGAAGACAGTCGGCGCGGGTGATTGGCTGGAAGTAGGCGACGCACATCAGCACCAGCACCTTATCAACGCCGCCCCCCGCCTCCGCCGCGAAGTCGCAAGGTAAAACCAGCGCCGAATTCTTAGCCTATGACTTTAATTGAATCAGGACACAGCCGCCAAGGCCGCAGAAACGCGCCTGGAAGACGCCATGATGCAAGACCGTCCCTGCCCAGCATGTCGCAGAACTAGCCGTTACGCCGAGCGCGGCCTGCTCCTATGCGATCGGCTTGTCGCGATGGCGACAAACCGGCGCTTGCCCGTGGTTAACAGCGCCGGCGGCAGCGGCCCGTAATAGCCGCTCTCCGTCTCCAGACCGCTCACGGTCCAGCCGCAAGCGCGGTTTGACTGCGGCCGGGATCTCGATGGCCTCAGCGGGATCAAGCGGCGGCGTATGGGTGATCGGCAGGCCCCGGACAATCGGCGAGCCGTCCCCTGTCTGGCGACCCGCGCTAGCACCAGGCATGGCGGGTCCTTGTCGGCTTCTTCGCGCCCCTCGCGGTGTTGCCATGCCAGAGAGACGAATAGCGGAAGACGTGACCGACCTTGATTTCAGCCGGCAGCATTTTTTGCTGTCCGACCTTTGCCGGAGGAAGCTCGCCGTTGAGATGGTCAAGGCCCGGCTCCATTTCGGCGGCTTCGACCGCGGCGATTTCGTCGGCGCTGAATTCCGCGGTCAGCTCGACCCGCCGGTCGCGCTTCGACAGTCGGGCAAAATCCACGTAAGCCAGCAACACGGTGCGCGGCCGGCCGTTCTTGGTGATGATGACCGGGACGCGAACCGCGGCATCCTGATAGGCGTCGAAGTTTTTCGACACGGCGGCGGCGGTGACGGTGGTCGTCATGGGCGGAACTCCTTTCTTCCGGAATATACGGGCCTTTCGGGCTTTCATAAGTATCGGACGCTAACCTGGGGAAACGAAGCTGTGACAGGGCTGCTTGCCATTACCAAGAAGGCCAAGCTCGTTGTGCGACAGGCGGAAGCAGTGCCGACGGCTGCTGAGACGGGTGGCGCCGATCATCGTATGATTGGGAACAGGATTCACGGAAAACTGCCCTGCCCTTGTTCCTTGTCGGTCAGACTGCGCAAAAAGCCGCCCACACGCTTGCCGGTCAGCGAAACCGACGATCGACAAGGCCGTTTTCGCACTTGAGCTGGGCGCGCGACAAGCTGCGGGATTGACGATCGTCATCCCGTCATCCTCGCCGTCGCCCCGTTCGCCTTGAGCGCCGCCATCAGCATCGGCCCGACCGAGAACTGCCCTGCCGTCGCCTTTTCGGTCAGTACCCGCAAATAGCCGCCGGCCGAGTTAATGTGCTGCGCCCTTTGCAGGATGCAGGCAATCACGATCGCCGCGATCTCCTGGCCCATCACATGGCAAGCCTCCTCATACGCTGACGGCGAAACGCCCAGATATCCCCGCACCTGGGCGGCGGTTATCATGAGATCGCGCCAATTGCCGATCCCGTCGACGGCATAATCCGCAATTTCGGGGCAGGCCTTCAGCACCATCCCCAGCGGGTATGTTTTCGGCGCCTCTGCGGTCCTCGTCCTGAGCTCGGCCTTCGCCCCGCCTTTCTCGAAAGCAGGTTCAAATTCAAAAATAGAGTCGGTGTTTGAATCAGATTGCTGCCGCTCGTTTTGAGAGTCATTGCCGCTCGGATTCGTGTATTTCATATGACTTTCCAGCAGCTTATCCACATTATCACGCAAGGCGGCCAGATCGGCAACGATGGGCTCGAGCTCGGCAATGCAAGCTCGGCGCGGAATTGCCTCCACAACGCCGCGGAAACGCTTCCACAGGCCTCCCCAGTCGCCGGGGACATCTTCGTCAAGGGCCGCCTCTATCAGCTTGTGGATGTCACGGCGGTGCAAGGTGATCCGCTCGCGCATTAGCCTGAGCGCCCGGTTGTCGGCACGAACACGCTCGGCCGCGGCCTCGAACTCGTAAGCGCGGGCCAGCAGGGGTGCCAGGGAGAAGCCGAATGCTTCCTCTATCTCCCCTCCCCTCCCCTTCCTCGCATAACGCTTGCCGTTCGGGCTATCCCGACGGATGATCAGCCCGCATTCAACAAGAGCCGCCAGGTGCCGCCTGACTGTGGGCTCGGGCATTCCGTGCGCCCTGAGCGACAGCTGGGCGTTCGAGGGAAAGACGATAAGCCCGTTCTCCTCGCTCAACTCACTGTCCGGGAAAAATGACAGCAACGCATTCAGAACGGCCAGAGCACGATCGCCGATGCCGACAATGCTCTTGCCCTCGCAGAGGTTGCGATAGATCTGCCATTTGTCGACAGCCCTGCCCTTGGGGATTTCACGTGATTCGTTTTGCGCTGCCAGCATGGCAAGCGACATAGGCCGCCGCCCAAAGGGCGTCGTTGCAATACCCGTCTCCATTTTTTCCTTCGCCTTTAATCAGGCAAAAGAAATCCGTCCGCCGAATCGACGCTTAAAACGCTTGACACTGATTCGCGGAAATGAGATTCTCGGCTTGCTAAAGATCGAGAAGGGCTTCCACGGTTCGCCGTCGGGGGCCTTTTTCTTTTGCGGTTTTAGTCTCTCTTAATTTCCTTTTCCTGCTTCCTGTAGGCCTCATAAAGACCGTCCAGTTGGCCTGCTATGAACTCAGCAAAATGGAGACCGTAAGCTGCCTCGACTATTATCGAAGCTTTCTTTGGTGTCCCTCTAATCGCAACGCTCAGTGATTTGTCGGCAGGAGCCCAGGCTTTGGGCGCGATGGCAACCTTTGGCTTCTTGGGTGTCTTGGATGATTTCAGATGACTGAGGAGCAGGTTGAAGACTTCATCCTTCACCTGACCTGCTGCAAACTGCTCGGTTCGAACGTACTCGATCGCTTTGGTAGCATTGGCTGGAATCTGGACTAGTTTTTTGAGTTCTTCCCAACGATCCCTGCCAACACCCTTTGCGGCCCCAACGACACTCAGCACCGCTTCGGGAACTGTCTCAGCAACCGACAGCATACGAGACAGCAGCGTGTCATCGACCGTAAGAGCTGATTTGACAGTATCCTTCGTCATGCCGCCCTCAATCAACTTCCGAGCGAACAACGACTTCTCGATAAACGACAGGTCGGCTCGAGCAGTATTTTCTTGGCCCTGTGCGATGACATGCTCAATGTCAGCCAAGCGCTTCACGACCGCTCGGACATCAATGCCGAGATCGCGGGCGACCTTTGCCCGTCGATGGCCAAATACAATCATGTAGCGGCCTGTATCATGGGGGTGCGGTCGCACAAGGATCGGTGTCGACTGGCCAGATGTACGAATGGCTTGTCTGAGCTGTAGGTATTCTGCGTCGTCCTCCCCTATACGATCAGCAATGAACGAACCATCGAGATCCTTGGGATCAATCGCCACCACGGTTTCGCCATCGAGCATCCGCACTGAATTCTCGGCCAGTTCGTCCAGTGACTGCATCATCGAACGCGACGCGCCACGCTTGGCGTAGTCAGACCTAGCCTGAGACGCAGAATGCACTGGCTGTTCCCGTGTAAGTGACGCGGTTACGCTTGCCAGAAGGTCCTTTCTAGCCATTCTGTCCTCTCAGAACCGCTCTCATCTTTTTGAAATTGCTCCCAAAACTGTCGTTCTGCACGGCTGTCAAAATGGTCACTTCCGCCCCCATGCCTTATGAATAAGTGATGTAATCTCGGAATTGACCGCGTTCAGACTTTCAACCGCCCGCTCATATGTTGATCGCGTGAATTGGCTTTTCTCGACCTCGTAAAGTGTCTGTTTCGTGATGCCAGCGTCTGAGATGGCCGTGGTCTTCACCATTTGGTTCTTGAGCATGCGCTTGTTGAAAAGAGCTTGCAGGAAACCAACCATCTGGGCCTGGGGACCATCAGTCGGCTCATATCGAGTCACGAGATAACGGAACCACTTCAGCTTCACGGCTGCCCCAGCCCCCTTGATGGACTGCAGGATCCCGCCGAGCATGAGCAAAAACTGAGACATCGACATCACATCGAGCATCTGCGGGTGCACGGTAATAATCACCGACGTCGAAGCTGTCAGAGATGTGAGCGTTAGGTAACCGAGCTGCGGTGGGCAATCTATGACAATCACATCATAGCGATCGTCAACTTCCTTAAGCGCCGCAGAAATGCGCGTGAAGAACAAGCGCCCTTCTGGTGAATTCTTGTTAGAAGCGGCTAGTGGAGTGTCGTACTCATATTCCTGCAGTTCAAGATTGGCAGGTACGATGTCCAAACCCGGGAAATTGGTCGGCCGAATAATCTCCTTGATTGATTTCCTGTGCTCGTCGTATCGGAGCGCTTCATAAAGCGAGGGATTCTTGTCGAGTTCAGGTTGAATGCCATGCAGAGCTGACAGGGAAGCCTGCGGATCAAGGTCAATTGCGAGAACGCGGTGCCCTGTCAGAGCGAGGTATTGAGCTAGATGGGCAGCTGTTGTTGTCTTGCCGGAGCCACCCTTGAAATTGACGACGGAGATGACTTGCAGCGTGTCACCTTGACGGCGGTGAGGAACGTAGCGCTTGAAGTCCGAACGACCGTGCTTGTCGAGGTATTGACGCAACTCGAGCATCTGCCGAGCGGTGTATGAACGACGACCCGAACTGGAAACCTCAGGTGCGGGGCCCTTGCCTTCGAGATGCAGCTTTTTGATATGGTTCTGGGTGACGCCGAGAAAGTCCGCGACCTCGACCGACGAAAATTGCCGTAGTCCCTTCATCGCATTTGGGGGATACTGCTCAAGCCGCAGCATGTTCAATTTGTCCGAGATAAGCTCTCCCTGTTCGAGAATCTCCTCGTCGAAATCGAACTCCAAGCCGTGGTCGGGCATCAAATTCATATTCGGCAACTTCCAGAATAACGCTTTTCTGACATGATTGTCACTGCAAGCGTGATTAATGCCCGATTCGGGCAATCCAGCAAGAAGTTTTTAGTTAACAGGAGGTTAACGGGCGTCCTCGCCTCGAAAGCGTAATCTAAAATTGCATCTCCCGAGCAGTTGGGAACAGTCGTCATAAGCCTATAAGGCAGCGCAAGCTTGACATGACATTCGTACGTCTACGCCGTTGAAATAACGGCACAATTATCCGATTTGCACGGCTGTCAAGTTTAAAGGCCAGGGCACCCTTCCGGTTCCGTGGTTGGGGTTAGGCCCTCTGTGCAAGATAGGAACGGTGATGGGTCGACCTGAGGGCCGAATTTCAGCGGGAGGCTAACTTGGCCTGGTCGTCACCCCTCGCAACTGCCGAACTGGCCGACCTAATTTCGGATGAGGAAAGGCCCATGTTGAAGATCGAAGCGCTGTACCGCCGGGGTGAGTTCCTAAGCCAGACATAGATTGATGAGTTCTGCTTTACAGAGCGGGGGCCGGAGGGCCACCAAGCTGGAAATCGCGCAGGCCGGCCAAGAGATCGCCGCCGCCGCCATCAGCCCCGTCATCCGAATGTATCGCCGACTCCATGCGTCCGTTCCAGAAGCGGTCTCAATGAGGGGAAAGAGGCACGATTCGTATCATTGCGATTGCATCCGCTCACCGTCGTTTCAACGAAAGCCGCGTTCGTCGATCGGCGTCTTATGCCATATGCTCCAAGCTGGCATCGGAGCGCGGGGGGCTGTGGTTATCTCGAGGCCTGGCCCATGGAGCATCTGATGAACCACGCCGACACTCCTCGGCGGGGTCCCGAAGGCCGGGAGAACTTCTCTCAGAAAGGATTCCTACGAATAGCGCCTGACGGTCCGGACCAGGTTCGCTTCTCGGTCACGACCTTTGACGGCTTGAGCAACGTTATCGTTGCCAACCTCAGTCGAGGAGGCGAGGCTAGCGCCTAAAGCGAGTGCCCGCAGAATTTCATCTCCCGCTCGCCCTCCGCAATGTCGCCGCGCACCCCGGCCGGCAGGGCTTTGACTTGCGATTTCCCGATCGTTAAGCCGCTCGGCTCCCACCGCTTTGTCTTTTCCGGTGTCCCGGCGGAACAGGGGCCGTGGGCGATGGCGGCCAGGCTGAGCCAAGTCTGCAGGGCGATGACACGGCAGGCGGCGTCCGACGCACCGCAGCCAATCTCGACCTAGCGCGAGCCGGTTTTGCCGCGCAGGGTAACCAGCCCCCTTGTCCGGGAAGAAATCGGTCGAGCCGCGGCCACCCTGGGTTTGGTCGCGAGCAAGATCGAGGCCGACGATTTCGGAGCGTCGCAAGCCGCCGGCGAAGCACAAAAGCAGCATAGGTCGGTCGCGCAGGCCACGTAGCGTGCCACGGTCGACTGTCTCCGCATGGCGATTAGATCGTCGCGCAGGACGGCCTCCTTATCTCTCGACGCTGTGTGGCTAATGAAATTGGAGGAGGGTAGAGCAGTACCGGGCGCTTGCAGAGGGCACTCGGAACGGTCGCGGCGGCGTTCGAATTTTGAGGTCATCTCGGCAATCGTGCGACCAAGCTGCTTCTGCACGTAACGCTCTTTGACCTCAACCGACGCGTCAGGCCCGGTCGCAGTCAATGGGCTGCAACTCTTTTTTCTCGATCACCCTCCGAGAGATCGCTCTGCGAGCGGGCGGCCAGAGCGGTGCGCTTGAACAGGCGGGCAACCCCCGGTCGCTCAGCGGACCGGGCATACGCGCGACTTTGAGCAGGACCGTTTAGTAGCCGGATCTGGCAATTTCGCAGCCAGGATTGCAAATCGGCGTGTGTGGTAATACCTTTAGTCAATATGGTATTACGATTGATGCAAGCATGACCACGACAGTCACAGCCAAGGGACAAGTGACGATCCCCAAACCGGTCCGCGACCTTCTCGGTATCGTTCCAGGCAGCCAAGTCGAATTCGTGCGCGCCGCCGATGGCAGCGTGGTACTCGCGCGCGCCGACAAGAAACGACCGGCGAGCCGGTTCGCCAAATTGCGTGGCCATGCCGGCAAGGGACTTGATACCGACGCAATCATGGCGCTGACGCGTGGCGAAGCGTGACGCTCGTCGACACCAACATTCTGCTGGACCTTGTCACCGATGATCCGAAATGGGCCGACTGGTCGCTTGCCAAGCTGGAGGCCGCGAGCATCGCTGGCCCGCTGCTGATCAACGATGTTGTCTACGCAGAGCTTGCGGTTCGCTATAACCGCATCGAGGAACTGGATGCCTTCATCAAGCAGGCAGCCCTGGAACTCGCCCCGATCCCGCGCGACGCCCTGTTTCTGGCGGGCAAGATCTTTACGCAATACCGCAAATCTGGCGGAGCGCGCACCGGCGTGCTGCCTGATTTCTTCATTGGCGCCCATGCCGCCGTGGGTGGTCTGCCGCTGTTGACCCGCGACGTCGGCCGCTACCGCACCTATTTCCCGTCTATAAAGCTGATCGCGCCCGACGGCTGAGGTTCTCGTGGGCACAACTCTGTCAAAGGGGCAGAGGTGAGGGCATGCGATCAAAGCCCGCTTGCCTTGGTGAGGTTGACCCGAAAACGGTCGCGGCGGCGCTGGTATTTGCGCGTCATCTCCGCCGAGGCGTGGCCAAGCTGTTTTTGCACATAGCGCTCGTCGACCTCGGCGGAGGACGCGAGGCCTGCGCGTAGCGAATGGCCAGAAAACTTTTGGCCGCGCTCGCCCTCGGAAAGATCGCCGCGCACGCCGGCGGCCAAGGCTGTGCGTTTGACCAGCCGTGCCACCTCCTGGTCGTTTAATCTCTCGGCGCCGACAGCCTTGCCTTGCCCGGTAACGCGCCGGAACAGCGGGCCATGGCCAATACGCGCTAATTTGAGCCAGATCTGCACCGCGACAACCGGGCACGTGCTGTCGGCCGAGCCGCGGCCGATCTCGACCTCGCGCCAGCCGGTCTTTCCGCGCAAGGTCACCAAAATCCCTTTGTCGAGAATCTCTATCCAGCCGCGGCCATCCTCGGTCTCGTCACGGCCGCAGTCGAGACCGACGATTTCAGAACGGCGCAAACCGCCGGCGAAGCCCAAAAGCAGCATGGCGCGGTCGCGCAGACCGCGCAGCGTGCCGCGGTCGAGCGTTTCCAGCATGGCGACAAGATCGTCGCGCAGGATGGCTTCCTTCTGACGGGGAGAGGAGGCGTGCTTGTTGCGGATGCCGGCCAGCACGGTTGCGATATGCCGGTCCTTCCGGTCGAGCGGTTGACCGCGTTGCGTATAGTTCCAGGTCAGGGACGACAGGCGGCGTTCAATGGTCGACACAGACTTTTTGTCCCTTGCCGATCCGGAGGCCTGGGCCGTGATATAGAGGCCGACAACTTGTGGATCTGGCGGCAGCGGATCAAACGACTGGCGCCGGCACCAGGCGCAAAAATGCTTCCAGTCGGCGGCATAGGCGCGACGGGTGTTTGCCGAACTTGCCGCCTCGACATAATCGCGCGCACGGTCGGCCAGCTTTTCGAGATGCGCAGGCAGTGATGCTTGTCGCGAATCAACGACCTGCGGGGGAGGGGAGGGGGCCTCATCCGGGCGGCCCATTTCCATGACGACGTCGACAATGTCAGGCAGGCCGTCGGTGTCGATCGCGTCGACGGGCGTCATGAAATTACCGGCACTACCCATCGGCGCTCTCGTTCATTGGAATGTCGCAGTGGTGCGATTCTGAGAACACAACGTGCGACCAACGCGCCGAATTGTCCACCGCGAGGCGCTTGACGAATAGCCCCGAGTTTTGCTTCCCGCCACGCACGACAAAGAGCGGGGCGCGCTTCTCGCGGCGCCGGGCGAGCACTGTACTTATGGACGATGCGGCGATCGCTTCCACGCCTTGCCCTTCCTTGCCGTTCATTGCATATGCGTTCAACATCCTCTATGTTTCGTTCAACAGGAGAATCCAGGATGAGCATACGTGGCGCGACGGCAGCCGAAAGCGAGGAGCGGATTGCCCACACCCGCAACCGTCTGGTGCTTGAGCAGGCGAGGGCGGTCGGCCTTCTTGGCGCGGCCAAGAACACACGCCTTTCCGGCAGGGTGCCGTCGGAATTGATCGAGGCGGCAAAGAAGCGCGCTCATGTGACTTCCGACACCGAACTGCTGGAGCTCGCCCTGTCGCGGCTGGCCCTCGAGGATGATTTTGGCATCCGGCTCGTCGGCCGCAAGGGCAGTATCCCGGCGGACATTGATCTTGGCGTTTGATCTCGGGAGCGCGTTGCGTTCTCTCAAACCGCAGCGGCGCACCGCGGGGCTGGAACGGCGGCCGGATTCCGCGCTGTCCTGGGCAGGCGAAGAGCCGCCTGTCGGCGGCGCGCTGCTATTGGACGCCAGCGTCTATCTGGATGTCCTGCAGGGGCGCACGCCCGAAGCGGTCGATGACCTTCTCACCTATCGGCTTTGCCACCACTCGGCCGTATGCCTTGCCGAGCTCAGCCATGTGTTCGGCCGTCTCGATCCGGCCCACGCCACGACGAAGTCGGTCCTGAAAGTGGTAGCGGACACGATCGAGGATCTTCCAGCGCACCGGCTGCATGCTCCCGACGCCACCGCCTGGGGACGGGCTGGCATGCTTGCCGGTCTGCTGTTCCGGCTCAGCCATCTGCCGAAAGGCGAGGGACACGAACGCCGCTTCCTCAACGATGCGCTGATCTTTCACCAGGCCGGTCTGCTGGGAGCCACGGTTCTGACTGGCAACATCCGGGATTTCGATCCCCTCAATCAGCTTGTCCCGTCGGTGCGTGTAATTTTCTACCGGCCGGCTGCAGGCTTGCCCTCGCAAGGTTGAAAGCATTGTTGGGAGATAGGCGCGTGCACCATCGTCGTCGCGGGCGAGGGGAGTGACCGCAGCGAACAATGAAAGGGCGAACGGGGAAAGGGCGAACGGTGTCGGTAGCTAATCAAGTTGTCCGGTTTTGGTAGCACGTCACTTGTCCGCTTCAGTTTTGCGTCGAAGCGGTTCACGCGGCTTGCCTGATTGGGCAAGTGTCTTCGATTGCTGCGCCATCGGGCATGTATCGTGCAATGCGGCGCGGCCCGTGGAAGATTGCCAGCGTCCCATCCGGATACTGCCTGATCTTGACCGTGGCTTTGACAAAGTGATGCCGGATCTGACTTTTGGGCAGCTGCAATCGCAGGCGCGCGAAGGCGATCGTGTTATCGCGGGCAACGACGCGCTCCTCTTCGATGCACAGGATCTGGGCCAGTTGTTGCGGGTCGGCGGCGACAAAGGCGCTGTCTTGGACCGCGGGCGGCCTGGCGAATCGGGCATTGTGAGCCGGCAGGTAGGTCTGTGCGATGAAGTGGTTGGCGGTCTCGATATCGGCAATTCCAGCCAGCGCCAGCTCTCTGGGCAGCCGATCCTGCAAGGTGGAGAACATTCGCTCCGAGCGCCCCCGTGCTTCAGGCGAATAGGCTGGAATATGTTCGATGCCCAGCCGCCCAAGCGCCCGGCCGACCTGGGTCAGGCGGATCTTGTCGACAGCCCCGCCGGCCTTGAGCGTCACGAAATAGTGGCTGCCACGATCGCTGTAGAGGCTTGACGGCAATCCCTTGGCGACGAACGTCTCCAGAAGTCCCTGGAAGCTCGACGCCGTGCCTTCCTCCTCGATCAGGAAGGCCGAATAGATCGTGCTCGTCGCATCGTCCATCGTCACGATCAGATCAAGCATCGGCCCACCCGCCAGCCACTGATGACGGCTGCCGTCCTGGTGCAGCATCATCCCCTCGCACGGCTTCCTTTCCCGCTTGCGCCGGTGAGCGCCGCGCCGCTTGGCCCGTTCCACTAGGCCCGCCGCGTGAAGCTGCGTCTTGATGAAGGTGTAGCCCCAGCTGAAATCGTGATCGCGCAGCAGGTGCTCGTGGAAATGCTTCACGTTCCAGCCAAGCTAACGATGACGATAAAGCTCCAGCATCTCCTCGATCGCCTCCGCCGGCACCCGACGCGTCGAAAGCTTGCCCAAACGCCGGTCGAGCAACCCTGCGTCCCCAGCCTCTTCATATCGGTCACGGTAACGCCGGAATTGCCGCTCCGACATGCCCAGCAACTCGCCAGCCTCCATCATCGAAAGGTCGCCGCCATTCCAGCGGCTCAAAACGTCCCGAAACTTCTGCATTCTCCGGTCCTGTAGCCATGCTGCCCGTCTCATCCCCAGCCTCCGTTCGCTGGAAATCAAACCGGACAACTCGCGTGCTACCTAATCCGGACAACTCGTGTGCTTACGACAGGGGAAAGGGCGAACGGTTGCGAAAAGGGCAAAAATGCGCTATACGCTGTCTTGAGGTGGAGAATGCTGTGATCGTTCCATCTTGGTCGGGTCTAAGGCTGCTGGCAGCCGATAACCCCGAGGGCCAGGCAAGATAATTTGCCGGCGTGATGGCGACAGTCGGCAGCTTTCGTGCCGCGACATGGATCTCATTTCCGGTGAAAAATAAGAGCGGCTGAGGCATTTCGTGGCTTATCCGCAAAACGAACGATAATGCAACATTATCGTTCGTTATTTGTCCACGACAAGCGCGGCGGTTTTATCGAAAAAACGTTGCGATAAGCGCCGCGCTGATTCATGCTCTCAGGGATGATTCTGCGCGCCAAATCCTCTCCGCGCCACCCTAGCCCGCTTCCTGGAGCGACAACCGCCACGCCAGCGGTCCTCGTGCCAAGCTGGCTGCGCCGGGCCATCCCCGATGCGCAAAGCCTTGCGGGGAAAGATGTGGAGGACGTCGCGCTCGCTGCCGGCGCCGCCATCGGCGCGCTCGATGCGGTGGTCCGCCGGCAGGAAAAATGGGCTGGTGCCTGGCGGCAGCGCCTCGCACTTGCGGCGGGCGCGGTGACCGCACGACAGGCGGGGCGCGTCGAGGACGATAGCCAGCTGCGCGACGCCGTGCTGCTCTCACGCCCGGGCGATTTTTTGTCGGTCGGTCCCGCCGGCCTTTTGCTGCTCGCCTGGCGTCGGCTGGCAGCCCGGCCCGCGGAGGAACTGCTGACGGGAAAAAACCTCGGCGCGGTGCTGGAGGAATTTGGTCACGCCCCCGACGATGAGGCGGTCGCAGATCTGGCGGGCGAATCGCGCCGAGTCTCCGCAGGCGCGATGGTGGGGATGTTGAAGGGCGCCTTCATTGTTGCCGAGGGTTGTGGTTTTGGGCGCGCCGTCGGCACCTGGTTGGCCGACGCTCTGGTCGCGCAGCGCCTGGGCTGGACCCACGCTGTGCCGCTGCTGGGAACGGACGGGATTGCGGGCCTCGGTGCCAGCCGTCCGCGTCGATCGGGAACCGGCATTGGAGCCACGAATATCGAGGATGAAGGCCTGTGGGCGAAGAACCTGCTCGCCGCGCAGGCCCGTGCCGCGTTGCGCGCGATTGATCTGTCTGCCGAACTCGGGCGCCGATCGGAGCGACTACAGGCGGTGGCACCTAAGTTGCGTGCTCGGGCGTCGGCTCTCGTTGTCGAAAGACTGTTGTCCGACGATGCGATCGTCGCGTCCGAAAAGATCGCCGGTATGAGCGACCGCGGCCTGCGCCGCCTGTTCGACCGGCTGGTCGAACTCGGTGCCGTGCGCGAGTTGTCCGGCCGACCGTCCTTCCGCATCTACGGGCTGTGACGACCTATGGCGGAGGCGACTCGCAAAGGACGGGGTAGGGCGGCAGAAGATGCGCTGTTCGATCGCGAATTGGATCATCTGCCGCCGGAGGCGCGTTGGCACGAATGGATGCATCGGGTCGAGGCAACGATCTTCGCCGCCAGCGAGCCGGTCGGCCGCGAGACGCTGGCGCGGATCGTCGGGAAAAACTGCAGCGTTGACCTTTTGATCGATGATATTCGCGAGGAACTGCGTGGCCGCCCTTACGATCTGGTGGCCGTCGCCGGCGGCTGGAAACACCTGACCCGCCCGGCCTATGCCGACGCCATCCGTGAGGCGGTCGGCGGAGGCGAGAAGACGGCCGAGCTGACGCAGTCCGAGGTGTTGGTGCTGATGTGCATCGCGTATTTCCAGCCGATCATACGCGGAGAACCGTCGTCGTTTTTTGGGAAAGAAATTTCCCGCGATCTGATCGGCCATCTGCGCGGCGCCAAGCTGATCGCTTCAGGCCCGCGCAGCCCGACGCCAGGCGCGCCCTACACCTACGTCACGACGAAAGAATTCCTGCTGGAGTTCGGCCTCGACACACTACGCGAGCTGCCCGATTTTGCGGCGCTCGAAGAGGCCGGATTGCTGTCGAAGGAGAAGTTGCTTGCTGGCGACATAGTGCCCGAGCTTTCCTCTAATCATCGAACCGCCGACTTCGAGATCGAGGACTAGCTGCCGCAGTCGCGCAGCAGCCGCTGGCCGTTGCGCATGTTAGCGGTACATGTTCGCAACGGCGGTCCTCGAGCCTTGTCCGCAGCCCCGGGACAGTGGACAAGCGGGGGGATCAGGCGCGCACGCCAACATAACGGTCAATGCACCGATCCGACACAGCGCCGATTACCAAGAGCTGGTGGCGACCGTCGCGGCAAGTGACAGCCGGGTAACAAGGCCTCTCTCGTCTTGCATCGCAAAGGTCGGCATCTGTTTCGCGCGCCGTTTCCCGTACCAGGCCATCGCAACTTTGATCAGATCCTCGTTGAACCGCTTGGCGAGAAAACCGTCGAGCAATTTGTCCGTCAGAGCCGGATCCGGATAATAACGAAAGTCGCCGGTGTGCGCCAAGGCATCGAGGTTGGGGGCTTCTTCATCCAGGCGCCGTTGCATCATCTTGCGCGGCAGGTCCGCTGATTTCGGGTAATCAGCAAATGCCTCTCGATAGATTGGAGCCATGAAGTCGATAATATGAGTGTCGGTCTGGAGCCACATGTGGAATGCATCGTGCCCGGACACTAACTGCCCATCCTCCAATTATCCGAAGGTGGCAACCTCGCCTCCACCGTCACCCACGCAAAGGCAGAATGCACCCCCCAACAACCTGCGCTCTGATTTTATAGCACTGGTTAAGAACATAGCCGCCAACGGCCGCAAAGAAGAGACATGCTCTCCCGGCGGTCGCGTCTGGTACGCCCTGAAGAACGCCATGGGTCACCTGATAGATCCGGTTGTATTCGCTAAGCGGCAGGAGGAACTTACCCATGAAACCTCAGGTTTTCGCGGGGAGCAAAAAACATACTGATGGCAAATCGATGTCGTCACTCGGTGTCTAGTCGGCTTCGAAATGGACACGATCCTCGGCTATTAGATGATCTTGCAGCGCTGGTGCCGGCTTATTCGCGTCCGTGATTAGAGTTTGCGACCATAAGATCGACGTCTCATAGACCGATCTGCATAACCATTCACCGTTCTCCTCGAACCAGTGCTGCGCTTCAGGTAGTAAATCGAAGGATACTGGATGGCGCGCGAAGGGGTTATGAAAAACTTCGATCTCGGCCGTCCACGGCTCATAGCCGTGCGGCCAGAGCCCTCGATACTCATCGCCGGTGATGTCGAGGCAGAACGGTATGCCCCGCAGGGCGCCGGGCGTACGGTCAAAGAAATGTCCCAGCCTGGTGTAGCGATAACCCTCAGGCGCGCCGCCACCCGAGATCGCGACTCGATTGAGCTTCGAGATCGAGCAGGCATTGGAGAAGATGACAGCCGACAGTTCGGCGTGGCGATCGTTGGCGAACAGGCCCGCCGGGAATTGTGTCGGCCCGAGCAGGTACTCAGCCGGCATTGGCACAGCTTGTTGCCGACCGTCTACCTCGGCCACAGTTGCGCCCGATCCTTGCAGATAGCCAATCAAGCCTTCGCGGCTCTATATCATTGAACCGGATGCATGAAAATCTGCGACTGCCAGCATGAACGGTTTTCCAATGACATGGGGAAGCTGATCGTATCGTCGTTCAAGCTTATTTCCGATCGTTTTGGCGAATCGTAGTGCGGCCGTGCCGAAGAATATCTCTTCGCGTTCAGTGGGCACATCCGCGAAGGGCGCGTTGACGTGATTGTATGGCACCTGTGGATTAGCGGTGACGGCCTCGACCCAGGCCTCGTTGCCAAGGCGATTCGCAATATGGAAATCCGGGGATTCAAACGGCTGTTCGACAAGCAGGCCTTGCTCGCGAAATGACGCGAGAAGGTGCGCTTCCCATAGGCGCGTGTGAAAATTGGTAGTCTGGCAGTCACTAGCCCAGTTGCGGTCAGGCTTTGGCATGGCGAGATAAAGCTGGTTCAACGCCCACCCGGCAGGCCGACGCGCCGTTGTGGCAAGCAATCGAAACACATCGCTTGGCTGCCGTCCGGCCAGATCGAATAGCGGCGGACGGCGGATGGCTCCGGCCGGCATTGGGTCAGGCGGCTGACCTTCAACGAGAAAGGGCTCCAAAGCGTCACGCGCGGCGTCGATATTTGCGAAGCCGCTTTGCTGTCGAGTGACGGTCCAGACCAAGTCCACCCGCCGTCGCATGAGAATGGTATTGAACGCGTCGGCGGTAGCGTCGTGTGTGACGATACCGCAGCTGCGACCGTCCGAACCGCCCCAGGCCGCGACCGGCGGTTCGGCACCGAAGTCGTGGCCGCGCGGGAGCGACAAGGCGTAAAAATCAAATTCCCATTGCGGGACTTTGCGCATCCATTCTCCATTTTCGCCGCTATCTGCTTTCGGCTGACGGCCTACCGTGTGGCTGCCTGTTTCGAGCTAGCAGCCATTACATGATGGCGGGTACTATCCGGTAATGTCGATTCATCAGGGCCATGACGACCCGGAAATCCGCCGCCAGTACGGCGATGACAGTGCGCGCCTCGTTTACGGCTGGGATTCTGAAAAGGAAAAGCTTTTCCACATCTCAGAGGCGCGTCGGGGCCTTGCCTGCGGCTTGATCTGCCCGCACTGCAAGGGGGTGCTGGTCGCGAACCTCAAGGACGACCTGAAGGCGGCGCACTTCGCCCATCATGGGCCTGCATGCGGAGGCGGTCCGGAAACTGCGTTGCATATCCTTTGCAAGGAAATCATCCGGGATGAGTTGCGGCTCACCGTTCCGCGCGAGTTCGCTGCACACGGCAGCTATGAACGGCTGATCGGCGAAGCGCGCGAAATCGTTTTCGCACATGTAACGCTCGAATTCCGCGACCATGTCGAGTTGATACCAGACCTCCGTCTCCAGGTTGACGATCTGGATCTCTTTGTCGAGATCGCCGTGACCCACCCTTGCGGAGAGGAGAAGATTGCCCGCCTGAAGCGACTGGGAACGGCCGCCGTCGAGATCGATATGTCCTGCGTGCCCCGCAACACGCCACGCGACGATGTGCGGATGGCCGTCGTCTCGACCGCGCCACGCGTCTGGCTGTTCAACGCGAAGATCGAGAGTGCGCTCGAGGACATGCGGCTGCGCGAACGACTAGACGTCGATGCCGCCGCCAAGCGGCTGGCATCAACTGCGAGGCGCAAGATCGAGGCTTATGGCCGAGTTCGCCAGCACGCCAACGAGCAAAAGCTGCGAATCAAGGACCTCGCCGCGCTGCGTGCTCTGGGATTGCGCGAACATCTCGGAATCCGGATCGGAGGGAGTGGTTGCTTCACGGTCCGGTCCGAGACCTGGCGATCGATTGTCCTCGCGACAATTCTGCGGCCAAGGCTCTATCATCATCGCTTCCTCGCTACAGACCATATCGTCTCCCGCCTTCTCGAAGAGGGGTACGTCCACAGCGACTTCGTCCAGCTGACAAAAGACCTTGCTGATGCGATGCGCAAGCTTGACCGTGAGTTCCTCACACCCTGGGAGGCCGTGCATCGATATCTCCAGGCTTTGACCACGGCAGGCCTGGCGGACCAACAGCACCTCTCTTTCGCGCTGAAGACCGGCCTGGTTGAACGGTGGCGCGATTGGGAAGTAACCGAGCAGAGGAAAAACGAGCGACAGAATAGCATCTCGAACCTTGTGTCCCGCATCCTGGACCTAATTCCAGACGAAGATCGCGCATTGATGACGGTCGATTCCTGGTGGCAGATGACCGAAACGGAAAGCGGAAGGCCGCGCAAGGAGACAATCGAAACCGACATCACGATCGATAGCGACCTGGAAAGGCTCCTCGAAGTCTTGGACCTGCGAAGCAGCGCATCGCCGAACAATCTGCACGGACTACCTGCTGAACGCGCCGTGAAGAAGGCGATATCCTTGAGAGCCGCGAACGAGGCGAAGGCTAAGGCAAAACGTGCGGCGGAAGAAGTGGATGGTCGCCGGCAATCGCTGATCAGGCTCGGGGAACACGCCTTGGATGACCAGGATCGCGCCGACTTCTTTCGTACGCCGCTCGCCGATCATAGTGGGGTCCTTCCGCTCGACCTGGCTGAGAGAAACTATGCCGACCTCGGGCTGGCTGAAGAGGCCTTGACCAGGTTTGCGCAGACGCGACGTTTGGAACGCGTCGCCGCTGAGTGGCGATCAAAGCTGGAGGACGAGGCCAAGAAACTCTTTGGAGATGGTGCCGCGCGTGTCGTCAGGCAAACGGTGGACGGCAAGCTCGATGGGCGCCCGCCGCTGATCTACTGTCGCAACGAACATACCTTTCGGACTGCGCTCGGCGTGTTGCAATGGATTGCGCAAATGCAATGAGCCGGGCCTGTGGCGTGCGTGCAATACCTCAACCGGATGGCAGAGCGTATATCAGTGTTCCACGCACTGCCGACTCCATGCAACGACTTCGCTCGTCCGCGATGACAGGACGGAACGTGGCGTTCCCCTTACAGGCAGTGGCGGGACGGGCGCGTTACATTGCCCAAGGGATCGTTTAGGTCGGCGGTTGTGTCTCGACCAGGAGTCGAATCGATACCCTTTCTCGCTGTTCCCGCTGATGCGAATAGGATTTGGCGAGCGCTCAGCGAACCTGCTGCGTTCGATGGACCAGTGTCATAGACCTTGAACCATTCGCAATCTTCGAGCAGCCCCCGAACCTCATCCCAGATGTTCGGGTATTCGGACCAGTTGTTGCGGTCGGGCGCCACAAATAGAACGGTGCAGACCACATCTCGAATATCGCTCGGCCCCATTCCTGCGTTGACGGCGATCTGCGCGATGGCAAAGCGCAGGTCATCCGGCGCGTCTTCCCGGATGGTGATCTCCGGTTCGGCCGGCTTGAAGCCGAAGCGGTCTGAAAAATTCTGCGACATGGCTGAAACTATACGATCGAGGCAAAGATGAAAGCGTCCCGGCACCGGAACGTTGCATTTGTTCACGTAGCGGAAAACTCGGTTGGCGTCTCGGCGCGATTTGAAGGTCAGCCGATGGAGATTTGGAGTTCCTTAACCTCCACGAGAGCAGCAATCTCCGAATAGAGGTCGACCGCTTGGCCCGATGCAGAGATCGAAATGGCCAAGGAATAGCGCGCCTTGTTCTTTGCCCGACGGCGTTGCCCGCCTATACGGGGCTCGACGCGGAAGCGAGCCCAGTCGCCATACGTCGTGCTCATCACCCGCGATTTGGTTTACCCCAGTTTTGTTGCCATCTCAAACGGCGTCGCGGCCTCGAATCTGCTAAGCAGAAGTATTCAAGGGCGCAAACCATATGGCTGCAGTCAACAAGAAGAGTAATCCGCCGTTAGATGCACGTTTCAAATTCGCAGAAGACTCGTTCGCACGGTTGACGGGAGGGTGGGATTCTCACCTTCGTACTGCTGTCGGGTCTGCGGACGGCGAGGCGTACCTACTGCGCTTGTTCAAGAAGACGGGCACCGCCCTCGACGATGATTTGCGGGCAATTGTCGCCCGTGGCCTGAGACGGATTCGACGGGTGCTTTCTTCTCGTCGTGCTCGAGACGTGCTGGTTGAAGTTCTCGAAGTTGCGGAAGACCAACACGAGCTTGCTATCGTAATGGTCGACCCCGGCAGTCCGATTTCCGGACCATCACAGCGCCGCAGGACAAGGCAGGGGCGCTATCTGACAAGCGCAAGTCGTGGCGTCTTCTGGCGGAACATGGTCCGCGTCGCAGAAGCGCTCACTCTATGTCATGACGCCGGCATTGTGCACGGTGGCGTCAGCATGCATTCGATATTCTCACACCGAGACGATGGTGCCGACTATCGTCTCGGTGGTGTCGAGGCGTGCGTCCCATATTTCGGATGGCGATCTCAAAGAGTCCGGGCACCTGCTTCGCGCCTTCGCCGCGATCTCGTTCCGGCAGGACTGGATCGACTTGGCCGCGGTTGCCGGCGAGCTCCTCGGCCTCGATGGCGACAACCCTCCCCAGCTTCTGTCCGTCGAACGCCGAATGCTGGAGCGGCTGGCCAGTCCACCGCAGTTCCAGCTCTTCGATGGTGCAGTAGTCCTCGACGAGCTACGAAACGTCGTCATCGAACTCGACAGGGTCGGTTCGAGCTCGGATGGGGAACTGGTTCTCTATCCCTCAAAGGGTGTGGTTCAAAGCGATTTGCCCGCCCTGTCTTCGGGCACCATACCCGCTGCCGATGGGGCAGCGATTATGCAGTTTGTCGCCGACGACCTGCTCTCCGCCGGCGTCAGCCTCGTTCCGGATCGGCAGGACACCGCACGTCTCATGACCGATCTCGCGATCTACAATGTTCGGCTCATGAGCGACTTCGTCGGAGTGATCGAAGGCGCGCACCAGCGTCGCGCAAATGAATGGATGCATGGTGCGGTCGACATAGTCCATCGATTGCATCTCTCCCGTAATCGAGCGAGCGCCGAAGAGCGGGTTCAGAACCTCGGGCCAGGCGCCAAGCGCTGGCGCGACCTCCTGGAACCCGTCCGGTCTGGCGACGGCACGGCCGACGTTCCGATATGGTTCGCTCTCATCCTTCTCGAAGCCTTCACCCTGCTGAGGGAACAGTTTCGCCTCTATCCCGTCGACGTCATCGCCCCAGCAAACGCCGAGGCGAACGTCCTCTGGCTGGCGCCCCACGATGACGCAGAACGTGATGCTCAACGCGAAACCATAGGGTTACGCCCGGCAGCCGAGGCGCTCAGGCGCGAATTGAAATATGACGACGGAAAGGCAAATTGGACGTTGTCACAATCGGCGCGCCTTGCAATGGGCCGCGAGCGTGTGCCTGAACTGAGCTACGAAGGCAGCGCCTTGATCAAAGGCAAGACCGCATTTGCTTTCGGAACCAACCTGTCGACCCAAGCCGGGCAACGGCTTTTTCTCCGGCCTCGCAGAGATACCGGTACCGAGCGGGCTATCCGGCGGCGGCTCCAGAATATTGTGGCCGCAAGGTCAAATGTCGAACTTCTGCGGGCGTTGGATGATCCGGCGCAGGTTGCCATGGATGAGGTGCTGCGCGACATCGCGACGCCCGGCCCGCCACCAACCGACATTGATATGGAGCGATCCAAGATCGAGGCATGGGAATCGATCGTCGCCGGCAGATCCATCAATGTGGTCGTCGGGCCGCCCGGCGTGGGCAAGACCTTTTTGATCTCACACCTCGTGAAGAGCATTTTGCATCAAACGCCCGATGCTCGTATCCTCGTGTCGTCTCAAAACCATGAAACGCTTGTCCACATGGAGGACGAGCTTCGCAAGTTCCTCCCTGCGACCTCCACGATCGTCGTTCGCGTCGAGCGATCGCGCTTCAGCGAGAAAGAGAGCACGCTAAGGCGGAGTTCGCATTCTTTGTTGCGATCCGTGTCGGAGCCGGACCCTGCCAGCGCCGCGATCATGACGAACCAGCTCAATCAAATCGTCCAGGCACTCAGACCTCTGGATACCTCGGAGCAGTCGATCGCCGACCGCGCCCTGCGTGACACGGACAATCTGATGCTGCGTTCGTCGGATGTGACGCTTGCAACCACGTCGTCGCATATTCTTGAGGAGATGATTGCCGATGGCGAGCAGTTCGACTGGGTCTTTATCGAGGAGGCAGCGCGGGCCAACGGCGCCGAATTGATCGGTGCTCTGCTCCTGGGAAACCGCAGGGTGATGATTGGCGATCACAACCAGCTGTCTCCCTTCGATGCGGCGGATCGCCAGAAGTTCTACGATTCCAGCCGGGCTAGCGAACTGCTGCGTGACGCGAAGGAGAAGCTCACCGCGATCTCCGACCTGCCGAGCGAGGTGGAGGTCGCCCTCGACGCGTTGAAGGCAGATCCCTTCCTGCTAAGCGACGTTCTCGCCATCGCGTCTCGTCTCGAAGAGCCGTTCAAATCAATTGCTGCGCGCGAAGAGATCAGGGCCGGGGACACCGGGCGCCCCAGCACGATCGCCAACACGCTGCGCGAGCAGAGCCGCATGCACCCGGCCATATGCGAACTGGTTTCCAACACGTTCTACAAACGGCTACTGCTGTCCTCAGATCGGGTGAAGGCTCGCAGGCCGGCCGTTGAGTGCGCCGACGGGTTTCCCGCTTCTCCGGTCGTGATTCTGGACGTCCCCTCGCTGAGCGTGGTCAAAAGAAGGGCATTCGAGGAAACGGCGAAGCGCTCGTATCGCAACGAGGTTGAGGCGACGGCAGTTCTGGCTGCCATGAAGAAGCTGCGGCCCGTCATACGCGAGGGCGAGCCGGTGCCGACGCTCGTCGTGCTGTCTCCGTATCTGGCGCAGGTCAATGACCTCGAACGACTGCTCAAGCCTGAGATCGACGTGTCCGCAGGCACCCTCTTCGGCTTCGCCAGCCCGCGGGGGGATGGAAAATTCGTCTACACCAGCGACAGTTTCCAGGGTGGCGAGGCCGATGTCGTCGTCGCCAGCCTTGTGCGCAACAACGTCCTGGTCGGCACGAGAGCCCTTGGCTTCATCAAGAACCCTCAGCGCCTGAACGTTTTGCTCAGTCGCGCCAAGCACAAGCTCGTCCTCGCAACCAGCCGGCAGTTCATCCGTAATGCGGTAGAGGGGATCGACCCCGACTCGGTGAGCGACGAACTCGGCTTTCTGCGGATCATGCTCGATGAAATCACCCGCTTGTCCGAGACCGACTTTCCGGCGGTCGGCAAGGGCGCCTCCGTCGTCCCTGTCGATGAGCAGGGGAGGCTACCCCGGTGAACAACATCTACATCCCGGCCTGGCACTATCGGGCACCCGGCATCGTCCAGCGGACCTGGGGATGGAGCCCGGTCGAGGAAATGATCCTGCTGTCACTCGACCGAAGCCCCGGAACGATCAATGATGTCTCCCAGACGCTCAAGATGCCCCGACAGGTGGTCGGCTCGACCGTCGCCCGGCTCATGCAATTCGGACTTGTCGAAGTCCGGCTGTCGCCGCAACCGGTTCTGGTCACCAGCAGCATTGGTCATGACTTCATACGCACAGGGCGCGCACTTCCCGAACGCTCGGCCGATCGCGAAATCGGCATCAGCGTCGTCTACGAGAAGGTCGGCTTGTCGGTTTTCAGGACGAGGGACGTTGATACGATCCCGGCCACCAAACTGCCCGCCACAGGCGCAATCATCAGGTTTCCGGAAGGCGAGCCACCCGAGACGCACTACTCGATGATGCAGCGCGTCAACGAGTTCATGGTCGGCATGCTCAGGCCAGGCGAATGGCTGCGGGGCGTACAGGCCAACAGCTCGTTCCTCGAGGCAAAGTTCCTCGTGCTCGATCTCGACGAGGTGGGCGCGGGCGTATTCCCACCAGGCGCGAGCGACCAACTCATTGATGCCCTCAAAGGGACGATCAAGACCGGCATTCTACCGAAAACCACGACCGCGCCGCCAGAGGGTCCCGTGTCCGTCGGGACCCGCTTTGGGGTCGATCAGCTTGTTGTGGGTGCCGAGCAGCACTTGCAGCGCTTTGAGGAGATTGTCGGCGCCGCAAAGTCCAACGTATTTATCCTGTCCACTTTCGTGGCGTCGCAGTCCGACGAAAAGGGGAGGGATCGCCGGGAACGCATTATCCGCGCGCTGGAGGACGCGTGCAGGCGGGGCGTCAGATGCCACCTCTTCTTCGGTACCTCGCTCGATCGCGCCAAGCATGCCGCGGCGATGCAGGAACTCTATCTGCGCTTGTCCGCCGCAAGGCAAACCAGGGGATATCTCCTGGTGCAGAGGAATCCTGTCGACAGCCATGCCAAGTTCCTCGTCGCCGACGACGGTCACGATGGAGCAGTCGTGCTTATGGGCTCGTGCAATTGGTTCCACTCCCCGTTCTCCGCCGTTGAAGTCTCGGCCGAACTCAGAGAGGCCAACGCGGTCGCAGAAGGGCTGGATCTGCTGCGTGAGATCGTTTCCAAACTTTCCAGTGCCAGCCGATCAGTGGAAACACTTCTGTTCATGGCATCCGAACTGCGGCGCCAACGGAACATGCTGTCGGCCCCCGAGGAGACGCAAGCGCCGGCAGCCACACTGACGATTCTGCTTGCCGCTGACCACCAGCGCCTGCTGCGCGCCGCAGCCCACGATGCGCAACAGCGTTTCATCTGCTGTACGAACAAGGTCGGCGCGAACATGGTGCCTGCGCTATTCGATCCGGCGGAGGTCGCCGGTCGGCGTCTGAGCGATGTCCGGATCTACTATTCGCGCCGCACCGGCCCAGTGAAGCGCAGCCATGTCACAAAGCACCGGGAAAGGCTCCATGGCATAGTGGACCTCACAGGTGTGCCCGAACCGCAGCTGCATGCGAAGTTTTTGGCCTGGGACACGGACCATGTCGTTGTCAGCAGCCTGAACTGGGGGTCCCAGTCTGGGCTCGAGGACAACCCGCTCGATGAAATCGGCCTCTATCTGGAGGGGCCGAGCCTGGCGACGTCGCTGCTCGAGAAATTCGAGGCCGAACTCGGATGATGGCCGGCGCCAGTCGCTCATTGCACGTGCCGGCCGCAAAGGCCGCCCTCAGACGGACCGCATGCGCAAAGCGGTTCAGTAGCGCGCCGAGGCTTCCTTCACCTCCGAATGACGGAAGTCCCGATCACGAACACACATCACCGACTATCTTCGTGTCAAACACAGAAGGCGGGCCATGTCGTCTCAAGAACCTCGCTTGAGGTCGTATGCCCCCGATGCTGGGCGACGATCGCCGAAACCATTGAAGAGGTTCCGAGCTATGATGTCCTGGCGGACCGCGAATCCGACGGGCAAGGCTACGCCGAACAAACGGTTACATGCTCCGGATGCGACCAGAAATTCGCAGTCGGTATCCGGAATACTGGGGGCCGCCTCGTGGCGAACCTGATGAATGAAAATATCCATGTGAGCGTGATCGATGATCCGGTCAACACTCCCGAGGACCCATGGGAGGTGGAAGCGTATCAGCGCGAGAACCTACCGAGCGACCCGGCACAGATCTTCAAATTTGCGACCTACGACATCGGTCATATCGCCGCCGAGATGGAGGGGCGGGGCCTCATTGACGAGCTGAACCGCATGCTGCTCGTCCAGTACTTTTCCGCCATCGAAGCATACCTCAGCGATCGTCTCATCAGACTGGTGCTCGATGATCCGAAGGCAATGTCAGCGTTGGTGAAGGGCAACAAGGAGTGGGTTGCCGACAAGATCGAAGTCGTTGAACTCGCGTCCAATCCGAACGCTTTTCGCGATTGGGTACACATGCGGCTGCGCGAGCTGATGTACCATAACTTCGTGAAGATCGATCATTACTACCGGAGCGCCCTCGGCTCGACCATTTTTCCAGATGAGGCGACCAAGAAAGCGCTTATGGGGTTCGTGCCCGTGCGGCACGATTGCGTCCATCGCTACGGCCGCGATCACGACGGTCGGGAGCGATCCTTAAGCAAGCCTGACCTCGAGAGGTTGAGCGAAGCCCTCGAAGGCATGGTCACTCATATCGAGGCCGCATTCGCTCGGCGGGGAGAGGCTGGCTGAGGCGGGCACCATGTCTATTCATTCTGTAGTTGTCGACGGGCCGCTGGCGTTGCGGATGCAACGGCTCGATGCCGCTCGTGAAGGAGCCACCGGGCGCCAGATACTGACCCTTCCCCTTCTTGCCGCCCGCCTCGCGGGCGGCTTTATCGCGCCGGCGTCACAGGAGATCTTGTATCCCGCAATAAGACAGGCTCTCGACGCTGGCGGATACGAAGACATCGGCAAGGTTTCCGGCTTGCCCGGAATGCCATCGGCCGTGCTCTCTGCGCTCCGGAGCTGGTGGGACGCCGGCACCCCAACGAGCATACCGGACAACGCCCGTCTTCGGGACTTCACCGTGCTGGAACGACGGGTGCGAGAGACATTGCCTCCGGGGACAATGGTGCCGCCCGATCTCTTTGAAGCGGCAGTAAAGCGCCTGCATCTCGCGCCGAAATTGCTCGGTCCAGTCACCATTCACGAGGTTCCCGATATCCGGCCCGTCTGGCGCCAGTTCCTCGCCCAACTTTGTGACGTTGTTCCAGTCCGATGGGTTGCGTCGTCCCACAGTCGACGGAGCTGGTTTCCCGGAAGGACGGAAACCGCACCCGCGGGATTGAGTCTTCTCGCCGCGGCCGATGTCTGCGCCGATCCGCGAAGTGAAGTGCGCGAAGCGCTTCGGTGGGCCCGCGCGCGGATAGCCGAGGACGGCATCCCTCCAGAAGAGATCGCCATCACAGCAGCCTCGCCGACAACCTGGGACGACACATTCCTCGTGCTCGCGCGTGAGGCGGGGCTCCCCTTGCATTTCAGCCATGGCATTCCGGCTTTGGCGACCCGCGAAGGCCAGATCTGCGCAGCGCTCGCTGACATCCTGTTGCGGGGTCTTTCCCAGGAGCGGGTCCGCCTTTTATTGGCCCGCGTCCCCCCGGCGCGCGAGAACATTCCGCTCGATTGGGCAAAGGGTTTGAGGCGCAGCGCTGCGCTGACGAGACTACAGCTGTGGCAGCACGCCCTCGAGCGGGCGCGCGCCGAGCGGGCTGATGGCGATGTTGCCGAGCGGACATTGCTGCCGGTTCTCGAGCTCCTGGCTGGTGGGATTTCGGAGGCGGATCGGGCGGGACGGCGGCTGTTGCGCGGGCCGGCGCTGAGCTTGTGGCAGGACACCCTGCGCATGGCGCCCCCACAGGCGATCGAATTGTCGCTGCAGGCGTTGCGTGTCGATGACGGGCAAGAACCCGGCAACACCATCGTCTGGGGACCCGCCCACCATCTGGCGGGCGCACCGCGGAAGCACGTCCGCCTTCTCGGCCTCGAAGCGAACGCCTGGCCACGGCGGGCGATCGAAGACCCGCTGCTTGCCGAGCATCTCCTCGAGGACATTCGGCTTCCATCGGCAGATATCGCCGACGACGATCGGATGATGCACGATATCATCGTCAACCAATCCGCCGACTACACCCTGTCGCGCGGAAATAGGAGCGCAACAGGTGCGCTGCAGGCTGCGAGCACGCTATGGCGTCGCGACCAAGAAAGAATTGTTGGTCGAAGCGCCATCCCTCGACACGCGTTCAGTCAAAGCGATCGTCTATATGCAAGGCCGGCCGATGCCGGCAAGCAACCGCAGGTTCGGTCCAGCCGCGCCTGCTGGCGCGCCTGGCAGAACAGCGATCGCCATACCGCCCATGACGGGCTCGTTCGAGCCAATCATCCATTGATCGTCGGCGCACTCGCCGACGTGCAATCGACGACGTCGCTCGATCGCCTTCTTTGCGATCCGCTCGGATTTGTCTGGGAGTACGCACTGCATTGGCGCGAGCCCAACCTCGACCCTCAACCGTTAGCGCTCGATCATCGGTCATTCGGCGAGCTCGTCCACGCCCTTATTGGAGGAGTGCTGCGCAATGGTGCGCCGCGCAATGTCGATGAAATCGAGATCGCCCTTGCGGATGAAGCCAACCGGCTCAGCGACGCCTGGCCGATCGCACGAGCCGTCCCACCAGGACTCCTCTGGCGCCATACCATGTCATTGGCGCGCGAACGCGCATCGCGCGGGCTGAGAGATGCTCTCGGTGAACCGCGCGGCACGAGCTGGACCGAACTCGCCTTCGGCGAGGCCACCGATGGGGCTCATCCTTGGACCACGCCCATGCCGGTACCAATCGGGACAACCGGTGTGGCGTTTCGCGGCCGGATCGATCGACTCGACGAAGACGGATCCAAGGGCTCGGCCATCATAACCGACTACAAGGCGGGAGCGGCACCGGAGCGCAAGAAAACCGTCGTCTTCGATCGAGGAACGGAGCTCCAACGCGTTTTCTATGCCCTAGCCGCCAGATCGTTGCTGCCGGATGTTCGAAACATCGAGTCGCGGCTGACCTATCTCCGGCACGAGCCCGCCCGCACATTGAATCTGGTACATGATGAACTGGTGACCGCAATCGAGCAGGCCGTCTCATTCACGGCGGCCGGGGTCGAACTTCAGCGGAGCGGTCAAATTGCGCCGGGTCCCCAGCCGGAGTTCTTCGATTCTATCTCGGTCGCTCTTCCGTCGGACCTGGAGGCCTACCGCCGGATCAAGCAACGGCCCTTCGCGCAGGTGAACAGCCAGCTTTCCAGGCTTTGGAGCAGTCCGTGACAATACCTGACCTAGCCGCTCGCAGGCGCGCACTGACGGATTTCAGCTCCAACATACTGGTCGAGGCGGCGGCCGGCACCGGGAAGACGGCCTTGATGGCGGCGCGTGTCGCGATGATGATAGCGAGCGGGATTGAGCCCTCCAAAATCGCCGCCATTACCTTTACCGAACCAGCAGCAAGCGAACTCGAAGCGCGCATTCGCTGGACGATCGGAAAGCTTCGCGCTGGAAAGATCCCGCCGGCGCTTGCCAAAATAGTCACCGACCGGTTGGGCGCTGACGAGCTTGAACATCTTGAGGACGCGGCCCCGCGTCTGGATGAAATTACGGCGACGACAATCCACGGGTTCTGCCAGGGCATCCTTCGCTCGCATGGGCTGGCCGCCGGTCTCGATCCCGGATCGCGGGTCGTCGACGGGACCGTCGCCGAAGCCCTTTTCGATGAAGTGCTCTCCGAATGGCTGAAGGGCAAGCTGACGGACGGTGCAGACGAAGATGGAGCGATCGCTACCGTGGCCAAGGACGATCCGCTTGGCGTCGTCGAGCGCATTCGCGAACTTGCCATGCTGCGCCGAGACCATCGCACTGCGACTGCGCCTTCACCGGATCTTTCATCCCGGCCAGACCTGACATTTGCCGATGCCGTCGCAGCGTTTTCCCGGTGGCACGCGGCTGGGCCTGGCGAAACAGGCACAGCGGACCTGATCGATGACTTGGAGCTGCTTGCCGCATTTTATAAGGAGGCCCTGGCGAATACCGACTTCGCAGCCCTGTGGCGCTTGACCCAGCCGCCGCGCATCGGTGCGATGCGGCCAAAGTCCATCGACCTGCAGCCTTACGGCAGAACAACGGCCTGGAAGAGCGTCCTTGGAGCGGTCGAGGGTCAGCGCCGGGCCGCCGAGGCGACCGCTCAGTTTGAGCAGGTCAGTGCCGCCTATCGCGTGTTGATCGGATCGATCGCGCAGAGGCTCGTACACGAACTGGCCGCGCTCTTGAGCGAAGTCATCGAGGCATATGACCGACGCAAACGAGATGCTGCGGTCCTCGATTTTGACGATCTGCTTTTGCAAGCGCGCGTCCTTGTCTGCGAGCATCCTGAGATACGGGATTGGCTCGCCGGCCGCTACCCGCACCTTCTCGTCGACGAATTCCAGGATACCGACCCGCTACAGGCCGAGATCGTCTTCTGCATCGCTGCCGCCACTCGGCCTGCCCGATGGGAAGAGGCGCAGCTTCGTCCCGGTGCGTTGTTTCTGGTCGGCGATCCGAAGCAGGCCATCTATCGGTTTCGCGGCGCCGATATCGAGGCCTACGCCCTCGCAAAGTCGGTCATCGAGAAATCATCCAATGGCTGCTTGCTTGCCGTCACCGCCAATTTCCGGTCTCGCTCGGAAGTCATCGAGCACGTCAATCAGGTGTTTAAAGAGGTGCTCGCAAAGCCGGGGCAACCGGGTTTCGTACCCTTGACGGCAACCGTGAATCCGCCGCCGCTGCCATTCCCTGCTGCTGCCAAGCTGACGATCGACGTCCCGCGCGATGCCCGTGCCGAAGAGCAGCGCGAGGGGGAGGCGGCGGCGGTGGCCGAACTGTGCGCCCGCTTGATCGGGGCACTTACGATCACCGAGGCGGACGGCACCGACAGGCGTCTGCGCGCCGGTGACATTGCCCTGCTCGCCCCGACCCATACCGATCTCTGGCGCTACGAGCGCGCGCTTGAAGGACAAGGGATCGCTGTCGCATCACAAGCAGGCAACGCGCTGTTCCGGCGACAGGAGTTGCAAGACCTTCTCGCCCTGGTCCGAATCTTGGCGGACCCCTTGGACACGCTCGCATTCGGCGCCCTCATGCGTGGTCCGCTTGTGGGGCTGACCGACGAAGAGCTGCTGGACATCACCGCGGCCCTCCAGCCCGACGCCGATGCGCGCCGGCGATTCCAGCTTCGGACATCCGCTGACGACGTGGTCCATCCCCTTGCACGGGACATGCTCGTAAAGCTCCAAGGTCTGCATCGTCTCGCGGCGGAACTCACGCCCATGCAGTTGCTCGCCTACGCGATCGAGCGCCTGGACCTTCGGGTTGTGATGGCCGCCCGGCACGGCCAACGCAACCCCCGCGCACTGGCGAATCTCGATGCCATCGTCGAGCTTGCACGACCGTATGGAGTTGCGGGCCTGCGCGCATTTGCTCTCGATCTCCAGCGTGGGTGGCAACGCAAGCGCCGCCACCCCGAGGGTAGGGTGGATGTTTCCGGCGACTCGGTCGAAATCGTCACCATGCACAGTGCGAAGGGTCTAGAATGGCCGGTTGTCATCACGGTGAACTCCTCCACCCGCTTCAAGCCTCAGGACCAGTTCGTCTATCGGCAGTCGGATGACACGATCCATTGGATCGTCGGGGGCATCGAGCCGCCAGAGCTTGCGGCCGCCCGCGAAGAGGAGGAGTTCCGCGAAGCCAGGCAGCGTGAGCGGCTGTGGTATGTGGCGACCACACGTGCCCGCGACTTGCTGGTCATCCCCGACCTGCCAGGGGCATCCTCGCGCTCATGGTCGCGCGTGATGGATCTTGGCCAGAAGCGCCTGACCGAGCTTCAAACTGACTCATTGCCGGCCCCTGTGGCCAGCCCGGCGCATGCCGACACGAACGAACAGACAGAGGCGGTCTTTGCGACTGAGGCCGAGCGGATCGATGCGGCCTCAGCACCGATTATCTGGGACCGTCCGAGCGAGCGCGACCCGGACCGCAGCGCCGACACGATTGACAGCTTCGTCGTGGATATAACGTCAGACGGCCAACGCATAATCGGGGCGGGGGCACTGCGTGGTAACGTCCTGCATAAGCTCATGGAAGAGCTTCTCAACGGTGAACTGCCCTTGGCCCGGGAAGAAGTGACCCAACGTGCGTCCGAACTGCTGGGTCAATTGCAAACTCTCGTCGATGACGAGGCGGAAGCGGCCGGGCCGGATCCGGTCGAGATGGCCGCCACGGCGCTGCGCACACTCGGCCTGCCGGAGCTCACCCCATTTGTTTCACGGCTGGTTCCCGAAATCCCACTCTGGGCCGCCAGCCCGCCACGCTTCCTTGCTGGCCGAGCGGATGCTGTCGTGATGGAGGGGGATCGGATCGCCCTGGTCGTCGATTGGAAATCAGATGTGAATCCGGACGCGGCCGCACAAGGCGCGCACGCGGCGCAGCTGCGGGACTACCTCGTGGTGACCGGCGCCGAGCGTGGCGCCGTCGTCTATATGTCGTCGGGGCACCTTGTGTGGATCGAACCCCGTTCGCCCTGATCACCAGGCCGGATTGAGGATCGGTGACGGGGAGCAGACCAGCACCCGACGCGATCCTCTGGTCATGGCGACGTAGAGATTTCGGGCGTTCAGGGCGCCGGCATTGAGCACCACGGAGATGTCGGCCTCGAGCCCCTTGAGCAGCAGCGTGCTGCCGACCGAGCGTCTGGCCAGCGGTCGACCCACAAGCCGCGACTGCTCACGGATTGCAACCGTCGCTTCCTGGAAGGACGGTCCCCCGGCCGATCCCGCCAGCTGCAAGGCTCGCTGCGCCGCCGCAAGGACCGCCGGCCGATAGCATCGCACCCCACCTGCCCGGTTGATGGCAACGAGAAGATCGGTAACGCGGAAGAGCGTTCGCTCCTCCTCAAAAGCGACGGCCGCCTGCTCCATATCTGACAAGGCACGGCCAAGTGTGCCCGCCCTGGCCGATGCAATCGTCCGCACCAGGTCGGCCGCGGAAAAGTTGCTCATCAGGTTCTCAGCGAAGTCGGCCACGACGGATAGGGCTCGGGTGTCGCTGATATCGAAAGATGCCCCAAAATCGGTGAGGTCACGCAAGTCCACGGCTTCGACAGTCACCGCGCCATCCACCTGGCGCGCAAACCGACGTTGTCCGCGGGGATCGGTGCTATCGCCAATGATTAACACCTTCGTATCGCCAGGCGCTTCCACGGCGGCCGCGGCGACACGAAGCGCATCGTCACGCCGACCGTCGAGCTGGATCCACTGAACACCGGCAGGCGCCGTGCGCAGGTCAATCGGTGCGCCCTTGGCAAGGTCCCCTCGTATGGAGAGCAACCAATTGCCTAGGTCTGCTGCACCGGCATTGTTCCACCGCCAGGGCGTCGTCAGCTCCCCGGACACCGGAAAGAATGCGATGACCTCTGTATTCCAGTCCGCCAGGCGGTCAGCCCCGAATCCGAAGATCGATTGGAACGGGTCTCCCACAATGGCAGTCGGCAGGCTCTGAGCGAGCCAGGTCACGAGCGCATGCTGGCGGATCGAGCAATCCTGGTACTCGTCCACAAACAGCCTTTCGTAGCTGGCCGCGAGGATATCATGCACATGACCAGCTGCGACAAGCCGGGCGGCGGCATCCCGAATCGCTTCGTAATTGGGCCGCCCGCCAGTCACGATCCGAGGGTCGTGTCCCGCCCGCTGTGGGAATGTTGATATGAGGCGGATCGCGAAACCGTCCAGAGTCGTGGCACGGTAGACGGCCGGTTTCACGCCCGCCTTTTCCAGACGACCGCGCAGCGCTGCGACACCCGCATTGGTATGGGTCAGCACCAGGATCGGCTTCGCGCCGCCGTGTCGGGCAAGGGCGTCCGTGATGAGCTGCGTCTTGCCACAGCCGGCCGGTGCTATGACAAGACCGCGGCCGATGGCCCTTAGGTCGATCTCAGCGGCTGCCATCTTCGACCCAATTCAGCACGCCATCCATAACGCCGGTCAGGCTGGCATTGCTCTCACCATAGGCCGGCCCGACAATGGTCCGCCCGGCAATCTCCATGGCCGTAATGGTCTTCAGCCAGCCGAAGCGGGCCGCCGCATTGCCGAGGAGTACCCGGCTAACGGCACTGAAACCATCGATCAGCGCCTCGGTCTCCAAGGCGTCAAGTGTTTGGGCTCCGTTCGATATCGTCTTGATATGTGCCTCAACGAGCGCTCGGTCCTTTGTCTCGACGGCAAGATCTAACAGCCTGGCGGCGGGACCATCGGGAAGGGCGGCGAAGAGTTCCTGCTCCAGCGCTCGTCCGCCGCCCCAGGCGAAAACATTCCCTCCCCCGGCAAGGAAGGTCGCTTCCGCCGCCGCCGGCGCGAGCTTGTCACTATCGCGCAGAATGGCGACGCGATATCCCAGAGACTGCAACGCATTGGCGCGGCTGAAGGTCTCATCACCGTTGCCGTTGACGAGCGTGGCCCCACAAGCGGCCAAGGATATCTCACCCGTACTGGTAAAATGCTGATCCAGTCCGCGCATGAGCCCGATCTCGCTGCCGCCTTCGCACACGATGATCGAGGTGGCGAGCAGGGCGTGGGCGTGAACTCGGATCGTGCCCTGCACGTCGCCGGCGTCGCCGGCGCGAGTGACGACGTGCTCTCCGCCGCTATTGCGTCGCACGATATGCAGCTGATAGGCACTCAATTCCGTAACAGCCGTCGGGGAATGGCTCGTCGCGAACACCTGCAGCGGGGGAACGTCTTCTTTTGCACCAAGCGCTCCGAGCAACCGGATGATGCGGTGCGGCTCCAGACCATATTCAAGTTCATCGATCAGGAAGGTCGTAGCCTTGTCAGCAGCCTTTCGCTGCAACGCCGCGATAAGCAAACGCGACGAGCCCAGGCCGAGAGATCGCAGCGGTATGCCATTCTCATCGTGAAGAGAGATCGTGCCGCCCGTGAAGGTGACCGAGCCTGCATCGATGAGAGCCTGCACCGCCGCGCCGACTGGCACACCCATCTCGCCTGCAGCGGTCGTGACCAGCTTCAAGGACCCTTCGAGTTCCTTGAGTTCCTTCTGGTCGAAGGCGTCCCGCATTTGGCGGGCCAACCGGGTAAGTTCGCTCGATGTATCCGCCTTGCCATCTGAAAGTTTGCTCAGCACCGAACCGCGCCGCCACGTCAGGTGGGTGTCCCCGGTAACACCCAGACGCGCAGGCGCAATTCGGGTGCGATCGGCCCAGTTGAGATTCCGCGTGCGTCCCGCTGCCTGAGCGCGCGGGGATACAAGTGACCATTCCGGCTCGAGATCACTCTGCACCGTGAGTTGCAGGGTCAGCGCCGTTTCGATCCCGGCTCCCGGTTCGGGTTCGACAATGCCGGTGCCGGCGTTGAACCCTACGAGGAAATCGCCATAGGTGTCGATGCTCTTGAGCGGTTCATCGAGGGCACCAAGGGTCACGCAAATGCGGATGGGTTGATCAAAATCGACCGCATGAAAATCCGCATCCGTGAAGGACAGCGATCGCCGTGCGCCAAGGCACAGATCGATGGCGTCGAGGATGGTGGATTTCCCGCTGTCGCCCGGCCCAATCAGACAATTCATGCCTGGACCCGGCAACCATCGGAGCTTCTTGATGGCGCGAAAGTTCTCGATTTCGAGCACTCGAACCAATGTCATGCCATTCCACTCCCCCAGAACATGGCCGTGTCGGCTTTTTCCCTATGCCGTCCGCTCACCGACATGTTCAGTGACTGGTGGCATCTTTCTGCTCGACATGACGCAGGAGGTTCGACGCTGGCAAAGAGCGCGGCGCTCATGACGCCCCGACATCGGCCGGCGCGACGTTGAGATATTGCTCGAGCGCCTTGATGCTCGCCATGACCTCCGCAAAGGCCGGCGCCGTTCCGAAAATCATCGATGACATCCGCTGGTAGTCCGTCGCGAGCTTGGCCCGCATATCTTCCGTCGGAACCAGGCGATAGCTGCCTGGCACCGCGCGGTCGTAACGATGATCGGGCGCGCGAAACATCAGCTCCTTGTGCTGTCGGCAGGCCTCGGCAAGCTCGCGCATGGATGCCGTCGCGACGCCGTAATCGGGGTGCGTCCAGATCTGATGGACGTCGTAGTAGTGGCGTGAGTACCGATTGAGATCAGGCACGGGCCGCTCGGGATTGGCATCCTGACGCCGCTTTTCTGTCATCTCCGTCATCGCATGCAGGATCAGCACTTTCTCCCAGAAGGTCCGCTCGGGCCTCACCGTCGTCACGTTCCGAAAGGCGAGGCTTTCCCCGTCCGGCATTTCGGCGGCGATGTAGGGCACGATCTCGCGTGGCTCGGCCGGCTCGGGATCGGGACGCGCACCGCCTTCGATGCGGACCGCCGCTTGCACATAGCTGCCCGCGGACTCAAAGACGCTCTTGTAGCCAAGCACCAGGATGTCGAGCGCTTCCTTATTGCGATACAGATCAAAGCCGAAGCCCAGCGAAAAATGGCCAGGACGTCCGGCCGCCTCTTCGACGACCGCGAGCTCCCTGGTCAGCAGTTCTCTGAGCGGTCCGGAGATGTACTGCCGCGCTGCCTCGTCGACCTTCTCAGCGAGCGCGCGTTGCTGCTGATTGACGGAGGGCAGGGCGGCGATGTCCGCTTCCAGCGGGACATGCAGATCAGCTTTGTACATGCCGATGTCGATGTCCTCGGAGAACCGGCGCACCAATCCATACGCCTTGCTCAGGCTGGTGCCGCCCTTGAAATATAGACCAACCGGATCGTTCGGCCGGCGGTTGAACAGAAAGTCGAGCACCCAGCAGACGTAGAGGTCCTTTTCGATATTTGGCGCTTGGGTGCCCAAATGGGCGGCGACCGTCTCGAAGAGCGTACGGCGTTCGTCGACGCTCGAGCGCAGGATCTCAATGAACGTCTTCTGCATGATCGCCCTTCGCGGGTTCTGACTTCGGCGCGCTTTCGGTTTGATTCTCGACGATCCTGCGCGTGATTGTCTCTACCAGCGGATACATCCACGCGGGGACCGCATGAATGTTGTCGCGCAGGTCCTGAGCGATCTTGTCTCGATCGGGATTGCGCGACAGATGTCGAACGATCCCGTTGACGGCCGCATCGAAGCTCGATCGTTCATCCCGAAACCACGTCAGCGCCTGGATCACGCGCATGGCGGGCCGGCCGGCCCAGAATGCCGTCTTGGCCGAGATGCGCTTGAAGTCGAGTTTGTAGATGACGGGCCTGGTCGCCAGCGGATCGCCGGCGCTCGCCTCGATCTCGATTGTCCGCGGATAGGTGTCGGCATAGATCGTTGAGCGCGCCGGGACGGCTGTCGTCAGGCCGAGGTCGTTCGCGGCGGTCATTCCGTCGACGAGAACGCGCAGCTTGTCGCGCCGGGCAATGGCGTCGACAAACGAGGACCGGGGTGGAAACACCATCTTGCCGGTGAGCTTGCTGACGCTCGGCTTGTCATAGAGGCCGCGATGGGGTCGGCGGATGTCGCCCCGCAGTGTGAGCCGTTGCAGCGCCTTCTCAACGGCATTCGGTGTGCCGATGTCGAGAAAGTCGGCGCGCGACCATACGCCGGCCGGTGCCGCCTGGGTGATCCGGTCGTGAATGCGATCGAGCGTGTCCGAAGTCGGGTCTGGCATCTGAGCCGCCTTTCTGACCGAAGATTATATAGAAAAATTGGTCAGTAGCAATCGGCAACACCGTTGTGACCAGAATTTGTACTCAAACTTTGGTCAATGCCTCATTCCGCCTCGGGGTGCTCGTCGATGCTCAATCGAGATCGATCCATTCGCCCAGACTCTTCTGGTTCATTTCATCGGCGCACAGTGTGGAACTTAAACCCAGGGCAGAGTATTGAATCGCACCATGTATTCGGCTTCCCCATGTCGGCCGTAGAGGCCGCCCTCCCTAAAAAGCGCGCACGGCGCAGGGACTCAGAATCTACCCCGAGATACCCCCTACCCCAATTTCGTCCGTTCCAACTCTGCACGCTGACCGACGACATACCGGTTGGCGCCGATTGGCTCTTCGAAATGAAGTTCGACGGCTATCGCGCCCAAGTCGCGGTCTCGGGCTCTGGGGTCGTGGTCTACACCCGCAACGGCCACGACTGGACCCGCCAGTTCAAAATGACCCTGCCGCCGCTTCAGGCATTGACCAAGGGCTCGGCGCTAATCGACGGCGAGATCGTGGCCATCGACAGCCAGGGGCGCACCAACTTCTCGATGCTGAAGACCGGCATTGCCGCGGGCATGCCGCTCAAGTTCTACGCCTTCGATCTGCTGGAATTGAACGGCGAGGATCTGTCCAGTCGACCCCTGCTCGAGCGCAAGGAACGGCTTGCGGAACTGCTGGGCGAGAGGGACCCGGACGAAAGCCTGCAGTTTTCCAGCCATATCGCCGACAATGGCAAGAAGGTCTTCGATACGATGTGCGTCGGTGGGCATGAGGGCATCATCGCCAAGCGCGCGGACAGTCGCTATGTCGGCGACCGCACCGCGAGCTGGCTCAAGATAAAGTGCACCAAACGTCAGGAATTTGTCGTCGGCGGTTACCGCCCAAGCGACACCGGTCGCGGCATGGCATCGCTGATCCTTGGTACCTACGAGAACGGCAAGCTGATTTATCGCGGCCGCGTCGGCACCGGCTTCACCGAGGCGATGCGCAAATCCATTCTCGCGCAGTTGGAGAAGCGGCCCCTGGATAAGCCTGCCTTCGTATCCGTGCCGCGCGACATTGCGCGCCGCGCCAGGTGGGTGAAGCCCGAACTCGTTGCCGAAGTCACCTATTCTGAGGTTACACCGGACGGCAGCCTGCGTCACCCGAGCTTCCAAGGTATGCGCGAAGACAAGCGCGCCGACCAGGTGGTGATGGAAACGCCCAAGACCGTCGTGAGCGTCGCTACGGCCAATCTCGATCCCGCTATGGGCAAGGAGATCGCTCGCGCTGTTGGCGTCAACCTGACCCATCCCGACAAGCTGATGTATCCCGGCACTGCGGTGACAAAGGCGACGCTCGCTGCCTACTACGCCGCAGTCGCCGAGAAGATGCTGCCGCACATCCAGGATCGGCCCCTTTCGCTGGTGCGCGATACCGACGGCGACCTGCAGGAGACCTTTTTTCAGAAGCACAAGCTGCCTGGCATGCCGAAGGCCATCCATGACGGCCAGTTGGAGAAGATGTCCGGCAAGGAAAGCCGCATCCTCTGGGTCGATGACCTAGCGGGGCTGATCGCCGGCGTCCAAATGAATGTGCTCGAATTCCATGTCTGGGGAAGCCTTCGCCAGCAGCCTGACCTGCCTCACCGGATAATCTTCGACATCGACCCCGACGAGGGCCTAGGCTTTGGTGACGTCAAGCAGGCAGCTTTCGACATCCGCGGCGTTCTCGAGGCGCTCGGCCTCCAATCATGGCCGCTGTTGTCCGGAGGCAAGGGCGTTCACGTGGTCGTTCCACTCGTCCCCGAGGCCGACTGGGAAGCTGTCAAAAGCTTCTGCCAGGACTTCGCTGAACTCCTTGCCCGCACGGATCCGTCCCGCTTCATTGCCAATATGAGCAAGGCCAAGCGCAAGGGTCGTATGTTCATCGACTATCTGCGCAACGGTCAGGGCGCCACGGCAATTTGTCCGTGGTCCACTCGGGCACGGTCCGGCGCGTCGTGCGCCGTACCCGTCACCTGGGATGAGTTGCCGACCTTCAAAAGCGCAAACACATTTGACGTTTTCGCTTCCGCCGCTCGGGCTCAGGAATCCGATGCCTGGGAAGGCTACTTTGACGTCGAACAAACGCTGACAGAGCGGATCCGAAAAGCAGTCCGATAGCCGCAGCCAGTCCTAGATCGTCAGCGACATCTGCGGATCTGCCTCGGCTCGCGCTCCCCTCAAATTCGAAAGCGTCACCCCGAGCAGGCGTATTCCCTTGCTGACGGGGAATACCTGATCGAGGAGTGCGCCGCTAATCGTGGCGAGATCGGCTTCGTCCCTGATCGAACCGAAGACCGTGCGGCTGCGCGTGATCTGCTGGAAATCAGCGAATTTCACCTTCAGCGTCACCGTGCGACCCTCGATCGATCTTTCCTCGCAATAGCGCCAGACCTTGCCGACCAACGGCGCCAATTCCTTGCGAGCACTTTCGAGATCAAACAGGTCGCTCGCGAAGGTATCCTCTGCCCCCACCGACTTGCGCTCCCGATCGGCCCGCACCGGCCGTTCGTCGATACCCCGAGCGATCCAGTAATAGTATGGGCCGGCCTTCCCGAACTTCTCTTCCAGGAACGCCAAGCTCTGTGCGCACAGATCGGCGCCAGTCTCGATGCCGAGCCGGGCCATTTTATCGGCGGTCGCCGGACCTACGCCGTGAAACTTCCGGACAGGCAAGGCCTCGACAAAATCCGGTCCCAGCTTCGGGGTAATGACGAACAGCCCGTCGGGCTTGTTTTGTCCAGAGGCGAGCTTGGCCAGAAATTTGTTGTAGCTGACGCCGGCCGAGGCCGTCAGGCCGGTCTCGGACTTGATCTTCGCGCGGATCATTTCCGCGATCGTGGTGGCGACCGGTATGCCCAGCAGATTGTCGGTGACGTCGAGATAGGCTTCGTCGAGCGAAAGCGGCTCGATCAGGGGCGTGTGCTCCGCAAAGATCGCATGGATCTGCTGGGAGACGGCCCGGTAGGCGTCAAAGCGCGGCGGCACGAAGATCAGTTCAGGGCATTTGCGCTTCGCGGTAATCGAGGGCATGGCCGATCGCACCCCGAACTTTCTCGCCTCATAGCTGGCAGCGGCTACGACACCCCGCGCTGCGGATCCGCCGACTGCCACCGGTTTGCCGCGCAGGTCCGGATTGTCGCGCTGTTCGACCGAGGCAAAGAAGGCGTCCATGTCGACATGGATGATCTTGCGAAGGATGGCCGTGGCTTCCCGCGGCGCATCAGCTCTTTGGCCCCTGTCGCTTCGCTCGCCCACTTCGCCATCCCTGCATCACCTGCCGCATATCAAGATAGACCGCACCTCGCTCAACGGCAGCTCGAGATCAACTCTCGAAGCGACGCAACGAGTCCAATTGACTCTTGGACGCCAAAGAGAACAAATAAGGAACATACCAGCCCCGAAATCCATTGGGAAGACTGTTTGAGAGTGATTTATCCATGGGTCAGCCGGCCGCCAGCCCCGCAATCGCTGCGCTTCGCGAGCGAATCGCGCGCCTCGAAGGCGGGCCGGCGCGCAACCGCGCGACGCTTCCCTTCGGCGTGCCCGCAATCGACAAGGTGCTGCCGGGAGGCGGGCTGGTGCTTGGGGCGTTGCATGAGATTGCCGGCGGCCGCAACGGAGCGATCGATGGCGCCGCGGCGGCGCTGTTTGCCGCCGGCATTGCCGCTCGCACCAAGGGCAAGGTGCTCTGGTGTGTCACCCGGCAGGATCTCTTTGCCCCCGCGCTCGCGCAGGCCGGGCTGCTGCCCGGCCGTGTCGTCTATGTCGAGGCTGGCGACGAAGCCGCCGTGCTCGCCTGTTTCGAGGAAGGGCTTCGCCATGGTGGGCTAGGCGCGGTCGTCGCGGAACTGGCCCGCCTCTCCATGACCGCCTCTCGCCGGCTGCAACTGGCCGCCGAGACCTCCGGCGCCGTGGGCATCGCCATCCGCCGCTGGCGGCGGCAGACCGAGGCAACCGATTTTGGACAACCGACCGCCGCGGTCACCCGCTGGCGGGTCACCGCGCTTCCCTCCCGCCCTTTGCCGGTACCGGGCGTCGGCCGTGCTCGCTGGCAGCTTGAGCTGATCCGGGTCCGGGCTGGAGAAAGCGCCGATTTTGAAGTGGAAGCCTGCGATGCCAAGGGTCGTCTCGCTCTTTTTTCCGGCCTGGCCGACCGATCGCCTGCGGCGCGCCATGGGCCAGTCCGCGCCATCGGCTGAAACCCCGATCGTTATGCTCGGCCGGCAGGGAAACCGGCGGCTCGTGCTCGCGTTCGATACAGCGGCGCGGGCGGCGGGATTGCGTGTCGGCATACCGGGGAGCAAGGCCCAGGTGCTGGTACCCAACCTGCAGAGCTTCGACTTGGATGCAGCGGGCGATGCCGCGGCGCTCGATAGAATGGCGCTCTGGTCGCTGCGCTATGCTCCGATCGTTGCCGCCGATCCGCCCGACGGGCTCATCATCGACACGACAGGCGCCGACCATCTGCATGGCGGGGAGGAGACGATGCTCGAGGGGCTGGTGTCGCGCATGGCCGTCTCCGGCATCGAGGCACGCGCCGCCGTCGCGGACACGTGGGGCGCCGCTCATGCCTGCGCCCGCTACCTCGCCCGACCCACCTTTGTCGCGCCGGTGGAGCGATCCTCGGCCATCATGCTCGGTCTGCCGATCGTCGCGCTGCGTCTGCCCCCTGATATTGTTCACGGGCTCCAAACGCTTGGCTTCGAACGTGTTGGCGAAGTCGATGCGGCGCCGCGTGCCTCTCTCACCCTGCGCTTCGGGCCGGAGCTCGGCCGCCGCCTAGACCAGGCAACAGGCCGGCGCAGCGAACCCTTCGAGCCCATCCGCTCCGACGAACTCATCGAGGTGCGTCGGGCATTCGGCGAGCCGATCGGCGCTGCCGAGACCATTGCCCGCTATGCTGGCAAGCTTGTCGCGGCGCTCTGCGAGGCGCTCGAGCCCAAGGGGCTCGGCGCTCGCCGGCTCGACCTGCTGTTCCATCGCGTCGACAATCGCATCGAGGCCATTCGCGTCGGTACGGCGGTGCCGGTACGGGACGTCAAACGACTGACCCGACTTCTGACCGACCGCATCGAGACCGTGGATCCCGGCTTCGGCATCGAACTGATGACGCTGACCGCAACCCTCGCCGAGCCCTTCGGCGCCAAGCAGATCATCTCTTCGCTGGTCGAGGAGCCGGAGCCCGACATCACCGATCTCATCGACACGCTTACCAACCGCATCGGCGAACAGCGTCTCTATCGGTTTTCCCCTGTGGAGAGCGACGTGCCCGAACGCTCGGTTCGCCGCGTTGCAGCGACGGCTCCCGATGATGGGATAAGTTGGCCGGGCGAATGGCCGCGCCCGCCGCGCCTACTCACGCATCCCGAGCCGATCGAAACCATGGCCCTGCTGCCCGATCACCCGCCGGTCTGGTTCAGTTGGCGGGGCATCCGGCGCCGGGTCACGCGCGCCGACGGTCCCGAGCGCGTGTTCGGCGAATGGTGGCAGCGCGATGCCGAGGTGATCGCGGTCCGCGATTATTTCCAGGTCGAGGACGAGGCCGGAGACCGCTTCTGGATTTACCGCTCCGGCGATGGCGAGGATCCCGAGACTGGCTCGCATAAATGGTTCCTGCATGGGGTCTTCGCATGACCGCCCCGCGCTATGCCGAATTGCAGGTGACCAGTCATTTTTCGTTCCTGCGCGGCGCCAGCTCTTGCGACGAGCTGTTCGCGCAGGCCGCCGCACTCGGCATCGAGGCCCTGGCGGTGGTCGACCGCAATTCGCTGGCCGGTATCGTCCGTGCCCATCAGGCTGCCAAGGACACTGGCGTTCGGCTGATCGTCGGCTGCCGCCTCGATCTGGTCGATGGCTTATCCGTACTGGTCTATCCGACCGACCGGACCGCCTATTCCCGGCTCTGCCGACTGCTGACCCTGGGCAAGAAGCGTGGCGGCAAGGCGAAATGCCACCTCGGATGGCATGATCTGGCCGACTATGCCGAGGGCCTGATCGCGGTCCTCGTTCCCGACCGCGCCGACGACGCCTGCGCCCTGCAGCTACGCCGGCTGCGGGAGACCTTCGGCGACCGCGCCTACCTGGCGCTGACCCTGCGTCGCCGGCCCAACGACCAGTTCCGCCTGCACGAACTCTCCAACCTCGCCATCCAAATGCGGGTGCTGACGGTCGTAGCGAACGACGTTCTGTTCCACGAACCGGGCCGGCGCGTCCTGCAGGACGTGGTGACGGCCGTCCGCCACAACATGACCATCGACGAGTTGGGATTCCGGCGCGAGCGTCATGCCGACCGCTATCTCAAACCGCCCGAGGAAATGGCGCGGCTGTTTTCACGCTACCCGGAAGCCCTCGCGCGCACCATCGAGATCACACGGCGATGCCGCTTCTCCCTCGATGAGCTCGCCTATCAATATCCCGAAGAGAAGATGCTGCCGGGGCTGACGGCGCAGCAGGCTTTGGCACAACTCACCTGGGAAGGGGCGGAGCGTCGCTATCCCGAAGGCGTGCCCGACAAGGTGGTGGCCCTCATCAAGCACGAGCTGCGCCTGATCGAGATCCTGCAATACGCGCCCTACTTCCTCACGGTGAATGCGATCGTGCAATTCGCGCGATCGCGCGACATCCTCTGCCAGGGGCGAGGCTCGGCCGCCAACTCGGCCGTCTGCTATGTTTTGGGCATCACCAGCATCGATCCCGAGCGCAACAATCTGCTGTTCGAGCGCTTCGTCTCGCAGGAGCGCAACGAACCCCCGGACATCGATGTCGACTTCGAGCATGAACGGCGCGAGATCGTCATGCAGTGGGTGTACGAGACCTACGGCCGCGACCACAGCGCGCTGTGCTCGACCGTGGTGCGCTATCACACCAAGGGCGCCGTTCGCGATATCGGCAAGGCCCTCGGTCTGCCCGAGGACGTCACCAAGCTGCTCTCCTCCCAAGTCTGGGGCCACGGCGAGGGCATCGACGAAACCCGCGCCCGCGAGCTCAATTTCAACCTGGCCGATCGCCGCCTCCGCCTCACCCTCGAACTGGCGCAGCAACTCGAGGGAACGCCCCGACATCTGTCGCAGCATCCCGGCGGCTTCGTCCTGACCAATGACCGGCTCGACGACCTGGCGCCGATCGAGCCGGCCCGCATGGTCGATCGCCAGGTCATCGAATGGGACAAGGACGATATCAACATCCTCAAATTCATGAAGGTCGACGTCCTGGCACTGGGGATGTTGACCTGCATGAAACGCAGTTTCGACCTGCTCGCTGAGCACAAGGGGGTCACGGTCGACCTGGCCACGATTCCCGCCGAGGACCCGGCTACCTACGCCATGATCCGCAAGGCGGACACGATCGGCGTCTTCCAGATCGAGAGCCGCGCCCAGATGTCGATGCTGCCTCGCATCAAGCCGCGCACCTTCTATGACCTCGTCGTCGAGGTGGCTATCGTTCGGCCGGGTCCGATCCAGGGCGACATGGTCCACCCCTATCTGCGCCGCCGGGAAGGGAAGGAGCCTGTGGAGTTCCCAACTCCTGAACTCGAGCGCGTGCTCGGCAAGACTCTGGGTGTACCGCTGTTCCAGGAACAGGCCATGCAGGTCGCCATGGTGTGCGCGGGATTTTCCGCCGGTGAGGCCGACCAGTTGCGCCGTGCCATGGCGACATTCAAGCACACCGGAGGCGTCAGCAAGTTCCGCGACAAGCTGATCGGCGGCATGATCGCCAATGACTATACGCCGGAATTCGCGGCGACCACGTTCAAGCAGTTGGAGGGCTTTGGCAGCTATGGCTTCCCCGAGAGCCACGCCGCCAGCTTCGCGCTCATTGCCTATGCGTCGAGCTGGATGAAATGCCATCATCCCGATGTCTTCTGCTGTGCACTGCTCAATTCCCAGCCGATGGGTTTCTACCTGCCGGCCCAGATCGTGCGCGACGCCCAGGCCCATGGCGTCGAGATCCGGCCTGTCTGCATCAATGCCAGCCGCTGGGACTGCACGCTGGAGCCGATGAGCGACAATGGACGCTTCGCGGTCCGCCTCGGCCTGCGACTGGTCAAGGGGCTGGCCAATGCCGATGCGGCCGTGATCGTCACAGCCAGGACTGACGAGCCCTTTGCCTCGATCGACGATCTTTGGCAGCGCGCCGGCGTGCCGGCGGCCTCACTCGTGCAACTGGCCGAGGCCGATGCCTTCCGTCCCGGCCTCGGCTTGGCGCGGCGCGAAGCCTTATGGGCGCTCAAGGGACTGCGCGATGAGCCCCTGCCGCTCTTTGCCGCCGCCTCGGCGCGTGAACAGCAGACCGTCTCGGAAATTCACGAGCCCCCCGTGGCGCTACGGGCGATGACGACCGGAAGGGAAGTTGTCGAGGACTACGGTCACGTTGGTCTCACCCTGCGCAGTCATCCGCTCTCGTTCCTGCGGGCCGACCTTACCCGGCGTCGCATCCTCACCTGCACCGAGGCGATGCAGGCCCGCGACGGTCGCTGGCTGGAGGCGGCGGGCCTGGTTCTCGTCCGCCAGCGACCCGGCTCGGCCAAGGGCGTGATGTTCCTGACCATGGAGGATGAGACCGGCGCGGCCAATGTCGTGGTCTGGGTCAAAGTGTTCGAGAAGTTCCGCCGGGTTCTGCTCTCCTCCTCGATGCTCGCTGTCCGGGGCAAGATTCAGCGTGAGGGCGACGTGGTTCACCTCGTCGCCCATCAGCTCACCGACCTCTCGGGTGAACTCGCCAGCGTCGGCAACCGAGAGGAGCGCTTTCCACTTCCGCATGGGCGAGGCGATGAAGCCCATCATGGCGGCCCCGGTCTCGATCCACGCAGCCTGCCGAAAGGGTTCAGACCGCGCGATCTCGTCGACCCGACATTGACAGTCGAACCTATCAAAGTGAAGACACGGGACTTCAAGTAGACGCTCCCTTGGCGTGCTTTGGCCGCTCGGTCGGACTGCTTCTACCCGCAGCGGCTTTCGTTCGGCGTTCCCAGCCTCGGCCCCAGCTACCTAGGATATTCCGCACTTTCACTATAAGCCGACGAGACATGCAGCGTAGAGACGCACCGGGGGATCATGATCAAAATCGTCGCTAACCAGCGCGCCTGCAGCCGCGCCTTTCGGCATTGGGCTAGCACCCTGACCGCCAACTCTCTTGCCAAGGATTATGGGTGGGTCATCCAGGGCACCGGGGTAGTGTTCACGAACTATGGCCACGGCGAGGAGGGCGATATCACCACACAGGTGATGCTTGGAGCCGATCCAGAATATGGGGACGGCGTCGTCAAGATTGTGCAGCCGAAAGCGTCCCGCCACGACAAAGGGCCGACAACAGTCCTGGGTTGCGACGACCTCGGACGTCTTCTTCTGCTTCGCGAGGGAAGGCTCCAGAAGAACAACCTGTCGCGCTTTATCAAAGACGACTTCGCCAAGCTTAGTGGGCTGGCTGAGGTGCCATTGATCGTGAAAGGCGAACGCTCGGCACGCCATTTCTATGTCGTGGCCGATGTCAGCGCCGCGCCAGAGAACATCGTCGCGCAGACCGCAGCCTTTGCCAACGCGTGCGTCCGTGCTCGGAGCAGGGCCGGCGGTGGTGAGCCACGTCCTGTCGAAGATGAGACCATCGTGACCTATGGCATGGATGAGAAGTGGCGCGTCACGAAATCGACCCGTCCAGGCGGCACCTTTGAGGTGAAGGCACTGCAAGGGCATGTCTTCGCTGAACTAAAGAAGGTCGTTGGCAAGGAACTGCGCAAACCTAAACGAAATGGTTTCTGCGTGGACGCGATGATCGAACCGGCAAACTTGCTCATCGAGATTAAGACGAGCACGTCCGCCGATGCGATCTATGAAGGCGTCGGTCAGCTTCGACTCTATCCAAGTCTTATCGGCATCGCTTCGACGCCGACCACCGTACTCCTAATTCCGGACGATCCATTGAAACCCATCATGGCCGCTGCCCTCGAGGAAGCCGGTATCCAGGTGTTTACCTACGGCATTGAGGAAACGGCCGGAAAACCGAGGATCACTTTCGCGGACAAATTGATCGACCGTTGCATGGTTCGCGTCGGCTAAGTGGGGTCTGTCGAGGCGCCATTCAGCTGGACTCCGCGAGCGCGGACAACAGGAAGCTGCGCAGATACTCGGCCCGGTCGCGACAAGGCAGCCGAAGTTGGACGGCCAGCCCCAAACTGCCCCGGTGACCTTTGCCATCTCAGGTGTCCAGGCAATACCGCACACCTTCGCCTCAACGAAACAGGTGTTCCAGACTGTCGAGCCGCTGAGCCCTGGAGGCCGTGACAACCCCTTGTTGCCGATCCCGTCGTTGGAGAGGTTGGGATTGTAGTCACGGCCGAAATGGAAACGTGAGCTAAAGCGATCATCGCCAGGCGAAAGCTCGACCTCCGGTCCGGTCAAACACTGCGCCTTGGCCGTGATCGTCTCGAAGAAGAACCGGACGTCATCGCCTGGGAACCCAACGAAACTCATGAGTTCCGTCGGGTTGAGTCCGATCGAGCACGAAACCGGCGAGCGTTACATAATCTATCCGGGTCGCGATCCCGGGTGTTGCGGATTGTCCGCAAGATCGTCAGGGGCTTGAGCTACCGCCACGGCTTGACCGTCTTGTTGCGGTCCGGGCACTCATGGCCCTAAGGACATGGTCAGGTCCCTTCGCTCTAGCGATGGGCCCAAACAGATAGACAGGGAGGTGGCGATGAACTCTTCAGGCATCGTGCAGAAAACCCGAAACGGCGAGTACATGGCTTTCGCTGATCTCGCAGCCGACAAGACGCAGGGTGTCGACTACGCTTTCTTGGTTTTGGATCGAGCCTCGGCCGTGGCAATTGTCGCGCCACATGGCGGCTGGATTGAGTATGGCACGTCTCATTTGGCGACCGCCGTGGCGGGAGAGGATTTCTCGCTCTACCTGTTTGAAGGGCTCAAGCCGAAACGACCGCATCGCGAGCTGCATATACCATCCGAATATTTCGACGAAAAACAGTGCGTCCAGCTTGTCACCAAGGCCCAGCTCGCCATCGGCATGCACGGCCGCGCGGACGGCGACGATCCCGAAACGATCTGGCTCGGCGGCCTGGGCAAGGAGTTGCGCGACGCTATCGCGGTGGTCCTGGAGGCAGCGGGCTTCAAGGCCATCACCTCAGGCCATCGCCTGCCTGGCGAGCACAAAAACAACATCTGCAACCGCGGAATCGGCCGGGCAGGCGTGCAGCTTGAGTTGCCAAAAACGCTGCGGGACGCGCTCGTCGCAAATGCCGAGCGCCGCGCGCGGTTTGCCGGGGCGGTCCGCAAGGCCGTTTTGGAAAATTTACGCAAACCGGGAGCCGCCTGAAAATTTGACGATTGCGGGCAAATGTTCAGCCCCCGGATTACGATTTCGGCTTGAACGCCCACGCCGGGATCTTGTTCTGCTTGCCTGTACAGCGCTTGTTGAACAGAGCGATCCAGGCCAGTTGGACGTCCAGCAAATTTGCGACCGTCGCGGTGACCAACGCCTCGTCGATCGCTTCGGCGTCGCCGTGGATGAAAGCGTTGCGCCGATGCTGAACGGTCTGAAGGTGCCGTGCCACCTCGGGGTAGCCGATGTCGGCCAGGTCGTCCCAGAAGGTCTTGCCCCAGCGATCGCGGTAGACCCTGTCCAGCCTTTGCCCAATGTTGGGCGTCCGGCGAAGCTCCTTGTTCTCGGGATCGTCCGCGAACGCGGCCTCGAAAAACCGCTCCATCAACACCTCAAAGACCGTCCAGAACAGAATCACGATGATCAGCCGCTGGGAAACGCGCCCAGACATCCCGTTCGTGACGGTGAGCGGCCGCTCCCATTCGTTCCGCATCAAGTCGAGCAGCACGAAGATTGTGTAGGGGGCCGCCCCAGGCAAAGTGTACCGTGGGGCGTCGACGCAGCCGTTCAACTCGGGAACCGCATCTGGCTGCATTTGACGCTGGCAAACCGGACACGGGCGGTGCACGTCCCTGTAGAGCCCGTGACATCCAGGACAATGAACCATCGGGACCAGCCCGTCTTTCCAAGGCGACGGCACAACTTCGGGCGATGTCGTCGTCATCCGCGCCATCCGAGCAGTTTGAGCAACACGTCCCAAAGGCGTCCGACAAGGCTACGCTTCGGCTCACGTGTCTTGAAGTAAGCTTCCCGCCGCCTCTCTTCCGATCGGCGGCCGGCAGCGATCTGCTCCTCGCTCCAGCGTGGCGCCCAGTCGATCCGACCGTCGGTGATCAGGTAGTGGGACTGGCAAGGCAGCTGCCAGTTGCCGATCGAGGGGCGCAGTGTTGCGCGGCCGCCGCGCTCAGACAGCGTCCACTCGGCGGGGCCAAGCGGGACCGAGACCTTGTTGCCGCAGCCGCACGCGCAGAGATGAACGGCTACTGCAAACTCCTTGGACACGTAGAGGATGCCCGGCTCGAGCTGTTTTGGCACGTACTGGACGTGCCGGAGCGCCAGATCCGTCATGTGTCGCGCTCCGACATGATCCTGAGCGTGGTCGTGTCCATGAGCAAATGGTACGCCGAACTGTCGTCGACGTAAAAGCCGCGCCGCTGCTTGTACATCATGACGGCAATGGCGGCATTGATGGCGTTCAGCTCCGCGATCTGGACGTTCTGCCGGTAGGCGTTGTCGGGGTCATCCACCGTTTCGGCCAGGTTCATGGCCCGAACCTTTTCGGCGTCCTCGACACTGAAATAGGTTGCGCGCAGTGTGCCCGCCAACGGGCCCTGTTTGCGATTGAGACCCATGCCGACGTCGATGAAAGGTATTCCCATCCCCGTCAAAAGCTCAAAGATGGCGGCGCGGGCGGAGCCCTTGTCCACGCAAACGAAGGCAAACGTCACTCCCTCAAGCTCGGCCGTGGAGGAGGCGCCGATATAGACCTGCCGCATGGACAGTCCGTGACGAAAGTTCGTGTAGCGCTTTTCGGCAACAGAGGCTTTGGACTTCTGCCAGTCGTCGAGATCCAGGGCACCAGGCGACCGGAACGCGTTGTGCGGGTAAAACAGGTCGCCGTCGAAACCGCGGATCTCCTTGACCCTGGTCTTGACCATGAAATCCAGAACATAGGAGCCGGTGCCACCAAGCCCGATGACGGCGATAACCTCGTCCTTGAAGACGCTGGCGAGATCGGCGATCTCGGCGCGGCTGGTCAGGGAGTCATGCACCTTGAACACGGAGTCCGGCACGATGTCGGGATCGACGCGAAAGGTGAGGGGGCTGGCCTGGGGAAACCGTTCCATCGCCGGCCCGGAAATCAAAGCGACATAGTGTTCGATCTTGTAGAGGAAGTTCGCAAAGCCGCCCTCGGGCTTGTTGGAAAACGACCTCTGGACAACGACGTCGTCATGCGACAGCGGAATGGTCGTTGCACCGCCGGCAAGGTTGGCGACGGGCTGACCTTCGAGGCCGTATGGGGCCGATCCGGCGAAATAGACCTGGTGGTCATCCTGCACGTAGTGATGCTCGTCGACAGGGACGAGTTTGGCGACAATGGACCCGGTCTGAAGCGCGCCCTCGTGGTCGAGGTACGGAACGTCCCGGACCACGAGGTGCAATGTGTCCACCCTCAGGGCATAGCCCTTTTCAAGCAGGCCGCGGATGTCGTCGTTATGACTGGCCAGTTCGATTAACACTGAAGACCATTCCTTCCTTGACCTTCACACTGCCACCCGGAGCCAGGATGCCTTCCGGCTTGTGGCCGTCGCCGCGGGTGTAAGTTACCGAGTAGGTGATCTCGGGGTGCTGCGGATAATCGGGATAGGCCAGCGTCACCACCTCGGCGTAGGTGATGGTGTCCTTCTTCGGGACCTCGTAGGGGCTGCCATCAACAATTATGGTGACGGTCTTGTCCTTGCCCTTTTCGTTCTCCTGGGTCTGCATTTTAGGATATCCTTTTGTTGAAGCCGCTAACCGCGCGGCGGGAAGGGATCGTTGCCGTAGGAGTTCGCGTCGCGTATCTGCCCGTTGGGGCGATGGATCACCACCTCGCTGTGCTGGTTGATGGCGATGTCCCTTGCCGAGGCGATCGCACCGGCCTGGGTCGGATGAAGCGAGGTGGCGCGGCTGTTGCCGGCGCCGAGCACCGCCCACTGTCCGTCGCGAGGTACGACATGTTGATTTTTGCCCATGAAAGTCTCCGTTAAGGTTCGTTTGCTACAGATGCGTACAACTATATCTTACGACAAGGCTTGCGTCAAGTTTTGTGTTATGATGGTGTAATGCCTGATCAGACGGCGTGCCGCGAAAGCGAGTGCGCCGCTGCTGACTCTGGAGAAAGACTGGATGGTGGAACTGGCGGTAAAACTGAAACAGCTGCGCGTTCGCAGCGGAAAATCCTTGCAGGATGTCGCCGACGCGGTCGGTGCGTCGAAGGCACATATCTGGGACCTCGAGCGCGGCGCGAGCAAGAACCCGTCGCTCGCGCTGCTCAAAAGCCTCGCGGACTACTACAAGACCGGCATTGCCGAGTTGGTCGGCGAGAACCCATCGGCTGACGAGGAAGAGCAGAAACTGGTGGCGCTCTATCGCAATCTCGGTGACCTTGATCCCGCAGACCTCGAAACCATAGCCCTGCTTGCGGAACGTCTGAAGGCGAGCAGGTCCAAGACATGAAGATAAGCCGCATCGACCTGGCCGATGCGGCCAGTCCTGAACGCCTCGTCATTGACATCTTCAAGCATGAGCCGGGCCTGGCGATTCCGGTTCCGATCGAGGAACTCTGCCTCAGGCTCGACATCCTGGAGATCGTGCCGCTGACGACGGCCGGCTATGAGGGCGGCCTTCTCACGACGGCCGACAAATTCAATGGCACGATCCTCTACAACGAGGCGAGCCCACGGCAGAGGCGCCGCTTCACCATCGCGCACGAACTGGGGCATTTCTTGATGCCGTCCCACCTGCCATCGGCGGAGGGGCGCTTCCTTTGCAGACTGAAGGACATGATGGAACTCAAGGGCGGCGAGGCTGATCGGCGCTTGCGGATGGAGGTGGAGGCCAATCGCTTCGCGTCCCAGCTATTGATGCCGCCGCCGCGCCTGCGCGTGGACGTCGCCGTCGGCAAGGACCCCGACATCCGGCAGCTCTCCAGCATCGCGACGAAGTATGACGTCAGCAAGGAGGCCGCCGGCAGGGCCTATGTGCGCTTCCGTGAGGAACCCGTAGCCTTGGTGGTGACGCAAAACGGCAAGATCCTTCGCGATTATCGGGATCCGCTGAAATTTCCCAACCTCACCGCGCCACGAGGGACCCTCGTTCCAGACCACTCCCTGCTGCGGCGCCGCAAGCACGAATTGGGCGTGGCGAGCGATATCGACGAGACCGACGCCGGCGTATGGACCCACGTTGAAAGGGGCCGCAAGCCAGCTCCGCTCTATGAACAGGTGCTGCTGCAGCGGGATGGCTTTGCGCTCATCATGTTGTCGAGGGACGCCGAAGCCGACCGGGACGATGAAGAAGATGAAGAAGCCGAGTTGACGGCGGCGCAACGACTCAGGCGTCGTTTGTCATCTGACAGGTAGCAGAAGGGCTGGGGATATTCCCACTCACACGCAAGGATCGGATGGAATGCTCTTTCCCGCAAGGCTATAGACCAGTGGTGGCGCAAGCGAGAGCAAAACTTAAGAAAATGGGGCGGCAATGAAGATTGAAGTCATCTTGGATACTGGCGGGTCCGCTACCGCTGGCGTGGATCGTGATGCTTTCGTTGCGAATATTCAGGCGGAATTAGACAAACTCGCTGCCGCCGCGGGCACAAAGGCACCTAAGCCAAAGGAGCGGCCGGCGCCTCCTGGAGCGCAAGGCGATCTTTCGGCGCTTCAATGGATCATCGACATCGCGACTGATCCCGCTATGGCAAAGACCTATGCCTCCGCGCTCATTTACGGCATCAACCAGATCATTGCTGCGGCTACGTCTAAGCAGTCGGGCGAAAAACGTGCCCAGAAAGGGGAAGCTTCAGGGGAAGAAAAGCCTATTGTGAAGATCAAATTCCTCGGCAAGGAGCTGGCGCTTCCGGTTGCGACTAGTGTTATCAAGAAAATCCTCGAATCAATCGAGGGTTAGCGATGGTCGACCGTCGGGCGCTTGTGATCGGCAGCTGGAAGGCTGCAGGACGCACCATTCCCACCCCGCAGAAAGTGTTGTCGTTGTTGGCGCGATGGCAAAAGATCTTCGATGAAGATCGGTATGGCTTCAGATCATTAGCTGACCGCGGAGCGAAACCAGTCGCGCTCGAGAACCCGGCTCGTGCTGATATCGTCGCGCAGCTTGATAGCGCATCTGGCATTTCTAGCGAGACCGAGCTGCTGGTGTACTTCGTCGGGCACAGCGTAAGCGAGGGAGCAGACGACATACGCCTCATCCTCGATGTTGATAAGGACGGAAACAACCGGTTCATCCAGCTTAGATCGTTACTCGAGACTATAGCAAGCGAGCGCATTCGGAAGCTCGCCGTCATTCTGGATACATGTCACGCCGGACGAACCGAACAGCAGTTCCGCGTCGCTAGCGGCGACTGGTTCGCGATGTTCGGGACCGGCGACGCCTACGCGTTCGACGCAGCATTTTCTGATGCTGTGCTTCGCGCCCTTGAAGCTCCGATCAGAAAAAATGATCAGCGCCTCGACCGTCGACATGAAGGCATGACCTACAATAAGGTTTTCGAGAACGCCCGCGGGCGAATGATTTCCACCGCATCTCAGACAGGCTCGCCTCAGATTCCACGTGCATTCGGCGAATACGGGAACACTGTCCTTTTGTCAGCGCCGCGCCGTGTTCCAACCGGTTACAACCCCTTCGCCTCCGATCGCAGTATCTACGGACGGGTGTTCCGGCTGCTCCACATTATCCAGACAGGGCCCCTCTCGGTAGACAAGCTGAGGGCGGCGGTCAGGTCCGATCCGATCTTCCTCCTGCAGAAAGAGAAGGGCGGCACTTCCAGGTACGTGTCTTCAGAGCGTTTGAGCGAGTACTTGGAATTTTTACGCAAAGCTCGTTTCGTCGTTCAGCCGGGTGGACTTATTACGCTCACCGAGGTTGGTATTCGAGCCTGCGACTTGGCCGGCTTCAATAGGGAGATCATGGCTGCCATCGAAGCGCATGTGCTCACCGATGGAATAACTTTCGGGTTCCTCGATCAGGTCGTCATGAAACTGCTGGAGGACATGATCCCCCCGACTCCGATTAAGATCCAGGAACGGGCAGCGATGCTGGGCAAGGCGATGAAGTTGGATACGCCCACTCGCTTGGCGCTGTTGCTTCTGCCCTCAACAGGACAGTTCCTCAAAGGATCTGCCGACGCAATCTTCCCATCGGAACTGGGCTAGTGCTCCACTTTCGACAAGTCAGGGCTTCGAAGTAGGTCCAAAGAAGCCACACGGCTTTCGACGTTCGTGGGCTGCCATGTCATGCAAGTCATTCTGGATTTTTCGGCAACGTGAATGTGCACGAAATCCGTTTCGAAGCGTTAGCTCTCCTGCTCTGCCAGCCATGCCGCCAGCGGTATCTTGACCATACGCGGTCTGACGCTCTCGTCTCCCGGCTCGACCAGGGCGACAGGGGGCGCGTTCTCGTCGATTTCCGGCGGCTTGGATCGCAGCCAATCCGCTTGGAACAGGTCCTCGAAATATCGTACCGCGCGCGCGTCGTGGAGGACCAGACTTGCATCACGATTGGTCGTCACACCTTGGCTGGACCAGTTGTGGCTTCCGATGACGACAATCTCGTCGTCGATCAAGATGCCTTTGGTGTGGCAGTGGCCATTGACGCGCACGCGTTCGAGATCAAAACCGCGACGCTGAATGTTGGTCGCGACCTGGCGATCCGTGTCGAAGCCGTTTCGCATGATGATCCTGAAATCCTCGATCGTTGGATCGTTATGCTTGCGCAGCATGACCTCAATCAGTTCGCGGAAGCCCGGGCGATCGCTCCCGTCACCGGACGGCTTGAACGTCTGGTTTTGGAACAGGATGCGCCGTTGCGCGCGATCCAGCAGATCGAGCACGACTTCGGAATAATTGTCTGGCGTGAGCAGCGGATGAACCTTGATCTTGCCGGTGATGGTGAGCGATTTGCGCAAAACGTATGGCGTTTCTATCAGAGCGGCATCGGGCTCCAGATAGTCGATGGGAACCCAAACATATCGCTCGATGGCGGGAGCCTCCGGCCGCGCGGTTTCGCGCGCTTCGATCAGATCTTGCTCGATGTGCTCTCGGAACGTCTTGGCTAAACCGGGATGATCAACGATCGCATGCCACTCGCGATTGTAGTCGTTCCACATTCCGGTGGGCGTGCCGAGGTCGTCACCTTCACCGACCGGCGCCTGATTGGACGATTGCCAATTGCCCGACGACAACCAGAACGCGGCGTTGTCTCGAACCGCAACCTTGATGTGGTAGCTGCTTTCAAAAAGTCCGAAGGCGTTGCTCTTGTAGCCAACCGGCCGATAGACCGAGGCAAGGGAAAACGCGAACCGGTCCGAGAGATCTGTCGCAAGCAGGTCGACAACCTCGGCGTCCTTCAGGTCGTTCTTCTTCGCGCCCGTCTTCTTGAGCGACTCGCCTTCCTGCAGCACGAGCGTCATGGTCGCGCCTGGCCCCGTTAGACTGCCACGGACACCCTCGATGACATGCGGTGCGCCGAAATCGTACATGGCAACCGTCAGCGTCCGATCCACCTTCTTGAGGAAGGATTTCAGTTCGGGCCAGCCCATATCGGGGCTCGCGCACAGCGTGATCGACATGTCGTCCTTGACGGCCTTCAGCTTGCGCTTCTTGTACGCAGACTGCCAGGGAGCCTCGGACGCCGCTTCCAGGTCCAGACCCAGACTCTCAGAGAGCGTAGCGACCGCCACGTCGATGGGATAGCCGCCAATCGAGGCTGGTAGCGGCAACAGACCCATCGAGGTGAGTTCGTCCGGTTCGTAGCGTTGCCTGACGGAAACAACGACGACCGGTTCCTTGGTCATCATGCCTCTGGTCACGCGGTAACCAGGCTTCACGGCGATGACGTCGCGCCGGTTGCCAAGCGCAGTGCGGATTGCTGGGATGGCCGCCTCGATCTGATCCCACGTCAGTCCAGTGAGGAGCGGTGTCATCTTCGGCTCAACCGGTCCTACGGTTGCAGCCGCGGCGGCGGCCGTTGCCCCGCCCGGTTCGCCGAGCGACACGGTGATTGTCAAAGGGATCGTAATCTTGACCTCGTTGTTTGCCATTACGGCCCCTCCCATGGTTGCAACGTCCGGTTCCTGAGCCGGCGGCCTTGCTTCGACCCCGATGATCGGCGGTCGCCGCGCAAGATCGACGGCCTGGGCTATGCCCGCAGGCGTCACCGCGAAGTTGCGTGACAGGAATATTCCCGCCCGGTGATGCCCCACGACCTCTCCGCTTTCCAGATCGACGACGGGCGAACCCGAGTTGCCCGTCAGTGTCGAGCAGTCGTGCTCGATATCTGCCGTCAGTTCGTTCATGACAAAGCCGGGCGCGATTTGCTTGCGCTCATAGCCGTTGAAGAAGATCTCATCCATCAACGTCTGCTCAGGCAAGAACGGGTCCCGGTGCGGATAACCGATGACGGCCACCGTTTTTCCGACGCTCGACGTCTTCGAAAGTGTCAGCGGAGGCGGCACAGTCAATCCCGACTTGCCCTTGATCCGCAGCAACGCGATGTCCGGGAGGTTCATCGGCGCCAGATAGACTACTTCCGCGACGTCGAATTCGCGTTCCACGTCTGAGCCAAATTCCTCGGCGAAGTCGACGTCAACCCCGATCGGAATGCGCCGATCGTCGCCCAGCAGGAAGCGCAGACCGCCGACCGATCGCTGCACGAAGTATTCGGCCACGTGCCGGTTGGTCACTGCGACTTCGGCCGCAATCATCCATGCTGTTCCGACGGAAGGCGCCGCGACGTAGTTCGTCAGTTCGACGCGTCCGACCGAAGGGATTGTCCGGCGAAGCTGCGGCGATGCGGCCACGAGTTTCTCGCGCCATGCGGTGGAAGCGGATTGCGCGAATTCCAGAACAGTGTCGCCATCTTTGATCGCAAGCACCGGGCGGCCGTGCCGCAACGCTATCGACTCTTCCCGAATACGTGCAACGTCCAGTTCCGCCGGGCGTGTCGTCGGCCCGTCGATAACCAGGGTCGGTCCAAGCGCATCCGGCGTCCGGGGCAGTGCCATAGGGCGGAAGCGGCGGTCGAAATCCGGGCGGGGATGGGTGGCTTCGGGCAGGGCGACGATATCGTTCAGGGTCACGGTATTCGCGACACGGTCCTCAATGCGACACTGATGGCGGACAGCCTGCTGTTCGGCGGCGAGTTTCTTCACCAGATCCTGGTCGCGTGCATAGGGTGCACCAAGATTTCGGGCATTCACTTCAACGAGCGTCTTGCCGAGCTCTTTCATGGTGTGACCATATTTGGAGTGGTGCAGTGATTGGCCTGAAGTCTCTTACTCGCAGCGTATTTCTACATTACGACATCGCTTCACGAAATATTCTGTTGCTAGTATTCAGCTCGCGCGAGTTTGAGCGTCAGCCCAAGGGTGAAAATTCGCCATTTCGAGAGTGACGACGCCGCGTCGCTTCTGGCCAACGTCGGTTCCGCCAGGGCGCGAACAATCGCCGCCGCCAGAGCGAGTTTTATCTCAGGCTCCCGCTCAGTGCGCCAGTATGTCCTGAGCCCTCCAAGCGTTTCGTTTCGGCGAGCCGGCGGCATTCTCGCAATTGCGGCGTCGACAATTTGAACTCCCGCAAGGCGGGCCGCGGCGTCTGGAGCAACGCGCAACTGGTCGCGCAACATTGTCGCGTCTAGTTCCGGGTTTGATTGGTTTGCAAGCGCGACGGCCGCCGCTTCGGCCACTTCTGTGAGCGTGTTGGGTCGAACTCCGAACCGCAGACCGTCCGCCAACGCGCGTTGCAAGAAAAGAAATGAACGAGGATCTTTGGCAGGGCCGCCTGCTACACTGGACCCGAGGACAAACCGGGAGAAGGCCAACAGATGAGCGAACCGCAACCCCGCGACAAGTTCAATCGCTTCTCCGCGCTCGCCCTTGTCCTCGTTGGTGAAGACCACTGGCCGTGGCTCAGCGTCCGAGCTTTCGATGACGCTCATCAAAGCGTCGCGTTGAGCCGGCGAAAGGGTTGTACCGGAGCGTGCAAGCAGACCCGCAAGCTCCACCTCGGTCTCACTCGGCGGCAAGACATAGGCGGATACATCCAGCAATGCTCGGTAGCGGGGATCTAAAGTGGTAGCCGCTCCTGCGGGCGTGCGAGCTATGATGTCGATTGCCTGCTCACTTCCCTTACTATCGCCACGGGCGGCACGCTCGGTGGCATAGTCCATCAGCCGATACACGAGCTCGTCCGGCAAGTGCCGTAGGTCTGCTACCGACCGTAACCATTCACGACCATTGACAAAGGCGCGCTTGCGGTCAGACGCGTCGCCTGCAAAGCCCAGCATGTCCAATACCCAGACAATGACATTGTCGGGCAGCGCGCCATGCGCCGCGAGGATACGCAATGCGATGCGCCCTTGATCGGACGTTGCGCGCCCATTGGCCCAAGATAGAACGCGCTCGGGATTCCCGTTCTTGCCCAGCGCTGCCAGAACATGTGCCGCCACGTCGGCGCAGCCTGCCATAAGGCCCACGAGCCGTGCTCGCTCGCCAGCGGTTACCGGCTCAAGTGCGCTATCGCTTCGTCTCGCCGCGATCGCGGCGGCTACATCCGCCAGGGCATTCACCTCCGAGAGCGTTGGTCTTTCCGTGAAGCGCGCTGCGATCCTGGCAGCTGTGATGGGTTCGTCAGGGGCCGAGATGATCGCAGTATATTCATCGCGCCATACGCGGTTTGCTTCGGTGAACATTTCGGCGATCTTTGCCACCTCTTCATAGCCGACTGCCCCGTCGGCACGCGCGGCCAGGGCCAGGCCTCGCAACCAAGCGGCGTACGCCTCCGGTTCTGATAGTCGAAGATAAAAATCAAGCTCATCCGACTGTTCCTGCGAGATCGGATCGTCATTGCAGCTCGCCTCTGTCACATTGCTCCGCCATTGGATTTTCCAGACGTCATCAAGGGTCGTGGCGGGCTGCAGTAGCTTGGCCTCGGCGGCCAACTCCGTGGCCGAGTCTGTCGCAACCGTTCGGATAGGCACGATCCGAGTCGACGTTGTGCTGAGGCGTTCGACAGCATCCGGATAACCTAGGCGGACACGCCACTGAGCTGCAGCATCCGCGTTGAGGTAGGCGTCGAGGAAAGCATCCGCCCAGCGTCGCACGCCGGCCCGGTTCAAACCGGGCCAGGCATGCAGCCCCTGTTCGTTCAGCAGTTCTTCATGGACAACAGCATCCCTCAGATCAGATACCTCGACATCTGTCTCAACGCGCCGTTGCCAAAAACCGATATTGAACGGTGACAGCCATTTTGGGCCTGGCCGAATCTCAATGTGACCGGTTCCGTTGAGCGCCGGTCGCCATGTTGCGTATGACGTAAGGCAAGCCCCCGAAACCAGCAGAAGCGCTAGTCCGGCGATGATCTGTCTGCTTCGCCGCAAGAGGACCTGAAAGGTCGTGATCGATCTTATTGCCTGGGCTTCCGGCGCTACGGTCGGTAGCGAAAGTGGATCATCACGAGGGCCGATCAGAAAAGGTTCCTGAGCTTCGCTTCGCTTGAGCGCAAAGGCGTGGCGCGTGACATCACTCGCAACGTCATCGAAAAAATCGCCAGCTACCCGCTTCTCCCCACCAAGTTGGGAGGGCGTGCGGGTCAACGCTCGAGCAACGGCATCTGCGAATAATGACCGTTTAAAATAGGGGTCCTCCCAACTCTTCTGGTCTGATCGGGAGGACGCGAGACAAAGGCGCGAAGCTGGACTGCTCGTCGTGCTGAAAAACGTTTCATTGTCGCCATAGGCGCCGGCGTAGCAGGCGTCGAGAAGCAAGACGACATTGGCGGCCTTCGATCGGGCAAGAACCAAATCGATGTTATGAGCGCTAACCGCCGCCTTCTCAGGCAGCTGTTCATGGAGAAGGAACTGAAACTCGTTGCCGACCCCTATGCGACCGTGCCCGCCAAGATACAGGACAAGAAGGTCGTACTCTCCCGTTTCCGACGCCAACATCTCTTCAAATCTGGCGAGGGAGGCGGCTTCATCAATAATAATATGATGCTTGCATTCAGGACCGGGCCAAATTCGTTGAAACAGCGCGCTGAGGTCGCAAGCGCTCTTTGCCAAAAAGCGCAACGGTGCCTCGCCCGGCTGGAGAATATTTGTCGGGTAGGCCGAGATCCCAATACAGATCGTCAGCGTACGCTGAGCTTTCATCCTCGCAGAAAGTCGCGCACCGAGGCCGGTTTTGCGCCCATGCCTCCGCCGGGCTCAGGGGCGGCCTTCATAAGCTTCTGCAAAAGCATGGGAGCGGCCAGTCCGATCTGAAATGCGATCAGCGCATCGGCCTGACTGCCGAGCTGCAACCATGCCAACCCGCCACCTAAAAGGATCATGCCAAGCGTCACCACCCAGTAGAAAATCCTTTTGACATATTCCGGGAGATTCGGATTCTCTCGCAATCCCCACCAATGCAGAAGTTCATTCGCGGCGCCACCCGCGACGCCTACACCGAACACCGCCAAATCAGATTCGAGTGCCATTTGTCCCTCCCATGCGGTAACCATCGTCTCGTTCGAAGCCGCCCAAGCATGTTCCTATACAAATCGCTTTAAACCGCTTCTGCTGATACCTGCGCTTCGGCATGCTAAGCGAGAACAATGCAGACTATGGCACAGCTTCAAACCAAGTTACACTTGAATTGCGTCAAAGAGTTTGGTGGAGATTGGTGTGCTTCTTCTGTAAGATCTCTTGAGATGGAAAATCCGTCATTATCCGGCGGTTGGAGAAAGCAGCTGCCGTTATCCTGACCCGGAATGTGTCGGACGTCTTTCTCGCCGATATCTAGACGAGCCTCCCGAACTGGTCATTGAACCGTTTGGAAACGCGCGTCGCAATCTGACCAAATTCGGGGCTTCGGCGCAGGACTTATTCGATCTTCTCGGAAAGCAACGACTCACAAAGCTTGGGAGGCGGCCGCGTTCGCACACAGCGGACTATAGCCACAAGTTCACGATCTGTGCTTCGAAAGTCGCATAAAAGGGCAGTCTGGAACCGGTGTGATGTCCGGAATTATTTGGCATTTGATGGGGTTTACCAGTCCGGAATTATGGGCCGCAGGTGTTCAGCCTATACGATTGAAAACAAGAGGATTTTCAGGTCGAGGAGAGGGGCTCCCGATCCAAAGACCGGGTTTACCAATGGCCACAATCACAGCTAATTCTGGATTGGCGTTAAGTGGTTGAATCAGCGTGGAAGTTAAGCGCCTCTATTGGTCAACCTGCTTACGGTCGGCAACGGTGTGACGTCCGGAATTATTTGGCGTTTCACGGGGTTTACCAGTCCGGAATTGTGGGTCGCTTGTGGGTGGCCTATGCGATTGAAAACAGGAGTGTTTTCTGGCTGAGGGTAGGAGTTTCCGATCCAAAGATCGAGTTTACCAATGGCCTCAATGACAGTTAATTCTGGATTGGCATTAAGTTATTGGATTTGCGTAGAATATAGCCGCCCTTATTGGTAAACCCGCTCACGGTCGACCACGGATTGGTCAACCCGAAACGACAGGATTGGTAAACCGAAGCAGCCCTTTCGACCAAGGTCCAACTGTGCGCCTTCAGGCGCGCCTTCGCAGGCTGCGTGGCGATGCAAGGTGTGATTGTCACGACAGATATAACTCCAGCTGTTACTCGGTGGTTCTGTTCTGCCGCCAGGGAATAGCGCACGATGTCGAGGAAAGAGTTCGTGCCACTCAACCTGCTCGCCAAGTTGGCAGGAATCTCTCGACAGGCAATTTGGAAGGCCTGCCTGCGTGGCAACTGGCGAGGGCACTCGCTGGAGGTGCGCGTCATTCAGGGTAAGGGCGGCAACGCGGGCAACCAGTGTGACGTCCGGAATTATTTGGCATTTCACGGGGTTTACCAGTCCGGAATTATGGGTCGCTTGTGGGTGGCCTATGCGATTGAAAACAGGAGTGTTTTCTGGCTGAGGGTAGGGGTTTCCGATCCAAAGATCGGGTTTACCAATGGCCTCAATGACAGTTAATTATGGATTGGCATTAAGTGATTGGATTTGCGTAGAATATAGCCGCCCTTATTGGTAAACCCGCTCACGGTCGACAACGGATTGGTCAACCTCAAGACGACAGGATTGGTAAACCGGAGCAGCCCTTTCGACCAAGGTCCAGCTCTGCGCTTTCACTGTCGCCAGTAAGCAGATATTCGGGCGACAATCGGGAACAGCGTGCGACGCCGCCTGCACTAGCGTGAGACACGTCGGCCACGCCGCAAATCGACCCGGTTTGACCGGGCGCGCGCAATACCGACACGATCTTCTAACCTTGGCTTAATTCCGGAGAGAGACAGATAATTCCGGACGGCACAGTGGAATTGGGCCTAGCTTCTATCCGTTCAGTGAGCGACTGACAGGACGCGGTTTCCTCCATTTCGCTGTGCCGTGGCCGATGAATACGGGGCCGAGCGAGAGCTGCTCGAAACCGTAGGCTAAGGCCAAACTGGGCATGAACGGGGCTAGTGGTAAGACGCGACCGGCGCGCCCAAGCTCTCGAAGTCGGGCTCAACCCCCAGCCCAGGCGCATCGGATGCAAACATCTTCCCTTCGCTGGTGAATGGACCAGGGATGCCGGTGCGCTCGTTATTATAGTTATGCAGATCCGTCGTATTGATCAGGAACTCACTGGGGGTGGAGGCGGCAAAATGCGCTACTGCTGCCGTGGTGATTTCGCCGCCCCAGCTGTCTTCGGAAACAACGGGGATGCGATTATCGATAAGCATATCCCGCATGCGGCGCGCCTTGGATAGACCTCCTTGCTTCGAGATCTTTAGACAAACGACTTCCGCAGAGCGATCAGCAATTACGCGCCTCACCATATCGAAGCTATCAATGCATTCATCGAGCTTCATCGGCAGATCGACCTTGCGCCTCACCTGCATGCACTCGTCATAGCTCTGGCAGGGCTGCTCCATGATATAGTCAAGATCACGGGTGGCCTTACCCACACTGAGGGCTTCGTCGACACGCCATCCTTGGTTTGCATCGGCAAAGGCCTTTTCGCCCTGAAGCAGATTTGGCACGGTTGCGCGAATGCGTTCTATATCGTCTATCCAGTTAGCGCCGACCTTAATTTGAAACTGCCGATAGCCCTGCTGACGAAGGCTGTTCATCTCATAGACCATCTCCTCCGGAGCTTTTTGGGGCGCGACCTTATAGAGCGGAGCGCCATGCGTATGCCGTCCCCCAAGCAGCATCCAGACAGGCTGTTCGACCGTCTTGCCGAGAAGGTCCCAACAGGCTGCGTCGAATGGGGCCTTGGCATATCCATGACCGCGTATCGTGTTGTCCATGATCCTTTCAATCACCCCGACCTGCCGCGGATCATGTCCCATAATAGCGGGCGCGAGCAGTCTCGCAGCCGCTTCAGCCCCTTCGCCATGGGCTTCCATATAGTTTTCCCCGCAGGGGCAGAATTCACCCGCACCTGTGAGGCCGGCATCGGTGCCGATAACCACGACCGTCGATCGAGCGGTCGCGATTGCATTGCCTCGGCCCCATTTGTACACGCCGCCGATGTAGGTGAGGTTCTTGCGATAGATATCGACGGAAGTGATCTTCATTGATGGTAGGGCTCCGTTGTGTTGGCCTAGTCAATGATTGCACTCGCTTGACCAAGCACGTCAGGGTCAGGATTGACGCCGATCCCCGGTCCGTCAGGCGGCGAGATCTCACCGCCCCAGCGCGAGGGCGCGCCGGGGTCCAGACGCGGCGCGACATACCCGGACAGGTCGCAGGTGTTCAAAAGCCGGCTGACAGGGGTGGCGGCGGCCAAGTGGAGTAAAGCGCCAGTGGTGACGTCAGATCCCCACGTATCCTCGATGCACATCTTGGCGCCGAGGTGCAAGCACAGATCGCGAAGACGACGAAGCGGGCTCAGTCCACCTGATTTGGAAAGCTTCAAAGCTACGGCATCCATGCAGCCGAGATTGTAGGCATGTAGCAAGGAGCCGGTGTCATAGCCGTTTTCATCGATTTTCATGAGGAGGCCGGTCGCTGCCCGGACTGCCGCGCACTCTTCCAAGGTCGCGCAAGGCTGTTCCAGCATGATGTCGAGTGACGCGACGGCTTTGCCGACGCGGGTCGCGTCTAGTCGGGTCGCACCGCAATTCCAGTCTCCGTAGACGAGAGGACCAGGGCCAACCGCCTCGCGCACTTGACGAAGCCGCGCTACATCGGTTTCCCAATTGTTGTCGGTACCCAGCTTGACCTGGAACTGCCGCATCCCTTCAGTGAATGCCTCCCGCGCGATGCGCGCCATTTCGTCCGGTGCAATACACGTAATTGAATGATATAGTGGCATGCTTAGCGCCTGCCGTCCCCCGAGGAGGGCGTAGAGGGGCAATTTCGCAGCTTTGCCTGTGATGTCCCAAAGGGCCAGGTCTAGCGCGGATTTCGCGTAAACGTGTCCCTGCAGCCATGCGTCGAGCTTGCTCATCAAAGCTTCAGGTCCGACTGGGTCGGCCCCGATGATAACAGGCGCCATGTATTCGAGCGCGGGGCGGACGCCTTCCGCATATGCGGGTAGATAGTGGGGGATCGGGCACACCTCGCCCCACCCCGAGATGTCTTCATCGGTATCAACGCGAACCAATACCGATGTCACAGTATCGCAAGTCTTTCCGCCGGCCATGTGATAAGCTACATGGCTGGTCAGGGCAACTTCCCAAACCACGATCCGGGTTATTTTCATGCTGGTCCTTGCCCATGTCTAAGCACATTGAACTAATTGGTTCAATGCTGTGGTAAATACAAAGTGCACCCGAAGGAGGGTGCGGTGGAAAGACGTGTCACCCCGAAGAATACAGTCCCCGGGGTGATCTTATGCTGCGCTTTTCTACTCCGTGAACCAAGCGCGCTCGGCCAAACGCGCGCCCGCCATTGAGCGAACGAGATCAGGACCGACGCCATCGACCTTCGTGCTGTAGCCGTCCAACGTAGCAGGGAACGCGAAGATGCAATTGCCGCCGTCCTGGCTGCAGATCGCCTGCATTTCCTGATACATCGACCGACGCTTGTCCACGTCGAGTTCCGTGCGGGCGCTTTGCAGCATTTGGCTGAAGCGGTCGTTGCACCACCTCGTTTCATTCCAGGGAGCATTGCACTTGAACGCAAGCGAGAACATCATTCCGGGCGTGGGCCGTGTACCCCAATAGGTCGTGAAATACGGTCGTTTCATCCAGATGTTGGACCAATATCCATCGTCTGGTTCTCGCTTGACGGCGAGATTGATTCCGGCGGCTCGCGCTTGCTCGGCCATCAGGACGGCTGAATCGACGGCGCCCCCAAAGGCGGCGTCGGCGGCACTAAGTTCCACATCGAGCGACGTAAGCCCGGCCTGCTTCAAATGCCACTTCGCCTTGTCTGGATCGTACTTGCGTTGCGGCAAGGACTTGTTGAAAAACGGGTCGTTGCTCGCGATCGGCTGGTCATTGCCGACTTCGGCAAACCCCGAGAAGATGCTGGCAACCAGCTTTTCGCGGTCAATTGCGTATTTGACTGCCTCGCGGACATTGTTGTCCGTATACGGCTTGTTGCTGATGTCCATGGCGCTACCGACGTACGCGCCGCCGACCGTCTCCACGATTTTTAGCTGCTGGTTTCGCTTTACCAACTGCACGATCTTCGGCTCGATACGGTCAACCGCGTCTACAGCGCCTGTGGTTAGGGCATTGGCTCGAGCTGTAGCGTCATTGATATAAGTGAATTCCACCCCGTCGAACCAGGCGCGATCGGCTTTCCAGTAGTTCGGATTGCGATGCGCACTAAGCGTCACACCCGGCTGGAATTTATCGAGGATATAGGGTCCCGTCCCAATAAACGTGGTCCAGTCTTTAAAGCCCTCGGGCACGATCTGAAGGTGGAAATCGCCGAGAATAACCGGAACGTCAACGTCGCCGGTTTTGTGTTCAATGACAATGACGTTGGGCCCGTCGGCGCGAATGTCCGCAAAATCCTCAAGGAGGCCCTTCGCCGCCGACTTGGAGTCCGCTGCGATATGCCTTTTCAGGGAGTAGACCACATCGGCTGAAGTCAGCTTCTTGCCGTTCGTGAATTCCACACCCTTGCGCAGCTTGAACGTCCACGTCTTGGCATCTTTGCTGGCCTCCCAGCTCTCAGCTAACTCCGGAACTGGGCTCTTGTCCGGCGCGAGCTCGACTAGATTGTTTCCGAAGAGCCATCCACTGGCATAATTAGGATCGGAAAAGTAGGACATGGGATCGAGGCTGTCGGCGGTTGCGCCCTGGGAATAGCCTATGCGTAAGGTTCCTCCTCGCTTAGGGGTCGAGGCCAAAGCCGGGCCGCCGCGCAAGCTGGCGCCTGCAATCGCCGCGGCGCCGGCGACGAGCAAGGTTCGCCGCGTTGGGCGCCATGACAGGTGACCATTCATGGAAATTCTCCCATTTATACCCCACCCTGGTTCACCGCTGTTGTGGGGCGAAGAACAGCAGCGCTTTGATGAGCATGCCAACGGAGGTCCTTCCCGACTTATTCGCTTTGTCCGACCATCCGCTGGTTGACGAAGGTACGATTGTTTTATTAGGCTGTCCATACAAAAACATTTGTGCCATGATCGTTTGGCGGAGGGGCCATTGGGAAACATTCCAAAGCTGATCATCAAGCGCCTCGCGCTAGGGGTTTTTGTCCTATGGGTGGTGTCGCTTTTTATCTTCCTCGGGGTGTCCCTGCTTCCCGGAGATGTGGCGACCGAAATCCTGGGCCAGTCAGCCCTCCCTGAAACGGTCGCGGCCTTTCGACACGAACTGGGGCTCGATCTGCCCCTTCACATCAGATATGTGCACTGGCTCGGTGGATTGCTTACCGGGGATCTCGGACACTCTCTCGCAAACGGGCGTGCAGTCTCACAGTTGATAGGTGAGCGGCTGGGCAATACCTTGTTCCTGGCAGGCGTTGCGGCCTGCTTCTCTGTACCGGTGTCCCTGCTCTTGGGGTTGCTCACGGCGCTTTATCGCGGGTCGGTTTTCGACCGGTTCACGAACGCGGTCACACTCACATGGATCTCATTTCCTGAGTTCTTCGTCGCCTACATCCTGATCATGTTCTTCTCCGTCCAGGCAGGCTGGTTTCCCAGCCTGTCGACGATGAGAGAAGGCGACAGCTTTGCGCATTCCCTCTACTTGGTGACGTTGCCGGCACTGACGCTCACTCTGGTCGTCACCGCGCATATGATGCGCATGACACGTGCGGCAATTATCAGCGTTCTGGGCAGCCCGTTTATAGAGATGGCAAAGCTGAAAGGCATTGGCCAGCGGCGGATCATTGTGTGGCATGCGCTACCCAATGCCCTGGCACCGATTATCAACGTCGTGGTGATCGATCTCGCCTACCTCATTGTAGGCGTTGTCGTGGTCGAAGTTGTATTCGTCTATCCAGGACTCGGGCAGCTGATGATCGACTCGGTTCAGCGTCGCGATATTACGGTGGTTCAAGCCTGCAGCCTAATCTTTGCAGCCACTTACGTTTTGCTGAACATGTTCGCCGACGTGTTGGCGATTGCGACCAATCCGAGGCTTATGTACCCCAAATGAGTACTCCCGCTGATCATTCCCCCCCGCTGAACATAGCCCCGGCCGACCGGCCTCATCGCCAGGATCCCGGCCGCTTTAGGGCATTGCTCGAAGGCCTTCGCCGGGCGCCTGTAAGTGCCTGGTTCGGTCTTGTCATCGTGGCCATCTATGTCCTGGTTGCGCTATTTGCTTCCTTGATCGCCCCATACGGGGAAGGCCAGGTGGTTGGTTCACAGTTTGATCCGTGGACCGCCCAGCATCTACTGGGCACCGACAATCTTGGTCGGGATACCCTGTCGCGATTAATATACGGCGCACGAAACACCGTCGGCATCGCGTTTCTAACGACATCGCTTGCCTTTCTTATTGGCGGCAGCGCGGGGCTTGTTGCGGCTGTCGTCGGTGGTTGGGTCGACCAGGCCCTGGCGCGACTGATAGATATCCTGATGGCAGTCCCGCAGCTGATTTTCGCCTTGCTGCTGCTTACGATTTTTGGTGCGTCGGTCACTTCGTTGGTTTCGATTATTGCCGTGCTCGACGCGACGCGCGTCTTTCGCCTGGCGCGCGCGGCGGGAATGAACATCGCGGTGATGGATTATGTGGAGGTGGCGCGCCTGCGCGGTGAGGGGCTGATCTGGATACTCTCGCGAGAGGTGTTGCCGAACATTTTGCCTCCGCTCGTGGCCGAGTTCGGTTTGCGTTTTTGCTTCGTTTTTCTCCTGATCAGCTCCCTTTCGTTTTTGGGCATCGGCCTGCAGCCGCCCACAGCGGACTGGGGCTCCATGGTGAGGGACAACGCAATTCTTATCACCTACGGTGATATCACCCCACTGTTGCCCGCCGCCGCCATTGCCCTTCTGACGGTCGGGGTAAATTTTCTAGTGGATTGGTTTCTGCGCGAGACGAGCGGTTTAGATGACGAAACTTGATAGCGTCCGCGGCACCAAAGGCGACGTCATACTGGACGTGAAAGGCCTCCGAATCCGTGCCAAAAGCAAAGCCGGTTGGGCCGAGATCGTCAAAGGGATTGATCTCACGCTGCGACGCGGTGAGATACTTGGTCTCATCGGCGAATCCGGTGCCGGCAAGTCGACGATAGGGCTTGCAGCGCTCGGGTATGTTAAACCCGGTTGCCGGATCACGGATGGGACCATCCTTTTCGCCGGCGAAGATTTAAGCGAACTTTCCGAGGCAGAATTGCGCCGGCTACGAGGCGTAAGGATCGCTTACGTCGCTCAGTCGGCGGCAGCTGCCTTCAATCCAGCGCACAGGCTTATCGATCAATACACCGAAGTTGCCGTCGTTCATGGTATTCGCGATGCTGCGTCCGCGCGCGCTCAGGCAGTAGAACTTTATCGAAAGCTGCATCTGCCTAATCCGGAGTCCTTCGGCGAGCGCTTCCCGCACCAGGTTTCCGGCGGCCAGTTGCAAAGGGCGATGGTGGCGATGGCGTTGGCTTGCAAGCCGGATATCATCGTCTTCGACGAGCCCACGACCGCCCTTGACGTAACCACCCAAATCGAGGTGCTGGCAGCGATCAAGGATGTTGTCCGCGACTTCCACACCGCGGCGATCTATATCACCCATGATCTGGCGGTCGTCGCCCAACTCGCCGATCGCATCATGGTGCTCCGGCACGGCGATCTGGTCGAAGAAGGCAATACCCGGCAGATCTTGGAACAGCCTTCGGCCGACTATACCCGCCAGCTACTGAGGCGTGATCCTCCAAAACGCGACACAACGACCGCAAGTCGAAACATCCTAACGGTCTCCTCCGTCGATGCCGCCTACGGCTCGATAAAGGTCCTCCATGACGTCAGCCTCTCCGTAGGGGAGGGCACCACAGTAGCGGTGGTGGGTGAATCAGGCTCAGGAAAATCAACGCTCGCCCGCGTCGTCACCGGCCTGCTGCCGTGCAGCAAAGGTACCCTTATGTTCGATGGCAGAGCGATTGATTCCTCGCTCAGACGCCGCAGCCTGGATTTACGGCGGCGCATCCAGCTAGTTCACCAAATGCCCGACACATCGTTGAATCCGCGCCACCGGGTGCGGGAGGTACTTGGGCGGCCATTGAGCTTCTACCACGGGCTCATGGGGCGCCTTCGAACAGCACGCATCATTGAGCTGCTTGAGCAGATCGAGCTCGATCCCACTTTTCTGGATCGCTTTCCTGAAGAGCTTTCAGGTGGCCAGAAACAGCGCTTGTGCATCGCGCGAGCGTTAGCCGCGAAGGCCGATCTGATCATTTGTGACGAGGTGACATCGGCCCTCGATCAATCGGTGGCGCAGGGCATCCTTAGGCTGCTGATGGACCTGCAAAAGAATCTGCGGGTTTCATATTTGTTCATCACGCACGACTTGCAGACCGTTAGAGCTATCGCAGACGAAGTCGTTGTGATGAATCAAGGGCGCATCGTTGAGCAAGGCCCGAAGGACGAGTTCTTCGCCCCTCCACATCATCCTTACACGCAACTCCTGCTAACCTCGGTTCCGCAGATGGATCCGGACTGGTTGGACTCGATCCGAGAGACCCGTGCAGCGCTGGCCAGAGCCGTCAGCCTAGCCTGACAGGCTTCAACCGATGGCTTAAGTTACAGGAGCCGATAGCCTCCTACGTTGGAGACTCGCTGCTAGTGCTAGTGTGTGGTCACCACGATATTCCCGACGTGCTGTTTGTCCATAAACGCCTGCTGCGCCTGGCCTAGCTCCCGCAGAGGGTACTGTGCTGCGAGAAGTGGCTTTAGCAGTCCCTGCTCAATGAGGCCTACAAGTCGCTTAGCCGTGCCCGGTGGCACAATGGTTGCGCCAGTGAGTTGCAGATCCTTGTAGATGAGCTGTCGCAAATCGAACTCGACCGTAGGCCCTGAAATGGCGCCGGAGCTGGAATACCGTCCTCCTTGGCGTAAAGCCTCAATCAGATGACCGAAAATCTTGCCTCCGACGACGTCAATCGCGACGTCGACCTGGCCGCCTGCCGCTGATCGGATTGCCTCGGACAGAGCAGGCGTGTTTCGATCGACTACCGCAAATGCGCCAAGTTCTCCAAGGCTGGCCACCTTCGACGGGCTTGCTATCGCAATGACCCGCGCTCCGCGCAGCCGACACAGCTGCACCGCGGCCGATCCTACACCACCCGAAGCTCCCGCGATCACCACTGTCTCACCGGGACGAAGCTCCGTTCGCGCCACCAGGTTCTCCGCTGTCGTGTACGCGCAGGGGAATGTTGCAAGCTCGGCATCGGAAAGGTCGGTGTTAACACGCAGCGCATTGCCGGAGCGTACCACCGTATATTCGGCAAAGCCGCCATCGCACTCCGATCCGAAATAGATCGCATTGGCAAGGTCCATCCACTCACCCGTGCCAAGCAACCAAGGATCTACTATGACCCGCTCACCAATTCGCGCGGAATCCACCCCCGCACCGACGCCGACGATAGTGCCAGCGACGTCAGCGCCCTGGATCAATGGGAACCGAACCGGCGCACCACCCCAGCTTCCTTCCTCTGATCGAGCATTGGCAAAGCCATCGCTGCCAGTCGACGGCGTAATGCCATCTGTCACCGATTTGGAGTACCAGGCCGTGCGGGTGTTGATGTCCGTGTTGTTCAATCCACAGGCACCGACTCTGATCAGAACCTGCCCATCGGCCGGTACCGGAATGGGCCAATCTTCACGATAGTGGAGTTTATCCAGGCCGCCATGGCCAGTCAGTACAACGGCACGCATTACGGCTTGTGAGCTCACGCGGATCTCCTGGATCAATGGAACGTCGAGACCGGTGTCCCAAGCTGGTTGGGGTCGGGGCTCACGCCTAAGCCAGGCGCCGAGGGGGGCGTGGCATAGCCTTTGATGTTCCGCGCCCCTTGGCCTGGAACAGGATCGACGGCCAGGTGATGATGGCAAAGCCAGCTCGCCAGCCTGTTTTCGCGCGGAGTGGAGGACGCAAGGTGTATGGCTGCCGTGTCGGCTAGGGCGGATCCCCCGAGATCCTCCAAATGCATCTGCCAGCCGACAGACACGCCGAAGTCGCGAATCTGCCTTGCCTTAGTCAGCCCGCCAACGCGATTAGGCTTCACCTTGACGCCCTCGCACGCACCGAGCTTCCACGCATCAAGATGATCCTGGAAGCTATGTAGACACTCATCGAGCATAATAGGCTGTTTCACCCGGCTTGCCACTTGCGCGCATTGTGCAAGGGTTTCGCAAGGCTGCTCGACCCATCCACGCAAGGCGACATTGTTCAAGACTTGAACCGCAACGGCAGGAACCCAGGCGCGGTTTACGTCATAGGTGACAGTTTCGTCTGGACGCAAAGCCGCTTCGATGGCCTCGATTCTCGAGATGTCAACGACAGGGTCACTGCCACCAACCTTCGCCGAATGCGTCCGATATCCATGCTCGTAGGCCTCACGGATCAGCGCGATCATCTCGTCGTTCGATCCGGTAGAAATAGACGAGTTGACGGCAACCGGGTCGGCATTGTCGCCTCCAAGCAACCGCCAGAGAGGCATTCCAGAAGCGCGCCCCAGTATGTCCCAGCACGCCATGTCGAGTGCTGATTTGACGTAGAGGTGACCAGGTAAGGCGACGTCCATCGTGCGATTGATGGCGTCGAGAGCGCAAGGATCTTGGCCCAATAGAGAGGGTGCTATGGTTTCGATTCCAGCACGAATGCCAGGCCCATGGGCTGGGAGGTAAGTGTTGCCCCAGGGGCATCCTTCACCCCAACCCGTTATTCCTTCATCGGTGTCGATCCGGACGAACGTGCTGTCGAGCTTATCGAACCGAAGTCGTCCTCCCGATAACCAATACGGTTTCGAGAGAGGGAGGTCTACCTGCCAAACCGTGATACTGGTGATCTTCATAGCATCCCTTGCTCCTGCAGCACTTTGCGGGCAACGCGAAAGCACTCGAGCGCTTGGGGAACGCCGCAATAGATGCCGACAACGTGGATTACAGCGCGGATTTCGTTCGTCGAGACGCCATTGGTAATGGCGCCCCGGCAATGGGTTTCCCATTCATGCATTTTGCCCAAAGCGCCGATCATGGCGAGGTTCATCAGCGAGCGCGTTTTGGGGTCAATCGTTTCATCTCCCCAACCGAAACCCCAGCACCAAGCGGTCATCGCTTCTTGAAACGGTCGGGTGAAATCATCAGCCGCAGCGAGATTGGCTTCGACGTACTTTGCTCCTAACGTGGCCTTGCGCTTGGCAAGGCCGACGTCAAACAAATCCTGTTGCAACGGAGGTCTCCTTTACCGAATGGCAATCGCGATGTTCTTGGTTTGCAGGTAGTTCCAAAGCGCCTCTCGGCCTTTTTCGCGGCCGTAGCCCGATTTGCCGTAGCCGCCAAAGGGTGTCTCGACGCCGCCGGCGTACCACTCATTGACGAACACCTGTCCGGCTCTTAAGCGACGGGCGGTCTTCATTGCGCGATCGACATCTGCCGTAAAAATGCCGGAGACCAAGCCATAGTCGGTACCGTTCGCCAGCCGCACCGCCTCGTCGTCAGTGCCGAACTTCAAAACCGAGAGAACAGGCCCAAAAACTTCCTCCCGTGCGATCGACATGTCCGGTGTTACTTTGTCGAACACGGTCGGCTCCAAGAAAAATCCTGGACGGTTAAGGCGTCTGCCACCGACAACCGCACGCCCTCCCTGCCGCTCGGCTTGCTGACACATGGATTCAGCTCGATTGCGCTGCGAGTCCGAAATCATGGCGCCCATGTTGGGACCGAATTCGGGCCTATCGGCGCCAGGACCGGCTGAAATTGAGCGCGCCATGTCCGCAACGCGCTCAACAACTTCGTCGTGCACATCCTCATGCACGATCAGGCGAGACATGGCCGAACACACCTGGCCTGCGTTGAAAAAAATCCCCCAACGAACATTTGACACAAGGTTGTCCAGGTTCGCGTCCGGCCAAGCGATCGCGGCTGATTTGCCGCCCAGTTCAAGCACACATGGAACCACATTTTTTGCGGCGGCCGACGCGATACTGACCCCTGTGGAAACCGACCCGGTGAAAACGATCTGATTTACGTCGGGGTGGCTGACGAGGGACGCGCCCGCCTCGCGGCCCAAGCCGCACAGAATATTCACCGCCCCCCGCGGCAGCCCCGCGTACTCAGCGGCGCTTGCGATGAACGAATTGGTCAGAGGGTCGAGTTCAGGCGTCTTTACGACGCACGCGTTGCCTGCTGTCAGAGCCGCCGACAGCGAGCGTGCGGTCATCTCAAGTGGATAGTTCCAGGGCACGACGTGCGCGGATACCCCGAACGGTTCATAGACCGTGAAATCGTAGTAGCTGTCTCCGAGAGGTATGGAACGACCTTCGATCGTTTCGCACTGATTGCCGTAGTACTCGAAATATCGAGCCGCCCCTTCGACCTCGATGCGGGCCTCCCAAAGCGGTTTGCCCGCTTCGCGGCACAGGACATAGGCAACCTGGTCGATATGATCGAGCAGATAGGTGCCCATCGCCCGTACCATTCGCCCCCGCTTGACGGGGCGCATTTCTGTCAACGCGCCGGACTCATGACAGGCCTTGGCGGCCTTTACGGCCCGATCAACGTCTTGCGCGCTCGCTAGGGCTTGCTCCGCAAGCGCCTCTCCAGTTGCAGGATCGTCAACGGTGAGAATTCCGGCACCGCCGTCGACCCATTCGCCATCTATGCAGTTCTTCCAATAGGCCTTGATCTCAGACATCGACACCTTCACGCATCCACTGCTGCAACATTCTTACCGAGTGCTCGGAGTTCACGCCGCAGTTCGGATCGATAACGAGCGGACCCGGTCTGTACCCGCGACTGTGCAAGCCGCGCTGGACGGCCTCGACGATATGAATATCCTCTTCGACAGTTGTCGCCCTGTCCTGGATCGCTAATTTTCGAATGATGTCGGACTCGGCGCCGTCGATCGTATACCAACCACGCCAGACTACGACCTCGTCGACATTCTTGATGCGCCAGTGATAGGTGTTGAGAACATTGCCGGGATAAACCTGAAACGAAAATGTCGGCCAAAGAAACCAGGACGAATATTCCCCCGCGCGCGCATTGGCGTTGAGGTCAATGGGATAACTCATTCGGTCGAGGTTCTGGCATTCGGTAGTATGACGCAAGCAATAGCCCTGAGGCTGGATGTCATACGTCTCGGGCTTTATGACCCCTGTAGCGAACGTCTTATGGTTCAGAGCACAGTGGTAGCACTCGGAATAGTTCTCGATCGATACTTTCCAGTTGCAGCTTTCAGGAATCTCAACCCATTCCAGTGGCTTTAGCTGGTCGATGTGAGGGACAAATTCGGTCAGCTCTTGCCTAACCTTTGGGAACCATTCGTCCATCGGGTTGGCGTCCGGGTCGAGATTGACAAAAACGAACCCGCAAAACAGTTCGACTTTCACGCTCGTCAGACAGATGTCGTTGCGATCGAACCCTGGGACGGCATTTACGTTGGGGCCGCCTCGAAGCTTGCCCGTGAGTTCATAGGTCCACGCGTGGTAGGGGCATACCAAAAGCCGAGCGTTCCCGCTTCCCTTTACCAATTCGTGCGCGCGATGCTGGCACACATTGTAGAAAGCGCGGACCTGGTTATCTCTATCGCGAATGCAGAATAGGCTTTGCCCTGCGAGCTCGAAGGTAAAATAGTCGCCAGGTTTCTCCACCAGTGAGGAGTGGCCTGCAAATTGCCACGTCCGGCTCAGAAGTCCGTCTTCTTCTTTGGTGAAAATGATAGGGTCGGTATAGTAGCGGGCCTCCAGCGATCGCAGGGGTTTCGACGGCGCTGACGAAACGTTCATCGTGGTTCCTCTTTCCAATAGACACCAAGCTCGTAGCGGCGCTTATGAAATCGCTCGATATTACTGACTGCATCGGCCGCCGCTTCAGCCACCACGAAAGCAACGATCGTTTCAAAAAGCGCCGTCAAGGCAACGGTCGACGGGAAAAACTGTGGCGTGTCGGTCGGGATGACGAAACGTTGGTCGGCGCGGGCCAGGATAGGCGACGCGGGGCTGTCAGAGATGCCAACGACCCTGATGCCATACGTTCGAGCCAACTCTACGGCCTCGACGACCTCGCGCCGGTACGGCTTGAACGTCATCGCAATCAGGAGATCACCTTTCTCGGCGCGAACCAACCCGTCCACAGGGAGGGATCCCTCGCGTGGAATCGCGACGATACTGTCCACCGCCATGCTTGCCAGATAGGCGAAATTTCGCGCGACTGAACTGGCAAAGCCCAAACCCAAGACGTAGGTGGTGCGCGCCTTTACAATGGCATCCGCGAGTTGCTTGATCTCGGTCGCGCTCGTTCCCGAAAACAGACCTTCGATATTCTCGATCGATGTGGATGCCATCTGGCTGTAGAGGCTAGCTAGTTTTCCGCCTTTGGATAGCGACTGCAGCCAGCGGGCCCGATCGGGAAAGTCCTCGCGTCCGCGCATCACTTGCTCGCGAAAAGGCCTACGAAAATCCTCGTAGCCATCAAAACCAAGCGCGCGCGCCATTCGCACCAGCGTATTAGGCTTTACGTCTGCGCCTTGCGCCATGCTTCTTATCGAGGTGATGCTGATCATGTTCGAATTCTCGAGCACGTGGGCTGCTGCCTTTTGCAATTCGGGAGTGAATGTAGATAGCCGGCTCGTCAGATCGTCGAGAACCGTTGTGGCCGTTTTTCCATTTGGTACAGTCATGTGTTTCATCCTTGACAATCGTACACTTGTTCGGTAGCCCTGTCTACAGGCAGTTTTCTCGGGAGACGACAATGAGCATATCTCACGCGCGGGTAGTAATCATAGGCGGGGGCATCATGGGGTGCGGCCTTGCATACCACCTCGCGCATGAAGGCTGGACCGACGTTGTTCTGTTCGAGAAGGCCGAATTGACGTCGGGATCGACGTGGCATGCCGCCGGACAGATCACGCATTCGACGTCGAGTTTTTCACTCGGTAAATGCGTCGGCTACAATATTGATCTCTATTCCAAGGTACTCGAAAAGGAGACCGGACAATCCGTAACCTGGCATGGCTGTGGGTCTTTGCGGCTGGCTTACACTGATGATGAACTCGACTGGCTCCGTCAGACCCTGAGCGTTGGAAAGGCGCTGGGCTTCACCATGGAATTGGTAGATTTGGAGCGCATCAGACAGCTTCATCCCTTCTATAATCTCGAAGGCGTGCAGGCGGCATTGTATACGCCCGATGACGGCCATGTTGACCCTTCCGGCGCCACTTTCGCACTTGCGCAAGGTGCACGTCAGCTCGGGGCCAAGATCGTACGGCAATGTCGGGTCATGGACGTAAAGCCAAAACCCAATGGCGAATGGCGCGTCTCTACCGAACAGGGCGAGATCGTTTGCGAGCATGTCGTTAACGCGGGTGGCACCTACGCGCGCCAGGTTGGCAATTGGGTTGGGCTCGACGTGCCCGTCACCTCGATGACCCACCATTACTTGATAACGGACACTGTTCCGGAATTCATGACGCTAGAGAAGGAGCTTCCGGTCGTCCGGGATGATCGCTTGGTATCCGGCTACATCCGCATGGAGCAGAAATCCGGTTTGATCGGTATCTACGAGAAGGCGAAACCCAACGCCGTTTGGATCGAAGGCTGTCCATGGGAAGCCGAGCATGAGCTGTTCGAGCCTGATTACGATCGCATTATGCCTTGGCTCGAGAATGCGATGGGTAGGATGCCTGTGCTTTCCCAACTCGGCATCAAGCGGGCTGTGCATGGCGCCATTTCGCATCCCCCGGACGGGAATCCGCTGATCGGTCCTGCGCCTGGGCTTAAGAATTTTTGGCTCAATTGCGGCTGTCAGATTGGTATCGGGTGGGGGCCGGGGCTGACGCGCGAACTGGCCCGTTGGATGGTCCACGGTGCCGCCGACATCAACATGCGCGACTACGATCCGCGGCGTTATGGCAAGTTTGCCGATCGAAACTACCAAGTCACCAAGGCAAAGGAGGATTACCTTCTTCGCCACGAGATACCCTTTCCGAACCTCAACCGTCATGACGGGCGGCCGGTCAAGCCAAGTGCACTGTACGACCGTCTGCAGAAGCGCGGCGCTGTGTTCGAGGAGGTCTATGGCTGGGAGCGCCCCCGCTGGTTCGCGAAGGACGGTCTTGAGCAGAAAGACTATTACTCGTTTCGTCGGCCCGCCTGGTTTCCGCTCGTTCAGAAGGAAATCAGTGCGGTTCGCGAATGCGCCGGCCTGATGGATATCTCAGCCTTCTCAAAGGTTCAGGTGTCAGGCCCGGATGCTGCCGGGTTCGTTGATCGACTGATACCGAACCGGCTCCCGTCGAAAATTGGCCGAATTGCTCTTACGCATTTGCTGAGCGATAGAGGGCGCATCGAGCTGGAAACGACGATCGTTCGCTTGGCGGATGACAGCTTCTACTTCACCTGCGCTGCCTTCTTCGAACAGCGCCTCCTGGATCACCTGACGTTTGCGCGCACGGCGAACGATTCCGTGATCATCACCAATCTTTCGGACCGTTGGGGGGCGCTTGCGCTTAACGGGCCACGGTCACGTGACATTCTGGGACCGAATACCGAAGCTGCTCTTACAAATGCTGCTTTTCCCTGGCTGACGGCTCAAGAAATCGAAGTTGCTGGGCAGAAGGTTTGGGCGTTTCGCATGTCCTATGCGGGCGAGCTGGGCTGGGAATTCCATACCTCTAGAGAAAGCCTGCCGGCGATCTATGACGCCCTGCACGCCACCGGCAGCGCCTTCGGCCTAGTGGATTACGGCTCATTCGCAATGAACGTCATGCGCCTGGAAAAGATGTTCAAGGGAGCAGGTGAATTGACCAATGAAGTGACGCTTCCAGAGGCCGACGTCATGCGTTTCGTTAAGTTGGACAAGCCTCATTTTGCCGGAAAGCAGGCGACGTTGGAAGCAATGGAGAGAGGGCCGAGTTGGATTTGCGCTTATCTTGCGATCGAAGCCGACGGCGTGTCCGATGGAAATGGCGGCGAAGCTGTCTTGCTGGGTGATCGGCAGGTCGGCTCCGTTAGCTCCATTGCTTATTCCTCGACTGCCGGGAAAATACTGGCGTTCGCTTACATCGCTCCCGAAGCTGCGCAGGTAGGAACGAATTTGCAGGTCATGGTGCTCGGCGAGCCTAGAGCGGCGACGGTTCTGAGCGACGCCGTCTTCGATCCCAACAATGAACATCCACGGGTTGATGCGGAAAGCTCAAGCACGACCAAGAAGGTTGCGGCACATGCTTGACACCGGCGTGAATGCGAGCGCGACACAAAGCAATTGGGTGAGCCGAGCGAAGGCGGTGCTGCCTGGCGGTGGATTTGGAAATTTTGATCCTTCCGTCGTCATACGAGAGGGCCATGGCGCTCACGTCTGGGACGAGAATGGCAAGGAGTATATCGACTTTTTGATAGGCTCGGGACCTATGATCCTGGGTCACGACAATCCCGAGGTCATCGAGGCCATTCGCGAGCAGGCGACGAGGGGGCTCACCTTTTTCGCCAGCAATAGGTATGGGATCGAACTTGCAGAAGTCATCTGCGAGGCGATGCCGTGTGCAGAAAAGCTTCGGTATGTTTCGACTGGCGGCGAAGCGGACATGTACGCTATGCGTCTCGCCCGAGCGCACACTGGTCGCGATAAAATACTGAAGTTTGAGGGCGGCTATCACGGGATGTCGTCTGAGGCGCTTATCAGCGTTTTTCCGGACCGAATTGAGAATTATCCTAACGGCGTTCCAGACTCGGCCGGGATTCCTGAGCAAGTCCGGGACGGCGTCTATGTCGCGCCATTCAATGACGTTGAATTCGTGCGTCAATTCCTGGCTGAGCATGGCTCGAAGATTGCCGGGATCATCGTGGAGCCGCTCCAGCGCTTGATCCCACCAGCGCCAGGCTTCCTGGAGACATTGCGCGAGGAAGCGTCGAAGCGAGGCATCGTTCTAATCTTCGACGAAGTCGTCACCGGGTTCCGCCTTGCCTACGGCGGCGCTCAGGAGCGATACGGCGTGGTGCCCGATTTATGCACCTTGGGCAAGATCATCGGAGGCGGCCTACCGCTTGCAGCTGTTGCGGGTAAGACGGAGATCATGGCCCACTTCGACAAAGCAGCTGTTGGGAGGGACGGGTTCACCCTCCAAATCGGGACGTTAAGCGGTAATCCACTTGCCGCTGTGGCTGGACTCAAAACCTTGGAGATCCTGCGTCGACCCGGTAGCTACGAGCGTCTTCGCGGATATGGCGTGGGCGTCATGGGCATGCTCAGCAAGGCGCTCGACCAAACCGGTATCGCTTACCAGATCGTCGGGGATCCAGTGCTGTTTGACGTGGTCTTCACCGAGCAAACCGTGAAATCGTATCAAGACGTCGCAAAAGGCAATTCCGCGGCGGCCGGTAGATTTAATACCGCCCTGCGTGAGAAGGGGATTTTCAAGTCTCCGGGGAAGATCTACCCATCCCTTGCCCTGACCGACAGCGATCTGGCCTGGACGAAAGAAGCAATCGATCACGCTGCCTCTAGGCTGCTGGCAGCATAGAGCACAAAGCATTCCCTGAGGAAGACATATGCAGGACAATGTTGTCATTGTCGGCACGGGGCAGGCTGCGCTCTCATGTGCCGTAAGATTACGCGGCTCCGACTACGACGGCGCCGTGACCATGCTTGGTGATGAGCCATGGCTGCCTTATCAAAGGCCGCCGCTGTCCAAGGCCTACCTGAAGGGCGAGACAACAGCGGAGCGATTGGAATTTCGTCCTCAGGAGTTCTACGACAAGGCCAGAATTGTGGTCGATCGGGGCAGCCGGGTGACCTCCGTCGATCGGAGCAACCGAAGTGTTACAACATCGGCCGGCAGAAGCTATGCTTATACCAAGCTCGTTCTAACCACAGGCTCGCGGGCACGGACGCTTCCGGATGTGATGACGCACGGCCTGGACGGGATTGTGACCCTGAGGAGCATAGCGGACGCCGATCGCCTTCGGCGCGCGTTAGCAAGTCCAAAGCGCATCGTCGTCGTTGGCGGCGGTTATGTGGGGCTGGAAGTTGCTTCGATTGCTGTTCGAATGGGCCATGCAGTTACCATTGTCGAAATGGCGGACCGTGTCCTCAAGCGCGTCGCCGGCGCTCCAACGGCTGAAGCGATCGAAGAGCTCCATGTGCGCCACGGTGCGACCATTCTAACCAATGCACAGCTGACAGGATTTTCCGGCCACAACGGCGGAGTCGCTGGCGTTGCCTTGGAAAGCGGGACGATGCTCCGTGCTGATTTGGTTCTGGTCGCTATTGGTGGCATGGCGAATGTTGAGCTCGCCGCGGAAGCCGGCCTGACAGTCGAGAATGGCATCGTTGTTGACAAATTCGGACAGACCTCCGACGCCGACATCTATGCGGCTGGCGATTGTGCCGCTTTTCCTTTTGGCGGCCGGCTAATCCGCATCGAATCGGTACAAAACGCCATCGAGCAAGGCGCCGTCGTCGCCAATGCCATTTTGGGCAGACCGGTGGAATATGAGCCTGTTCCGTGGTTTTGGAGCGACCAATACGACACCAAGTTGCAAACGGCCGGTCTGGCGCTTGACTACGATGACATCCTCGTGGTGTCCACGGAGCCGGGCTGTTCGGCGTTTTGGTATTTTCGCGATGGCATGGCCGTGGCCGTCGACACGATGAATGACGCAAAAACGCATATGGCGGCGCGCCGGATCTTCGGAGCTCGCGTCGCGCTTCGGCGTGAACTGCTCCTAAAACCTGACTTCAATCTTATGCAATACGTCCGTAGAGCCGCCGCTCCGTCTGGATGAATAGAGGAAAAATCCGATGAAAATTCTCGTGCCCGTGAAGCGGGTTGTGGATGCGAACGTCAAGGTTCGCGTGAAGGCTGATGGTTCGGCGGTGGAACTCGCCAACGTCAAGATGGCGATGAACCCGTTCGACGAGATCGCGGTCGAAGAGGCGATCCGGCTGAAGGAGTCCGGCAAGGCGGACGAGATCATCGTCGTCTCGATCGGCCCGCAGCAGGCGCAGGAGACCTTGCGCACCGCACTCGCCATGGGCGCCGACCGCGCCATCCTGGTCAAGACCGACGAGCAGACCGAGCCGCTCGGCGTCGCCAAGGTGCTGAAGGGCGTCGTCGACGCTGAACAGCCCGGCCTGGTCATCCTCGGCAAGCAGGCGATCGACGACGATTCGAACCAGACCGGCCAGATGCTGGCGGCCCTGCTCGGCTGGGCGCAGGGCACCTTCGCCTCCAAGGTGGTTATCGACGGCGACAAGGCCAAGGTGACGCGCGAAGTCGACGGCGGTCTGCAGACGGTGGAACTGAAGATGCCGGCGATCGTGACCGCGGACCTTCGCCTCAACCAGCCGCGCTATGCCTCGCTGCCCAACATCATGAAGGCCAAGAAGAAGCAGCTCGACGAGAAGACCCCGGCCGACTACGGCGCCGACGTCAAGCCGCGCCTGAAAGTGATCAAGACCGAGGAGCCGAGCGGCCGCAAGGCGGGCGTCAAGGTCAAGAGCGTCGCCGAGCTGGTCGACAAGCTCAAGAACGAAGCCGGCGTGCTGTAGGAATTCATGTGATGTCGGCCTGCAAACGACAGGGTTCTCCGCTTCCGGTGCTCACGTACTGAAGTACGCTCCGCTCCGGTTCTCGAACCCAACCGTTTTCGGCTCGACCTGACATGAATTCGAGACGCCCTCGCTGAAGTAGATCAAGGGACAAAAAAGATGGCTATTCTTCTGATTGCCGAACACGACAACGCAACCCTTTCTGACCAGACCGCCAAGGCGCTTTCGGCCGCCCTGCAGATCGGTTCGGACGTGCATGTGCTGGTTGCCGGCAAGGGCGCCAAGCCGGCTGCGGACGCCGCCGCCAAGCTCAAGGGCGTGAGCAAGGTTCTGCTGGCCGAAGCCGACGAACTCGCCGAGCGCCTCGCCGAACCGACGGCAGCACTCGTCGTGTCGCTGGCCGGCGGCTACGACACCATCATTGCGCCGGCCACCTCATCTGGCAAGAACGTCGCACCGCGCGTCGCCGCCCTGCTCGGTGTCGCGCAGGTCTCCGAAATCATCGAAGTGGTCTCGCCCGACACCTTCAAGCGGCCGATCTATGCCGGCAACGCCATCCAGACCGTGCAGGCGACCGACGCCAAGAAGGTCATCACCGTGCGCACCGCTTCATTTCCCGTCGCCTCCCAAGGCAATGCGGCTGCCGTCGAGATTATCTCGGCGGCAGCCGACCCCCGTTTATCGTCCTTCATCGAGAACAAGCTTTCCGGAACTGATCGTCCGGAGTTGACCTCCGCCAGAATTATCATCTCGGGTGGTCGTGCTCTCGGCTCCTCGGAAAAGTTCCAGGAGGTCATCCTGCCGGTTGCCGACAAGCTTGGTGCCGCCGTCGGCGCTTCCCGCGCCGCGGTCGATGCCGGCTATGCCCCGAACGACTGGCAGGTCGGCCAGACCGGCAAGGTGGTGGCCCCCGATCTCTACATCGCGGTCGGCATTTCCGGTGCCATTCAACACCTTGCCGGCATGAAGGATTCCAAGGTCATAGTCGCCATCAACAAGGACGAGGAGGCACCGATCTTCCAGGTTGCCGACTACGGCCTGGTCGGCGATCTCTTCCTCATCCTGCCGGAGTTGGAAAAGGCGCTCGCAGGCGACTGAAGGGGGAAAGGATAGCGGTCGTTCCTCTCGCTAGAGGATAAGACGGCGTCCTCTGGTCAAGCGGTGACAGAATGAACGTAATAAACAACCGACTTGTCGGCGAGCGGAGATTGGGTCGCGGAAACTTAGATTCCACGGCCTTCATGCCTTTGGCTGATGGAGTCATGGAGTTCTTGATAGTCCTTGTTCCGGGATTTTCACAACTGTGTATGTCGTCGTTCATCGATCCATTGCGGTATGCAAACAGATTGTCCGGGCGCGAGCGGTTTCGATGGCGATTGATAAGCGACGACGGCAGCCCTGTTATATGTGCCAGTGGGATCCGAGTGTGCGTGGATGCAACTCTTAACGAGGAAGCCAAGCTTCTGCAATCGGAGCGTTTGCCCGATGGCATCGTAGTTTGCGCGGGCGCGGGGATCGAACACTATCCCTCAGCACCACTGTTGCCGCTTCTACGCTTCTGTGCGCGTCGCAATGTGAGGCTTTACGGACTCGGCACCGGCGCATGGGTCTTTGCTGCGGCCGGTCTGTTGTCCGACACGCGCTGTACCATCCATTGGGACACGATGGCAGCCTTCTCGGAGTCATTTGGAGGCCTAAAGCTGACCGACGCTCTGTTCGTCGAGCAGAAAGGAATCGTCACTTGCGCCGGTGAATTTGCGGCATTTGATCTCGCGATCAGCTCAGTAGAACACCGATGTGGTGCCGATGTGGCGCGATCAGTCTGCCGCTTCCTCACAGCCGATCGATGGCGCGAGGGGGAAAGCTGTCAATCTGCTCCCCTTCGGCTTCGCTTTGGCGGCGCAAGCGAAAAGCTGATCCGTATTATCCGCATGATGGAAAATTCTGTAGATGAGCCGTTGACGATTCGCGCTATTTCTCAAGAGCTGGGCCTTTCTTGCCGGCAAATCCAGCGCCTCTTTCTTCACCATCTCAAGGCGACGCCGATGCGATACTATCTTTTGCTCAGAATGGCGCGGGCGCGCCAACTACTCGAATTGACCGATATGTCCGTGCTGCAGGTGGCAATCGCTTGCGGGTTTGTCTCATCATCGCATTTTTCAAAATGTTTTCGTGACCATTTCGGTGAGGCGCCCAGCGGTGCGCGACGCTGCTAATAAATGGAATTTTCTCCCAGTCGCGATCTCACAATCGTGCGCTCGCATTTTACTAATGGGGAAGAATTTTCGAAAGGAAATCCTTCGCGCGTCCGTCCCTAGGATTGGCGAAAAATTGCTCCGGCGACTATTCGCCCCGAATCCAGGAAAACAATGCGATTGGCGACTTTGCGCGCGAATCCCATCTCATGGGTCACGACAACCATAGTCTCTCATGGGTCACGACAACCATAGTCATGCCCGCCTGCGCGAGTCGCCCATGACGTCCAGCACTTCTGAAATCATCTCCGGATCGAGCGCAGACGTCGGCTCGTCGACAGAGTACAACCCAGCTCGAATGACCTCGGCCAGGTAAGAGGCGGCAATTATCGACATTGCCAAGAGCGCCGCTGTCCACCCGTCTATTGGTTGACCCGTGATCGCCGGAGCTCCGAAGTAAATCCAGAATATCACCATCAACTCTGGCGTCGCGCGAACGATCTCGATCAGGAAAACGGCTGGAACCCTTGGCCAGGGGCGAACTATATACGCGCGCCACCGCCAAGGGTATACGGCCGCCAGTCCTAGTGCCGTCGACAAGACAGAAAGCTGGATTGACAACCATAAGCCCTGCGCGATCAGGCCTGCGCTGGGCCAAATGGGAGCGATGAACAGGCGCCGCCGACGGTGCGCATTATGACGGCGTTGAGGTCCGGATTTCTGCACTCGATGACACTGATTGCCGCGTCGGCCGCCTCCTGCCAGGAAACCTCGACGGCACGGCCATGACCCTCCGTTTTTCTCATTCGGTCCCTAGGGGCGTCGGCCGAAATATTCTCTACGTCGGCGTTGCACAATGTTGTATGCAGGTTGTCGACCTTGACCGGTCTGGGGTAATAGTAGCACCCGAACATGATGGATAGGCCGATGAGCGAAGCCGGTTTAGGCACCTTGGATGGTCTGATCGAGCTGATCTGGAGCGAGGATACGGATGAACATACCGGTAAGAAAAGCAGCATCAGCACGGGAGGCTGCGGCTCCGCGAGAAACCGGAAGTACCCGGGTCTATACCGAGCTTCGCCGCGACATTCTAAGTATGGTGCTGCTCCCGAGCGCCCCATTGGACGAGGTAGGGCTGGGAAAACGCTTCCAACTTTCGCGCTCCCCTATTCGAGAGGCGCTGGTGCGCCTTGCGAGCGAGGGATTGGTCGTTACGCTTCAGAACCGCAGCACCGTCATAGCCCCTCTCGATTTCCGCAGCGTGCCCGAATTTCTGGATGCCTTGGATCTTCTGCAGCGCGCTACCCATAGGTCAGCTGCCATTTGCCGCTCTGAACAGGATATAGAGGAGATCGAAGCTACACTTGGCATATACGAGAAGAAGGTCAAGCTCAGTTTCGATAACGGCGACTGGTTGCCTATCATCGAAGGCAACTACGATTTTCACTACAGGATCGCGCAAGCGGGCCGCAATCAGTATTTTGCCGGATTTTACAAGCGGATTCTAGAGGAAGGGCGACGGATGCTCTACTTTCATAATGAATTCCTCTTCAAGAGCCTCGGTTCCACAGAAGAGCGCCTAAACCAGCACCATCGAGAAATGGTCGAAGCCATCCGCGTTCAAGATCCAGATGAGGCCGAACGCCTTGCCGACGAACATGCGAGGCAGTTCAAGGGGGAATTCCTGGAATACATGGAACGGAGCATCACCTCGAAAATGAGAATCGCCACCTGACGAGAGCCCTTTTGAGCTTGGCGCTCGACTGTTCGACTTAATGTCGATTGATGCCGTTTCGATCGACAACGGAGCGCGATTTTTGATCTGCGGACTTGAGGGATTTTCATGGAAGCTGGCCCGGAGGCTCGTGCCGTGGGTGTCATCGGCGCTGGCATCGTCGGAGTGGCTTTGGCGTTTTTGCTCTCCAGGCGGGGCTTTGGCGTTACACACCTCGATCGCGACGCCCCCGGAAGAGCCGAACCGTCCTTCGGGAATGCAGGATATATTGCGGGATCGGAGATATCCGATTAGCAATTCCGGCATTCTAGGAACCGCAATCCGTACGCGCCCGCTTGAAATACGTGCGCTGGTCTGGTATCCAGCGGCAGATAAATTGTCGTCATTATGTAGACAAAATTGACGGGGCGCTTGTCCTGCAGCTTTATCCGCCAATTGAGGAGCTCAAATGCGCTGGAGCAAGACCTTCACGATGGTGGAAGCACATTGCGAGGGAGACGTCGGTCGTGTCGTCACCGGCGGCGTCCTGTCGATTCCGGGCGAGACCATCCTCGACAAACTGCTATACATAAACAACGTCGATGACCGGCTGCGCCGCTTTCTGGTGAACGAGCCCAGGGGATGCGCGCAGATGAGCACGAATCTCCTATTGCCGCCTGTGCATCCCGAGGCCGACGCCGCCTTCATTATCCTGCAGGGCGACAAGGCGCATGCCATGTCCGGCTCCAACAGCATCTGCCTTGTCACGGTGCTTCTTGAGACCGGCATGGTCGAGATGAAGGAGCCCGAGACGGTCGTCACAATCGAAACCGCGGCCGGCCTCGTCAAGGCCGTTGCCAAATGCTCAAACGGGAAATGCGAACGCGTCACTCTCGACATGCCGCCGTCGTTCCCGCTGCTGCTGGACGCCGAAGTGGATGTCCCAGGCCTTGGCAAGGTGGTGGTAGACATTTCCTATGGCGGCATCTTCTACGGGCTCATAAATCCCGAGCAGTTCGGCCTGAAGCTCACGACCGAGAATGCGAGGAAGCTGGTCGATCTCGGTTGCCGTGTCCAGCGGGCCATCGACACCCAGCTCGACGTCCGGCATCCCGAGATAGCCGGTCTGAGCGGCCTGTCCTACACGATGTTCGTCGGATACGACGATGAGGGCCGGATGAAAGGCGTCACGGTCGTCCCTCCGGGCCGTGTCGACCGTTCGCCTTGTGGAACGGGCAACAGCGCGCGGCTCGCGGTCATGTATGCGCGCGGCCAGTTCGCGGAAGGCGAGAAGCGGATAGCGCGCTCGATCATCGACAGCGAGTTTGAGGTCTCGATCATCGGAACGACCAAGGTGGCTGGCAAGCTCGGCATTTTGCCAAGGATTTCTGGGCGTGGTTGGATTCACGGCATCCATCAAACCGGCGTCGATCCGACTGACCCCTACCAGCTTGGTTACATGGTGTCCGATTGTTGGGGCGACGCCTTCGACCTGCTCAAGTAACTTGGCGAAGCCTCGTCCTCGATCCGCGGCCAGAGCCCTGTTCAGAACGTCACGATCTTCACTTTTGAAGTGTTGGATCGCTTCAGAAATTGAAGGAAGTTCCCCTTAAGCTGGGCGGCGTGCACGGCGCCAGTTGTTCGGCGGATACGCCTTCCTCGAGACGCGCTGTAGAGGCGGCCCGCTCTCGGCGTCGTGTGGGAATCACCGAGCGCAGCGATAGGCGAAGGGAAGCCGCGACCTGACCCCCTCCCGTATTGACGTACTTCACCGGGCTAATGCAACTGCTGGGCAATCATTCCCGACGTGATCATGCGCGGACACCTCGTCGACCTGCTCTCCACGTCCCCGCGACCGCTTTGCGCAGTGCCCTGCCGCTCTCCGCGGTGTCATCTCTCAAGGACGACAACGTGGCTTCCGCGAAACACATGCCAAGGCTGGCCAGCGAAGGACTGGCGCTTGATGAGAGTGCTTCTACTCGGAAGTGCCAATGGGCGCGTTCCGATAGGCAAGTTTTGAGGTTTTGGACGAAACTCAAGTTGCAGGGCGCTGACCCATCGAAAACCCATTGACAAAAACATATGAACGACAATATGTCGACATTCGGCGGAGCCAGCCGAAGGTGAGCCACGCGAGACGATTATCGCAAGGCATCCTTGTGCCGTCATATGGAATGGATGGAGATTACAGGTGCAGATACCTCAACTGAGTGGCATCCTAACGGCCCTCGCCACCCCCTATGATGATAGCGGCCGTCTGGACCTGAAGGCCTTGGACAAGCTCGTTGAGTTTCTCGTCTCCAACGGCGTGCACGCCCTCATTCCGGGTGGCTCCACCGGCGAATACTATTCTCAGACACTCGAGGAACGGAAAGCCGTCCTGGCGGGCGTGGCCGAGGTTGTGAAGGACCGAATTCCGCTTTATGTCGGCGCCAACAGCATGCGGCCCGAGGAGACGGTTGAGCTCAGCAAATTCGCCGAGGGCTTAGGCTACGAGGCGCAGTTGCTGGCAGCCCCGCCTTACTCCCTACCGGGAAGGTCGGAACTCATTGCGCATTTCCGCAACATCGCGAAGAGCACCTCGCTGCCGATCATCCTCTATAATTTCCCCGCGCGCACCGGCGTGGATATGGACAAGGAGTTCCTCGAAGGCGTCCTCGATATCAAGAAGATCTTCGCCATCAAGGAATCGAGTGGTTCAATCTCTCGCTACTACCAGCACATGGTCCTCTATCCCGAGCTGCAACGTGTCTGCGGTTTCGATGATCAGGTCCTGGACCAATTCCTGTGGGGGACACGCTCCTGGATCGCCGGCGCTTCCAACTTCCTGCCGGCAGAACACGTCGCCCTATACAACGCGTGCGTCGAGAAGGAAGACTTTCTGCTGGGACGCAAGCTGATGAAGGCAATGATGCCTTTGATCTACTTGCTGGAGAACGGCGGCAAGTACAATCAGTACGTCAAATACGGTGCGTCGCTCGCGGGCATTCCGATCGGCGATGTGCGCGCGCCGCTGATCGGTCTGTCCGATGCGGAGCGCTCCGAATTCCGCAAGCTCTACAAAGACCTCAAGTCGCAGAACATAGCCTCTTGGGTGCATTGAAAGTACCCCAACCGGTAGAGGACATAAGATGACTGTCAATATCAAGATCCCCGCGACGTTCGAGACGCGCCCATTCATCAACGGCGAATATTGCGGCACCGAACGCGGCGAAACGTTTGCGACTTTGAACCCTGCCACAGGCAAAGAATTGGCGCAGGTTTCCTCGGGCGATGAGGCCGATATTAATAAGGCCGTCGCAGCCGCGCGCGCTTCTTTCGAAGGCGGGTCGTGGTCGCGCCAAACGCCGCGCGACCGCAAGAAGACCCTTCTCCGCTTCGCCGATCTGATCGAAAAGAACATCGAAGAACTCGCGCTGATCGAGACGCTCGACTGCGGGAAACCTCTCAATGATTCCCGCAACGTAGATCTGCCCGACAGCATCGAGACGCTACGCTGGCATGCCGAGGCGACAGACAAGCTCTACGACCAGATGTCTCCCGCCCCGGTAGACGTCGTTTCCATGATCGTGCGCGAACCGGTCGGGGTTGTCGGCGCGGTCCTGCCGTGGAATTTCCCGCTGTTTGTCGCCATGTGGAAGATTGCGCCTGCGCTCGCCGCCGGCAATTCCATCGTCATCAAGCCGGCGGAACTAACCTCGCTCTCGCTGCTGCGCCTTGCGGCCATCGCCGCCGAAGCCGGCCTTCCCGAGGGCGTGCTTAACGTCGTGCCAGGTATGGGCCCGACAGCCGGCCGTGCGCTCGGCCTGCACATGGACGTGGACTGCATCAGCTTTACGGGTTCCGGCGAGGTCGGCCGCTACTTCCTGAAATACGCCGCCGAATCGAACATGAAGCGCATCGTTTTGGAATGCGGTGGCAAGAGCCCGGCAATCGTGCTCGACGATGTGACCGACTTCACCCCGGTGGTCGAGCAGATCGCAGCTGGCTTCCTGTTTTGCCAGGGGGAGAACTGCTCCGCCGGCACACGCCTGATCGTCTCCGAGAAAATCCGCGAACCTCTGCTCGAAAAGCTCAAGGAAACCGTCAAGACCTGGAAGGTCGGAGATCCGCTGGATTCCGCTACCAAGATCGGCGCCATGATCGAGGAGCCGCATATGCAAAAGGTCCTCTCTTACATCGGGAAGGGCCAATCCGAGGGCGCGAAGCTGACGCTCGGCGGCAACCAGGTATTGAAGGACACCGGCGGCTACTTCATCGAGCCGACCATCTTCGAAGGCGTGACGAACGACATGGTGATCGCGCGCGAGGAGATTTTCGGCCCCGTCCTGTCAGTCATCAGCGTCCGTGACGACGCCGAAGCCGTGCGCATCGCGAACGATACCAATTACGGCTTGGCGGCGTCGCTCTATACGAACGACCTCAACCGGGCGCATCTGATCGCAAGGTCGATCCGCGCCGGCACCGTTTCGGTCAATTGCTACTCCGAAGGCGACTTCGCGGTCCCCTTCGGCGGCTACAAGGAGTCCGGCTTCGGCGGGAAGGACAAGGGCTTCGCGGCCCACGACCAGTATACCGAAACAAAGGCCATCTGGATTCAACTGAGATAGTCAGCGCAGGGTCCAGGTGGACGGAATGGCCGCCGGAGCCGCCCCCCGGCCGGGTCATTCCAGTGGGGATCGGAAGCATTCGCGTCAGGGACATCGTATGCTCGACGACATAAGCCAGGACGAAGATCGGCTTGCCGCCCGGCTCTCGACGCGGGAGCCGGTCTTCTGGACCAACCCGGCTCTGGTGCGATCGCATAACTCCGGTACGTATCGGAACGACATCGCTGACACCCAAGGGCGTTTGCGCGGCGCCGGGTACCATCTCCAAGTTGCTTTTTCGGGGATCGGCCGGTCCGACGTCGTCGAATCCCCGCTCGTTGCCGCCGAAGATCTCGCAAAGCGCTGGAACGTCAACGCTGAAGATTTCCTATCGATTGCCGGGTCGACTAAGGTACGCGAAGAAATCTCTGGCTCGGTGCTGTCGGCAACCGAGATCGAGGAAGAAGCCATCAAAGTCGAGAACAATACAAACTGCGGTTTGGCCTCGCAACTCTATATCGACAACCTCACGTCGGCCACCGAATTGCTAAGCCAGGAACCGTGTCCGTCAAATGCTTTTCTGAGAGCGACCTCGCCGTGCTGTTCGGCGGCTACAAGGAACTTGGTTTCTAGGGTCCGGGAAAAGGGCCTTGCCGCGCACGATCAATATTCCGAACAAAGGCGATTTGGATCCGGCTTCGTTGACCCGTTTGCACAGTTTCTCAAGGCGCATGTGCCCTGGAAACAAAAGGATCGTCCGCCCTATACGGGCCATTCAACAAGGAGACCAGTATGAGCAATCTGGAAGGCGTCTGCGTACCCATCTGCACTCCGTTCAAGGACAATGGCGCAACTGTCGACATTGCGGCGTTCGAGGCAAACATTGACTCGCTTGTCGAAAACGCTGTGCACATCATTGCGGTCAATGGCGGGACCGGTGAATTTCCGTTCCTGTCAGAATCCGAAAAACGCGAGCTGGCCGAAGTGGCCTGCAGACGCGTCAATGGCCGAGCCAAAGTGATTGTCCAGACCTCGGCGATCCGGACCGAAGATGCAGTGGAGAACTCCAAGCATGCGGAAGGCGTGGGCGCTGATGCGGTTCTGGTCCTGCCGCCTTATTTCGAAGGCCCGGGTGAAGACGGGGTGCGCTGGCACTATGAACAAATCGCCAAGGCGATCAGAACCCCGATCATGGCCTACAACATTCCCGCCTATACCCAGTTCGACATCACCCCGGAAATCTTTGCCCGCTTTTCGGAGATCGACGGGGTAGATTACATCAAGGACAGCACCGCCGATCCCAGCCGGATTGAAAAGCTGGCGGGGCAGGGGGCCAAAGTGTTCTGCGGCTGTGACTTTCTCAATTTTTTCGCGCTCGTGAACGGCGCCGCCGGTTTGTTTACCGGCTCCGGCAACGTAGCGCCCGCACAGATCCGCAAGCTGTGGGACCTGGTGAAGTCGAAGGACTACGAGCAGGCGGAGAAGGTCTGGAAGACGCTCCAGCCGATCAGCCGTCTGCTCTGGACGCTGCCCTTCAACCCGGTCGCTAAGGCCGGGAGCGAGATGACCGGCCGTAGGGTCGGCCTGTGCCGCATGCCTGTGCCACCGCTGAAGGCAGATGAGATGAAGCTGGTCGAAGCCGCAGTCGAGGCGCTTTCGGCCTGATCCCAAGATCCGGGCTGCCCGACATCGGGCGGCTCGGAGCCTCTGATACTCCGGTTCCGATGACCCGTCCCCATTCCCTCGCCGCCTTACCGCACGACGCGCGACGTAGCCTTTCCAGTGGGCCGGTCATGCTGGTCGACCTTGGTGCCATCCAGCGCAACTTTTGCAAGCTGGAGCAGATGACGAGTGGCACATGTGCAGCCATCGTCAAAGGCGATGGCTATGGCCACGGGATGCGCGAGGCATCGCGTGCGCTACGGAAGATTGGCGCAGAGTTGTTTTTTTCAGCCCGTTTCGAGGATGCTTTGACGCTTCGCGCCGATCTTGGCGCCGGGCCACGCATCGCCGTCCTCGACGGCATTTCGTTGGCGGATATGGCCGAGACCCGGGCGCGGGACATCATTCCCGTGGTCAATTCGCTGGAGCAACTTCATGTGATCTCGGCTGTGGCAAAGCAGACCGCCCAGAGGATTCCGGCCTTCATTCATCTTGATACCGCCATGAACAGACTTGGTCTTGCCCCCGAGGATGATGAGCGGGCTGAGCCCTTGCTCGCGTCCTGCAGTGTTCAGGCCTATATGACGCATTTCGCTTCAGCCGACGATGTCGATCTCGATCTTTGTCACCTTCAAGTATCCCGCCTTACCGAGCGTGCTAAGCCCTTGCCGATCGCGCCACTTTCAATCGCGAATTCCTGTGGTGTTTTTCTTGGAAGCGAACTGCACGGAGACATTGTCCGCCCCGGCAAATCGACCTTCGGGATCAACCCGCTTGCCGATGCGGATAATCCGATGGAACAACCTGCGACCATCCTCGCGCCTGTGGTCCAGATCAGGACGCTTAAGAAGGGCGATCCCGTCGGTTACTCCTCCACCTGGCATGCGCCCGCCCCGCGACGAATCGCAATTCTCGCCATTGGTTACGCGAACGGATTCATGCGCGACAACAGCAACAGGGGTTCTGTCGTGTTCGGCGGCCTGCGCGCGCCCGTAATCGGCCGCGTCTCAATGGACCTGACAACCGTCGATATCTCGGCATTCCCCGAAACGGCAGTGCATGTCGGGGCAGCGGCCGAAATTGTCGGCAATACGATCACCTACCGGGAAGTCGCTGAAACCATCGCTACAAACGAGCATGAAGCGATAATTGCGCTTGGCCGGGGCTGTAAGCGCTTCTTCGTGAATGGGGAGACAAATGTCTAGTCTCACATTCGCAAACGAGCGCTGCAGAACCGCGGTGCCACGGCTTTTCGTTTGCGATGTCGATCGAACGCTCCTGACGCATAATCATGTCTTGCTCCCAACCGTTGCGGCGGCGGCTCGGTCGCTACATTCGGTAAAGGTTCCCCTCATCCTGGCATCAGCGCGATCACCTGTGGGGTTGGAACGCGTGCATGCCGACGTGGGTGCATCGGATACGGTTTGCTGCTTCAACGGCGCGTGGATCGGAGCGCTATCATCCAGAACTACACTGAAGGAAGCGCGCCTTGATCGCGAAACAGCGCTTGAAGCAATGACATCGGTCCACGACCTCGGCGGAAGCCCTATCTGGTTCGATTTGGAGGCTTGTTTCGTTCTTGAGTCCGATGAAGCCATCGCAAGACGGCGCACCGACGTCACTGGCGACCGTCTTCAACTCATCAGCACACCAAACGAGGCACCGAAGGCCCCTTTCAAACTGCTTGGCACTTTCCCCGAAGAGATAATCGAAGCTTCCATTTCGCTTCTATCGAGCAGGTTTTCCGGCGCGCTCACAGCAGCGCAATCGGGTCCCAATCTTGTGGAACTGGTCGCAAAAGGCGTTCAAAAGGAAGTCGCCGCTGCGTTTATCGCGAGCGAGTGTGGTCTTGGTGCAAATGACGTTGCTGCAGCAGGCGACTCCGATAATGACTTGGGTCTGCTTTGCTGGGCAGGGCTGGCAATCACCGTTTCGAATGCCAAGCAGCACGTTCAAGAAGTTGCAGACATCGTGGCACCATCTTGCGATGCTGGCGGAATGGCTTTGGCTTTTGAGTGGGTGGTTGCAAGCCACTCTAGATATCCCCCTGTGTGACACCCACGGCCGCAAGGCTGAGAACGGAAGTCGACCGTCGCCCTTCCCCCCGATCTCCGGAGACCTGCATGAGCCATGTCGTCATTGTTGGAACCGGCATAGTCGGCCTTAGCGCGGCGCGGGCGCTGCTTTCCGAGGGCCACGCGGTGACGCTGGTCGATCGCGATCCATCCGGCGACAAGGCGTCCTTCGGCAACGCTGGTGGCCTCGGCGTTACCGAGATTGTTCCCGCAAGTGTGCCGGGGCTTGTATGGAAAGTGCCGGGCTGGCTGATCGATCCGCTCGGGCCGCTGTCCTTGCGCCCTGGCCATTTTCCGAAGCTGGTGCCTTGGCTATTACGCTTCATGAAAAGCGGCTCGCGCCGGGAAATGCTGCGGCTCACCTCCGCGCTCGCAGCCCTGACCGCGTCTGTTTACGACGACTTCTTGCCAATGTTGGACGAGCTCGGCCTGTCGAATGAACTTCATCGCGTCGGCGCACTCTGGGTCTACGAGACCGAAGCGGGCTTTGCCGCCGATGCCGCGGACCGCGCACTACGCCGCGGCCACGGCAGCATTTTCGAAGAAATGGATGGCAACGAGGCGAGACAGCTCGAACCCGCGCTTAGTAAAACTGTCGTGCGCGCGGCGCTGACGCCGCAATGGTCGCATTTCTCCGACCCGAAGCGGCTCGTAGACACGCTGCGCGAACACGTTGCCGCACTCGGTGCGACAATCGTTCAAGGCGAAGCGGTAGCGATTTCCGGCACTGCGATTATGCTTTCGAACGGAAAGACCGTGCCGTTCGACCGCCTGGTCATCGCTGCCGGGGCATGGTCTGCGCGGCTTGCGGCGACGATCGGCGACAGGGTGCTCCTGGAAAGCGAGCGGGGCTACAACATTACCATTCCAAATTCCGGCGTGTCTCTTACCCGGGAGGTAATTTTTGCCGAACGCAAGTTTGTCGCAACCCCGATGGACATGGGCTTACGGATCGGCGGGGCGGCGGAATTCGCCGGCCTCGATGCTCCCGCAAACTATGCCCGCAGCGATGCGCTGGCCGCCTTGGCCCGTCCTTATCTGCCAGGGCTCAAAACCGAAGGCGGTACCCGGTGGATGGGTCATCGTCCCACCACGCCCGACAGCCTGCCAGTCATCGGCCCCTCGCCCAATCGCCCCGACGTTATTCATGCCTATGGCCACAGCCATATTGGACTGACGCTCGGCCCCACCACCGGTCGTCTCGTTGCCGATCTGATTGCCGGCCGCACCGCGCCGATCGACCTCGGCCCATTCTCAGCCAGTCGTTTTTCCTGAACCGGGAGCCTACGCTATGAACCCGCATACCTTTTTCTGCGTCGACGCCCATACTTGCGGCAACCCAGTGCGCGTCGTCACTGGTGGCGCGCCGATGCTACCCAACGTGAGTATGGCCGAGAAGCGCCAGATTTTTCAAGCCGAGCACGACTGGGTACGCAGGGCGCTGATGTTCGAACCGCGCGGCCATGATGTAATGTCGGGCTCTATTCTCTATCCGCCGTCACGTGAGGATTGCGATATCGGTGTGCTGTTCATCGAGGTTTCCGGCTGCCTGCCGATGTGTGGTCACGGCACCATCGGCACCGTGACGGTCGCTTTAGAACAGGGCCTCGTCCTGCCAAAAATCGAAGGGAAGCTTGCTATCGAGGCTCCAGCCGGTTGCGTCGAGATTGAATATCGTCGTGAAGGCCGCTTTGTGGAGGAAGTTCGCCTCTTCAACGTGCCGGCCTATCTGCATGCCATCGAAACCGCGATCGACGTACCCGGCATGGGTGAACTGGTGGTGGACGTATCCTATGGCGGCAATTTTTATGCCATCATCGAGCCGCAAAAGAACTGGGCCGGTCTCGACAGCATGAGCGCTGAGGAGATCCTCCATTTGAGCCCGCTGGTGCGCCGGCTCGTGCAGGAAAAGGTCGCTCCAGTGCATCCCGAAGACGACCGCATCGCCGGTGTCAGTCATGTTATGTGGGCGGACAAGGCCAAGCATCCGGAGGCGGACGCCCGCAACGCTGTGTTTTATGGCGAGCGCGCCATCGACCGCTCGCCCTGCGGAACCGGCACGTCGTCGCGCATGGCGCAGCGCGTGGCCAAGGGTCTGCTCAAGGTCGGAGACACCTTCGTGCACGAATCCATCATCGGGACCCTGTTTCACGGCCGCGTCGAGAGCGAAGCAACGGTCGCGGGGCGCTCGGCCATCCGGCCGAGCATCGGCGGCTGGGCGCGGGTAACTGGCTACAACACCATTCTCGTTGACCAACGTGACCCGCTCGCCTTTGGCTTCGAGGTTCGCTGAGGAGACCGGCGGCGATCCTTCTAGAACGCGACTACGCCGTGGCCGACCTACCCGAGTTCGCGTGCGTTATATCGCAACGCGGCATCCATCTATTCGGGAATTGGTTCACCCAATACTGCCGGATCACACAGAACTTTTTGGAGCGCCGCACTTCGATCCAGCTGCCCCATCTCGCAAAAGTCGGCATGCGCTAGCGAACTTCGCGGCGCGGCGCTTCACCTCGGCGTCAGCCGCTAGGCCTCTCCGGCGAGTCGTCGCCGATCTGGACAAGATGGATGAAGTTAGCGACGGCGGCCACGCCGAATTGCTGGACAACGGCTCGATCAAGGGCACGCTCGACTATCACAACGGCGACGAGGCCATCCGCAAAGCCAAGCGCGACACTTCTTCAATACCCTGCTGGACTTAGACTAGAATAAGACTAGATGCCGTAATGGGCCGGCCTTCGCGAGCATAGCCAGGTTGGGTGGCTGTCCCTCAGAATGATGGTGTTGAAACAGAGTCCGAGCGATCGGCTCTAAGCATCATGAGAGGAACAGCCATGGAACACTATGTGGCAATCGATGTCTCTGTGGAAGAGAGCAGCGTGTGCATTGTGGACGCGACCGGAAGGATCATCCGCGAGGTCAAGATCGCCAGCGCGCCGGAGGCACTGGTGCGCTATTTCGACGAACTGGAATTGTCTGTCATCCGCATTGGGCTCGAGGCTGGGCCATTACGGCATCTAGGCCCCTCCCTCATAGATTCGGGCGAGCCTCGGGAACTTCTCCTTGGGCGCGGCGGCTCCGTAGAAGCTGCCCGGGGTGGCATGCCTCCGGCCGAGTATGAAGGGCGCGACATCGACCCGAGTGTCGGGTCTTGAGACACGATCAAATTCGGTTCGGCGCCGGTGCTAGGATTCCCGCCGCTAGCTCCATGCTGTCCTTGCGACAACCGCCTCGATGCGTAGTCCACGCCTTAGTTCGTTGGGAGGACGGTCTGGCGCATGTGACTTGCTGGCCGAGTTCACGACATAGGTCGCCCAATCTTTGCGATCTCCAACGCCGCGCGCCAGCGGTCCACCGCGATGATTGCCCCGCGGGCGATCTTCGCACCTAAATGGCACTGAAGCCTACCCCACCGCATGCGGTTACGGCCACGACTCGCGGATAGTCGCGATGTTGAGCGCGGCACCATGCCCATCGTAACGGCAACCAAAAAATATTTGACTCTCCACGACAATATGTCGACATTGTCCAATCGGGGCAGTCCATTCTGCACAAAACAAATGATCGGCATCTGGGAAGCAGGAGGGGACCGGGGTGAGATACTGCAATGGTTCGCGACGCGCCGAAAGCAGTGCCTAGGGCCAGATTGCGCGGATCGACAAAATTGAAGCACCAGCCATGAAGGCGTGGAAGAAAGGGGAATACGATGAATGACGAGATGCGTTTTCTCAGCGTGCGGGTCGCGAAAGGTAAACTGTCCCGCCGCGCGTTTTTGGGGCGAGCCGCAGCGCTCGGTGTCAGCACGGCTTTGGCTAACAACTTGCTTGCCACGGCTGCTAGTGCTGAGGGACCCGTCAAAGGCGGCTTGCTCAGAGCAGGGTCGCCGGGTGGATCGGCTGCGGACAGCCTCGATCCAGCACTCGTAGGGGGCTCGGCTCCCTTTCTCTTCGTCCGCCAATGGGCCGAGCAGCTGGTGCAGATCGACTCCAAGGGCGAGCTTCAGCCGGCACTCGCCGAGGAATGGGGCGCATCCAAGGACGCCAAGATTTGGACCTTCAAGATTCGCAAGGGCGTTCAGTTTCACAATGGCAAGGAAATGACCCCCGCCGACGTGCTGGCCACGATGGAGCGCCATTCCGACGAAAAGTCGAAGTCCGCCGCGCTCGGCATTATGCAGAGCATCGACAAGATTGCCGTCGACGGCCAGAACGTCGTCTTCACCCTTAAGGACTCCGTTGTCGACCTGCCGTTCCTAATGGACGACTATCACCTTATGATCCAGCCGAACGGCGGCAAGGACAACCCGATCGGAGGCATCGGGACCGGTCCCTACAAAGTCACGGTCAATGAAGCCGGTGTGCGCCTCGGCGGCGAAAAGTTCGCCGGCTATTGGCGAAGCGACCGCGGCTTTGCCGACGAGATCGAAATCATCGTCATCAACGACGCAACCGCCCGCATGACGGCATTGCAGAGCGGCCAGGTTCACATGATCCGAGCCATCGAGCCCAAGGTGATCGAACTCATCAAGCACATCCCAGGCATCACCATCCGCAACGTCGCGGGCAAGGGCTACTACACTTTCAACATGCATTGCGACACAGCGCCCTTCGACAACAACGATCTGCGCCTTTCGCTGAAATACGCTATCAACCGCGAGGAGATGGTGCAGAAAATCCTAATGGGCTACGGTTCGGTCGGCAACGACACGCCGATCAACAAGGTCTATCAACTGTTCAGTGAGATGGAGCAGCGCACCTACGACCCCGACAAGGCCGCGTTCCACTACAAGAAGTCGGGCCACGACGGCTCCGTGCTGCTGCACGTCTCGGACGCCGCCTTTCCGGGCGCCGTCGACGCCGCACAGCTCTACCAGGCGAGTGCGGCGAATGCCGGCATCAAGCTGGAGCTCAAGCGCGAGCCGGCCGACGGCTACTGGTCGGAAGTCTGGGATAAGCAGCCGTTCTGTCCCTCTTACTGGGGTGGCCGTCCGACTCAGAACTTGATGTATTCTACGGTTTATTATTCCAAGGCCGTTTATAACGAGACGAACTTCTTCAATGAAAAGTTCGATAAGATGCTGCTCGAGGCGCGTGGCGAACTCGATCCAGTCAAGCGCAAGAAGCTCTATTTTGACATCGGTACGATTCTCCGCGACGAAGGCGGCGCGATCATCCCGATGTTCAACGACTTCATCGACGCGACCGGGCCGAAAGTCGGCGGTTGGGAGAACGACAGCAATGGGGAAATGATGAACGGCTACGCGTTGTCTAAGTGCTGGCTCCAGGCCTGAGACAGGCCGTGCACCCATGTCCTCGCCGATCGTGAAGCTCATCGCCCAGCGCGTAGCGCTGGGCATCCTCTTGTTGCTCGCCTATCGGTGCTGATCTGTCGGCACTAATCTGCTTCCGGGCGACGTTGCACAATCCAATCTCGGCCAGTCGGCGACGCCGCTCGCGCTCGAGAACCTCCCGCCTTTCTCGTGGTAGTCGTTGAGGTGTTCTCCGTCTATCCGGGCATGGGCGAGTATCTGGTCGACCATGTCGCCATGCGGGACGTGCTGGTCGTCGAGGCTGTTGGCCTGTCTTCGCCGCGCCTATATCTTTCCTTAATGTCATAGGCGATGTGGCGGCGATCCTCGCCAATCCGCGCCTCCGGCATCCGGGGTGAGGATGGCACGGTGTTAAGACGTATTTCGCTGATTGGCCTTGTTATCATCACCTTCTTCTTCCTCGTGACGATCTTTGCACAGTGGATCGCCCCCTGCGGCCTCGGCGACATCGCCGGCAGTGTCTGGGAGGCGATATCGGCGAAATCTCTTTTAGGCACCGCAATCTTCGACGCGACCTGCCCTCGTGCATGATCTAAGGCACCCAGACGACGATCCTGATCCGGTGCTGGCGATACTGCCTTCCTTCTCGATGGGTGCGATCCCGGCTTCACCGCTGCGGTGGTCGGCGGCTGGGTTTGATATGCTTCGCCGGGATGTTGGACCCCGGCTCCACGCCCCCCTCGTTAACGGCACAACCAAACAGTCGTCGGCGAACTTTGATTTCACTTCCAAAAAAAGCATTTGACAAGTCGCGACAATATGTCGACAGTAGGAGAAAGATTGAGCGGTGCGACGACTTTTCCCAAGCCTGCTCGTGGAAACGGCCTTGGACAAGCTTATGAAATGGCCAATTTGGAGAGGAGGTTTTGTATGAACGACAGGAACATTGTGCAGGCGTTTGAGACGTCGGAGTATCGCGCTCGCCTCGATAAAGTGCGTGCTTTGATGTCCAATTCAGGGATGGACGCGCTGGTGGTCATCTCGAAGGCCGATCAGTTCTATCTCCTCGGGTGCGACGCCCCCGATGCGAGCGATTACGCTGTGCTGGTGACGCTCGATGACGATCCTTATTTTATCCTACGGAAGATGGATGCTGACGGTGCGACGGAAGCCGGATGCTGGCTTTCGAAAGATCGGATTATTGCTTATCCGGAAAGCTACGTAGGCGGCACAGATGGGAAAAGCGTCTGGGAATACATCGCTCAATTTATCAAGAGCAAGGTGAAGGCGTCCGCACGTATCGGCGTTGAAGTGTCCGGCCTGGGCGTGTTCAGCTATCGAAAGCTTGTCGCCACATTGGGAGGTCAGGAGCCGATCGACGCTAGTGACCTGGTAGGGGCATGCAAGGTGGTCAAGTCCGAGCGCGAACTGATTTATATGCGCGAGGCGGCCACGATCGCGGAACGGGCTATACTTGCTGGCATCGACAAGATCGCCGTCGGCGCTAGGCATCCTGACGCAGTCGCGGCGACCATGTCAGCGCTTTGTGCCGGTACGAAAAGCATTCCCGGTGGACCGGGGCCTTTTGTTTACCTCCGCGGCGGCGAGTTCGCCAAGGCACCACATCAGCAGTGGAAGGACGACTTATTCGCGGCTGGGCAGGAATATTATCTGCTATGTGGCGCGACCCGGCTCCAGTACCCAGTTGCATTGGCGCGGATTGCTCATGTAGGTCCAGTTGCGCCACACCGGAAGCATCGGCACGAGGCGGGCATGGCCGGGTTCCATGCGGTGGTGGATGCTATGCGCCCGGGCGCGACCTGCGCTGATGTGGCGCGCGCCTATCAAGGGGCTATTCGGCCGTACGGGTTCATAAAGGAGGAGGGGCGCTTCGGTTACTCCCTGGGACTCGGCTTTATCGATGGCCCTAGTTTGGCATTTAACAACGACACCCAGATCGTGGCCAATATGACTTTCCACTTCGAGTCCACTTTCATTGATCGCGACGAAACGTACTTGCTGAGTGACACTGTTCGGGTCACCGATACTGGCGCGGAGCTGCTGACCACCGTACCCCGCGACCTTTTCGAGCGTCCCGTGTGAAACACCGGAGCTCGGCAAACTCGCGCAGCAAAATTGCCGAGCTCCGCCTACCTCCCGTAGCTTGCGAATGCTTCTGGCGGAGCACCCTGTAAAGGCCGGGCTTCGTGGGGCAATGGAAGCGAACTTTTGAAGAATGAGAATGATGATCTGAAACAGATTATCAAACCCGAGACCAAGAACCCATCAGGATACCTGACCCATGACGGTTGCCTCGATACCCAATCCAGACCTGGTCGTCTCGCCGATCGATAATAGTGTACACTGGAATCTGGCGAACAATCGCCGGCATAGTTTTCAGAATCTGCATACTATCGCCCGTTACGTCACATCCCTGCGTTCGCCTCGCGTGCTACCGTTCAAGAAAGATATCGACTGGACTATTGGAGAGCGCCCCGACGTCGCGCGGTTTCTGTCCGTACCGCATTTCTCCGGCTTCGTCGTGGCGCGTGACGATCGCATCCTCTATGAGGCCTATGCTTCGGACTTCGGCCCGGACAGGCCGCAGACCCTGATGTCCATCACAAAGACAATCCTCAACATCATGCTTGGCCGGTGCGTCGCAGACGGTCTTCTCGATCTCGACCGACGGGTCAAGGACTATCTGCCTGAGATCGGGACGGGATACGGGGAGGCGACCGTCCGGGCAGTGTCCGACATGAATGTCGTCAACAACTATAGCGATGATGGTGACTGGTTTGCCCTGGAACTCGCTGCAGGTTTGCGTTTACCGGCGACCGATGGGAGTGAGTTGACGATCCGCTCATTCATCCGCGGCATCACCGGAGAAGATCTGATTAATCGAACTGGACACCTGATCTACAACTCGGCTAGCCCCGAAGTGCTCGGCTGGATCGTCGAGCGTGTTAGCAAGCGATCGCTAAGTAGCTGGCTTATCGAGATCGTTGATGGAGCAGGCCTGGAGAACTCCTTCCATATCCTTTGCGATCGCGACGGGGTGCCGTCGCTTGGCGGGCTCGCCTCCCTTTCCGCCCGTGATCTCGCACGCTACGGTTTAATCTTCGCGCGTCGGGGCGAGGGCATTGACGGGCGCCGTGTCGCCGATGCTGGCTTCATCGACGAAACGCGTCGCAACCCCGGACCTACTTGGCCAAAGCCGCGAGAGGGGATGTACTATAGCCGCTGCACGACGACGGACGGCACTTGGCTCGGCCACGGGGGGTATGGGGGGCAGTACCTGCTCGCTAACCCCGACACCGGCATCGTCGTCGTCTACATGGGCGTGCACGAAAACCAGAGCGGTGACGACGGCGAGATTTACCCACCTCTAATCAACATGATGGCCGAACTCGCAGCATCCGAATCCATTGGTCCTGGACGATCTGTCTTTAGCGGAACTTGATTAGCGCATCGGAAGCCGACCGTGGAAGCTATTGTCCAGAGCATCGACCGCCGCACTCTTCTTTTGGGAGGAGCCGCTTGGTCGTTGGCATCAAGGGGCGACAAGAACTCAAGTGGTACATCAGCTGAGTGATGGCCGAACTCGCAGCAGCTAACTAACCGGAATGGGAGGAAAGTATGGAAGGCATTATCAAGAATATCGACCGCCGCAGTCTTCTTAAGGTAGGAGCCGCCTTGGGCGGTGGTATCATTGCTAGCGGCGTGCCGCTTTCGCAGGTGATCTGGGCGGCAGAAGGTAAAGTGCTGAAGGTCGCCCTTCAGTTTGATCTCACTACTTTGGATCCTGGCTTTTACGCCTCGACTTACGAAGTTAACGTGATGAACTGCCTTTATTCCAAGCTAACGCGTTATAAATCAGGGGCCGAATGGGGCTGGGAACTGGAGGCGGCGGAAAAACTCGAGCAGGTCGATCCAACGCATATTCGTTTCCGTCTGAAGAAAGGCATTCAATTCACCGGCGGTTATGGTGAGATGACTGCCAAGGACGTCAAGTTCTCATTTGAACGCATCATCAAGCACAAGTCGCCGGACATGTCTGAGCTAGGCTCCTTGGATCATGTCGAGATCGAGGACGATCATACGGGCGTTATAGTGTTCAAGACTCCGTTTGTGCCGGTATGGAACCTCACATTTCCTTTTGGGGTCGGTCATATCGTTTCCGAGCAGGCGGTGATGAAGGCGATCAAGGACGGCGGCAATTTCGGCATGAAACCGCCGGTGTTCTCTGGGCCCTATGTGCTCTCGGACTGGAAGCAAAACCAATACACACTGTTGACTCGTAATCCCGAGTGGTCTGGACCAAAACCAGGATTTGATGAAATCCGCATCGTCACGATCACGGACATTAAGACGGCGGAACGCGCGTATCAGGCCGGAGATGTTGATTTCGCGACGATCGGTCTCGATTCACTGGCGACGTTCAAAAGCAATCCGCCGCCTGATACAAAGATTGAGGAGCATCCCTCGCTCCGTTACATCTGGCTTGGTATGAATATGGATAACCCGAAGCTGAAGGACATCAATGTCCGCAAAGCAATTCAATGGGGCATCAATGTACCGCAGATCCTGGACGCCGCCTATGCGGGGCAGGCCAACGTGGCAACGGGGATAATTCCGCCAGGTATGATCGGGTATCGCGAAAAGGCGCTTGTTCCACCGGAAGGCGACCTCGCCAAGGCCAAGGAGTTCCTTGACAAGGCCGGTGTCAGCAACCTGCAGTTAACCATCGATTGTGACAACAGTGGCATACCTTCGATAATCGCCCAGACGATTCAGGCGCAGTTGTCGCAGATCGGCATTACTGTCCAAGTCAATACCCAGGACACCGGTTCCTACAGCGGCATCGGCCAGGAATCGGAAGGTGATCGCTGGAAGGACTTGCAGCTCTTTATCAGAAACGACGGCAGTCTGCCTGATCCTTCTGAGTACACGGCCTGGTTCGTGAAATCCCAGGTGGGCGTTTGGAATTGGACGCGCTTCCGAAGTGATCGCTATGACGAGCTCAACGCCAAGGCAGTCACGATTGAAGATCCAAACGAGCGCGCAAAGCTCTATTACGAGATGCAGGACCTCTTGGAGGATTCGGGTGCCCACCGGTTCCTGACAAATGGTGGTACTCCTGTCGTGTACCGCACGACTAAGATAAAAGCTGCGACCCGTCCGGACGGCGTGCCTTTGTATCTCGACTTCAAGCCGGCTTCGGCTTAAGCGGCGACGTCGGGGCCGAGGCAGTTGTTTTATCTTTGTAAGAGGTTGGTCCTCGCGGTCACGATCATCGTGACCGCGGTCACCCTGCTTTTCCTCATGATCCATGCGGTGCCGGGGGACCCCGCTGCAATTCTGCTCGGCCCCCGGGCGACGCCTGAGATGAAGGCGCTGCTGCATCAGGAGATGGGACTCGACAAGCCGTTTCTCGTGCAGATCGCCACCTTCTTCGGCGGACTGCTCCACGGCGATCTCGGCTATGATGTGTTCAGCCAGAGACCTGTCGCCGACATCGTGTTTTCGCAATTGCCCTACACGATTGAGCTGATCCTCGTCTCGATCTTTTGGGCCGCCGCTATCGCCGTGCCGCTAGGGTGCTACTCTGCCATGCGGCGCAATTCCTTGCTCGATCAGGCGGTTGGAGTAATCGCGGTGGCTACCATCGCCATTCCTTCCTTTGTCATGGCAGTCTACGCATTGCTGATCTTCGCGGTTGCCCTCCGCTGGCTGCCGGCGATTGGGGCTGGAAACGGCTTCCGGGACGGGTTGATCCATCTGATCCTGCCGAGCTTTGCAATGGGAATCGGTTGGGTGGGCTACATCTCTCGGCTGGTGCGCGCGTCCATGCTCGAAACGCTGGGTGAGAACCATATCCGGATGGCTCGCTCTTTCGGGATTTCGGAATGGCGCATTGTTTCCCGCTACGCTCTGCCGCTTGCGATCTTGCCAACGGTAACCATCTTGGGCGTAGGGATCGCATGGCTGCTGTCGGCAGCAGTGTTTGTCGAGGTGGTGTTCGCAAGACCGGGGATCGGCGCGCTGATCGTGCAGGCAGTGAATGCGCGCAACTATCCGATTGTGATGGGGGTTGTCGTGGTCACGACCTTCCTTATCGTGATAGCAACGACGCTCTCTGACCTCATCAACGCCGTCCTTGACCCTCGGACCCGGGAAAAGCTCTGATTATGACGAGCATTGACACGATTGGTACAGAAGCTCCCGCAAGGCACAATCCAGGTGCCGTCGGAGCTTTCCTGCGGCAACTGCTTAAAAACCGTCTGGGCATGCTTGGCGCGGTGCTTGTCTTGGTCGTGGTGGCGAGCGCGATCTTTGGGCCGCTCATCATCACACATGACCCCATCCGCATTATGATCGGGCCTCGTTTGGCAGGACCTTCAGAAAATTTTCTTCTTGGCACGGATCAACTCGGCCGTGACACTTTTTCGCGTACCATCATGGGCGGCCGCATCCCGCTTCTCGTTGCCTTTGCATCGCTCGGCAGTTCGCTTGTCGTTGGGCTCGTGCTTGGCCTGATAGCAGGGTTCGGGCCGCGCTGGCTCGACAATCTTCTGCTACTATTCTTCGACACAATTCGCTCCTTTCCCGGGATCATTTTTGCGTTGGCCATCATCGCGCTTCTTGGCCCCAGCATGTCCAGCGTGATCCTAGTCATCGCAGTAACATCGATGCCGATCTATGCGCGTGTCGTGCGCACCCAAACGCAAGCCCTGCGCAACTCCGATTACATTGACGCGGAGCGCAGCATGGGCGCCAGCATGACGCGCATCCTCGCCGTTCACATGCTGCCAAACGTGATTGGTCCGCTTGTTATTCTTGTGAGCATGGATGTGCCTGCGGTCATCGCCGTGCAAGCGGGTCTCAGCTTTCTCGGCATGGGTGTGCAGCCACCCACGCCCGACTGGGGAGCTATCCTCAATGATGGCTATAGCTATATCAATCAGACCCCCTGGCTGGTTTTTGCCGGCGGCATTCCAATAGTGGTCGCCACGCTGGGCTTCACATTCCTTGGCGAGGCATTGCGTGACATATTCGATCCCAAGCTGCGGAAAGACTTATGAGACGTGAGGATCCGACACCGCCAATGTCCGCCCATCCGCTTCTCGAGGTTCGGAACCTCAATCTCGACTTCGGCTCGCCACGCGGACGTGTTCATGCACTGCGCAACGTATCGCTGGACGTGCCGACCGGACAGATAGTCGGCATCGTCGGGGAGAGTGGATCCGGCAAATCCACGCTTGCCTATACTGTTATGGGTCTACTTCCAGAAAACGCTCAGGTTACCGCCGGCAGCATCGTATTTGAAAGACGCGACCTGCTTACGCTGACTGCCCAGGCGCGACGCAGTCTGATGGGCGATCGCCTCTCCATGATCTTCCAGGATCCGATGACCGCGCTCAATCCGGTGCGGACGATCGAGAGCCAGATGATCGATATCCAACACCACGAACAACGAGGCCGTAGTGAAAAGCGAGCTCGTGCAATCGACATGCTCAAGCGCGTCGGAATTCCCGATCCGCAAAGCCGCATCGGGAATTATCCGCATCAGTTCTCTGGTGGCATGCGCCAGCGCATCTGCATTGCCATGGCACTTCTGGTGAGACCGTCGCTGCTCATCGCCGACGAGCCGACCACAGCGCTTGATGCAACGTTGGAAGTCCAGATCATTCATTTGCTCAAGGATCTGCAAAGGGAGATCGGTTGCTCCATCCTATTTGTCTCACATCATCTCGGCGTCGTCGCTGAATTGTGCGACCGAGTCGCCGTCATGTATGCGGGCGAGGTGGTGGAGCAGGGCGCGGTGCGGGACATCTTTCATACTCCGGGCCATCCCTACACTCGGGCGCTGCTTGAGTGCGACCCTGGACGGATCAAACAGCGGACGCGCAATTTGCCAACCATCCCGGGAGAGGTCCCCAGCATGCTCGGAAGCAAAAAGGGATGTATCTTCCATCCGCGGTGTCCTCACGCCTTCGATCGCTGCGTGTATGAGACGCCTGGCGAATACCGTGTCGCTGCCGACCAGGTCGCGCGATGCCATCTGCTCGATCGAGCCGGGATGGTTGCGACATGAGTGCGGTGCTGAGTGTCGAGGACCTGCGCGTCCGCTTCCGCACCATGGGCTCACTGAAGGCGCTCACCACGGGCACGGCAGACCCTTTCATTGACGCTGTGTGCGGCGTTTCCTTTGAAATCCGCAAGGGCGAGACGCTTGCCCTCGTCGGCGAAAGCGGATCTGGCAAATCCACCATCGCGCGCACGATTATCGGCCTTCAGCCGGCTTTTGGCGGCAGCGTTAGTTTCGACGGGCAGGAACTTATCGGCCTCAAAGCGGCCGAACGAAAGTCCTACCTGCGTCGCATGACGATGATGTTCCAGGATCCCGTGGGGTCCCTCTCGCCGCGGATGACCGTGCAGTCGCTCCTCACCGAGCCATTCCGCATACACGGCGTGAGCAATCGCGATCCTGGTGCCGAAGCGGAGCGCCTGTTGCGCATGGTCGGCTTGCCGGCGGACTTTGGGCGCCGCTATCCCCACCAGCTCTCTGGCGGACAGGCCCGGCGTGTCGGCGTCGCTCGTGCCCTTGCACTCAACCCAGACCTGATCATCGCCGACGAGCCCACAGCTGGGCTCGACGTGTCGGTCCAGGGCGAGGTGCTTAATCTGCTTGCTCGCCTCCAGGATGAACTGGGGATCGCCATCCTGATCATCACCCACAACCTCAACGTAGTCCGCCACATGGCCGATCGTATGGCGATCATGTACCTGGGCCGGGTTGTCGAGATCGGCTCAACCGAAAGCATTTTCGACCATCCGCGCCATCCTTATACGGAAGCCTTGCTCTCGGCCAATCCGGTGCCCGATCCCGATGCCGTTCTCAACCGAATCGAAATCAAGGGCGAGGTGCCGAGCATGCTGAGACGGCCAACCGGCTGTGAGTTTCACACGCGGTGCCAGTACGCGCAAGACATCTGCCGCCGAGTCTTCCCCGCACCTTCAGCAAACCCCGATGACGCAGGGCACAGCTTCAGATGCCACTTCCCGCTGCAACAAAAATCGCAGCAGGCGGCGGATTCAGCAGCTGCCATCTCGCGGTAGCGTGTGGCTCTGGGAAGGAAGGACGAGGGGGACGACTGCCGATCATTGAGACAACCTACGGCGCGCTAAAGACCGAGGGTGCGGTATGATCCTGGCCGCACGTTGATGCACAGCGGTACAAGGTAACTCTTGGAGGAGAGCGCTGGATCACGTGGTTGGCGATAAGCCTTTGAATACCTTGCTCTACCAATGCCGCTGCGTCCGGTCCCTCCCATTGACCGAGGTTTGCGCGGCGCGCCCTGCCGGTTACCTCCCGATCGGCAGGGCGCTTTTCTAGGATGTTGGATGGTTCACTTGCAGGTGAAAAGGCTGGCGAAGGCAATTGGAATAATCTCGAACGCATAGCCGCAATATGGGTCAGTTGCGACATTCCGCAGCTTTCTTCTTCAGCAGGGGACAAGCGACGAGAATGGCGGTGAGCAGCGCAAGCTTATTGTCGGCAGACCGGCCCGTGCGCAGGTGGGTGAAGGCGTTCGAGAATCCTGTGCGTGAGTCCACTTCGAGGATCATGTCGGTGATCCGGATTGGCGGCAACCGGGACTCTACCTTGGGCTTCAACGACCTGGCGACGTTGGGCAATGCAGCCTTATGCGGAGTGACGTTGAAGCCGATTTCGGTCAACTCGACATCATCGAGTTCTCCCGTCTCTGCGAGCCGAGCAAGGTCGGACAGGCCTTGTTCAGGATCGTTCGCTGTTCCTGAAGGTAGATTTCGACATCGGTCTCGACCGCGACTGGCAATGGCCCTTCCTCGCGCATCAGCGCGAACGTTGGCGTCGGAATGAGAAAGCTTTCGAACGACTGGAACCGCTTCGATCCCTCGACCCAGACATCGCCGGCATTAAGCCGGCGCTTCAACTCGCTGAAGACGCAGAACTCGTAGGCTTTGCGGTTGATCCTGCCATCTTCCAGGACAATGGGCAGCCAGCTTTTCGGCGCAAAGGAAATAGGCGGTCTGGCAGGGACGTTGCGCTTGCCCGTCCGATAGAGATCGGTGATGGTTGCCAAAGGTCCGCAAGAGATTGGCTGCGACTGCGTGGCCGCGAAACACGAAGGTCGAAAGAAATTCCTCCGGCGTGAAGACCGAGCGGCCCGGACTGGCCGATGCAATTCGCTATGTCAGGGAAGGAGAAACTCTGGCGGTCTGGAAGCTCGACCGGCTTGGTCGCTCGATGAAACACCTGATCGAAATCATCACGGGAGCTCGATGCCAAGGGTGTCGGATTCCGGTCTCTGGCCGAGAATATCGACACGACCACTTCAGGCGGGCGGCTGGTGTTCCATCTCTTTAGGGCACTGGCACAGTTCGAACGCGATCTGATCGGAGAGCGCACGAGGGCCGGACTGAAAGCGGCTTAGGATCGTGGCCGGCGTGTCGAGAACCCGCTGTCACCCCGGACAAACTGAGGAAAGCTCGCCAACACTTGGCAAGTGGGTTGAACGTCCGAGAGGCCGCCGACCGTGTGAAAATCGGGAAAACCGCGCTCTACGCCGCCCTCAAAGCGGAAAAATCAAAAGCCAAAATCCGGTCAGCGTCCTGAGTTCTTTCTATGTCTCAAAAGTCGGACAATCCGCTGCTTTCGTGTCGTGAGGCCAACGTGTCCTCGACTGGTTCCACATCACCATGCGCATCACGGTCCTGCGCCAATTCACGCAAGGGCTGGAAACCACAACGAGCAGGCCGGACAGGACCTGCTTGATACGCTGCGCAGGATCAAATGGCATCTCTGGCATGGCAATGTGTACCGTGCCCGTGAGGCAATCGACGACCTGCAATTCGATGCGGAAGCGCTCGAAACGGACTACCCGAACATGCGCAAATTTCTCACCGCCATCGGCGAGTTCCGATCCTACATCGCTTCCAACAGCGCAAGCCTGATCAACTACGGCGAACGTTACCGGTCCGGTGAGCGGATTTCCTCGGCCTTCGTCGAGGCAACCGTCAATGCCCTCATCAGCAAGCGGTTCGCGAAAAAACAGCAGATGCAGTGGAGCAGGATCAGCGCGCATCTTCTGCTGCAAACCAGAACGCAGACCCTCGACGGCTCCCTGCGCTCGACCTTCCAGCAACGGTATCCCGGTATGGCTAACGACAATCACGAACCTCAGACGAAACAGCACTCGCCGCATAACCGCCCCACACTTCCTCATGCTCCTCGGTCTGGCCGACCTGCCAGTCATTGGGTGCATGGCCGGCATCGACGGCGGCACCGAGCTTGTCAGCGATCGGCAGAATGACCTCCTGGAATTTTTCCGCCGAGCCCAGCGCACGACCACCCGAGATGATGATCTTGGCCGAGGTAAGCTCCGGACGGTTAGTGTCGGAGAGCTTGTTCTCGACAAAGGACGATATACCGGGGTCGGCTGCCGCCGAGACAATCTCGACGGCAGCCGCATTGCCTTGGGAGGCGACGGGAAATGAAGCGGAGCGCACGGTGATGATCTTCTTGGCGTTGGTCGACTGCACCGTCTCGATGGCGTTGCCGGCATAGATCGGCAGCTTGGAACGTGTCGGGCGAAACCAGTTCGATGATCTCAGAGACCTGCGCGACATCGAGCAGGGTTGCCACGCGCGGCGCGACGTTCTTGCCCGAGGAGGTGCCGGGGGCGATGATCGTGTCGTAGCCACCGGCCAATGAAACGACGAGCGCGGCCATAGGTTCGGCGAGGTGCTCGGTGAGTTCGTCGGCTTCGGCCAGCAGCACCTTACTCACACCCTTGAGCTTGGCGGCGGCATCGGCCGCCGGCTTGAGGTAGGAAGCCGGCATCACCGGACCTCATGGCCCGGCCCCAGAACGCGGACCCAGTAGTGTCCGGTGGCACAGGCCTCGATGCCAATCAGGCAAGAGGGCATCGCTTAAAAGAACCCTGCAACATCGTCGCGGCGCAACCTCCGACGGACAACTGCACCGCTGCCGTCAATGCCATGAACCTGAAAGACCTGCTTGGCGATTATCCAGACCGATTGTCATAATCTTCTCCATGGACGGCACGCACTTCCTCTTGTGACTTAAGACAGCCACACTATGGAGGCCGTCCACCCCATCCGGTCAGCGGGCAAAGATCTTGGAAACGTCCTCCACTTCGATTTTGGAATACTTGGATATGCGTCACTTGGCCGTGGATCCGAACGGGCAAAGTGGACGGAGCAGCATTCGCCTGAGTTCAGTTCTATAAAACGAGAAGTTGAGCTGGTATCTGATGTCGCTCGGGCCGGCAACCACCAAGACGGCCCAACGTTTCGCAATTTTAGGTCGATCAATGAGCGGTCTACTTAGCGAGAAACGCGTTGTGGAAATCTTTCGCTACAGCGCGGCCGCCCTCTAAAACGAAACCAGGGTCTGTTCCGTAGGTGAACAAGCTGAGGCCCAGCTCTTGGAACCTCAACAGATAGTCTATGTATGCCACGTCAATGCCCGATGCTATGCCGTGTTTGTTAGCGGCGGCCGCGACTGCCTGACAGGCATCAAGCAACCCAGGCGTGAGCTTTCCCGGTTCCATGCCCAAGGAAAGGGCAAGGTCTGCCGGGCCGATAAAGAGCGCGTCAACGCCAGGCGTTGAGGCTATATCATCCAGATTGTTGAGAGCCTCTCGTGTCTCAATCTGGACTACGACAGCCAAGCTAGAGTTCGCATCGTTTCGATACTCTGCATCCTTCTGGTAATAGTTCGATGCTCTCCACGCTCCAGATCCGCGCTTTCCCGCAGGCGGATATTTTGCGGACGACACAGCATCGATGGCTTCGACACCCGAATTTACCATTGGCACCATGATGCCGTTCGCACCATGATCTAGCGCCGCTTTTATAAGGTCAACCCTGTTCCAAGCGACTCTATAAAGTACAGGCATGCCATATCGTTCGGTCGCTGGAAGAATATCTAAAAGTGCGCTGGGTGGAATGGGTCCATGCTCGCCATCGACCACAAGAAAATCTAGATTAGTCTGCGCCAGAGTCTCTGCGACCATCACATGTGGAATCTGCATCCAGGCCCCAATTTGCGGTTTTCCCGACCTGATCGTTTCAGCGAACGTATGTTTTGCCATTTCACCAACCTTTGCACACCCAAGTGAATTGTTCTCACGGGGACGATGGCGGGTTTCTCGCCTTATTGACATATACAGTTTGTCCAGAAGTTGGCTATCACACGACTGCGATGTTCGCTGGTTAATACAGGGTCCGCCCAGCGGTGGGGCGCATAGGCCAACACTGTAGCGCGGGAGCGTCGGTTTCGGTTCGTGAAGGCCATCCACGAGGCGTGTCGGCGCGGCAAGCCCTTGACGGTTTCGGGGGGTGGCGTTGTCATCTTGCTTGAAACGTGGCCCGGTGAGGCCGCCACCGCGCTTTTCAGGCAGGCCGTGCACTCACGGCTTCCCACGCGGCGATTGCCTGGCGTTCGATGAATTCGAATGGTGCTGCTGATCGAATTGGCCTGCGATAGGACGAAGAGATTTCGGACGACGGAGAAGATCGTCACGAAATGCTGCAATGTGCCGACCGACCTGGAACTCCGTCGCGGTCGTTCCCGTTTTCGGAACCGCAAGTGAGAATTCTTCGCCCGGTTGTTCAAGCCTTTATGCGAGCGGTGTTTCACGTTCGTCATAAGATGGTGTTGGGCCGCCCCGTAGGAACGCAATTTGTCGGAGCTTTGGCGGCAGGCCATGCTTCTTCAGAAGTTGTCTAATTGCGATGGAGACGTCAACTATTCTTCTGGCGTTTCGACGGCACTGCCTCGCCGCGACGCGAGATATGGCCGTCATAGTCGACCTCGCCTGATTGGCGGGGGGGGGCCGTCAGCCAAAGCAGGCGCTGCCGACGGAACGAGACGTTTTGAAATTCTCTGAATCTTCGATGGCCTACACAAAGGACGTTGAGACGTCCAACGCCCCGGGATCGACATGAGGATTCGACAGGTCTGGCTTTGCCGCGCATCGACGACGAGTTGACGTGATAGATCTGCGGCTCGTATGCGCAGGCTATGACGGGCATCAATACAGATTGCCGGCAACCCCTTGAGGGGAGGAAGCACACTTGCCCCCCAGACGCCGATGCCCGCGCGTCGAATTGAGATCGCCGTCTCTTTCATCGAGACATCAATGCCGATAAAATCATCCATGGCTGTTCCCTCCGATAGTTGCCTAGGCCAGTGCGAATCGCGAGCCCGTATGTCCATCTTATGGTGGAGCAGCCACCTCTCCCATTTGGGATTGCTTCATGGCGCAACGCTCCTATGTCGCGTCAGCAGGCACCTAGCGGCTTTGGTGTCGCGGCGCGTCTGGACAATCTCGTCGAGCACCATATCGTCCTGATCAACCGCTCTCCAAAACCAGCATTTCTGACCATTGATGCGCACCACGACTTCATCGAGGTGCCAGACGTCGGTCTTAGTTGGTGCCGACGAACAACCGGGTGCATTGCATTGGTGTGATGGCCGACTTTGGGGCGAACTGTATATTTCAATGAGCTGACAAAGCTGCCATCGTCCTGACAAGCACACTCACTTGCGTGCGCTTCATGCTCCCGATTGAGAACACGAATGGAGAAAACGATGAATTCCGGGTTAGTCAAGAGCAGTCGGAAAAAACTCACAATTGTGGACACCGATGTCCACCACTGCTACCGGACAAAATCGGAACTATTTCCTTATCTCAGCAAGTTCAATGCTGAGCGTTTTGCGGAGTGGGGCTTCGGTGGCATTGAAATGGACCCCCACGCCTCTAGCGGAGGATATCACGGAACTCGGGTAGATTTTGAAGAGCAAGATAACGGGGAGATATTAGGCAGCAATGGTGACGCGCAGAGTTGCGGCAAGCGGTTACTAGACGCGCATGGCATCGATTTGGGCATTCTTACTGGTGGTCCTGCGCAAACTGCGAGCGCGCTCGCCGACGTGGACTATGGAAGCGCTCTGTGTCGCGCTTTCAACGACTACTCACTCGAGCATTGGCTCGCCAAGGATGCAAGGTTTAGACTTAATCTCGCAATCAATTCGCAGGACCCTTTAGGGGCAGCGGCTGAGATCGATAGGCTTGGCTCACACCCTGCTGTTTGTGGGATCATGCTCAGTTGTGGCGCAACCCGGCCCTTTGGCCAGCGCTTTTATCATCCAATATACGAAGCATGCGCCCGGCACGGATTAGCGGTGACGATGCATTTCGGTTCAGAAGGAGCGGGCATCAATCCGCCGCCATCGCCGGCCGGATGGCCAAGTTACTACATCGAAATGCGTCTGCTGCGTCCGCCATCTTATGCCGTACACTTGGCGAGCTTTATCTTCGAAGGTGTGTTCGAAAAGTTCCCGACGTTGAAAGTGGCGATGGTCGAAAGCGGATTTGCCTGGGTGGCGCCCCTGATGTGGAAGATGGATCTTGACTGGAAGGGACTTCGCCGGTGGACTCCGTGGGTAAAAAGGCTGCCAAGTGAGTACCTGATGGAGCATTTTCGGTTTGGAACCCAACCATTGGATGAGCCCGCCGATCCGGAAGCGCTAAAGCAGATTATCAACTGGATTGGTGGTTCACGAACACTGATGTTTGCGAGCGACTTCCCGCATTGGGATTCGGATGATCCGATGATGACGTTGTCCGACCAGCCAGAGGATCTGCGCCGACGCATCTTCGCAGAGAATGCCATCGAGACATACAAGCTGGCGCTACCAGCAATCTCTCAGGCCGCGTAGGGAGAGGTACGGTGCCTAAGAAATATGAAGTTTGTTATGCAGACGAAATTCCGGTTGGCGGACGACGCATTGTGGATATAGCAGGGCGTAGTGTCGGGATCTTCAACGTCAACAATGAATACTATGCCGTCCGCAACAGCTGCCCACATAAAGCCGCGCCTCTGTGTAGAGGAATTATCGACGGAATGGTAAAGGGCGGAACGCCAGGGCAGTTCGAGTACGAGCAAGAAGGCGAAATAATTCGATGCCCGTGGCATGGCTGGGAGTTTGCGATCAAAACCGGCCAGTCCGTGTTCAATCCACATAAGATTTACGTGCGCGGCTATCCCGTGAGCGTGGAGGTAAAGACCTCAAACTGCGCCGAGGCCGACGCGGGCAGCATGGAGGAGGATCCATCGGTCGACACCTACCGCGTGTCGGTCGAGGAAACCAACGGTAGCCGTCGACCTACTCTCTACATACACCTTTAGGTTAGAAAGAGGCCTTCTCCGGACCAGCGCAGGTAGAACGGCTCGACCTCCGTCGGAAGAGCGAAGCGATTTCGCTAGAGACGATCTCGATCAAAGGAGCCAGTCCACATAGACGGCGATCGCTCCGACGTTCGCTGGTGTGATTGGCCACCTTGACGGATCGTACCATAACGGCAACTAGACTACTTCGTGCGACTAGCAAGTATAAACCAATTAACGCATGGAAAAGGGGAAATAAGATGAATGATGAATTGGGTTTTCTCAGTGAGCGCGTCGCGAAAGGTAAGCTGTCCCGACGCGAGTTTCTAGGTCGGGCCGCGGCGCTCGGCGTCAGTGCAGCGTTTGCCAACAACCTGCTTGCCACGGCAGCAAGGGCCGAGGGACCCGTCAAGGGGGGCCTGCTCAAAGCCGGGCTGCAAGGTGGAGCGGCGACGGACAATCTTGATCCAGCGACCATGACGGATGCATTTCAATTTATCGCCAGCCGTCAGTGGGGCGAAACGATTGTTGAGCTGGACGCAGATAGAAAGGTGCAGCCGGCACTTGCTGAGGAATGGGGCTCCTCGAAGGAGGCCAAGGTCTGGACCTTCAAAATCCGCAAGGGCGCACAGTTCCACAACGGCAAGGAAATGACGCCCGCCGACGTGCTCGCCACCATCGAGCGCCATGCCGACGTCAACTCGAAATCCGCCGCGTTCCCACTTTTGCAGGGCATCGACAAGATTGCCGTCGACGGCCAGAACGTGGTCTTCACGCTCAAAGATCCCAACGCCGAATTTCCGTTCATAATAACCGCACACCAAGTGGTGGTCCAGCCGAATGGCGGCAAGGACAACCCGACCGCCGGCATCGGAACCGGGCCTTACAAGGTCACCGTCAACGATGCTGGTATCCGGCTTGGCGGCGAAAGGTTCGGAGGTTACTGGCGCGACGATCGCGGCTTTGCCGATCAGATCGAGATCGTCGTCATCAACGATGGGACGGCCCGCAACTCCGCCTTACAGAGCGGGCAGGTCCATATGATCAACCGTGTCGATCCGAAGGTCGTCGAACTGCTAAAGCGCTTCCCTGCCATCACCATCCGCAACGCCAGCAGCCGTGGCCACTATTTGTTTTCTTGCCAATGCGACACGACGCCTTTCGACAACAATGACCTTCGACTGGCGCTGAAATATGCCATCGACCGCGAGGAGATGGTCCAGAAGATCCTGGGGGGCTATGGCTCCGTCGGCAATGATACGCCGATAAGCAAAACCTATCCGCTGTTTACCGAAATGGAGCAGCGCAAGTATGATCCGGACAAGGCAGCCTTCCATTACAAGAAGTCCGGGCACTCGGGATCGGTGCTCCTTCACACGTCCGACGTTGGCTTCCCAGGCGCAGTGGAAGCTGCTCAGCTATACCAGGCGAGCGCAGCCAAGGCGGGCATTACCATAGAGGTCAAGCGCGATCCGGGCGACAGCTACTGGTCAGAATTCGATAAAATGCCCTTCAAGGCCAGCTATTTTGGCGGCCGTCCGACCCAGGACATGACGTATTCCCTCGAGTACCAGTCTAAAGCGCCGTGGAACGAGTTCCACTTCTTCAACGAGAAGTTCGACCAGATGCTGGTCCAAGCACGCGGTGAACTCGATGCCGACAAGCGCAAGAAGCTCTATTCCGACATGGGCCAGATCGTCCGCGACGAAGGCGGCGCGATCCTCCCGATGTTCAACGACTTCATCGATGCCACAGGGCCGCAGGTTGGCGGCTGGGCAACGGATGGAAACCAGGAACTTATGGGCGGCTACGCACTGTCCAAATGCTGGCTGCAGTCCTGAGGCCGTACGACCATGGTTCCCAAGCTTATTGCCCAGCGCATTGCGCTGGGCATCCTTTTGCTAGTCGCCGTTTCGGTTCTGATCTTCGCCGGTACCAATCTCCTGCCGGGTGACGTGGCGCAGGCCATTCTCGGCAAAACGGCAACGCCGCTTGCGCTCGAGAATCTCAGAAGGGAAATGGGCCTCAACGACCCTGCCTATGTCAGGTATTTCCACTGGCTGTTCGGAATTCTGCAGGGTGACCTGGGCACTGCGCTGACGACCAAGCTCGATATAGCCGCGTCCATCAGGGAGCGGCTGTGGAACACGCTGTTCCTTGCTTTCTGGGCCGCCATCGTGGCGGTCCCACTTGCCGTCATCCTGGGGCTTGTCGCCGTGCATCATCACAACCGCCCGGTTGACAAGCTGATCTCGGGCTTGGCGCTTGCCTCCACCTCGGTGCCGGAATTCTTCATTGGCTACTTGCTGGTCTATTTCTTTGCCGTGAAGTTCCAGATCTTCCCAGGCATTTCTACCGTCTATGACGGCATGCCCTTCCTCGACAGGATGAAGGCGATCGCGCTGCCCTGCACCGCGCTGACCCTGGGAATTCTCGCACATATGATGCGAATGACGCGGGCCGCGATCCTCAACGTAATGCAGTCGGCTTATATCGAGACTGCTGAACTGAAGGGCCTGACGGCGTTCGAGGTCATCCGCAAGCATGCTCTCCCCAATGCCCTTGCCCCGATCATCAATGTCGTGATCCTCAATCTCGCCTATCTCGTGGTCGGCGTCGTCGTCGTTGAGGTGATTTTCGTCTATCCGGGCATGGGGCAGTATCTGGTCGACCATGTCGCCATGCGCGACGTGCCCGTGGTTCAGGCCGTCGGCCTGATTTTCGCCGCCGTCTATATCTTCCTCAATGTCGTGGCTGACGTGGCGTCCATTCTCGCCAATCCGCGCCTCAGGCATCCGCGGTAAGGAGCACCATGCCAAGACGTATTCCCATCGGCGCGCTGATCGGCCTTGTTGTCACGACCCTTTTCTTCCTCGTGGCGATCTTCGCACAGTGGATCGCTCCCTACGCCCTCGGCGACATCGCCGGCGGCGTCTGGGAGCCGATATCGGCGAAATTTCTCTTCGGCACCGACAATCTTGGCCGCGACCTGCTCTCGCGCATGATCTATGGCGCCCAGACGACGATCCTGATCGCGGTTCTGGCGACACTGCTTTCCTTTTCGATGGGCGCAATCCTCGGCTTCACCGCTGCGGTGGTCGGCGGCTGGTTCGATATGTTGATGTCCCGTTTCGTCGACCTGCTGATGGCAATCCCGACGCTGATCTTCAGTCTCGTGGTGCTCTCGGTGCTGCCTTCGACGCTAGTCACGTTGATCCTCGTCATGGGCACTCTCGATGCGACCCGCGTCTTCCGCCTGTCACGCGCGGTCGCATCGGACTTGAACGTAATGGATTTCGTCGAGGCCGCCAAATTGCGCGGCGAAGGCAAGTGGTGGGTTATCTTCGCCGAAATCCTGCCGAATGCGCTCTCGCCGCTGGTTTCGGAACTCGGGCTGCGGTTCATTTATGCGGTGCTCGTCCTCTCCGCTCTCTCCTTCCTCGGCCTCGGCGTGCAGCCGCCGGCAGCGGACTGGGGCGGCATGGTCAAGGAGAACAAGGATGGTATCGTCTTCGGCATCCCGGCGGCGCTGATCCCGGCTGCGGCGATTGCCGCGCTCGCCATCTCCGTCAACCTGGTCGCCGACTGGATCCTGAACCGCACCACCGATCTCAAGGGAGGGCGCGGCAATGGCTGATGTGCTGCTCGACATCCGCAATCTTCGCATTGAGGCGACCACCTATCCGCCCGGCGAACAGCCGATGACGATCACCATCGTCGATAATGTGTCGCTAACGCTCGAGAAGGGCAAGGTGCTGGGCCTGATCGGTGAATCCGGCGCCGGCAAATCCACCATCGGGCTCTCGCCGATGGGGTATGGCCGCGGCGGCGTGCGCATCACCGGCGGCGAGGTCATCCTCAACGGCCGCGACATCCTCAAGCAGGGTAAGAACGCCATCCGCAAACTGCGCGGCCATGAAGTATGCTATGTCGCGCAATCCGCGGCAGCGGCCTTCAATCCCGCCCAGCGGCTGATGGATCAGGTGGTGGAAAGCTCGCTCAAGCACGGCTTAACCAACCGCGCCGAGGCCGAACGCCGGGCTGTGGCGCTGTTCCGCAAGCTCAGCCTTCCCGACCCGGAAAATATTGGCGAGCGCTATCCGCACCAGGTCTCCGGCGGACAATTGCAACGCGTGATGACGGCCATGGCGCTCTGCCCCGAGCCGGTTCTGATCATCTTCGACGAACCGACCACGGCGCTCGACGTGACGACGCAGATCGACGTGCTTGCCGCGATCAAGCAAGCAATCCACGCCACAGGTGTTGCCGCGCTCTATATAACCCATGACCTTGCCGTTGTCGCGCAGGTGGCCGACGACATCATGGTGCTACGCAATGGCAAGATGGTTGAGACGGGCACCGCCCATCAGATCATCAAGGAGCCGAAGCAGGCCTATACCCAGGCATTGGTCTCCGTGCGCCATATCGAGCACGAAGAGAAGCAGCCGACGCCGAAACCGATCCTATCGGTCAAGAACGTCACGGCCGCATATGGCAACGGCATTTTAAAGGTGTTGAAAAACGTCTCGGTCGATATCCATCCCGGCCAGACGCTGGCTGTGGTCGGCGAATCCGGTTCCGGAAAATCGACGCTGGCGCGGGTGATCACTGGCCTGTTGCAGCCGCAGCAGGGTGAAATTACCTTCGAGGGCCGCAAGCTTTCCAACCGACTCGGCGGCCGTACCAAGGAAGACTTACGCCAGCTTCAGATGATCTACCAGATGGCCGATGTGGCGATGAACCCGCGCCATACCGTCGGCACCATCATCGGCCGGCCGCTAACTTTCTATTTCGGCCTCAAGGGCGCTGAGCGTGACCGACGCGTCAAGGAGCTGCTCGAGGAAATCGAGATGGGCAAGGGCTTCATCGACCGCTATCCGGCCGAACTGTCGGGAGGCCAGAAGCAGCGCGTCTGTATCGCCCGTGCGCTGGCGGCCAAGCCCAAGCTCATCATCTGCGATGAGGTAACTTCGGCCCTGGACCCGCTGGTGGCAAACGGTATCCTGAAGCTGTTGCTCAATCTACAGCAGATCGAGCAAGTGGCTTACCTCTTCATCACCCACGATCTCGCGACGGTGAGGTCGATCGCCGATTCCATCGCCGTCATGTATCGCGGCGAGGTCGTGCGTTATGGGGCGAAGAGCCAGGTGCTGACGCCGCCGTTCGACGACTATACCGATCTCCTGCTGTCGTCCGTGCCGGAGTTGGAGCTCGGCTGGCTGGAGAAGGCGACCGCCGGCCGGAAGATGGCAAGTGCGGGGAATTAGCGATGTGACTCTTCGCGATACCACCAGTTCAATCAGGTTCCCCTGCGCCGGTGCCTCCCTCCACCCGCGCAAACTTGCCCGGCCTTCGCGCCGGGCCTTTTCATTCGTTCGCACGCGACAAAATTTGCCGTTCCGAGAGGACGCAAGGCAAGCCGGTCGCGCCTGCGGACATAGTGCGCGACTACCCAACGGCGGCTGCACGATAGCGACGGGCATTCTCACGGCGTTGCTCGAACCGCCGCACTGGCGTTCCGGCTTCGATCCCTTTTCGGTGAGCTCGACCCGGCATAATCACGATGTGTGATCAAGATTTAGCGGGTGTACCGAGTTGGCACTATCAAGTAGCACCGAGATCAAAGACAAATCTTCGGTAGGGGTCCTGTGAGCTTTTTGGACAGCGAGGCTCGCCTCAGAGCAAAGAACCGGATTAGCGCAGACACGCGCTCCTTATCGCTCAGGGTTCAGGCTGCCATTGGCCCTAAGGCGTTGTACTGATGCAATTTTCTACTATCTGCGTCTACCAATGCGCAGAAGCTCGTTGCTTACTTTGCTTGGCGGAGGCGAGTTCGGCTAGAGAACCGGATTTAGGTTAAATCGTGATGGGCAATTGGAGAGGTCGATTGGCTGTTCTTACTGTTCAATTTTATTGCCGCTGGGAACGGTATAGCCCGTCGCCGTGCCGCTTCGAGATACAGCGACCTTCACCCAGACCTCGATGCCCAATCCCTAAATCATTGTAAAGTAGAGGAACTTTCATCGAATAGAGACCTGACGTCCAGCAATCCCGAAATGAAGCCGGCGAGACTTAGATAGTTAGTGCGCACCGCCTGAACGATGTCCCCGACCCCGACCTAAGGGAATTAAGTAACTATGGAAAATGACTCTCTCAGCCTTGATGAAATCGTCCGTCACGTGAATGCGAAAGCTGCCGACTATTGTGCCCTGAGCGACCGCATCTGGGCAATGCCAGAATTAGCATTTGAGGAGCATCGCTCGGTTGCAGAGCACATCTCTATGCTCGAGCGCGAAGGTTTTCGTATCACCAGGAATGTCGGCGGTATCCCTACCGCCTTCATCGCCGAGTTCGGCGAGGGCAGCCCGATCATTGGCATCCTCGGCGAATACGACGCGCTTCCCGATCTTGCTCAAGTCTCGAGAGCAACTGAACCCAGCTCAACCGAGAGTGGACCAGGTCATGGTTGCGGTCACAATCTTCTTGGCGCTGGCTCGGCGCTTGCGGCAGTTGCATTAAAGGATGCGCTCGCAGCTGAACGTATTGAAGGGACAGTGCGCTTTTACGGCTGCCCGGCAGAGGAGGCTGGAGGGGGTAAGGCCTTTATGGCTCGAGCCGGCGCGTTTGACGATCTCGATGTTGCCTTCTGCTGGCACCCAGCAGTGGTTAACGAAGTGCTAACGAAATCCTGCAACGCTGCAAAGTGGGCTCGTTTCTCCTTCACCGGACGCGCTGCGCATGCGGCGTCGGATCCACATTTGGGGCGCAGCGCGCTCGACGCAGTCGAGTTAATGAATGTCGGCGTCAACTACATGCGCGAGCACATGCCCTCAAACGCTCGCGTTCACTATGCCATTACAAACGCCGGCGGTGAATTCCCTAATGTCGTGCAGGCGTATGCCGAGTCATCGTATTCTATTCGTTCTCCGAACTGGCAAGATGCTGAGCGGGTGTTCGCGCGCGTGCAAAAGATTGCAGAAGGTGCTGCGCTTATGACCGAGACATCTGTTAAGATGCAAATCACTGGCGGCTACTCCAATCTTTTGCCGAACAAAGCGCTGTATGATGTCATGTATGAGAACATGAGCCGTGTCGGCCCACCCCCCTTTGACAGAGCCGACTATGAGTTCGCCCAGGAGCTTCGAAAAATGGCGCTGACGGATGAGGGCGCGCTGGCCAGCGTCGCGGGACGCGATGTTTCGTTGAAGGACAAGATCCTCCACGATAGTCTCCTACCGTTGGGGACAGATCAATTCGAGATGGGCTCGACAGATGTGGGCGACGTCAGCTGGATCGTGCCCACCGCACAGTGTCAAACAGCCTGTTTCGCCATTGGCACGTCCTGGCACAGTTGGCAGCTCGTCACTCAAGGCGATCTGCCGGCGGCTCACAAGGGGATGGTATTGGCTGCCAAGGTAATGGCTTCTACGGCGGCAGATTGCATACGCAATCCAGAAATCATCGCTCGTGCAAAGGCGGAGTTGAAGCAACAGACAGGGGGGCGCCCATACCTCTGCCCAATACCGTTGGATGTCACACCCGGTGATTTGCGTGGGAAGGCGCTGTAAAGCCACACTCTCAGCCCACGCGTAAAGCATCGCGAAGGGGTACAGGGAAGCTGTAGGCGAACTGCTCCCTTATGCCCGCAAGGCTGGCGTGCCTGGTGACGAAGGACCCCCGAGACGGACGGAAGAGTTCTGTCTTGAACGCTGTCGAACCGTCGTGTGACCACGAGCGACTAGAGCGCATCCGCTGCGGCGCCACGACGTCTATCCGCAACAATCGACGCCACGCGCAAAACTTCGCGCATAAGCCTCTGAGGACTATAAAATGTCTTTGATCCAGCTCTCAACCCACCTTTGGGTCTATGAAGATACTTGCAATGTCTACATTCTGAAGAGTGGCAACCAGTGCTTGCTGATCGATACAGGGTCGGGTGCTGTTGTGCAGCACCTTGCCGACATGGGCATCAAGCAAGTTGAATGGGTTCTGCATACCCACCATCACAGAGATCAATGTTGGGGAACTGCACTTGTTCAAACGGCCGGTGCAAAAGTCGCCGTTCCACAGTATGAGCGGCATCTGTTCGCCGAAACTGAGGCTCATTGGCAAACGCGCCGGATCTATGACAATTATAATGACACCAACACAGTTTTTGCATTGTCGGAAAACGTCTCCGTTGATGCGGTTCTAGAAGACTACGGCACTTTCACATGGAAAGAGTACGAATTTCGCATAATCCCCGCAAAAGGTCATACTTACGGCATGGTCAGCCTGATTGCATATGTCGATGGCAAGAGGGTTGCCTTTACAGGCGACTTGATGAGCAGGGGGGGCAAACTCTACCAGCTGCACGCTATGGAATTCGGCTACGGAGATCTCCTCGGTGTTGAGTTCACTATGCAGTCGATCCTTGCCCTAAAAAAGGAGAATGTTGAAACTGCCTATCCGTCGCATGGGGCACCTATCACAGAGGTAAAGGCGGACATTTCCGCGCTGGAATCGAGGCTCGAGGCGGTCGCTAGCCTAGGGGGGAACCGCACCTCAGGTAAAGCCGGGGATGGGCGCGCCGAAGCAAAACTTTTGCGCGAGAGTCGTCTCCAGCGTATCACGGAACATTTACTGTGGGCCGGACCGTACACCTGCTCTAATTTTTATATTGTCCTGAGCGGGCACGGTCACGCGATGCTGATCGACTATGGATTGGCCTCTGAGGGGCATCTTCATGTGGCTCCTGACCACGGAAGTATGAAGGCCCTGCGTTTTGTCGAGCATCACCTCGATCAACTCCGTGACGACTATGAAGTGCGAGATATTGAACTCGTCGTTCCCACACACGTTCATGATGATCACGTATGCGGAATACCGTATCTACAACAGCATTATAATACCCAGTGCTGGGCGCTCGATTGCGTCGCCCAGGTCATTGCCGATCCCTCAGCTTGGGCGAGTACACCGTGCTGCTACGACAAAGCCATCAAAGTGCAACGGATTCTGCGTGATGGCGAGGCATTTCACTGGAGAGGATTTGACTTCGAGATCCATTACGCCCCGGGCCAGACCGAGTATCACTCGGTGATAGTTGGTAATATTGATGGTAAGCGCGTTCTCTTCAGTGGCGACAACCTATTTCTCTTCAATCCGCAGGCTGGAGGGATTGAACGTGAAATCGCGATCCAGACTACAGTCATGCGCAACAGTTTTCAGTTGGAGATGCATCGCCGCTGCGCGAGCGTCATGAGCGCGTTGACGCCTGATCTCATATGTCCTGGCCATGGCGAGCTGATTGCGATGGATCAATCGAGAACTGCGGAGTACATCGACTACATTGAGCGTAAGGAGAAAATCTTGCGCGATCTTGTGGGGGAACCTGCAGACCATTTCATAGATTTGTTTTGGGCGCGAATGCTGCCCTATGTGTCGACGGCTCACCCGAACGACGAAGTGAGGTACACGATTAGGATTCGCAACAACTTGGAGCGAACGGCTACCTACAGTGCTCGTCTTTTGCCGCCGTCTGGCTGGATAACATCCTGCGAAACGGAAAGCGTGACGCTTCGGCGGGGAGAGCACAGCGAACTCCTGCTGCGGGCGATTGCGCCGTCTGAAGAAGAACCGCGAAGGCTCATAACTGCGGAGGTTTTGATCGACGATGTCTCGCAGGGGCCCATTTGTGAAGCCCTCATCTCAGTTGTGCCGCACTAAAGGAGGTTCTCCGAAGCCGCCACGGTCCACCGCGATGCAATGGCCTTGTCCAAGGCGGTGTCCGGCTTGTCTACAGCGGGAACCCACCGACCTAGGGTCCGGACCCAAAAAAGTGTTGGCACCCCTTGCGGTCTATGATTTACGGCTCCTGAATGGAGCTGATGAATCGGAACCATTTTTGAGCGTATCCGTACGGCGGTTGCCTCCTACTGCTTGCGGCAATGAAGTACCTGGCTATGGACAAGCCGTCGACGGTCGGAATGTCGGAATCGGGTGAGAAGGCAGTTGTGCAGTTGCTGGCGGGTGGATGCCGGAAGCGCCAACGCCGGTCGTCATGCTCTTCTTTCCGGAGCCGTTACGGCGGATGCCGGCCGTTCATTCATTACCATCGAGATGGTGATCCATCTCAGCTTTGGAACCCGCGGCGGCCTTCATCAGATCGTCCATCAAGCCGGCGGGGGTCGAAGATCGTCTTCGGATAGGTGCCGACCAGGAGCTGATCGACAATCGAAACGGGGATGCTCGGTTCTCGCGTTAATAGTTAAAGTCCTGAAACTGGATGTGGCACGTACGGCGCCTCGAGTAATTTCACCTCATCTTCCGATAGCTTCACGCCGACGGCCGCGAACGCGTCCTCGAGATGTTGCGGCTTCGTCACGCCGACGATGGATGCAGTCACCACCGGCTTCGAAAGCAGCCACGCCAACGCTAGCTGCGCATGAGGGAGGCCCCGCGTTTGCGATAGCGACGTAAGACGGTCGACGACGATCTTGTCCGCTTCTTGCGTTCGGGCGTAATTGCCCGCGCTCAATTCATCGGTCCGCCCGCGAAGGGTGTCTGGCTCTTCCTGCCAAGGGCGGGCGAGACGTCCCCCCGCAAGCGGACTCCACGGTAGGACGCCGACACCTTCGCTTTCGCACAGAGGGAGCATCTCGCGTTCCTCCTCGCGATAGAGGAGATTGTAGTGCGGTTGCATTGAGACAAAGCGGGTCCAACCATGATTGCCAGCGAGTTGGAGCGCTTTGCAGAATTGCCATGCAGCCATTGAGGATGCACCGATATACCGAACCTTCCCGGATTTGACGACGTCGTGTAGTGAGTCGAGCGTCTCTTCGATCGGAGTAGCGTCGTCCCAGCGATGGATTTGGTAAAGGTCGATATAATCGGTGGTGAGGCGGCGCAGGCTCCCCTCCACCTCCGCCATGATCGCCTTGCGTGAAAGACCGCGTCCGTTTGGATCGGCCCGCATCGGGTAGTAGACCTTCGTTGCGATCACCACCTCGTCGCGCCGGGCAAAATCATGGATAGCTCGGCCCAGAACCTGCTCACTCCCGCCATCCCCGTACGTGTTGGCGGTATCGAAGAAATTGATTCCGCCTTCGATCGCGCGCTTGATGATCGGTCGGCTCTCATCCTCGCTCAAACCCCAGCGACGCTCAGCCAAGCCGAAGCTCAAACAGCCAAGACAGATCCGAGAAACCTTGAGGCCGGTCCTTCCAACGTTGACGTAATCCACCCCGTTCCTCCCCAACTTGAGCTGGTCGATGCAACCCAAGGCTTACACGACGCGATGTCACAGATCTCCGATGGCACCTGGTGCGAAAGACGATGCCGTCTGTCCAAGGCGCTGCCATAGGCACTCGAATACGTGCACGCGCACTAATGTACCGCGAGTTTCGGCCTGCTCTGGCGCGACTTTACGCTACGGGAAGACGCACCAGGACCTGGCCGCCTTCCACCTTCGTCTCGAACACGGTGATCGGACAGTCAGCCGGGCCTTGAACCACTTGTCCCGAAGTGATTTCAAATTGAGCACCATGCAAAGGGCACTCGATAAGAGTCCCCTCCAGCCAGCCATCGGAAAGGAGAGCGAAAGCGTGTGAACACACGTTAGTGGTCGCATATACTTTGTTGTCAATCAGGTAGATAGCGACGCGTCTATCGTTCATATCGAACGGCGTTACGGAGTCCTCTTGAAGATCGGAAAGAGCGCAAAAAATTATCCATTCAGAATTTTGCGGCTCAGTATCTATGCTTTTTTCTGCTGTTGTCACAATTGACTCCGATTGCCGTAATTAGCCAGCTGCCAGGTATAGGTCGGACGGATCGACTTCCTCGGCCCGGCTCATAATGTCCGGCGATATTGGCTTGCCAGCCTTTGTGTCTCGTCGGAGTTGCGTCATGTCACGACCAGGGTTGACCCCCACGGCACTGACAAAACGTCCATGGTCATCGATGCCAATCTCCAGCCACCGTTCGCTCGCGACGTCCCCGATGCGATACAGGCGCGTCGCGAGGGCTGGCAGTCCGTACGACTGGAGGGTTACGCCGCACTGATCGGACCAGAACCAAGGTAGGTCCTGATACTGTGCATCCAGACCGCACATGACTTGTGCGGCCACAACTGCCTGATCGCCGGCGACAGTCCAGCTCTCACTGCGTAGCCGCCGGCCGAGCGCGGGCACAGGATAGTTCGTCACTTCTCCGGCAGCATATATTCCGGGAACGGACGTTTCGCAGCGTGCATTCACAACGATCCCGTCGGCGGTGTCGATGCCGGCGTCAGCGGCGATTTCCGCATTTGGCCCGATCCCGACCGCAATAAGGACCATGTCAGCAACGGCCGACCCTCCATCCCAAGTCAGAAGGACCTCGCCCTTTGAATTATTCGACATGCGCAGATTTGCGCAGTTCAAACGGAGCTCACCACCTTGGCTCGCGTGTCGCGTCGCGACCCATTCTGACAAGGAGAGCGAGGCGCTGCGCGGCAGCAGTCGCGGCGCCAGCTCAAAAACCGTTGTTTGACACCCCAAGCGGCGAGCGATCGCCGATACCTCCAGCCCTATAAAACCGCCGCCGATGACTGCCAGCCGTTTGCCACGCGCAAGAACCCCGCGTAATCGCAACGCGTCTGATTCAGTGCGCAGATAGTGAACTTGTACCGGGTCCACACTGAAGTTCTCCAAATGCCGGGCCCGAGATCCCGTAGCGATCAAAAGCTTGTCGTAGTGTTCCGGATCACCGTTATCAGTATGGACGATGCGTCGAAGGGGGTCGATGAGAGTGGCCTTCGTTCCATCCCGCAAAACGACGCCCTTTGCATACAGCTCAGACCCTTTCAGGGTCGGCCTCTTGCCCTCTAAGAGAAAGTCCTTGGACAGCGGCGGCCTGTCATAGGGTGTCCCGCTCTCGCCATGAATTAGGACCGTGCGCTGCTCAGGACACAGCTCGGCGAGCGTTGTGGCAGCACGATGTCCTGCTAGTCCTCCTCCGATGATAACGACCGTTTCCATAAACCTTCCTCAGCGCCTGGCAACTTTGAACGTTACCGCTATGACAAAAGAAACAAAAATCTGGAGATGCACCAGTGTCAAATTCCAGAGAATTCGTTCAGCACAGACGGCCCAGCTTCCAAAGCAAAACCTCGAAACGCCTCCTCGCCAGAAACTGTGCTCCGCGGAATAGGTGGCTTTTGTGCATTTTGCCGGTTCAGATGAATCCATATTGTTCGATCGCCGGGTACGGCGTTGCACAAGGCTCAAGCACCGCAACGGATCGGACTGCCACCCATTGTTCGTTTAGAGGTAAAACAAGCTTTCTTGTGGAGACACCGCAGGTGCCAGTTACGATATGAACTCCAATCCTATGACCCATGTTCCCAAGACATCGGCTATGCGCCGCTACGAATTTGTCGTTGACCACATCAAGCGCGGCATTCGCACGGGGACTCTGAGGGTGGGCGATCGCCTGCCGTCTGTCCGGCAGTTAAGCGAAGATACCGGTTATAGCCCGATGACAGTGCATCATGCATACGAACTCTTGGAGGCTGAGGGAGTTTGCGAGGCCCGGCCCCGGTCGGGCTTCTATGTCGTCGGTGTGCCGGCGCCAGTGACAGACACAGGGAACAATAGCCACGATGTCCATGGAGAGACTGTAAAAAATCTGCCTGAGGCTTTGCTACATATTTGGTATTCAAATGAGCTTGGCGCATTCGGCAGCTTCTACCCAAGTCCGGACCTATTCGACCGCAACGACATCGACCGACTGTTGCGCCAGCTCTTGCGCCAAGGCGAGACAAGGCTTGCTGGATGCGATTCACCACAAGGCGACGTGCAGTTGCGACATGAAATTTCACGCCGCGCATCAAGGCGGGGGAGCGTCGTAGCACACGGGGAAATCGTTGTCGGCAACACGGGCATGTCGTGCTTCGACATGTGCCTCAATGCATTTACCAAGCCAGGAGACGTCATTCTTGTCGAAAGCCCTTCTTATTTTCCAATGCTAGCCGGATTGAACCGCAAGAGCCTCTCCGTGGTGGAAATTTATTCCCACCCGCGCTCGGGCATCGATCCCGAACATTTCCTGCATCTTGTCCGCTCTAATTCGGTTCGCGTGGCATTGCTTATGGGCTCCAATCACTATCCCACAGGCGTAACCTATTCCGAGCAAACAATGCGCCGTGTTGTGGAAATTGCTCGCCAACACCAGGTACTCATTCTCGAAAATGACATGTTCAGCGACCTGAACTACGACGGCAGCAGACAGCCTTCGTTCAAACAACACGATCCGTCCGATATCGTGGTGCAATTCGGCAGTTTCATGGCCTCGCTCCCGCCAGCGTATGGATTGGGTTGGATCATTGCCGGCACCCACACACGACGTTTGATGACTCACCAGTATGCACATGGACTGAACAGCGGTGATGGTATTGTCCAGCGCGCGATCGCCACGTTTCTGGCTACCCGTAGTCAGGATCGACATTTGAGACAGTTGCGCTGCACACTTGCCGCGAGAATGCAACGGGGCCTCGAATTAATCGCAGAACATTTTCCAAGTGAATGTGTTGTATCGCCTCCCGTCGGCGGGTTCATGTGCTGGGTACGAGGGCCAGTCGGCTTCGATGCTACTAGCGCCTTGCTTCAAGCGATAGAATCCGACTTCAGTTTTCTCCCGGGTCCTATCTTCTCGATCGAGGCCTCCTTCCGAAACTTCGTAGCGCTTAACTTCTCGTTCCCATGGACCGCTCAGAACGAAACTTATCTGGCGAAACTGGGTGAGATGATGCACAGGTCGGTCGGTCGGCGATGACCATCAGACGAATCGTTTGAGGCTGCGCCGTCTCGTTCATTCTGCGGCTGTTGCAGGGTTATGACGGGAAATGTGTCGATGAGAATAGTCGGTTTCTCGTTCGCCGCGAAGTTGTCGGGGCCGGTTGCTCACTTTTTTCGAGAAGCGCCCACGAAGCAGACACGCGCCCCCTAATCGCTCTGGGGACAGGCTGCCATTCCAACGAGGCACCTGATGGTGACCGTTGTGCTGATGCAATTTGCCGTTATCTGCCTCTAGCCACACGGAGCTTGATACTTACTTCCTTGGGGGAGTCATCGAGAAGAACCGGATCCATGGAATGGGGAATAGTAATGGTGTTGAGACGGGTACCGCCTCCGAAATTCCACGACGTGCGCCCAGACTCTGATGTCCAATTTCACCTGTCGCAAGGCCACAAACCATCGCCCGGTGACGATCTAAAGTGGTCTGCTAAAATCGGCATTGAACAGCATGTTCGGTAGGGAAAGAAGTTGATGAGCGCGACAAACAGCATGTTTGCCACAATGGAGTGCGATAGTCATATGGCGGATATAAGAAACTTTTACTCGCTGGTCGATGGTTCTCTCGTCCGTGACGGCTCGAAACTCAAGGTCACAAACCCGGCGACGCTAGGCACTGTTGGAGCCGCAATAGTACCCGGAGCGGAAGTTCTGCAACAGGCGATCGACGCTGCCGAGCGGGCTTTTGTGACTTGGCGGGCCGAACAGTGGACGGTGCGCAGCAGTCTCCTTCTTGCCTTGGCCGGTGTACTGCGCAAGAACGTCGAGGAACTTGCACGCCTTCTGACGTTGGAGCAGGGAAAGCCGCTTCAGCAAGCTCGGAACGAAACCATCTCATGCGCCGAATTTCTTGAGCACTGTTCAGGCCTGGAGTTGCGCTCTGTCGTCCTTAACGAGAGTCCGGGGGCATACACGGAACAATACTTTGTCCCGTACGGTATCGTTGCAGGAATAGTGCCGTGGAATTTTCCACTCGAGGCTGCAATATCCAAAATCGGGCCAGCCATTATCACCGGAAATTCCATAATAATTAAGCCGGCACCGACCACTCCCTTGGCGACCTTGCGCTTCGGCGAACTCATTAGGGATGTTGTTCCGGCAGGGCTTATTCAGATCATCGCGGACGATGGATCACTTGGTCCAAAGCTCGTCAGCCATCCCAGTATTGCAAAAATTTCTTTTACGGGATCCACCGCATCCGGCAAAGCCGTCATGACGTCTGCTGCTCAGGGCTTAAAGCGTCTCTCTTTGGAATTGGGTGGCAATGATCCGGCAATCGTGTTCGACGACGTCGACCTGAAGCGTGTACCGCAGGCCATTTTCGACGCGGCATTTCTCAATAGCGGACAGGTCTGTACTGCAATCAAGCGGGTTTACGTTCACGCCGCCATTGCTGATCGCTTCTGCGAATGCCTTGCCGCTCTGGCGCGAAATGCAGTTGTGGGCGATGGTTTGGAAGACAATGTCACCGTAGGTCCTCTGCAGAATAAGGTCCAGTTCGATAAAGTTCTTCAATACTTGGACGAAGCGGAGAAAGTCGGTCGCATCGTTGTAGGAGGTAAAGCGCCAGCTCTTGCTGGCTATTTCATCAACCCTACCATCGTGACGGAGATCTCCGATGAAGCCTCGCTCGTCAAAGATGAGCAGTTCGGCCCGATTCTCCCGATCCTCACATTTACGGATGTCGATGACGTGGTGCGCAGGGCCAACGGAACGCCTTATGGCCTTACTGCTTCCGTATGGTCGGCCGACACAGATCGAGCGGCGCGGATCGCTCGGCGGTTAGACTTCGGAACAATATGGGTGAACAAGCATCTGGAGTTCAATTTGGATTATCCGTTCAGTCCTTGTAAGGAATCCGGCTTTGGCACCGAAGGGGGTATCGAGGGACTGAAGGAATATGCTCAGTCCCGCCTGCTGAGTTGACATGGTGGGACCATATTGCGGGTCGCAAGCGATGAGAGTTCCGGTCCAATTTATCAATTTGCCCGAGCCAGTGATGGAAAGCCACATCTTCTTATGTGGGCGTAGGCTTTGGCTAACCCCACACGCGCGCCTTCTGTCGGGATCCGCAGCAGGACACTGACGTCGACAGTGCGGTCAACGATCACACGTCGGCCGTTGGCCCGAGAATTTCCATCCGGCCACCGGTAGACACCGCTTGGCTGGTCGTAGCCGGTACTTCAGTGTGCGATCGCTCAGGTGACGGCTCTTCCGGCTCTACATCGCGCAGACCAGGACCGACAACACCCATGTCAATGAAGGCGATCTGTGGGTGGGATCTCGGGCAACGGCTTGGATCGGCCCAATCGCCCTTCTGGGACTTCTGGGCTTGCTTCATCCAGATGAACAAGTGGCTCGCGTTCATGTCGTGACGCCTCGCCACAACCGACACCGGATCACCGGACTCCTGCACCTCACGCACGATCCGCAGCTTCTGCTCGACCGTCCAGGAGCCGCGCCGCACCCACCCGTCGGCAGCGGCAGGGCCGCGGACGTCTTGCATCAACCGTCGAGGGCTGCTCCATAGCCAGATACTTCATTCGGAAGTAACTTAAGCCTAAGCGGACACTAACGCCTCGAGGCAGGCGTCAGTAGGCCGCCTTCGCCGTATGCGTACGATTCATGGCACCCTGGCACGACACTCCATTACGGATTATTTGGCCATGCGCTCCGGCCGTGGGGACACGCAAATTGGCCGTCGCTAGGGATATCGGAGCCAAAATCTAATGTCCATCAGACCGTGCCAGAATGCCGGCCTTCTCATGCGTCGAAAGGGAACAAATAACCCGAAGCTCGGCTTTTTATCCGGGACGCTCGAAAAGGATGCGGGGAACTTTGCTCATCAAATCGGCACCAGCTTCGGTGACCCGAACCGTCTCGCTGATTGCGTAATTTTCGCCGGGTTCGTATAAAAATATCCCAACGTGGAAGGTCATATCGGGCAAAATCTCAGTATCGTTGTTCGTCCACAAGCTCGGTCCATCCACCCAGTCAAGGCCAACAGAGTAGCCTATGCGTGCCTCTCTGTTGAGACCGCGCGGTCGGGTAACCGCTTGAAATGCGCAAGCGACATCGGCACAGGTTGTGCCGGGCCGCATTGCGTCGACGGCGGCATTGAATCCCGCCATGACAATTTCATGTTGGCTCTTGCGGCGGGGTGTGGCAGGGCCGAGGTGAACAGTTCTCGCCACAGGCGCCGCGTACCGGTGTCGGCTAGCAGCACACTCAAGATAATATTGGTTACCCGCCTCGAAGAGGGAATCAACAAAAGTCTGGTGGGGCGCAATGTCGAGGGTACCGCCACGGATGACCGGCGGATAAGGCTGCGGGCCGCCCGGAATGTCTTTAGTTCCGGCACAGACCGCCGAGATAATCGCGGCGGCGGCGTCGCAATGCCGCGCGCCGGCGGAAATTTTGTCGATGCCAGCTAGTAACGAACGGTCCGCCATCTCTGCGGCTTCCGTCATATAAAATAGTTCGCGCTCAGACTTGACCAGTCTGCAAGACGTTACCAAGCCGCTGGCGTCCAGCGGATCGTGGCCTTCCAATGCCGCGAAGAGCCTGCGGTAGCCGAACGCACTTAGTCCAGACACCTCGACACCGATAGATGCAGCAGCACTCACCTTCGTTTTGACGAATTGTGCGATAAAATCCCATGCACTGTGCTCACCCGTGCCGCTTACGTAGCTTTCAGCATACCCGACAACGCGGTCCCTCGGTAACCAACATCCTGCTTCGGTCGCGGCGTCGGCGTCCATCTTGCGAAGAACGAAATAGGGATCCTCTTTCAAAGTCACTAACAACACTTGTGGTTCAAAGCCTGAAAAGGAGTCATACCCTAAGAGATAGCATTGACTTGCTTGAGATATAACAAGCAGCGCGTCTATCTCAGCATCAGACATAGCAACGCGTATTTTGTCGAGACGAGCTCGAAACTCCGATGTCTCAAATGCCTGCACAGTGTTTCTGCTATTCATCTAACCTCCTATTGTATCATTAATTACTTGCTCAGATACAATCTGAACAAATGCGCAGGTCCGAGGATGTGGAGTCAATACATCTTATTAACTGGCTTTGCAAACGCCAATTAGCCGGCCCGACTTAACCAGGAAAACTGTATCTTCCACAACGCTAGACAAGGTCGCGCGCAATTCGTTGGGACCAGGATCGGGAGAATATCCGCCGGTCGTCCTCATAGGCGCGCAGATCGGCCTCGACGATAAAGCAATCTGTGGTCGACGAAAGCGCTGTTTCTACCTCTACTCGAGTCCGCCATCCCGGATGGCCGTGGTAGTAGGTTTCGCAAACTTCCATGCGGGCGCTGGTCGGGTCATTCGGCCGAATTCTGTAACGGGTAGCTTTCTTAAACGCAGTCTCTACTCCGATAGCGTCGATTATAAAGTTTCCATCGTCTCGGATTACCGTGTGGATGGTCTCGCCCGTAACAATGTCATGGCCAACTGTACGCTCAACCTTTCCCTGCCGCACCAATGTATTCTTCGTCTGCGCCGCCGTGACAGGTTCTGCAAACCTAATATCAGCATCATCGGGGCGTCCATTTCGCGTTGGCAGCATGAGGCCACTGTCATCGCCAGTGAAAACGGTCAGCGTGACGGACTGCGGAGAGGGCCAGGCAATCGGCCAGTATGCCGTGGATATTGCTAACCGGATCCTATGCCCCGGCGGAAACTTGTGCCCAATTTCGTTGAGTTGAACACGGATTTGATACCGAGCTCCCGGCTCGAGTGACTTCGGCGTCTCATGGCTCTCTCGGTGGGTCAAATTGAGCAAACCATAAGTAACACGAATGGAGGTCCCATCCGGCGCAATATCGTTCAGCCTTACTGCGACGAGTCCGTTCGGCTGGTCTGCCGATATCGTCAGCACGGCAATCGGTGCACCTAGAATCTCCAGATGCTCGGCCAGTGGGGCGGTGTCAAAAACCAGCGACTTTCCATCCTCCTCACGCTGGTCTAGGGGCAACTCGGGTGACAACCCGCCGATGCCATATGCGCACCATTCACCGCCATGCATCCCTGTATTCTCTGGTGATTTTACCATTTGCATCGCTTGATCGTTCGGTGTCTCGCAAAGGACGTGCGGCGCGAGCCAAAACGTCTTGCTTTGAATATTTCCACTGGGCCACGATGGCTCCCCAATCCAGCGGCCCGGCCGCACCTCGTAGTGCGAGGCCGGCGGGACCGTGTCCTGCACATAGGCTCGGAGCATTGGCTCGTCCATAATGCCAGTTTCAATGCCCTTCAGCCAATAATCCCACCACCGCAGCGCTTCCTGCAAAAAGCCAATTGCAGGACCGGGAACTCCAATGTGAGGATATTTATGGCCCCACGGACCGACGAGACCTAGCCGCGGCCCCTTCAATCCTGACAGCAAGCGGAAGATGGCATTGGAATAACCATCGGCCCACCCACCCACGGCGAAAACTGCTGCCTGTATGGAAGAGAAGTCCTCACAGACCGAGCCGTGTCTCCAGTAATGGTCACGTCGTTGATGCTCGAGCCATGTAGAGAAGACTGGAGTCATGACATTGAGCCGCTCCATCCACATATCCCGCCAACGATCCTCACCCACCATCAGCGGGTCCGGCGAGCGCGACATCATGCCGAAGTAACTGGTTCCCCAGGCTAAAATATCCGTGATAACGCAGCCGCCCATATAGTGCATGTCGTCAGTGTAGCGATCATCGGTCGAGCACGCGGTTATGATTGCCTTCAGCGCCGGCGGCCGGCGCGCCGCCACCTGTAGAGAATTGAACCCACCCCAAGAGATTCCCATCATGCCAATTGCACCGTTGCACCATGGCTGCTTGGCGATCCAGGCGATAGCCTCGACGGCATCGTCCTGCTCCTGCTTTAAATACTCATCGAGGATCACTCCATCAGAGTCGCCGGTGCCGCGGATATCCAACCGAATGCTCGCATAGCCATGCGCAGCAAAGTAGGGGTGGGTGAGATCATCCCGGGCGCGCGTAGCGTCACGTCTCCGATAAGGGATATACTCAAGAATTGCCGGAACCGGATTGCTCTCAGCGTCCTCGGGCATGAAGATGCGTGCGGCGAGTCTTGTGCCCTCCGACACAGGAATCCAACACAATTCAATTTCGCGCACTTTGCGCAGGTTCGACGAGTAGGGGGACAATATGCTCTCCGAGTACATTACGTGCAATGAAGCGAGCTGGGCGCGGCCACTGACGGCCTGCCGACGAGGTTTGGCACTCGTCCCGGATCGTGGTAGCCGGCCGAAGTCATCCAAAAGGCTAACTTAAAGGTATATGTAAATCGCAGGTCTCGGTTTCCTCGACCGACGGACGGTAAGATGATAGCAAACGGCAAGGGGACCATCGCCGCCCAGAAGGCCAGGAACAAGGCGTTCAACTGCCGCTCCCTGATGGACATACAGAGCTTGCTCGTGAGCGGTGCCCAAGGTTGCCCGTCAGGATTCCGAACAGCCGGTAGAAATACCTGACATTGGCTGAGTTGTTGAGACCCATTTCCTCACATAGATTGGCGAGCGCGACCGGCGTCGCCGACTGGCCGGATTGCGCGACGTCGCTAGGATTTGCGCTCCTGCGAAAGATCTGCACGGAGACTGCAAGCAGCAACAGGATACCGAGCGCGATGCGCTCGGCAATGAGCTGGAGAACCATGGTGTAGGGGACCTCAAGTCTGCAGCCAACACTTAGTCAACGCGTAACCGCCCATCAATTCCTGATTGCCATCCGAAATCCAGCCGCCAACCTGTGGCCCCGTGGCATCAATAAAGTCGTTGAACATAGGAACAACCGAGCCGCCTTCGTCACGAACGATGGTGCCCATGTCGGCATAGAGCCCCTTGCGCTTGGCCTCGTCTAGTTCGCCGCGTGCTTGGAAGAGCATCTTGTCGAACCGTTCATTGAAAAAGCGAGTGTCGTTCCATTCAGCCTTTGAATAGTAGGCTGTCGTGTACATCTGGTCCTGTGTGGGACGACCGCCCCAATAGGAGGTCGAGAAGGGCTGCTTGTTCCAGACTTCAGACCAGTAGCCGTCGCCCGGCTCGCGTTTAACTTCGAGCATAATCCCAGCCTTGGCAGCGCTCTGCTGGTATAACTGAGCAGCGTCAACCGCCCCGGGGAAAGCAACGTCGGACGTACGAAGGAGCACCGATCCCGAATGTCCGGACTTCTTGTAATGGAAGGCTGCCTTATCCGGATCGAAGCTGCGCTGCTCGGTCTCGGTAAAGAGCGGATAAGACTTGTTGATTGGAGTGTCGTTGCCGATCGAGCCGTAGCCCATCAGGATCTTCTGCACCATCTCCTCGCGGTCCACGGCATATTTCAGCGCGAGCCGCAGGTCATTGTTGTCGAACGGCGCGGTGTTGCAATGACAAAGAAAGAGATAGTGGCCCCGGCCACTTACGTTGCGGATGGTGATGCCGGGTACGCGCTTGATGAGATCGACGACCTTCGGGTCGACCCGATTAATCATTTGGACCTGCCCACTCTGTAATGCGGAGGTGCGAGCAGTTCCGTCGTTGATGATGATAATCTCGATTTGGTCGGCGAAGCCGCGATCCTTGCGCCAGTAGCCGCCGAACTTTTCACCACCAAGTCGCACACCAGCATCGTTAACCGTAACCTTGTAGGGGCCGGTGCCAATGCCTGCGGTCGGATTGTCTTTGCCACCATTCGGCTGGATCACCAGATGGTTGTCGTCCATCAGGAACGGCAGGTCGGCATTGGCTTCCTTGAGCGTGAAGACCACGTTCTGACCGTCAACCGCAATCTTGTCGATGCCCCGCATGATGCCGAGCGCGCCCGACTTCGAATGGGCGTCCGAGTGGCGCTCCATAGTGGCGAGTACGTCTGCCGGGGTCATTTCCTTGCCGTTGTGGAACTCGATGCCCTCGCGAATCTTGAAGGTCCAGACTTTGGCGTCCGGCGACGATCCCCATTCCTCGGAAAGTGCCGGTTGCAAATGTCCATCCGCGTCCAGCTGAACGAGCGCTTCGCCCCATTGACGGCTGAAGATGAAGGTAACTGCATTGCCTATGGCAGCTGGATCGAGGCTGTCCGTCGCCGCTCCACCTTGCAGACCGGCTTTCAGTATGCCACCCTTAAGAGGTCCTTCCGCCCCTGCGACAGTTGCAAGCAGGTTGTTGGCAAACGCTGCACTGACACCGAGGCCCGCGGCTCGACCTAGAAAAGCGCGTCGCGAAAACTTTCCGTTGGCGACCTGCTTGGCGAGAAAGCGCACTTCATCAATCATATTAGTTCCCCTTTCCTTGCGCATCTATTAGCTTATTCTCTGCACTGGACGCGATATAATTTCTACATTCGTAGAGAATACACGACTCTCGTATATTTCTACGTTACACTGCTCGGGTTGAAACTTTTCGCAACTTCCTATACAGATTTCGCCTTCAACTTACTTCCTGGAGAGATTTTTTATTTATGCGGCTGACGCATGGGGCGCAATTCGAACAACATCGGTCGGCGTTATCGATTGACAAGATGCCTCCAAAGCAGGGAAAGATGAGCGCCGCGTGACGCTCAACCAGCCTTTGCGACCTCAGCTGGAAGCGACTGAACCAACTGAGATCGCATCAAATGACCGTTGGTATCGTAGAACGCTTGGGCCATCACCGTTGCTGGAAACAGTTGCCCGTCGATTTCGACATCTAGCACGGTTCCTTCGCTAGCGAACTCGACGGGAACGTACCCTAGCGCAAGAGACTTCTTGACGCGGTGCCCATAGCCCCCGGAGGAAATATAACCGACCGCGACCCCATCCTTGAGCAGCGCTTCGTCTCCGACAACATCACGGTCGTCGACATCGATCGTCAATCCGACAAGCTTCCGAGCAGGCCCTTCGTCGCGCGCCTTGGCTGCGGCTTCCTTCCCGACGAAGTCCTTGTTCCAGTCAATGAATGCGGCCAGTCCGCTTTCAGTGGCGTCGAAATCCGGCCGGAAGTCCATTGTCCAGACACCCCAGTTCTTCTCCAAGCGCATCGACATGAGGGCGCGGCTCCCGTAAAAACGCAGCCCGAGGTCGTCGCCTGCCTCTTCGACCGCCTCAAACAAGCGGATAAGGAATTGCGGCCGGCAATAGATTTCATAACCTAGTTCGCCCGAGAACGACAGGCGGGAGAGAATCACCGGAACGTCACCCACGACGCATTCCCGGATATCCCGGAACTTGAAAGCGTTGTGGGAAACATCCTCGCGCGTAATCCGCGAAAGGAGTTCTCTTGATTTCGGACCCGAGATCGCCAGCCCGTGAAGTTCGTCGGAACGGTTGGCGTAGGTAACACCCTCGGCCGGCAGATGCCGTTCGAACCATCGGCGGTGCATCTCCTGCGCGGCACCGGATCCGAAGAGCATGAAGCGGTCTTCCGCGAGGCAGGCGACCGTAAGGTCTCCATAGAGTTTGCCTTTGGGAGTCAACATGGGGGTCAACGCGATCCGGCCAGGCTTGGGGAGTTTCCCGGCGAGGACGTGATCGAGAAAGGCTCGCACGCCCGGTCCGGCAAATTCGTGCTTCGAATAGTTGGCGATCTCGATGGCGCCCACACTCGTCCGGACACTCTCGATCTCGCGTGCGACGTAGTCGTGGCTGCGGTTGCGCTCGAACGTCGGCTCTTCGTGGGCATCTTCCGGCCCGTCGGCGAACCAGAGAGCATGCTCCAACCCAAAACTGACGCCCATGACTGCGCCCTTTGCGACCAGGCGATCGTAAAGCGCCGTCGTCTTTTGCTTCCGTCCTTTCGGCAGCGTCTCATTGGGAAACGTCATGACAAAGCGGCGTTCATAGTTCTCCGAGGACTTCACTGTGCCCCAGTCGGCCGTAGCGAAGTTGCCAAACCGGGCGATGTCCATAGCCCAGACATCAATTGAAGGTTCGCCCTCGATCATCCATTCCGCAATCGACCGGCCGACACCGCCGCCTTGGCAGAAGCCGGCCATAACGCCGACCGCGGCCCAATAGTTTTGCAGACCGGGCACCGGGCCGATCATCGGGTTTCCGTCAGGCCCGAACGTGAAAGGCCCGTTTACAACGGTCTTGATGCCCACCTGGCCCAGCGCCGGAATGCGTTCGAACGCGAGTTCAAGGCGGTCCGCGATCCGCTCGAGGTCGGATGGCAGCAGTTCGTGACCAAAGTCCATCGGGGTGCCTGAAACCTTCCAAGGCGTGGACTTGGGCTCGTAAGTGCCGAGCAGCATCCCATTGCGCTCCTGGCGGAAGTAGATGTTGGCCTCGTAGTCGATGCCTGCCGGAAGACGCTTGCCGGAAGCCATTCTGTCCACGATTTGGGGGATATCCTCCGTAATCAGGTAGTGATGCTCCATGGGCTGCACGGGCAGCGTCACGCCGGCCAGCTTCCCAGCCTCACGCGCCCAGAGCCCGGCGGCGTTCACCACGTGTTCGGCGTTAATGGTTCCGTTCGGGGTAACCACGTCCCAGGTGCCGTCCTTCCTCTGGCGTGTTTCGACAACGGGGGTGTGCGTGTAGTACTGGGCGCCGTGAACGCGGGCAGACTTCGCATAAGCATAGCAGACGCCCGAAGGGTCGACATCGCCGTCCAGCGGGTCCCACAGCGCAGCGAGATAGTGGCTCGGATCAATGAGGGGATGCCGCTCGGCTGCCTCTTTGACGCTGATGAATTCCTGATCGAGCCCCATGTAACGAGCCTTCGACCGCTCCCGTTTCAGATATTCATACCAGGTCTTGTTTGACGCGAGGTAGAAGCCCCCGGTGCTGTGAAGCCCGACAGAGTGGCCGGAGGTTTCCTCTATCTCTTTGTAGAGATTGATGGTGTAGCCCTGAAGGCGGCTGATGTTCGGATCTGAGCTAATGGTATGGATCTGGCCCGCCGCGTGCCAACTTGACCCGCTCGTCAGCTCGTCTCGCTCAAGGAGCACACTGTCTTTCCAGCCGAATTTTGCGAGGTGGAAAAGGATGGAACATCCGACAACGCCGCCGCCGATGACGACCGCGCGGGCGTGCGTTGGAAATTGTTTCTCAGCTGTCATGGTTGTCCGCTTTGGGCTGGAGGAGGCGATCGCTTTGAATTGAGGGATCGGCCGGATGAGCGCTCGCTAAGCGAGTGGAAGCCTTCTGAACCGACCAGCTCGAGCTGGGTCAAAGAAATGGTCGAGAGGTCCATTGTCGATAAAATGGGCGTGCCAGGTCGCTAGCGCACCTCGGTCGAGCACCACACCCAGGCCGTGGCCTTCAGGTACGGTGACGACATTGTTTGTCTGGCGGAACGGACCGCCCTGGATGACATCGCCGATCTGCCAACGGAATAGTGACTGGGAGGGCTCGGTAATCCACGGCATTGCCGCCGACATGTGCAGGTAGGCTGCGGTCGCCACGCCGGCGTCACCCGAATAACACCAGAACCCAACCCCCATGGTTTCACAGGCGCCGATAAACCGAACGGCACGGGAGATCCCGCCGAGAACCGCAAAATTGGTGACAATAAAATCCGGCACGCCGATACGAACTGCCCGTCGAAGATCCGGCACATGGGTGGAGAAGGGAATGGCAGAATGCCGACGCAATACTTCCATCTCTTCGAAGGTAGCTACAGGATCCTCATAATTCCTGATATCGAAAGGCTCGATTTCGCGAAGGATCCGAATAGCGGTCGGCAAGGACCACTGCATATTGCTATCGAGCCGGATCATGTCGCGAGGCCCCAAAGCGGAGCGGAGCGCCTTCACGGTCTCGATCTCAAGGACCGGGTCTCCCAAGATGAGTTTACCCTCGAACATCGTCGAGCCGTGAAGCTCCCGCATGTGTACGCAATAGTCAGCCACGGCTTCCGGAGACATCTCTCCCCCTTCACGGAAGCCAAAATACTCAGTAAAAGTGATCTGCTTTCTGACTGCTCCGCCAAGCACTTTGTAAAGGGGCTCCTTCGCTACTTTACCCCTGATATCCCAGAGAGCGATTTCGATCGCACCGAAAGCTTTTACGACGGAACTGTCATCCGTATTTTGGACAATTTGCCATGGCGGGACCGTCAAAGATTCGCAATTTGCGATGTCGAGAGGATCCTGACCGACCAGCCTTTCGCCCATAGCTAGAATTGTTGCCAAGACATCGACAGAAGGGGCCTCACCAAGACCAACAAGCCCTTGGTCGGTTTCAACTTCGACGATCACCTTGGATGTGCCGGGATAATGTCCGCCAGTCCACCAAAGTGGCTTCTCAAGTGGTATGTTTACCGGAGTCGCCTTTACAGAACGAATCTTCATTGCCTTGTCCGAACTCGAGAAAATTGAGTGGGGTGCTGACCTTGACTGCTCAGTACCACTGGTCAGTTTGCTGGGACTTCTTCCGCGCGCAGAAATCGGCCAACGCGTTGTCGATGGCCGGATCAAGAGGCGGGGCCTCGTACTCGACAAGCAGCTTCTTCCACCGCGCGTTCGCTCGGACCAGGGAATCTTTTTCCCCGGCGTCACGCCACTGCTCAAAGCTGTTGTTGTCAGCGACTTCCGACTCCCAGAAAGCCGTTCGATAGTTCGCGATTGTGTGGGCGCAGCCAAAGAAATGCTTGCCTGGGCCTACCTCGCGGAATGCGTCGAGCGCCAGCTGGTTGGGATTGACTGAAAGGCCAGCCATGTAGACGTGCAACGCGCTGCAGAAGTCGGCATCAAGGATCAGTTTCTCGTAGCCCATGGTCAGCCCGCCTTCGAGCCAACCTGCCGAATGTAGAATGAAATTCGCGCCGCACTGGACGGCGGCCTGCATGGCGACCGCGCTTTCCATCATCGCCTGACCGTCAGCCACCTTTGACGACGTGAAGGCGCCTGAGCAACGCAGCGGCAGGCCCAGACGGCGTGCGAGCTGGCCCACGACCAACGATCCCAATGCCGGTTCTGGGGTGCCGAAGGTTGGTGACCCGGTACGAAGGTCGGTCGAAGACAGAAAGTTGCCGAAGATGGTGGGAGCGCCAGGGCGCACCAACTGGGTCAGGGCGCAGCCCACCATGGTCTCCGCAAACGACTGTGCGATGGCGCCGGGCGTCGTCACCGGACCCATAGCCCCGCCGAGGATGAAAGGCACGATTACCGTCCCCTGATTGGCGCGGGCATAGACCTTGAGCGCGCCTGTCATGGTGGCATCGAAAACGAGGGGAGAGTTGGCATTGATATTCGCGAGGATGACGCAGTTCTGGTCGACGAACTCTCGGCCGAAAACGATACGGGCCATCTCGATCGAGTCTTCCGCCCGTTCGACCGAGGTTACCGAGCCCATGAAAGGCTTGTCCGAATAGCGCAGATGGGCAGACACCATGTCGAGGTGCCGCTTGTTCACCGGAATGTCGACTGGCTCACAGACCGTTCCGCCGGAATGGTGCAGCCAAGGGATGGAGTAGGCGAGTTTGACCAAGTTTTGGAAATCCCTGAGCGCCCCGTATCGGCGTCCACCGTCCAGGTCGCGCACGAAAGGCGGACCGTAGGCCGGCGCGAACACGACATGCGGGCCGCCAATTTTCAAGGACCGTGCCGGGTTTCGGGCATGCTGCGTGAACGTCGATGGTGCGGTTTTCAGTATCAGGCCGAGCATCCCCCGGGGAAAGCGAACCAACTCGCCGTCCACCTTGGCGCCGGCGGCACGCCATAGGTCGAGCGATTCCGGATCGTCGCGAAATTCAATTCCGATTTCCTCCAGGATGGTGGCCGCGGCGTCTTCGATGGCCAAAAGCCCTTCCTCAGAAAGGAGATCGTAGGGCCGGATCCGAAGCTCGACACCGGCCAGAACAGCTGCTGCCTCATGGCCACCTGCTGGAGCACGTCGGTTTGAGCGGCCTCGTGGTCGCGGTGTCGGCGCCTCTGGCTCGGACATGCTTTTCCGTCTTCCCTTTTTCTTTTCCTTCTATAAGTTTGATTGGTAGGAGCGCATAGGTAAACCGCAATTATTTTGATGTCTGCATAAACAAAGGTTATGCAATGCCCCGTTTACGCATACCGAGCCCGGCCGGCCTAATTACCTTCGAGGCCGCAGGGAGACATCTAAGTTTCACGAACGCAGCCGAAGAGCTTCGTGTCAGCCAAGCCGCTGTAAGCTCGGCCATTAAAAGCCTAGAAGCAGACCTTGGCGTGGACCTGTTTGTGCGGCAGCACAAACGGATCGTGCTGACCGACGCCGGCCAGCGCTTCTACAGCGATGTGGCGATGGGTCTCGGCCATATCGCTCGATCGGCCGAGGCCGTCCGGCGCACGACAGAGGACAAGCATGTCGTGTTGTCGTCATCGACCGCGTTCGCCAGCCACTGGCTAATCCCGAGGTTGCCGAAATTTCGGGCCCAGCACCCCGAGATTGAAATCCGCATCCAGACGGCTGACCGTGACACCGATCTGGGACCTGATCCTCATCTGATCGGTGTGCGCCGAGGACTGGGTGACTGGCCGAACTATCGTGCGTTCCGGTTCGGCGGTGAAAACCTCATCCCGGTCTGCAGCCCCAGCTATCTCATGCAGTCGGGTGTGCCCCAGAATTTGGAGGATCTTGCCGGCAGAACCCTTATTCACCTCGACGAGCCGCATAGGCCGCGGCCGGCCTGGAAGGACTGGTTTGCCCATTTTGGGGTTGAATTCACCGACGTCGGCGAAGGCCTGCGCCTCAATGATTATAGCTTGGTGGTGCAGGCGGCTATCGGCGGGCAAGGCATCGCGTTGGGGTGGACCCACCTTGTCAACCATCCGCTAAGCGAAGGGTTACTCGTGCCCGCCCTCCCCGCCACCTGGGCGACCGGCTACGCATTCTTCATCGTTAGCAATCGTTCAGTTGATCTAGCCCCCGAGGCAAAGCTGGTGAAGGACTGGATCATAGCGGGCGCCCCGGATGATCAGCCCTGACAGGCGACGCCCGGCGCCCACCCGCAATGTCGACAGGAATGGCCGAAGTCGCACGCTGCCATATGGCCTTCTAGCCATTCCGCATAAGTTACACTTATGCAGACATCATAATAATTACGGTTTACCTCTCGGTTTTTCCCAACCACACTTATAGGCAATGGCCCGAGAAGCTCGCGCGAAAGGAACCTGCCTGAAAGTGGAATGATTGGCCCGTTAAGCGCATGGGCTTGGAAGCTGCTGTCGGGCAGTGTCCAGCAAAACGACCACATTTGGCGGCGCATCCACGAACACAGATCAACAAAAAAAGGGGAACACAATGACACAGGACAGCAAAATGCCGGAGTTTCTGATTAACCGGCGCAAATTACTTTCCACCGCAGCCCTGGGCGCTGGGGCTCTTGCCGGTCTCTCCCTTGCGCCTTCGATGGCACGGGCGCAGACGCCGACCAGAGGCGGCAAATTTGTTGTTGGGGTCGACAATGGATCGTCAACCGACACGCTCGACCCCACCAACATCATTGCGTCAGCCGGGGTGTTCGCTTCTTACCAGTTTGGGAATCGGTTGCTGGAGCGTACGGCGGATGGAAAGCTGGGGAGCGAGCTGGCTGAGAGCTGGGAGCCCAGCGAGGGCGCCAAACGTTGGAATTTCATCCTGAGAAAGGATGTAATCTTTCACAACGGCAAACAATTCAGTGCCAGCGATATGGTCTACTCGCTCAATCGGCACCGCGATCCTGCGTCCAAGTCAAGCTATGCCCCGCAGATGAAGGGCATTAAAGACATCACGTCCGAAGGTCCTTATCAGGTGTCGGTCGTTCTGACAGGACCCGACGTGAACTTCCCCTATCTGATGACCAATATCATCGCCCAGCCCGAAGGAGAGGATCCGAGCAAAGGCATCGGCACGGGCCCCTTCATCCTAACGGCCGCACAGCCAGGCATCCGCTACAGCTTCAAGCGCAATCCCCACTATTTCAGGCCCGAGCAGCCGTATTTCGATGAGCTCGAAATTGTGGTCATCAATGACGACTCCGCAAGGCTTTCGGCGCTTTTGGGTGGGACGACACATTTCGCATCGAAAATCACACCAAATCTGGTTGCACGGATCAAGAGCGCCCCAACCGTAAAGGTCGATGTGGCCGACACGACTACGTTCTACTACTTCCTTATGCGGACCGACCAGGCGCCTTTCGACAATCCTGATCTCAGGCTGGCGCTCAAGTACGCCGTGGATCGCAAGCTTATCCTGAAAACGACGCAATCAGGCTACGGCTCGATTGGGAACGACAACCCTATCAATTCAATCTATCCCTTGTATTCTCCGTTGCCGCAGCACGAGTACGACCCCGACAAAGCCAGCTTTCACTATAAGAAGTCAGGCCATAGCGGCCGGATTGAGCTCATCGCCTCAGAAGCCATATTTCCAGGCGCCGTCAACGCGGCAGAGATCTTTCAGCAATCAGCCGCCAAAGCCGGCATCACCATCAATCCAAAACGCGTGCCGGGCGACGGTTATTGGAGCGATGTATGGATGAAACAGCCGTTCTGCGTATCCTACTTCGGCAGTCTTGCCACGGAAGATCAGGCGTTTACGCAGCCCTTTGCGAGTGACTCGCCGTGGAATGATAGCTACTGGCACCGGCCGGAATTTGATAAACTGCTTGCCCAGGCCCGGTCCGAGTTGGATGTTGAGAAGCGCAAACAAATCTACCATGATGCGGCGAAAATGGTGCAGGAAGACGCAGGCCACATCACCCTGATGTTCGCAGCCTCCATAAATGGCTTAGCCAAGAACGTTCAGGGCTTCGTCGGTGATCACTTCCATGGCGAAGCGAAGAACTTTGCCCGTTGCTGGTTTGAAGCTTGATTTGATCCTGGCTGGCGTGGTGCACACGACACGTGCGTGCACCACGCCAATCTGACGCTAGCCGTTTGATCTCAACACGACTGGCGTCTGCAGACATCGAGCAGCACTTCGCGTTCGTCCCGGGAGTATCCTAGACACTGCTCGGCCGGGAACCTGAGGAATACCGAAGTGCGCCCAACGTGAGGAACTTATGAAAATATTGTTCGGTAGGATTGGTTATGAAACCAACACCTTTGCCCCCGGTACCGCAGATCTCGATCGCTGGGCCCCGAATGGATTGCTCATGGGTGACGACATTTTCACCCAATTTCGGAACACGCCTGACTATCTGGGGGGAATGATAAGAGCGGCCGAAGACCATGCTGTCGAATTGATCCCGGGCGTGGCAGTCCATGATATCGCGGGCCCGAAACTCACCACAGAGGCTGTTGAATTTGTCGTCGGAGAACTTGTTCGCATCGCCGACGCACGGAGGGGCGAATATGCAGGGATCTGCATGATGCTCCACGGCGCCGGGTGTGCGGAGAACACCGATGACTTGGAAGCGTATACGTTAGAACGACTGCGGGAGGTCGTCGGGCCGGACATGCCCATTACCGCTGCGCTTGATCTGCACGGGAACATTACGCCGCAAATGGTTGAATTATCGAATGGCCTGTTCGGCTGTAAGCTATATCCCCACACCGATATGGCGGAAGCTGGCTACCTGGCCATGAAAACGTTGATCGGCATGCTGCGCGGCGAGGTGCCCCCTCAAACGGCGCTCGTTCAACTTCCTCTGCTCGTTTTCAAAATGGGCCAGACTTCGGTTGAACCCTTGAAATCTGTGACAGCGTATATCGCCGATTACGTTGATCAACATCACCTAATTGATGCAACGTTCTTCCAGGGATTCGCCGCTGCTGATGTGCCGTCCGTTGGAGCGTCAGTCGTGGTTGTCGCAGAAAATGGCGCAGCGGAGGCCGCTTCCGAGATCGCCAAGTACATCTGGGACATACGTGGGCACATGAAAGCGGATGATTTCCCCATGCCGGACGCGGCTGTTGATCTGGCTCTGGCCGAGCTCAACAAGCCTGGCGGCGGGTATATCGTCATCAATGAGACATCTGACAATGCGGGGGGCGGGGCCCCCGGGGATGGAACCCATCTTTTACGCGAGATTTTGACCCGAAATCTTCCCAAGGCGATTTTTGGATACATGTACGACCCTGAGATTGCCGCTCTTGCTCATGAGGTAGGCGTAGGGGGGAAAGTATCTGGTTTGCTCGGCGCAAAGACTGACGAACTTCATGGCACGCCTATCGAGCTCCGCGACGCAACGGTCTGCGCACTGTCAAACGGTAATGCCATATATGTAACCCCTATGTATGCACAAGTGCCGGTATCCTACGGGAAAACCGCTCGCTTGCGTGTCGGAAATGTAGAAATTATCGTTACGCAGAATTTGTACGATCAAACTTATGACGACCGTCCGTTCTTGTTAACTGGTGCGGACATCACCCAGTATCATATCATTTGCGTCAAATCGGCCGTTCATTTCAGAGCTTTTTTCGAGTCCAGGGCAAAGGCGATTGTGACCACTGATCCGCCAGGCCTCACGACAGGCAAGATGGCTGCTTACAGCTGGCATCGAGCTCGCAGGCCCATCTATCCCATTGATCTCGATACCGCATTTGACCCGCTCTCCGCTCGTCACCATTAGAAGTTAGCCTAGTCGCGCTCACAGTTCGCGAGCGTACTCTTGGTCACGAAAAGGATCACATGGGCACGCTGAAATTGGATGGAGTTCGCTATCTCGATGGCTACGCGTCCGACCCCGGCGTCCTGGGCTGGATGCAGGGTACGCCGCCACCCGCTGACAAACAAATTACATTCGAAGGCGACGCCTTCCGCGGCTTCCCGCAGATCCGGTGGTCGCTATCGCACATGCGCGAACTCACCCCTACCGTCAATGTGAGGCGCGGACCGGGCGCCCTATCGGGTCTGGAGACCCTCGACAAAACGAGCGAGATCGAGGCGTTGGCATTTACAGACACCAACGGCCGTTCTCGCGGATTCGACGAGGCGCTGTTCGACACTTACACCGACGGCATCCTGGTGCTACATCGTGGCCGCATCGTATACGAGCGATACTTGGGTGCGCTTGAGCGGCATCGCCCGCACGCCTGTCATTCGGTGACAAAGTCCTATGCAGGCACCCTCGCCGCGGCTTTTGTGTACGAAAGCGTGCTCGATGACAGCAAGCTGATCCCGTACTACCTTCCGGAGCTGCAGGGATCGGGCTGGGCAGACGCCACCCTGCGCCAGGTGATGGACATGCAGACCGGCCTGGCGCACACCGAAGTCTACGCCGACGAGAACTCGGATCTGTGGGAATATGCACGTGCGTGCGGCTTTAGTCCAAGGTTCGCCGGCTATGGGGGGCCGCAGACGGTTTGCGACTACCTGCAAACCGTTCGCAGCAAGGGCTCGCACGGTGGCCCTTTTAATTATCTGACCATCAACACCGAGGTATTGGCGTGGGTTATGGCTCGGGTGACGGGACACTCGTTCGCGAAACTACTGCAGGACCGCCTGTGGCACCCGCTTTGCTGCGAAGACGACGCGTATATCATCGTCGATAGCGCCGGTATGCCGATGGCGGGTGGCGGATTGAGCACGAGCCTGCGTGACCTTGCGCGCTTCGGGGAACTGATGCGGTGCGAGGGTACATGGAATGGTATCCAGATCATTCCAGCTTCGATCTTTGACGACGTCCAGCGCGGCCGCCATTCAGCCACGCTTGCAGATAGCTATACCTATCGGAGCCAGTGGTGGGTAACGCACAATGAGCTCGGCGCTGTCGAAGCCCGGGGCATCCACGGGCAGCGGCTTTATATTGCGCCGAAGGCGGAGATGGTCATTGCGCGCTTTGCGTCCCATCCACACGCATTGTCCGATGCCGGCGATGTGATCACTAAGCCACTAATGTTGGCGCTGGGGCGCATGCTGCGGGAGTAACGCACCGTCGTTCCACCGGTGCATCCGGCTTCTACCCAATCTAGAGCCCCCGCCCTGAACTCCAGCCCCGCAATGTCTGCGGCAGCTTGGCGGCCTTTATGTATCGCCGTTCCAATGGCGCTTCAAAGATCCTTTGCCCGACGGGGCAATCTGGCCTTGCTTTACACATGGAGGCTTGCGCCTAGAGCCTGCTTCAGGTCGATAAGGGGAGCATGAGGAACTGTGGGGCAGTTATGCGGCGAGAGCTGGCTCGTCTGGTTCGTGATTGTCGTTCGCCATGCCGTACGCATACGACGAAGGCCGCCTACTGACGCCTACCTTGAGGCGTTAGTGTCCGCTTAGATTTAAGTGGACGCTTGGCGAATGAAGTATCTGGCTATGGAGCAGCCGTCGACTGTGGAAGCGAGCACGCCCGCGGCTGTGCCGCCGCCGGATGCGGGCCGACTGTGAATCGGCCCTTTAATTGCGGGTGGTTGTCAATCCGAGTTTCGCTCTGTCATCGCCGGGGTCATGGTCCTTTCCGAGGTCGAATGCCTCATGATGATGTTCGGGTCGGGCGCCTCAACGTGTGCAACGAAGTTCGAAGTCGACGTCAGCCGATTCAACGAGGTCACCACAAACACCGTCCCGGCGGGACATCACGGGTTCCGGAAACGGGCCCGCGATTGGGATCGAGTGCGGATCTGTCACGCCTTCTTTTCGCCGCCCCACTCAAAGCTGGTGCCGTCAACCCAGAGGCAGTGGAGCAGAACCGCGATCTTGCGAGCAACCGCCACTTTCGCCTTTTTCATACCTATCCGCTTTGACAGACGAAGGCCCCACGCCTTCAACGAAGACCATTTCTTCGTTCGATGCATGAGTACGCTTGCCGCCTCGTAGAGATAGGTTCGCAAGAGGCGATCTCCCCAATGAGATACGCGGCCGTTGATATCTGTTGAGACCGGTAATTTGTCTGGGGTCGAATAAGGATTGTTAGGTCCGCGTAGTCCATGAGCGTCGCTTTGTTCGGAGGGAAAGCGATGGCGGTAGAATGGACGATCACGATCGAGGGCAGGAACGAGTTCGGTGACGTTTGCCGGAAGGCGGTCCATATCGACAAGAGCTGGGAACGTCTGTCTGACGGCGACATTGGCCTGTCGATCGAGGACGGTAAGACGATCATGACGGCGCTGCAGAGCGCGGTTGTGAACCACGAGGCGGAGACGTATTCGCTCTTTCGCCGGGTCTGCCCGGATTGCCACAGGTTTCGGCCGGTCAAGGACTACACGACGCGCCAGATCCGGACCGTCTTCGGCACCGTGGAGGTGCGCAATCCTCGCTGGATGATGTGCCGAGATTGTTACCCGGGCATGGTCATTGCCTTCGCGCCGCTGAAGGAGATCTGCCCCGATCGAGCGACAGCCGAGCTGATGGAACTGACGGCGCGGCTGGGGAGCATGATGCCGTACCGACGGGCAGCGGATGTGCTTGCCGAATTCCTACCTGTTGAGCCGACCGAGACGCATGCCACCGTGCGCAAGCGAACCATCAGGATTGGCGAACGGCTCGACGATCAGGTTGCTGACGAAGAATTGCACGCAAGTGCCCAAACGGACGAACGACGCCAGCTTGAAATGCAGCTGCCCGGCGATCGCCGCAAAGAGTTCGTCATCAGCATCGATACTGGCGCATGTTCGCAGCGCCGATCCCAATTCAGCGCGCAACTTCGAGCTCGTCGTGGCCCGATGCGGCCGCGGCGGGCGGGGCGAAGGTGGCGGCCGCTATTTCGCGACCAGCAGCACCGACCAACGGGCAATCCGGGATCGAGCGCTCCATGCGCTTCAGCAAGAAGGATATAGCGGCTTTGGCGACGTCACNGTGATNTCGGANGGCGCCGAAATCCTGAAGCGGCTGCCCCGCGCCATGCCAAAGCCGACGGCCCACATCATCGACTGGTTCCACATCGCCATGAAGATCCAGCCGATGCAGCAGATCGCCGATCACATCGTGCGATCCCGGTCCGGTCTCTC
>NZ_AXAE01000017.1 GCF_000472705.1 Mesorhizobium erdmanii USDA 3471 | reverse complement strand
AAAAGCGCTTGTCGCCGACAAAGGCTACGACAGCTGGCGGTTGGTTGATCTCATCGCCAGAACCGGGGGCTGCGCCAACATTCCAACCCGCCGGCACGTTAAGAATAAACGCGTGGTCCCGCCAGAACTCTATCGGGAGCGCAATCGCATCGAACGCTTCTTCTGCAGGCTCAAGCAATTCCGCCGCGCCGCAACCCGCTTCGACAAACTCGCGCGAAATTACATGGCCACCCTCAACCTTGCCTCGCTCCGAATATGGCTACGGCATGTTGAGTCCACGCCCTAGGATTGCGCTCACATGGCTGGTCAATGAACTCTCGGGCCTCGGTATCGCGCTCCAGCCGGGACAGGTGGTGATTACCGGCACCTGCGTCACGCCGATAGCGGTCGAGGCCGGCGACGAAGTGGTTGGCGATCTGGGCCGGTTCGGACGCGTCTCGGTGCGGTTTGCTTAGCGCTGCCTCGTGACCACACTCCTCACCGCCAACACCAGCACCGTGATGATGATCAGGATCACCGAGAGAGCGGCGATCGCCGGGTCGATGTTGTCGCGCAGCCCCATCCACATCAGGCGAGGAAGCGTGATGGCGTTGACCGAGGTGATGAACAGGGTGACGCCGATCTCTTCCCAGGACAGCACGAAGGACAGCAGCGCCGCGGTGATGATGCCGAACTTGATGTTGGGCATGATGACGCGGGTGGCGCGCTCCCAGACACTGGCGCCCAGCCCCCTCGCCGCAAGGTCGATGCGGCGGTCGAGCTGGCTCAGCGAGACCAGGATCAGCACCGTGGCGAAAGGCACCGTCATCACCGAATGCGCCATGGCGACGCCGAGCCAAGTGTCGTAGCCGAAGAACGAGCTGAAGCCTGAGACCGAGGTCAGCAGGAAGTAGAGCGTGATCGCCGAGACCACCGGCGGCACCACCATCGGCAACAGCACGAAGCCGACGAGCGCGGCGGTAAAGCGGGGCTGGAACATCCATACGCCGAGGCTGAAGCAGAGTGCCAGCACGGTGGAAATCGCACTGCTGACGATGCCGATACGGATCGACAGCAGGATCGACTGGAGCCAACGCGGATCCTCGATCAGCGAGCGATAGTGACGCAACGATAACTCGCCATTCGGCATCGCCAGCATGCGGCTCGGCGTCAGCGACACCGGGATGACGGCAAGCAGCGGCATCAGCAGAAACAGCGCCACCAACACGGCGAGGATCAGCGAGACGGGTCCGGGGCGATAGGTCGGCATCAGATCAGCTGCTTTGGCCTGACATAGCGGAACAGCAGCGCCATCAGCGCGCCGACGAACAGCACCAGCACGACGCTGATTGCCGCGCCCAGCCCCCAATCCGGGCTCTGGAAGATGCGGAGATAGATCAGTTCGGCGATCATGACGCTGCGGCCGCCGCCGAGGATCGCCGGCGTGACGAAGAAGCCTAGCGAAAAGACGAAGACGATCAGCGCCGAGCCGATGATGCCGGAGCGGGTCATCGGCACGAACACCGTCCAGAAGGTGCGCATGCGGCTGGAGCCGAGCCCGCGCGCCGCCAGCAGCACACGGTCGTCCAGACTGCGCATGGCCGATGCCAGCGGAAAGACGGCGAAGGGAATGAGGAAATGCGTCATGCCGACGATGACGCCGAATTCGTTGCGCACCAAGGCCAGCGGTTCCGAGATGAAGCCGATCGACTGCAGCCAGGTGTTGATCAGGCCGCGATTGGACAGAAGCGCCACCCAGCCGAAGGCGCGCGTCAGCACCGAGATCCAGAATGGCACCAGGATGCAGAATTCGGCGACGAGGCGTTGCGCCGGGCTGCCGCGCACCCAGACGACGGTGATCGCATAGGCGGCGGCGACGGATACAACAGTGACGATTGCCGCGATCCGCAGCGTGCGGATGAACACCGACTGGACCAGATCGTCGGTGAGCAGCGCCTGGTACTGGCCAAGCCCAGGCGTCGGCAGGGTGAAGCTCCACTTCACCACGCCGAGAAAGGGCCAAGCATAGGCGAGGACAAGGAACAGGAGCAGCGGCGCCATCAACAGCGCCGCGCCCATCCTGTCGGAGAGAACACCTCTCATCTCAGATCAGCATCCCGCTGTCAGGCGGAGATGATCTTGGTGTATTCGTCGAGCGCGGCGCCGTAGTTCTTGGCGTACCAGTTCATGTCGAGCGCGATCTGCTTCTTCATGTTCTCCGGATCGACGGGGTTGATGCGCTTCTTGTCGGCGGGGATCAGCGCGTCGGCCGCCGGATTGGCCGGGCCCTGCCCGAGCTTGTCGAACATGACGAGCTGCTTTGCCGGATCCTGCGCGCTGGCGATGAACTTCATCGCCGCGTCCTTGCCGCCGGGATTGTTCTTGAGCACGGCCAGCGCGCCGGGCGAGATCAGGCCCTGGTCCCAGATGAACTTGATCTTGCCGCCGGAATCCTGCTCGATCAGCGAGGCGCGGGTCGACCAGACGATGGCCATCGAGGCTTCGCCGTTGAGCAGCACGCTCTGGCTCTCGGCGCCGCCGCCCCAGTAGGCGACGACGTTTTCCTTGAAGGCCGCGATCTTGTCATGCGCCCGCTTGAGGTCGAGCGGGTAGAGCGACGCCGGCGCGATGCCGTCGGCCAAAAGCGCCGCTTCCCAGCTCGATACGCCCCATTTGTAGAGCGAGCGCTTGCCGGGGAACTTCTTCACGTCGAAGAAGTCGGCCATGCCGGTCGGGGCATTGCTGCCGTATTTCTCGGAATCGTAGGCGATGACATAGGAGAAGAAGTAGGTCGAGGCGGCATACTCCCAGCCAAAGCCCGGGCGCATCTTCGTCTTGTCGACGATCTTGTAGTCGATCGGCTCGAGTGCGCCCTGGGCGCCGAGCGTGATGGCGGAGAACGGGTCGACGTCGACCAGGTCCCAGGTCGGGGCGCCACTCTTGAACTGCGCCGAGATGGCGCCTTCTGTCGGGCCCGAGCCGTCCATCTTGACGGTGATGCCGGTGTCCTTGGTGAAGGCCTGGCCATAGGCCGCATCGTAAGCTGTGATGGCGTCGCCGCCCCAATTGACCAGCACCAGTTCCTTGGCCTGGGCGAAGGCACCGGTCGAGCGCAGCAGCATCGGCGTGCCGGCAAGCACGAGGGCTGCCAGCTGCGTGAACTGCCGGCGTGAAATCTCGCCGCGACCTGCCCTGGCGGACAGGCTGTCGATGGCCTGTTTCTTGGTATCATTTGTCATGTCAGTTCCCCTTTTTTGTCGTTGATCATTTCCGGAAGCCGGTGCGGCGGATCAGGCCGCGCCGGCGCTCATTGTCCTCCGTCCGGAAGGAGGAAACCTTTTTCCGCCGGCCAGGTCAGCCAGACGGAATTGCCTTTGCTCAGTGCCGCGGCGGCGACCTCGTTCGGCACCGAAACGGTCACCTTGGCGCCCTGCCGTGTGGTGAGATCAAGTTTGGTGGCGGCACCGAGATAGGTCGAGGCGATGGCGGTCGCGGCGATGCCGTTCTCGCCGACGGCCGCCTCGCGCGCGATCGACATGTGTTCGGGCCGGATCGCCAGGATGGCGTCGCCACGGACCTTCTCGGCCTTGCAATGCATGCTCACCGCGCGGTCCTCGCAAAGGCCGGTCGAGCCATTGTCGGCCGGTCGCACGCCCTTCAGCGGCAGCATGTTGATCTCGCCGAGGAACTCGGCGACGAAGCGGTTGTCCGGACGGTCGTAGACCTCGTCCGGCGCGCCGACCTGCAGCAGTTTGCCATGATTAAAGATGGCGACGCGCGACGACAGCGCCAGCGCTTCGCTCTGATCGTGGGTGACGAAGACGAAAGTGGTGCCGGTTTCCTGATGCAGGCGCTTCATCTCGGCCTGCATCTGGCCGCGCAGGCTCTTGTCCAGCGCCGAGAACGGCTCGTCGAGCAGAAGCACGCCCGGTTCGAACACCAGGGCGCGAGCCAGCGCCACGCGCTGCTGCTGGCCGCCGGAGAGCTGCGAGGGCAGTTTCTTCTCGTGGCCGATCAGACCGACGCGCTCGATCATCTCGCCGACGCGCTTCTTGATGTCGGCGGCCGATTTCTTGCGAACCTTGAGCGGGAAAGCGATGTTGGCCTCGACGCTCATGTGCGGGAACAGCGCATAACCCTGGAACACCATGCCTGCGGCGCGCTGTTCGGCAGGGCGGTCGGTGATGTCGGTGCCGTCGCTCAAAAGCTTGCCTTGGGACGGCTGCACGAAGCCGGCCAGGATCATCAGGAACGTGGTCTTGCCCGAACCGGAAGGGCCGAGCAGCGTCAGGAACTCGCCGCGGCCGATATTGAGCGACAGATTGTCCAGCGCACGGAACGAGCCGAAGCTCTTGCCGATCCCGATTGCCTTGATCTCTGCGGCCCGGCCGGGTTGCTGCATCCTGCCTCTTCCTCAGTCCCAGGCGGAAATCGTAGGCAGGCCGACGGCTCACCGCAACCGAATAGTTTTCGCCGGATCGGCAAATTTGATTCACGTCTGCGCGGCTGGCGCCATTTCGCCCTCAATAGGGCTGAATACGGCTCTCCGAGAGCTTCGACCTCAGCCACCCCGCGAACGCGTCCAGCACCGGGTGCGAAGCCTTGGCGTGTTCGGAGACCAGGAAATAGGAGCGCGGCGACTTGATCGCGATGTCGAACGGCCTGACCAGCCGGCCTTCGCTGAGTGCCCGGCGGCTGGTCAGTTCATCGCCCATGGCAATGCCCTGGCCTGCAATCGCCGCCGAGAAGACGAGGTTCATGTCGGAGAAGAAGATGCCGCCCTCGGTGTCGGGGTTTTCGACCTTGGACAGGGCCAGCCAGCGCGCCCAATCCTCTGTATCGTCGAGATGGAGCAGATTGGCGCGCAACACGTCCGCCGGCTTCGAAAAGCCGCCGACCTTGTTCAGCAGCGTCGGGCTGCAGAGCGGCGTGAACGAGATTTCGCACAGCAGCTCGGCCATGCGGTTCGGCCAGTTGCCGACGCCAAAGGCAATGAAGGCGTCAGCATCGGCATTGCTGACCTCATCGAGCCGCCTGGGGGTCAGGATACGCAGCGCCACATCGGGGTACATCTGACGGAATTCGCCAATATGAGTGCATAGAAACAGCGAGGCGAAGCCCGGCGTACAGGAGACGGCGAACGAACCTCCGACGCCTGTGCCGGCATCGCGCGTCACCGCATCGCCGAGAACGGTCAGCGCCTTGCGCACGTCACTGGCATAGCGCTGGCCGCGCGGGGTGAGCGCGACGCCCTTGCCGATGCGCTCGAGCAGATCGAAGCCGAGGTCGCGTTCGAGCAGGCGCAACTGGTGGCTCACCGCGCTGCGGGTGAGGTGCAGTTCGTCGGCCGCGCGCCAAACGCTGCCATGCCTGGCGAAACTGTCGAGGGCGCGCAGCGCCTGTGTGGATGGAATTCTCAAGAGGTGAACCGAATTTGCATGAACCGGGAAAACATATCACTTTTTGGCGAGCCGCTTCACTGCTTTCTTTGAGGCATGGACAAACCGGTGACGACATCGGCGCAAGACACAGCGCTAGCCTGCATCGACGGCATCCAGCCGCAGCTGTCGCAATGGACGCGCACCATTTTCGATTTCGGCGAGACCGCCTGGCGAGAATACCAGTCGGCGGCCTGGTATGTGACGCGGCTGAAGCATGAGGGCTTTTCCGTCGAGGAGAGCTCGGGCGGCATGCCGACGGCCTTTTGCGCCCACTGGACGAATGGCGCCGGGCCGACCATCGGCCTCTATACCGAATATGACGCCGTGCCCGGCAATTGCCAGGATGCGGTGACGGTAAAGCAGCCGCGGCACGGGCTTGGCGTCGAGGCCGGCGGCCACACCGATCCGCATTCGGGGCTGGGCATGGCAAGCCTCGGCGGCCTGCTCGCCACGAAGGCGGCGATGCAGCGCCACGGCATCCCAGGTACGTTGCGCTTCACCGGCGAGCCGGCGGAGAAGGTGCGCGGCTCGAAACCGATCCATGCGGCGAAGGGTTACTATGACGGCCTTGCCGGCATGATCTCCTTCCATCCCTTCTATATGCTGCCGCTTTGCAACACGGCGCGCTGGGATACGCATTGCGGTGCGGCCTATGCCATGATCTACCGCTTCATCTGCGACGAGCCCGAAAATTGGGTTCGCGCAAGCGACGGCGCGCCGATCCCGCAGGCGCATTCGGCGGTCCGCGCGCCCGGCGCCAACGACGCGCTGATGACAATGTACATGGTCTCCAAGGCGCTGCGCGATTCCATGCTGCCTCACCAGGGCGGCTGGTCGATCAGCGAGGCGATCCTGACGGCTGGGCAGGCGACCGCCGACAATCTGCCGGCCGGTCTCGCAGAGATCCAGTACATGATCCGTGTGCCGACCGTCGGGATGGCCGAACAGGTGACAGCCGTGCTCGACCGCAATGCCGCGGCCGCCGCCGCGATCAGCGGCTGCCGCCATGAACGCCATTGGGTGTCGAAGTCGCGCCCGGGGCTTGCCAATCACGCCATGGCCGGGATTGCCTTTGAAGCGCTTTCGACGGTCGGGCCGCCACGCTGGGACGAGGCGGCGCGGAAAATCGGCCGTGAAATCCAGGTCAATGCCGGGGGCGCCGCGAGCGAGAATCCGTTCATCGACGAGTTGGAGCGGCTGATCGCGCCGCAGGAAGCCGAGGCGATCCTGCGCCGCGACCTGCCGCCCTCGCAGGTGAATTCGACCTCGGACGACTACACCGACATGAGCTGGCATGCACCGACGGCAAGGGTCTATGTGGCGCGCCCGGCGCTGCGCTCGACAGGCGGCCACGCCTATCCGACCTGGGCGATGAACGCGCTGGGCGGTATTGCCGCCACCATCGATCCGATGGTCACCTGCGCGGCGAAAACGATCGCTCTGGCGGCGCTGCGCCTGCTCGAGGACGCAAAAGCCCGCGATGCGGCAATGGACGAGTTCATCACCCGCACTGGCGGCGGCGTTGGCGGGTCGAACTGGATCGCGCCGCTCTGCGACTACGAACCGCCGATCAACTTCCGCTGGCCGGAATATGTCACAACCGCGCGTGGCCGCGACTGGTGGATCCCAAGCAATGCATGACCCGACCAACCCTTGAGAACAAGCCCACGAGGAGAACCGCATGACCGTTCATGATCGCATCGTCGCCGAGCCGTTTTCGCTGCAGCGCCGCAATCCCAACGGCGGCACCAAGCCGCTGACATATTGGGGTTTCGCCAACGAGACCGACGTGCTGACCGACGTGCTGCTCGGATCGCCGAACTTCCTGCGCCATCTGTCCACCAGTTCGCTGTCGCGAAAACATCTGCGCGAGGCGCCCTGCAACGTCCAGATCGCGCAGGCGCAGCACAAGGACCTTGTCGCCGCCTACGAGCATTTCGGCGTCAACATCCACTGGCACGAGCCGACGCCGGAACTGCCGATGCAGGTCTATTCCCGTGATTCCAGCGTGATGACGCCGTATGGCGCCTTCATCACCGCCATGGCCAACTGGTGGCGGCGCGGCGAGAACTACGCGGCGATCCGCACCTATGAAAAGCTCGGCATCCCGATCTACGACATGGTCACCGCAGGCACATTCGAGGGCGGCGACTTCAACGTCATCGAGGACGGCGTCGTTCTGATCGGCTGCGGCGGCGCCCGTACGCAGGAGGAAGGCGCCCGCCAGGTGCAGTCATGGTTCGAGAAAGAGGGCTGGGAAACCCGCATCGCCTTCATCGACGAGTATTACGTGCATATCGACCTGATGGTCGTGCCGATCGCCGAAAAGCTTACCGCGGTGTGCCTCGCTTGTACCGACCCCGGCATCGTCGACTGGCTGAAGGGCAAGGGCCACGAGATCATCGATGTTCCGTTCCAGGACACGATGGCGCTCGGCTGCAACTTCATGTCGCTCGGCAAGGACAGGGTCATCGCGCCAACGTCGAGCCAGACGCTGATCGGCCAGCTCAAGGCGCGCGGCTTCGAGGTCGCGGCCATCGACATGAGCGAGATCTCCAAGACCGGCGGCGGCATTCACTGCATGGCGCAGGCGCTGAAGCGCGAAGCGGCATAGGGGAGCCGCTTCCGCCACTATTGAACGGCAGGCACGACACCCGCGCTGGATGGGTTCGTGAGATTGGCCCGACGCGTTGTCCAATTTCCATCAGGATGGACAACGCCCGGGATCGGTTTTACGAGTCAGGCGAACCAGCGGAGATGTTCGCGCGTCCCAATGAACAAGATCGATACCCACACCAGCAAAGGCAGCGACGAACGCTCGACTGCCACCAGCCTCTTGCGGCTGGGCACGCGGTTGAAGCTTTCCCGGCAGACACGCGGCCTGACCTTGAAGGCGCTCGCGGATGCCGCCAACTGCTCCGAGAGCCTGCTTTCCAAGGTCGAGAACGGCAAGGTCTCGCCCTCGCTTCCGATGCTCCACCGGCTTGTCGAGGTGCTCGGCACAAATATCGGCTGGATGTTTGAGGAGGCCGACGGCGAGGAAGGCATCGTCTTCCGCGCGGGAGCGCGGCCGTTGATCGCGCTCGATCCGCTGCGGCGCGGCGAAGGCATTTCGCTCGAGCGCGTCATTCCCTATTCGCCCGGCCATCTCCTACAGTGCAACATCCACCATATCGAGGCGGGTGGCGAAAGCGCCGGCCCGATCCAGCATGCTGGCGAGGAAGTCGGCTATCTCCTGGAGGGTGCCATCGAACTGATGGTCGGGGACAAGACGTTTCGCCTGACGACTGGCGATTCCTTCGTTTTCAATTCTGAACTACCGCACTGGTACCGCAATGTCGGCGATGAACGCGCCAGCATTTTCTGGGTAAACACGCCGGCGACGTTCTGATCCGACGCGGCTTCGCGCTCCTTTCGCCAATGCTAATTCAAGTCACTTGACAATCAATCAAGTATCTTGAATTATGCCTGTGCGCTCAGCGCCAGGTGAGCCCGATCAAGGGCCTTTTCGCAAAACCAAGGGGAACCGGAATGCGTCTTACCAAGATCCTTTCAGGCTGCGCGGCAGCCATCGCTATGACCCTCGCCCTCGGCTCTGCCTCCGCCATGGCCGAGACCTATGCGCTCGTCACCATCAACCAGCAGGCTCTGTTCTTCAACCAGATCAATGACGGCGCGACGGCCGCGGCAAAGGCTGCCGGCGTCGACCTCGTCATCTTCAACGCCAACAACGTGCCGAGCGCGCAGAACGACGCGATCGAGAACTACATCACTCAGAAGGTCGACGGCATCATTCTCGTGGCCATCGATGTCAACGGTGTGAAGCCGGCGATCACCGCGGCCAAGGCGGCCGGCATCCCGGTCATCGCCATCGACGCGCAGATCCCGAATGGCGACAACGTCGCCTTCGTTGGCGTCGATAACACCAAGGCCGGCGAGGATATCGGCAAGTTCTACGCCGACTACGTCAAGACCAAGCTGAACGGCACCGCCAAGATCGGCGTCGTCGGCGCGCTCAACTCGTTCATCCAGAACCAGCGGCTCGATGGCTTCAAGAAGGCCGTCACCGACAGCGGCCAGAAGGTCACTTTCCTCGACACGGTCGATGGCCAGAACGTGCAGGACGTGGCGTTGTCGGCCTCCGAAAACCTGATGACGGCCAATGCCGACATGACGACGCTCTATGCGACCGGCGAACCGGCGCTGCTCGGCGCAGTCTCCGCCGTCACCAGCCAGGGCCGCACCGGCGACGTCAAGGTTTTCGGCTGGGATCTGACCAAGTCGGCCGTGCAGGGCCTCGAAGAGGGCTGGGTCATCGCCGTCGTCCAGCAGGATCCGGCGGGTGAAGGCAAGGCTGCCGTCGAGGCCTTCGGCAAGCTCAAGAAGGGCGAGAAGATCGATCCGGTCATCAATGTTCCGGTCACCATCGTGACCAAGGAAAATGTCGGCCAGTTCAAGGACATGTTCAAGTAATATCCTCCCAGACGGCCGGGCCGCGCAACGACCTGATGGTCGCTTGCGTAGCCCGGCAACCGAATGAACATGCCGCTTTGAGACTGGAACCATGATGAGCGATGGCGAGACCTACCGCGTCAGGATGACCGGTATTTCCAAACGATACGGCCCGATCCAGACGCTTGACGAGGTTGCGCTGCACCTGAAGCCCGGCGAAGTGCTCGGGCTGGTCGGCGACAATGGCGCCGGCAAATCGACCCTGAGCAAGGTCCTGTCCGGCGCCGTCATTTCAGATTCCGGCACCATCGAGATCGACGGCAAGGCCGTCTCCTTCTCATCGCCGGCGGATGCCCGCGCCGCGCGGGTGGAGATGGTCTACCAGGACCTGTCGCTCTGCGACACGGTTGATGTGGCGGGCAATCTCTTCCTCGGCCGCGAACCGCGCCGCAGCGTTCTCGGCGTCCCCTTTCTCGACAACAGGCGCATGCATGACGAGACGCGCGCCATGCTCGACCGGCTCGGCATCGTCATCGCCGACACCAGGCTCAAGGTCGAAAACCTGTCCGGCGGACAGCGCCAGTCGATCGCCATTGGCCGCGCAGCCTCCTTCGATCCGTCGGTGCTGATCATGGACGAACCGACCGCGGCGCTTGCCGTGGCGGAAGTCGAGGCGGTGCTGGAGCTTATCCGCACCGTCAGCGCCCGCGGCGTCAGCGTCATCCTGATCACCCATCGGCTGCAGGATCTGTTCCTGGTCTGCGACCGAATCCAGGTCATGTATGAGGGGCGCAACGTCGCCGAACGCAGGATCGGCGAGACCAGCATCGAGGAGGTCGTCAACCTGATCGTCGGCCGGAAATTCAACGCGCGCTCGGCGCGCGCGAGCCGTGATGAGGCGGTACAGCCATGAATGCCACCTCTTCGTCAGCCGATATGGCGGCTCCGCCGTCCAGCCGCGTCCGCAAGAAAAGTTGGAAGGACGTGGCGCTCGCCAATGGCAGCGTCGTCTCGATCGCGCTGTTCTTCGTTGCCGTCTGCGCGGTCTTCTCGCTGATCACCGGCTCCTTCCTGACCACCCCCAACCTGCTGAACATCGTTCGCCAGTCGGCGCCGCTGCTGATCGTGGCGGCGGCCATGACCTTCGTCATCACCACTGGCGGCATCGATCTGTCGGTCGGCTCCGTGCTGGCGCTCGCCGCGACGCTCTCGGCCGTCCTGCTGCAGGCCGGCCTGCCCTGGCCGCTGGTCGTCGTTGCCATGCTGGCGCTGGGCGCCGCAATCGGCGCCTTGCAGGGGTTCTTCATCGCCTATGAGCGCATTCCGGCTTTCATCGTCACGCTTGCCGGTCTGTCCGTCATCCGCGGTGTGGCGCTGCTGATCACCGGCGGCTATTCGATCCCGGTCGAGCCGACGAGCCTGTTCGTCAGCATCGGCCGGGCTTGGTTCCTCGGCGTGCCTGTGCCGGCGCTGCTGGCGCTTGCCGTGCTGATGGTCGCCTATCTCGCCTTCAACCAGACGCCGTTCGGGCGCTACGTGACCGGCATCGGCGCCAATACCGAGGCTGTGCGCCGCGCCGGTGTCGATACGCGCTTCATGACGCTGTTCGTCTACATCCTGTCGGGCATGGCGGCAGCGTCGGCCGGCATCATTCTGGCGGCACGGCTCGGTTCCGGCTCGTCGAACTCCGGCCAGGGCTTCGAACTCGATGTAATCGCCGCGGTCGTGCTTGGCGGCACCAGCCTGTTTGGCGGGCGCGGCACGATCATCGGCACTGTTCTTGGCGCGCTGACCGTCGCGGTCATCGGCAACGGGCTGATCCTGGCGCATATGTCGCCATTCCTCACCCCGATCGTTACTGGCACGATCATCCTCATTGCCATCTGGCTCAATTTCCGCCTGTTCAAGGGCGCGGTGCGGAGCCGCTGACATGGATCATCTGTTCGACGACAAGCCTAGGGAGCGGGCGCCGATCGGCGTCCGTTCCGGCACCATGATGACAGTCACCGGCCCGGTGGCGATCGCGGATATGGGCGTCACGCTAATGCATGAACACATCCTGCTCGACGGCGCGACATCCTGGAAATGTCCCTGCCACCCCGACGAGAAGAAGATCGCCGAGCAGCCGGTCAGCATGGACATCATCGGCGAACTGCGGATGAACCCCTACATGAACCGCGACAACGTCTCGCTCGACGACAGCGACTTGGCGCTTTCGGAACTGGCGAAGTACCGCGCGCTCGGCGGCCATACCGTGGTTGATGCGACCAATATCGGCATAGGCCGCGACCCGGTGAAGCTGGCACGCATCGGCCGCGCCTCCGGGTTACGCATTGTAATGGGCACCGGCTTCTACCTACAGCACACCCATCCCGACTGGCTGAAGGCGATGGACGTTGACGACGTCACCGAATTCCTGGTCAACGATGTCGGCGGCGGGGCGACGCAGCCCGAAATCATGGCAGGCATCATCGGCGAGGTCGGCGTCAGCAAGGATTTCACCGACGAAGAGCGCAAGTCGCTGCGCGCTTCAGCCCGAGCTTCGAAAATCACCGGCGTGCCGCTGACCATCCATCTGCCCGGCTGGGAGCGGCTGGCGCATGAGGTGCTCGACGTGGTGGAGGCGGAAGGTGCCGATCTCAGGCACACGGTGCTTTGCCACATGAACCCTAGCCACAACGACCTCGCCTACCAGAAAAGCCTGGCCACGCGCGGCGCCTTCCTGGAATACGACATGATCGGCATGGATTTCTACTATGCGGACCAGGACGCCCAATCACCGTCCGACGAGCAGAATGCGCAGGCGATCCGCTCGCTGATCGACCTGGGGCTCGTCGACCGGATACTGCTGTCGCAGGACGTTTTCCTGAAGATCATGCTGACCCGCTTCGGCGGCTTCGGCTACGGCTTCATCCTCAAGCACTTCGTGCCTAGGCTGAAACGCCATGGTGTCGACCAGACGGCAATCGACCGTATGCTCATCGACAACCCAAAGACCGTTTTCGCGGCGTAGGCCGACGACAAAATCGACATAGGAGCAAGCATGTCCAAAAAGAAGGTTCTCCTCGCCGGCGAGTCCTGGGTCTCGACCGCGACCCATATCAAGGGCTTCGACCAGTTCCCGACCGTGACCTATCACACGGGTGCCGATGAATTGCTGGCGGCGCTGAAGGACGGTCCGTTCGACGTCACCTTCATGCCGGCGCATGAGGCGCAGCGGAACTTCCCGCAGACCATGGAAGCGCTGTCGGCCTATGACGCGGTCGTGCTATCCGATATTGGTGCCAACACGCTGCTGCTCCACCCCGACACCTGGGTCCACTCCAAGCCGACGCCGAACCGGCTGCGCCTGCTGCGCGACTATGTCGGCAATGGCGGCGGCCTGCTGATGTTCGGCGGCTATTACAGTTTTCAGGGCATCAATGGCGGCGCACGCTATCACAAGACGCCGGTCGAGGATGTTCTGCCAGTCGCCTGCCTGCCGGTCGACGACCGCGTCGAGGTACCCGAAGGCTATGCGCCGGTCGTTGTCGGCCCCCAGAGCCATCCTATCCTCAAGGGTCTGGGCAAGGACTGGCCGATCCTGCTCGGTTTCAACGAGGTCACGGTCAAGGACGGTGCGGAAGTTCTGGCAACGGTTTCCTCCGACTACCGTTCGCTGCCGCTGCTGGTGACGGGATCATACGGCAAGGGCCGTACCGTCGCCTGGACCTCGGATGTCGGCCCGCACTGGCTGCCGTCGGGCTTCATCGCCTGGAACGGATACAAGACACTGTTCGAACAGATGCTCGGCTGGGCAACGGCCACAGCATGATTCCGAAAGGTGGATTCCGGTTTTCGGAAAAGGTCATGCTCGAACCAAGAGATGGAGCCTTATCCCGATTTCATCGGGATAAAACAGGCTCCAGGGATTAGCCATGCGCGTCCATGTCGTCGGCAATGTCTGCGTCGATACGACGTTTCGGCTGGACCGGTTTCCACAGCCGGGTGAAACGTTGAACGCGTCTGGACATGCCGACGGACTTGGCGGCAAGGGTGCGAACCAGGCGGTGGCCGCCGGCCGCTCCGGAGCCGATGTCCGCTTCCTTGCGGCGATCGGCAACGATGCCGCCGGAGCTTGGATCGGCGAGCAGTTGAGCCGCGATCTCGACGTCGGCCATCTGACGACGCTGCCGCTGCCAAGCGACCGGTCGACTGTCATGGTCGATGCTCGAGGCGAGAACCTCATCGTCACCAGCGCGAGTTGTGCCGCCGCCTTCGATCCCTTGGCGGACAGCGATTTCCTGTCGTCGGTCGAACCCGGCGACATCGTAGTGATGCAGGGCAATCTGGACCCCGCCGTGACGACGGCTTGCCTGCGGACGGCGCGCGGCGCGGGAGCCATGACGATCTTCAATCCCAGCCCGCTCGCGGTTGGATATGCGCCGGATCTGAGCGACGTCAGCGTTGCCATTGCCAATTTGGGCGAAGCAACCCTTCTGACCGAAGCCGCGGAGCCGGCAGAGGCCGCCCGCGCGTTGATCCGTCAAGGCGCTGGCGCCGCCATCGTGACGCTTGGCGCGCTGGGCTGCCTGGTAGCCGATGGCGAAGGGCATATCGAATCGATCGCGGCGCCCAAGGTGGCCGTGATAGACACCAGCGGTGCCGGCGATGTCTTTTGCGGCTGCCTGACCGGCTGCCTCGCGGCCGGCATCGACCTCGCCGGCGCGGCGCGGATCGCGGTGCGCGCCGCGGCCATCTCGGTGGGACGCACCGGCACTCTCCAATCCTGCCCCGATAGGCGGGAGATGAAAACGCTCATGGAAACGACGGAAGCGGAAACCGCATGACAAAATCCCCCAAAGCCATCGGCTCCAAACAGGTCACGGATGACGCGCTGCGGTCGATCTTCGGCAGAAGCAAGGTGGTGATAGGCGTCGTTCACCTCGCCCCCCTGCCGGGCGCCCCGCGCTACGATGGCGAGGCAGTGGAGACCATCTACCAGCGCGGCCTCGACGACGCCAAAGCCTATCTCGATGGCGGTTGCGACGGCGTGATCGTTGAAAACCACGGCGACGTGCCGTTCGCCAAACCGGATGATATCGGCCCGGAAACCTCCGCCTACATGTCGGTCGTCTCCGATCGCATACGCAGGGAATTGGGCCGGCCGGTCGGCATCAACGTGCTCGCCAACGCGTCCATTCCCGCCCTTTCTATTGCCAGCGCCGCCGGTGCATCCTTCGTGCGTGTCAATCAATGGGCCAATGCCTATGTCGCCAATGAAGGCTTCATCGAAGGCGAAGCGGCGCGCGCCATGCGCTTCCGGTCCAGGCTCCGGGCCAATGGCATCCGTATCTTCGCCGATGCCCATGTCAAGCATGGCGCCCATGCCATCGTCGGCGATCGGCCGGTCGAGGAACAGGTCAAGGACCTGGTGTTCTTCGACGCCGACGCCGTGATCGCCACCGGCCAGCGCACCGGCCACGCCGCCGACCTCGATTATATCAGGATGATCAAGGAAGCGGCCGGATTGCCGACGCTGGTCGGCAGCGGTGTCACGCCTGACAACGCCAATGACATTCTCGGCATTGTCGACGGTGTCATCGTCGCCAGTTCCTTGAAGCATGACGGCGTCTGGTGGAACCAGGTCGATCCGCAGCGGGTGAAGGCCTTCATTGATGGCCTCAAGCGGTGACTCGAGTGCCAGAGATAAATGGCGAGCGCCTGCTTGGGCGGCTCGACGCGTTCGCCCGGATCGGCGCGACGGCGGCCGGAGGCGTCAACCGGCAGGCCTTCAGCGTCGAGGACCGCGGCGCCCGGCGCCTGCTGGCCGAATTGGCGCTGGAGCGCGGCTTCACGGTTTTTCAGGACGGCATCGCGAACCTTTTCATCCGCCGCGAAGGGCGGGATGCCGCGCTGCCGCCACTGTTGATCGGCAGCCACCTCGACAGCCAGCCGACCGGCGGGCGGTTCGACGGCGCGCTGGGCACGCTTTGCGCCTTCGAGGCGCTCGAAGCGCTTGAGGACGCACAGGCGGCAACCCGGATGCCGGTCGAGGTGGTTGCCTGGGCCAACGAAGAAGGCAGCCGCTTCGCGCCCGGCGTCATGGGCTCGATGGCCTTCACCGGCGCCGATGTCACCTCATGGGCATCGATTGTCGGTGCTGACGGCGCGTCGCTCGCAACCGAACTCGAAGCAACGATCGCCGCCCTGCCGGAAGCGAGCCTTCGCCCGACCGGCATGCCGCTGTCAGCCTATATAGAGCTGCATATCGAACAGGGCCCCGCGCTCGAAAAGGAACTGACGCCGATCGGCGTCGTCACCGCTGTTCAGGGCACGCGCTGGCTGGAAGTCTCCGTCACGGGCGCTGCCGGTCATGCCGGCACGACAGGCCTGGCCTACCGCAGGGATCCGATGGTCGCCGCCGTTGCCGCGATGCACAGGCTGCAGACCACGATCATGCCGCCCGACACCAGCGCGCGGCTGACGGTGGGCCGGATCTCGGCTCAACCGGGATCGATCAACGCCATACCGCAATCCGTCACCTTCACAGTAGATCTCAGACATCCTCGACCGGAACGGCTCGATGCCATCGAGGCGGAGGTGCACCGGGTCTGCGCGGCGGAGGCGGAGGTTCAGCACTGTTCGGCAACGATCAGGCGATCTTTCGACATGCCGGGGGCGGCATTCTCTCCCGACATGATCAAGATCGTCGAGGAAGCCGCCAATTCCCTCCAGCTGCCGCATAAACAGATGATATCGGGCGCATTTCATGACGCGCTGTTCATCGCCCGCGTAGCGCCCGCCGCAATGATTTTCGTGCCGTGCCGAGACGGGCTGAGCCACAACGAGGCGGAATATGTGGAGCCCGAGCACACGATTGCCGGCGCGCGCGTCCTGCTACGGGCGAGCATCGCGGCGGCCTCGCCGCGATGACCAGCCAAGAAGCCGCCAGCTCTGGCGCATCGTTTTCGTGGCGGCAGTCCCGGTTCATGCCTCCCCTGCTCGTCAATCGATAAACCTTGCGGCTGTGTCGTCGCCGCCCTTGTGGGCGCCACCAAAATGGATGAATAGTCAAACAGGGCGTCGCCCTGAAATTGCCGGCTTGCGGTTTTCAGGTCACGCTACAGCCGAGCCGGGTTTTTGAATGGTCAGCCCTGAACCGCGCAAGAGAAGAGGTCGGATCGCGTCGCGCCTTCTGGCGCTGGACGCTTGGATCGATTCCTCGCTCTACGAGATCGGGTTCCAGGCGCGGCAGTTCTGGGAAGCGGCAACGATCTTCTCGCGGCGCTTTCGCCTGAAGGGCTGGCGGCGCGGCATCATCGAACTGTTGAGCGAAGGCTTTACGCTGGGCGCCGGCGGCATGGTGGTGATGCTTGCGCTGGCCATTCCGGCTTTCCAGGATACGGCGGGCGACTGGCGCGCCCAGGGCGACTTCGCCGTCACCTTCCTCGACCGCTACGGCAACGAGATCGGCCAGCGCGGCATCATCCAGCGTGATTCCGTGCCCGTCGACGAGATGCCGGACCACGTCATCAAGGCGGTGCTGGCGACCGAGGATCGGCGTTTCTTCGAACATTACGGCATCGACGTTTTGGGGCTTTCCCGCGCCATCTTCGAGAATGTGCGGGCAAACTCCGTCGTCCAGGGCGGCTCCAGCATCACCCAGCAATTGGCCAAGAACCTGTTCCTGACCAATGAGCGGACCTTCGAGCGCAAGATCAAGGAAGCCTTCCTGTCGCTGTGGCTCGAAGCCAATCTGTCGAAGAAGGAAATCCTGCAGCTCTATCTCGACCGCGCCTATATGGGCGGCGGCACGTTCGGCATCGAGGCGGCGGCCGACTTCTATTTTGGCAAGAGCGTCAAGGATTTGAATCTTGCCGAGGCGGCGATGCTGGCCGGCCTGTTCAAGGCGCCGACCAAATATGCGCCGCACATCAACCTGCCGGCCGCGCGTGCCCGCGCCAATGTGGTGCTGTCCAATCTTGTCGATTCGGGCTTCATGACCGAGGGCCAGGTGCTGCAGGCAAGGCTGCATCCGGCCGACGTCGTCGACCGCGGCGAACAGAAGAGCCCCGACTACTACCTCGACTGGGCCTTCGACGAGGTCAAGAAGATCGCCAAGCCGGGGCAACACTCGCTGGTTGCCCACACCACCTTCGACGCCAACATCCAGAAGGCGGCGGAGGAGTCCGTCGAGTTCCACCTGCGCCAGTTCGGCAAGGAATACAACGTCACCGAAGGCGCCGTGGTGGTCATCGAAACCAATGGCGCGGTCCGCGCCATCGTCGGCGGCCGCGACTACGGCGCCAGCCAGTTCAATCGCGCCACCAAGGCGCTGCGCCAGACCGGCTCGTCGTTCAAACCGTATGTCTACGCCACGGCGATGGAACATGGCTTTACGCCGAACTCGATCATCTCGGGCGGACCGATCAGCTGGGGCAACTGGTCGCCGCACAATTACAGCGGTGAGTCGGCGGGCAACATCACGCTGCTGATGGCGATGGCCAAGTCGATCAACACCGTGCCGGTGCGGCTGGCCAAGGACCATCTCGGCATCGCGCCGATCAAGGCGATGGCGGAATCATTCGGCGTGGAATCCCCTCTCGAGGGCCACAAGACCATGGTGCTCGGCACGTCGGGCATGACCGTGATGGATCAGGCGACGGGCTACAGCGTGTTCGCCCAGAACGGCTTCGTCGGTTCCCGGCACGGCATCACCCAGCTCGTCACCCGCACCGGCGAGGTGGTCTATGACTGGACCAAGGACGCCCCCCCGCCGCACCGGGTGCTCTCGGAGCAGGCGCTGAAATCCATGAACACCATGCTGGCGGCCGTGCCGGTGATTGGCACGGCGCGGCGGGCGCAAATTCCCAACATCGTCGTCGCCGGCAAGACCGGCACGACGCAATCCTACCGCGACGCCTGGTTCGTCGGCTTCACCGGCAACTACACGGCGGCCGTTTGGCTGGGCAACGACGATTTCACCCCGACCAAGAACATGACCGGCGGCTCGCTGCCGGCGATGGTGTGGCAGCGCCTGATGGTCTACGCGCACCAGAACATCGACCTGAAGCCGATCCCCGGCATCGACAAGCCGTTCGTCGACGAAGAGACCGCCGCCAAGGCCGCGGAAGCGCAGAAGAAGAGCGATGACCAGGCAGCAGCCGACGCAGCGGCCGAACGCCCTGCGGTGCTGTCCAGCCGGACCACGCAGACGCTGCGGGACATGACGCAGCTGTTCCAGTCGGCGCCCAAACTCGACGCCCCTGCCCCGCCCGAAACGCTTTCGGCACTGTGACATCAGCCCAGCCGCGGGCCGGGCCGACAGGCAAATCCATCGCGCCGGCTTGCCACAAGGCCCCGCGCCGCGATATCCCCGAAGGGCAATCCTTCGCGCACGCGGCCCTTCATGCTCAAGAACGCCTTCCTGATGCTGCTTTCGCTTGCCATAGCCATTGGCGGCGGCGGCGCAAGCGTCTGGTATGCGTTGAAGATCCAGGACGGTGTCGGCGCGATCCGGATCGGCCAATGGACCGCCTTTCCAGACATCGGCACGCCGGCCGCCGACCCCTATTCCAAGGCGCGTGTGGCGCGCGAGGGGGTGCTGGCGCTCGGCCGCGCCGAAGGCCTGTCCTTCGTCGCCGAACATGACGCCGCCGGCGACCAGCTCAAGCGGGAATGCAGCTACAGGATAGAGGGCGGATTCCCGACAGCCCGCTTCTGGACGCTCTATGCCGCCGATCAATCGCTCGGCGTCGTCGACACGGGCAAGTCGCGACTTGCAGCCCTTCAGTCCTACGAGGTGCTGCGCCAGGCCGACAATTCCGTGATCATTTCGGTCGGCCATCATCCGATGCCCGGCAACTGGCTTTTAACCGACGGTTCCGGACGAATGTATTTCGTCCTGACCTTCTACGACACGCCGATTGCCAGCAGCACCGGCCTGTCGGACGTCTCGCTGCCCAGGATCGTGAAGGCAGGCTGCGATGCGTAGTGTCTATGCGGCGATGCGCAGGCTTATTCACGCCGTCCTGCTCGGCCTCGTCGGCGCCGGCATCGTGCACATCGTGGTGCTGCTTCTGGTGCCGGTTTTTTCGGAACGCGACGCCTGGTCGCGGCTGTCAATGGCGTCCGATCTCTACCGGATGAACCGGCTGGATGCCGAGGCGGGCGGCGCGCCGGTGGTGAAATCGGTCGACCCGCTGTTTTACGCCTCGGCCTGCCGGTTCGATCTCGAGGAAGGCGTGGTCCGCATCAGGGCGCCGGGGAATGTCCCCTTCTGGTCGGTGTCGGTCTATGACCGCAGCGGCCACAACATCTATTCCTTCAACGACCATACGGCGAACGGCGGCAAGCTCGATGCCGTGGTGCTGACGCCTGCGCAGATGATCGACGTGCGCAAGGACTTGCCCGAGGACCTGCAGGGCGCGATCTTCGTCGAAGCGCCGATCGACGAGGGCATTTTCGTTATCCGCAGCTTTGTGCCCGACGACAGCTGGAAGCCGATCGTGTCGCGCTTTCTCGATCAGAGTTCCTGCGAGCTGCAGGATTTCTAAGCGACCCAAAGCGTACGAACTGGCGGCCTGACGGATCAGGTCACGGCTTCGGCAAGGCTCAGTGATGCGGCACCGGCGTCCGGGGCGATCCCGGCTTGTCGGGCCCGGCAGGCCGCGCTTCGCCGGTGCTGGACCGCTCATAGCGGATGCCTGGAAAGATGATCACCGCCGCCGGTATTTCGGTGGTTTGCTTGGCTCGATTGGTCGGTGCCGCACGCGGCACGAAAGACAGTACCATGCCCATGATTCGCGCATTCCTCTCGGTTTCCCCGGAGCACAACGCAACGCCTCCAAATATCATTAAGGCGGGCAGAGGGTTAACGGAGCGCTAACGGATCACCGCTAACTTGATCTTTGTCTTGAGGTCAGCAGGTTCTGACCGAGGCAACCGCTCAACCGACACAGTCCCGGCTGGGCGTGATCAAGGCTGTGTATCGAGTATCGGGTATCCTTCGTGTCATCTTCGGACTTCAGGCAAATCGCGATACGGACGGAAGCGGGCAAGGCCGAAAGGCTGTTCCGCGCCGCGGTGTCGGCGTTCTGCTCGTTGACCCGTCCGTCACGCCGCGAGATCGGCCAGCTCGAAGACCTGACGCTGCCGCTGTTCGACGACGTGTCAGTCGAATCGCGACGCTACGTGGCCGCCGCCCTTTCCGAATGCGAGTATGCCCCCGCGGCACTAGTGCGCCGGCTCTGCGAAGAACCGGTCGATATCGCCGCGCCGCTTTTGATCCGCTCGCGCGCCGTCAGCGATATCGACTTGATTGCGCTCATCGGCCGGCATGGGCTGCCGCACGCGCGCGCCATCGCGCGGCGCAAGGACCTGAACCCGACCATCGCCGATCTGATCAGGGCGCTCGAACGGCCGACACTGGTGCGGGTGCGGGATCCGGAGGCGCAAGCCCCCGCCGCATCAGCCGCCGCAGCCGTAAACAAGGACACGGCCGAGAACAGCGCGACAAGCCAACAGTCTCCCGGCATTGCCGCTGAGAATGCGCGGCGCAGGCTGCGCTCCATGATGCGTACCGGCGACGAAGCCTTGGCGGCGAAGGTCGATGCGTTCCCCGGCTCGGAAACCTATGTCAAACTGCGCGAGACGGCGCTGACGGGCAACGCCGCGTTCTTCCAGACGGCGCTTGCGGACGCCCTCGACATCGATTTTTCGACCGCGCGCTCGCTGACCGCCAACCAGAACTACGGCCCACTACTCGCGGCGTTGCGCTCGCTCGACTTCAGCGAGGATCGGGCCTTCCTGATCACGGTCGCCATCTATCCCAGCCTGTTCCCGCATCCGCAGGCCATCCGCACCTATCTCGACCGCTACCGCCTGCTGCATCGCGATGTGGCTCTGGACAGGGTGCGAGGCTGGAAAGCCGAAACCTTGTCCAGAATGGTTCGCGACGTTTCGCCGGTAAACAGCGACAGCCGCAAGGCCTCGAACAGCGACGAAGCCGCGGCGCCCGCGCTCAGGGCGTCTTCACGGAAATAAGCTCCTCAACGGGAACGGTTCCTCCCTCGATCTCGACCACCCATATGTCGGGATCGAACTTCTTCTCCCGCTCAAGGCGTGCATCCAGGACCGCCGGATCGTCGCCGGCGGCGAGAAGGCTGAAGAAACGGTCGTCGGGCTTGGATGAATCATAGCTCGTCTGCGGCGCCGGCCCGTAGAGGGCGACTTCACCCAGCCTGCCGCGCGTCAGCACGAAAACAGCGCCGGCCTCGGTCGCGCCACGGTTGACCACGGCGGCAAATCCGCCGGCGCTGAAAACCCGGCGCACCAAGGCAGAGACCCACAGATCCGATGTAACGCGCATGAAAACTCCGCAAACCGTGCGGGGCTATCTATCGATATTTCACTTGTTGGGCGAGCAGTCGTTTTGGGCTTCGTTCGTCCGACCTCAGTTGGTCAGGCCGATCTCGCGCATCTTGACGTAGACGATCTCGTCGGGCTCGCCGGTCTGCGGCAGCCCGAACAGCGACTGGAATTCCTTGATCGCCGCCTTGGTGCGCGCACCGACGACGCCGTCCAATTGCATGTCGTCATTGCCGAACGCCTTCAGCCCGGCCTGGATCTTGACGATGCGGGGATCGGGTCCCTGGGCCGCAGCGGCGTCGACCTGCCCGGCATTCGGTTGGGCAGAATTCGTCTGCAGGGACACGGGCACGGCGGCCGGCGCCACGTCGGGACGGGGCTGTGGTTTCGGCACGGCGGCTGTCTTCGGCGTTGCGCCAAGCTGATCCAGCAGCAGAGCGTCGATCTCGCCGGAGGCGTTGAGCCCGACCTTCTGCTGATAGGCCTGTATGGCCTTGCGCGTGTTGGGGCCGGAAATGCCGTCGACCGTGCCGGGATAGAAGTCGAGATCCTTCAATATGCCTTGCACCTGCTCGACCACCGGATCGCCCTTCATCGGCGCCGGTGCCGCATTGGGCCGCACGATGTTGATCGTGGTCTCCGGCTCGTCGGAGGCAGTGTGCGGAAAACCCTGGAAATTGCGGGTGGCAAAGAACGCCCCGGCGTGCGGGAAAGGCTGATACCACAGCGCATTGGCCGAGACATAGAACAGCGTCACCAGGAATGCCGTCGATCCGCCCACCAGCACAGGATTGCGCGAAATCATCCCGCCGACGGCGATGGCACCGTCCTGGAAGGCGGTGCTGCGGCGTTTGACCGCCTTCTTAGGCTGTTTTGCGGAGCGAGCCATTCCTGTCCCCTTTCGCCCTCGTCGCCGGCATCGTCAGCACCCCTGCCTGGCTCGCCGGGCGCCCCTTCGGCCCGCTGACCGGCAGGCTGATGGTCACCGTGGTGCCCTCGCCCGGCATGCTTTCGATGGACATGGTGCCCTCGTGCAGCGCCACCAGTCCCTTCACAAGTGACAGGCCAAGACCGGTCCCCTCGAAACGGCGGGTATAATCGTTCTGGATCTGCGTGAAGGGCTTGCCGAGATTGGCGAAATCCTCCTCGGCAATGCCGATGCCAGTGTCCCTGACCCAGAAATGCAGGCGCGAACCGATCCGCTTGGCGCCGACGACGACATCGCCGCCGTCAGGCGTGAACTTGATCGCATTGGAGACGAGATTGATGAGGATCTGCTGCACGGCGCGGCGATCGGCATTGATGTCGCCGGCGTCGGGAGCGATCTGGGTCTGCAAATCGATGTTCTTGGCCTGCGCCTGCAGTCGCATCATCGACTGGCACATCTCGACCGCTTCCAGGAACCGGAACGGCTCCGGTTCCGCCGTGTAGGCGCCGGATTCGATCCGCGACACGTCGAGTATGGATGTGACGACGGCCAGCAGATGCTGGCCCGAATCCCGCACCAGGCCGACATATTCCTTCTGGCGCGGATCCTTGAAGGCGCCGAACATCTCATGCAGCAACATGTCCGAGAAGCCGATGATGGCGTTCAGCGGCGTGCGCAGTTCGTGACTCACCACCGCCAGGAACCGGCCCTTGGCCACTTCCGCGGCGGCCGCCGTCTCATTGGCCTGCGCGAGATCCGCACGCAGCCGGGCCGTCTCGTCATTTTCGCGCAGGACCAGCGTGAAGACGTCGCTCTGCTCCTCACCGCGAACCATTTCGAGCAGGAACGGCCGATAATTGTCGGCCATCAGACGGCTGTCATTCTGGCGATTGTCATTCTGGCCGCCACCGTTCTGGGGCAGCCTGACGCGCAATTCGAGGCAGCGCGACAGTGCACCATCGCGCATGTCGGCCAGGGCGCTAAGATAAGCGACACGGTCCGACAAATGGATGCGGTCGAAGAAGCCGGTTCCCGACAGCAGTTCCGGCGGCAATTTCAAGAGTGTGCGCGCCTTGGCGGACGCATCGATCACCTCGCCCTGGCGGGCGACCCGCAAGATCACCGCGTCGATGATGTCTTCCAGCCGCTCGCCGGTATCCGGCGTATCGGCGGCACCGGCGCTCTCGCGAAACGCGGACAGGCGCGGGATCAGCGTCAGCGCCCAGGCCAGCGGCACCAGCCAATGCCAAGCGGCTATCTGCGCGCCCGCGAAGGGCAAGAAGACCGCGGCCAGTGGCTGAAGGGCAATGGCGACAATAGCCGAGGCCGCCCCCCATACGGCCGCACGCCGAGAGGCGCCGATCCACCAGGCTTCGAAGGGCAGCGCCACGGCAAGCATGGCGACAGGAGAGCTCAAACCGCCGGCGGCGGCGATGAGACCGCCAAGCGCAACGGCCGCCATCGCCAGGGAGATCGGAGCCGCCGCGGCCATCTTCCCGGTCGCCGCCACCAGCAGGGCGACGAACCAGCACAGACCGAAGGCGGCGAAGATGGCGGCCATGGTCACAGCGGCTCCCATGCCCGATGTAGCCAGCGTGACTGCGGCACCGGCGGCAAAGAACGGCGCCGCCAGCATGACGCCGATGAAACGGCGTTGGCGCTCGCGGCCGCTCTGCACGAGAATCGAAGGATGGACCATACGTTCGCAACCGGCTGCGATCGCGCCCGGCAATTCAGCGTATCTGGCCTTGATCGGCATCAACTCAACGCACTCGCACTCATCGTGAACAGCTCTGCTTTTGCAGATTGTTTTGATTGGCTCTGAAACTCTCATCCAGCGTTTAAGGAATGGATAAGGCAGCGCCGACCAAGGCCCGGCCTGTGGCAAATATCGGGATGGTGGCGGCCGAAAACCCGGGCAAATGCCACCATAGTAAATGGAGGGTTATCCGCGAACGCCTGCCATCAGCGGACCTTGGATAGCGAGAGAACCGCCAAGATTCCAGAAAATCGCTATGGAAACAGTCAGATAGATGGTTATCACGGGGTAACGAAAATCGTCTCGATATGAAACAAATCGACGGCAAAACGCTTCGTTTCGAATTTGCCTAAAATTTGAGGAAAATTTTCGTCTAACCCGCAAGCCGTCCTTTGTGGCTGTGTGCCAACATCCTGCCCATAAAAGAGGTCATGCCATATGATGCATGATCCGGTCACGACGAGAGGCAAGGCATGTTCTTCCTGATAAGAATGGCTTTCTGGTTTTCACTGGTGCTTTTGGCGCTGCCGCTGAGCGTTGGTTCCGACGAGCCGGGGCAGGCAAGCGTCGGGCCGATCCAGGCCCTGTTCGCGGCACGCGACGCGGTGGGCGACATCGCCGGCATTTGCGAGCGCAAGCCCGATGTATGTGAAACCGGCAAGTCGGCGATGCACACCATAACCGCGCGCGCCAAGGAGACCGCCAAGATCGCGGCCGCCATGCTGGATGACAAGTCTGCCGGCCCCGACACTTCGACAATGACGGGCAGCGTGGCGCAGGAGATCGTCCTGCCCGAAACGGTCAACCTGCCGATTAAGAATTAGGCTGCCGATAAAGAATTAAGCCGTCTCGACGGCGCACCGCGGGCCGTCTGCCCTCTCGACGCCCGCGGTGTCCTTGTTTTTCTCGTGACGCGACGCTGTCGCGTCACTATATCCGGCTCATGGCGACCACGATCCAGACGATCCGCGACGATTTTTCGTTCCTCGACGAGTGGGAAGACCGCTACCGCTATGTGATCGAACTGGGCGAAGCGCTGCCGCCCTTTCCCGATGAGGAGCGCAATGCCGCCAACAAGGTGCCGGGCTGCGTCAGCCAGGTCTGGCTGACCACCGAACAGGGACCAGGCAGCGATCCGGTCATTACATTCACAGGCGATTCGGATGCTCATATCGTGCGCGGCCTGGTGGCGATCATGCTGGCGCTTTTTTCCGGAAGAACCGCCAGCGAAATCCAGAAGACCGATGCGGAAGCGACGCTGAAGGGGCTTGGTCTGGACGAGCATCTCTCGCCCCAACGCGCCAATGGTCTTCGCTCGATGGTCAAGCGCATCAAGCGCGATGCAGAGGTGGCACTCGCGCAGACGGCCTGACTCCTCTGCGGCCGGCCAACGACCCCAATCCCCAAAAATCAAACGGCGCCCGAAGGCGCCGTTGATGTCGGTTCGACCGGACTGAGCAGCGACTAGCGCGCCTTGCGCTTGCGGCCAAGGCCCATCTTCTTTGCGAGCTGCGAACGGGCCGCCGCATAGTTCGGGGCTACCATCGGGTAGCTCGGGTCGAGATTCCACTTTTCGCGATACTGCTCCGGCGTCAGATCATAGTGGGTCATCAGGTGACGCTTGAGCGACTTGAACTTCTTGCCGTCCTCGAGACAGACAATGTAGTCGTCATGAACCGAGCGCTTCGGGTTGACAGCCGGCTTCTGCTTGTCGGCAGGGGGTTGTTCGGTGGTTCCGCCCACGCGCCCGAGAGCGGCATGGACATCCGAGATCAGGTTCGGCAGTTCGCCGACCGGCACGGGATTGTTGCTGACATAAGCGGCCACCACATCGGCGGTCAGCTCGATCAGCGCATCATTGTTTCTGGAAGGTGTTTCGACAATATCCATGGTCTTCAGGCCCCAACAAGAGTTACGTCGGTCTGCGCCCTTTTTACAGGCAGGGCATCGCACGAATTTTCGGCAGGTAGATTTCCTGCGATTCGTGTCACGGGGACATCAATGCAACCACACAGCAAGTAAGTCAATTCGCTCTTTCGATTATATTTGGCAATGTTGATCAACTATTCGCCAATCAGCTTCAATCTTTCGTGCATCATGTAATTTTTCGATATTTCACCCGCCACACCGGCAAGGCCTACCGTTACGTCAGCTGTTCGTTACATTCGAGACAACTCACAAAAGCAGGTTCAATGCTCGGGTTTGCTTTGCCATCGCGCCAACAATCTTGGTTGTTCACATCTGTCCACAAAACCACAGGTTGCCGCACTTCTTTCACGAACCCTCGCCAGGTGACCTGCCTGCCGCGCGACCGCCCGGATCAACAGATGCCGGCACGGCACGTTGGCCACTTGCCAAGCAGCGAATACGGTCGCATGAGACTGGCAGGCGAATGCCTGAGTTAGTGACGCCACGGTGAAGGCCGCAGCAAGACGAGACCGAATATTTCATCATCTCTCCTCCCTGCCCATCTTCCGGAACCGAATTGACCGCGGGGCCGCGGCTCTTGAACCGGCCCTGATCGGCGTGTTTATCCGTCGTTTGAGATATCTCCAGAGCGAGACGTAATGACCCAGACTCACCGATTTCCCATCGTCAGCCCGCCAATGCCCGAGAAGCGGCCGGTTTTCGATACGCATCACGGCATCACGCGGACTGATGAATATGCGTGGCTGCGGGCCGACAACTGGCAGGAGATGTTTCGGGACCCCTCCCTTCTCGATGCCGGCATCCGTGATGAGCTCGAAGCCGAGAATGCCTACCAGTCGAAGCTGATGGCCGACACATCCGACCTGCAGAAGCAGCTGTTCAAGGAGATGAAGGGCCGCATCAAGGAAGACGATTCTTCCGTTCCCATGAAGGACGGGCCATATGCCTATGGGTCTTCCTTCAAGCTCGGCGGCGAGCAGCCGCGTTATTTCCGCATGCCGCGCGACGGCGGCGCCGAGCAGATCCTGCTCGACGGTGACCTGGAGGCGGAAGGCAAAGCCTATTTTCGGCTCGGCGGCGTCGATCATTCGGCCGATCATCGCAAGCTGTTGTGGGCGTTCGACGACAAGGGGTCCGAGTTCTACACGCTGCGCGTGCGCGACCTTGCCGACGGCAAGGAACTGGCGGACCAGATTCCCGCCACCGGCGGTTCGGGTGTGTGGGACGCGCGCAATGACGGGTTCTTCTATACGCGTCTCGACCCCAACCACCGGCCGTCGAAAGTGCTGTTCCACGCTCTTGGACAAGATCCTGAAAACGACCGCCTCATCTATGAGGAAAGCGATCCCGGCTTCTTCATGAATGTCGACGGCACCCGCAGCAATGAATGGATCATGATCGGCATCAACGATCACGAGACCTCGGAATACCGCCTCTTGAGCGCCAGCGATCCGTTCGCCGAGCCCAGGCTGGTGTGCGCGCGAGAGCCCGGCCTCCAGTATGAGATGGAGGAAGGCGGCGACATCTTCTTCATCCTGACCAACGCGGACGGCGCCAAGGACTTCAAGATCATGATGGCGCCGGCAAACGATCCGGTCCGCGCCAACTGGCAGGAACTGGTGGCGCATGAACCGGGCCGGCTGATCTTGTCGGTGATCGGCTTCAAGGACCATATGGTCCGGCTCGAGCGCAAGGAGGGCCTGCCGCGCATCGTCGTGCGCGATCGCAGCAGTGGCGAAGAGCATCTTCTGTCTCTCGATGAGGAGGCTTTTTCGCTCGGCCTGTCGGGCTCCTATGAATACGACACCGAGATCATGCGCTTTTCCTATTCGTCGATGACGACGCCGGCGCAAGTGTTCGACTACAATATGCGCACCCGTGAGCGGGTGTTGCTCAAGACCCAGGAAGTGCCATCCGGCCATGATGCGGACCATTATGTGACAAGGCGGCTGATGGCGCCCGCCGCCGATGGTGAACTGGTACCGATCTCGCTTTTGCACCATCGCGACACGCCGCTCGATGAATCGGCACCTTGCCTGCTTTACGGCTATGGCTCCTACGGCATCACCGTGCCGGCGGCCTTCAATACCAACTGCCTGTCGTTGGTCGACCGCGGCTTCGTCTACGCCATCGCTCATGTCCGGGGCGGCAAGGACAAGGGCTACGGCTGGTATGATGACGGCAAGCGGGCGCACAAGATGAACACGTTCACTGACTTCATCGCCTGTGCGCGCCACCTCGTTGCCGAGCGCTATACCGCGCATGACCGCATGGTCGCGCAAGGAGGCTCGGCCGGCGGCATGCTGATGGGCGCTGTCGCCAATATGGCGCCGGACTGCTTTGGCGGCATCGTCGCCGAAGTTCCGTTCGTCGACGTGCTCACCACCATGCTCGACGCGACCCTGCCGCTGACGCCGCCGGAATGGCCGGAATGGGGCAATCCGATCGCATCCGCCGACGACTACCGCACGATCGCTGCCTACTCGCCCTACGACAATGTCGCGGCACTCGACTATCCGCCAATCCTGGCGCTTGCCGGCCTCACCGACCCGCGCGTCACCTATTGGGAACCGGCCAAATGGGTGGCGCGGCTTCGCGACCGCAAGAACGGCGACAATCCGGTGCTGTTCAAGATCAATATGGATTCCGGTCATGCCGGCGCGTCCGGCCGGTTCTCAAGGCTGGAGGAGATCGCCTATACTTATTCCTTCGCGTTGAAGGTGACGGGCAAGGCGCAGCTTACCGAGGAGACCCTGCGATGATCGATCTGTCGACATTGATCGCCTACATCGCCGTCGTGCTCGGCTTTGTCTTCATTCCGGGTCCGGCCACGCTGCTGACGATCGCCCGGGCAACGAGTTCGGGCACCAAGGTCGGGATCGCGACCGGTGCCGGCATCGCGGCCGGCGACATGTTTCACACGGTCATGGCGATGGTCGGCATCTCGGCTATTATCGCCACGTCGGCGACACTATTCAGTATCGCAAAATACATCGGCGCAGCCTACCTCGTTTATCTCGGCATTCGCGCGATCGTCGAGAAGGTGCCGGCCGATCCAACGGCCGGCACGCTGGCGATTTCCGCCGGCAAGGCGTTTCGACAGGCTGTCCTGACCGAGGTGCTCAACCCCAAGACCGCGCTTTTCTTCTTAGCCTTCCTGCCCCAGTTCGTGCGGCCCGAGAACGGATCGGCGATGCTTCAGCTGACCGCCCTGGGTCTTATTTTCGTCGTGCTGGGCCTTTTCAGCACGGTCATCTTTGCGGTTAGCGCCGGCCGGCTTGGCAGTTTCCTGCGCAGAAATCCGACTGTGCTGAAATGGCAAGGCAAGGTGGTCGGCGGCATCTACTGCGCCCTGGGCGTCCGCCTGGCCCTGCAGCAACGGTGACGGCGGAGGCAAGTGTCCAGCAGGCATCTGCCGGAGGCATCGCGATCATGACTTTTTGAATCCCGCATTGCTCATTTCCGCTCGCAATTGTACCGGCCTCGCGCTAACCAGTGCGCGGCTTTTCGCAAGCCTTGCCTGACATGTTTTCTACTGGGGTATGCCATGTTGCTCGTCGACGTCTATCTCGACAAATCGCCGATCCAAGGCATCGGCGTCTTTGCAAAGCATCACATCCCGAAGGGCACGTTGATCTGGAAGCTCGACCCCCGATTCGACCGGATCATCGACGTCGAGACCTATGAGGGCGAAACCGGACCGGTGAAGAACTATCTCGACCGCTATTCCTACCCGGACCGACGCGATCCGGCCTACATCGTCTTCGAAGCCGACGACGCCCGCTATATGAACCATGACGACGAGCCGAATTGCGATGTCTCCTCACCCGAGGAAACCTACGCCTTGCGCGACATCGCAGCGGGCGAGGAAATGACCTGCAACTACAATCATTTCTTCGAGACGGGCTTCGATTTCCTGGGCGATCGGCACCTGTAGCCCGACAACCGGTTAGTTCGCGGTCTTCTGGCGCGCCGGATAGCCGTTCGGATGCGGCGGTACAGCCTTGAGATAGGCGGCGATCGCCGCACGGTCGACCGCTGTCAGTTCCGCCATGTTGCGCTGCACGTCGACCATGGCGCCGCCGACGGAATCGAAGTTCGGCGTGAAACCGGTCTCGAGGTAATTGGCGATGTCGGCTTCCGACCAGCCGCCGATACCCCCCTTGCCCGATGTGATGTTCGGCACGATGCCCGAGCCCTCGGCGGCCACGGCGCCGGCCAGCCATTCGCCCTTCTTGGTCCCGCCTGCGAAATCGCGCGGCGTGTGGCATTCACCGCAATGGCCAGGCCCCTCCACCAGATAGCGGCCGGCCATTACAGCTTCGGGCGTGCTATCGGCCAAGGCAACAACGGGCTGGTCGCCGAGATAGAGCCGCTTCCACAGGCCGATGCCACGCCTGATGTTGAACGGGAAAGCCAACGAATTGCCCGGCGCCTTGCCGGCGACCGCCGGCAGCGTCTTGAGGAAGGCATAGAGATCGGCAATGTCGGATGGCTTCATGCGGGCGTAGGAGGCATAGGGAAACGCCGGATAGAAATGCTCGCCCGACGGCGATACGCCCTTCAGCATGGCGTTGGCGAGATCCTCGACCGACCATGCGCCGATGCCGTCGTTCGGGTCTTGCGAAATATTGGGCGGCACGAAAGTGCCGAACGGTGTCTTGAGTTCGAGGCCGCCGACGAGCCGGAGCCGCGCATCGCCCTGTGATCCCGGCTTCGCATGACAGGAGGTGCAGCCGCCAGCGTAGAAGATGCGCTTGCCCCTGGCCGCGTCGCCAGGCGCGAGTTGCGTCAGGGTCTGCGTATCGAGGGTCACAGGCGCCGAGAGGACCCATCCCGTAACCGCGCCGACGCAGCCCACAACCACGGCTGCACCGACGAGCTTCTTCAGCCATGCCATGGCCGAAATCAGCCTTTCTTGATCCTGTAGCTCTGATGGCAGGTGCCGCAATCGGAACCCATGGTGTCGACTTGCGCCTTCAGCGCGTCAGCGTCGGCGGGAGCCGCCGCGACCGCGGCCTTGACGTCCGCCAGATACTTGTCCTCGACGGCCTTGAAGCCAGCCATGTCTTCCCAGATTTTCGGCCCCGCCGTGGTGTCGCCGGTATCGCTGCCTTTCGGGAACAAGGTGTCGACGTCGAACTTCTCGGCATTCGCCTGCAGCGCCTGCAACTGCGTCAGCACGGCAGCGGCATCAAAAGGCTCGTCGCCCTTGGCCACTTTCGCCAGACCGCCGACGATCTTTCCGCGCTCCTTCATCAACGCCTGCCGGTCGAGGATCGGATCGGCAAAGGCGGCCGAGCCGGCAAAGGCGAGCATTGAGATGGCGACGACAAGCTTTCTCATTCATTTGGCTCCATGATGAAGGCATTTCAGGACAGGACGTTAACGGATGCGGCGGACGGGTTATTCCCTCTCATCGGACGATTTTTGTCGGCCTTCGCAACTACCCGACATCGACACAGAAAAGAAAAGCCCCGGTATTGAACTGACCCCCGAACGGTTTTTTCCAACTTTCGGGGGGTAGTTCAAATACCGGGGCTTTTTTGACGATCGATTACTTCGCCTTTTCGTAGAGTTCGAGCACGTGATCCCAGTTGATCAGGCTGTCGACGAAGGCCTCGAGATATTTCGGGCGGGCGTTGCGGTAGTCGATGTAATAGGAGTGCTCCCAGACGTCGACGCCGAGGATCGGCGAGGCGCCGTGGACGAGCGGGTTTTCGCCGTTCGGGGTCTTCGAAATCGCCAGCTTGCCGTCCTTGACGGAAACCCAGGCCCAACCCGAACCGAACTGCGTCGTGCCGGCAGCAATGAAATCAGCCTTGAACTTGTCGTAGCCGCCGAGGTCGCTGTCGACCGCCTTCTGCAGCGCGCCCGGAAGCTTGTTGCCGCCGCCGCCCTTCTTCATCCACTTCCAGAAATGGATGTGGTTGTAGTGCTGGGCCGCATTGTTGAAGAGGCCGGCATTCTTGCCGAACGACTGCTTGACCACCTCTTCGACCGACAGGTCGCCCATGCCCGCTTCCGCGGCCAGCTTGTTGCCGTTGTCGACATAGGCCTTGTGGTGCTTGTCGTGATGATACTCCAGCGTCTCTTTCGACATGTAGGGCTGCAGGGCCTCATAGTCGTAGGGCAGAGCGGGCAATTCAAAAGCCATGGGTAGTACTCCCTCGTGGAAAAGTCCGGTGTGGATACCGGATCAACATAGGTCTGGATTGAGCTGGGACAACTCCGGAAGTGAAGCGCCGGTTGCCTTTCTAAGCGCGTTCCGGAAAACTGTCACACGGTTTTCCTGCGGCGAAGCGCGCAGCGACAAAAAGGACGAACCGGTACGTCAGCCAGCCGATTTCGAATGTGCCCAATCCCAATAGAGTTCGCGCGCCTTGTTGGCGACCGGCCCGGGTTGCAAATTGCGATCCTCGATGCGGGTAATCGGCACCACCTTGGAATGGTTGCCGGTCGAGAAAATCTCGTCCGCTTCGAGAAAATCGCGCACCGACAGCGTCTTTTCCGTCGTCTTGAACCCGTACTCGCCCAGCAACGTCATCGTGCGCGAGCGGGTGATGCCGGACAGGAAGGTGCCGTTCGGCGCCGGCGTCAGCACGTGGCCGTCCTTGACCAGGAAAATGTTGGAGCTGCCGGTCTCCGCGACATTGCCCAGCATGTCCAGCACCAGCGCATTGTCGAAGCCGCGCATCTTGGCTTCAAGGATGGCGCGGCCATTATTGGGATAGAGGCATCCGGCCTTGGCGTTGGTCGGCATGGTCTCGATTGTCGGGCGCCGGAACGGCGACACCGTCACCGAAAAGCCGGTCGGCGAGATCATCGGCGATTCGTAGAGGCAGAGGCAGAAACGCGTCGATGCCGGATCGGCCGGCACCCCCATGTAGCCACCGTGCTCGGCCCAGTACATCGGCCTTATATAGACCGCCGTCTTGCCGTCGAACTTCTTCAATCCGTCCCAGGTCAGTCCGACGATCGCTTCGGGTGTCATGTTCGGCTTGAGGCCAAGCGCGATCGCCGAGGCATTCACTCGCCTGGCATGCAGGTCGAGGTCGGGCGCCACGCCCTCGAACCAGCGCGCGCCGTCGAACACGCTGGTGCCGAGCCACATGGCGTGGCTGCGCGGCCCCAGGATCGCGACGTTGCCCTCGTACCAGTCGCCATCGACGAAGGTCCATGTCGCGGATTGCGCCGCTGCCGCCAGTGTCATCGCGTTATCCCGTTCCGATCAATCTTGTGTGACAACATTGGATGATGCTTTGGCTGCTGGCGTCAACCAGCATGGGCGAGTTTTTGTTGAGGCCAGCGGCAGGCGCGATGCAATCAAGGCTTGCACCTTGCCCCGCCTCGCCTCAAGACTGTTGCCATGCAATACGCCGCCTATGTCTTCGACGCCTATGGCACGCTGTTCGACGTGCATGCCGCCGTGCGCCGCCATGCCGACCAGATCGGGCCGGAGGGCCAGTTGCTGTCCGAAATCTGGCGCGCCAAGCAGCTCGAATATTCCTGGGTGCGCACGCTGATGGGCGCCTATGCGGATTTCTGGCAGTTGACCGAACAGGCGCTGGACTTCGCCCTGCGCAAGGTCCCCTCGGCCGATCCCGGTCTCAAAACAAAATTGCTGGAAGCCTATTGGGGGCTGGATTGCTACCCGGAAGTGCCGACCGTGCTGAAGGGGCTCAAGGCTTCGGGAGCCAGGCTGGCAATCCTCTCCAACGGCTCGCCAGAAATGCTGCAAGCAGCGGTCAAGTCCGCCGCGCTCGACCAGGTCCTGGACGACATCTACTCAGTCGACGCGGTGCGACGCTTCAAAACCGATCCGGCAGTCTACGACATGGTCGCCACCGGGTGGCGCCTCTATCCCGGCGCGGTTTCCTTCCAGTCCTCCAATCGCTGGGATATTGCAGGCGCCACCAAGTTCGGCTTCCGAACGGTATGGATCAACCGCTCCAACCAGCCCGAGGAATACCGGGATTTTCCGCCGGCCCTGATCCTGCCGACGCTCGAAGCGCTGGTGCCCGGCGGCTAGGCAACACCCTGTGACCCCAGCGCCACAGTGGCGGCGCAGTCACAGCTTCGCCTTTGTTTGTCCACGTTCGGGCCAGAATCGGAACCGCCTATCGCGCCGGGTGTTGTCAGACACCTGCAACGGCGATCGGCGTATTGACGCTTTGTTGCGATTTGAGTCTTAAAGAAGGCAATCATGTCCATAACCGAAATCGAATCCTTTCGCCTGAGCCGTCGCGGCTTCCTCAACGCCGCAGCATTGGGCGCCGCATCGATCGCGGTTTCCGCATGCGCCACCACCGGGCCGGGGCCGGTCGAGCCGCCGCCGCCGACCTATGTCGAGCCGCCGCTTGCCGATTACGCGTCGATGTACGCGGCCGTCAGCGATGGTGGCTTCGATCTGCCGGCCATCCCCGTCGACAGGATCGATCCGCAGTTCCTGCGCCAGATCGTCCCCGATCCGACCGGGCAGAAGCCGGGAACCATCGTCGTCGATACGACAGGTCATTTCCTCTATCTGGTTCGTCCCGGCGGCCAGGCGATCCGCTATGGCGTCGGTCTCGGCCGCGCCGGCTTCGAATGGTCGGGCGACGCCGTCGTCCAGTGGAAGCAGAAATGGCCGAAATGGACGCCGCCGGATGAAATGGTGGCCCGGCAGCCGGAACTGAAGCAGTACAGCGCCGACAATGGCGGCATGCCCGGCGGGCTGAAGAACCCGCTCGGCGCGCGTGCGCTCTATCTCTTCCAGGGCAATGTGGACACGCTCTACCGCCTGCACGGCTCCCCGGAATGGCGCTCGATTGGCAAATCGGTGTCGTCGGGCTGCGTGCGCCTGATGAACCAGGACATCATCGACCTCTACGACCGCGTACCGTCGAAAACCCCCGTCATCGTCACCAGCGACGCCAGCCAGCCGATGGCCGCGGCAGCGACGGCGAACCATAAGGCCATCCCGATCGATGCCGGCGTGCCAGACGGATCGGTCCTGCTCGGCCCGGTCAAGGCGGTGACCAACGCCATCTTCTGAGCTGGATTGAAGGAGCGGCGGCCGGCCGTCGCTCCTGCCTTGCATGCCGGTCCCGAAAGCCTGACCGATTTCCGGGGCGAGATCCGTCAGAGGCCAAGTGCAGCGCTGAAAGCCGCGAGCTCGTCGTCGGCGATCGCGACCACATGCTGCGGCTCGGGATAGGCCCCGGTCTGGATGTCGGCGATGAACTCGCGATAGGCGGCGATGCGTTCACGCTGCAGCCGCCCATATTCGGCAGAGAAGTTGCGGTAGGTCTTGGCGTGGCGCGGTCTGTGCCCGGCCGTGTGACCGAGCACGTCCTCGCTGAACAAATATTGCGCGTCGGCATGCGGCCCCGCGCCCATGCCAAGCATGATCATCGGTGTATTCTTGGTGATCAGTTCGGCGACCCGATCGGGCACAACTTCCAGCTCGGCGCCGAAGCAGCCGATGCTTTCAAGGCGCTTGACGTGATCCCACACCATACGCGCGCTCTCGGCCGTTCGACCGACGGCCTTGAAGCCGCCGGTCCAGGTGCATTGCGAGGGGATCAGGCCGACATGGGCAATGACCGGCACGGCGTTGTCGCAGAGCGTCTTCTGGATATCGAGCGAGGCGGCGCAGTACAAGCAATCGCCGCCGATGCGCATGAAGTTGTAGGCGGTTTTCAGATAGTCCTCTGCTGTGACCAGATTGCCGGCAGGGCCGTAGGGAAGCCCGACCTGCACGAGGCACCGGCCGGCCGCCTCGCGCATCTCGGGCGAGAAGAATCGACCCTCGATCGACAGCATGTTGACGCCGGCCGCGTCCGCCGCTGCCGCCTCTTCGAGCGAAGTGACGTACAGCATGGAGATCTTCTGTCCGCGGCTTTTCATGGAGCGGATGTCGGCGACGGTAAAGCGGCTGTTCTTGGTGACCATTTTTCGTTCCTCAGAGGGTAAAAGCTTCGCGGAAGGCCAGCAGCGCCGCCTCGGGATCGCCGGAGGCGAACGCCTCCATGCCAACCGGCCCGCGATAGCCCATATCCTTCAGCGCACGGGCAATGCCCCGGTAATTGATCTCGCCGCTGCCGGGCTCCGTGCGTCCGGGAACGTCGGCCACCTGGACCTCGCCGATCCATGGCAGGCAGGCGCGGCATAGTTCGATCAAATTCCCTTCGCCGATCTGCGCATGGTAGAGATCGAGGTTGAGGCGCAGGCCCGGTCGGTTGACGCTCGAGACCAGCGCTAGTGTGTCTTCCGCGCGTCCAAACGGCACGCCGGGATGGTCGACCGGCAGGTTCAGATTCTCCAGTGTGAAGGTCACTCCCTCGGCCTCGGCAAGGTCGGCAATGCGGTTCAGTGTCTCGCGGGCCTTGAGCCACATCGAGCCGGTGACGGTCTCGCACGGCGTGACCGGCAGGCCGCCCTCGCCCAGTCCGGTGCCATGAAGATTGAGCCGCGCGACGCCGAGGCGCTTGCCGACGGCCGCCGTTTCCTTCGCGGTCTGCAACAATTCGGCGGCACCCTCGTCATCGGCCAGCCGGCCCCTGAGGTAACCGTTCATGATCGAGAAGGTCGCTCCGGATCTTTCCAGCATCGCAAGGTCATGATCCGGCCAGTTCCACAGACCGACCTCAAAACCCATTTCGGCGAGGCGTTTGACGCGCCATTCCATCGGCTTGTCGCGCCAAAGCATTTCGACGCAAGCCGCAAGCGTAAACGTATCGGACATGTCAGACCTCAATGTACACGCGGCCGTCCTCGACCTTCGTGGTGTAGGTCTTCAGGTTCACGCAGACCGGCGCACGCAGCGCTTCGCCGGTCCGGTAATCGAACACGCCGCTGTGTTTCGGGCATTCGATCTTGTACTCCATAACCAACCCGTCACAGAGATGAACCTTCTCATGGGTGCACAGCCCGTCGGTGCAGAAGAATGAACCGTCGGGGCCGCGGTAGATGGCGAATGTCGGGCCCTCGTAGTCGAAGCGGATGACGTCCTCGTCGTCGATATCATCGGTCGCGCACGCGTTGATCCATCTTGCCATTGTCACTCTGCCGTCTGTCTTTGGTTGGTTGAAAAAGGCGGTCGGCGGAATTTCCGGCGGCCGTACGGGAAGATGCCCGGAGGAGGAGATGGGCCTCTTCACTGGTCACGCATGGATCGCGCCCTCCGGCGCATGCCCGTCATCGGCCGCGGAAAAGCTCTCGATCTCGGCTTCAAGCTCGGCCATCTGCTCGCCGCCGGCCATCAGGTCGGTGATCGCCTCACGGCTTTTCTCACCCTTGCGGAAGTCCGCGGCCTTGGCGCCCCGGATGAGCACGGCGAAGTGGTCGCCGACGGTCAACGCGTGGACGACATTGTGGGTGATGAAGATCACCGCGATGCCCTTGCGGCGCGCCTGCAGCACGATGCGCAGCACATGCGCCGCCTCTTTGACGCCAAGCGCGGCAGTCGGCTCGTCGAGGATCAGCACGCTGGCGCCGAAATGCACGGCGCGCGCGATCGCCAGCGCCTGGCGTTCGCCACCCGACAGCCCGCCGACGAGGCGGTCGCCATCGTCGATGCGGGTGATCCCGAGCTGCCGCATCTCGGTGACAGCGATCTCGTTGGCCCGCTTGCGATCGTAGATGGTCAGCGGCCCCCAACGCCGCGTCGGCTCGGCGCCGACGAAGAAGGAGCGGCCGATGCTCATCAGCGGGAACGTCCCGCCGAACTGGTGAACGGTGGCGATGCCATGGTCGCTGGCGTCGCGGGGGCTGTCGAAGGCGACTGATCTGCCGTCCATTTCCATTTTGCCCGACGTCGGCTTGTGGACACCGGAGAGGATCTTGATCAGCGTCGACTTGCCGGCGCCATTGTCGCCGAGCAGGCACAGCACCTCGCCTCGGTTGACCTCGAGCGAGATGTCGTGGAGCACGTCGATCGGGCCGAACGACTTGTTGATTGCGGTCAGCCTGAGCATGGGCGTGTTCATCAGCGTGCCCTCGGTTTGGTGCGCGGCGCGTAGGTCAGCGCCATGGTGCGGAACGTGTTGTTCATCAGCACGGCCGCCAACAGCAGGACGCCGATGATCAGGCTTGCCCAGTTGGCATCGAAGCCGGTGTAGAAAATGCCCTGGTTGACGATGGCGAAGGTCAGCGTGCCCAAAACGATGCCGACCACCGAACCATAGCCGCCTGTGAGCAGCACGCCGCCGATGACCACCGCGATGATCGAGTTGAAGATGAAGGACTGCCCGGCGGCCACCTGGGCACTGTTGTAGAGGATCGCCTGCGACATGCCGACGAAGGAGGCGCACAGGCCGCTGCTCATGAACAGCGCGATGGTCACCCGGTTGGTCGGAATGCCGGCATTGCGGGCGCTGACGGCGTCACCGCCCATGGCCAGGATCCAGTTGCCGAAGCGCGAGAAATTCAGGATGAAGCCGACGATCAGGATAGCGGCGATCCACCAGAACAGCGTCACCTCGAACTTGCCGCCGAGATAGTCACCGAACAGGAGCTTGGCGGTCCGTCCGCTCTTCAGCGCGACGCTGGTGCTGCCCGACAGGATGACCGAGAGGCCGAGCGTCAGGCCGGCGAGTGCGAACAGCGTAGCGAGCGTAACGACGAAGGACGGCACCTTGGTGCGGATCACCAGCACGCCGTTGATGAAGCCGACGGCGAGCCCAAGGCCAAGCGCGGCGACGATGCCGACGATGATCGGCAGGCCGTAATGGCCCGACAGGATGGCAATGGTCATCGAACTGGCGGGGACCATCGAGCCGACCGAGAGATCGAGATGCCCAGCGATCATCAAGAGTCCGATGGGAAGCGCGATGATGCCGAGTTCCGAGGCGACGTTGAGCCAGCTGGCGGCACCGCCGGCCGACATGAAATTGGCGCCGCCGAAGATCGAGAAGAACACCAGAACGGCGATCATGCCGATCAGCGAGCCGACCTCGGGCCGGCGCACGAGGCTGCCGATCGAGGGCATCGAAGAGGGCGGGGCGGGCGGCGCGGTGGCTGCCGCAGCGAGTTGGTGATGGGCTTGGGAGGTCATCGAAATGTCCCTGGCTTGAACGATCGGAGCCTGGCGCGGCCAGTCGTCGGCGGCGCGTGGCAGATGATGTCCGGCCCGCGCGGATGGGCCGGACACTCTGTCTGTAGAAGCTAACGAGCGCCGGCCGCCGCACCTGCCATCGTCGCGTCGACATTGGCGGCGTCGACGATCCCCGGTCCGGTCAGTACCGGCTTGGTCGGCAGGTCGAGCCCGTAGTTGACGAAGCCATTCAGCAACGACACCGCGAGATAGCCCTGCAGATAGGGCTGCTGGTCGACCGCGAACATCTGCGTGCCGGCCTTGATACGCTGCAGCCCGGTCTCGTCCATGTCGAAGGAAGCGAGCTTGACCTTGTCGCCGGCATTGGCCTGGCTGATGGCGTTGGCGGCACTGTTGGCGTCGCCTGCACTAATGGTGATGACGCCGTCGACGGTGTTGTCCTTCAGCACGGCGGCCTTGATCGCCTCGGCGACGGCTGTCGGGTTGCCGAAGCTGGACGAAGGCAGCGGCAATTGGCTGGATTTGCCGCCGCTCTTGGCAATGGCGTCGGCTATGCCCTTGCAGCGGTCCTCGGTGTTGGTAGCACCCGGCAAGGTGTTGACGCACAGCACGTTCTTGGCGCCATGGCTGCCGTAATAGGCGCCGCCACCCAGGCCGGCCGCGTATTCTTCATTGCCGACATAATTCATGGCGCCGAGCCGCTTGGCTGCATCCATGCCACCGGAATTGTAGATGATGAGCGGCACGCCGGCCGCAACGACCTCCTTGAAGGCGTCGTCCATGGCCTCCGGCACCCAGTCGGGGCCGACAATGGCGCTCGGCTTCTGACTGAGCGCGGTACGGATCAGCTTGGCCGCGTCCGGGCCGAGATTGTCGTAGTTCTGCGGACCGAGCCAGGTCACCGAGCCGCCGGTCAGTTCGGCGACCTTGCCGGCATCGTCGGCGCCCTTCTTGACCTTCGACCAGAACGGGTCGTCCGCCTTGCCGCCGATGACGAAGATCTTCGCGCCGTCAGCCATTGCCGACGTGGCGAATATCGCCGCCACGCCCGTAAGCATGATCGCCGTTAGCAGTTTCGTGATCGTTTTCATTTCATTCCTCCCGGTTGCCGTCGTCAGATGGGTTTAGAAAATTGAATTCATCCGCAGGCGCGCACCTCTCCCGATTGCGCGCCGTGTCATGTGATCAATGGTTCGCCGCGGCCTTGGCGTTCATGCGTTCCCTCCTTTTCTGGAAGCGGGCGTCCATCATGGCTTCGCCCTCTCGGGTGCCGTCGTGCCAGGTGCCGAACCACCGATCGAGCGGGATCAGCCCGTCGCCGCCATAGTTCACCTCGAAATATTTGTGGTGCAGGTAGTGCGTGTAGGCGTGGCTGTTGACGGCCGTGTCCTCGGTCACTTCCAGCTTGTCAAAGCCGAGATGGCCATTGACGGCGCCGAAGCCTGCGACATGCAGTTGGAACAGCGCGACGATCGGATTGGACGGGATGATGAGGTGCCAGAAGGCAACCGCGTGGTAGAGAAACCCTTCCACCGGATGCATCGACAGCGACGACCAGGGCGAGGGATTGATCGAATTGTGGTGGACCGAATGTATCCAGCGATAGAGCGGCCCCCAATGGATCAGGCGGTGGATGAAGAAGAAATGCACCTCGTGGATGGCCGGCGCGACCAGCACCAGGGCCGCGAGATAGACCGGATGATCCGACCAGCCGACCCACGGCACGTAGCCATTGGCAAAGCACCAGAGGAAAACGACTTCGACGACCGTCCACAACGGGATGGTGATGAAGAACGAGCGCAGGAAATTGTCGAGGTTCTGGCTCTGGAACCAGAACACGTCGGACGGCGCATCGCCGGGGAATTTGTGGTTGTATTTGAACCGCGTCGCCTGGATGCGCCTGATGTAATAGCGCAGCTCGAAGATGCCGTAGAAGACGAGGATCGCCGCCGCGTTGACGGCATAGAGCCACAGCGCCCAGCCCCAGCTGATCATCTTCATCGTCTCGACGCCAGGCACGATATAGAACCAGTAGATCAGCGCCGTGGCCATGTGGAAGGCGTTCCACGGCCAGATGTAGCCGGGCAGCCATGCCAGGATCTTCGGCAGCCTGGGCGGCCAGTTCCATAGCGGCGCGCCCTCGATGCGCCCGTTCGGCTTCCAGTCGCCGCGCTTGTCGCGCACGCCGTATTTGAGATCGTCCATGCAATTCCTCCACCCGCAATGCCGCACCCGCTGTGCCTTGGGATCGGCCGCACGCGCACGCTGCCTCACACCGCCTTTGAGCGGTGGGCGAAAACCCGTCTGCGCTATGCTGCTGCTGTCCCTGGGCTGGCGGTGCGTCCGCCTTGCTTACTTTTGACGAGATAAACATCTTGATCCAAAATGAATCAAGAATAGAATGTTTGTTCCAAATGGATTGTGTCATTCATATCAATTTGGCGCGATGAATGATATTTTCGTATCAATTGCTACAAGCGGATGAGACGAAATGGATCAGAGCAAGCGGCCGACGATCAGGGATGTCGCCGCCGAGGCGAATGTTTCGGTGGCCACCGTCAACCGGGTGCTGAGCGGTGCTGGCGCTGTCCGCCAAGGCACGCGAGAGCGCGTCAGGCTGGCGGCCGAGCAGATCGGCTTCTACGGCATGGGCGCGTTGCGCAGCCGCATAGCGGCGGCCCGGCCGCATTACCGGTTCGGTTTCCTGCTGCACCAGCCCGGCCGCGCCTTCTACCGAAACATCGCCGAGGCGCTGCGCGCGGTGGCGCCGACCATGCCCGACTGCGAGATAGAGCTGCGCATCGAGTTTCTCGACGATTTGTCGCCGCAGAATGTCGGAGCGCGCCTGCTGACGCTCGGTGCCGAATGCGATGTCGTCGGCGTTGTCACCGCCGTCCATCCGCTGGTCACCCAGGCGGTCGACGCGTTGCAGGCCCGCAACGTGCCGGTCTTTGCGCTGATCTCGCAGATCTCGGCGGCGGGTCAGGTTCATTACATCGGGCTGGACGGCTGGAAGGTCGGCCGCACGGCGGCCTGGGTGTTCGAGCATGTCTGCAAGGCGCCCGGCAAGCTCGGCATCCTCGTCGGCAATCACCGGTACCGCTGCCAGGAGATGAATGAGAGCGGCTTCCGCTCCTATTTCCGCGAGCACGCCCCTGATTTCACACTGCTGGAGCCGCTGCTGACCTTCGAATCCAGCGCCATCGCGCAGGAGATGACTGAAAAGCTGCTGAACGACAACCCGGATCTGTCCGGCCTTTATGTCGCCGGCGGCGGTATCACCGGCACCATTGCGGCGCTGCGCTCCACCGGCAGAGCCGGAAGCCTCGTCGTCGTTGGCTATGAATTGATGGAGTCGACCCGCCCGGCGCTACTCGACGGCACGCTGACCTTCATCATCTCGCACCCGCTTGCCCGCATGGCGCAAGAGACCTTGGCCGGCATGGTCCGCGCGGTGGCGGCACGGAACGAAGGCGGCAATTTTACAAGCATTCTGCCCTTCGAGATCTACACCCGCGAGAACATCTAGTGAGCTGCGGCCCTGGCTTGGCTTAACGCCCCCGCGACAGGCTTCCCAAAATTCCGCGCACGATCGCCCGGCCGACCGACGAGCCGACAGAACGAACGACCGACTTGATCGCCGCTTCCGCCACCGTCTGGCGGTTGGAGGGGCGCGGCGCCGGCGCGCGGCGGCCGCCCGACTGCGGTGCGGGATCGTCATTGCCGAAGCCAGGAATGGTCCAGCGCGAGCCACCGGTGCCTGCCTGTTGCGCCTGCTGGTCGGCGTCCTGAGCGTCCTTGGCTTTCTTCTGCAGCATCTCGAAGGCCGATTCGCGGTCGATGACCTCGTCGTACTGGCCGGCGACCGGGCTTTCCGCGATCAGCTTTTGCCGCTCGGCGGGAGTTATGGGTCCAAGCCGCGAGGACGGCGGACGGATCAGCGTGCGCTGCACCATGGACGGAACGCCCTTGGCTTCCAGCGTCGAGACCAGCGCCTCGCCGGTGGCAAGCTGGGTGATGGTGGTGGCGCAATCGAAATCGGGATTGGGGCGGAACGTTTCGGCAGCCGTCCGAACCGCCTGCTGCTCACGGGGCGTATAGGCGCGCAGCGCGTGCTGGACGCGATTGCCGAGCTGGGCCAGGACCTTCTCGGGAATATCCAAGGGGTTCTGCGTGACGAAATAGACACCGACGCCTTTCGAGCGGATCAGGCGGACCACCTGTTCGACGCGGTCGATCAGCACTTTCGGCGCCTCGTCGAAGAGCAGATGTGCCTCATCGAAGAAGAACACCAGCTTCGGTTTGTCAGGATCGCCGACTTCCGGCAGTTCCTCGAACAGCTCCGACATCAGCCAGAGCAGGAAGGTCGCGTAGAGGCGCGGATTCATCATCAGCTTGTCGGCGGCGAGCACGCTGACGGCGCCCCGACCGTCACGCGTGGTGCGCATGATGTCGGAGATGCGCAATGCCGGCTCGCCGAAGAAGTTGGCCGCGCCCTGCTGTTCCAGCACCAGCAGCGTGCGCTGGATGGCACCCACCGATGGCTTGGTGACATTGCCGTAGCGCGCGCTGATCTCTTCGGCGCGCTCGGCGATGTTGGCAAGCAGCGCCTGCAGGTCCTTGAGGTCGAGAAGCAGCAGGCCCTCTTCGTCGGCAATGCGGAAGGCAATGTTCATGATGCCTTCCTGCGCGTCCGTCAGGTTCATCAGCCGTGACAGCAGCAGCGGTCCCATCTCCGAGATGGTCGCCCGGATGGGATGGCCCTGCTCGCCGAACAGGTCCCAGAAGATGACGGGGAATTCCTGGAAGTCGTAGGGATCGAGCTTGACCTGCGCGGCCCGCTTGACCAGGAAATCCTGCGCCGTGCCCATCATGGCGATGCCGGACAGGTCGCCCTTGATGTCGGCGCAGAACACCGGCACGCCGGCATTCGAAAAACCTTCGGCCAGGATCTGCAGGCTGACGGTCTTGCCGGTGCCGGTGGCGCCGGTCACCAGGCCATGGCGATTCCCGTATTGCAACAGAAGCTGCTCGGCACGCTGATAGCTGTCGTCGGGCTTGCGGCTGGCGCCGATGAAAATACTGGTGTCGTCAGCCATAACCAGGGTCTCCGCAATATTGATGTGTCAAAAGCCAGCCTTTGCCCGAAGGTATAGTGAGGCTGTTGCGCAGCGACAATGATAATTGTCCAACCGGGGCCTATCGTCCAAATCGGGTCAGTCGCCGAAATCGGATTTTGGAACTTGCGGATTTTGCTGGTGTTTGGCAATCGTTCATGGTTCGTCCAACCAAGCGACCTATATCTGGTGGAACGCATTCGAACCCTGGTCGTGCATTGCGATAACCGACCGGGGACCGTAGACTGAGCCGCCGGGCTGGTGCGGCCACATGAACGAGGAAGATGGATGGGCGCCGGAGCCTTGACCAAGGATGCTGAACCTGTGAACGCGGAGCGCCAGCGTTGGCTGGCCTTGGCGGAAAAGGCGCTGGCCGGCGCGTCCTTCGAGGAAAAGCTGGTTTCGCACACCGACGACAACATCCGCATCGAGCCGCTCTACGACCGTGCGACCGCTGCCGAACCGATCGTGCGCACGAATCCCCGCTCGCCGTGGATCGTCAGCCAGCGCGTCGACGATCCTGATGTCGATCGCGCCAAGGCTCAGGTCCTGGATGATATAGCGCAGGGCGCGACGGGACTGTCGCTCGTCTTCGAAGGCGCTCCCAACGCGTTCGGCTACGGCCTGCCCAGAACCGCGCAAGCGCTGGAGACAGTGCTGGATGGCGTCCCTCTCAATCGGGTCCAGATCCGCATCGACACCCACCCGTGGAGCCGGCCCATGGCCGACTGGCTGGTGGCGTTCCTGAGCAAACGCCGCTCCGATCCGGCAAAGCTCAACCTGTCGTTCGGCATCGATCCAGCCGCGATCCTTGCCGGCACCGGCAGGTTGCGCATGTCGATCGAGGCGCTGCAGGAATCGATGCCGCAATCGCTGGCGCATTTCTTCTCGATGGGCGTTCCCGGCGTGCTGCTGGAAGCCGACGGGCGCGTCTTCCACAATGCCGGCGCCACGGAGGCGCAGGAGCTCGGCATCATGCTGGCTTCGGCGGTCTCGTATCTCAGGATGTTCGAGAAAGCGCGGCAGCCGCTCGTCTATGCCGCACCCCATATCGGCTTCGCGCTCAGCGTCGATCAGGACCAGTTCCTGTCGATGGCCAAGGTGCGGGCGCTGCGCCGGCTGTGGGCACGCGTGCAGGAGGCCTGCTCGATCCCCTATTCCACGGCCAACATCCATGCCGAGACATCATTTCGGATGATGACGGCATTGGACCCGGAGACCAACATCCTGCGCACGACGATCGGCTGCTTCGCCGCCGCGGCGGGGGGAGCAGATTCGATCTCAATCCTGCCGCATACGATCGCGCACGGCCTGCCGGCGCCTTTTGCCCGCCGCGTCGCGCGCAACGCGCAGCTGATCATGGCCAATGAAAGCCATGTCGATCATGTCGCCGATCCCGCCTATGGTTCGGGCGCGGTCGAGGCGCTGACGGCGGACCTTTGCGAAGCCGCGTGGGCGGAGCTGCAGATGATCGAGGCCGAGGGAGGCATATTGTCCAGCCTGCGGGACGGACATATCCAGGCACGCGTTCGCGCCGCCGCCGCCCGTCGCGACGCCGCCTTCAAGACCGGCGAGCGGGCGATCATCGGCACCACGCTCTATCCACAGAGGAGCGAGCGTCCGGTCGAGACGCTGGACGCCGTGCCGCGGCCCGCTTTCGCCGAAGGCGTCGTCCTGTGCGAACCGCTGTTTGCGGCCCGCATCGATCAATCCGTCGGGGCCGTCTCTTGATCCCGGATTTCAGTCAGATCGGCTGGGTGCCGCCGCGCCGCGCACCGGTCGAGATCAAGGGCCAGCGGACGACACCGGAAGGTCTTGTCGTCAGGCATCTCTACAATCAGGGCGACCTCAAGGGCCTGCCGCATCTCGATACCTATCCGGGCCTGCCGCCCTTCGTGCGCGGCCCCTACCCGACCATGTATGTCCAGCAGCCCTGGACGATCCGGCAATATGCCGGTTTCTCCACGGCCGAGGAATCCAACGCCTTTTACCGGCGCAATCTCGCCGCCGGCCAGAAAGGCCTATCGGTCGCCTTCGATCTCGCCACGCATCGCGGCTATGACAGCGACCATCCGCGCGTCGCCGGCGATGTCGGCATGGCGGGCGTCGCCATCGATTCCATCCTCGACATGCGGCAATTGTTCGACGGCATTCCGCTCGGCGACATGACGGTGTCGATGACGATGAACGGCGCCGTGCTGCCGATCATGGCGCTCTATATCGTCGCGGCGGAAGAACAGGGCGTGGCGCAGAAGGATCTGGCCGGAACCATTCAGAACGACATTCTGAAGGAGTTCATGGTCCGCAACACCTACATCTACCCGCCCAAACCCTCGATGCGGATCGTTTCGGACATATTCTCCTACACGTCGAAGAACATGCCGAAGTTCAATTCGATATCGATCTCCGGCTATCACATGCAGGAAGCCGGCGCGACCGCCGACCTGGAGCTCGCCTACACGATTGCCGACGGTATCGAATATGCCCGCGCCGGTGTCGCGGCAGGACTCGACATCGACCGCTTCGCGCCGCGCCTGTCCTTCTTCTGGGCGATCGGCATGAACTTCTTCATGGAAGTGGCCAAGCTCAGGGCCGCGCGCCTGCTGTGGGCGACGCTGATGAAGAAGAATTTCGCGCCGAAGGACGAGCGCTCGCTGTCGCTGCGCACCCATTGCCAGACGTCCGGCTGGTCGCTGACGGCACAGGATCCCTACAACAACATCATCCGCACCATGATCGAGGCGATGGCCGCGACTCAAGGGCACACCCAGTCGCTGCACACCAACTCCTTCGACGAGGCGATGGCGCTGCCCACCGACCATTCGGCACGCATTGCCCGCAACACGCAGCTCATCCTGCAGAAGGAATCCGGCACCACGCGCATCATCGATCCGTGGGGCGGGTCGGCGTACCTCGAACGGCTCACGCATGACCTGGCGACGCGGGCGCTGACCCATATCGAGGAAGTCGAGGCTCTCGGTGGCATGGCGGCGGCGACCGAACAGGGCATTCCAAAGCTGCGCATCGAGGAAGCGGCGGCACGCACGCAGGCGCGCATCGATTCCGGCGAGCAGATGCTGGTCGGGGTCAATGCGCACCGTCCGGAGAACGACATCGAGGTCGACGTGCTGAAAATAGACAATTCCGAGGTCAGGGCCCGGCAATTGTCGAAGCTGCAGCGGCTGAAAGGCACGCGCGAGGTCGCCGCGGTCGAAAGCGCGCTCGATGCGCTGACCCGCGCCGCGCAAGGCAACGAGAACCTCCTGGAATTCGCCATCCGCGCCGCGCGCGCCAATGCGACAGTCGGCGAGATTTCGTTCGCGCTCGAACGAGCCTTTGGCCGCCACATCGCCACGGTGCAGACCATTTCCGGCGTCTACCGCAAGGCGCTTGGCGACAGTCCCGTTGTCGACGGGCTGCAGGACAAGCTCGGCGCCTTCGAGAAGAAAAACGGCGGCAAACCGCGCATCCTCGTTGCCAAGATGGGACAGGACGGCCACGACCGCGGGCAGAAGGTGATTGCCACCGCCTTCGCCGATCTCGGCTTCGACGTTACTGTCGGCGCGATGTTCCAGACACCGGAAGAGATCGCGAAACTGGCGGTCCAGCACGACGTCCATATCATCGGCGCCTCGTCGCTGGCGGCTGGGCACCTGACGCTGATCCCCGAATTGCGCGACGCGCTGAAAAAACTCGGCCGGGGCGATATGCTGATCGTGGCTGGGGGCGTCATCCCGCCTCAGGACTATGAGGCGGTGCTGCAAGCCGGCGCGGCGGAAATCTTTCCGCCAGGTACTGTAATTCCGGAAGCGGCGGACCGGTTGATGGACCGACTGCTGGCGGTTGGGTGACCGTTATAATGGCCGTTACCACGGCCATTGCTACACCCAAGACGTTGCGTTATAATTAGCGTTGCAACAGGGATGCAGCGCCATGAACACTACCATTCGCAAGATCGGCAATTCCGAAGGCGTGATCCTGCCTAAGGATCTGCTTGACCGCCTGAACATGAAGGCGGGTGATCAACTTCAGATCGTCGAGACGGACAAGGGCATTACCCTCGAGCCGGTGGACGACAGTTTCGAGCGGCAGATGGAAGCTGCCCGCAAGGTCATGGACAAATACAAGGTCGCACTTCAGAAGCTCGCCGAATGAGATGGGAGTTCCTGACCCGGCGCGCGGTTGAAGCAATGCATGCCGAGCAGTTGCGCAGACATGGCGGAGCGCAAGGGTTAAGAGATGAAAACGCTCTCGAATCTGCGCTCGCTCGTGCCGAGAACAAGGCCAATTATGGAGATCCTAAGGTCGAGGATCTTGCAGCCGCCTATGCGTTTGGCATTGCCAGGAACCATGCCTTTGTCGACGGCAACAAGCGGACTGCCATCGTGGCCGCCGGCGCGTTTCTGATCGTGAACGGCTATGTCCTGACAGCCGACAACGGCACGCTCTATGAGTTCGTCATGGCCGTCGCTTCAGGCGAGATCGATGAAGCGGGTGCCGCCGCGTTCTTCCGCGACCATGTCGTTGAGGACTAACTGTCCGAGAGCTTGACGATTTCCCATTCCTTGCCATTGACGGCAGCCACGTCGCCGACCTTCTTGCCGAACAGGGCCACCGCCATCGGCGAAACATGCGAAATACTGCCTTTGGTGGGATCGGCCTCGTCCTCGCCGACTATCTTCCAGTGCACCTTCTTGCCGTCATCGCCTTCCAGCGTGACGCCCATGCCGAAGCGGACAACGTCGCTGCCGGGCTCCGGTACGGAAAGCTCGGCGTTTTCGCGCCGCGCCGTCCAGTAGCGCAGATCGCGAGACACCACCGCGATGCGCTCGCGGTCGGCTTTCCTCTCCGCTTTCGCCAGAACGTCGCGCAAATCGGTCAGATTGTCCTCGATCTGCGCCAGGCCGCGCTCCGTCACCAGATTGCGGTGCGTGCTGATCGGCCGCTCGCCGACGCCGGCAATGGCGTTTTCGCTGTCTTCTTCGCGGGTAAAAGCTCTGCTCATCCCCTGAACCTAGGCCTTGAGCGGCTGGTCGACAAGCCATGGTCGCGCAGAACAGGTGCAAACGTCTGGCACGATTCCTGCGACGCCGGGGGCGACACTGGGATTCTGTGCCGATGTTGAACAGACGAACACTACTGACCGGAACCGCCGGCTTTGCCGTCATTGGCCTCGCGCTCGGCAGAGCGGCTGCCGCCAGCCTGACCGGGATCGAAAAAGCCTCGATGCGCGGCTCGATCAACGCCACCGAACTTGGCGTGCAGCCTGGCACCTTCGACGACCAGAGCAAGGCCTTCGCCAAGCTGCTGCGCGACGCGAACGACCGTAACATACCGGTGTTCCTGCCGGCGGGCACCTATGTGGTGTCCAACCTTTCCTTGCCCAGCCGCTTGCGTCTTTCCGGCGTCCCGGGCGCCACGCGGATCGTCTATGGCGGCGACGGCCACCTGTTCATGGCCGAACAGGCCGACCACATCGAACTCAGCGGGCTGGTCTTCGACGGCGCGAACCGTTCGATGGGCGACTATGCGCAAGGGCTGCTCGATCTGCGCCGGGTTGGCCATCTGGTCGTCGACAATTGCCAGATAACCGGCAGCGGCAAGAATGGACTGGCGCTGGAACACGCGGCGGGCCGCATCGAACGCTCCGACATATCCGGCGCGGCGGACGCAGGCATCTATTCGGTCGAGGCGGCTGGACTGGCGATCACGGGCAACACCGTCTCCGACTGTGCCAATGGCGGCATCCTCGTGCATCGCTGGCAGGCGGCCGAAGACGGCACCATGGTGACCGGCAACCGTGTCGAACGCATCGGCGCGCGCAGCGGCGGGACCGGCCAGAACGGCAATGGCATCAACGCCTTCCGCGCTGGTAACGTCATCATCTCGGGCAATGTCGTCTCGGATTGCGCCTTCTCGGCGATCCGCGCCAACAGTTCCAGCAATCTGCAGATTTCGGGCAACACCTGCTCGCGCTCGGGCGAGACCGCGGTCTATTCCGAATTCGCGTTCGAGGGCGCCGTGATCGGCAACAACATCGTCGACGGCGCGGCCAACGGCATTTCGATCGTCAACTTCAACGAAGGTGGCCGCATGGGTGTCTGCTCCGGCAACATCGTGCGCAATCTGTCGACCAGCGGTCCCTACACCGCCGATCCGCCCGGCTTCGGCGTCGGCATCGCCGTCGAGGCCGACACCATCGCTTCCAACAACGTCGTCGAGAACGCGCCGCTCTACGGCATGTCGATCGGCTGGGGGCCTTATCTGCGCAATGTCGTCGCCACGGGCAACATCATCCGCAAGGCTGGCACCGGCATCGTCGTCAGCGTGGTCGAGGGTGCCGGCACGGCCGTCATCTCGGACAATGTCATCGACGGCGCGCTGAATGGCGCCGTCATCGGCCAGCGCTGGGCCGAGCCAGCGACGGCAGACCTCACCCAGTCGAGCAGCAGCGGCTTTGCGCATCTGACCGTCGAGCGCAACCGCGTCAGCTGATTGCCGACTTCAGTTCAAGGCTGGGGTCGGCCTCAGCGACCCGACCTTGGCGCGGATCCGACTTTCGATCGGCGCGTTCGCCAATTTATGCAGCTTTGCCGCCAGGGCCTCGTCCGCATGCAGCAGCCGGGCAAGCACGGCGGCTGCCATGGCCTCGCCGGCGCGGCCGGCGCCATCATCGCATTTGATCGCGATGCCGAGGCCGAGTTCAGGTATCGCGCTGCAGTGGACACCTTCGGCCCCGCCTTTCGCAAAGATCCGGCCGGGCGCTGCTTCCATCAAAGCGACATCGGCACGGCCAGTGCCGGCGACGAAGAAGGGCTCGGCCATGCAGGCCGCAAACAAACGCTTCGCCGCCTTGGCACGTTCGGGACCAAAACCATTCGCCGTGGCCATGCGGGCGAAGCCAAGTGCGAAACTCCTGAGCGGCACGGCATAGGTCGGGATCGAGCAACCATCGGTCGCCCGCTCATCCGCGCCATGGACAGCACCGGTAACCGATTGCATGGCGTCGCGCACCATCTCCTGCAAGGCGTGCCCGGCCTTGACGTAGCCGTGGTGCGCGATGCCCGTGTGGACACAGGTGCAGAGGAAGCCGGAATGCTTGCCAGAGCAATTATTGTGCAGCGCATTTGGCGAGCCGCCGGCACGCGCGAGGGCGATCTCGGCGTCGTGGTTCGAGGGCCAATGCGTGCCGCACTCCAGCGCCGAACCGTCCAATCCCGCCTTGGCCAGCATGGACCGCGCCAGTTCGACATGTGCCGGCTCACCGGAATGCGACGCGCAGGCCAGCGCCAGTTCGCGGTTGCCGAAGCCATAGGCATCGGCGGCACCCGTTTCGACGAGAGGCAAAGCCTGGATCGCCTTGACCGCCGAGCGTGGAAAAACAGGCCTCGAAGTGTCACCGATCTCCCAGACCGGCTTGCCATCGGCATCGAAGACCGCGACGGCACCGCGATGGGCGCTCTCCACGATCGCGCCGCGCAGAACTTCGATCAAAACGGGATTTGCCATGTCACCTCCAGCGCATGACCTCGAAAATCGGAACCGATTTTCGAAATGGATCATGCGCAAAATTAAAGTGTTACAGCGTCCTCTGCGCGCCCCAAAAGGCGCGCGGCGCTGTAATGCTGGGCGGTTTATCTGATCCGGTCGAGAATGGAAACGTAGTTGGCGACGGCCGCGCCGCCCATGTTGAAGATGCCGCCGAGTTTTGCGCCCGGCACCTGGATGCCGCCGGCTTCGCCGACAAGCTGCATGGCCGTCAAGACATGCATGGAGACGCCGGTGGCGCCGATCGGATGGCCCTTGGCCTTTAGCCCACCGGAGGGATTGACCGGCAGGCGGCCGTCCTTGGCCGTCGTGCCGTCCAACGCCAATTTGGCGCCCTCGCCCGGCTTGGCCAGACCCATCGCCTCATATTCGATCAGCTCGGCGATGGTGAAGCAGTCATGCGTTTCGACAAAGGAGAGATCGTCGAGCGTGACGCCGGCGTTCTTCAGCGCCCGGGTCCAGGCCTGCTCGCAGCCTTCGAAGGCCAGGATGTCGCGCTTCGACATCGGCAGGAAATCCTGCACATGCTCGTTGGCGCGGAAGGCAACCGCACGGCGCATCTTCAACGCCGTCCCGGTATCGGCAAGGATAAGGGCCGCTGCACCATCCGAGACCAGCGAGCAGTCCGTGCGCTTGAGCGGCCCGGCAACGAACGGGTTCTTCTCGCTCTCCTGGCGGCAGAATTCGTAGCCGAAATCCTTGCGCATCTGCGCATAGGGATTGTCGACGCCGTTCTTGTGGTTCTTGGCGGCGATCATGGCCAGCGCATCCGACTGATCGCCATAACGCTGGAAATAGGCCTGTGCGATCTTGCCGAAGACACCGGCAAAGCCGGCCGGCGTCTCGCCGTCCTCAGGCAGATAGGACGCTTTCAGCAGGTTCTTGCCGATCTCCGGCCCGGGCGTCGTCGTCATCTGCTCGGCGCCGACCACCAGCACGATGCGGGCCGCGTTGGCGTCGATCGCGCGGATGCCTTGCCGAACCGCCGCCGATCCCGTGGCGCAGGCGTTCTCAACGCGCGTCGCCGGCTTGAAACGCAGCCGGTCGTCGGCCTGCAGCACCAGGCTGGCGGTAAAATCCTGCGCCGAAAAGCCGGCGTTGAAATGGCCAAGAACGATCTCATCGACCTCGTCCGGACCGATGCCGGCATGGTCAAGCGCGTCCGTCGCGACCTTGACGATCAGGTTTTCGAGCGTCTCGCCTTCGAGCTTGCCGAAGCGCGAATGCGCCCAGCCGACGATGCATGCGGTCATGGCGGTCTCCATCCTTGGCACCAGCCTTCCATGAGGCTCTGGGCGCACTTCGGCGTTATTGTTCAAATATAAACATTCTTGCCCGAGCCGTGAAGGGCCGGAACAAGACAATCGTTTGGTACAGGTCGGGCTATGTCGATTTTTTGTTGATTGACCCGTCAATAAAAAATAATCTCCCCGCAAAAATCGGGAACGGCATGCCTAAAATCGGAATGGAGCCACTGCGCCGCAAAGCGCTTATCGACGCGACGATCTCGGCGATCGGCGAACGCGGCTCGCTTGACGTGACCATGTCCGAGATCGCTGGGCGCGCCGGCGTGTCCTCGGCGCTTGCCCATCACTATTTCGGCGCCAAGGACGAGCTGCTGTTGGCAACGATGCGGCACATACTGGCCGAGCTGACCACAGACATGCGCCGCGCCCTGCAATCCGCCACGTCGCCGCGCCAACGCGTCTCGGCCGTGGTCGCCGTCAACTTCTCCGACATCCAGTTCCAGCCCGAAACCATCGCCGCATGGCTCGCCTTCTATGTCGAGGCGCAGAAGTCATCGGCGCTTCGCCGGCTGCTCAGGGTCTATGCGCGGCGGCTACATTCGAACCTGATGAGCGGCCTGACCGGCATCCTGCCCAGGGCCGAGGCCGACCGGGCCGCCGAAGCGACGGCGGCGATGATCGACGGGCTCTATATCAGACGGGCGCTGAAGGACGGCGTACCCGACGCCGCGACGGCGATCGCGCTGGTCGAAGATTATCTCGAAACCAAACTCGGCGGACGGCATCAACAGTGACAACCAAGCGACCCAATTTCCTGATCGTCATGGTCGATCAGCTCAACGGGACTTTTTTTCCCGATGGGCCGGCGGATTTCCTGCATACGCCAAACCTCAAAGCGCTCGCGGCGCGGTCGGCACGTTTCAGGAACAACTACACCGCCTCGCCGCTGTGCGCGCCGGGCCGGGCCTCGTTCATGAGCGGCCAGTTGCCTTCGCGCACCGAGGTCTATGACAACGCCGCCGAATTCGCCTCGTCGATCCCCACCTTTGCCCATCATCTGCGCGCCGACGGCTACCAAACCGTGCTGTCGGGCAAGATGCATTTCGTCGGACCCGACCAATTGCACGGCTTCGAGGAGCGGCTGACCACCGATATCTATCCCGCCGATTTCGGCTGGACGCCGGACTACCGCAAACCCGGCGAACGCATCGACTGGTGGTATCACAATCTGGGCTCGGTGACCGGTGCCGGCGTCGCCGAAATCTCAAACCAGATGGAATATGACGACGAGGTCGCCTTCCATGCCGTGCAGAAGCTCTACGACTTCGCCCGCGTCTCCGACGATGCCGCGCATCGGCCCTGGTGCCTGACCGTCTCCTTTACCCATCCGCACGACCCCTATGTGGCCCGTCGGCAATATTGGGACCTCTATCAGGACTGTCCCGCTCTGGAGCCTGAGATTGGCTTCATCCCCTACGACAAGCAGGACCCGCATTCGCAGCGGCTCTACAAGGCTTCAGACTACGACAGTTTCGACATCGCGGCCGAGCAGGTTCGCCGCTCGCGACGCGGCTATTTCGCCAACATGTCCTATCTCGACGACAAGGTCGGCGAATTGCTGTCGGTGCTCGAGCGCACGCGCATGCTCGACGACACGATCATCCTGTTCTGCTCGGACCATGGCGACATGCTCGGCGAGCGCGGCCTGTGGTTCAAGATGTGCTTCTTCGAGGGCTCGGCGCGGGTGCCGCTGATGATCGCCGGCAAGGGCGTGCCGGCCGGGTTGATTACCGCACCGGTCTCCAACCTCGATGTGACGCCCACGCTGTGCGACCTGGCCGGCATCGACATGAGCGCCATCGCGCCATGGACCGATGGTCAGTCGCTGCTGCCGCTACTCGAAGGCAAGGAACGCACCGCACCGGTGCTAATGGAATATGCGGCCGAAGGCTCCAACGCGCCGTTGGTGGCGATCCGCGACAGCCGCTACAAGTTCATCCACTGCGAGATCGATCCGCCGCAACTCTATGATGTCGAATCCGATCCGCACGAGTTGAACAACCTCGCCGCCGATCCGGCCCATGCGGATCTGGTGGCGGCTTTCCTGGAAAAAGTCCGCGCACGCTGGGACATGGCCACCTTCGACGCCGCCGTGCGGGCCAGCCAGGCACGGCGCTGGGTGGTCTATCCGGCGTTGCGAAACGGCACGCACTACCCCTGGGAGTTCCAGCCGCTGCAGAAGGCCTCGGAGCGCTACATGCGCAACCACATGGATCTCAACGTGCTCGAAGAGCAGAAACGCTTTCCGCGAGGCGAATGATGGCAGACCTTCTCGTCCCCTCCCTCGATCATCTCAAACAGGCCTATGCCGTCACCTCCCGGGCGACGCAGATAACGCCTTTGCTGGAATCGGCTGCACTCGCCCGAGAGACCGGTGCGGCGCGCGTCTTCATCAAGCCGGAATCGCTGCAATGGGCAGGGTCGTTCAAGATACGCGGCGCTTATTGGCGGCTGAAGCGGCTTTCGGCCGACGAGGCCAGGAAGGGCGTCGTCGCCTACTCCTCCGGCAATTTCGCGCAAGGGCTGGCCGCCGCCGGCCAGGCGCTCGGCATTCCGGTCACCATCGTCATGCCGATCGATGCGCCGGCCGCCAAGCGTGACGCGACCGCCGGCTATGGCGCGCGCGTCGTGCTGACCGACCATGGCGAGCGCGCGCGCGAAGAGGTCGCCGCCGCCAAGGCGCGCGAGATTGCCGAGACGGAAGGTCTGGCCCTGCTGCATCCCTTCGACGATCCCGAGATCGTCGCCGGCCAGGCGGGGGCCGGGCTCGAAGCGCTCGACCAGCTCGAGGCCAAGGACGCCCACGCGGACCTGCTGTTCTGCTCGGTCGGTGGCGGCGGGCTGATCGGCGGCGTTTCGCTTGCCTTCCACTACCTGTCGCCCGCCACCGAGATCATCGGCGTCGAGCCGGAGGGTTTCAACGGCATGGGTTCGTCGCTGGCACATGGAAGCATCGAGACGATGCCGATCGGCCCGAAATCGATCTGCGACGGGTTGATGTCGCGACGGCCGGGAGACGCCCCGTTCGCCGCGGTCAAGACCGCCGGTGTTCGCGGCATCACCGTCGACGATCAATCGGTGCGGCGGGCAATGAAGATAGCCTTCGAGCGGATGAAGCTGGTGCTGGAGCCGTCAGGGGCTGCGTCGCTGGCGGCGCTGCTCGGTGGCAAGGTGGACGTGAAGGGCAAGACCGTCCTTGTGGTTGCAACTGGCGGCAATGTCTCGCTCGCCGATTTTATGGCGCATATGAACCATGCTTGAAGCGGATTTCGTCATCATCGGCTCCGGCTCGGCCGGCTCGGCCATGGCCTATCGCCTGTCGGAGGACGGCAAGCATTCGGTCATCGTCATCGAGTTCGGGCGCAGCGACATGGGACCGCTGATCCAGATGCCGTCGGCGCTGTCGATTCCGCTCAACATGAGCCTCTACGACTGGGGCTTTGCCAGCGAGCCGGAGCCGCATCTCGGCGGCCGCGTGCTGGCGACGCCGCGCGGCAAGGTGATCGGCGGCTCGTCCTCGATCAACGGCATGGTTTATGTGCGCGGCCATGCGCGCGACTTCGACCATTGGGCCGAGCAAGGCGCGACAGGCTGGGGCTTCGCCGACGTCCTCCCCTATTTCAAGCGCATGGAAGACAATGACGGTGGCGAGGATGGCTGGCGCGGACATGGTGGCCCGCTGCATGTGCAGCGCGGCTCGCGCAAGAATCCGCTCTACGGCGCCTTCGTCGAGGCGGGCCGCCAGGCCGGCTTCGAGCTGACCGACGACTACAACGGCTCCAAGCAGGAAGGCTTTGGGCCGATGGAGCAGACCATCCATGGCGGCCGCCGCTGGTCGGCAGCGAGCGCCTATCTGAAGCCGGCTCTCAAACGCAGGAATGTCAGCCTGGTCAAGGGTTTCGCCCGCCGGGTGATCATCGAGAATCATCGCGCCGTCGGCGTCGAAATCGAAGCTAACAAACAGATTCAGGTCGTTAAGGCGCGACGTGAAGTGATCGTCGCCGCGTCGTCTATCAATTCGCCCAAAATCCTGATGCTGTCCGGCATCGGGCCAGCCGAGCATTTGCGCGAAAACGGCATCGCCGTCGTCGCCGACCGGCCCGGCGTCGGCCGCAATTTGCAAGACCATATGGAACTCTACATTCAGCAGGAATCGACCAAGCCGATCACGTTGAATTCGGTGCTGAACCCGTTCTCGAAGGCGCTCATCGGCGCGCAGTGGCTGTTCTTCAAGTCGGGTCTCGGCGCCACCAATCATTTCGAGGCGGCGGCCTTCGTGCGCTCGCGCGCCGGTGTCGACTATCCCGATATCCAGTACCATTTCATCCCGGCCGCGGTGCGCTATGACGGCAAGGCAGCCGCGAAGTCGCACGGCTTCCAGGCGCATGTCGGACCGATGCGGTCGAAATCACGCGGCTCGGTGACGCTGCGCTCGCCGGACCCGCAGGCTAAGCCGGTGATCCGCTTCAACTACATGTCGCATCCGGACGACTGGACCGAGTTCCGCCACTGCATCCGGCTGACCCGCGAAATCTTCGGCCAGTCGGCGTTCGACGCCTATCGCGGCAAGGAGATCTCGCCGGGCAGCCACGTCCAGTCGGACGACGATCTCGATGTCTTCATTCGCGATCATGCCGAAAGCGCTTATCATCCCTGCGGCACCTGCAAGATGGGCCGCGCCGACGACATCATGAGTGTCGTCGATCAGGAATGCCGGGTCATCGGCGTCGATGGCCTGCGGGTCGCCGATTCCTCGATCTTCCCGCGCGTCACCAATGGCAATCTCAATGCGCCATCGATCATGACTGGGGAGAAGGCGTCCGACCACATTCTTGGCCGCACACCGCTGGCGCCGTCCAACCAGGAACCATGGATCAATCCGCGCTGGCAGGCGTCGGACAGATAGGACATGATCCGCCTGACAGAGTGAACCGCCCATTTTGGGGGCGCAGATCATTTGGAGACCTCCCATGCGCGCCCAGCCCACGGCATCGCACTATGTCAACGGACGCTACATCGACGACGAACAAGGCGCGCCGCTGCCGGTTATCTACCCGGCAACCGGCGAGACCATCGCCATGTTGCGTTCGGCGACGCCGAATGTGCTCGAACTCGCCATCGAGGCCGCCCGCGCCGCACAGCCCGCCTGGGCGCGGCTGAAGCCGGTCGAGCGCGGGCGCATCCTGCGCCGCGCCGCCGACATTCTGCGTGCCCGCAACGCCGACCTCGCCCGCATCGAGACGCTCGACACCGGCAAGGCGATCCAGGAAACGCTGGTGTCGGATGCACCTTCCGCCGCGGACTGCCTTGAATATTTCGGCGGCGCCGTCGCCGCCTACAATGGCGAAGCGGTCGATCTCGGCGGGCCCTTCGCGTACACGCGGCGCGAGGCGCTCGGCGTCTGCGTCGGTATCGGCGCCTGGAACTATCCCATCCAGATTGCAGGCTGGAAATCCGCCCCGGCGCTCGCCATGGGCAATGCAATGGTGTTCAAGCCGTCGGAAAACACGCCGCTGTCGGCCCTGGCGCTGGCCGAGATCTATAGCGAGGCCGGCCTGCCGGACGGGTTGTTCAACGTCGTGCAAGGCTATGGCGATGTCGGCGCAGGCCTTGTCGGACATGATGTCGTCGCCAAGGTCTCGGTCACCGGCTCGGTGCCGACCGGGCGCAAGGTGCTGTCGCTTGCCGGCTCGAAGATGAAGCACGCCACCATGGAGCTCGGCGGCAAGTCGCCGCTGATCGTCTTCGACGACGCCGATATCGAGAACGCCATCGGCGGCGCCATGCTCGGAAATTTCTACTCCACCGGCCAGATCTGCTCCAACGGCACGCGTGTCTTCGTGCAGAGTCGCATCCACGACCGCTTCGTCGAACGGCTGGTAGAGCGGACGAAGAAGATCCGCATCGGGGATCCGCTCGACCCCGAGACGCAGATGGGACCGCTGGTGTCGAAGGCGCAGCACGAGAAAGTGGTTGGCTATATCGAGGTCGGCAAGCAGGACGGCGCTGTTCTGGCCTGCGGCGGCAACGTGCCCTCGCTGCAGGGGTTTGACGGCGGCTTCTTCGTCGAGCCGACGGTGTTCACCGGCGTCACCGATACCATGCGCATTGCGCGCGAGGAGATTTTTGGGCCCGTCATGAGCGTGCTGAAATTCGACGGCGAGGACGAGGTGATCGACCGCGCCAACGACACCGAATTCGGCCTCGCCGCCGGCGTCTTCACCCGCGACCTGCCGCGCGCCCACCGTGTCATTGCCGAACTGCAGGCTGGTACCTGCTGGATCAATGCCTACAATCTGACGCCGGTGGAAATCCCCTTCGGCGGCTTCAAACAGTCAGGCATCGGGCGCGAGAACTCACTTGCCGCGCTGGCGCTCTATTCGCAGCTGAAGTCGATCTATGTCGAGACCGGGGATGTGGCATCGCCTTACTGACTGGGCAAACGGACTCTTTCTCCATGGCTACGGCTAGCGAGCGCGCCAGGGGGCGCTGGGCCGACTTACTTATCGCTAGTCGACTACGGCGGAGGTAGTCGAACTGAGGACCACCATGCGAAAAGTTGTCTTGATCATGACCATGTCGATCGACGGATATGTGGTGGGGCCGGAAGGAATGCCGACGGGCGGTTCTCCTGAACCGGCAGAACTCAAGCGCTGGAAACTGGATCGCATACGTCGCGCTGGAACACACATCATGGGGCGCGTCAGCTACGAGGAAATGGGGCCGTACTGGCAAAAATCGGACGATGCGTATGCCGAGCCTATGAATGACATCCCTAAGGTCGTCTTTTCGAAAACCCTGAAGGAGGCGACGTGGCCAGATTCCACTATTGCGAAAGGTGATCTACACGAGGAAATCTCTAGATTGAAAAAACAGCGCGGCGGCGAAATCATCGCATGGGGTGGCGCAGGTTTCGCTCAGGCATTGTCGAAGGCAGGGCTGATAGATGAGTACGTCATCCTGACTCGGCCAGTCGCCTATGGCGGTGGCAAACCCCTATTCAGCGGTTTGGCGGCCGCACTCACGCTGAACGTCCTCGTGACAGCCGCTTACGACAATGGCACCATGCTTCGCGTCTACGCCCCCGGCTGAACCAGCTTATCGCGCAGGCATCGTCTCACCTTTTCTCCGTCGTCCCATCCAGATACTGCGTCAGCGCGCAGACCAGATGGTAGAAGATGCTGGCGGGCACGTCCGACGCCAGCGAGCGGCCGCGTTCGTCGATGCGGTCGATCCACAGGCCGAGCGGCGCCGGGTCGATGTGCCAGCGGAACAGTCGGCCGACGCGTTCCTCGATCTCCGGCTTGAGATCAGGTCCGCCCGAGCCATCCAGCGCAATTGCCGCCTTGACCGCTTCGGCCTGTGGCCAGCTGCGCGAGATCAGGTCCAGCGGCAGCCCCTGCCGGGAGACGGCGCCATAGGCAAGGCCGGTGGCGCGGTTGAGGCCATTGGCGACGGCCGAGGCATAGAGTTTCCTGGCGAAACCGCTCAGTTCGGCCTGACCGCTGCGGCCGGCGAAATCGACCAGAAGCGAAGCCCATTCGAAGTGATGGCCGGGCTCGGTCCAAGTCCCCTTCTCGCCGGCTGACGGCTTCCATTCGTCATCGAAATATTCGCCCAGCGTCCAGCTCTCCCAGTCGAAGAAATGGCTGCGGAAGAGATCGATGATGCGCGCCGCGCGGCGCAGATGGGTACGCTCACCGGTTGCCTGGTGCCAGGCCAGGAAAGCTTCGAGCAAATGCATGTGCGGGTTGGAGTGCCGCTCGCCCTCCCCGTCCGATGTTTCGAGGAAGCCGGTCATGCGATGATCCTCGAGATGCGCATCGAGAAAGGCGAAGGTCTCCTCGCCGAGCCGCGAGGCATCCGGATTGCCCGACATATGCGCATGCGCCAGCGCCAACAGCACGCAGGAGTGATCGTAGGCATCCTCGGTTGCGTCGGCGACCGAGCCGTCGACATTCAGCGTGCGTACCCAGCCGCCATTATTGGTGCGGCCCTGCCTGGCCATGAACTCGATGCCATGGCTGATCAGCCGATCGGCCGGACCATCCCAGCCGTGCGCCCGGGCGACGGCGAAGGCATAGACCTGTCTCGCCTGTGTGCGCATGCGCTTGGGCTTCATCAGCGGCGAGGCATCGAAACCCAACGCCTCATAAAAACCGCCATGGCGTTCGTCGACGCCTGATGTCGACCATAGCGGCAAGGTCTCCTGGAACAGCCAATGACGCACGCGCCGCCGCCAGGCGCCGCTTTCGATGACGCGGTCATGCGCCGGCGTGAACCTGGTTTCCAGCCGGCCCGACTTTTCGAGCTGCTCGACAATCTTCTTGACGTGTTGGCTGTGGCTGACCGGTGCGACGAAAGTGGCGTCGGCGGTTGAGACGATGGCGACGTCCTTCATGCCGATCGCCGACAGCAGGCGACCGTCGCTGCGGATGTAGGAGTTTTCGCAATCGATGGCGACGACATCGCCGACAATGACATTGCCCTGATCATCGGCGGGGCCGACATCGAGCAGCGACTGCCAGGAGCCGAGATCGTTCCAGCGGAAGCTGGCCGGCACCATGGCGATGTCTTTTGCCTGCTCCATGATGGCGTAGTCGATCGAGTTCGACGGGATGGCGGCGTAGAGTTCCAGCGGCATGTAGAGGCCGGAGAGGTCCGATGTCGCAGCCTTGTAGGCGGCCTCGGTGGCCCGCCAGATGTCGGGCTGGAAAGCCGCGAAGGCGTCGCGCATGGCGCCGGCCCGAAACAGGAAAATACCGGTGTTCCAATAGAAATTTCCGGCCTGGAGATAGCTTTGCGCGGTGGCAAGATCCGGCTTTTCGAAAAAGCGCGACACGTCGAAGGTGCCGCCGCTTTCGGATGCGACCTCGATATAGCCATAGCCTGTCTCGGGCTGTGTCGGTTTGATGCCGAACACCACCAACTGGCCGGCGCGCGCCGCCTCGGCACCGGCCTCGACGCTCTGCCAGAATTGGCGCGCGGTGGCGATCTCATGGTCCGACGGCACCACCAGCACCAGGCTATCGCCGAATTCGGACAAAGTGCGCAGGGTCGCCAGCGCGACGGCGGCGGCGGTATTGCGGCCGATCGGTTCGAACAGCGGACCACCACCGGCGAGATCGAGGCCGGCAAGGTCGGCATGGACACGGTCGGCATGGCGCTCCGAGGCGATCAGGAAGATCGGTGTTTCACCGCCCGACCTTGCCGTCAGCCGGCGCAAGGTCTTGGCCAGCATGGAGCCGTCGCCGGACAGATCGTGGAACTGCTTGGGATTGTCCTCACGCGACAGCGGCCAAAGCCGCGAGCCGACACCGCCGCTCATGACAAAACTGACAATTCGCTGGGTCATTTCGGTCTCGCTCGGAAGCCTCTTGGTGCCCGGTTGCTAGCACACAAGCCTTAAGCGGTGTTAATCCGATTGGCCGTGCACTGCGATACCATCCATACTTGCGGGAAAAGGCGACGAAATGCGACAGAAGGGCTGCCATTGCCGCTTGCAGGAATGAAGTGTGGCGGCTATAAGCCCGCCGACTGGTCACGGAGTGTAGCGCAGTCTGGTAGCGCACCTCGTTCGGGACGAGGGGGTCGCAGGTTCAAATCCTGCCACTCCGACCAGAAAAAACAGACACTTAGCTTCTGTTTCTCCCGATACCCAAGAGATTTTGGCCTGTGGTTGGCGGACGGCGAACACCCCTCCGTTCTTGCGTCACTTGGACATCGCGATCGTCACATCTTCCCGGAATTGATCCAGGTGGTTCAATGGCTATGATGCAGCCAGTGAAACGGGCGAGCCTGGTGCGGACATGAATTGGACCTCGACAAGAGCCTCGACACCCGTTCTCGCGGTTGTGTTGCTTGCCGCTACCGGCTGCTCATCGCTCGGCCGGACGATCAATCCGGCCAAGTACGACAGCATGAGTTGTACCGAGCTCAACAGTGCGCTGGGCGAAAGTGCCGGCGAAATCTCGCAGACCGCCATCACCCGCGGCAAGGTCGCCAACACCAGCGTGCCGCGCTGGCTGCTTGGCGGCTCGCGCGTAAAGACAGCGGTCGCCAATCGTGAAACCGCCAGGATCGATAGACTTAAGCAGCAGCAGGATGCCATCGCCGCCGCGCGAGCGCGCAAATGTCGGGGGTCAGCGGGCTGAGCTAACGGACGCCACGGTGATCGACAAAGTCTCCGCCATCGTGCCGGTTTTTCAACTGAACGTTGGAGCGTCGACTGGCTAGATCCGGCCGCCACTATCGGAGGCCGAAAAAGCTCAGTATCGCTATCACGATGACCACCGCTCCAACGAGCCAGATAATGTTGTTCATGATCTCTCTCCCTGTTGCCTGAGGAAGCACGCGCCTCTGGCGGAGGACGCGGGCCGACCAGCTTTGCTCGCTGATCTGCAGCGGACAGCAGACGCGTGCCGGCTGTGGGAATAGAACTGTTAGGCACACCTAATGTTCCGTCGTCCGACAAGATCAACCAGACGTCTGGCTCTTGGCTACATCTTTGGGAGAACCCGGAACCAATGGCACCGGCGGCAGTTTATCCAAGGAAGGGCTAAATAAGGCAGTGGAGAAATTGCAATGAAAACAATGATCATGTGCGCCTTGGCGCTTTCCCTGGGATTGCCGGCCGTGGCTTCGGCGGCTGAGGCCGATGTGGTTATCAGGACCCACCATCGTCACCACCACCAAGTCAGGATCATCAACGAGGAGGGACAGCGCCTGCATCACCGTCATCACGGCACGATTGCTTTCTACGATCACGGCCGCCGTCATCATCACCGCCGCGATACAGTCGTGGTCACGAGTTCCGTCTCCGCACACCATCACCGCCATCCAGTGGTGATCGACAACGGCGGCTACTGATCAGCGGCCGCCGGCCCGGCTCCTTACTGGAGCCGGGCCGCCTTGGCCATCTTGTCCGAAGTGATCTCCCCACAGATGCGTTCGGAGAGACGCTTTGAAGCCCTTGGCCGGATCTGCAATCTCTTGGAGATTTCGCAACGCGTTCGATTGCTAAATCCGTGCCACCTCGTCGGCTGTCGTGAAATTCCGATCGGTCGGCCAATCCTGACACACCATTACTTGTAGCGTGGACTTACCTGCTTGGGTGCCCGTCAAAAGCAGAGGGTTCGCTCGCCGTTCAAAAGCGGCGAACGAACCCTATCGGCGCAGGAAGGGACGTGGCTGCGCCAATTATAAATCTGCGTTATGGGTTCTCCTGGGTGCTAGCCGAGGACTATTCCAATCGCCATCAAGGTTATGGCGACCGCGAAGACCGGCGCGAGCAACCAACGCGCCTGGCCAACACTCTTTTCCATCGGCTTCCTCCCACGAAACTTGTAGCCGACAACGGTGACAAACACCGGCTGTTCCGCATGCCGCCGGTGGCAAGACCATTGCTTTTTTGCGATCAGACTTAGGTCCCAAATTCTGCCCGACCGAAGTCCAGTCGATGGAACGTTTCGATCCCGTCCTAGTTCGGTTGATTGGACGCGAGAACAGTCCCCGAGGACAGTCAAATAACGCGGAAATGGACGAGTATCATTATGTCGAATCGTGAGACCGCAAGATCCCATGCCCTAGGGACGCGCGTAGCTGACCTCAAGACCAGGATGCAGAAGGCTCGCATCAGCGAGAGCGAAATCAAGACCTTCCAAAAAGTCGCGGCCATCATGCAGGACGGTCAGGGCGGCATTGATGGGGACGATCTGATCGCCGCGTCATTCGTTGCCGACAAACAGTTGGACGAGAGCAATTCCTGATCATGCGAACAATCAGCAAGCTTTTTGATTCGCATGCCGAAGCGGCACGGGTTGCTGGAGACCTAGTGGCCGTTGGTGTTCCTCGCGTGCAGATTGCTGTTATCGGGCCCTACCAGGACGAGGTCGGCATTCTAAGATCCCCGGGTGTCATCCTTGGTGCTGTCGGTGCGGTGTTGGCCTGCCTGAGCGCCATGATCGTTTACGGCGGACTATCGGCAACAGCACTGATCTGGGCGGCCTGCGGCGGCGGTGCCGGCGGCTTCCTCGGCGCCTGCATCACCGCCGCCACGAAGCTGGATGACCGCAGCGTCGCCGAGCGGATCGTCTTGGTGACGGCGCATGTCGATGAACACGAGACTGACATTGCTCAAGCAGTGCTCGGCGGTTGCGCTCCCCGCGCATTCATCGCCGAAGCAGCATGACCATTGGCCAGCGGCCGACGAAAGGCCGGCCCAGGCGCGAATCCGCGAGATCGGCGGGCAGAGCAAACGGACGCCGCAAGCGACGTTTCACGCGCTCAGCCGGAACCGCGTCACATCGATCGCGGCATTCATCAACGTCTGTGTGTAGGGCGCTTGCGGATTGCTGAAGATCGCCTCCGTCGGCCCCTCTTCGACGATCTTGCCTTGCTTCATGACGATGATGTAGTCGGCCATGGCGCGCACCACGGCGAGGTCGTGGCTGATGAAGAGGTAGGACAGTTCGTGGTCCGCCTGCAGTTTGCGCAACAGTTCGACGATCTGTTTCTGCACAGAACGGTCGAGTGCGGAGGTCGGCTCATCCAGCACGACCATTTTGGGTTTCAGGATCATGGCGCGGGCAATGGCGATGCGCTGGCGTTGCCCGCCCGAGAATTCATGCGGATAGCGGTTGCGGGCGTTGGGATCGAGGCCGACTTCGCGCAAGGCCTCGACCGCTCGCTGATCGCGCTGTTTGGCTGAAAGGTTCGGCTCATGCACCAGCAGCCCTTCGGTGATGACCTGGCCGACGGTCATACGCGGCGACAGCGAGCCGAACGGATCCTGGAAGACGAGTTGCATCTGGCGCCGCAGCGGCCGCATCGCCTGCCGGTCGGCAGTGGAAATGTCGCGATCACCAAAACGGATCAAGCCATCGCTCGGCAACAGCCTCAGCAAGGCACGGCCGAGCGTCGATTTGCCCGAACCGGATTCGCCGACGATGCCGATGGTCTGGTTACGCTGCAGCCGGATCGAAATGTCATCGACGGCACGCAGCATCAGCGGCTCGCCGGCCAGAAACCCACCGCCGATCCTGAAGGTAACTTCGACATTCTTGCCTTCGAGCACCACGGGGGCATTGGCGGGCGGCGGCGCCTTGGTCCCGGTCGGCTCGGCCGCCAGCAGCATCTTGGTGTAGGCATGCCGCGGGTTGGCGAAGATCGCTTCGGCCTCGCCCTCCTCGACGACCTCGCCCTGGCGCATGACATAGACCCGGTCGGCGAAGCGCCGGACGATGCCGAGGTCGTGGGTGATGAAGACGATGGCCATGCCGAGCTTGCGCTGCAGTTCGGCGAGCAGCATCAGGATCTGCGCCTGGATGGTCACATCGAGCGCCGTCGTCGGCTCGTCGGCGATCAGGATGTCGGGGTCGTTGGCGAGCGCCATGGCGATCATGACGCGCTGACGCTGGCCGCCGGACATTTCGTGCGGATAGGATTTCATCCGCCGCTCGGGGTCCGGAATATGCACGAGCCTTAAAAGCTTGAGCGCCTCTTCGCGTGCCTCGGCGGCATTCAGTCCGCGATGCCGGCGGATCGGTTCGATCAGCTGATTGCCGATCGAATAGAGCGGATCGAGCGACGTCATCGGCTCCTGGAAAATCATGCTGATCTTGGCGCCACGCACCTTGTTCAGGTCGGATTTGCTCAGTGTCAGCAAGTTGCGGCCGCGATAGTCGACATGGCCCGTCGCCTCGCCGTTCGAGGCCAGCAGGCTCATCGCCGCCATCATCGTCTGGCTCTTGCCAGAACCGGACTCGCCGACGACGGCAACGGTCTCGCCCGCATTGACGTGGATGTTGATGCCCTTCACCGCCTCGACCGCGCCGTCGAGCGTGCGGAAGCGGACGCGCAGATCCTTGACGTTGAGGATCGTTTCGGGAGTGGCCATGTCAGCGGTTCCCATCTTTATCGATCCCCATCTTTATCGATCTCTTGGATCAAGCGCGTCGCGCAGGCCGTCGCCGACGAAATTCAGGGCGAACAGCGTCGAGACGAGGAAGAAAGCAGGGAACAGAAGCAGCCAGTTGGCGGTGCCGATGTTCTTGGCGCCGACCGAGATCAGCACGCCCCAGCTGGTCATCGGCTCCTGCACGCCGAGGCCGAGGAACGACAGGAAACTTTCCAGGATGATGACCTGCGGTACCAGCAGCGTCATGTAGATCACCACCGGGCCGAGCAGGTTGGGGATGACGTGGCGCAGCAGGATGCCCCGCTGGCCGACGCCCATGGCTTCCGCCGCCTGGACATATTCCTGGCGGCGGATCGACAGCGCCTGGCCGCGCACGATGCGCGCCATGTCGAGCCACAGCACCGCGCCCACGGCCAGGAACATCAACACGAAGTTGCGGCCGAAGAACACCACCAGCATGATGACGAAGAAGATGAACGGCAAGGAATAGAGCACGTCGACGATGCGCATCATCACCTCGTCGACCTTGCCGCCGGAAAAGCCGGCGGCAGCGCCATAGATCACCCCGATCACCACCGCCACGACACCGGCGAGCAGGCCAATGGCAAGCGAGATCCGCCCGGCCATCAGAGTGCGCGAGAGAAGATCGCGGCCGGTGTTGTCGGTGCCGAAGAGGAAATATTGCTGCTTGACCGATGTGCTCATCGTCACCTCGAGCCCGTCGGGTGATTTGCTCTCGATCTTGGTGTCGTCAAAGGCATCGGAACGGTCGAGGTAGCGGATGTTGCGATCGTCGATCGGCTTGGTCGAAGTGACCGTGACCGTGACGCGGCTGCCTTCCTGATGCCACTCCTTGAGGTCGACCCGCATGCGCTTGATGGCGTCCGTGAGCGCGCCTTGGATCATGTCGGGCTTAGGATAGGCCGACAGGCTTGGCGGCATGCGGACATAGTCGGCATAGATGGTGGTGTATTGATGCGGCACGAACCAAGGCCCGAACACGCTAATGACGGCGACAAAGGCGAGGTAGTAAAGGCTGAACATGGCGGCGCGGTTGGCCTTGAGACGCGCCCAGGCATCGCCCCAGAGCGAGCGGCCAACGATGGCGGGAGCCGCGGCGGCTGTGATGTCAGTCATAGCGCACCCTCAATCATAGCGAACTCTGGGGTCGACGACCGCGTACATGACGTCGACGATCAGGTTGAAGACGATGGTGAAGATGGCGATCACCACCACCGTCCCCATCACCAGCGTGTAGTCGCGGTTGAGCGCGGCATCGACGAAATAGCGGCCGACGCCTGGAATGGAGAAAATCGTCTCGACGATGACGGAACCGGTCAAAAGGGCTGCTGCGGCAGGGCCGGTGAACGAGACGATCGGCAGGACGGCCCCGCGCAGCGCGTGCTTGACCACCACCGACCAGTCTGAAAGGCCGAGCGCGCGCGCCGTCCGGATATGATGGGAGCGTAAGCTCTCGATCATCGAGCCGCGCATGAGACGGGCAACGATGGCTATCTGCGGCAAGGCAAGCGTCAGCACCGGGCCAACCTTGTTGATGAAGGCGCCATCGCCCCAGCCGCCGATCGGCAGCAGCTTCCAGGTCAGCCCGAACAGGAGCTGGATCACCGGCGCGATGACGAAGGTCGGGATGGTGCTGCCCGCCGTCGCCAGCGCAATCACCGTATAGTCGCCAAGCTTGTTCTGGTTGAGCGCGGCAATAGTGCCGAGCACTGAACCGATCAGCAGCGCCAGGATCAGGGCCGAGGCACCGAGCTGGACGGAAATGGGCAGACCCTTGGCGAACAGTTCGGTGACGGTAAAGTCCGGCATGTTGTAGCTCGGGCCGAAATTACCGCGCAGGAGATTGCCGAGATAATGGACATATTGCAGCCAGAGCGGATCATTGAGACCGAACTGGGCTTCAAGGTTGGCCTTGATCTCGGGGCTTAGCCCCCGCTCCTGGTTGAATGGGCCGCCTGGCGCGACGCGCATCAGGAAGAACGCCATCGTCACGATGACGAACAGCGTCGGGATGGCGGTCAAAAGCCGCCGGAATACGTATCGCAGCATCGGTGCCCCGCTTGATCCGGAGCACGTCCGTCCGGTTGGACCGACATGCTCCAGCCTTCAAATCTTCGCACCGGATTTTCCGAAAATCGATTGCGCTTCCCGGCCGATGCGATGGCAAACCAGCGCCGCCGCGCACTCGGTGCGCGGCGGCTTGGCCAGGGATCAGTCCTTGCTGACGAAACGCGACGGATGGATGTCCATCACGTTGTCGACGAAGCCATGCAGCTTCGAGGAAACGATGTCGTGGTAGCTGTAGTAGAGAAGCGGGATCTGGCCGACATCGTCGATGAGGATGCGCTCGGCCTCGGAAAGGTCCTTCATGCGCTCTTCAGGCTTACCGCCGGCGGCGGCAGCCTTGTCCATGGCCGCTTCGTATGCGGGGCTGTTGTAGTTCGAATAGTTGTTGCCGCTGGCCTTGCGCGTGATGCCGAGGAAAGTTTCCGGATCCTTGTAGTCGGCAATCCAGGCGGCACGCGCCACGTCATAATCGCCCTTCTGCTCAAGGAAGGAGTAGTGGGTCTTGGTGTCGGTGTTGAGCAGCGTGACGTCGACGCCAAGCGGCTTCAATTGTTCCTGGATCGCCACTGCCGTGTTCTTGTGGTTTTCCGAAGTGTTGTAGCGGATCTCCATCTTCAGCGGATGTTCGGGCGTGTAACCAAGCTTCTCGAGGATTTTCTTGGCGGCGTCCTCGCGGTCGATCTGCGGCATGTCGGCATATTTGGCCATTGCCGGTGTGTAGCCCTCGATGCCGGGAGGCACCATGGAATAGCCGGGCAGCATCGAGTTCTGCCAGACCTTTTCGGCGATGAAGTCGCGGTCGATCGCCATCGAGATAGCGGTGCGCAGTTCGGGGTTGTTCCACGGCGCCTTGTCGGTCTTGATCGCGTAATAATAGGTGCCGAGATACGGGCCGACGTGGATCTGGTCGCCGAACTTGGTCTTGAGATCGGCGAGCTGTTCGGTCGGCAGATCGTCATAGCTGTCGAGCTCGCCAGCTTCGAAGCGCTTCATCGCGGATGAGCGGTCTTCGGTCGGGATGTAGTTGACGACGTCGAACTTGACGGTCGCGGCGTCCCAGAATTTCGGGTTCTTGACCAGTTTCATGTGGTCGTTGGGAACCCATTCGGCCAGCGTATAGGCGCCGTTCGAAACAAGTTTGCCGGGTTTGATCCAGTCGGCGCCGAGCTTTTCGATCGAAGCCTTGCTGACCGGATACGTCGCCTGGTGGGTCAGCATCTCCAGGAAGTAGGGCGTCGGCGCCTTCAGCGTCACCTCCAGGGTGCTGGCGTCAATTGCCTTGACACCCATGTCCTCGGGCTTGCCCTTCTTTGTGTTTACGTCTTCCGCACCCTTCACCGGGTAGAGCATCGAGGCGTATTCGGCGCCAGTCGCAGGATCCTCCAGGCGATGGAAGGCATAGACGAAGTCGTCCGCGGTCACCGGGCTGCCATCCGACCACATGCCGTCCTTGCGCAGCTTGAAGGTGTAGACGGTGCCGTCATCCGATACCGTCCAGCTTTCGGCGGCGCCCGGAATGAGGTTGGCCTTCGCGTCTTGCATGACAAGGCCTTGGAACAGGTCGCGCAGCACATTGGCCTCATAGACCGTCGAGGTCTTGTGCGGGTCGACCGATTCCGATTCGGCGGAGGTGCCCCTGTTGTAGACGCTCTCGGCAAAAGCCGGCGTGTAGAATGCGCCGGCGGCTACGGCCATGGTGGTGGCGAATACCGTCGCCTTCAGCATGTTTTTCAGCATGAAGTTCTCCCTGTCGGCGCTGCCATCGGCGCGCCTTTGAGTGTTGACGCCCCGGAACCGATGCCTGGTTCCTTTGAGCGCGCCGCCGGTTCCCTCCGGCAGCTGGTGGCAGGAGACTAGACAGGAGGTAAGCTCTTTTCAACCGAGTACTGATTGACCCTAAGTCAATCCTTACAGTTGAAGAAGCAACAGCTAAATTAGAGCGACATTTCAACTGCACACATCCTCAGGTTGCGCCCGGAGTTTTCGCTTTCTGCATGCGAACTTTGGCATGCTGGCAGCATGGTTCAGAACCTCACTTCCAGGATCCGAAGGCGCGCTTTCCGAACAGACAATTCGGGAACCTCGGCGGTCGAATTCGCTCTGCTATCGCCGATCTTCATCCTTCTTCTGCTCGGAATGGTTGCATACGGCATCTATTTTGGTGCTGCCAGCTCGATCCAGCAGATCGCGGCGGACGCCGCCCGCACAGCGATCGCCGGACTGAACCAGAGCGAGCGGCAGACACTCGTGGCCAGCTACCTCACCAACAACGCCAGCGGATACCCCTTCGTGGATGCCACCAAACTGACCTACCAGGCCAATGACAGCGTGGCCGATGGAAGCCAGTTCGTGGTGTCCATCTCATACGATGCGCGCAACCTGCCGATCTGGAATCTCTTCCCGGGCATAGCGATGCCGGGGACCACGATCACGCGCCAGTCAACGATCAGGGTCGGAGGTATCTGAATGTTGCCGCGCGTGCGAACGGAGGTCGGCCGGATTGCCCGGCGCCTGCTGGCTGACAAGAAGGCGAACTTCGCCGTCATGACGGCCCTTATCGCACCGGTCGCGCTGGCGCTGGCCGCGGTGGCCATCGACGAGGCCTCCATCTACACCGAGCGCCGGCAAGCCCAGGCGATGGTCGATCTGTCGGCGATCACCGCCGCGTCGAACATGACCAATGTCAACACAGCGGTCGTCACCACGCTCACCGACAACGGCATGCCAGGTGTCGTCGTTCAAGCCTCGGGCCAGACCATTGCCCCGGCCGTCGGGAAAACGGTGGTGACGGTCACGCAAGGCCGCTATGCCTCAACGACCACCAATGTCACGCAGCGCTTCCAGGCGGGCGTGACACCTTACAATGCGGTGCGTGTCACGTTGGCGAAAATCCCCGCCCGCTATTTTGCCAGCTCGCTCATCCCCACTCCGGTCATCGGCACCCAAGCCACGGCCAGCATGACGCCGCAGGCGACATTCTCGGTCGGGTCGAGACTGCTCAGCGTCAATGGCGGCATCCTCAACGCTTTGCTGAGCGGGCTTCTCGGCGGCAATATCTCGCTCAGCGTCATGGACTATAACGGGCTGATCTCGGCCGATGTCAGCGCGCTTTCCTTCATCAGTGCGCTGGCCACACAGCTGAGCATCACGGCCGGTACCTATTCGGACGTGCTGGCCTCGAAGGCGACCGTCGGCCAGATCGCCACCGCCATGGCAAACGTGCCTGGCCTCGGCAATACGGCCAAGGTCGCCCTGCAGACCATCGCCTCCAAGTCGACCAGCACGGTCAAGATTCCGCTCAGCAGTCTTATCGACCTTGGCTCCGTCGGCAGCCTGGGCATCGGGCAACAGCCGGCCGGCCTCGGCGTCGACGCAAGCGCCATGGGAATGCTGACCGCCGCCGCTGTACTTGCCAACGGCACCAACCAGGCCGCCGTCGATCTCGGCGCCACCATTCCGGGATTGCTGTCCACCAAGCTCAACATCGCCATTGGCGAGCCGGCGCAATCCTCGCCTTGGCTGGCGGTCGACGGCATCGGCACGGTCGTGCGGACCGCCCAGACACGGATCAAACTGACGGCGTCAGTCGGTATAGGCACGCCCGGCATCGGAGGCGGCGTCAATCTGGTAGCCGTCAATCTGCCGCTCAATGTCGAAGTCGCCTATGCCGAGGCCAAGCTGACCGACATCACCTGTCCGACAGGACCTTCCAGCATCAGCGTCTCCATCGCCGCGCACCCGGGTGTTGCCCAGTTGAACCTGGCCAACAGCAACAATCCCTCCGGCTTCGCCGATTTCAGCCAGCCACAGACCTTCACCGATGCGGACATCGCCGATGTGAAGCTGCTGTTGATCCCGCTGATCCAGGTGATGGGTTCGGCCGCGACCGCCATCACCAACAACAATCCGCAAACCCTGACCTTCAGCGCGACCGATATCGCCAACAAGACGGTCAAAACCGTTTCGACGCGCAACATCTCGCAGTCGCTCACCACGTCGCTGGTCAACAACCTGTCGCTTTCGGTCAATGTGCTTGGTCTCGGCATCGATCTCACCGCCCTGCTTGGAACGGTCAAGCCCGCGGTGGTTGCCCTGCTCAACACGGTCACGGCGCCCGTCGACGACTTGCTCTACAATGTGCTGTCGGCTTTGGGTGTCGGTGTAGGCCAGGCCGACGTGCGCGTCACCGGGGCGACCTGCGGACGGGCGGTGCTGGTTCAGTAGGCTTTTCGGTCAGGCGAGCCGGCCAAGGAAAGAGCCAAGCGCGGGCAGTGACAGTGCGTTATTCTCGACAGCCGCGGCGCCTGCAATCGACGTCATGCTTCCGACATCGGCGGGCAGCGGCCAAGTCGCCGGCTCTCCAGCGAAATTGAATGCACAGAGCAGCCTTTCGCCGCCGCCTTCGCGGATGAAGGCGAGCACGTCGCCCTCGGCGTCGAGAAAGCGGATCGAACCGCTGACCAGTGCCGGATGGCGCCTGCGCAAGGCGAGCGTCGAGCGGTAGGCGGACAGCACCGATTGCTCATCGCCGTTCTGCGCATCGGCGGCGCGAGCGCGGTGGCTGGCCGGGACCGGCAGCCAGGGCTTGCCCGTCGAGAAACCCGCATTGTCGGCGCCGATCTCCCAGGCCATCGGCGTGCGGCAACCATCCCTGCCCTTCACGCCGGGCCAGAAGCGGATGCCGACCGGATCGCGCAGATCCTCATAGGCAAGCTCCGCCTCCTCCAAGCCCAGTTCCTCACCCTGATAGAGGCAGATCGAGCCGCGCAGGCAAGCGAGCAGCATGATCGAGAATTTGGCGACCGCGTCGGTTGCGCCGTCCGGCCGCGTCCAGCGGCTGACATGGCGCACCACGTCATGATTGGAGAACGCCCAGCAGACCCAACCGTCGGCGACGGCATGTTCGAAGGCCTCGACACAGCCGCGCACGTGCGCCGCCGAAAATTGCGAACCGAGCAGGTCGAACGTGTAGCACATCTGCAGCTTGTCGCCGCCGGAGGTATAGGCGGCAAGCGTCTGCAGCGAGCGCCCCTCGTCCCCGATTTCTCCGACGGCGGCGCGGTCCTCATACTCGTCGAGCAGCGCCCGGAAACGCCGGAGGAAAGCGAGGTTTTCAGGCTGCGTCTTGTCGAACAGATGCTCCTGATAGAGGTAGGTGTTGGTCTCGCCATTGGTGCCGGCGACGCTCGACGCCAAGGGCGGATTGCTGCGCAGCCAGCGGTCGTGGACATAGTAGTTGACGGTGTCGAGCCGGAAACCGTCGACGCCACGCTCGAGCCAGAAGCGCACCGTGTCCAGCAGCGCATCCTGGACCTCCGGATTGTGGAAATTCAGGTCAGGCTGCGATGCGAGGAAGTTGTGCATGTAATATTGCCGGCGGGTCGAATCCCACTCCCAGGAAGGACCCCCGAAGACGGACAGCCAGTTGTTGGGCGCGTTGCCGTCAGGCTTCGTATCGGCCCAGACGTACCAGTCGGCCTTGGGATTGTCGCGGCTGGCGCGGCTTTCGACGAACCATTCATGCTTGTCGGACGAGTGCGACAGCACCTGGTCGATGACGATTTTCAGGCCCAGCCGGTGCGCCTCGGCGACCAGCGCGTCGAAGTCTTCAAGCGAACCGAACATCGGATCGACGTCGCGATAGTCCGATACGTCATAGCCCATGTCGGCCATCGGCGACTTGAAGAAGGGCGACAGCCAGACGGCATCGACGCCAAGCGAGGCGATGTGGGCAAGCCTTGCCGTTATGCCCTTGAGATCGCCACTGCCATCGCCGGTCGTGTCCTGGAAGGAGCGCGGATAGACCTGATAGATGACGCAGCCGCGCCACCATTCGGCCTTCTGCCCGGTGTTGTCGTCGGCCATCACGAATCCTTCCCGGCGCGAGCCCCTCCAGACTGGCGCTCGATCATGAAACTCACGCTGCGCCCTGGCAGAGGCCGCGTCAGGTCGACCGTCTGCGTGGCAATCGCGGGACACCATTCAAAGCCTTCGCGCACCGGTAAAGTGAAGATGGACTGGCGGCGGTCGCCATTGATCATGACAGCCAGCCGGCCATCCGCCTGGCCCAGAACCATGACGAGGCGATGCCGGGCGGGGTCGTTCCAATCGGCTTCGGACAGTGCCACGCCCGCCTCGGTCAACCAGGCAACGTCGGGAATGCCGGACGTGTCGACTGGTTCGCCGGTCAGGAACCGCGTGTCCGATAACATGGGCATCGCGCGGCGAACATCGGCGAGCGCCGAGGCGTATTGCTCCAGCGCCTTGTCGCGCCCCGCCCAATCGAGCCAGGTAATCGCATTGTCCTGCGCATAGGCGTTGTTGTTGCCTTGCTGGCTGCGGCCGAACTCGTCGCCCGCGGTCAGCATGATGGTGCCGCGCGACGCAAATAAGGTGGCCAGCAGCGCCCGCTGGTCGTTGACGCGCGCCTTGGTGATTGCAGCGTCGTCCGTCTCGCCCTCGGCGCCATTGTTCCACGACAGGTTCTCATTGTGGCCATCGCGGTTCTGCTCGCCATTGGCCGCGTTGTGCTTGTGCTCATAGGCGACGATGTCGGCCAGCGTCATGCCGTCATGGGCGGCGATGAAATTGACGGCGCGGCTGCCCGGCTGACCGGCCCTACCAAAAATATCGGACGAACCGGCAAGCCGCGTCGCCAGTGCTCCAACCGCGCCGGCATCGCCACGCCAGAAGCGTCTGGCATCGTCGCGATAGCGGTCGTTCCATTCGAGAAAGCGCGCCGGGAAGTTGCCGAGCTGATAGCCGTCAGGACCGATATCCCAGGGTTCGGCGACCAGCACGCGATCGGCAAGCACAGGATCGCCGGCGATCGCCGCGAGCAAGGGCGCCGCGGGATCGAACGCGCCGTCAACGCGGCCCAGCACCGGCGCGAGGTCGAAGCGAAAACCGTCGACGCCGGCATGGCGGACAAAATGGCGGAGCGTGTCGAGCACCATGTCCCGCACCACCGGATGATCGCAGGCGACGGTGTTGCCGGTCCCGGTGTCGTTGACCAGCCTGCCGTCCGGCTGGTGCCGGTAGTAGGCCTGATTGTCGAGCCCGCGCAGCGACAGCGTTGGTCCCAGCCTGTCACTTTCGCCCGTGTGGTTGAAGACGAGATCGAGAATGGTGCCGATGCCGGCCTGGCGCAGGGCCGCTACCGTATCGCGCAATTCCGTCAATCCGCCTGGCGCCAGGCGTGGGTCGAGCGCCATGAAGGTCACGGGATTGTAGCCCCAGGCGTTGCTCAAGCCCAGCGGCGGTAGATGCCGCTCGTCGATTGACGCGGTCACCGGCATCAGTTCGACAGCGGAGACGCCGAGGCGCTTGAGGTGATCGATGGTTGCTGGGTGGGCCAGTGCGGCGATGGTGCCGCGCTGGGCTTCCGGCACATCAGGGTGGAGCTTGGTGAAGGCGCGAACGTTGAGTTCGTAGATCAAGCCACCAGGCTGGAACAAGGGCGGCTTGCTTGGCGGCGGTTCCGGCAGTGCCACCACGATCGTTTTAGGCATCAGCGGTGCCGTGTCGGCGCCTTCGTTACGCTTCGCGGCAAGCCGCCAGTGGTACTGATAGGGCCGGTCGACTTCGATGGCGTAGGGATCGCTCAGCAGCTTGTCGGGATCGAACCAGAACCCGCGCTCGGGCGCGTAGTCGCCGTCGGCACGAAAGCCATACCGCGTGCCCGCCGAAAGGCCGGAGACAAAGAGCGCATGCACCCCCTCGCCTTCCGGCTTCAGCTCCATCCGGTCGAGTTCGCGGTCTCCCTGCCCATCGAAGACCGAGACCCAGAGGCGGCGAGCCGACGAGGACCATGCGGCAAAGCGGATGCCTTCGGGGGTGATGGTGGCACCGAGGCGAGTCATGGGCGCCGGCCCTGAAACGAGGTGCGAACGCGAGAGGTTAGCCGGGGCCTGCCCCACTTCGTCATCCTAGGGCGAATCAGGAGCGAAGCTCCGTCGCGGAGACCCTGGGATCCATGCCGTGACCTCGAGCGAAGGGCGCAGCGGAGCCGAATTCTGCACCGTGGCAACGCCTTGATGTCACGGCATGGATCCTCGGGTCTGCGCCGCGTCGCTACGCTCCTTGCTCCGCCCGTGGATGACGAAACGATGGTCGCCACCCTCAAGTAATCACGCTCGGCTTGTTGCGGCCGGTGTGGCGCTTGATCCCCGCAATGTCGTCGGCGGCGGCGATGAGATCGGCGAGTGCCGCCTGCGTGTCGAGATCGTGCCTGGCCTTGTCCGGCTCGTAACGCTCGATGTAGACCCGCAGCGTCGCGCCCGACGTACCGGTGCCGGAGAGCCGGAAGACGACGCGAGAACCGCCTTCGAACAGGATTCTGATGCCCTGGTGCTCGCTGGTCGAGCCGTCGACCGGGTCGTGATAGGCGAAGTCATCGGCATTGGCGATCTTCAGGCCGTTCACGCTGGTGCCGGGCAGCGAACCGAGCTTGGCCCTGAGTTCGTCGACCAGCGCATTGGCGCGGTCGCTCTCGACCTCCTCATAATCGTGGCGCGAATAGTAGTTGCGCCCGTAAGTCGCCCAGTGCTCGGTGACGACCTGCTTGCAGCTTTCGCCGCGCGCGGCGAGGATGTTCAGCCACAACAGCACGGCCCACAAGCCGTCCTTCTCGCGCACGTGGTTGGACCCGGTGCCGGCGCTCTCCTCGCCGCAAATCGTCGCCATGCCGGCATCGAGCAGATTGCCGAAGAACTTCCAGCCGGTCGGCGTCTCATAGATGCCGATGCCGAGCTTTTCGGCGACGCGGTTGGCCGCGCCGCTGGTCGGCATAGAGCGCGCGATGCCTTTCAGCCCATCCTTGTAGCCCGGCGCCAGTTTGGCGTTGGCGGCAAGCATCGCAACCGAATCCGACGGGGTGACGAAAATGCCCTTGCCGATGATCAGATTGCGGTCGCCGTCGCCGTCGGAAGCGGCGCCGAAATCCGGCGCATTGGGCCCCATCATCTCGTCGTAGAGATGCTTGGCATGGACGAGGTTCGGATCCGGATGATGGCCGCCGAAATCCGGCAGCGGCTTGAAGTTGCGGCAGGTGCCGTTCGGCGCGCCAAGCCGGTTTTCGAGGATTTCCTTGGCGTAGGGGCCGGTCACCGCGTGCATGGCATCGAAGCGCATGCGGAAGCCCGATTTGAACAGTTTGCGCAGCGCGTCGAAATCGAACAGGCTCTCCATCAGCTCGGCATAATCGGTGACCGGATCGATGATCTCGACGGTCATGCCGGCGGCCTTGACTGTGCCGATCGTGTCGATGTCGATCGGATCGATGTCTGATGTCTTGAAGCTCGAAATCGCCTTGGTCTTGGCGAAGATCGCGTCGGTCAGCTTTTCCGGCGCCGGGCCGCCATTGCCGGCATTGTACTTGATGCCGAAATCCTCGTGCGGGCCGCCCGGATTATGGCTGGCCGACAGGATGATGCCGCCGAAGGTCTTGTATTTGCGGATGACATGCGAGGCGGCCGGCGTCGACAGGATGCCGCCCTGCCCGACCATCACCTTGCCGAAGCCGTTGGCCGCGGCCATGGCGATGGCCTTCTGGATGACCTCGCGGTTGTAGAAGCGGCCGTCGCCGCCGATCACCAGCGTCTTGCCCTTGAAGCCGTCGAGCGCGTCGAAGATCGACTGGATGAAGTTCTCGGCATAGTGCTCCTGCTGGAACACGGGCACCTTCTTGCGCAGGCCCGACGTGCCGGGCTTCTGGTCAGAATAGGGTTTGGTGGGGACGGTGCGTATCATGCTTCAGGCAACCCTTTTCGAAAGCAGCAGGCGATAGAGTTCAACATACTTTTCGGCGCTTCGATCCCACGACACATCCGTCTTCATGCCCTGGCGCTGGATGGTTTCGAAAGCCGAGGGATTGGCGTGAGCGTCGACCAGGCGGGCAATGGCGTGCAGCATCGCGCCGCCATTGTTGGGAGCGAACTGGAACCCTGTCGCCACGCCGGCCGCCATCGCCGCTTCGTTGGCGTCGATGATGGTGTCGGCGAGGCCGCCGGTACGGGCGACCACCGGCACGCAGCCGTAGCGCAGGCCGTAAAGCTGCGTCAGTCCGCAGGGTTCGAAGCGCGACGGGATGATGATGGCGTCGCAACCGCCCTGCATGGTGTGCGACAGCCCCTCGTCGTAGCCGACGACCACGCCGATGCGGCCACGGTGGCGCGCGGCGGCGGCGAGCAGCGCGCCTTCGAGGCCGGCGTCGCCCGAGCCCAGTATGGCGAGCCGCGCGCCGGTCGCGACGACACCGTCGATCACCGTCGCCAAAATATCCATGCCCTTCTGCCAGGTCAGCCGGCTGATGACGCAGACGATCGGGCTGTCGTCGCGATCGAGGCCGAAGCGCTCCTCCACGGCGGCCCTGTTGGGCGCCCGTGCCTTGAGCGTCGCGGCCGTATAGTTCGATACCAGATGGTTGTCCGTTTCCGGATCCCAGATAGCGGTGTCGATGCCGTTGACGATGCCATGGAGATCGCTGGAGCGCATGTTGATCAGGCCGTCGAGGCCCATGCCGAATTCCGGCGAGCGTATCTCCTGCGCATAGGTCGGGCTGACCGTGGTAATCGCCCAGGCGGCCTGCAGGCCGGCCTTGAGGAAGCCGACGCCGCCATAATATTCAACGCCGTCAAGCGCCATCGCCACCGCCGGCAGGCCGAGTTCGCCGAAGATGCCGGCGCCGAACTGGCCCTGGAAGGCGAGATTGTGGACGGTCATCATCGACGGGACGCCGACCGCCTTGCCATAGCGCATATAGGCAAGCGTCATCGCCGACTGCCAGTCATGGGCGTGGACGATGTCAGGCTGGTAGCCTGAGATGGCACCGCCGGCGATATCGGCGCCGACCTGGCTCAGCGCCGCGAAGCGCCGCCAATTGTCCGGCCAGTCCGCTCCCGAAGCATTACCGTAGGGGCCACCCGGGCGGTCGAACAAATGCGGCGCGTCGAGCACGAACAGGTCGAGCCCGGCAATCCGCACGGCGTGGACCGAAGCCTTGCCGCCCTGCAGCAGCGGATATTGGTAGACGGCCTTCTTTTTCTTGAAAGCATCCATCACAACGGGAAAGCCTGGAATGAGCGTGCGCATGGTCACGCCCTTGGCAGCGAGCGCGATTGGCAGAGCGCCGGTCACGTCGGCAAGCCCGCCGGTCTTGATCAGCGGAAAGATCTCGGGCGTGACCGACAGAACCTGCATGCGTCTATCCCGATCCTGTTCTGAGCAATTCCCGTGAGAAAACCGTTCTCACACTTTTCCTGGAATTGCTCTAGAGCCCGAGTTTGTTGATCATGTCCTGTGTGACCAGACAGATGCCTTTTTCCGAAACGCGGAAGCGCTTGGCGTCTAGCTCGGGATCCTCGCCGACCACCAGCCCCTCCGGTATCCTTACACCGTGGTCGATGACGACGCGCTTCAACTTTGCATTCCGGCCGACATGAACGTCGGGCAGCATGACGACCTCTTCCAGCGTCGAATAGGAATTGATGCGCGCGCCGGTGAAGATCAGGCTCCTCTTGAGCGAAGCGCCCGAGACGATGCAATCCCCCGAGACGAGCGAGGAAACGGCCGAACCGCGGCGACCATCCTCGTCATGGACGAATTTTGCCGGCGGCTTCAACTCGGCATAGGTCCAGATCGGCCAGTCGCGGTCGTAGAGGTCGAGTTCCGGCGTCACGTCGGTCAGGTCGATATTGGCCTCCCAATAGGCGTCGACCGTACCGACGTCGCGCCAGTAGGCTTCATTTTCCATCGTCGAGCGCACGCAGGACTTGGTGAAGCGGTGCGCGATCGCCTTACCATGCTGGACGATATAGGGGATGATGTCCTTGCCGAAATCGCGGCTCGAGCCCGGCTCGGCGGCGTCGCGGCGCAATTGCTCCATCAGGAACTTGGTCTTGAAGACGTAAATGCCCATCGAGGCCAAGGCGAAGTCAGGGTTGCCCGGAATACCGGGCGGATCGGCCGGCTTTTCGACGAAGGCGATGATATTGTCCTTGGCATCGACATGCATGACGCCGAAGCCTGTCGCCTCCATTCGCGGCACTTCGAGACAGCCGACGGTGACATCGGCGCTGGCGTCGACATGCTGGCGCAGCATCAGCTCGTAGTCCATCTTGTAGATGTGGTCGCCGGCGAGGATGACCATGTATTCCGGGCCATAGGCCTCGATGATGTCGATGTTCTGGTAGACGGCGTCGGCGGTGCCTTCATACCATTGCGTTTCCGAGACGCGCTGGCTGGCCGGCAGGATGTCGAAACTCTCGTTTCGTTCGGGCCGCAGGAAGTTCCAGCCGCGTTGGAGGTGGCGGATCAGCGAGTGCGCCTTGTACTGGGTGGCGACACCGAGACGGCGGATGCCGGAGTTTAGGGCGTTGGAGAGCGCGAAGTCGATGATGCGCGTCTTGCCGCCGAAATAGACCGCCGGCTTGGCGCGACGGTCGGTGAGTTCCTTGAGGCGGCTGCCACGGCCGCCTGCCAGTACGTAGGCCATGGCATCGCGCGCCAGCGGCTGGGTCCGTTTCAAGTCTGCCATTTCTACCCTCCCAAGTTACTCAGTCTCGTCATGTTGCCAGGCCCTGCCGGGCTTAGTCGGCAACGAGTTCAAGCATGATCGTCGATAGCGGCGGCAAAAGCATAGTTGCCGAGATGCTCTTGCCCTCCGCCCTTGCCTCGACCATGCCGCCATTGCCCATGCCGGAGCCGCCATATTCGGATGCGTCGGTATTGATGATCTCGCGCCACTTGCCGGCCTTCGGCAGCGGCACGCGATAATTGTCGCGCGGCACCGGCGTGAAGTTGGAGATGACGGCCACCGGACTGCCGCCCGGCGCGTTGCGCACCCAGGCAAAAACCGAATTCTGGCTGTCATCGACGATCAGCCAGGAAAACCCTTCCGGCTCGCAGTCACGGCCGTGCAGCGCCGGGCGCGACCGATAGAGATAGTTGAGATCGCGCACCGTCTGCCAGACGCCGCGATGCGGCCGGAAATCGAGCAGGTTCCAATCGAGCGCGCGCGCCTCGCTCCATTCGCGACGCTGGGCGAATTCCTGTCCCATGAACAAGAGCTTCTTGCCGGGATAGCCCCACATGAAGCCGTAATAGGCGCGCAAGGTCGCGAATTTCTGCCAATCGTCGCCGGCCATCTTGCCCAGCAGCGTGCCTTTGCCGTGCACAACCTCGTCATGCGAGAGCGGCAGCACGAAATTCTCCGAGAAGGCGTAGGTCAGCCCGAACGTCAGGTCGTTGTGGTGGTGCTTGCGGAAAATCGGCTCCTTGGCAAAATACTCCAGCGTGTCATGCATGAAGCCCATGTTCCACTTGAAGCCGAAGCCCAGCCCGCCTTCATGCACCGGCGCCGAGACCTTCGGCCATGAGGTCGATTCCTCGGCGATGGTCATGACGCCCGGATGATGACCATAGACCTCCTTGTTCATCTTCTGCAGGAAGGAGACGGCCTCGAGGTTCTCGCGGCCGCCCTTCTCGTTGGGGATCCATTCGCCGGCCTTGCGCGAATAATCGAGGTAGAGCATCGAGGCGACCGCATCGACGCGCAAACCGTCGACATGATATTTCTCGGCCCAGAACAGCGCATTGTTGACAAGGAACGACACCACCTCGCGGCGGCCGAAATTGTAGATCGCGGTGTTCCAGTCGGGATGGAAGCCCTTGCGCGGATCGGCATGTTCGTAGAGCGCGGTGCCGTCGAAATGGGCCAGGCCATGCGCGTCCACCGGAAAATGCGCCGGCACCCAGTCGAGAATGACACCAACGCCGGCGCGGTGCGCCCCGTCGACGAAACGCGCAAAACCGTCCGGGTCGCCGAACCGGGCCGACGGCGCATAAAGGCCGGTTGTCTGATAACCCCAGGACGGGTCATAGGGATGTTCGGAGATCGGCATGAATTCGATGTGGGTGAAGCCCGTCTCGACGACATAGGGGATCAGCCGGTCGGCCAGTTCGTCCCATGACAGGAAGGAGCCGTCGTCGCTGAGCTGCCAGGACCCGGCGTGGACTTCATAGATCGAGATGGCTTCGCGGCGGTGATCGGCGTTGCGCCAGAAATTACGATGCGCCTCGTCTCCCCACTGATGGGCCGGCGGCACGGCGACGACCGAGGCCGTGGCCGGACGCAGCTCGGACTTGAACGCGAACGGATCGGCCTTCAGCGGCAGCCTGACGCCATCGGGCCCGATGATTTCGTATTTGTAGGGCCGGCCGGCGCCGATGTCGGGAACGAACAGTTCCCATATGCCGGTGTCGCGGCGATCGCGCATCGTGTGGCGGCGGCCATCCCAGTCGTTGAAATCGCCGACCACCGAGACGCGTTTTGCATTGGGGGCCCAGACGGCGAAATGCACGCCGGTGGCGCCCTCGTGATCGATGACATGCGCGCCGAGCTTGTCGAACAGCCTGAGGTGCGACCCCTCGGCGATATAGTAATCGTCCATCGGCCCGAGCACAGGGCCGAACGAATAGGGATCGGTCAGCCACCAGTCGCCACCAGCATTGCGCGCGTGGTAGCGCAGCGGCTGCCGTTTCTTGATCGACAATTTGCCTTCGAAGAAGCCGGCATCGTCGCGCCTCGACAATGCACCGGCCTCGATGCCCGTCAGCGTATAGGCGGTGACAGTTTCGGCATGCGGAACGAAGCAACGGGCAAACAGGCTTTTGCCGACCTCATGGACCCCGAGGACAGCAAACGAATCTCCGTGCGTGCCGGCGACAATCGCCGCAACATCGCTGGCTGGCGCCAGTCCGTCCGGCCCGCTTGTCGCAGCGGTCGCGCGCGGCTTCCTCATCAGGCAGTGTCCCTCCCAGGGCACCAGGTGTTTGTTCTGGTGATGTGAGCCGGTATTCGACCCGCATCACCGGGACCACGTTGTTCGTGGCCTCATGCAATCACATCAGGCAGGCACGTTCCAGATTTCTTTCGCGTATTGGCGGATCGTGCGATCGGAGGAGAACCAGCCGACGCGCGCGACATTGCGGATTGCCCTGGCATACCAGTCCGGGCTGTTGCGCCAGACAGCGTCGACATCCCGCTGGGCGGCCGCATAGGCGTCGAAATCGGCGGCGACCATGAACCAGTCACTGTTATAGAGGCCGTCGATCAACTCGCGGTAGCGATTGGGATCATCGGGTGAGAAGACTCCCGAGGAAACAGCCGCCACCGCCTGCGCCAGTTCGGGGGAGCCCTCGATTACGGCGCGCGGATTGTAGCCACTGTTACGCCGCTCGGCGACCTCGGCCGTGGTCAGCCCGAAGATGAAGATGTTGTCGTCGCCGACGCATTCCTTGATCTCGACATTGGCGCCGTCGAGCGTGCCGATGGTCAACGCGCCGTTGAGCGCGAACTTCATATTGCCGGTGCCCGACGCCTCCATGCCCGCGGTCGAGATCTGCTCGGACAGGTCGGCGGCCGGCATCATGATTTCGGCCAGGCTGACATTGTAATTCGGCACGAACACCACCTTCAGCAAACCGCGAACCGCCGGATCGCCGTTGATCACCTTGGCGACATCGTTGGCGAGTTTGATGATCAGCTTGGCGTTGTGGTAGCTGGGCGCCGCCTTGCCGCCGAAGAATTTCACGCGCGGCATCCAGTCGCGTTCGGGGTGCGAGCGGATCTGGTCGTAAAGCGCGATCGCCTCGAGGATGTTGAGAAGCTGGCGCTTGTATTCGTGGATGCGCTTGACCTGGATGTCGAACAGCGCCGACGGGTCGACCTTGATGCCGAGCCGGTCGGCGACGAGATTGGCCAGTCGCGCCTTGTTCTGCCGCTTGACGCCCGCGAACTTCTCCCGGAACGCGCTGTCATCGGCAAAACCGTCGAGCCCTTTGATGGCGTCGATGTCGTCGAGAAAGCGGTCGCCGATCGCCTCGCGGGCAAGCGAGGTCAGTCCGGGGTTGCACTGGATCAGCCAGCGCCGCGGCGTGATGCCGTTGGTCTTGTTGTTGATGCGGTCGGGATAGAGCTTGTGCAGGTCGGCGAATACCGTTTCCTTCATAAGCTCGGTATGCAGCGCCGACACGCCATTGATCGAGTGCGAGCCGACAAAGGCAAGATTGCCCATGCGCACGCGGCGGTCGCCATTTTCCTGGATCAGCGAGATGCGGCTGATCTGCTCGCCCGAGAACTGGTTGGTGGCACGGGCCTCGAGCAGCACCTGTGCGTTGATGGCGTAGACGATCTGCATATGGCGCGGCAAAAGCCGTTCGAACAACGGCACCGGCCAGCTTTCCAGCGCCTCGGGAAGAAGCGTGTGGTTGGTATAACCAAAGGTGCGCTTGGTGACATCCCAGGCGAGATCGAAGTCCATGCCGTGGACATCCATCAACAGCCGCATCAGCTCGGGTACCGCGATCGCCGGATGGGTGTCGTTGAGATGGATCGCCGCCTTGTCGGGCAGCGATCTCAGGTCGCCATATTGGCTGAGATGCCGCTGCACGATGTCCTGCAGCGAGGCGGTGGAGAAGAAATACTCCTGCCGCAGCCTGAGCTCCTGCCCGGCCATATGGGAATCGGCGGGGTAAAGCACGCGCGACAGCGCGTCGGCCTTGTTGCTTTCGGCGAGCGCGCCGATGTGGTCGCCGGCATTGAACTTGTCGAGCAGGATCGGATCGATCGGCATGCCCGACCACAGCCGCAGCGTGTTGACGCGGTTTGCCCGCCAGCCGACGACAGGCGTGTCGTAGGCGACAGCCAGGACATGTTCGGTCGGCTTCCAGACATGGCGCTCGAGCCGGCCGTCCTTCGAGGTGATGGATTCCACCGAGCCACCGAAGCCGACCTCGAAGGAGCGTTCGCGCCGTTCGAATTCCCAGGGGTTGCCGTGATCGAGCCAGGTCTCCGGCAGTTCGACCTGCCAGCCTCCTTGAATCTCCTGGCGGAACATGCCGTTGGCGTAGCGGATGCCGTAACCATGCGCGGGAATGTCGACGGTCGCCATGCTTTCCATGAAGCAGGCGGCGAGCCGGCCAAGGCCGCCATTGCCGAGTGCCGCATCCGGTTCGAGCGCCGCGATGAGATCGAGGTCGACGCCGAGCGACGACAGCGCCGCGCGCATATTGTCCATCAGGCCGAGATTGGAAAAGGCATCGCGCATCAGGCGGCCGATGAGGAATTCCAGCGAAAGGTAATAAACGCGCTTTTCCTGCTGGTCGTAGGCTTCCTTGGTTGCCTGCATCCAGTGATCGACGATGCGGTCGCGCACGACCTTGATGGAGGCGGTCAGCCAATCATATTGCGTCGCGACGGTGGTGTCCTTGCCGACCCTGTATTTGAGGGCCATCAAGACTTCCCTTGCGAGCGTCTTCGGATCTGGATTTTCGAGTTGTGGCGGAAGGGGTTCGGATGTCATCGCGCGCGTCATGCTGCCTCTCGTGCCGTTGCCACGATCATACCGGCTTTCACCATTCAGCCCAGCCCATGTTACCGCATCGCAACATATGTTCAATCGATTTAGATGTACGGCCTCCAGCTTACCCTGCGGCAATTTGACAGTCAGGCGGCGAGCGCCGCCTCCGGAGGCGCCTTCGCGCCGGTCATGAAGGCGACCGCATCGGACATGGTATATTGCTTGGGGTCGATGACGGCGAGACGACGGCCGAGGCGATGGATGTGGATGCGGTCGGCCACTTCGAAGACATGCGGCATGTTGTGCGAGATCAGCACGATCGGCAGGCCGCGCTTCTTGACGTCGAGGATCAGTTCGAGCACGCGGCGGCTTTCCTTGACGCCAAGGGCGGCCGTCGGTTCGTCCATGATCACTACGCGGCTGCCGAAGGCAGCGGCGCGCGCCACCGCGACGCCCTGGCGCTGGCCGCCGGAGAGCGTCTCCACCGCCTGGCCGATGTTCTGGATGGTCATCAGGCCGAGTTCGGTGAGCTTGTCGCGGGCGCGCTTTTCCATCGCGGGACGGTCGAGCATGCGCAGCCATTGGCCGAGGAAGCCGGGTTTGCGGATTTCGCGGCCGAGGAACATGTTGTCGGCGATCGACAGTGCCGGCGAGAGCGCGAGGTTCTGGTAGACGGTCTCTATGCCGGCCTCGCGGGCTTCCATCGGCGACTTGAAGGAGACGGTTTTGCCTTCAAGCCGGATTTCGCCTTCGTCGGGCACGACAGCGCCTGAAATCGCCTTGATGAGCGACGACTTGCCGGCGCCGTTGTCGCCGATGACGGCGAGGATTTCACCGGGGTAGAGGTCGAAGTCGGCATTGTCGAGAGCGGTGACGCGGCCATAGCGCTTGACCAGACCACGCGCGGTGAGGATGGGCTCCTGGGTCATGCCGAAACCTTTCTGATCCATTGGTCGACAGCCACGGCGCCGATGATCAACACACCGGTCAGCAGCACTTTCCATTGCGGATCGGCGCCCAGCATGTTGAGGCCCATGGAGACGACGCCGACGATCATCGCGCCGAACAGCGTGCCCAGGATCGAGCCGCGCCCCCCGAAGAGGGAAATACCGCCGATCACCGTCGCGGTGATGGCCTGCAGGTTGTAGTCGGTGACGGCAGCCGACGGCGAGATCGAACCGTTGCGGCCAATGGAGACCCAGGCAGCGAAAGCGGCGATCAGCCCGGCAAGGGTGTAGACCGTCATCAGCACCTTCTTGGTCTGGATGCCCGATAGCTTTGCCGCCTCCTGATCATCGCCGACGGCGTAGACATGGCGGCCCCATGCGGTGTGATTGAGAACGTACCAGAGCAGCAGCACCAGCGCGACCATGGCGATGACACCAGCCGTCAGCACAGCGGTGCCGACCTTGAAGCTCAGAGCGAACAGATGCAGCAGCGGCGCCTGAGTGTCGACGTCGGTGTCACGGATCGTCTCATTGGCCGAATAGATGAAGTTCGTGGCCATGACGATGTTCCAGGTACCCAGCGTCACGATAAAGGGCGGCAGCTTCATGTAGGCGACCAACACCCCGTTGAGCAGCCCGCAGGCAGCACCGGCGGCAAGCCCGAGCGCCACGGCGATCACGCTCGGCAGACCGTAGCTGACGGCGCAATTGCCCATGATCACGGCCGAGATCACCATGATGACGCCAATCGACAGGTCGATGCCGGCGGTCAGGATGACCAGTGTCTGCGCAGCACCTAGAATGCCGACGATGGCAATCTGCTGCAGGATCAGCGTCAGCGTGTAGGACGAGAAGAAGCGTCCGCCAATGGTGATGCCGAAGATGATGATCGACAGGACCAGCACGATCAGCGGCACCGCCGCCGGCGTCGAATGCAGGAAATGCTGGATGCGCCTGACGGCCGATTTGTGTTCGTCGAATGCTGCAACGTTGGTGTCGCTGCCCGAGAGAACCTTCTCGAATTCCTGAGCTTGAGCCATGTTTCCTCCCCGTGAGGTGTCAGCCTAGCGCCGACGCCCGTCCACGCCTTTCCGGTCTGTTGCCGGGATTGTTCGCGGTCACGCGACCCATCGTCCACCCGAAGCGGCCGGGGATCAAGCCCCGACCGCTCGAGTTCAGTAAATTGCCGGTCAGACCGGCATCAGCCCCAGCACTTGGCGAGGCCTTCCTTGGTGTCGATGGACTTCACGCCTTTGGCCGGCTTGTCGGTCACAAGGTTGACGCCGGTGTCGAAGAAATTCTTGCCTTCGGTCGGCTTGGGCTTGGTGCCGTCCTTGGCAAAGGCGGCGATCGCCTGGATGCCGAGCGCCGCCATCTGCAGCGGGTACTGCTGCGACGTCGCGCCGATGACACCCTCTGTCACCGACTTCACGCCGGGGCAGCCGCCGTCGACGGAGACGATCAGCACCTGCTTTTCAAGGCCGACGGCCTTGAGCGCCTGGTAGGCGCCAACAGCGGCCGGCTCGTTGATGGTGTGGATGACATTGATGGTGTTGTCCTTCTGCAGAAGGTTCTCCATCGCCTTGCGGCCGCCTTCTTCGTTGCCGTTGGTGACGTCGTGGCCGACGATGCGCGGATCGGTCTCGTCGCCGATCTTGTTGGGATCCTTCACGTCGATGCCGTAGCCCATCATGAAGCCCTGGTCGCGCAGCACGTCCACGGTCGGCTGCGAGGGGGTCAGGTCGAGAAAGCCGATCTTGGCGTCCTTGGCCTTGTCGCCGAGCGTCGCGGCGGCCCAGGCGCCAATCAGCTTGCCGGCTTCGAGATTGTCGGTGGCGAAGGTTGCATCGGCGGCGTCGATCGGGTCGAGCGGCGTGTCGAGCGCGATCACCAGCAGGCCGGCGTCGCGCGCCTTCTTCACGGTCGGCACGATGCCCTTGGTGTCGGACGCGGTGATCAGGATGCCCTTGGCGCCGTCGGCGATGCAGCTTTCGATCGCGGCCACCTGGCTCTCGCTGTCACCGTCGATCTTGCCGGCATAGGTCTTGAGGTCGACGCCGAGTTCCTTGGCCTTGGCGGTCGCGCCCTCTTTCATCTTGACGAAGAAGGGATTGGTGTCGGTCTTGGTGATCAGGCAAGCGCCGACACCGGCGGCGGATGCGGACGAGGCAAACGCCACCAGGCCCAATGCAGCGGCGGCAAACACGGTCGATTTCAACAATTTTGTATTGGTCACGAGCTTCCTCCCAGTGGAACCATTCCGGATGCCGGCCAACCGGCATCTACGGCGCATCCAACGAATTTCTCCCAGCATGGACGCCCGTTCAACAGACACCAGACCGAGGGCTCTGTCAATAATTAAATCACTCTTATTTATTATTGACAGCCTTGCGTCCTTCACTCATTCTGGCCCAAAAGCATTGAGGGGAAACGACGGGAGGAACAGGGTGGAGACCGCCACTGCGAGGCACGGTTCGCCCGAAGCGAATGAGAGCCTGATTCACCGCGGCACCAACCAGAGCGGCATGCGCGACCACAACGAGCGGCTGGTGCTCTCGCTGGTGCGCCAGCATGGCAGTCTGGCGAAATCCGACATCGCCCGCATGACCGGACTTTCGGCGCAGACCGTTTCGGTCATCATGCGCGAACTCGAAGAAGAAGGCCTGCTGCTGCGCCAGGCGCCGCTGCGCGGCAAGATCGGCCAGCCTTCCATCCCGATGGCGCTCAATCCCGAAGGCGCTTTCTTCATCGGCCTCAAGATCGGCAGACGCAGCGCCGAACTGGTGCTGATCGATTTTCTCGGGCATGTGCGCGCGATGCTGCAGCACTCTTACCGTTATCCGGCACCGCGCGAGACGGTGGAATTCGTCACCGAAGGCATGAAAAAGATGCGCGGCGAGCTGACGCTGGCGCAGGACAAGCGCATCGCCGGCCTCGGCATCGCCATGCCGTTCGAACTGTGGAACTGGGCCGACACCGCGGGTGCGCCACGCGATGTCATGGACGAATGGCGACACCGCGACATCCGCGCCGATATCCAGGGGCAATGCGATTTTCCGGTTTATCTGCAGAACGACGCGACCTCTGCCTGCGGCGCCGAGCTCGTCTTCGGTCAGGCGGGCGGCGCGCGTGACTTCGTCTATTTCTATATCGGCGCCTTCGCCGGCGGCGGCATCGTGCTCAACGGCCGGCTGTTCGGCGGCCCAACCGGCAATGCCGGCGCGCTCGGCTCCATGCCGGTGCCCGGGCCGGACGGCAAGCCGACCCAGTTGATCGACGTCGCCTCCATCGCCATGCTGGAGAAAGCGCTCAATGCGCGTGGCGTCGAGGCCTCGCATCTGTGGACCTCGCCCGAGGATTGGGGCGAGATCGGTTCCGAACTCGACGACTGGATCGCCAGCGCCTCACAGGCGCTTGCCTATGCCATCGTCGCGGCCTCCTCGGTCATCGATTTCGAGGCAGCGGTGATCGACGGCTGGATGCCGCTGGCGGTGCGCCGCCGGTTGGTCGATGCCATCATCGCGGCGATCGCGACAATCGACGGCGAGGGCCTGAAACTTCCCTCCGTCCGTGAGGGGACAGTCGGCATCCACGCGCGCGCGCTCGGCGGCGCCAGCCTGCCGCTGTCCGAACGCTTCCTGATCAGTTCGACGACGATTTCCAGGAGCGCCTGAATGCTGATCGGAATCCCGGCACTGCTCGGTCCGGACTTGCTGGCGACATTGCGCGCCATGGGCCATGGCGACGAGATCGCGCTGGTCGACGGAAATTATCCGGCCGAGGAACAGGCAAAGCGCCTCATCCGTGCCGACGGTCATCCGCTCATTCCAATGCTCGACGCGATACTGAGCGTCCTGCCGGTCGATGACGCTGTGCCGGAGGCGCTGTTTCGTGCGTCCGTGAAAGGCGACCCCTCGCTCGCCGATCCGGTCCATCACGAGATCGAGGCGATCTGCGCCAAACGCGCGCCCGGCCGCAAGGTGGTTGCACTGGCCGGCGCCGACTTCTATGCACGGGTCAAATCGGCGCATGCCATCGTCGCGACAAGCGAACCGCGGCTCTTCGCCAACATCATCATCCGCAAGGGCGTGATCTATCCGCCGGAAACCAGGAAGCCATGATCCTCTGCTGCGGCGAAGCCCTGATCGACATGTTGCCGCGCACGACGACGCAAGGTGAGCCTGCCTTCGCGCCCTATGTCGGTGGCGCGGTGTTCAACTCAGCGATCGCACTTGGCCGGCTGGGTGCGCCGGCCGGTTTCTTTTCGGGCCTGTCGTCGGATCTTTTCGGTGGCCAGTTCCGGGATGCGCTGGGCGCGAGCAAGGTCAGTTCCACCTACGCGCACACCTCGCCCAGGCCGACCACGCTGGCCTTCGTGAGGCTCACCAACGGCCAGGCGACCTACACCTTCTATGACGAGAACACCGCCGGGCGCATGCTGACAATCGACGACCTGCCGACGCTCGGCAGCGAGATCGAGGCCATGCTGTTCGGCGCCATCAGCCTTATCTCGGAGCCCGCCGGCAGCGCCTATGAAGAGTTCATGCGGCGCGAGTATGCGAGCCGCGTCATGATGCTCGATCCCAACATCCGGCCGAACTTCATCCCGGACAAGGCAAAGCACCTGAGGCGCATCCGCGCCATGATGGCGATGGCCGACATCGTGAAACTGTCGGACGAAGACCTGCACTGGTTCGGCGAGGCCGGCTCGCATGAGGATGTCATCCGCAACTGGCTCGATCGCGGCCCCAAACTGATCGTTGTGACCCATGGCAGCGAAGGTGCTGTCGGCTACACCAAGGACCATGCCATCACCGTAATGCCGGAAAAGGTCGAGGTGGTCGACACGGTCGGCGCCGGCGATACGTTCAACGCCGGCATCCTTGCCTCATTGCATGAACAGGGCCTGCTGACGAAAGCGGCCATCGCCGGCCTCACGCAGGACGCCATCCGCAAGGCCCTGGCGCTCGGCGCCAAGGCGGCAGCGGTGACAGTGTCGCGCGCTGGCGCCAATCCGCCCTGGCGGCATGAAATCGCCTGAACAACGCTCACCTTAAGTTGAGCCAACCGATCACTTTATGTTTCGCAGGGCCGATCCCAGGCGCTATAAAGGCGCGATTGCGCCCGGCGAAGCCCGGATTTCCGGCATCTCGCTTGGATTCGCCTGAAATCAGAGGTAACAGACGGCGATATCCGGGCAATTGACAGCCCTGGCTGTCCGGCTTCCTCGCCAGGCGCAACTCTGGTACCAGCGGGCCGTTATCTGGCTGAACAGCCTGGTTAAAATCGTTTTTGAGGCCGACATGCAGTTCATTGATCTTGGCGCGCAGCGCGAACGCATCCGCGACCAGCTGAAGGCCGCGATCGATCATGTCGTCGAGGACGGCCGCTACATCCTCGGTCCGCAGGTCGCGGAATTCGAGAAGAAGCTCGCCGCCTATGTAGGGACCAAGCATGTCGTGGCCTGCGCCAACGGCACCGATGCGCTGCTGTTGCCGCTTTTTGCCGCCGGCATCGGCCCGGGCGATGCTGTGTTCGTGCCGAGCTTCACCTTCGCCGCCACAGCCGAAGTGGTGGCGCTGGCCAAGGCCGAACCGGTCTTCGTCGATGTCGATCCGATGGGCTACAACGTCGACATCGCCAGCCTCGAGGCAGCCATCGCCATGATCAAGAGGGATGGAAGGCTGAAGCCGAAGGCGATCATCCCGGTCGACCTGTTCGGCCTTGCCGCCGACTATGAGGCCATCATGGCCATCGCCGACCGCGAAGGGCTGTTGGTGATCGAGGACGCCGCCCAGTCGATGGGCGGGTCGCTTGACGGCAAGATGTGCGGTGCCTTCGGCCATGTCGGGTCGACCAGCTTCTACCCGGCCAAGCCGCTGGGCTGCTATGGCGACGGCGGCGCGATGTTCACCAATGACGACGCGATGGCGGACAAGCTGCGTTCCTTCGCCTTCCACGGCAAGGGCGAGACGCAATATGACAATGTCCGCGTCGGCATCAATTCGCGGCTCGACACCCTGCAGGCGGCAATCCTCATCGAAAAGCTTGCCATTCTCGAAGACGAGATGGTGGCGCGCCAGGTGGTGGCTAGCCGCTATGCCGAAGGGCTCGGCGATATCGTGACAGCCGCCCGGAACCTCGACGGCAGCCGTTCGGCCTGGGCGCAGTACGCTATCGAGACGCCCAAGCGAGACGGGTTGAAGGCGCATCTGGGCGAAAAGGGCATTCCGTCGGTGATCTACTATGTGAAGCCGCTGCACGAGCAGGTGGCCTATCGCGACTACCCGCGCACTCCGACCGGCCTTGCGGTTTCGGAAGACCTGCCGAAGCGGATCCTGTGCCTGCCGATGCATCCCTATCTCAGCGAAGCCGACCAGGACCGCATCATCGAAACGATCCGCAACTATATCGGCTCGAACTCGGCACAGGCCGCAGCCGAGTAAACGTCGAAGTCAGCCGATATCGGCGCGGTTCAGCGGTGCGTTGGAGCGTTTGAGTTCAAATGCACCGCAGAAATTGCCGTTCGGCTGCCCGTTCCCGAGACGGTAACCGCGCGGCAATGCAATATGCAGACGCCTGCTGCGAAGACCAGGGTTCCGAGAACCCATGACAACCAGATTCGATGGTCGACCGACAGTTCGACGACGGTTACGATCAGGAAACTGCCGGCTATGAAATGGCTGCGGTCGTCCAGAATGCGGATCGTCCTCAAGATTGCCCCTAGCAGCACCGCGTACACGATCATGCCCAGGGCGCCCAGTTCGTACCACAGGTCGAAGACGATATTATGCGCGCTTGGGAGATCCACCAGCGTGTAATATGTGGGATTAACGACAACGTCTGCAGCGTTTCTAATCGTGTTCGCGCCGTGGCCAAGGAACGGCTTGTCCACGATATGGGGAGCGATCATCTGCCAGAGATCTAGCCTAGCGGCGAAGGTTCCCGGATAAAAGGCCAGCCATCCCGTCGTCTTGAGCAAGTCGAAGACAGGCCCCGCGATGAAAGGGGCAATCAGCGCAAGAGACAGATAGATCGCGAAGAATCCGACCAAGGCATGTTGCCGGCGGCTAGCGGGGACGACAAAGATGATCGCGACAACGACGATCGCCAGATTGACACCCGTCGATTGACCGTAGGCCAATGTCAGCACGGCAAAAAGAACAGCAAGCCCCTTCCAGATCGGCGCCGGCTGGGCGAGAAGGACGACCGCGAAGAACGCTCCATAGACGGTGATCTTGTGCAGCGTGAAAACATTTTCGACAAATCGCGGATCGTCGGTCAAGAACGCAAAATACAATTCCCTGCCGATCACCGACAGCAAGCCGATGGTCAAGCCGATCAACGAGACCCTCGCTAGCCGCTCGCATTGGGCTCTGGTCAGCGCGAGCATGCCCTGAACCTGCAGGACGGCAGCGATCGAGTAGAAAAGAACGCCAGTCCCCGCCGCGAGCGAGCGGCTCAAGTCCACCGACCAAAGCATGCTCGACAGAACCAGACCGGACACGAGAGCAAGAGTGACCGCGAGGCGGATTGTTCCGCCAGCGAAGCGTGCCCGCTTCGCCAGGAGACTGAGCGTGCTTAATAGCGCCGCAACAATGGCCAGGACGGTGGGCGACATTTCGATGAAGGCAAAAAGCGCGGGTGAGATGGCGTACAAGCCCATCAACATCCTGAGCGCTATCTCATCACGATTGCAGGTCCATACCGAAAGATCGCCCAGAACGAGCGCACGACATCTATGCGAAAACGACATTGAACTACCGACTCAGGAACCCGCTCGCACAGCATAGGCGATCGAAGAGGATTTTCCACTTCAATGCCCGTGATCGCCGCCGCCAGCCCCTGTCCTGCCGCTCGCGATAAAATGCGGGTTGGCGAAATCGCTGTCGGTTGGCTGGTCGCGCTTGCCGTAGGCCAATGGCTTGCCATCCAGGGTCCGCGTCATGCCGCCAGCGGCGCGCAGCACCGCATCGCCGGCCGCGGTGTCCCACTCCATGGTGCGGCCGAAACGCGGGTAGACGTCGGCTTCCGCTGCCGCGAGTAGGCAGAATTTCAGCGATGAGCCCACCGAGACGATCTCCGCAGTGCCGAGATCGCGAATGAAGGCATCGGTTTCAGGCGTGTTGTGCGAGCGGCTGGCAACGACCGCGAGCGGCGTGCCCCCTGCCCGCACCGTGATCGGCCGGCGGCCGACGATATGGTAATCGCCGTCGAGCTCCAGGGATTCCGCCCTACCCGGCAGACCGGAGAAGAAGCGGCCGGTGCAAGGCGCGAAGACGACGCCGATTTCCGGGACGCCATGGCGGACAAGCGCGATGTTGACGGTGAAGTCGGTGCGACGATTGACGAATTCCTTGGTGCCGTCGAGCGGATCGATGAGGAAGAAGGCGTCGCCAAGATCAGCCGGCATAATGCCGGCCGCCGCTTCCTCCTCGGCCACGCAGGGAATGTCGGGGAACGCGGCGCGCAGGCCGGCGAGAATGATCTTCTCGCTCTCACGGTCCGCCTCGGTTACCGGCGAGGAGTCCGATTTGCGATCAACCGCGCAGCCGGCGTGGAACACGCGCATGACCTCGCGTCCAGCGGCCAAAGCCAGCTGTTCGAAGATGTCGAGCATCGACCTGTCGTCAGATACCGCCGCCACTGTCATATTGGTCTTCGGCAATGTCACGCTCGTTCAGCCAGTGTTCCAGGGCATCTACCATCTCTTCCGCCGATCTGCCGAGCGTCTTCAGATGGATTTCCGGTTTTTCCGGCGCTTCGTAAGGCGAATCCACACCGGTGAAGTTCTTGATCTCCCCTTTCAGCGCGCGGGCATAGAGGCCCTTCGGATCGCGCTTGGCGCATTCTTCGAACGGCGTATCGACAAACACCTCGATGAATTCACCATCGGCCATCAGCTCACGTGCCATGCGCCGCTCGGCGCTGAAGGGCGAAATGAACGAGACGATGACGATCAACCCGGCATCGGCCATCAGCTTGGCCACTTCAGCCACGCGGCGGATGTTCTCGACGCGGTCGGCGTCGGTGAAGCCGAGATCGCGGTTGAGACCGTGGCGGACATTGTCGCCGTCGAGGATATAGGTGTGCCGGCCGGTGGCGAACAGCTTCTTCTCGAACAGATTGGCGATGGTCGACTTGCCGGAGCCCGAAAGCCCGGTGAACCAGAAGACGGCGGGCCGCTGGTTCTTCATGTCGGCGCGCACGCGCTTGCCGACATCGAGCGATTGCCAGTGGATGTTCTCGGCGCGACGCAGCGAATGCACGATCATGCCAGCGCCGACCGTGGCATTGCTGATGCGGTCGATCAGGATGAAGGCGCCGGTGGTGCGGTTCTCCGCGAAAGGATCGAAGGCGATCGGCGCCCGCGTCGAGATGTTGCAGATGCCGACTTCGTTCATTTCAAGCGACTTGGCCGCCTCATGGGCGAAGTCGTTGACATTGATGCGGTATTTCAGGTCGGTGACGGTGGCGCTGGTCTGGTCGGTTTCGGTTCGCAGGATGTAGGAACGGCCCGGCAACAGCGCATGCTCGTCAAACCAGACGATGTTGGCGGCGAACTGATCGGCGACCTGCGGCCGGGCGGCCGGGGAGACCAGCATATTGCCTCTGGAAACCTCGACCTCGTCGTCAAGAACGAGCGTGATCGCCTGGCCGGCCACCGCCTGCTTGAGATCGCCGCCATAAGCGACGATGCGTTTGATATGCGACGACTTGCCGGATTTGGCGACGACGACCTCGTCGCCTTGTGCGATGGCACCTGACGCGATCGTGCCGGCGAAGCCGCGGAAGTCGAGATTCGGGCGATTGACGTATTGCACCGGAAAACGGAACGGCAGTTCGACAGCGGCCTCTTCCACCGAAACAGTCTCGAGGTGCTCGATCAGCGTCGGGCCGGAGTACCATTGCATGTTGTCGGAGCGGCCGCTGACATTGTCACCGTAGCGAGCCGACATCGGGATCGGCACGATGCTCTGGAAGCCGAGATCGCGCGAGAATTGTCCGTAGTCTTCAACGATCCGGTCGAAAATAGCCTGATCGAAATCGACGAGATCGATCTTGTTGACCGCCAGCACGATGTGGCGGATGCCGAGCAGCGAGGCGATGATCGAATGGCGTCTGGTCTGGCGCAGCACCCCTTGCCGGGCATCGATCAGCACGATCGCTAGGTCGGCGGTGGAGGCGCCTGTCGCCATGTTGCGGGTATACTGTTCGTGGCCGGGCGTGTCGGCGACGATGAACTTGCGCTTCGGCGTGGCAAAGAAACGGTAGGCGACATCGATGGTGATGCCTTGCTCGCGCTCGGCCTCGAGGCCGTCGACCAGCAGCGCGAAATCGATGTCGTCGCCGGTGGTGCCGTGCTTGCGCGAATCGCGTTCGAGCGCGGCAAGCTGGTCCTCGAATATCTGCTTGGTGTCGGACAACAGGCGTCCTATCAGCGTCGACTTGCCGTCATCGACCGAACCGCAGGTCAGGAAGCGCAAGAGCGACTTCTTCTCCTGCGCGGCCAGATAGTCGCGGACGCTGTCGGTCGGGGCGAGGCTTTTTGCCATGATGTGACGCATGGTCAGAAATACCCCTCGCGCTTCTTCTTTTCCATCGAGCCAGCCTCATCACGGTCGATCAGGCGACCCTGGCGCTCGGAGGTGCGCGCGGTCAGCATCTCGCCGACGATGGCTTCGAGCGTGTCGGCGGCGGATTCGATAGCGCCGGTCAGCGGATAGCAGCCCAAAGTGCGGAACCGCACCAGCCGGTTCTCGACGGTCTCGCCGGGACGCAGTTTCATGCGATCGTCGTCATTGAGGATCAGCATCCCATCGCGTTCCACCACCGGCCGCTCCTTGGCGAAATAGAGCGGCACGATCGGGATGTTCTCCTGCAGGATGTACTGCCAGATATCGAGTTCGGTCCAGTTCGACAGCGGGAAGACGCGGATCGATTCGCCCGATGCGATGCGCGTGTTGAAGATCTTCCACATCTCGGGCCGCTGGTTCTTCGGATCCCAGACATGCTGGGCATTGCGGAAAGAGAAGATGCGCTCCTTGGCGCGCGACTTCTCCTCGTCGCGGCGGGCGCCGCCGAAGGCGGCATCGAAACCATATTTGTCGAGCGCCTGGCGCAGCGCCACGGTCTTCATCACATGGGTGTGGGTGTTCGAGCCGTGATCGAACGGATTGATGTTGTCGCGCACGCCGTCTTCGTTGACATGAACCAGAAGGTCGAAGCCGAGTTTTTGGGCCATCTGATCGCGAAAAGCGATCATTTCGCGGAATTTCCAGGTGGTGTCGACGTGAAGAAACGGAAACGGCGGCTTGGCCGGATAGAATGCCTTCATAGCCAGATGCATCAGCACGGATGAATCCTTGCCGACCGAATAGAGCATCACCGGCTTGGAGAAGGCGGCCGCAACCTCGCGGAATATGTGGATGGATTCAGCTTCAAGCCGCTGCAGATGCGTAAGTGCTATGGTCATGGACTGTGAGCGTTCTCTCGTGCCTTGCGCCGGAAGGCCTTGCGTCAAATCAACGAGCTTTTTGCGCCCGGTTCAAGCTTTGCTTCTGGACAAAGTGTTTCGTGCGGGCGTTCTAGCAGATCGGCGCACGGCAGAACAATGCAAGACGAGCCCGGCAGCGACCAGTTCGAGAATGAATTTTCCATGATTTCGGCGGATCCCGGAAATTTCTCCTCCCGGGGTCTGCCGAGGCGAAAGAGCGGGAAAAATATTGCTTGAATAGACCGACTGTAAATCGTCCGCGAGCCTCCCCTGATCGGCCGGCACCGGATGGCGGTTTTCGAGCGGCAATTTGACCTCGCACACTATCGAAGAGACCGCCCAGCCGCTATACCAGCCCGGGGACGATGGCAGGTGCATCAGGAGGACGGGTAATTTCGAGGCGAGCGCACTCGTCAAGCAAGGCGCGCCGCAATGAAAGATGCCCAAGAAATAGCGAGCCCGAGACTTGAGCCGGCTTTCATCCCTGCGACAGCAATTCACGCCTTCCCGGGTCAATATCGGCTTCTCCATTCTATGCTTCTTTTGCCCCCCAGTTCTGGGATCGGCTGTCAGCTTCGTGTTCAATGGGGGAGGCCTGTGGTCCGTCCTGTTGGTCGCCTTCAGGAAAAGACGTTTCAATGTCGACCCTGCGATGATGGCGCTGACGATCGCGATCTATGCCTATTGCGCCGCCAATCTGGTGGCTTCCCTTGTCAACGGTGCGATCGCCAGGGATGCGCTACGCCTGGTCCCGCTCGTCACCTTCCTGCTTTTCCCGATCTCCTATTCGACGTGGAGCATCACCCAGAAGACGACGCTTGTCCGGGTCATCGTGCTCAGCAGCATGGCAGCCTGTTTTGCTGCGCTGCTGCTGGCCGTTATCCAGCAATATGGGCTTGGGATGAGGGCTAAGGGTGGGGCCGGCAATGCGATCGTGTTCGCGGAGGTCCTCTGCCTTGCCGTAATGGTCTGTGTGGCTGCGGCCTTGTCGGGTATCGAGAGACACAGGAACGTCCTTATCTGCGCTGCGCTCGGCGGAACGATCGCCATCGTCTATTCCGGTACGCGCATCATATGGCTGTCGCTACTGCTCACCGGCATTGCGGTCCTAGCAATCAACCAGCAGCGGCTGAGAGGGAGGAATGCCGTTCGCCTGCTGTTGCTGTTGTCGGCGGTCGGCGTCGTGGTCGCTGCTGTCGGCTTCCAGACCATATCCGGGCGCGTCGACTTTCTTCGCGCCGACTGGGATGGGCTTGGGGCACAGGGCAATTACAGCACCTCGTTGGGATTCCGGGTTGCCCTTTGGGACATAGGCCTGAAGGCGTTCCGGGAGACTCCATGGTTTGGACATGGCGTGGGTGCCACCCAATCCTTGATAAGACGGGGTTTTCGGGATCAGTTCGGGATGGATGCCGGTTTCAATCATTTCCACAACGGCTTTCTGACGGCCCTGGTGCAGGCTGGAATCCTGGGAGCGGTGACGCTGGCGGCGATCTTTGTCGTTGCAGCCAGAAATGCCGCACAAGTCCTGCGAAAAAGCGCCGATCCGATCGAACGTTTTGGCGCTACGATGATCGTCATCGTGGTGATCACCTATCTCACGGCCGGCATGACGGGCATCCTGGTTGGTCACGACATTCTGGATTCAGTGCTGATGGTCTTCCTGGTGTCCGGAACCTATCTTGCCTCCGGACGTCAGGCTCCGTTGCCGCAGGACCAAGCACTTGCGCCAGCGACGGAAGATCGGCCGCTTCTACCGGCCACCCAATAGCCGTTTCAGGGCAAAGCCAATGAAAGTCCTGGTTACAGGCGCGACGGGCTTTATCGGCCGCCAAGTGGTGCATCGGCTTCGTGAGGCGGGGGCGGAGCTTCGCCTCGCATCCCGGCATCCGGAAAGGCTCGGTCCGGGACATGACGCAGTGCTGATGCCAGAGTTCGATACGCCGGTGGCTGCCTTCCTGGCGCTTACCAGGGATGTCACGGATGTCGTCCATTGCGCGGGCCTCAACAATGATGAAGGCAACGCCACCGAAGCCGATTTTCGAGCCGCCAATGCGCAATTGAGCGCACGGCTGGCGCAAGCCGCCGCCGAACAGGCAAGCGGACGCTTTATCCAGCTCTCCTCGATCCGGGCGGTGATCGGCGCGCGCGTCAGCGCAACGATCGACGAGGACACGATACCCGATCCGCAATGCGCCTATGGGCGCTCGAAGCGCGAAGCGGAGATCGGAGTTCTGGACGCCTATGCATCGCGCGGCCGTTCCGACGCCACCGTACTGCGGCTGCCCCCTGTCCATGGAAGCGGCATGAAAGGAAACCTGGCGACGTTGATGCGCCTGGCCGATACAAGCGTGCCGCTGCCGAAAGGCGCACTGACGGGAAAACGCTCGCTGCTGTCATCGCAATCCGCGGCAGGAGCGATATGGCATCTGCTGAACCGTTCGGGACCGCTGCGCCCGATCTATATTGCCAGCGATGTGCCGCCGGTCTCGATCGCTGGCATCGTCGGCGCCTTTCGCAGTGGTTTCGGACGGCCGAAGCGCCTGATCGCCGGGCCGGCCTGGCCGCTGCGGGCAGCCGCGATCCTCCTGGGCAAACGGACGGCCTGGGACAGCATGACCGCAACGCAGATATGCGACCCGTCCCTGCTCGTGTCCGAAGGCTGGCTGCCGGAAACCGGCACGCTGGAGCGGCTGGCCGAGATAGCGCGGCTTGGAAACGCTCAATCGCCGCCGTTGCGGTAGAGCGTTGCGAACAGGATGCGAAGGTCGAGCCAGAACGACGCCCTCCTGAGATAGGCGGCATCCGTTTCGGCCAGAAGCCGCGGGTTCGACATGTCGATGCCCCTGACCTGGGCCATGCCGGTAATGCCCGGACGTACCTCCAAGACCCCCAGCTGCCTTCGACGCTCGATCAGTTCCGTCTGCGTCGGCAGGCAAGGGCGCGGCCCGACCAGGCTCATCTCGCCCCGCAGGACATTCCAGAATTGCGGCAGTTCATCGAGCTTGAATTTCCGCAAGGTCCTTCCGACCGGGGTCACGGCATTCGGTGGCGCCTCGTGTGAGGGCAAGGACGGCGTTCCCTGGACCATCGTGCGCAACTTGTGGCAGCGAAACAACGCACCATCGCGGCCAACCCGCATTTGCGAAAAAATCACAGGACCTGGCGAGGATGCGCGCACCGCAAGGGCGCAGAGCAATAGAATGGGCGACGTCACCAACAACAGCAGGGCTGTCCCGACGAGATCGAAGGCTCGCTTCAGTCCGTTCACGGCCATTCCCTGATCACGCGAACAATTCCAGGAAAGTGCGAAACGGCGGCAGCGCGAGCCGCGGGATCGATATCCAGGCAACAATCTCGCCATTCAACCGCCCGCTGCAACGTCTCTAACCTGCTTGCCCGACTGGTCTGGGGCCAGTTTGCTGCCGCGTGTCGGCCGGCGCCGGAGTCTGCGGCCGATGGAGTTCGGCCAACACGGCAAGGGCGGAGGCCTTATCCTGGTTCTTCATTGCCGCCTGCAGCGCAGCCAGCGCGGACTGGACCGCCGGCCACGCCACGACATCGGTCCTGAGACCGAAGATCTTGGCGATGTCGAGCGTAATGATCTCTTCATTGGCGCCCTGGAGCGTCTCATGCAGCTTCTCACCGGGCCTGATGCCGGTGAAGCGGATCGGGATGTCCGCATAGGGCGTCTTGCCGGCCATGCGGATCATGGTTTCCGCGACTTCGAGAATCGGCACGGGTTTGCCCATGTCCAGCATGTAGATGGCATAGTCGTCCATGCCGTTGCGCGACTGTGCGTCGGCGGCGGCCATGATGACGAGGTCGACGGCTTCCGCCACTGTCATGAAATATCGCGTCATGCGCCGATCGGTAATGGTGACCGGACCACCAGCTTCGATCTGCGCCTGGAAGATCGTCGCCACCGAACCATTGGAGCCAAATACGTTGCCGAACCGCACAGCTATGAACTTGGTACCGGAACGGCGCCCGTCCGACGCGATCGTGTGGCTTTCGTGCAGGGAACTGACGAGCTGCTCGGCCGCTCTCTTCGTGATGCCAAGCACCGAGGTCGGATCCACGGCCTTGTCGCTCGATATGAGCAGGAACTGCGGAACGCCGCACTTGGCGGCAACCTCAGCGCAGACAAGCGTGCCGAAAACATTGGTCTGAATTGCCGATTCCCAGTTCTCCTCGAGCAGCGGAACGTGCTTGAGCGCCGCGGCATGAAAGATGATGTCCGGTTTGAACTCAGTGACGACACGCGTCATCTGGCGCCGGTCCGCGACATCGACGATGCGGACCTTCAGGCGATCATGGTCGCTCTCGTCGACATATTGGCTCAACTGGAAGATGCCGAACTCGGAATTGTCGGCGACCAGCACCGCCCCTGCCCCCAGTTCCAGCGACCGCTTGACCAGTGTGCGGCCGATGGACCCGGCCCCTCCCGTCACCAGGACACGCTTGCCGCCGACAAAGGCACCGATGCGTTCGATATCGGACGGCACCGTCGGGCGGCGCAGGATCGTTTCCATCTCGACCTCGTCGAGAACGATCCTTCCCTCCTGCCCCAGCTGCGAAAGCCTCGAGAACTGGAAGACGGCCATGCCGCCATGGCGGGCGATGCGCACAAGCTCGGAATACTCCTCGATCTCATGCTCGACGCCGCTGCCGAAAATAACCAGGTCGATGCTCTTGGTGCCGGCGGCATAGTCCTCCAGCACATCGATGAGGCGTGGCCGGGACGCCACCACGGGAACACCTCGAATGCGTGTGCCCAAGGGTGCGCCGCGCTCGGTCGCCATGATGCCGGCGATGGAATAGTCGGCCGGCTCCGCCGTGCGCGTGAAGCGAATGATCAGGTCGGCTTCGCCGAGCCGACCGACGAACAGCGCCCGCTTGGCCTGCGCCTTATCAGTCTTCAGGGTGACGATGCCCCAACTCGCGCCGTCGCGAAGGAACCGGTAGAACAGCCGAGGCGCCGATATAATGGTGAAGGAAACGAGGAAGAAGACGATGAATTGACGCTCGTTGAGGCCAGCCACGGGCTGGAAGAAACGGGACGCCAGCGAAACAGCATAAAGCACGACCGTCAGAATCGCACAGCTTTTCAGAATGTTGAAAAAGTCAGGGGTCGAGGCAAAGCGCCAGATCGTGGTGTAGAGACCACAATATCGAAACAGCAAATGGCTGATGAGAACGACCCCGGCCCAGGTGGCAAAGCCTTCGTCGGAGAATGCATCGAACGAAAGGTCTGACCTGGAGAGGACAAGACTAAGCGCCACGGCGATCAGGACCATGACCATGTCCTGGACCATGATGATGGCGCGCCGCATCTTCGGCCGGAATCCGGATACGGCATTTACATAGGAAGTCATTGGCTAGTACTGAACTCCGGGCATGAGAACTTCAACACCAATCCCGCGCCAGACCGAATGCCATTCGTCGCCGGCCGCCTGTTCTTAGCGTCAAATCCTCGGCCCCCGCCGCCTCTATCGCATAGCGTGGAGTTGAGGCCGTCGCCAGAGATTTTTTCACAGGCCGTTGATTTGGACGAGGTACGTCGACAAAGATATCGCGCAACAGCAAGCACAAAAGTAGCCATTGCTTATAGAACTGACAGGCAACTCAGGTAACCGTCGGAAAGATTTAAGGTTCACGCTGTTGTCACGAGCAGGTCAGCGACACAAATTGGCTGCGGCTTGACATCCTTTCTGCAGCGCTACGTCAACGCTTTCGTTCATCGATATTTTTGAAGTTCTCTAGGAAACGCCGGGTGACCGTCGAAGCGATTTTTGGTTGACAGAGGAACCTGCTGCAATATGACGGCCTTCCCTCTCACCGGCCAAAGCGAAATGATGAAATTTGGATCGAGTGGCCTTCGAGGCTTGGCTGCGGAACTCGTCGGGAGACCGAGTGGACTTTACACCGAGGCTTTCGCCTGGCGCCTGGCTGCCGGCGGGATTCAGCCCGGGGCCATGGTGCTGATAGGTCGTGACTTACGCGACAGCAGCCCGACCATCGCCGCCAACTGTATGAAAGCCCTGGCGGCAAGTGGTCTTCAACCGATCGATTGTGGCGCCATTCCAACGCCGGCTTTGGCGCTTTACGGCAAGCAGCATGGCGCAGCGGCACTTATGGTCACGGGCTCGCATATTCCCTCTGATCGCAACGGCATCAAGTTTTACGGCCCGCACGGCGAGATCAGCAAGGCCGACGAAGCGGCCATGGCACGATACGCCGCCGAGAGATCGGATTCCTATTGCGCGCCGCCGTCAATAGAAACGGCTTTTCCGGTACATCACGACCAGGCGATGGCGGCCTACCGCGCGCGCGCCGGCGATATATTGGAGGCCGGCTCGCTTTCACGCCTGAGAGTCGGCGTTTATCAGCACAGTTCGGTCGCGGCGGACCTGCTGGTCGAGATTCTCCAATCCCTTGGTGCCAGCGTGACGCCTCTCGGCAAGTCGGACATCTTCGTGCCTGTTGACACCGAAGCCGTGAGCCCGGCCACACTTTCGAAATTCAAAGATTGGGCTAGGGAATTCAACCTCGACGCCATCGTGTCGACAGATGCCGACGCCGACCGGCCGCTCATCGCCGACGAGAACGGCGATCTCTTTCGCGGCGACCTGATCGGCCTCGCCACGGCTTTGTTCTTGCGGGCAGACGTCGTGGTGACGCCGGTGACCTCCAATTCGGGTATTTCGAAAGCCTTCGGTTTGGAGGTGGTGAGAACGAAGGTCGGATCTCCCTTTGTCATAGAAGCCATGGAAGCCTCGTACCGTGCCGGTCGGATCGTTGTCGGCTTTGAGGCCAATGGCGGCGTTCTCCTCGGGTCAGATTGTCCCCTGCACGGAAAGACGTTGGCGGCATTGCCGACGCGGGATTCGATGCTCCCCATCCTCTGCGTCCTCGGCCTGGTTGCATCGACGGGAAATACGCTGTCGCGTCAGCGCGAGCTTTGGAAGCTTCCGGCGTGCGCCAGCGAGCGCCTCGAGAACTTTCCCGTGGAAAGTTCGCGCGGTTTGATGGAAAGACTAGCGGATCGGGATGCACTGCAGCAGTTTCTGGCGCCTTTCGGGACTGTTGCAGACGTCGATGAAACCGACGGCCTCAGGGCGCGAATGCAGACTGGTGAGATCATTCATTTGCGGCCGTCCGGCAACGCGCCTGAACTCCGGTGCTATTCGGAGGCCGCGAACCAGGACAGAGCGACGGCAATCGTGGCGTTGACGCTTGAAAGGGCGCGGGCAATCGCATCCGCGGATTAAACAGCGGCCGTCTTGTGAAGATGGTTCTCGCGCTGGCGCCTTCCGACGGCGGTCACTGCGTTCGCAGGCCTCATGCGAGAACAGCACGGCGTTCCCCAAAAAAAGATCGCGATCGCGGTCACCTTGTGACAATGAAGAAACGCTCGGGCCGATAGAACACGGGGGGCACCGCCCGACCACGCGCCTTGAAACGGTTCGATTTCAGATGCGACCCAGGACGAATGCGAGATAGAGCCCCAGGGTCCCGGCAAGAGTCTGCCGATAGACACCGCTCGCGGGCAGAGTGCGCAGACGCTGGAAAAGACTGCCCTGCCGGCCGCTTGCAAACAGGTCGAGGCATGCCATGGCATCCGGCGTAAGGAGGTCGCGATTGGCCGCCAGACCGGCAAGATTGAGATCGGTCCAGTCGGCAAACTCGCCCTTGAACAGGCGCCCAAGCCGCGAGACCCTTGCCCGCCACGACACGTTGGCGCCGACAAGGTTCGCCGCGTGCTGCCGGTAGCGCACCAGCGGCCGCGGGTCGTAGTGGACAACGCCGCCGGCGCCTGTGACAACCAGATAGGCCCACCAGTCGTGGCTGACGAAGCCCGTGCGTGCCGAAGCCCTCGCCAACAGATCGCGTGCCGCGCGGTTGAGCAGGATGGTGTTGCCGCCGGCGATGCTTTGCACGAGCGCGTTGCGGAAGGATGGCGGCCGCCGAAACAATGGGGAGTGGCCGACCAGGCTTCCCGTTTCGATCATGGTCGCGGTTCGCGAGCAGAACATCAGCGGAGTTTCGGCATCAAAGGCCTGCATCCATTGGATGGCGCTTTCGAGCCTGTCCGGCTCCCAGACGTCGTCCTGGTCGCTGAAGGCATAGAAGTCCGCATCGATGCGCCGATCGAGGATCATCGACCGGAAATTAGCGGCGAATCCTTGGCGCGGCCCCGCCACCAAGGTGATTCGACCTTTTGTCCAGCGAGACTTCCAACCCTCGATGATGGGAACCGTGCCGTCGACGGAGCCATCATCCGAAATCCAAAGGTCGATGAGCGGATGCGACTGCGCAAGCAGGGATTGCAACTGCTCCTCAATGAACGCGGCGCCGTCCCTCGTGCCCATCAGCACAGCTATGCGCAGATCTGCCCTATCCACCGATGTCAAACACCTGGTCTGAGAGTGTCATATCCGACGGCATCACGCTCGTTGTCGGAAACTGAGCTCGCCTTGGGTCGCCTGCCGGCGCTTTGGGCTATCGGCGTTGGGGCTAGCCTTGTCTCGATGTCGAGTTTTGCGGGGCCGCGAACGACCATGCTTAGATTTTGTATTGTGGAGAAAGCGCGCCGTATCTCGGTTTCGGGTCCGAACACGGCTTTCAGGGAAGCATTCATTAGGCCGTACTAAACTCCAGGCTTGCGGACATGAGCGCCATAAAGTGCGAACACGAAGATCATTCGTGGCCGGTCACTCATCTAAAAATGCCATCCCCGACCCCGCCGTCCCGTAACGCATAATGCGGACCTGGGAGCAGGGCTAGCGGTTTTTTCGGCAGGTCGACTGGTAACGGTGGGGTTGGCGCCCTTATTCTGTGCCAGCTGTTGCCGAGTGCGCGGGGAGCCCGGCGATTTGTACGCTCCCGCAACGTCAGCGTGTATCTCGTTTGCCGCAGTTGACTCTGCTCCCGACCTCGTTACGACGCAATGCGTTGCCATGGGCTCCTTGAAATGGCTATTAGGAGAGGGGCTTGGTGGTTCGCTATGGCCGGCGAAGATAATGCGCCAGAATAAGAGATTGCGATACCTCCAACGATGATTGCGGCACTAAACGGCGCTTTTGACGACATCTCCAGGGCCATGAGGCTGCACAGGGTCTGGATCGCGCTGGCCCATGAGGACATCGGCGACCAGCACAGACGCACGACTCTCGGACCGCTTTGGCTGCTGGTCAATTACGTGGCGTTCGTGGGAACGTTCGTCTTCGTCTTCCAGCCAGCCGGCAGAGATGCGGCGGGTTATTCCGCCTATGTCGCGATCGGCCTTCTGGTATGGTTCTACCTCATGGAAGTGATGTCCATGAGCGTGTCGCTTTTTCAACGCGAGGAAAGCTTTATAGAAGGCACGACGCTGCCCTTGTTCGTGTACGTGATGCGACTGGGTTTGCAGTCCGTCATCAGAGCCGGCTATGCGATCGCAGGTTGCGTCGCCATTCTGGTCTTTAGCGGCTCCCCGGTCGCCACTCCATGGCTTTGGTCGTTGGCAGGATTGCTGTTGATTTTGTTCGCCACGCCAGCCCTTATCACCGTGTTCGCGTTTCTTGGGGCTTTCTTTCCCGACAGCCAGTTCATCGTGGGCAATTTGTTGCGGGTCGGCATGTTTTTCACGCCCGTCTTCTGGATGAACAACAGCCAAGATCCCATCCAAAAATACGCCTACGAGTGGAACCCGTTCACCTATTTTCTGGAGATCGTCCGTTTGCCGATCATAAATGGAGAGTTTCCGGCTCACGCCTTCACTGTAACGATCCTCGCATCGTTATTTACATGGGCGATTGCCTTGCTGCTGCTTGGCCGATATCGCAAGCAAATCGTCTTCCTTATCTGAGTTATCGATGGTCTCTATCAAGCTGAACAACGTTAGCCTTGTTTACAAGTTGCACGAGAAGCTGACGCTTTCCGCGCCGGACCGGCGCGTGGCCGGGCCAGGCGGTAGAATCGAAGGCTCGGGCAGAAAGCAGTTTGTGCAGGCGCTCGATGGAGTCAGTTTCGACCTCAAGGCCGGCGACCGATTGGGCCTTGTCGGCCCTAATGGAGCAGGCAAGACCACCCTTCTCAAGGTGCTGTACGGCATATACGAGCCAACGGACGGAAGCGTCGACATCGAAGGCAAAGTCGACGCCCTCTTCAACATCAACATAGGCTTCCGCCGCGAGGCCACCGGCCGCCGGAATATCGTGCTGCGAGGATTGATCAGCGGATGGACGGAAGCCGAGATCGAAGAGAAGATGGAGGACATCATCGCCTTTAGCGAGCTGGGAGATTTCATCGATCTGCCGTTCAAGGCCTACAGCCAAGGCATGGCCGCCAGACTGGCCTTTTCCGCAGCGACAGCGCTTGATCCCGAGATTCTGCTGATGGACGAGTGGATCGGCGCCGGCGACGCCTCTTTCCAGGAGAAAGCCAAAAGGCGCATGGACGAACTGGCGGAAAAGGCTGGCATCATCGTGCTGGCGAGCCATAGTGAGGCGCTCATACAAAGTGTGTGCACGAAGAAACTGACGCTCAGGAGCGGCCGAATTGAATCGTTCACGACAGAGCCGGTTAAGCGCGTTGGAGCTGTGGCTAAGTCGTCGTAATCCTGTTTCCGGGATCATCTGACCTGGTCATTCGGCCCACGTAATTTGAAACCCGCTCATGAAGGAAAAGGCCGCCATGAACGCATTTGGTGTAAATAATAATGGCACTCTCATTAGCCACGGAGGCATCTTTTATACCAAGATGATAGATATTCTCGCAACATTTCTTAATCCTAGGGCGTATTTCGAGATTGGAACTGATGCTGGAGTATCCCTCAAGGCGATGAAATGCGCCAGCGTTGCCGTCGATCCTCAATTCAGGCTTGCCGAAAACGTAATCGGCTCCAAACCTTCTCTGCATATGTTCCAGATGCCGAGCGATGATTTCTTTCGCGACCACTCCCCGATTGACTACTTGAGGCGGCCTATCGAACTTGCCTTCCTCGATGGAATGCATCGATTCGAGTATCTTCTGAGAGATTTCTCCAACACGGAAAGATATTGCGGAAAGAATTCCATTATCTTACTGCATGACTGCCTCCCGACCACAACCGAGATGATTAGCCGTGTTCACACTCGTGGCGCTTGGGCAGGAGATGTCTGGAAGATCCTCCCTGCGTTACGAAAGTACAGACCTGACCTGCAGATCACGTATTTGGATTGTCCTCCGACCGGCTTGGTGGCAATCACGAACCTGGATCCAGATTCGTCAACCATTTTGGATGGCTACTTCTCAATCGTAAGGGAATTCATAGAGGTTGACGGCAAAGCGCTTAAGGAATTTTACTCGCGACTCGCCTTGACCAAGAGCGCCGACCTCCAATCGCACGAAGAGATCACCAAGCTGTTTTGGCTATAGAGGATAGGCTGAAGCTGAAAACTGGTGAACGAGGCTTCAACCGCTTGATCGCTCAATTGATTACCGATACCAAGAATCGAGGGATAAAAGGCGGTACAGGAGCGGATATGATCATAGGTCCAGACTTTATCTGGCTTCATTTCCCCAAGTGCGCTGGAACTACCTTGGAATTGGTGTTGCGCGACCTCTTACAAGGCAGGCCTGCCATTGAGTTCGACGATATCGACGATGTGAGCGGTCGATGGCATCACACTATAGCCGCGCGCCAAGCGGCTGATCCCAGTTTCGACCCATCTGGAAAGCGGGTGTTTGCTTGTATTCGCCGCTTGCCGTCATGGATTATGAGCATGGTTATCTTCGAAGCGACGCGTAACGAACACCTGGTTGCTACCCGCGAAATGATTATCCGCGGCCAATGTTTCGATGGAACTTACGTTAATTCCGCCGATGACTACATGGACCTCTTCAACATGGATGTTCACCATTGGCTTCGTACGGAGCATCTAGCCGCCGACGTAGCGAAGGCGTTCGATCTTCAACAAGCCGACGTTGCCGATGCCCTGATACGATACAGGTCAAATGTTACGCCACCCTATATAAGAAACACCGAGTTCTGGTTTACAGAAGAGGATCTTAGTACCCTCTATGCGAACAATCCGCTCTGGGCTTCGGTCGAAGACAGGGTGTACGGGGGCCACACCCCCGCCTCCTTGCTGCGGAGTTTGGTCGACCCATTGGTGAGTTGAATACGACTAAACAACTGATGGCTTAGCACAGCTGATGCCACACCATGGACTGAAATCCACCATATGATCGCTGCGCACCGTCCAGCAGTTTATTTATTCGTATTTGAGCAGAACTGAGATTTATGGAAATTTGGAACTTAAGGCCACTACGGGCGTGATTGTTGAGTCCACCCCAGTCGGCTGGAAAAAGGGATGTCTGTGTCTAGAATATTGCAGTTTATTCGGGGACGTCGTCACCTCCCGGCCACGCCGAGTGAGCCCGCTGTTTTTGACGAATCGGCATGCGTCCAGTCGGCGTTTCGTCATGACCTGGTGCCCAGCTATCGAGCGATTGCGTATGCTACAGTGACCGAGACGGTTTTTGACAAAGCCTCGATGACGTACAAGGGAGCGGTCTATGATAGTGCCGGGGCTCTCGTTTTTCATTCCTTACGACCAGCGTCACCTCTTTATACCTACAGACCCGACATCCCGATCTCCCGAAGTGTTGAGCCGACAGCCGACCCCTTACAACTCGAGGAGGCCATTTATGGCGGGCACTTCTTTTACTCTTGGGGTCATTTCCTGATCGAAACGCTGTCCAGCGCTGCAGTCACCAATGAACTTCCAAAGGTTCCGGTCGTCTTCTCGCCATGGGAGATTACCGCACAGAACGAATGGACGAACGGCTATGAAAGACACGTTGCGCCGATACTGAACGCCGCGGGATGGGGTAAGCGCCGAATAATCGTCACCGCCAAACCTGTCTTGGCTAAGTCCCTTTACGTGCCCCAGCGTTTGACTTCATTTGGTACTGCGAGTCCGTCAATTCACCCAGCGATATCCAGCGTATACCAGAGAATCCGCTCCGCCTTTGAGCAGGATCGACGCGACGAGACTGTGCTGGTCATGAGGTCGGAAGATCATAGACGGTGGCATCCTTCAGAACGAGCGGTCTATGAGACGCTCGCCAACAAAGGGGTCCAAGCCATTCTGCCTCAAAGTATGACTGCGGAGGCGCAAGTTATGGCTATCTCGAGGGCAAAGACCTTGATCGGATTTACTGGCAGCGTTCTGCACAATTCAGTCTTCATGGGGAGAGAAACACAGGTAATTGAGATTGGGGATCAACCAGAAAAGAGTGTTGCTGATAGAATTCAGTCTGAGCTTTGCGGAATTTGCGGTCAAGACCTTGTCTTTGTACCTGGATTTAGAGTAACGCCTCGCTCTGCAAATGATATCTCGTCCTCTATTATCGAGTTAGCTAGATCATAGCAATGAGGACCATGATCATTCCTTGTCCTGCATTTCGGTGCACCGCATGGATCCCTATTAACCCCAACAAAAACGTGGCTAATCCCCTGACTAAGCCAGCCTTTGCCCGGGATCGCGAAATTGCCCCGCTGAGCTTTGGCCCTGTCGCCAGTCATAGGTGAGAGCCACTCCCTCATCGAGCGTATGAGTCGGACGCCAGCCGAGTTCGCGTTCGATCTTCCGTATATCGAGAACGTTCCGGCGGACATCGACCCCACGGGCGGGGGCATAAACAAGTTTTGCCGGAACGCGGAGAATGGCGGATATCTTTGCCACCAGTTCGATCACGCTCGTGCCTGCGCCGGAGCCGACATTGTAGATTTCGCCGGCTCGTCCGCCAAGGCCCAGCAATACCAGCGCCTCCGCGACGTCGTCGATATAGACATAGTCGCGCACATTCTCGCCATCGCCCCATATCGTCACCGGGGTTCGGCCTGCGATCCTGTCGAACAGGGCCGCAATCAATCCTTGCCCCTTCGCCGCCGACTGATGCGGACCAAAAGGGTTCGAAATCCGCGCTATCACGCTCTCGACGCCATGCAGAGTCCGGTAGAGACTGTAATATCGCTCGATAGCGAGTTTGACCGTGCCGTAGGATGATATTGGGACGTTCGGGTGTTCCTCGGATATCCGCAAATCGTCGGTCTGGCCGTAAACAGTACCGCCCGACGAAGAAAAAACCCATCGGCAGCCCGATCCCTTGGTCGCCTCAAGCAACCCCACCGTGGCAATCAGGTTGGCCTCGATCTCCGCAACGGCCATGTCAGTTGCTGCCGTGGGGCGCGTGGAACTGGCCAAGTGAAAGACCATGGAGCCTTCCATCGCTGCGAAGAGTTGGCGCGGGGGAGCGGTCAGGTCACCGAGAATGACGCTGCTCCCGGCAGGCCAGTGTGCGGACGCATTGCGGGCAAAGCAAACAATCTCAAAGCCCTGCTGCGCCAGGGTCCGTGCGAGGTTTATCCCTATGAAACCGGAGGCCCCGAGGATAACCGCCTTCCTGCGCTTGCCGGCGGGTTGCGGGCGCTCCTGCGTCATGCCGCATCCGAACCTTTGACACCGAGATAGGTGCGAACGTGCCGCAGCCAGGCATCAGCCTTCCGACGCGTTTCGGCGGAGACTGACACAAGGGAGCGCGCTGCCTCCTGCACCCGCCGCACCTCGTCCAGATGTTTTTCCGCCACTTCGGACTGTGTCACGCCTTGGGCGTGACGCCGGTGCCAGTTGAGCTGCTTCGCACTGAATCGCATCTTTCCCTGCAGCAACACCCTGAGGTAGACGAGCCAATCTCCTGCTATGCGATAGCTGAACAACTCGTCGCCGATTTCGGTGATCGCCCTGCTGATCGCAAGGCGCCGGAACACGACCGCGCTGACATTCGGAATTGTATTCTTGACGCTCATCGCCTCGCTGATCTCGGTGTGGCCATTCCTGGTATAGTCGGACGACCAATCATCAGAGATGTCGCGTGTGTAGTCGGTATAGTCTTCCGCGAGCACGCGTCCCTTGCCGTCCAACTGCCCGGATTGGCTATAGGCAAGCACGAGCAACGGATCCGCGAATGCCGGCGCAAGCTCTTCGAGAAAGCCGGGCTCGGCGAAATCGTCCGCCTCCGCAATCCAGACCAGATCGCCACGGCTACGGCCCACGCCCTTCGCCCACTGATGAAAGGCCGATCCCGAGTTCTGGCTGTTGATGACCAGTTCCGCACCCAATGCGCCGTGCTCGGCGCGGAAGGTGTTTATGGTCTCGACACTTCGATCCGTCGAGGCGTCGTCCAGCACGATAAGCTCATAAATCGGATAAGTCTGGTTCGCGACACTCCTGAGCCGCTGCGGCAAGTGGTCCGCATAGTTGTAATTCGGGACGACCACCGATACGCGCTGGAACCCCGTCGCGTAGTGCAGGAGATCCATAAGATAGTGGCGCATTGATCCGACCGCAGCGAGGTCCTGCTGGCCAGGCCTGTCCAAGATTTCCCTTAGCTGGATCGCAAAATCTTCGACGTCGAGCTTTCTGGCGAGCCTTCCTCCGTTCTCGACGATGAAATCGGCCGCGCCGGTAGCTTCCTGAAAGGCCACGACCGGGACACCGACTTCCGCGGACTCCAACACGACATTCGGAAACGGATCCTCGCGGGACGTCAATGCGTATATGGATGCCCCCGCATAGTACGCCATCGGGTCCTGAACAAACCCGACGAACTTGACGCTATCCGTCAACCCCTTCTGGGCGAGAAGCGTCTCGATCGTTTCCTGCATCCCCTGGTCGAAATGACCAATCCAGATGAATGCCGTACCGGGATGCGAGCGAAGAACTTCCTCTGCCACTTCGATGAAGAGGTCCGGCCCTTTCCGGTGGTCCACAAAGGCCACCGCAAGAACGTACCGGGTGTCCGGTGCAAAGCCGTGCTGGCTGCAAACGAGACGACGCGCTTCCTCGGACCGGCCCTTAAATGGGTTTTTCCGGACAAGGCCCTGAGGACGGATCAATGCCTGCCTGAGCGGTTCGCCGAGGAAGCGCTCGAAGCCAGATTGGACGACAGGCGCTGCAAAAACGATTTTGTCAGCGTGTTCGGCGATGGCCGCAGCATGCCTGTTCAGGCTGTAGGACTCCAGCACCCCCGGCAGTTCGTGAACCAGCGAGACGGTACGGAAGCCCGCTTCCTTCAAGATGGGGACCATCAAGCCAGATACCGTGGTGTTGACAATGGCGATATCGGCACCGGCGGTCCGTATCGCTTCCACCTTCCGACGCACCGATTCCGACGATTCTCTGTCGAGGGCGATGCGATGCAGGGAGGCAACTTCGGCAAAGCGCGGCATCATGGGCCCGTCGCCAAGTACGATCATGTCCACATCGTATCGCAACTCTCCAAATTCGCGAGCCATTGCCAGCGCCAGCACTTGCGCCCCATGCGGGTGGGCGTCGTGGGATACGATCACGATCCGGGGTTTGCCCTTTCCGCCCGCCGCCTCCAAAGCGTCTCGGGTCGCCTGCAGATAGGCATAGCCGTTGGCACTGTCGGGCTCCAGGTGCGCGCCTTCCGCCCACTCGTTCCAGGCATTGACGAAGACCAATCGCTCGGACGGCTCTTCGACTTGAGCCAGTGTGTCCTCGATGGCGTTGTCGAGCCATTTGCGGTAGAGCGCGGGTGTGTTGTTGACGAATACGGTGCCGCCGCGCTTACGGCGCGCCGTGTTGTCCCAGCCAGGGCAAACCGAACGGAAGAGCTTATATTTGCGGGCGGGATAGTTCTCGCTGCGTTGCGGGAAGGCCGACCAGTCATAGACGGTCGTGGCAAAATCCCCGTGCAGCGGCGTCACAGTGTGTGTGACGTTTGGTGGTGCTGAATTGTTCGGCGGAAATTCGACTGCACCATCGAACCCGTAGCGGTCGGGAGACACAGATTCGAAGGATTGGGTATAGGCGAGGAAAATCTCGCCAATGCCGTTCTGCCGGCACCATGTCCGCCAGCGCCGGGCAGTCTCCGCCGCCGCTGGAAGCAGGCTTGGCCGATAGACGAGCAGCACCGGCTTGCCGTCGACGCGGATGGAGCGGGAGTCGCGAAGGTAAGGAGCCACCTCGGCGATAAAGGCGAGATCGTCCTCGGGAGAATGATCCTGAGCGACAAGTATCTCCTGATCCATGCCATCCCAGCGGCGTGACCAGTTCTCGTTGGCCCAGCAGAGGCAAAACGGCATATCGAGGCTCTTGTCCTCAAGCCAGTTTTGCAGCGGCGTTTCCAGCAGCCGCTTGCCGCCAAACCAATAAAAGTAAAAACAGAAGCCTTCCACGCCATAGAGCTTTGCCAATTCGACCTGCTGATGCTGCACAGCGGGATCGCGCAAATCATAGTAACCGAGCCCCTCCGGCACATGCGGCTGATGGTGGCCGACAAACTGCGGCTGAGCGGGCCTGACATTGGTCCATTCGGTGAAGCCCTGCCCCCACCATTCATCATTTTCGGGGATCGGGTGGAACTGAGGTAGATAGAATGCGATCACCCGCACCGGCTTCTGGAGCAATGGCGGCGCGGCGATACGCGGCACGTAGACCGGTTCTGGCGCAAGACTCGGGCCAGACCTGAACAGAACCGCCTGTGAGCCTGCGCCAGGCGGGGCATCTGGCGCCTCCAAGCTTCTCCAGGCACGGTAGGCGTTCGTCACGCCAAACAGTGACGGAAAGTGCGAAAAAACCGTGTTCTTCAACTTTCTCTTCGCGCCCATGGGTAGCGGCAGATTGTGCCAACAGCCGTAAGCGCAGCGCGCCATGATGCGCCGAGCTCTGGCGGGCGCCTTACCGATGGCGCGGGCGCGGTTCCCAAGCCCTCGAAATGGCCCTGTGATTTGCCAAGACGTGCTGGCATAAACGGCATCCAGAACACCATGTAACCGGGCTTCCTCGGAGCGCGCATTGTCCCGGTCAGCGAGCAAGCTGCCAGTCATCTCCTGTGCAGCCGACAATTCTTCCTGCAAGATCTGGATCTCTTCAGCTCTGGCGACGGCTTGCGCCCTCACCTGCGCGATCTCGTCCTCGCGATCCCTGATACCCGCACGCGCATCGATCAGCTCGCTGGATAAAGCCTCGATCTGCGCCCCCTGCCCTCCCTCCAACTCTCTGTTGGTCTCAATTTCTTCTTCCATGGTCACCGAGTTCAGCGACCATGGATTCCCGACCTGATCGATCGCCTTGTTCTCGGTGCCGTCAAGGGGAATCATGCTCCCATCGGCGATGGCGATCCTGCCTTGCACGCGGCGAGAACCCAGGACGTTTTCCTGGATCGGTCGCTTCGTTACGATGCAGAGCGAGTTCAGGAATTCGATGGAATGGATTGACGCCAGAGCAGCGTCATCGAAGGCGACCTTATGCTTTTCGGTGAAGGTGGCCAAAGCCTCCACTCGACCACGGTTCAGCCCCCAATGCTCATAGTTGACCACATCGAGAAGGCGCTTGAAAAATGACATCGAGGAAAGAGGGTCGTAGAGACCGCCTTCGAACTCTTGCCAATAGCTGCAATGCAAATCTTCCGCTACATAAATTCCGCCCTCTGAAAGGTGAGGGAAGTAGCGAGCAAAGGAGCGTATTATATCGGATGACGTATGCGATCCGTCGTCTATGACAATGTCAAATTCCTTGGAAATCACCGTAATGTTTTTTTCTACCTCGTCCGTATTTGCGTCACCGACAACAACTCCGATTTTCTTGTCATCGAAAACCAGTTTGGCGCATGCCACGTTTATGTCACAGCCTAGAACGAGCTCTGCTTCGGTAAAATATTGCCGCCAGATCTCGAGTGAACCGCCGTTCTGGACGCCGATTTCCAGAATCCGAACCGGCTTGTTTCGATATTGCGCGAAAATTCGATCATACGTTTCAAGATAGATCGACCATTTGTCCGAAACTTTGCCGCCATGGGCCTGGTATAGGTCACGAAGTGAGCTGCCTTGTGCTCCAGCTTGCTTGGCCTTCCTCCCGGGGCGCACTCTAGGTCCCGCCTCGCCAGCAGTCTGCCGCTCCGGCAAAGGGTGCTTGTTCATGCTGTCAATGCCTGTGTCGTATTGCCAACCAGAAGCCGGTGCACCACCGTTTCCGTCGATTGCCGCCAGTCCGGCGCCGTCCAGCCCAAGGCGGAGGCGAATTTTGCGCTTGATAGCCGGGAATTGGCGGGGCGGCGCGCCTTGGTCGGATAATCCATCGTACTAATGTCCCGTACCCGCGCCCAAGGGCCACCAGACTTCAGGCTTGTGTCGAGGATATGACGGGCAAAGCCGCTCCAGTTGATCTCGCCCGTGCCGGTCAGATGATAAACGCCGAACGCGCCAAAACTCTTGTTGCCACGCAGCATGGCCGCCGCATGCAGGATCCCGTCGGCGAGATCAAGCGCCGATGTCGGGTTTCCCCATTGATCGGCCACCACCGAGATTTCGTCGCGGTCGGCGGCAAGGCGCAGCATGGTCTTGACGAAATTCTTGCCGAACGGGCTGTAGACCCATGCGGTGCGCAGGATCAAATGGCGCGCGTTGGCGGCGGCCACCGCCTGCTCGCCCGCGTGCTTGGAGGCGCCGTAGACTCCGAGCGGCGCCGTCGCATCGGTTTCGACATAGGCGCCAATCTTTGTTCCGTCAAAGACATAGTCGGTCGAAAGATGGATGACCGGAACGCCAAGCTGGGCAGCAGCCTGCGCCACCTTGCCGGCGCCTGTCGCGTTCACCGCAAAAGCCAGATCGGGCTCGTCCTCGGCCTGGTCCACGGCCGTGTAGGCGGCGGCCGATACGACGATATCCGGCTTGGCCGCCGCGATGGCGTCGATGATGGTGTCGGGCCGGGTCAGATCGAGTTGCGGCCGGCCAATGGCGATGACCTCGACATCGGCGCGGCGCTGGCCGGCCTCCAGGAGGCTCGCCACGACCTGTCCCTCGCGCCCGGTGACAACGAGCCTCACACGACCTCCTTGCGCGCCTCGCCAAGCCGCTCGCCGGCATAGCGCTGCTCGCGGATCGGCCCCCACCACCATTTGTTGTCGAGGAACCAGTCCACGGTTCTAGCCAGGCCGCTGTCGAAATTTTCCTTCGGCGCCCAGCCGAGCTCGCGGCCGATCTTGGACGCGTCGATGGCGTAGCGGCGGTCGTGGCCGGGGCGGTCGGTGACGAAGGAGATCAGCTCGCGATAGCGCCGGCCGCCGGCGCGGGGACGCCTGGTGTCGAGCAGGTCGCAGATCGTCTCGACGACGGCGAGGTTCGTGCGTTCCGAATTGCCGCCGACATTGTAGCTCTCGCCCGGCGTGCCCTTGGTGGCGACCAGTTCCAGGGCTCGGGCGTGATCCTCGACGAACAGCCAGTCGCGCACATTGGCGCCAGCGCCGTAGACAGGCAGCGCCTTTTCGTCGAGCGCATTGAGGATGACGAGCGGGATCAGTTTTTCGGGAAAATGATAGGGACCGTAATTGTTCGAGCAGTTGGAAAGCACGACCGGCAGGCCATAGGTCTCGTGCCAGGCCCGCACCAGATGGTCCGAGGCCGCCTTCGAGGCGGAATAGGGCGAGGACGGCGCGTAAGGCGTCTCCTCGACGAACATGCCGCCGTCGAAAGGCAGATCGCCGAACACCTCGTCGGTCGAAACGTGATGGAAGCGGAAGCGGCTTTTCCTGTCGTCGGACAGGCCGCGCCAGTATTCGAGGGCGGCATTGAGGATCTTGTAGGTGCCGACGATGTTGGTCTCGATGAAGGCGCCGGGTCCGTCGATCGAGCGGTCGACATGGCTCTCGGCGGCGAGGTTCATGACGATGTCGATGTCGTCGCGGCGCAGGAGATCGAGCACCGCCCTGTCGTCACAGATGTCCGCCTGGGCGAAGCGATAATTGTGGGCATTCTCGATCGGCCGCAGCGAAGCCAGGTTGCCCGCATAGGTCAGCTTGTCGAGATTGGTCACCCGGTAGGCCGGATTGGCGCACAGATGCCGGCACACCGCCGAACCGATGAAGCCAGCTCCGCCTGTCACCAGAAAATTCATGCCGCTGCCCCCATGCCCATCAGGCAAACACTTGCGCATCGGCAAGCATCGGCGCCTTGAGGTCCTTGTCCGAAAGCTGGAACCCGCCAGTCACTGAAGGCCATTCGATGCCTATGGCGGGATCATCGAAGCGGACAGACCGATCATGCTCGGGCGAATAGGTGTCGGTCACCTTGTAGAGAACCTCGGTATCGGGCACGAGCGTCACAAAGCCATGCGCGAAACCCTTTGGCACCAGAATCTGATTGCCCTTTTCGGCCGAAATCTCGCAGGCCACCCACCTCCCGAAGGTTCTCGAACCACGCCGGATATCGACCGCTACGTCGAGGATACTGCCGCGAATGACGCGCAGCAGCTTGTCCTGGGCTCGCGGCTCGAGTTGATAGTGAAGCCCTCGCAAGACGCCTGCCGTCGCGGAATAGGAATGATTGTCCTGGACGAAAACCAAGTCTATGCCCGCCTGCGAAAACCGCTCGGCATTGTAGGTTTCCATGAAGAAACCGCGTGCATCGCCATGTCGCTTCGGAACGATTTCCAGCACGCCATCGATGCCGAGGGACCTGATCTCCAAAACTTAGCCCTCCGACAGATCGGTGACCCGCCGCCGCAGGTAGGCGGCATATTCATTTTTGCCCAACCGAGTTGCGCGTTGCAGCACTTGCTCCGCCGTCCGCCAGCCCTGCTCGAAGGCGATCTCCTCGGGGCAGGCGACCTTGATGCCCTGCCGATGTTCGATCGTGCGCACGAACGAAGAGGCTTCGTGCAAACTGTCATGTGTGCCGGTGTCGAGCCAGGCATAGCCACGACCCAAACGGTGCACCTGCAGCTTGCCGCGCTCGAGATAGACATTGTTGACCGCCGTGATCTCAAGCTCGCCGCGCGCCGAGGGGCGGATCGTCGAGGCGATATCGACGACCTCATTGTCATAGAAATAGAGACCGGTGACAGCCCAGTTCGACTTCGGCTTCTGCGGCTTTTCCTCGATCGTCAGCGCGGTCCCGGTTGCCTTGTCGAAGGACACGACACCATAGCGCTCGGGATCCTCGACATGGTAGGCGAACACCGAGGCGCCCGTGTCGCTCGCAGCCGCGGTGCGGCAGAGCTGCGACAGGCCGTCACCGAAATAGATGTTGTCGCCAAGAATCATCGAGACGCTGTCCTTGCCGATGAAATCCCGGCCGATAATGAAAGCTTCCGCAAGACCATTGGGATGCGGCTGCTCGGCGTAGGACAACGCCAGCCCGAATTCCGACCCGTCGCCGAGTAAATCACGAAAAGCCGGCAGATCACGCGGTGTCGAAACGATCAGAATTTCACGGATTCCCGCGAGCATCAGTACGCTCAGCGGATAATAGATCATCGGCTTGTCGTATATCGGGAGGATTTGCTTAGAGACTGCTAATGTCAGTGGATACAGACGCGTTCCACTGCCTCCAGCAAGGATAATTCCCTTCAAGAAGCTCTCCTTGACATGCCAAAGCCCCCCGGCCCTGAGTGTCTGTGCTTAGGTTCCATGCACCGGCTTGTCAATCGCGGCGCTCGGCAAACGACCGGCCTATTCGCGCTGGGACAAGGCCTGGTTAGTGCCGTCGAAATACGCCTGGTACCACTCGACGAACCGCCCTACCCCGTCCGGCACCGACGTTCCGGGGCGATAGCCGACGGCCTCCTGCAAAGCCGAAGTGTCGGCGAAGGTGTCCGGCACGTCGCCGGCCTGCAGCGGCAAGAACTCGATGACGGCCTTGCGACCAAGCGCGTTTTCCAGCGCCTGGACATAGGCGGTCAGCTTCACCGGGTTGTTGTTGCCGATGTTGAAGATGCGCCAGGGCGCCCTGCTCGTGGCCGGATCCGGATGGCCGGAATCCCAGGCCGGGTTGCCGGCGGCAGGACTGTCGCTGGTCCGGATCACGCCTTCGGCGATGTCATCGACATAGGTGAAGTCGCGTGTGTGGTTGCCATTGTTGAAGAGCTTGATCGGCTCGCCCGCCAGGATGCTCCTGGTGAACAGGAACAGCGCCATGTCGGGACGCCCCCAAGGGCCGTACACGGTGAAGAAACGCAAGCCTGTGGTCGGCAGCCCGAACAGATGGCTGTAGCTGTGCGCCATCAGTTCGTTGGCGCGCTTGGTCGCGGCATAGAACTGCAGCGGATGATCGGCCGGGCGGTGCTCGGAAAACGGCATGTCGGTGTTGGCGCCGTAGACGCTCGATGTGCTGGCATAGGTCAGGTGCGCCATGCCGCTGCCGCGGCAGGCCTCCAGCATGTTGGTGAAAGCGACGATGTTGCTTTCGACATAAGCGCGCGGGTTTTCCAGGCTGTAGCGCACCCCGGCCTGGGCGGCGAGATGGATCACCCGGTCGAAGGAATGGTCTGCGAAGCAGCCGTCCACGATGCCTCTGTCGGCAAGATCGCCGTGGATGAAATGATAGCCGGAATTGCTGCTTCGGCTGGCCTCGGCAAGCAGGCGCAGCCGCGCCTGCTTGATCGCCGGATCGTAGTAGTCGTTGACGCTGTCGACGCCGACAACCTCGTCGCCCCGCTCCAGGAGCCGCCTGGCGACGTGATAGCCTATGAAGCCGGCGGCGCCGGTGACCAGAACCTTCATCGGAAACGCCCGCCCTCGCGAATGGACCCCTGACGTCTACGGCACGCCAGGCTTCCCGCGGACCTCAGGAACGCTTCAGCAGCGACCACACGGCTGGCACGAGGCTTGCCGCCAGCGCAACCTTGATCAGGTCGCCGACGATGAACGGCACGACGCCGAACTGCCAGGACTTTTCCGGACCGATGAGCAGCGCAAGCCAGGCAAAACCCATCGCCATCATCAGCACTTCGGCAACCAGCATCGCGTTGAAAAGCTTGATCGGGTGGCGATCCCAGCCGCGATCGGCGGCCCAACCGACAATTGCCGCCATGACGACGAAGCCGGCGAGGTAGCCGCCAGTCGAGCCAAGCATATAGGCGATGCCGATGGCCTTCTCCGGCGTACCCTGGAAGACCGGGAAGCCCATCGCGCCCTCCGCCATGTAGAGCAGCAGCGTGGCGACGCCGAGGCGCATGCCGAAGGCGGCGGCGATCAGCAGGACGGCGAGCGTCTGCATCGAGATATCGACGGGGCCCAGCACGACCTTGGTCTTCGCCGACAGGGTCAAGAGCAGCGTCCCGGCGATCGCCAGGAAAAGCTGCGTTGCCAGTCGCGCCGCGCCTTCTTGCGGCAAAGCCAGAGAAATAAGCGGGCGCATCGTCGTTGCGGTTGCCATGGTCTTCCCCAATCCGATCTGTCGCGATCCGATAATCGCGGTCTCAGCGTTTTCCTATATTGGCTTGCGTGCTATGCGGCAATCGGTTTTGCCGTTCCGGGAACAATGTGCCGATATGGCTCTCAAATTCGATACCAGTTTCGATCCGCATTACGGCCAGGGCGTCAACGTGGCACCGGACGTGCAGCGCGTCACGGTCCGAAACCCGAGCCCCTTCACTTTTCATGGCACCAACAGCTATGTCGTCGGGCGCGACACGCTGGCGGTGATCGATCCCGGTCCGGACGACGAGGCACATCTTAAGACCTTGCTCGACGTCATCGCCGGCAGGCCGGTCAGCCATATCTTCGTCAGCCACACGCATCGCGACCATTCTCCGCTGGCGGCCCGGCTGAAAGAACGCACCGGCGCCACGGTGATGGCGGAGGGGCCGCACAGGCCGGCAAGGCCGTTGCATATCGGCGAGACCAATGCGCTCGACGCCAGCGCCGATACCGCTTTCGTTCCCGACATCGCCCTGCCGGACGGTGCGCTGACCGCCGGCGACGGCTGGGCGATCCGCGCGGTTCTCACCCCCGGTCACACCGCCAACCACGCAGTGTTCGCGCTGGACGGAACCGGCATCCTGTTTTCGGCCGATCATGTCATGGCGTGGGCGACTTCCATCGTGGCACCTCCGGACGGGGCCATGGCCGATTACATGGCATCGCTGGACAGACTGATCGAGCGCGACGACCACCTGCTGCTGCCTGGGCATGGCGGACCGGTGACGAAGCCGCGCGCTTTCATGCGCGGGTTGAAGACGCATCGCAAGATGCGGGAGCGGGCCATACTGGAGCGGGTCAGAGCCGGCGACCGGACGGTTGCCGACATGGTCAAGGCAATCTATCGCGACACCGATCCGCAGTTGCATGGCGCCGCCGGACTGTCGGTGCTTGCCCATCTCGAGGATCTGGTGGCGCGCGGCCTGGTGTCGACCGACGCCGCCCCTGCCATCGACGGCATTTTCACGCCGGCTGGCTAATCCAAGACCTCGCCACGACCTTGCACTACCCTGCCTCAGAACCGGCTGGACCGTTCTTCTGGTTGAGGCGACTTCAAACCCTGGCAAGAACATTCCGGATTGGCAGGGAGTCGTGCGGCGGTTTCCAGCGCGACCCGCGAGGCGGTCATGGACAAGTTCGGCAACACGTCCTCCTGAAGCAATTGCTGGCGGTTGCGGTCCATATAGTCGTTGAAACCTGCCGTCACGAACGCGCAAGGCACGAAACACGCGCCGATCTCTCGCGACAAGGTGGCTTCGGGGGCGATCGAATGGTTGAGCACATCCGCCCCCATGCTGCGGAACGCCAGGGCCTCGGCCGGGGTCGTAAGCCGCGGCCCGTAACAGTGGGCGGCGACCAACTGCTGTTCGATGCCGTGAACACGGCATTCGGCTGGCCAATGACGGCGGGCGGTTTCGACCAAAACCGCCGCGCATCTTGGACATACGATCTGCTTGCCCGAGCAGTCGAAGCTCTGGCGGCCAGGAAGCAGCGAAAAAGGTGTCTGCGTCAGTTCGATAATATCGGCGTTCACCACCATGTCGCCGGGCTTGATGGCCTTGTTGACGGCGCCAACGGTCGAGCAGGACAGGACCTGTCGGACACCCGCCCGCATCAGCACCCAGAATGCGCGGCGATGGCAGGAATGATCGATATGGTCGCGGGGATTGCCGTGCGAATACATGCACAAGGCGCGTTTTGTTTTGCCTTCGGCGGTAATCGACGCATCGAACTCGAGCAGCTTCCAGTTGTCGGTGCGGCCGAAAGGCGTTTCAAAACTCATGTCGCGCTGCAAGGTGCGCACGCCATCGACCTGGACATCTTCCGGGAAGGCAAGCCCCCAGTTTGCCGACCCGGTGATGATCGCCAACCCCACCTGGGGTATGTCCGTGGGTTGATCCGTCAGTTCGGCGGTTGCATGATGATGGGCAGGCATGTTTCCAGTCTCGGTCAGGATTTTTGGCGAAGGGTCACGATCAGGACGACGATTACGACGATGGCGGTCCACAATGTCGAGATCGCCGCGATGGTCGGATCGATCTGATCACGTAGCGACAGGAACATGAGCTTCGGCAGGGTGCTGTTGCGACCACTGGCGACGAAGATCGAAATGACGGACTCGTCGAGCGACGTCAGGAAGGCCATCAATGTCGCCGACAACAGGCTGATTTGAAGTTGCGGGACGATTATTCCGCCGATGGCCCTCGCCCAGTCCGCGCCAAGGCTGCGCGCCGCCTGGACTTGGTTCCAGTCGAAGCGGGCCACGGCAGGCAACAGCACGATGCACACGACCGGAATGGCCAGCACCACATGTCCGACCAGCACGCCGAACAGCGTTCCGACCAGGCCTTGCGCCGCCAGCACGAAGAAGAGGCCGATCGCAAGCAGGATTCCCGGCACGATGGAGGGGGCGAGCAGAACACCTTGAATGGCTGAGGCGGTCTTTCCGCCGAGCCGGTTCATCGAGATGCAGGCCAGCAGCCCTAAAGGCACCGCGACCATCGCTGTCAACGTCCCAAGGATCAGGCTCGTCCTCAGTCCGGCCATCCATGTCGCCGAACCGAAGAAATTCTCGTACCAGCGCAGCGAGTATGCGCGCGGCGGAAATTCGAGAAGATCGGACGCCGAAAAGGAGAGTGGCACGACCACCAGCGTCGGCAGCATCAAGAACGCCATTGCGAGTGCGGAAAAGCCCCACAGCAAGATGCGGGCCAGCCTGTTGTCCGGATAGGCTTCAAGCATGGGCCGCACCGACTTTGTTGCGCGCCACCAGTCGCCGCGCCACCAGGAACATCGCACCGACAAGCGCCATGAGAACGAGCAGCAGAATGCCCAGGACGCTCGCCGAACCCCAGTCCTGAAAGGTCGACAGCGTGCGCTCGATCCGGATGGAAAGAGGATTTACCTTGCCGCCGCCCAGCACCGCCGGCGTGATGAAAAAACCTATGGTGTAGATGAAAACGATCATCGAACCCGAGAAGATGCCGCCGGCCGAAAGCGGCAGAATGACGGTGCGGATCACCTGCCCGAGCGTCGCTCCCATGCTCGCCGATGCGCGAACAAGGTTTGCGTCGATATCGCGCATCGCGGCATAAACGGGCAGCAGAAAGAGCGGCAGCATGTAGTGGACCATGCCGATCAGCGTTCCCGTGAAGTTGTAGACCAGGGGCAACGGTTCCGCTGTCAGCCCCGAGCCCGTCAAAGCCGCGTTGATCAGGCCATCGCGCCGCAACAGCACCAGCCAGCCATAGGTGCGCACCAGAATGGAGGTCCACAGCGGCAGCATGACGAAAGCCATCAGCAAATTGGCCACCCTTGGCCTGACGCTGGCCAGAGCGAGCGCCAGGGGGGTGCCTAGAAGGATGCAGAACGCCAGCGTCCCCAGGGACAGCTCAACGGTTGTTATGAGTGCCGACCATGTCAGTCCACTCGAAAGCACCTTCTCGTAGTTGCCGACAGTGTACTCACCCCCTGTGGTCAGGAAGGATTGCCGGATAATCCAGAGGATGGGCAGTATCGCCGCCAGTCCGACGATGACAAGCGCCGGTAGCGAAAGCGCAAGGAAGAACCGCCGTTCACTTCGCGCACCGGCGGCGAGCGCAGGATCGGCGGCGATGGTCACGCCATGGCTCCCGGTATGGCGTGAGCTTTCGCTGCCGATGCATACACGGTCACCCGCTGGCCGGTGGCAAGCTCGGCGCAGCCGCCGGCGAGTGCCGACGGAATGCAGACAAGAACTTCCTGCCCACCGTGAGGGGCCAGCGTCAAAAGCCAGTTCTCGCCGCGAAACGCCTTGGCGCGCAGCATTCCTTCGAGCGCCACTGCGTCGGGCCCGGCGAGCCTGGCATCCAGGTGGAAGTTTTCCGCGCGGATCATCAGGGTCTCGTGAGATGCATCGCCGCCGTCGATTGTGCGCACCAAGCCCGGGGCCAGAATGTTGGCCTCGCCCATGAACTGCGCGACGAAGCGGGTCGACGGACGATCATAAATTCGCTGCGGCGTGTCGATCTGCTGGATGCGGCCGGAATTCATCACCGCAACCCGGTCGGACATGGTCAGCGCCTCGCGCTGGTCATGCGTCACATAGATCGTGGTTATCCCCAGATCATCGTGCAGACGCCTAATCTCGTACTGCATGGTTTCGCGCAGATTCCTGTCGAGCGCCGACAGCGGCTCGTCCATCAACATCACGCGCGGTTCGAAGACGATGGCCCGCGCCAGCGCCACCCGCTGGCGCTGGCCGCCGGACAGCGCGGCAATGTTGCGCTCCGACAGACCTTCCAGCTTCACGCGGGCCAAGGTGTCAAGCGCCCGCTGCCGAGCCTCCGCTTTCGGCGTCTTACGCAGCGCCAACGGATACTCGACATTCGCCAGGACGCTCATATGAGGAAACAAGGCATAGTTCTGGAATACGATGCCGATGTCGCGCTTGTTGGGGGCCAGGCGGGTGATGTCCCGATCCCCCAACAGAAGCTTGCCGGAATCGGGACGGACAAACCCGGCCAGAGCCATGAGCAAAGTGGTCTTGCCCGACCCGGATGGCCCCAGCAGCGTCAAGAATTCGCCAGCCCGAATGTCGAGCGATACATCGTCCAGCGCGACGTAAGATCCATAGGTCTTGCGCACGCTGTCGATGATGATCGGGAGCGACTTCATGGTGAGGCTCGAACGTCTAGCGCTGATGCACCATAGACTCAGCGACCCATCATTTCATCGAAGGCTTTTTGAGCGGCCTCGCCGTTCTTAACCCACCAGTCAGCGTTCGAAAACACCGAGGTGCCAACGTTTTCAGGCGCCGTCGCCAGGGTTTTCAGGCGATCTTGAGGGATAAGACCACCCTCATAGCCGGCAGGATTGACCGGACCATAGGCGATGAAGTCGGTTAGCTTCGCCACCCGTGCGGGCTGCGTCATTGCCGCGATGAGCTTCATGGCCGCTTCCTTGTTCGGCGCTCCCTTCGGCACCCCAAGGCAGTCCGTGCCGATGACGGAACCTTTGAATGTGTAGTCAACCGAGCCGCCGTCCGCCTTCACCGTCTGGGCTCGCCCATTCCAGGTAACGACCAGATCCGCCTCGCCGTCCTTCAGCAATTGCGCCGACTGCGCTCCGGAGGTCCACCACACGGAGACATTGGGTTTGATCGCCTCAAGCCGCTTGATGGCGCGCGCCAGGCCCTCGGGCGTGCTGAGCGTGGGATAGACGTCCGCCGGCGCCACGCCGTCGGAGAGAAGCGCGATCTCGATCAGGTCCTGCGCGTTGGCGCGCAGCGCGCGACGGCCCGGGAATTTGGCAACGTCCCAGAACTCCGCCCAGGTCTTTGGTGGATTCTCGCCATAGGTCTTGGTGCTCCACGACATGACGGTGCCATAAGAGTCGAACGGATAGCAGTAATCGGACTTTGCGCCGGCCGGCACGGAGTTGGGATCGATGATCTTGTAATCAAGCGGCTCCAGCAGCGACTGGGCGGCCGCCTGCGCGCCTTCCGGCGAGCCAAGGTGGATGATGTCGGTGGTGACCGCACCCGCGGTGACCTGCATCTTCAAAGCGGCAAGGCCATCGCTCTGCGTCTCCTCGCGAACATCATAGCCAAGTTCCTTTGCGGCAGGCGCCCACATCGCCTCCTTCATGGCGTTGCCATAATCGCCGCCCGCGGTCGTGATGGTGACTGATTGGGCATAGACGGGCACGGCGGCCGAGACTGCGATCGCCGCCAGCGAAATGCGTAGTAACCGTGACATGTGTTCTCCTCCAGGATTCTTCGAAATATCGCCTTATGTGGGCTTTTTTTAAAATCGTAACGTTACGATTACCGCGAAATGCCTCAGAGTCAAGCTGCTTTCAGGCGGACTCGGTCAGTTTCGGCGAGCGCGGATTTGACCCTCGGGTCGAATCCGGTAACGTTACGATGCCAAGCAAATCAGCCGGCGCTTTCGCAAATGAAGTCGGGCGACATGGCCAATCTAAAACAGATCGCGGCGGAACTTTCCCTTTCGGTGACCACGGTATCACGCGCGTTGAAGGACGGGCCGGAGGTGCATCCCTCGACCGTGGCGCGCGTCAAGGAGGTGGCGAAGCGGGTCGGCTATGTCCCGAACCATCACGGCCGCGCGCTGAAAACCGGACAGACCCTGACGCTGACGGCGGTGCTGCCGATGGAAACACGCGACTACCTGTCGGATCTGGCGAAGCTTCCTTTGATCGAAGGACTGACACTGGCGGCGCGGCAAGCGGGCTATAGTCTGTCCATCTATTCCACCACGCCCGACGACGATCCCGTCGAAAGCGTGCAGCGCCTGCTTCAGGCGCACAGCGCGGACGGTCTGATCATCACGCGCATGGTCTCGGGCGATCCGCGCGTCAAGCTGCTGCTGGATCAGGGCATACCGTTCGTCGCGTTTGGAAGAACCGACCTGGACATCGCCTATCCTTATGTCGATATCGACAATGAACAGATCGCCTATGAGGCGACCCGGCGGCTCATGGACAAGGGATGTCGACGCATTGCTCTACAACTTCTCGTGCAGAAGGATCAGGCGAGCGCCACGCGTCTCGCCGGCTATAGAAGGGCAATGGCCGAGGCCGGTATCCCGATCGACCAATCGCTGATCGGTGACGGCACGTTCACAATGGAATCGAGCGCGGCCTGGTTCGATCGCCTGCTGGCGTCGTCAGATCCTCCGACAGGCCTGGCATGCGCCAACGAACTGGGCCTTCTTGGCGCGTTACACGCTCTCGGCAGACGGGGTCTGGTGCCGGGCCGCGACGTTCACATCGTCACCCGTGACAATACGCGTCTGGCGCGTTTCCTGCCGGCGAACATCGACGTTCATTCCGTGGACATGGCAGATGTCGGGCACAAACTAATCGCGGTCCTCGAGAGCCGGATCGCCAATCCGCTTGGTCCGGTCGCGACGATCTTGCTGCAAGGCAGGTTCGAGCCGGCCGAGTAGTCCGCTCGCAGATAGAAGCCACATTCGTGCGGCACTGCGCGAATCCGCCTGGCCGCAAGATGTTCTGGACTTCACTCGGCAGGCGCCGCACCCACCTGACCGGCGACCTCCTGATCCAGTTCCGCCAGAAAATCGGTGATGCGCTGGGCATTGTCGCCAAGATCGTAGCGGCCGTAACGCGAAGCCGACCGCATGTCGACGATCACCGTATCGCCGTCGTCCGTTACGCGGATCGCCACATCGGCCGGAAGGCCGAGCACGAAACCCTTGGCGACAGCGGTGATGGTTACAGCGCTTTGCCCGGCAGGGTCGGGATAGGGTTCGGACAGCTCCCAACCGCGCCGGTCGAGCACGGTTTCGACGGCATTGACGATGGTCTCGAATGGCAGGTCGTAGCTGCGCGCGGTGACCAGCGGATAGCTGTCGCTCTGCAGCCGCTGTTCGCCTGGCGTGGATGGGACAAGCACATTCATGTCCTTTGTCCGGTCGCCGACGTCGAGCGCGGGCGGATCGTCGAAATCGGTCGAGATGTCCCTGAGCGGCGGATAGATCGTCGCCCAGTAGGCGGCAACGCCATAGGGGACCAGCACCAGCAGTGCCAGCAAGGCGCCGACAGTCAGGTCGCGGCCGCCGCGATCGCCGAATTTCCACAGCCTCGAAAAGGCGAAGGCGGCAAACAGCAGCGCCAGCGCCGCCAGCAGCGCGACAATGCTCAAAACCCACAGGAACACCGGCGTTTCGACGAGATCGAAGCGATGGCCGACGAAGTCGGTCAGCAAAAGCACCATTGAAAATGCGGCCGTGCGCCGCGACCAGCCGGCAGCCTTCGACGTTCGCCGTTCGGGAATGCTAATCATTGTTCTCTGCGCTGCCCCAACCCGGACGGAGATTTAGTGCCTTTTCGCGGCGGCTTGAAGCCGAAACACGCAATATCCCGTCAATCCGTCGGCAAGCGGTAGTCCCTGAACTGCTGGCGCAGGGTGATCTTCTGGATCTTGCCGGTGGCGGTATGCGGTATTTCGCCGACGAAAGCGACATCGTCGGGCATCCACCACTTGGCCACCTTGCCGTCCATGAAACCGAGAATATCCGCCTTGGTCGGCTCCTTGCCCGGCTTGGCGACGACGACCAGCAAGGGCCGCTCGCCCCATTTGGAGTGATGGACGCCGATGGCCGCCGCTTCCGCAACGTCCGGATGGCCGACGGCCAGATTCTCCAGGTCAATGGTCGAAATCCATTCGCCGCCGGACTTGATGACGTCCTTGGCCCGGTCGGTTATCTGCATATAGCCGCCGGCGTCGATGTGAGCGACGTCCCCGGTGTCGAACCAGCCGTCCTCATCGAACTGCTCCGCGCCGACACCGCCATAATAGGCGCGAGCAACGGCCGGTCCACGCACCTTCAAACGGCCAAAGGTCTTGCCGTCCCAGGGTTGCGCATTGTTGTCGTCATCGGTCACCTTCATTTCGACGCCGAAGGGCGGATAGCCCTGCTTCTGCTGGACATCGAGCCGGGCCTCGCCCTGCAGACCGGCATATTCCGGCTTCAACGTGCACAACGTGCCGAGCGGCGACATTTCAGTCATGCCCCAGGCATGGATGACCTCGACGCCGTACTCGTCCTGGAACCTCGTCATGATCGCGCGCGGACAGGCAGAACCGCCGATGACGACCTTGTTCAGATAGGGAAGCTTCCTGCCGGTTTCCTCCAGATATTGCAGCAGCATCATCCAGACGGTCGGCACGGCGGCGCTGAACGTCACCTTCTCGGTGTCGAGCAGTTCATAGATCGAGGCGCCGTCCATCTTGCAGCCGGGCATGACCAGCTTGGCGCCGATCATCGGGCCGCTCTGGCCAAGACCCCAGGCATTGGCATGGAACATCGGCACAACCGGCAGGATCGTGTCGCGCGACGACAGGCCCATCGCGTCCGGCATGGCGGCGATCATGGCGTGGAGCACGTTCGAACGGTGGCTGTAAACGACGCCCTTGGGATCGCCTGTCGTGCCCGATGTGTAGCACATGCCGGCGGCGGTGCCTTCGTCGAAGGTCTTCCAGGCGAAATCGCCATCGACCTCGTCAAGCCAGGGCTCATAGGCGACGGCATTGGGCAAGGACGTTTGCGGCATGCGCGCCTTGTCGGTCAGGACGATCACCTTCTTCAGCGACTTGACGGCACCGGCGATCTTTTCCAGCAGCGGTATGAAGGTGAGGTCGACGAAGACGGCCTTGTCCTCGGCATGGTTCATGATCCAGACGATCTGCTCGGGAAACAGTCGCGGGTTGAGCGTGTGATAGATCGCGCCGATGCCCATGATGCCGTACCAGGCCTCGATGTGGCGCGCCGTGTTCCAGGCCAGCGTGGCGATGCGGTCGCCCAAGCCAAACCCGTCGCGCTCCAGCCGCTGGGCGACCTTAAGAGAACGACGATGGATGTCGGCATAGGTGGTGCGCACGATCGGTCCCTCGATCGAGCGCGACACGATCTCGCGCACCCCGTGCTGCCGTTCGGCGTTGTCGATAAGCTTGTGGCACAGCAGCGGCCATTCCTGCATCAGGCCCAGCATTCCGTTCCTCCTCTCTCGCGCATTTTGCGTCGTAGCTTTGGCGCATTGTGAAGCGAACGGGCGGATTGTCCAGCCACCCGCACGCGCGGGGCACGAATTTTCGGAGCCGGTGCCGCAACGGCAAGCGATTGAATTCTGGCATGTTTTGGAACTCGCCCGCCCGATCCCTCGTGCCACCGAAATGGCAGGATGGCCAAAGCCATCATGATGGCGGGAATGTCCTGCCCGGTGAAATGACCGGGAAATCCGCCACAATCCGGCCATCGTCGGCGTTAAGTTTCGTTAACGGGCAAAGGGGTGCGATTGGCGACTGAAAGAGGTTCGCATGGACGCGCAGCTCGACGACAAGGCGCTGGAGAGCACACTGGCCGAAAGTCTGGCCGATCTGGTGCCGGACGAGAAGACTGTTTCCGAAGACGAATTTGTCGAAGTTGTCGGCGGCGCGCTCGAGGCGGTCGGCGGCACGCTGCTGTTCAAGATGTGCGTCAAGAACGAAGGCGAAGGCCAACATGTCGCGGCCGCATCCGTCGGCGCCGGCGGCAATCGCCAGTTCCTGCTGTTGACCTTGCCGACCGGCGGTGGCTCGCTGAAAGTCGAGACTGTCTCCAGAAGCAGCAACCCGTTGGCGGGCATCGCCGCCGCCTATGCCGGACTGATGGACGCATTCAAAACCGCCGCCTGAGCCTGGGCTGACACGCGAAAGCGCTTGGAACATTTCACCGTTTCACGGAACGGCGATCCGTTCTAACTCTTTGTTTTCACGCAATTCCCAAGGGGGAAGTGCTGTGCGCTTCTCCCAGGAAGACCGCTCAAACTTTTCCTGGAATTGCGCTGGCGCCATGCCACGGCGATTGGCGCCTGTTTTCGTGATGCGCATGGACCTTGCGGAACAGCCATGCCCGCCACACTTTAGAGGCCAGGCAAAGGAGAACCAGCATGGACAAGATCGCCAACCCGGCCCCCGGCTTCCAGCGCAATCCCGACAAGATCATCACCATCGAGCCCTATGTCGGCACCGTCACCGTGCGCGCCGGCGATGCGGTCATCGCGTCATCCACCAAGGCCAAGGTGCTGACGGAGGCTCCCTATGCCGCCGCTTTCTATATTCCGTTCGCCGACATCGACTTCACAAAGCTGAGCAGCACGCAGCACTCGACCCATTGCCCCTACAAGGGCGACGCCAGCTATTGGAGCGTGCCGGCGGCCGGCGAAGCCGGCCAGAATGCAATGTGGCTTACGAGCGGCCTTTCGACGAAATGACCGAAATCCGCGACCACGGCGCGTTCTACGCCAGCAAGGTGACGATCGAAGCCACGCCGGGCTGAACGCTTCAGCTAGACGGCGCCACCCTCAATCGGTGGTGCCGTTGTTGCCGAAGCCGTCGGCGTCGTCGAGGCGCACGAAGGTCATGCCTTTTTCCTTCAGCGCCAACAGGCCCTGCACCACGCCCTCGCCGGCGGCATGCGTCGGCTGGTTGATGTGTGAGATGATAACGTCACCGTCCTTGGCGGCGGAGATGCGCCTGGCGGTTTCCCTGGCGCCGAGCAGCGAGCCGCCATCGCCATTGATCGAGAAGCCGGCAACCTTGAAGCCGAGCTTGCGGATCATCGCGATTGCCGAGGGACTGTACTCGGCGGTAGCGCCTCGGAACCATTTCGGTGCCGGCCCGCCGGTCCTGGCTAGCGCCGCGGCCCCCGACTCGACCTCAGCCTGCACTGCCTCCGGACTGCCGGCGCTGCGTATGCCATAGATCTTGCGCGGCGTGTCGACCGCCGGAACATGGCGTCCGCCGTGATTCTCCAGTTCGAAAAGATCGGGATGCGCCCGCATGATCTCGACGGCCGCGGCATTGCGCTTCAGCCAGATACCGGTAACGAAAATGGTGGCAGGGATCTTGTTTTCCACCAGCGCCGAGAGAATGCGTGTGTCGGTCTGTCCGCCGCAGGCATCGAGCGTGAGCGCAACGTGGCCGGCCCCGCTTGCCGCGGGCTTGATGTGCAGCGTGGGTTCGACCAGCGGCGCGGCCTGGGCACTGGATATCGCCACCAGCGACATGGCGATCATGCAGAGATGTCTTTGCAGCAGACGCATCAAACCAATTCCTGACAGGGCGAATTCGTGACCGGCGATTTCAAGCCGGTATCCCAAGACCCGCATGAAGGCGGAAATCGGGTTGGTGGATAGCAGAAAAGTGCCTGGCGCGGCAATTTGACCGCCCGCCTGGTGAATGCACCATTCGGCCTCGATTGCCGTTCAGACGGCGCGCTCCGGCTTCATCTCGGTGCGCGCGAGGAGTTCGCGCGCGGCTTCAACGACTGGCTTCACCTCCAGGCGCCAGACGCAGCAGGCCTTGCTGGGATCGGTTGGGCGGCACAGGCCCTTGGCGACGCAGTCGCACGGCATTGACGGCCGAAGCGCGATGCTGGGCACGCCGACCGGCCCCCAGCGCGCCGGATGCGTCAGGCCGAAAAGCCCGACGACCGGCGTGCCCGCGGCGGCGGCCATATGCATCGGGCCGCTCTCATTGCCGAGAAACAGCCGCGCCTGTTCAAGGGCGGCCAGCAGGGTCTCGAGCGACATTGTGCCGACAAGATCGACAACTGGCGCCGCCGTGCTGGCGATGATGCGCGCGGCGGTCTCGCGTTCGTCCGGCCCGCCCACCAGCGCAACGGCCAGTCCAGTGTCGGCTGCAATCTCGTCAATCGCCTCGGCAAACCGTTCCGGCTGCCACTGCCGGCCCTCGAAACTCGCGCCCGCATGCACGGCGACGAACCGGTTTGGCGTGAGATGATGCTTGGCCAGAAGCGCCAGGGCTTTCATCGTCTCTGATGGCAGCGGCTGGATGCCGGGCATCGTCACGCGCAGATCGATGCCGAGCGCTTCAAGGGGCGACAGATAGCGATAGATGAAATGCTGGCCGCCAAATCCCAGCGGTTTGGCAAAGACATTGGCGGGCTGCCGCTCCAGCCGCTTCAGTGGCCTCTCGGGAGGATTGTAACCGACGCGTGTCTTCGCGTTGACGAGCCCGCTGACGAAGCGCGAGGTCTTTGAATCGGTCAGGTCGATCGTCAAATCGAAGCGGAAGCGGCGCAGGGCTCGCACCATTGCATAGAGTTCTTTTCCACGCTGCAGCGGGGTGCCGCGGATGCGGGACCGCCTGAACGCAACCACTTCGGAAGCGATGCCATGCGCCAGTACAAAACTCTCGAAACGAGCCTCGCAAAGAAACACGATCCTGGCGCCGGGGAATTCGAGTTGCAGGTTCCTGGCGAGCGTCGACGCAAGAACGATATCGCCTATGAACTTCGTTTGAATGACCAGGATCGAATGGAACGGCGCGGGAGAGATCTGCAACTTGTGCTTCCGGGGACAGTTGGCGGGACTTCAGCAAATTGGTCAGGAACAATGTCGAGATTACGCAGTGCCTTCAGCACGTTCGCGTGAGTTTACATACGAAACCGTAAGCTTTCGCGCAGGCTAAAACGCGTCGCATTGAAACCGGTTCATGCACGCGCTTCAGGTCCTTGTTTGCATGCACGCCGTTGACCCAGAATCGAACTCAATGGATCGAACTCACTTCGGGCGACATGCATTGCGTCCTATCCCTTGCCGGCCTTCGCCGCCTGTACCGCTGCCTGCGCCGCAGCCAGCCTGGCGATCGGCACGCGATACGGCGAACACGACACATAGTCTAGCCCGACCTCCTCGCAGAAACGGATCGACGCGGGATCGCCACCATGTTCGCCGCAGATGCCGAGCTTGATGTCGGGCCGGGTCGCCCTGCCCTTTTGCGCGGCCATGCGCACCAGTTCGCCAACGCCCTCAATGTCGAGCGAGACGAATGGATCCTGCTCGATGATGCCCTTCTGGCGGTAGGTCTCCAGGAACGAGGCCGCATCGTCGCGCGAGATGCCGAAAGTGGTCTGGGTGAGATCGTTGGTGCCGAAGGAGAAGAACTCGGCAGTAGCGGCGATGACATGGGCGCGTATCGCCGCTCGTGGCAGCTCGATCATGGTTCCGGTCAGATAATCGATCTTGACGCCGCTCTCGTCCATGACACTCTTGGCGACCGCATCGATGCGCGCCTTGACGTAATCAAGCTCCTTCACCAGGCCGACCAGCGGCACCATGATCTCGGGCACCACCAACGCGCCGGCTTTCTTGCCGGCTTCGACCGCGGCCTCGAAAATGGCGCGCGCCTGCATCTCGGCGATCTCGGGATAGGAGACGGCCAGCCGGCAACCGCGATGGCCGAGCATCGGGTTGAATTCGTGCAGTGCCTCGGTGCGCTGCCGGAGCTTGTCAGGCGACACGTTCATGACCGCCGCTACCTCGGCGATTTCGGCCTCGGTCTTGGGCAGGAATTCATGCAGTGGCGGATCGAGCAGCCGGATCGTCACCGGCAGGCCGGCCATGATCTCGAACAGTTCCAGGAAATCCGAGCGCTGCATGGGCAGAAGCTTGGCAAGAGCGGCGCGCCGGTCCTTCTCGGTGTCGGCGAGGATCATCTCGCGCATGGCGACGATGCGGGCGCCGTCGAAGAACATGTGCTCGGTGCGGCAAAGCCCGATGCCTTCGGCGCCGAAGGAGCGCGCCATGCGAGCGTCGAGCGGCGTTTCGGCATTGGTGCGCACCTTCATGCGCCGCACCGCGTCGGCCCATTCCATGATGGCGGCGAAGTCGCCCGACAGTTCGGGCTGCAGCATCGCCACGGCGCCCTTCAGCACCTGGCCGTTGCCGCCATCGATGGTGATGATGTCACCCTTGCGGAAGGTCTGCCCCATCGAGAGCAGCGTGCCGGCCTTGTAGTCGACGCGCAGCGAGCCGGCGCCCGAAACGCAAGGCTTGCCCATGCCGCGCGCGACCACGGCGGCGTGGCTGGTCATGCCGCCGCGCGTCGTCAGGATGCCTTCGGCCGCATGCATGCCGTGGATGTCTTCGGGGCTGGTTTCGATGCGCACCAGGATCGCCTTGCGGCCTTGCGCCTTGATATCCTCGGCATCGCCGGAGGAAAACACGATCTCGCCGGTGGCGGCGCCCGGCGACGCCGGCAGGCCGACGCCGATGACGTCGCGCGCCGCTTTCGGGTCGATTGTCGGGTGCAGCAACTGGTCGAGCGAGGCGGGGTCGATGCGGGCGACGGCTTCCTCCTTCGTGATCAAGCCGTCCCTGGCCATCTCGACGGCAATCTTCAGCGCCGCCTTGGCGGTGCGCTTGCCGGAGCGGGTCTGCAGCATCCACAATTTGCCGCGCTCGATGGTGAATTCGAGGTCCTGCATGTCGCGGTAGTGCTTTTCGAGGCTGTCGGAGATGGTGACGAAAGACTGGAAGGCGTCGGGCATCAGCTTCTGCAGCGACGGCTTGTCGGAGCCGGCGGCGATGCGGGCGGCCTCTGTGATGTTCTGCGGCGTGCGGATGCCGGCCACGACATCCTCGCCCTGCGCGTTGACCAGGAACTCGCCATAGAGCTGCTTTTCGCCTGTCGACGGGTTGCGGGTGAAGGCGACGCCGGTGGCCGAGGTCTCGCCCATATTGCCGAACACCATGGCCTGGACGTTGACCGCCGTGCCCCAGCTTTCGGGGATATCGTGCAGGCGCCGATAAGTGATGGCGCGATTGTTCATCCAGCTCGAGAACACGGCGCCGATGGCACCCCAAAGCTGCTCTTGCGGATCCTGCGGGAACGGCCTGCCGAGCTCCTCCTCGACCTTGGCCTTGTAGAGCGCGATCACGCCTTGCCATTCCATGGCGGTCAGTTCGGTGTCGAGTTCATGGCCGAGGCTAGCCTTCTGGTCCTCCAGGATCTCCTCGAACACCTCGTGGTCGAGGCCCATGACGACGTCCGAATACATCTGGATGAAACGGCGGTAGCTGTCATAGGCAAAGCGCGGATCGCCGGAATCAGCGGCCAGCGCCTCCACCGTCTCGTCGTTGAGGCCAAGATTGAGCACTGTGTCCATCATCCCTGGCATCGAGGCGCGGGCGCCGGAGCGCACCGACACCAGAAGCAATTTCGACGGATCGCCGAAGCGGCGGCCCGTGATTCGGCCGATATGGTCGAGCGCCACGGCGACATCGGCTTCGAGCCCCGCCGGATAGGCGCGGCCGTTGGCGTAATAAGCGTTGCAGACCTCGGTGGTGATGGTGAAGCCCGGCGGCACCGGCAGGCCCAGGCTGCACATCTCGGCGAGATTGGCGCCCTTGCCGCCCAGCAGATTCTTGTCGCCGGCACGGCCTTCCGCCGCACCATCGCCAAAGGTGAAAACCCATTTGGTCATGCTTTGCTCTCCGGTTGCAGGAGATTGGAAAGATTGGCGAAATGGAAAGCTCCGCCCGTGTTCGACTTTGGAGCGATAAGATGCTGCAGTGCGAAAGGCAAGCGCCGGCAAAGCCGTGCTGCCGCTACAATCGATTAAGAAAAAGGCCTGCCCGGACATGCGGCAAAAAGACTTGCCACGTCACGGCTCAGCGAATAGAACATAAGCAGAACAAATAGGTGTCCCATGAAACTGACTGGAAAACTCGACTATCTGGAAATGCCCGCCACCGGCGGCACGCTGGACCGGTTGAAAGCTTTCTACAGTGCCGCCTTTGCCTGGTCGTTCACCGATTACGGGCCGACCTATTCGGCCTTTGCCGAAGGCCTGGACGGCGGTTTTCAGGCCGATGCCGCGGAAGCACCGGCCAAGCCGCTGCCGGTGCTCTATTCCCAGGATCTGGAAGAAACGCTAGCAGCGGTCGAGACGAGCGGCGGCACGATTGTCAAGCCAATCTTCCTGTTCCCCGGCGGCCGGCGCTTCCACTTCACCGATCCGGCCGGCAATGAGTTGGCCGTCTGGGGTGAATAGCCCGCCCCGGTCGGGTCTGGCGGCATCTGTGGATTGCCCGATTTGGGCGTTCTTGTCGTCGCTCATAAGCATTGTGCTTTTCGGCTGCTCTGCTAAGAACGCGCCGCACAAGCGACTCGATCGCACCGGCCCGAAATCGAGATCGATTTTCGGGCCAGTGCAAAGATTGTTAGTGTTAGAGCGTACTTTTTGCGTCCAAGTGGACGCACGTCGCTCTAATGGCTATTGGGGCGTCGCCAAGTGGTAAGGCATCGGTTTTTGGTACCGACATTCCCAGGTTCGAATCCTGGCGCCCCAGCCAATATCTTCCTACTGGATCGTGCCGCGAAGGCATCGCTTATTGGAGTGGACCGGCCCGGTCGCTTCAGCTCGCCTCGCGCATCGCCTCTGCCGCCTGCAGATCGACCGAGACGAGCTGGCTAACACCCTGCTCGGCCATGGTCACGCCGAACAGCCGGTCCATGCGGGCCATGGTGATCGGGTTGTGGGTGATGATGACGAAGCGCGTCTCGGTCGTCTTGGCCATCTCGTCCATGAGATTGCAGAAGCGCTCGACATTGTGGTCGTCGAGCGGCGCGTCGACTTCGTCGAGCACGCAGATCGGCGCCGGATTGGTCAGGAACACCGCGAAGATCAGTGACATCGCCGTCAATGCCTGCTCGCCGCCCGAGAGCAGCGTCATCGTCTGCGGCTTCTTGCCGGGCGGGCGGGCGAGGATTTCCAGGCCAGCCTCGAGCGGATCCTCCGATTCGATCAGCTGCAATTCCGCCGTGCCGCCACCGAACAGATGCGAGAACAGCCGCTGGAAATGGCTGTTGACGACATCGAAGGCGGCGAGAAGCCGCTCGCGGCCCTCACGGTTCAAGCTCTGGATCGCCTGCCGCAGCTTGCGGATCGCCTCGATGATGTCCTCGCGCTCGGAGACGATCGCCTCCAGCCGGTCGGACAGCTCCTTCTGCTCTTCCTCGGCGCGCAGATTGACGGCGCCGAGCCGTTCGCGCTCGATCTTCAGCCGGTCGAGCTGGCGTTCAATCTCGGCCATCTCGGGCATCGGATCGTCGGCTTCAAGGCCGGTGTGACGGATGACCAGATGCGGCGGCGTGTTCAGCGTTTCCTGGATGCGCGCCTCGACCTCCAGCCGGCGCTCGTCGGCCGCCGTCAGCCGCTCTTCGGCGCGCACCCGGGTCTCGCGCGCCTCGGCTAGCGACTGGATGGCGCCGGTGGCCAATTTGTCGAACTCGGCCTGCTTGTTCTCCGCTTCCTGCAGGCGATCGGCGGCCGCCTTGCGCAAGGTCTCGGCCTCGGTGAGCTGCGACAGCAATGCCCGCCGCTTGGCGTCGATCTCGTCGGGCGCATCGGCCAGCCGTTCACGCTCGGCCTCGGCCTCGGCCTTGCGTTCACCGAGCGAGGCGATCTGCGTCGAGGCGTTTTCGGCCCGCACCAGCCAGTTGCTGCGTTCGGCGCCAATGGCATCGAGCCGGCGTATGCGTGCCTCCGCTTCGCGCCGCAGCCCTTCATGGACGGCCCGCGCGTCGGCCAGCGTGGCGCGGTCGCGCGAGACATTGGCCGAGGACTGTTCGAGCTGCAATTGCAGGTCGCCGAGATCGGGCGCGTCCTGCAGCAGCATTTCGGCCTCGACGAAAGCCGCCGAGGTCTCCTCATGGCTGTCGACGATGCGCGCGCGTGCTTCATCCAGGGCGGCGCGGCGGCTCGCCAGTTCGCCGCCGGCCTTTTCGGCTTCGGCCAGCGCGTTGCGGGCGGCGTCCAGCCGATGCTGGGCGTCGCGTCCGGCCTGGCGCGTGCTGCGTTCGGCCTCGCTCGCCTGGCGAAGCGCTTGCTCCGCCTGTGCCAGCGCCTCCTCGGCCTGGCGCAGGACAAGTGTCGCCTGAACCGCCTCGGCATCGAGTTCGGCAAGCCGGTTCTTCTGCGCCAGCCTCTGTGCCGCGGCGGTCGGCGCATCGGCGCTGGCGATCAGACCGTCCCAGCGCCACAGCGCGCCTTCGCGGCTGACCAGACGCTGGCCCGGCGCAAGCAGCGCCTGCAACCGGCGGCCGTCGGAAGCATCGACAATGCCGATCTGCGCCAGGCGGCGGGCAAGCTGCGCCGGGGCACGAACCACGTTGGCAAGGCTCTTGATGCCCTCCGGCAGCGCCGCGTCGCCCGGCTGGATCTGGCTTTCGCCCCAATGCGCCGGGGCGCTGCGGTCGAGCGGCACGTCGAGATCTTCGCCAAGGGCGGCCCCCAGCGCCGTCTCGAAGCCGCGCTCGACACTGATCTGCTCGAGCACCGAAGGGAAGAGATCGCCGCTGGCGGCGTTGAGGATCTTGGCCAGGGTGCGGGCTTCCGTCTCGATGCCCGCCAGTTCGGCTTTGGCATCCTGAAGCGGCGGACGGGCAGCGCTTTCGGTGGCGCGGGCATCGATGACCGACTGCTCGGCCTGCGCCACGGCGCCCTCGGCCTCTTCCAGCAACGCCATGGCCTGTTCGACCAGAACACGCTTTTCGGCCGGATCCGGCAGGCCGGCGACCTTGGAGAGGATGTCCGACAATTCGCGGTCGACCTCGGCGAGCTGCCGGGCAAAACGGTCGCGGCGCTCGGCGGTTTCACGCAGCGTGCGTTCGATCTGATGGCGCGAGGCGGCAGCCTCGGCCCGTTCGGCGGTCAGCGCGGCAAGCCTGGCTTCGCTTTGCGCAAGCGTCGATGCCGCCTGTTCGAACGCCGCACGGGTGGTGGCCTCGCGTTCCGCCGCACCGGCGTTCTCGGAATTCAACGCGGCTTCTTCGGTGCGAAGCCGTTCGAGAACATCGGCATTGTCACGCACCATCCGCTCCTCGCGGGCGATGTCGCCGTCGAGTTGCTGCAAGCGGCGCTCGATTTCGGCCTGGCGATTGCGGATGCGGCCGGCCTCCTCCTCGATCTGCGACTTGGCGATCGACAGGCGCTGGAAGGCGGCCGCAGCGGCGGCTTCGGCGTCACGCAGGTCCGGCAGGCGATGAGCGCCGATGCCTTGCTCCCTGGCGGCGGCCATCTGCGCGGAGGCGCGATCGCCGACCAGTGCCGTGGCGACCGCCAGCGCCGAGCGCGCCTCGCCTTCCTGCGTCTTGGCCAGCGTCCAGCGCAGATGCAGCAGTGTTGCCTCAGCCTTGCGGATATCGGCCGAGAGGTTCTTGAAGCGGGAGGCCTGGCGCGCCTGGCGCTTCAGGCTTTCGATCTGGCTTTCCAGTTCGCCGACGACGTCGTCCAGGCGTTCGAGGTTCTGTTCTGCCGCTTTCAGCCGCAATTCCGCCTCGTGGCGGCGGGTGTGCAGGCCTGAAATGCCGGCGGCCTCTTCGAGCAGCGCACGGCGCGCCTGCGGCTTGGCCTGGATCAGTTCGCCGATACGGCCCTGCCCGACCATCGAGGGCGAGCGCGCGCCGGTCGACTGGTCGGCAAACAGAAGCTGCACGTCCTTGGCGCGCGCTTCCTTGCCATTGATGCGATAGAGGGAGCCGGCCTCGCGCTCGATACGTCGCGACACCTGCAACTCATCGGCGTCGTTGAAGGCGGCGGGCGCCGAACGGTCGGTATTGTCGAGGAAAAGCGTGACTTCGGCGGTGTTGCGGGCGGGCCGCGTGCCCGAGCCGGAGAAGATGACGTCGTCCATGCCGGACGCGCGCATGTTCTTGTAGGAGCTTTCGCCCATCACCCAACGCAGCGCCTCGACAAGGTTCGACTTGCCGCAGCCATTCGGCCCGACAATACCCGTGAGGCCGCGTTCGATGACGAACTCGCCGGGCTCGACGAAGGACTTGAAACCGAGGAGACGAAGGCGCGAAAACTTCATTCACGCGCCCCATAAAGGCGAGCGCCGAAGCGCTGCCGCTTCAGCGCTGACCTGATGTCAGAGCAGAGGGTCGATGATGGCCGACATTTCCTCAATCGACATCGCCCCTTTGTAGGTCTTACCGTTGATGAAGAAGGTCGGTGTCGAGTCGACCTTGAATTCATTGGCGCCGCGCTTCTGGACCGATCTCACATCGTCCAGAAGTTTCTGGTCCGTCAAGCAGGCCTCGAACGACTCCTGTGTAAAACCGGCGAGCTTCGAGATTTGCAGCAGCGCATCCTTGGTGTTCGACACGCCAACCCAGTTCGCCTGCTGCCTGAACAGCACGTCCACCATCGGGAAATAGTTATCCTTGGCGCAGCGCGCCAGCATGAAACCGGCTTCCGCGCTCGGATCGAACGGGAATTCGCGCAGGATATAGCGCGCCTTGCCGGTGTCGATGTACTTGGTCTTCAGATCCGGGAAGGTGGTCTCGGCGAAATGCGCGCAGTGCGGGCAGGTCATCGAAGCGTATTCGACGATCGTCACCTTGGCATCGTCCTTGCCGAGCTGCTTGTCGGGCAGCGCGCCCGGCTTCAGCAGTTCGGCCATGTCGACATTGCCCTGAGACTCGGGAACCTGAACGGCAGCCGGGGTGGCCGGCTTTGCGGGAGCGGCCGGATCAGCTGGCTTCACATCCGCCGCCTTGGCCTCTTCGCCGGAGTTGCTGCAGGCGGCGAGCAGGGCCACCGCCGGGATGGCGGCCAGCGAAGACAGGACGTTTCTGCGAGACAGACTTTTGCCGAACGGAGGACGGTTCATACGAATCACCTGACAAGGGTTGAATTTTGCAATGCAAAGGCACGAAAAGGCGAGAGTTGGCGCGAATTAAGGCATCTCCATCCCCAATCCAATCGCGAAACCTGACCGATGTGATCACGAATGCGAGATGTTGACGACAAATCGATGACTGTCTTCAAGGGGTTTTCGACTTTCTTTCACCCAAAATGGTTGCGCCAAGCCGTTCCAGCGAGGCGCGCAGCCCGTCATCCTCGATCCGTTCGACCGTGCTGGACAACTTGTTCTGCTCCACCGCCGTCAAGGGCCTGAAGGTCGGTTTAGGCTGTCCTTTGTCCGTCGTCACCGGTTTTTGCACGATTCTGATGCGGCCTATCGCCGTAAAGCCGAGGAAGGCGTTGACCCGGTTGATGATCTCGCCGGTCTCGTGTTGCAGATGAAGCGCCGCCATGCCCTCGCAGGCGATAACGAGCACCGCTGGCTCGAACGGATCGTCCTCATGCAGGCGGCGCGGCCACTGGATTTTTTCGGGCCGCGATCGACTGGCCAGCCGCGGTCCGGCGATCTCTTCCCAGGATTGGACAAGACCAATCGAGATGCCTGCCCGCTTGCGCAGCACCGGATCGAGGATTTTGGTCGCAAGATCGCTCACCGGGACGGGATTGCCGTAGGGCGTTCTCCCTGCCATGTACGTTCTCCAGCCACGACCCCAGCAGATACCGGCCAGGCCAATACACGATCAATGGCATCAGCAGAGCAGACCCGCAAGGCCCAGTCCCCCAAGGCCCAGACTCGCAAGGCGATTCCGGACGATACCGCGTCGCGCCTTCTGGCCTGGTACGACGTGCATCATCGCGAATTGCCGTGGCGCGTGAGCCCGCGCGAGCATGCACGCGGTGTCCGCCCCGACCCATACCGCATCTGGCTGTCCGAAGTCATGCTGCAGCAGACCACGGTCGAGGCGGTGAAGGCCTATTTCCGCGCCTTTGTCGAGAAATGGCCCGATGTCGAGGCGCTGGCCGCGGCGCCAACCGAGGATGTGATGAAGGCCTGGGCGGGGCTGGGGTATTACTCCCGCGCCCGCAACCTCAAGGCCTGCGCCGATCTGGTGGCGGCGCGCGGCGGCCGGTTTCCCGACACCGAGGCAGGCTTGCGAGACCTGCCCGGCATCGGCGCCTACACATCGGCGGCGATCACGGCCATCGCCTTCGACCGCCCCGCCGCGGTTGTCGATGGCAATGTCGAACGCGTCATATCACGGCTGTTTTCGATCACCACGCCGCTGAGCGAAGCCAAGGCCGGGATCCGTGCCCATGTCGAGGCCATGGTGCCGGCGGCAAGGCCGGGCGACTTCGCTCAGGCGATGATGGATCTCGGCGCCACGATCTGCACGCCGCGCCGACCGCGCTGCATGTTGTGCCCGCTGCGCGAAGATTGCAGCGCCGTCGTCTCGGGCGATCCCGAAAATTTCCCGGTGCGGCTGCCAAAAGCCGACAAGCCGCTGCGGCGCGGCGCGGCTTTCATCGCCGAGCGTGAGGACGGCGCCATTCTTCTGCGCAAACGGCCCGAGAAAGGTTTGCTCGGCGGCATGACCGAAGTGCCGACCACGGCCTGGACGGCGCGGGGGGACGGTGCCACCACGCCGGCGGCGGCACCCTTTCCCGGCGACTGGCGGCGCGCCGGAACAATCACCCATGTCTTCACCCATTTCGCGCTGGAGCTCGACGTCTTTCACGCCGACATCAAAGGTGATGCACCCGCAGGGCATTTCTGGTCGCTGGCCCACGAAATTTCCGGAGAGGCCCTGCCAACTGTCATTAAAAAGGCAATCGAGGCTGCGATACCCGGCGCGACCAAAGCACGTCGAATGTGAGGTGGTTACACCGCGACGTGCTTTGGATCGTTTGATTTTTGTATGTCGTTTTCCGCGAACCGCCGCACACTTTTGGCGACATGCACCAAAGCAACGCCAGCATTGAAAGAGGCTTCATGACTGAAATCCGCCACATCGTTTTCGACATCGGCAAGGTGCTGGTCCACTACGACCCCAACATTCCGTTCAGTCGCCTCATTCCCGATGCCGAGGAGAGAAAGTGGTTCTTCGACAATGTCTGCACGCATGACTGGAACATCGAGCAGGATCGCGGCCGGACCTGGGAAGAGGCCGAGGCGCTTGCCATCGCCGAGCATCCCGATCATGCGGAAAACATCCGCAATTTCCGCCGTCACTGGCATGAAATGGCGCCGCACGCCTATGACGACAGCGTCGCCATCCTGGAGAGACTGATCGACACCGGCCACGATGTAACGCTGCTGACCAACTGGGCCGCCGACACCTTCATCGAGGCGCGCGGCCGCTTTCCATTCCTTGACCGCCCGCGTGGCATCACCGTGTCGGCCGAGATCGGCCTGATCAAGCCGGACCGCAGGATCTACGACCACCACGTCGCCTCATTCGACCTCGATCCGGTGGCGTCGCTGTTCATCGACGACAGCCAGAAGAATGTCGACGGCGCCAAGGCTGCTGGCTGGCAAGCTGTACTGTTCACCGACGCCACGACGCTTAAGGCAGACCTTGAGCGGTTCGGAATCAAGGCGTGATCCGAATCGCTTGCGGCGATCCGCTAAGATCTTGAATCAACACGAAGGCGGCAGGCGGCAGGGGTTCAACCCCCTGCCCGCTCCATGCCCAGCCGGGCAATGCGGCGCAACTCGTCGATGGGAGTGAGGCCGCCACTGCGCTCATAGTGCCAGAAGGTCCAGCCGTTGCAGGCGTCCAGTCCCTGCACTTCGGCGCCGATCTTGTGGATCGAGCCGGCGCTGTCGCCGATCGCCACGGTGCCGTCGGCGCGCACCTTGGCCGCCCAGCGTTTCTTGGCGTCGTAGAGCGTGGAACCCGGCTGCATCAGTCCGGTGTCGAGAAGGCTGACGAAGGCAACGCGCGGCTCGGCGCGCTTGCCGGTCAGCACCGTCAAATCGGCATCTTCCAGCGGCCGCACCGCATCGATGCGCTCGTTGGCGGCGTCGATATAGGCCTGCTCGCGCTCGATGCCGACGAAATGGCGGCCAAGGCGCTTGGCCACGGCGCCTGTCGTGCCGGAGCCGAAGAACGGATCGAGCACGATGTCGCCGGGCTTGGTCGAGGCCATCATGATGCGGGCAAGCAGCGCTTCCGGCTTTTGCGTCGGATGCAGCTTGTCGCCATTGTCGTTCTTCAGCCGCTCGCCGCCGGTGCAGATCGGGAACAGCCAGTCGGAGCGCATCTGAATGTCGTCGTTGGAAGCCTTCATGGCTTCGTAGTTGAAGGTGTAGCCCTTGCCCTTCTGATCCCGGGAAGCCCAGATCATCGTCTCATGCGCGTTCTGGAAGCGACGGCCGCGGAAATTCGGCATCGGATTGGTCTTGCGCCAGACCACGTCGTTGAGGATCCAGAAGCCCAGATCCTGCATCTTGGCGCCGACGCGGAAGATGTTGTGATAGGAGCCGATGACCCAGATGGTGCCGTTGGGCTTCAAGACGCGGCGCGCCGCCAGCAGCCAGGCGCGGGTGAAGGCGTCATAGGCCTCGAAACTCTCGAACTGGTCCCAGTCGTCGTCGACCGCATCGACCTTGGACTGGTCGGGCCGGTGCAGATCGCCGTCGAGCTGCAGATTGTAGGGAGGATCGGCGAAGATGACGTCGATCGACTTTTCGGGCAGGCGGTCGAGGGCCGCGACGCAGTCGCCCTTGAGGATCGTGTCCAGCCATTCGGATTGCTGGGGGGCGTGGGACAACTCGTCGAGAAGACGCACGGCAGACATGTTTACACCCAAGGCACGCGTTACTGTTTACTCGCTGTTATGGTTACCGATCAGCGTAAATATTCGGTGAAGGCCAACGCGATCGCTTGCCAGGTTTGCGAAGACCCCACCGTTGGTGTATGCCGCCCCGCCTGAGCCCGTAGCGGCCATTCCTCCATCCTGCCTTTGTCCGGATCACCATGCCCCAGCCAAACCTTGTCATCTTCGATTGCGACGGCGTGCTCGTCGATTCCGAAATCATCGCCGCGCGGGTCGAGGCCGAGCTGATAACGCTGGCCGGATATGAGATTTCGGCCGAAGAGGTTGCCGAGACCTATGCGGGCCTGACGTTCAAGGACATCCTGATGCGGATCGAGGAGAAGTCCAAGATCCCGTTCCAGGCCTCGCTGATCGACCGCGCCGAAGAGCTCGTCGACAGGAAATTGCGCAGCGATGTTCGTGCCATAGAGGGCGTGCGCGAAGCGGTCGCCTCGGTCATGACGCAACGCTGCATCTGCTCCAACTCACGCTCGGAGCGGATAGAATTCATGCTGGAGAAGGTGCATCTACTGCCGTTTTTCGCAGGCCGTATCTTCTCCGCGCTGGAGATACCGAGCAAAAAGACCAAGCCTGCCCCGGACGTCTTCCTGCTCGCGGCGGAAAAGTTCGATGCGAACCCGGCGAACACTTTCGTCATCGAGGATTCCGTGCACGGCGTTGCCGGCGCCAGGGCGGCCGGCATGCGCGTGATCGGCTTCACCGGCGCCAGCCACAGCTATCCCGGCCACGCCGATGCGTTGACAGAGGCCGGCGCTGAAACGGTCATCCGCCGATGGGCGGAGCTGAAAAGCGTGATCGCGGCACTGTCGGAATGGTCAGCCGACGCCTGAGCAATTGGGGCGGCGACGCAAGCGCCCTTGAAACACCCTGATCGGGCCTAGTTCGTCGCGGCGGCCTTCTTCCTGTGGGTCTTCTTCGGCTTGTCCGTCGTCGCCTTCGGCGCGTTTTCGTCATAGCCGGCATAGGCCTGATAGTCCTGCGCCGTCGGCGCCGGCACGACGACATTGGTGTCGGTGAAGACGAACTGCGTGGCGACCGAGGGATCGGTGACCTGAACCTGATACTGGTGGATCTGCGAATAAAGCACGTCGGTGCCGTGCATCACCGCGGTGCGGATCGGCATTGTGATGGTGCCAGGCGTGAACTTCGGGCCAGGCACGATCTTTCCGGCGACCGCGATCTTCATCGTCAGTTGCCCGTCGGCGCGGCTGCAATCGCGGGTCACGTCGGAAATCGAGGCTTGATAGATGATCCTCGCCGAATCGTCGGGCGGAGTGGCGGCGGCGGCATCAGCCGCAGCTTGGGCCGCCGCGTCCGCCGCGGCGTCGCCGGTCTTCTTGAGCTTCGGCTTGAGCTTCTTGACCTCGTTGACATAGGTGTTGAAGAAGGCGGTGCCGTCGCGCACCGTTACCCTCGGGCAATAGGCATTCAGCTGGCTGGCCAGAACCTTGGGATCCTGCGGCGGCGGTGGCGCTGTCGGGTCGCTCTTCTTGCCGAAGCCGAGGCCAAGGATGCCATTGTCGCCCGATTGGCAGCCCGCGGCGGCGAGCATAAAGCCGGTGAGCGCAAGACCCGCCAAAAAGCGACCACTTGATGTACGAAACGCCATGAAACTGCACTTCCCTCTCGTAAAGCTGGTGACGTATATCAACGGCGCGGCAAAAATGCGACTGGAGCCGGCACAGAAATTAACCACCTTGTGGTGAACGCAAGAGCCAAGCGGCAACGGGACTGAGACATGCAATATGTGAGTACGCGCGGGGAAGCACCCGCGCTTGGATTCTCCGATGCCGTGCTGGCGGGCCTGGCCCGCGATGGAGGGCTTTACGTGCCGCGCGAGTGGCCGCGGTTTTCGCCATCCGAGATCCGCGCCATGCGCGGCCTTGCCTATCCTGACCTTGCCATCCGCGTGCTGTCGCCGTTCCTTGACGGCGAGATTCCCGCGCCGGTCTTCGAGCGCCTGGTGCGCGAAGCCTATGCCACCTTCCGCCACGAGGCCGTCTGCCCGCTGGTCCAGACCGGCCCCAATACGTTTGTCCTCGAACTCTTTCATGGACCGACTTTGGCGTTCAAGGACGTGGCGATGCAGTTGCTCGCCCGGCTGATGGACCATGTGCTTGCCGAACGCGACCAGCATGCCACCATCGTCGGCGCCACCTCGGGCGACACCGGCGGTGCGGCGATCGACGCCTTTGCGGGTCGCAACCGCACCGACATCTTCATCCTTTTCCCGCATGGCCGTGTCTCGCCGGTGCAGCAGCGGCAGATGACGACCTCGAAAGCCGAGAACGTCCATGCGTTGGCGATCGAAGGCAATTTCGACGACTGCCAGGGGATGCTCAAGGACATGTTCAACGATCACGCCTTCCGTGACCGGGTAGCGCTGTCGGGGGTCAATTCGATCAACTGGGCGCGCATCATGGCCCAGATCGTCTATTATTTCTCCTCGGCACTGTCGCTCGGCGCGCCCGACAGGCCGGTGTCGTTCACGGTGCCGACCGGCAATTTCGGCGATATCTTCGCCGGCTATGCCGCCAAGAAAATGGGCCTGCCGATCGAAAGGCTGGTCATCGCCACCAACGACAACGACATACTGGCGCGCACTTTCGCTACCGGCGAATACCGCACCAAGGGCGTTTTCGCGACCACGTCGCCGTCGATGGACATCCAGGTGTCGTCGAATTTCGAACGCCTGCTGTTCGAGGCCTCCAACCGTGACGCGGCGACCGTGCGGCGCTACATGGACAGCCTGAAGCAGTCCGGCGCCTTCACCATAGAAGCCCGCGAAATCAATGGGATGCGGTCCGAGTTCGACGCCGGCCGCGCCACCATGGACGAGGTCGCCGCCACCATCCGCTCGACGCTTGCGGCCAGCAATTACCTGCTCGATCCGCACACGGCCGCAGCCATGCACGTCGCGGCGGGCAAGGCGGCTGGCACTGTGCCGATGGTGGTGCTGGGCACCGCCCATCCGGCAAAATTCCCGGCCGCCGTCGAGGCCGCCTGCGGTATCTCGCCCGCCCTGCCCGCATGGCTAGGTGGATTGATGACATTTGAGGAAAAATACACGGTACTTCCATCCGACCTGAAAATGGTGGAAGATTACGTCAGTCGCCGCGCGCGGGCGGCGCGTTAGGGAGTACGAGCCATATGGGTGTTGAGGTAAGCCGTCTGTCGAACGGCCTGACAGTCGCCACCGAAACCCTTCCAAGTATCGAATCGGTTGCCTTGGGTGCCTGGGTCAAGTCGGGCGCTCGCAATGAACGTGACGAAGAGCATGGCATGGCCCATCTGCTCGAGCACATGGCGTTCAAGGGCACGAAGCGGCGGACGGCCTTCGAAATCGCCTCCGAAATCGAGGATGTCGGCGGCGAGATCAATGCCGCCACCAGCGTCGAGACCACCTCCTACTACGCCAGGGTGCTCTCCGGCGACGTGCCGCTAGCCGTCGACATTCTTGCCGATATCCTGCAGGAATCCGAATTCGACCCGCAGGAACTCGAACGCGAGCAGCACGTCATCCTGCAGGAGATCGGCGCCGCGCACGACACGCCGGACGATATCGTCTTCGACCGCTTCACCGAGACCGCGTTTCGCCATCAGACCATCGGCCGCTCTATCCTTGGCACGCCGGAGACCGTCAAATCCTTCACTTCCAAGCAATTGCATGACTTCATCGAACGCCAGTATGGCGCCGAGCGGATGGTGATCGTGGCTGCCGGTGACATCAAGCACGACAATTTCGTGCGCGAGGTCGAGAAGCAGCTCGGCGGCTTCCGCAGCAAGGCCGACAGCACCATTCCGCAATATGCGCAATATGTCGGCGGCGACTTCCGCGAGGACCGCGACCTGATGGACGCGCAGATCGTGCTGGGCTTCGAGGGCCGCGCCTACCATGTGCGCGACTTCTACGCCTCGCAGGTGCTGTCGATGATCCTCGGCGGCGGCATGTCATCGCGCCTGTTCCAGGAGGTCCGCGAAAAGCGCGGCCTGTGTTACTCCGTCTATGCCTTCCACTGGGGCTTTTCCGACACCGGCATTTTTGGCGTCCATGCCGCGACCGGCCAGAGTGACATTGCGGAACTGGTTCCCGTCATCATCGACGAACTGCAGAAGGCCGGCGAGAACATCCTGCAGGAGGAACTCGACCGCGCGCGCGCCCAGTATCGCGCCGGGCTGATCATGTCCGCCGAAAGCCCAGCCAGTCGCGCCTCGCAGATCGCCAGGCAGCTTCTTTTGTTCGGCAGGCCGATCGCCAAGGAGGAGTTGATGGAGCGCCTGTCGGCGCTGACAGTCGAGCGGCTGACCGATCTGTCGTCGCGGATGTTCTCGACCAAGCCGACGCTTACCGCTGTCGGGCCCGTGGGTACGCTGGCACCATATGAGGCGATCCTCGATTCGCTTCCGGGCACGCAGACCACGGCCCGCAGGCTCGCCGTCTAAGCCCTCAAACGCCGTGTTCGCGCTCCCTTTCTTTCGCCGTGACCTGCCGGCACTGAAGGGCAACCTCGTCACGTTGCGCGTGCCATTCACCAATGACTATCGGGAATGGTCGACGCTGCGCGGCGAAAGCCGTGCCTTCCTGGAGCCGTGGGAGCCGCGCTGGACTCCCGACGAGCTCGACCGCACGGCATGGCGCCTGCGCATCAGCCGCTACCGCGAGGACTATGCGCAAGGGACGGCGATTGCCTTCTTCATCTTCGAGAAGACGAGCGGCAAGCTGGCCGGCGGCATCACGCTCGGCAACATACGCCATGGTGTCTCGCAAAGCGGCCATGTCGGCTACTGGATCGGCGAGCGCTTCGGCGGGCGCGGGCTTATGACCGACGCGGTCAAGGTCGTGGCCCGCTTCGCCTTCGATACGCTTAGGTTGCACCGGATCGAAGCGGCCTGTATTCCCGACAATATCAGGTCGATCCGCGTGCTTGAAAAAGCCGGATTCCGGCGCGAAGGACTCTTACGATCCTATCTCAGGATCAACGGCGTCTGGCACGACCACTACCTCTACGCCCGAATCGCGGACGATCCGCTGGGCAGCGCAGGAACGAAGGACTGATTTTTGACGAATTTCCTGCGAAACGGGCCGTTCTTCGCCTTTGTCCTCGCGGCAATCGTGACGCTGTGCGCGGCTTCGTCGGCCTTTGCCGTCGAACCGATCAAGATTGCCCGCGACGACGTCGCGCTGGATCTTTCGGGCGCCGTCGAAATCTACCGCAACCAGGGTGAGAATTTTCAGGTATCGACCGCGCCCGGGCCGGACGGCATCGTGCGGCGCATCGAGGTCGAGGCCAACGACGCGCGCTCGACCGGTGACTGGGCGGTGTTCGCGCTCGCCAACACCACCGATCAGCAGCTCGACAGGCTGATTGTCGCGCCGCATTTCCGGCTGGTGAATTCCGGCATCTTCTGGCCCGATCTCGGCTCGACGCGCATCGCCGCCATCACGCCCAGTGAAGGCTTCGCGCTCGACCGGCAGACCAGCCCCGACGCCGACGTGTTCCGGGTGACGCTGAACCCGGGAACGGTGATCACCTTCATCGCCGAACTCGCCTCGCCGAAGCTGCCGCAAGTCTATCTGTGGGACCCGGAATCCTACAAGGACTCGGTCAATTCCTACACGCTGTTTCGCGGCATCGTCATCGGCATCGCCGGACTTTTGGCGCTGTTCCTGACCATCCTGTTCGTCGTCAAGGGGACCTCGATGTTCCCGGCGACCGCGGCCCTTGCGTGGGCGGTGCTTGCCTATATCTGCGTCGATTTCGGCTTCCTCAACAAGGTCATCGAGATATCGCCCGGCAATGAGCAGATGTGGCGAGCGGGAACGGAGGTGGCGCTTGCGGCGACGTTCGTGGTGTTCCTGTTCGCCTATCTCAACCTCAACCGATGGCATGGCCATTTCAGCTATGGCGCCCTGGTCTGGATTCTGGGCCTGCTGCTGATCGCCGGTGTCGCCATCGTCGATCCGGCGGTCGCCGCCGGCATCGCCCGCATATCCTTTGCCGCCACCGCGTTGACCGGGCTCGGCCTGATCATCTTCCTCGGTATTCGTGGTTATGATCGAGCGATCATGCTGGTGCCCAGTTGGGTCATGGTGCTGTTGTGGCTGTGCGGGTCGTGGATGGCGATCACCGGCATGCTCGACAATGACATCGCCCAGCCGGCGCTCGGCGGCGGGCTGATCCTGATCATCCTGCTGATCGGTTTCACCGTGATGCAGCACGCCTTTGCCGGTGGCGCGCTGCATCAGGGACTGTTCTCCGACCTCGAACGCCAGGCGCTGGCGGTTGCCGGATCTGGCGACACGGTCTGGGACTGGGATGTTCTGCGCGACCGGGTCGTGACCAAGCCCGATGTCAGCATCCAACTCGGCCTCGCCCCGAACAGCCTTGGGGGTGCCGCGCGCAACTGGCTGCCGGTGCTGCATGCCGACGACCGCGACACGTTCCGCACGACCCTCGACGTGGTGCTGGAGCACCGGCGTGGCCGGGTGGCGCAGAATTTCCGCCTGCGTGGCGCCGACGGGCATTATCATTGGTTCGCCTTGCGGGCGCGGCCAGTGATAGGATCGGACGGCGAGGTCATCCGCTGCGTCGGCACCATGGTCGACGTCACCGAGCAGAAGAAGTCCGAGGAGCGGCTGCTGCACGACGCCGTGCACGACAATCTGACCGGTCTGCCGAACCGCGAATTGTTCATGAACCGGCTGGAAGCGATCATCTCGATCGCCCGCACCGAGGAGAAGGTGCGCCCGACCGTCTTCGTCATCGATATCGACCGCTTCAAGCAGGTCAATGACGGGCTCGGCATCTCGGCCGGCGACACCATCCTGCTCACCATAGCGCGCCGCCTGCACCGGCTGTTGAAGCCGAAGGATTCGTTGTCGCGCTTCGCTGGCGACCAGTTCGCGCTGATGCTTTTGTCCGAACAAGACCCTGCCCGCATCGCCGGCGTGGCGGACGCCATCAAGCATGCCATCAACAACCCCATCACTTTCGCCAAGCGCGAAATCGTGCTGACCGCCTCGATCGGGCTGATCACCTGGACGTCGGCGCAGACCTCGGCCGAGGACATGGTCAAGGACGCCGAGCTTGCCATGCATCAGGCCAAGCGGTTTGGCGGCGACAGGATCGAGCCGTTCCGCCCGGCTTTCCGCACCGTCGGCACGGACCGGCTGCAGTTCGAATCCGACCTGCGGCGCGCCATCGAGCGGCGCGAATTCACCCTTGCCTACCAGCCGATCGTGCGGCTCGAGGACGGCAGCGTCGCCGGCTTCGAGGCCTTGTTGCGCTGGGATCACCCGCGCCGCGGCATGATCCCGCCGGCGGATTTCATCCCGGTCGCCGAAAGCTGTGGACTGATCGTGCAACTCGGCCTGTTCGCCATGCAGCAGGCGGCCGAGGATCTCGCCGGATGGCAAAAGCAGATCGGCGACGCGCCGCTGTCGGTGTCGGTCAATCTGTCCAGCCGCCAGCTCATCCGCCGCGACCTAGTCAGCGATGTCCGCTCGGTCATCGCGCGGGCCAATCTGAAGCCGCGCTGTTTCCGGCTCGAACTCACCGAGTCACTGGTCATGGACAACCCCGAGCAGACCGCTCATGTGCTGACCAAGCTGAAGCAGCTAGGCATCGGCCTGTCGCTGGACGATTTTGGCACCGGCTATTCCTCGCTCGCCTATCTGACGCGGTTCCCGTTCGACACCATCAAGATCGACAAGAGTTTCGTCGACGACAACACGCCCAAACGTGCCGTCCTGCTCAAGTCGATGGTCAACATGGCGCATGAGCTCGGCCTGTCGGTGGTCGCCGAGGGCATCTCGGACGAACGCGACGCGTTGGAACTGCGCCAGATGGGCTGCGAATATGTGCAGAGCTTCATGTTCGGGGCGCCTATGCCGGGCGACCAGGTGCTGAAGACGCTGAAGGAACAGTATCCGCTGACGCAGGCTTAGAGGCTGCGTGGGTCTGGGAGGTCAGGCGTGCCCTGCGGCTAGGCTCAAATGCGCGAGATCGATCCCGATCGAGGCGAGGATGCGATCGTATTTGCGCTCGATGTCGGCGTCGAACAGGAGCTCGGGGCTGGCCGGACAGGTCAGCCAGCCATTCTCGGCGATCTCGGTTTCCAGTTGGCCAGCGCCCCAGCCGGAATAACCCAGCGCCATCAGCGCGTGACGCGGGCCGCGGCCCGACGATATGGCACGCAGAATGTCGACCGTCGCGGTCAGGCAGATATCGTCGGAAACGGTCAGCGAGGATTCCACGCGGTAGTCGCCCGAATGCAGGACGAAGCCCCGGCTGCGATCGACAGGCCCGCCATTGCGCACGACGAAATCGCGCGCCTGCGCCGGCAGTCGGATCGCTTCCTGCTCGTTCATGATGCCGAGCTGCACCAACAGATCCGGAAATAACATCTGCTGTGTCTGGTTGATGATCAGGCCCATCGCGCCTTCATCGCTGTGCGCGCAGATGTAAATGACCGAGCGCGTGAAACGGTCGTCCTTCATGCCGGGCATGGCGATGAGGAACTGATCGTCGAGAAAGCCGCGTTCAGCAGCCGTCTTCTTGTGGCGCAGCAAATCCATGTCTGGGAGGGTACCGTGTTTCCCTGGCGCCGAAAAGATGGGCCACGCCGGATTCGACCAAAGCCCATGATGCCAGGCCGCCATGGCTTGTCAGCGAAGGTCACGCAAATATGATATCAACAACGCCGTGAAAACATTGCGCGGCCATGAATGGACGATCAAATCACCGCCATGCAAAGCTTGAAAATCCTGCTGCTCGGCGCCGCCATCGGATCGGCGACTGTCCTGCCCGCTTCTGCCTCGTCGTCGGCCTGGTACAACAGCGAAGGCGGCAAAGTGCGGCTGGTGACATCGGGCAAACCCGACGAGGCCGGCCGTATCCTCGGCGTTCTCGACATCGCGCTCAAGCCAGGCTGGAAGACCTATTGGCGCGACCCGGGCGACGCCGGCGTGCCGCCCCAACTCGACGTTTCGGCCAGCACCAACATAGCCGGTGCCACGCTCGCGTTCCCGGCACCTCAACGCCACGACGATGGTTATGGCAAATGGGCCGGCTACAACTATCCGATTTCGCTGCCTGTGACCTTCAAGCTGGCGACGCCGGACCAGCCGGCGGTGATCGATGCCGATATCTTCCTCGGCATTTGTGAAACGATCTGCATCCCCGTGCAGACACGGCTGACCGTCGACCCGACTTCCGAGCCTGACAATGCCGACGACGCGGCCCTGGTTAAGGCAAGTTTCATGGCTTTGCCGGCACCGGCAAAGCCCGATTTCGGTGTCAATGTGCTGCCGGGCGATCACGAGACGCTGGTTGTCGAGGCGAGTTTTCCCGGTGCCCCGGAGGCAGCGGATTTCTTCGTCGCCGGCGAGCGGGACTACATGTTCGGAACCCCTTCCCGCAGCGAAGAGGACGGCAAGCTGATCTTCACCGTGCCGATCCTCGACCGGCCTTCGACGACACCCACGGATGGCGGACTTCACTACACGCTGACGAGTTCGGCGGGCGCGGTCGAGGGGCTTTTGCCTTTTCCTTGAAGCGCGCTGTATTGAAACGAACTCATGCGATGCGCTTCGAGGTCGTCTCCTTGAACATGTCGTTGCTCCAAAACCGCTGCGCACTTTAGGCGACATGTACTGATCCAGCCTGCCCAAACGGTTGCAGGAGGCCGCCGAGTTCGCTACGCAAGCACGCGTCCTTCCCCATTCCCAAGCGAGGAACTCATGACCATTTCCGTTGGCGACAAGCTGCCCGAGGCAACTTTCAAGACGATGACCACCGACGGCGCGAAAGCGATCACGTCGGCCGAGATTTTCACCGGCAAGAAGGTGGTTCTGTTCGGCGTTCCCGGCGCCTTCACGCCGACCTGCAGCAACAACCACCTGCCCGGCTATCTCGAAAACCATGACGCCATCCTGGCGCGCGGCGTCGACACCATCGCCGTCGTTTCGGTCAACGACGCCCACGTCATGGGCGCCTGGGCACGTTTCACCGGGGGGGAAGGCAAGATCCTGTTCCTCGCCGACGGCAATGGCGATTTCGCCAAGGCGGTCGGTCTCGATGCCGATTATTCCGGTGGCGGCATGGGCCTGCGCTCGAAGCGGTTTTCAATGATCGTCGACGACGGCAAGGTCACCGCGCTCAATGTCGAGACCAAGCCTGGCGTCGACGAGTCCGGCGCGGCCCATATTCTGGGGCAGCTCTGAGCTTCAGCGACCACGTCGGGCGAGGACCGCAACTGCCGGCCTCGCCCGACAACCGGTTGGACTCCAGAACGGCCGGCTTTCGGGGGGATTTCAGCGATGTTTGATATCTTGTGGCGCGCTATCGCGATCGGCATCGGCGCCACGGTGCTGATGGATATCTGGGCCTTCTTTCTTCACTGGGCATTCGGCCAGCCGCGACCGAACTGGGGGCCGCCCGGCCGCTGGGTGTGGCACCTCAAGGACGGCAAGGTCTTCCACGACGATATCGCCAACGCGACACCTTACGCCCATGAAGTAGCGCTGGGTTGGGCCTTCCATTACTTCACCGGCATCGTCTACGGCATCATCCTCGTCGCGTTGACTGGCGCGGCCTGGCTAGCCGCGCCGACTTTCCTGCCGGCCTTCATCCTCGGCATTGTCACCGTAGGCGCCGGCTGGTTCCTGCTGGCGCCCGGCATGGGCGCCGGATGGGCGGCCTCGAAGCGGCCCAATCCGATGCGGGTCCGCGCGCTCAACCTGGTGTCGCACACGGTGTTCGCGCTCGGGCTTTGGGGCACCGCGCTGCTGATCCGCTGAGGGTTCAGGGCTGTTCCAGTCTGTCGATCGGCCGCCATCCGTGGATGAGGTGACGCGCACCGATATCGTAGGCAAAATAGTTGCCGCCGCGCGCTGGCTGATCCGCTTCACGGCTAATCTCCCGCCCGCTGAAAGACAACAGCAGGAGCGTTCCAACACCTCCATGGCCGGTGAATGCAATGTCGCCGGCCCCGGCCCCATGAAGCACGGCCTCGACCTCGCTCACAATGCGCTGCTGCGCATCGATCGCCCGCTCCCAGCCACGAATGCTCTCGTGCGGACTGGCGAAGAACTGATCGGCGACCGCTTCAAACTCCGGCGGCGGCAGGAAGCCCGTCGCCGACCGGTCGTTCTCATGCATGCGTTCCCTCACCTCGACGGCAAGATCGAGGTGCCGCGCGAGCACCTCGGCGGTTTCAACCGCCTTGCGTTCGCCCGAGGATACCAGACGCATGATCGATCCGACCCATGGCTGGCTCAGCATCGCCTGCGCCCTCGCACGCCCGACGTCGGACAAGCCCCAATCCGGCACGGGAACGCTGGCGTCGATCTGAACCTGAGGATGGGTGATGTAGTAGGCGATCGGCACGACAGGATCTCCCATCAGTCGAGGGCCGCGGAGCCGGGCCTAATAGCTTTGGGTCGATCGACGCGCCTTCGTGACCGTCGGCTGCTTTGCCTGGAGATCCGGCTTCGGAGCGGACACCACCGGCTTGAAGGAGCCTTTCTTGAACGGCGCCATGCCTTCCCTGGCCAATTCGTCGGCGCGTTCGTTCTCGGCGTGGCCGGCATGGCCCTTGACCCAGTTCCAGGTCACTTTGTGACGGCGGTTGGCTTCGTCGAGCGCCTGCCACAGTTCACCATTCTTGACCGGTTTCTTGTCGGCGGTCTTCCAGCCGTTCTTCTTCCAGCCATGGATCCACTTGGAAATGCCGTCCATTACATATTTGCTGTCGGTGTGAAGCTCGACCGTGCAAGGCTCCTTCAACGCGTTCAGCGCCGAGATGGCGGCCAGCAACTCCATGCGGTTGTTGGTCGTCTCGGCCTCGCCGCCCGATAATTCCTTGGTCTTGCCGTTGAAGCGCAGTATGGCGCCCCAGCCGCCGGGGCCTGGATTGCCCGAACAGGCGCCGTCGGTGAAGATTTCAACCTCTTTGGTCATGTCAGTCCGTATTCCGAAGGAGACCTGATTGCGCGGTGGAAGCGCATGCGGCGGATGTATTCGGTGGGGTCGCGTTTCATGACCAGCCCGCCATCGGGAACGGTCAGCCAGTCGTAGAGCCGGGTCAGCATGAAGCGCAATGCCGAACCGCGTGCCAGCATCGGCAATGCCGCCTTTTCCTCGCCGCTCAGCGGACGCACACTCTGATAGCCAGCGAGCAGCGCCTTGCCCTTGGTGAGGTTGAAGGAAAAATCCTTCTCGAAACACCAGGCATTGAGGCAGGTGGCGACGTCGTAGGCGTAGAGGTCGTCGCAGGCGAAATAGAAGTCTATCAGGCCGGAGAGTTTTTCGCCCAAGAAGAAGACGTTGTCCGGAAAAAGATCGGCATGGATGATGCCCTCGGGAAGGTCTTTCGGCCAATTGCGCTCGAAATCGGCGAAATCGGCGTCGACCTCGGCCGCCAGGCCCGGCTCGACCTCGTCGGCTCGGTCACGGGCCGCATCCCAAAGCTTGCGCCAGCCGTCGATGGCCAGAGCGTTCGGGCGGGTCATCGGAAAATCGGCACCAGCAAGGTGCAGGGCGGCCAGCGCCTTGCCGACCTCGGCGCAGTGCGTCGCCGTCGGCCGCCGCAGCGACAACCCTTCGAGGAAGGTGATGATGACCGCCGGCCGGCCGGCCAGCGTGCCGATCACACTGCCGTCATGCGCGGTCACCGGCAGCGGGCAGGACACACCCTTGTTGGCGAGATGGCCCATCAGTCCGAGGAAAAACGGCAGATCGGCTTTCTCGACGCGCTTTTCATAGAGCGTCAGTATGTAGGAGCCGCAGGAGGTGTGCAGCAGGAAGTTTGAGTTCTCTGTGCCCTCGGCAATGCCCTTGTAGGACAGGAGATCGCCGACCGGGTAGTGTGTCAGGAAAGCGCCGAGTTCGCCCTCCGCAACGTCGGTATAGACCGCCATGTGTCTTACGCGGCCCCGTTGACGAAGGCCATGTCGGCCGGCGTCAGTTCGACATCGCGCAATACCCGCATGACCGGAAAATCCTCTGTTTCGGTGGCCGTTATGGCCAGGTCGATGGTGACATCGAAGCGCTGGCGGAACGCGTCGATGATCTCGTCGACGATGATCTCCGGCGCCGATGCCCCTGCCGACAGGCCGAGCGTCGAAATGTTGCCGATGTCATTCCACGGAATCTCGGCGGCGCGCTGTACGAGAAGCGACATGGTGGCGCCGGCACGCTCAGCCACTTCGACAAGGCGACGCGAATTGGAGGAATTGGGAGCGCCGACGATCAGATAGAGATCAGCGCCTGGGGCAGTGTCCTTGACCGCTTCCTGGCGGTTGGTGGTGGCGTAGCAGATCGATTCCGCCGCCGGCGCCTGCAGGTCGGGAAAGCGGTCCTGCAGCGCACGGATGATGCCGGCTGTGTCCTCGACCGACAGCGTGGTCTGGGTGACGAAGCCAAGCGCCTTCGGGTCGGCGGGCACCAGCGTCGCGGCGTCGGCTTCGGTCTCGATCAGCGTCACCGCGCCCTCCGGCAATTGCCCCATCGTGCCGATCACCTCGGGGTGTCCGGCATGGCCGATCAACAGCACATGGCGGCCGAGCCGCTGGTGGCGCATCGCCTGCTTGTGCACCTTCGAAACCAGCGGACAGGTGGCGTCGAGGTAGAACAGGTTGCGCGCCTGCGCGTCCGCCGGCACCGATTTCGGCACGCCGTGGGCCGAGAAAACGACCGGCGACTGCCTGTGCTCGGCCGGAATCTCGGAAAGCTCCTCGATGAAGACGGCGCCAAGGCTTTGCAGACCCTCGACGACGTAGCGATTGTGAACGATCTCGTGGCGGACATAAACCGGTGCGCCGTATTTCTTCAGCGCCAGCACGACGATCTGGATGGCACGGTCGACGCCGGCGCAAAAACCGCGCGGCTGGCAGAGCCGGATCGTCAGAGGAGGCTTGGCGATTGTCTGAAGCATTGAATCCTGGCCGGTTCGTCAGCGCCGAAATGAGGTGCCTACCCCTGTTCTGTCAAGAGCGGGCTCTGTCAAGAGCGGGCCCTGTCAAGGGTGTCGATAGAAAGAGGGCTGCTTGCCTTCATTCCTCTTTCGCAGGACGGCGAAGCCGCAGCACGAGCACGGCGGCGAGTGCTGCGGCAAGCCCGTACCAAGTCATTGCATATTGCAGGTGGCTGTTCGGCAGGTCGATGATGGTGACGCCGCCGATCGGCAAGCCGCCCGGATTCGGCGTCTTGTCGGCATCGATGAAGATCGGCGCCAGCGTGAAGCCTGCCGGCAGGCCGGCGCTCGCCGCCATCACGTCGCGGTCCTTCCAGTAGAAGATGTTCTTGGCCACATCATTGTCGGGGAGCATCATCGACGGCTTTGCCGGCAGTGGATTGCGGGCAAGTCCGGTGATCGTGACCCTCCCCGCCACCTGCCCCTTGGCGCGCTTGGCGGCATCCTTGAGGTCGTATGGGATGAAGCCGCGATTGATCAGCACGAAGCGGCCATCGTCCAGCGCCAGCGGCGTGTAGACGTTGAAGCCGGCGTCACCTTCCCAGGTCGCGTAGAAATGCCGCTCACCGGCATGCAGGAAGGTGCCAGAGACCGTGACCGGCGTGTAGTCGACGTCGCCGGTCGAGGCGAATTGCTTCTCGACCTCGGCCAGCGGCAGCGGCGCCGAATGGGTGCGCTGGTCGATGGTCTGCAGCAGGCCTTCCTTCCAGTGCAGGCGCTGGACCTGCCAGGTGCCGAGCGCCAGCAGGATCAAGAGCAGCATCAGACCAAGGCCGAGCAGCAATGCCGATCGTGGCCGCGAACGGCCGTCACTGTTTACCGATGCCCCGCTCATTCGCCGCGGTCCAACCTGCCTTCGGCTGCCTTGTTGGCATATTGCAGGGTGAGCAGCACGCCCTTGATCAGCCGCAGAGCCGTCAGGCACAGCACCAGGGTGAGCGGAACCCAGACCAGCAGATGCAGCCACAGCGGCGGGCTCAGCGTCACGTCAACCCAGAGCGCCAGGCCGACGATGATGAAGCCGATGATCAGGATGACGAAGACCGCCGGTCCGTCACCGGCATCGGCGTAGGAATAGTCGAGGCCACAATTGACGCAACGTTTGCCGACGGTGAGGAAGCCGGAAAACAGCCTCCCCTCGCCGCAGCGCGGGCAACGGCCGTGAAGGCCAGCCGAAATCGGATCGATCGGAGGCCAGATCGCTTTGTCGTCATTCATCGCTATTGCTCGATCTTGATCGGTGTCCCATCGGCCACCATTGCCCAGATTTCGTCCCTGTCGGAGTCCGTAACCGCAATGCGGCCGTCGGTCCAGTCGACCAATTGAAGCAGCCAGCCGCACCAGCAAAGGGAATTATCAGCCGCATCGGCGATCGATCGGCGATCATTGCTCCGAAAAGAAGAAGGCGGCCACGTCGCCGCGGCCGCCTTCTCAACGTCGAAATCCCGACCGGGATCAGTGGCCTTCGATGACCGCGCCGACCGATCCCCAGACGTAGATGGAGGCGAACAGGAACAGCCAAACCACGTCGACGAAGTGCCAGTACCAGGCCGCCGCCTCAAAGCCAAAATGCTGCTTGGGGGTGAAGTCGCCCTTCATCGCCCTGACCAGGCAAACCAGCAGGAAGATGGTGCCGATGATGACATGGAAGCCGTGGAAGCCGGTCGCCATGAAGAAGGTGGCGCCGTAGATGGAATCCTTGAAGCCGAACGGAGCGTGCATGTACTCGTAGGCCTGCACCATGGTGAACAGCATGCCGAGGCCGACGGTCAGCACCAGCCCGTTGATCAGCCCCTTGCGATCGCCATGAATGAGCGAATGGTGCGCCCAGGTGACCGTGGTGCCCGACAGCAGCAGGATGATGGTGTTGTAGAGCGGCAGATGGAAGGGATCGAGAACTTCCATGCCCTTGGGCGGCCAGACACCACCGGTGAACGTGTGGCGCGCGTAGTTCTGCGCCTCACCGGCAAAAAGGCTGGCGTCGAAATAAGCCCAGAACCAGGCAACGAAGAACATCACCTCGGAGGCGATGAACATGATCATGCCGTAGCGCAGATGAAGCGAGACGACCCGCGTATGATGGCCCTCATGCGCTTCCTTGATCGTGTCCGACCACCAGGCGAACATGGTGTAGAGCACGATCACGAGGCCGATGAAGAACAGCCAGGGATTGGCGATGTTGAAGCCGAAGATCGGGAACGTTCCGCCCTTCAGATATTCCATTAGGGCGACACCGCCAAAGGCCATGACGAGCGCGCCGATCGAGCCCAGGAAAGGCCACGGGCTCGGGTCGACGAGATGATAGTCGTGATGTTTTGCGTGCGCGTCTGCCATATCAACCCCCGAGATTTGCTTCGGTATCTGAAATTGTCTTGCTGGTGCCCTGGGCCGGCCCCGAGGAGGCGACCGGCTTGTTCTTCTCGACCGGGAACATCGTATAGGACAGCGTGATCGTCTTCACGTCCTTCAGTTCCGGCACATTCACGATATCGGGATCCACATAAAAGAGGACCGGCATGTCCAGCGTCTCGCCGGGCTTCAGCGACGTATCGGTGAAGCAGAAACACTCGACCTTGTTGAAGTACGGGCCTGCCAGTTCCGGCTGCACGTTGAAGGTGGCTCGGCCGGTAACGGGGCGATCGAACTTGTTGGTCGCCTGATAGTGCGCCTGCACCGTCTCGCCGATCTTCATGGTCATCGAGCGCTGGACTGGCTGGAACTCCCACGGCACGCCGGCGATGTTGGCGTCGAAGCGCACGGTAATCTCGCGGTCGAGCACGCGGCCGGCATACTGCTTCTCGGCACGTTGCGTCGTGCCGCCATAGCCGGTCGCCTGGCAGAACATCTTGTAGAGCGGGACTGCGGCATAGGCCATGCCGATCATGCCGGTGAAGAAGGCAAGGCAGACGGCCGCCACGATGGCGTTGCTGTTCTTGCCGGCCGGCTTTCTGGGCGTCTCGATGCTCATCACATCGTGCCCAGATTGTGGCCGAACTTGATGATCGTGGCGATGTAGAAAATGACCACCAGCACCGCAAGCGCCACGCCTATGGCGATCGACCGGCTGCGCTGGGCCTTCTTCTGACGATCGGTCAAGGTGACCGTCTCGAGCTTTTCCTCGACCATGATCATGCCCCACCCATGGCAAGCGCGCGTTCGACAACGCTGTCGGCCAGGTAGGCCGCGAAGATGGCGAAGAGATAGAGCAGCGAATAGGCAAACAGCGCCTTGGCCGGTTTCATGGCGCGGTCGTCATCGGCCATGCCGAGCACTCTCCACGCATACCAGACGAAGCCGACGCCCAACAGCACGGCGGCGACGCCATAGAAAGGCGTGGTGTAGCCCAGAAGCCAAGGCAGCACGCCGACCGGGGCGAGCACCAGCGCATAGGCGAAAATCTGGCGGCGGGTCGACGCCTGGCCGGCGACATTGGGCATCATCGGGATGCCGGCGCGCCCATAGTCCTCGGACTTGAACAGCGCCAGCGCCCAAAAATGCGGCGGCGTCCACAGGAAGATGATGAGGAACAGGACGATGCTTTCGAGGCTGACCGACCCGGTCACCGCGGCCCAGCCGATGACCGGCGGAAAAGCGCCGGCCGCGCCGCCGATGACGATGTTCTGCGGCGTCGAACGCTTCAGCCACATCGTGTAGACGACGGCGTAGAAGAAGATGGTGAAGGCCAGCAGCGTCGCCGACAGCCAGTTGACCAGCACGCCGAGCGTCATCACCGACAGCACCGACAGCACCAGGCCGAAGCTCAGCGCCTCATGCGGCTGAATGCGGCCCGAAGGCACCGGACGGCCGGCGGTCCTGGTCATCACCGCGTCGATGTCGGCGTCGTACCACATGTTGAGCGCGCCCGAGGCGCCGGCGCCGATCGCGATCGACAGGATGGCGATCACCGCCAGCAGCGGATTGATGGTCACGGGTGCGGCGACCAGGCCGACAAAGGCCGTGAACACCACCAGCGACATGACGCGCGGCTTCAGCAGGGCGAAGAAATCGCCCGCCGTCGCTTCCGACATGCGGAAGCCCGCTTCGTCAATGCTGGTTTCGTCGACTAGGGCCATGCGTACTCGGTTCCATCCGTTTGGCCAAAACCGCCGGCGGACCGGCGGTTTCGATTCCTGGCTGCCGCCTTACTTGATCTTCGGCAGCTGCTCCCACTGGTGGAATGGCGGCGGCGAAGGCAGCTGCCATTCGAGCGTGGTGGCGCCCTCACCCCATGGGTTGGCACCGGCGATCCGCTTCTTCTGGAAGGCTTCGAACACGCCGTAGAGGAAGATCGCCACGCCGACGGCCGAGATATAGGAGCCGATCGACGACACATAGTTCCAGCCGGCAAACGCGTCCGGATAGTCGATGGTGCGGCGCGGCATGCCGGCGAGGCCAAGGAAATGCTGCGGGAAGAAGATCAGGTTGACGCCGACGAAGGTGACCCAGAAGTGGGTGTTGGCGATAACGGGCGAATACATGTAGCCGGTCATCTTCGGGAACCAGTAATACCAGCCGGCGAAGATGGCGAACACCGCGCCCAGCGACAGCACGTAGTGGAAGTGGGCGATGACGAAATAGGTGTCATGCAGCGAGCGGTCGAGACCGGCATTGGCCAGCTGAACGCCGGTGACGCCGCCGATGGTGAACAGGAAGATGAAGCCCAGTGCCCACAGCATCGGCGTCTTGAACGAGATCGACCCGCCCCACATCGTTGCGATCCAGGAGAAGATCTTCACGCCCGTCGGCACCGCGATGACCATGGTGGCGAAGACGAAGTAGCGCTGCGTGTCGAGCGACAGACCGGTCGTGTACATGTGGTGCGCCCAGACGATGAAGCCGACGGCGCCGATCGCGACCATGGCGTAGGCCATACCGAGATAGCCGAACACCGGCTTCTTGGAGAAGGTCGAGACGATGTGGCTGATGATGCCGAAGCCCGGCAGGATCAGGATGTAGACTTCCGGGTGACCGAAGAACCAGAATAGGTGCTGGAACAGGATCGGGTCGCCGCCGCCATCGGGAGCAAAGAAGGTGGTGCCGAAATTGCGGTCGGTGAGCAGCATGGTGATTCCGCCTGCCAGAACCGGCAGCGACAACAGCAGCAGGAAGGCGGTGACCAGCACCGACCAGGCAAACAGCGGCATCTTGTGCAGCGTCATGCCCGGAGCGCGCATGTTGAAGATGGTGGTGATGAAGTTGATGGCGCCGAGGATGGACGAAGCACCGGCAATGTGGATCGACAGGATCGCCAGATCCATGGCCGGTCCCGGCTGACCCGAGGTCGACAGCGGCGGATAGAGCGTCCAGCCACCGCCGACACCATAGGTGCCCGGCGCGCTCGGCATGAACATCGAGGTGAGCAGCAGGATGAAGGCCGGCGGCAGCAGCCAGAAAGAGATGTTGTTCATGCGCGGGAACGCCATGTCGGGAGCACCGATCATGATCGGTACCATCCAGTTGGCGAAGCCGCCGATCAGGGCCGGCATGACCATGAAGAAGATCATGATCAGCGCATGCGCGGTGGCGAAGGCATTGTACATGCTCTTGCCGCCGTCGATCGCGGCGTCACCGTTCATCCCGTAGACCATCTGCGCCAGACCGCTGAAGATCTGGATGCCAGGCTCCTGCAGCTCCATGCGTATGGCGACCGAGAGCGCGCCGCCGACGATGCCGGCCATGATCGCGAAGATCAGGTAGAGCGTACCGATGTCCTTGTGGTTGGTCGAATAAACCCAGCGCACCCAACCGTGATAAGGCTTGTGGTCGTGCCCGTCGTGAGCTGCAGCGTCTGCCATGTTCCGCTCCGTTCCCTAAATCTTGCTAACCAGCGACATCAATTGCCGGCGGCCGCTACCTTGTTCTGGCCATCGACCTCGGCCATCAGCGTCTTGTTGGCGCCGGGCAGATCGGTCTTGGCCGCAGCCAGCCAGGTCTTGAACTGCGCGTCGGAGACGACACGAATGGCGATCGGCATGAAGGCGTGATCCTTGCCGCAGAGCTGCGAGCACTGGCCGTAGTAAAGGCCTTCCTTCTCCGCCTTGAACCAGGTTTCGTTGGTGCGCCCCGGAACGGCGTCCATCTTGATGCCGAAGGAAGGCATGGCGAAGGAATGGATCACGTCGGTCGCGGTGACGAGCACGCGCGTCATCGTGTCGACCGGCACCACCAGTTCATTGTCGACGGCGAGCAGGCGCGGATAGACCTTGCGATCCTCCTTGCCGGCCTTGGCGCGATCGCCATCCTGGAGGATGGCCGAATTGAATGAGAGGGTGTTGTCGGTCTGGTACTCGTAGTCCCAGTTCCACTGGTTGCCGGTCGCCTTGACGGTCAGCTTCGGCTCTTCGCCGGGCGTATACTGCGCGGTCAGGAGCTTGAAGGAAGGAATGGCGATGAAAAGCAGGACGACGACGGGTCCCACCGTCCAGATCACTTCGATCAGCGTGTTGTGGCTGGTCTTTGCCGGCACCGGATTGGCGCTCGCCCGGAACCGGACGATGCAATAGGCGAGAAGAAGGAGCACCAGAAGGGTGATCGGGACAATAAACCACATCGTGTAGTTTCCGAACGCCTCGATCTGCCGCATCATGTCGGTGGCCGGCGCCTGGAAGGTCGTCTCCCACGCCACGGGCTGATCGGCATGGGCGGATGTGCCGGCGAAAAACGCGGTGGCAGCCCCAGCACTGGCTAGAAACTTGGCGTCTGCTAGGAATTTTCTCATCGCCCTCTTCGTCTCCCAGTTCCTCGCGGCCGCGCCAACGAGAATAACGAACAATGCCGGGACGGGAATCCCGACAGTCTCAAGGTGGTTCAAACCATACTCTTTTTCCCTCCGCAAGAAAGGAGCGGAGGAAACTGTGCGGCATTTTTGCGCGCAAGCCGGCATGGCACTCTCGGGGCCGCGGCCACGGCGGCGAATCGCGTATGTCCGGCAGCCCGCCCGGCTCGTATCGACGAGGACCGCAGAGCGTCGCAATTCAGGCGAAATTGGCAGAGAAAAGCGGTGTATCGCCTGTTTCGGGACAGTTCGGCCGCGGTCTCGTCCTTTACTTGGCATTGGCGCGGCTTAAAGTGCCGTGATTCGCAATGGAGCCGTCATGAACTCTTGGCTTTCGAGACTGAGGCATACGAGACTGGGACTTTCGACCACCTTGGCGAAAGCCATTTTTGTCGTTGCCCTGTCGGCTGCCGGTCTGCTGGGCGCCAGTCAGGCCAATGCCGCCCAGCCAAGCGGCACGGTGCGCTCGACGCATGGCGCTTGGTCGATCATCTGCGACACGCCGGCCGGTGCCACCTCCGAACAATGCGTGATGATGCAGAATGTCGTCGCCGAGGATCGTCCGGAGATGGGGCTGTCGGTGGTCGTGCTGCGCACCGCCGACAGCAAGGCCGAGATCCTGCGCGTGCTGGCGCCGCTTGGCGTGCTTCTGCCGAACGGCCTCGGCCTCAATGTCGACGGCAAGGACATCGGCCGCGCCTATTTCGTGCGCTGCTTCCAGGATGGCTGCTACGCCGAAGTCATTCTAGAAAAGCCGCTGCTCGACACGCTGAAGACCGGCACGTCGGCGACGTTCATCGTCTTCCAGACGCCTGAAGAAGGCATCGGCATCCCTGTCGATCTCAAGGGTTTTGCCGACGGCTTTGCCGCCCTGCCCTGATAGCCCGGCGCTTGCACACCAAATGTGACGCAGGCGGCCTGTCGGCCATCGCATTTGTGCTGAGATCGCGGCGAGCGATTGTCTCGGCGCGCCTTCACGCCTACATCGTGGGAAACGAACTCCCTTTCCACGGATGGACGCGCCATGAACAGCCTGATCGGCCAATTCGACATTTCAGACGACCGCATCAAGCAGATCGTCGCCGACACCATCAATGGCGCCGACGACGGCGAGCTGTTCCTCGAATATAGCGAGAGCGAGGCGCTGATGTTCGACAATGGCCGGCTGAAGACCGCCAACTTCAACACCGACCAGGGCTTTGGCCTGCGCGCGGTGGCCGGTGAAGCCAGCGGCTACGCTCATTCGAGCGACCTGTCGGAGGCCTCGCTGGTGCGCGCGGCCAATGCCGTCTCGACCGTCAAGGGCGGCTATTCCGGTACGCTTGCCGCCGCACCCGCCCGCACCAACCGCCATCTCTATGGCGACGAGAACCCGATCCCCTCGCCTTCCTTCGAGGCCAAGGCAAAGCTGCTGCAGGAAATCGACGCCTGGCTGCGGGCCGAGGATCCGCGCGTGCGCCAGGTGACGGCCTCGCTCGCCGCCTCGTGGCAGCATGTCGAGATCGTGCGCGCCGACGGCCAAATGGTGCGTGACATCAGGCCGCTGGTCCGCATCAACGTCTCGGTCGTGGTCGGCGACGGCGACCGCCAGGAAAGCGGCTCCTACGGCATGGGCGGACGCAAGGCGTTCGGCGACTTCCTGATCGAGGACAGCTGGAAGCACGCAGCCAAGGAAGCGCTCCGGCAGGCGCTGGTCAATCTCGATGCAATCCCCGCCCCGGCCGGAACCTTCGACATCGTGCTGTCCAGTGGCTGGCCGGGCGTCATGCTGCATGAAGCCGTGGGGCACGGGCTGGAAGGCGATTTCAACCGCAAGAAGACCTCCGCTTTCGCCGGCCTGCTGGGCCAGCAGGTCGCCGCCAAGGGCGTCACCGTCGTCGACGACGGCACCATCCCCGAGCGGCGCGGCTCGCTCACCGTCGATGATGAAGGCACGCCATCGGCCCGCAACGTGCTGATCGAGGACGGCAAACTGGTCGGCTACATGCAGGACCGCCAAAACGCCCGATTGATGGGCATGAAGGCCACCGGCAACGGCAGGCGCGAAGGCTACGCGCACCAGCCGATGCCGCGCATGACCAACACCTACATGACTTCGGGCGACATGGAGCCGGACGAGATCATCGCCTCGGTCAAGAACGGCATCTACGCCGTGTCCTTCGGCGGCGGCCAGGTCGACATCACGTCGGGCAAATTCGTGTTCGGCTGCACCGAGGCCTACATGATCGAAAACGGTAAGGTGACGCAGCCGATCAAGGGCGCGATGCTGATCGGCAACGGGCCGGATGCCATGCATCGCGTCTCGATGGTCGGCAACGACATGAAGCTCGACAATGGCATCGGCATGTGCGGCAAGGCCGGACAGGGCGTGCCGGTCGGCGTCGGCCAGCCGCATCTCAGGATGAACCAGATGACGGTCGGCGGGACACGGGTATGAGGATGCAAATCCGGCAGGCTTGAATAGCTTCCAAGACAAGGCTATCTTACCTTTGTCTTACATGAAGGCATGGTGCGATGGCTGCCACAGAAAAAACTATAACGACCATCTCCACCAAGGGGCAGGTAATCCTGCCCAGCGCGATCCGAAAACGGAAGGACTGGGGCGCGGGTACCCGCCTGCTGGTCGAAGACACTCCGGATGGAGTACTTTTGAAATTGGCTCCGGCCTTCGCCCCGACTCGACCAGAAGATGTCTTTGGCGTCTTGCCGCACAGTGGCAAGCCGAAGGCGATGGAGGAAATGGACGCGGCCGTTCTTGCTGAAGCACGGCGACGCGATGCTCGCAATTGATACCAACGTTGTCGTTAGATATTTGACGAACGACGATCCTGAGCAGTCCCCACGAGCCCGGCGGCTGATCGATGATCAACCCGTATTTGTCGCTGTCACGGTAATCCTGGAGACTGAGTGGGTGCTGCGCAGTGCCTATGGTTACAGCCAGGCGGTGGTCGCCAGCGCATTGCGAGTGTTCGGCGGGTTGCCTACAGTTGAGCTGGAAGATGCTGCGCTGGTCTCCTGCGCGCTAGACCTGTCGGACGCGGGAATGGATTTCGCGGATGCGCTGCATCTGGGGAAATCAGCTCATTGTGCCGGCTTGGCAACCTTTGACCGTAGTTTTCTCAAGGCTGCCAGGGCGGCCGGATATGATAGCGTGCGGGAACCATAACGACGAGGCGCGGCCGGCGCTCCGACGGTCGAACTTAGTCCAGCTCCGCGATTGAGGCTGGCATTTTCCAGCCTCAATCCCGGTCGGCACCATGAAGTGAACACAATCGACGTTAGGAAATCATTAAGTCTTTAACTGCCTGGGCTGCCTTTGCGCACGAACGCAGCACCAGCTTCCTCGTTGCGGTGGTGGTTTTGGCAATGCGGCATGTCCCCGTCCTGACTTCGTCAATCCTGCTTGGCTTCATTTCGTTGATTGGCGCGACATCGCTGCAAGTCAGCCCGGCGGCGGCACAATCGACCTTGTTCAAGCGAATATCGGCGCAATCATCCGGGGATGGGTCACTCTCCGCCGCCGTTGGCGGCGCCACCAGCGTCCCCTACGGTTGGGTCGATTTCTGCCATCGCCGGCCAAAAGAGTGCAAGGTGCCCGCCCTGCCGGCCAAGAACGTCAAGCTGACCGCGCAAAACCTGCGCATCCTCAAGCGGATAAACCTCAAGGCAAACAACTCCATCAAACCCGTCAGCAACTTTGAGCATTGGGGCACGATGGAAGACCATTGGGATTACCCTGTCGACGGCACGGGCGACTGCAAGATCTACGCACTCTACAAGCGCAAGCTGCTTCAGGAGGCTGGATTCCCCCGGCAGGCGCTGCTGATGACCGTGGTGCACGACCTTGACAATGAAGGCCACACCATCCTGACGGTGAAAACCGACAAGGGGGATCTGGTCCTCGACAACCTGGTCGACGAGATCAGGCCCTGGAACGCAACCGGCTACTACTTTGTGAAACGCCAATCACAGCAGAACCCGAATATCTGGGTGTCGATCAACCGGCGAGGCGGCACGCCGAAGACCCTTACGAATGTCGCCAAGCTCGTCGACTGAGGGGCCTTGTCAGAACCGTAACGGGTCGGGCACCGTGGACGCTTGACGTTTCAGCGCCCGCCCTTGACTGAGCCAAAGTGACACCGGCTTCAGACCGAAACCCGTGATATTTCTGATGCTGCCGCCAGCCTCCCCGGCGGGGCAGGCTGGCAACAATAAGCGATAGTAGCTCCTGATCAGGTGGGCTTGCCGCCGTTCTTCTTGCAGTCGGCCCGGAACTTCTCGCGTGCCTTGCCATGCAGCTTCTGGGCATCGGCAAGCGCCGAACATTGCTTCGAAATCGCAGTTTTCTCAGGCGTCATGGTAGTCGTCTTTGCCTTCTTCGCGGGAGCGGCCATGGTGGTGGCCGGCGCGGTCGTGGTCGCTGCTGTCGTCGCTGCCGCGGCAGCTCCCGTCACAATGAACCCGGCTACGGCGATAGACGTCATAACGCTTGCAATCCTCATTATGCTCACTCCGTTGAGGCCCCCCGGCGCTGACTGGGTATCAGCGAGCCGAGTCACTGCGCAATCTTGGCGGTGGCCAACCACGCAGTTGTGATCGGATAGCGGGTAGCGGCCGCGGCCCGCGAGGTTTTGTCGCCGCCCGACGCAGCCGGGTCGCCTCACAAAGCGACCGGCGACGCGTTTCAAGCCTCTGTCTCATGCATGTCCCGACCCAAGCCGGACCACCTCTGGGCAGACGTGTGCTATTTCTTGCACGCCGGCTCATTGGGGTGCCCGCAAGACGGCTTCTTGACGGCCGGCGGCTGCGGTGGCCTCGGCTGTGCCTGCCGCTGCACCTGCTGCATTTGCTGCTTCGGCTGGGCGTGGAACTCCGGCCTCGGCGGCTTGGGCTGCCCCAGCACCTTTAGCTGCGGATTGCCGTTGTTGACCTTGAATTTCTGCTGGACATTGCCGCCACTGTTTCCGTTGGCAGGCAACTTGTGGAATTTCGGCCCGTTGCCATTGCCGTTGACCCCATTGGCCTGACCGTTCGTCTGGCCGCTGTCCTGATTGTGAAGCTTCTTGAACTTTCCGCTGGGCGGGTTCTGGCCTGAATTCTGGCCATTGACCGCCGATGGGTTGTTCACTCCATTCGCCGCAGGCGTGCCGTTGGCGCCCCGGAGCTTGCGGAACTTGGCGTCCTTACCGGTCTTGCCTATACCGTTCTGACCCTGGCCATTGGCCGCGTTTTGCCCGTTCACCACTGGGTTGCCGGTCACGGCATTTCCACCAGCCGTGACCTGCTTGTTCAGGAGTTTCCTGGACTTGTTCTTGGGCAGCGAGTTGTTGGGCAGGTTCTGTCCATTCAAAACCGGCTTGCCGTTGACGAGCGGCAGGGCCTTGCCATCGGCACCGGGCAAGGCATGACCTGTCAGCTTGTCGGCAGGCAATGTTTTCGACTGCGGCGTGGCACCGCCCGGCTGCTGGCCACCCTGCCCAGGCTTCACCGGCAGGCCGGCCGGATTCTGCTTGGACAGCACGGTCGCCTTTTTCTGCAGGAAGGCCGGCAGTGCCACCTTCGTCGCCAGTGCGGCCGCGCCCAAGCCCACGGCGCCCGCAGTCAATTTCTGGCCGGTGGTGAGACCACCGCCTTGGTTGTTGTTCTCGTTGATCGTCGTGTTGTTGACGATGGTGGTGTTGTGGATGTTGTTGAAGATGACGTCGTTCGGCGGCGGGAAGATGTCATGCGGAGGATTCACCCAGGCCGGGACCGGCACGAAGACAGGCGTCGGCAGAAGGAAGATTCCGGCTGGCGGCGGTGGTGGCGGGAGTTCGATGAAGTCGCGCGGCCGAGGCTGCAGGAAGATCACCGTTACCGGCGGAGGCGGATCGAAGTCGAACTCGGGGTCGTCGAAATAGAGCACGGGCCGGTCGACGTAGACGATCTCTTCCGGCGGCGGCGGCGGCACGTCATAATCATAGACGGCAAAACCCTGCGGCGGCTCTAGGGCAGCGTCGAAATGCTCGAGCCGGCGACGGGCATCCCAGGCATGGGGGCCGTGCGGATAGCGATCGAGATAGGACCAGTAGGCTTCGGGCGTATCCCTGAGCCAAGTCTGGCGCCAGGTGATCGCCTCGCGCCGCGCGGCCAGAATGGCGCGCACGCGCCTGGCCATCGGGTCGTGCGGATAGGCGACGATGAAATCCTCATAGCCGCGCATCGTATCGCGATCGAGGGCCGCGATGTAGGCGTCATGCGCATCGAAGTCGCGGATCTCCTTGGTCCGGTTTGTCCGCACCTCGTCGGCCGAAACCTGTGGCGCCGGAGCATCCGGACCGCGCTCGAAGAATACGAAGGGATCGGTGATCTTGGAGGCGTTCCAGGGCACCTCCGCGCCCTGTGTCACGTCGTTGACGCGCAGCCGCGTGCGGTCGAACACGTCGCCAAGTTGCAGCCCTCCATCCCTGATCATTTCGGCGAGCGCCTGGGCATAGGCACCGTACGGTCCCTTGCCTTCCGGCGCGACCGTACCCGGCGCCGCGTTGAAAGCGATCAGCATGTTCGGGTCGGGATCGACCAAAGCGAGGCCGCCGGCCAGCGGCTGGTTCGAGCGTGCGAAGGAATTCGGCCGCGCCGCGTCGAGCACGACGATGTTGACCTTCGTCGGCAGCGCGGCGAGCGGCTTGGTGAGGTCGGAGACCCGCACGGCCGCCATCGGTACGTCCGCGGCGTTGGTGATCTGGGCATCGATGGGCGCAAAATAGTTCTCACCCTCGAACTGCAGACCCTGTCCGGCCAGATAGACAAACACCACCGCGTCGGGACCGGCTGCCGTCACCTTGGCGAGGAAATCGCGGTAGGCGCCACGCAGCGATTCCTGGTCGACATCGCGCGCACCGACCACGTCGAACCCCGCCGCCTGCAATGTCTGAGCGATCAGGCCCGCGTCATTGGCGGGCGTCGCCAGCGCGCCAGCGGGGTAGGCGGCGTTGCCGATGACGAAGGCAAGGCGCTTTTCGCCTTGTGCCAGCGCCCCGGCCGTCGACCCGAAGGCGAACATGGAGAGGGCAAGGAAAAATGCCAGGAATTTCAAGACCGTCCGCATTACGATCGTCCGTCCGGTGAGAGTGACTATGCTTCCGCCCAACAACTCGACTAGGCCGGTGCAAAAGGGCGGCTTTGCGGCGCCTTTCTGTTTCGAGTGGCTGGATTGCCCGATCTCAACTAAAAGTGATCATCGGCGGCTCAGCCGCGCCTTCTCCTGGGCTTTTCCAGCAGGGCGACCGCCTCGACATGGTGAGACCACAGGAACTGGTCGATCGGTGTCACGCTTTTCAGTTGATAACCGCCGTCAAGGAGGATGCGCAGGTCGCGAGCCAGCGTCACCGGGTTGCAGGATACCGCGGCAACGAATGGAACATCGGACCGGGCGATCTGCTTCGACTGGTCCTCGGCACCCGCCCGCGGCGGGTCGAAGACAAGGCCGTCGAAGGCGTTCAATTCCTTGAACGTCAGCGGCCGGCGAAACAGGTCGCGGCGTTCGCCCGTCACCCGCTTCAGACCGGTTGCGAAGCGTGCCCCCCGGTCGAGCGCCGAAAGGGCCGGCGCGTCGCCTTCCACCGCATGGACTTCCGACTTCTCGGCAAGCCGGAGCGCAAAGCTGCCGCAACCGGCGAAAAGATCGGCGACCTTTTTGGCGCGCTTCAGATGTCCGCCAACGATCCCGGCCATGGTCTGTTCGGCGGCCTCGGTTGCCTGCAGGAAGGCGCCGGGCGGCACGGCGACAGCAACGCTGCCGAACATGACCACAGGCTTCCTTGGCTCGATGACGATCTCGTCATCGATGGACAGTCTGGCAAAGCCTTGCGCAAGGACAAAATTGGAGGCGATGCGGCGCTGGTGTTCTCCGAGTTTGCCGGACTCATGCACCGCGACATCGAGGCCGGAACCGGTCACGGTGACCGCCATGCGGAACGATTTGGTGGTGGCACATATCAAGTCTGCCAGCCCCCTCAGCCGGTCGAATGCGGCGACGATCTCGGGCAGCGAGATCGGGCATTCGGATATGGAGATGATTTCCGGCGACAAATGGCGGTTGAAGCCGAGCAGCATCCCCGTCTCGGTGCGCCGAGCGGCAAGCACGACACGGCGGCGTGAGTGCGGTGCGCAGGCGACCAGCGCGCCAATTTCGCAATCGATGCCCTTGAGGGCGTGCACCACCTTGTCGCGTTTCCACTGACGATAGGCTTCGGCCTCGAAATGCTGGAGGGCGCAGCCGCCGCATTCGGTGAAATGGCGGCAGGCGGGTTCGATGCGCAGCGGCGAGGCCTCCAGCACCGCCATCAATGTAGCGCGATCCTTTTCACGCGCGGCGGTAACGGTCTCGCCGGGCAGCGTGAAGGGAATGAACAGGTCGCCGCTTTCGGTCTCGGCGATGCCGTCGCCCTGCGCGCCAAGCCTTTTGATGGTGAAGCGTGCGCTCATCGATCCTTGACCCCACCAAGCAGGAATTCGCGATTGCCGTCGCCGCCTTCGATCGGCGACAGGTGCAGGCCGAGCGAGCGCCAGCCGGGAACGGCATCCAGCCACTCCTGGAGCTGGCCGGCGACACGGGCGGCATCGAAGGGATCCTTCAACAGACCACCCTTGCCGATCGCCTCGCGGCCCGCCTCGAATTGCGGCTTGACCAGAAGGATCGCGGCGGCACCGGGCTTCGCCAGGACCAGCGCCGGCGGCAGCGCCAGTCTCAGCGAAATGAAGCTGACGTCGGAGACGATGAAATCGGGCAGACGGCCGGCAAGATCCGCGGCAGTTAGATCGCGGGCATTCAGTCCCTCGATGGCCGTTACGCGCGGATCGCCGCCGAGATCGGGATGCATCTGGCCGTGCCCGACATCGATTGCGGTGACATGGGAGGCGCCACGTTCCAGCAGCACCTGGGTGAACCCGCCGGTCGAGGCACCGATGTCGAGCGCCTCCCGGCCAGAGGGATCGAGGCTGAAATGGTCGAGCCCGCCGATCAGCTTCAGCGCCGCGCGGGAGACATAGCCTTGCGCTGGATCATCGACGGCAAGGAGGCATTGCGGCGAAACGTTCTGACCGGGCTTGCGGGCGATGGTGCCATCAACCGTCACCGTGCCGCGCTCGACCGCGTCGCGGGCGCGCGAGCGGCTGGCAAACAGGCCGCGCTGGACGAGCAGGTCGTCGAGCCGCTGGCGTGTGCTGGCTGGTAAGGGCGAATTCATCGGCCTTCTCTGGCGAAAGCCGGACGGGAACGCAAGGATATTGGGCGTGCTGGGGACTATCGATGGATAGGCATGCAAGGCTTTAGCCGCGACGCGACTTGCGGCACAATGAAAAGGGGAGCGGTTTACGTGGCGGATACCGAAGGAGGACAGATGCTGATGGGAACCTGCCACTGTGGCGCAAGCCACTGGACCCTGGAAGGCGACCCCGGGCCGGTGACGGCCTGCAATTGCACGCTTTGCCGGCGCTATGGCACGCTCTGGGCCTATGACTATGTCGATGAGCGCATTCGCGTTGCAGGACCGATGGCCAGCTATACGCGCGCCGGAAAGGACACGCCTTCGCTCGAGATCCTGTTCTGTCCGACCTGCGCCTGCGTGCTCGCCTGGCGCGGCATGCGCGCCGATGCGTCCGGCCGAACCCGCATCGCCGTCAATGTGAGGCTAGCGCCGCCCGAGGCCGTCGCCGATCTTCCCATCGATCATTTCGACGGTCTCGACACGTTTGACGACCTGCCGCGCGATGGCCGCTGCGTGCGCGATATGTGGTTCTAGAAAATGGTGCGGGACGCCTGGCGCTCGACGGCAGGAGACAAGCCGTCGTGCCCATCCCCAGATGCTTGTTCACGTGGAGGCTCAGCCGCTGACGCGGGCGCAGGATCGGGCAGGACCACAAGCTGCGGCACCTGCTTGTAGGAAAAGCCGCCACGGATGTCGCCCATCTTGCTGGCAACGATGCCTAGCGCCGCCTTTTCGAGATTGCGATCATAGCGCGTCTCGGCTACGGTCGGTGCCGCGATGGCGATTGAAAGTACTGCGCCACACAGAAGCGTTCTCATTGTTTTGTCCCCCTGCCTCACACCGATCTAGCAGGACGCCGTTGAAAAACGGCCAAGGGACACGGTAAGCAAAACGCCAAACGGCAACGTTAACAAGGCGTTACGAAATCAAGCCGGCAAACCGATTCAAGCGCTTGAGGTTTTGAGTCAGGCGCGCCGCGGGCGAGATTTCAACTCAGGCGCGCTGGGCGCGGGCCGTATGCCCGAGCGCGGTGAAAACCGTGCGCACGATGCCGGCGGCATCGAGCCCGGCGTCGGCATACATTTTTTCCGGCTTGGCGTGGTCGGTGAACGCGTCGGGCAGCACCAGCGGACGCACCTTCAGGCCGCTTTCCAGCAGTCCTTCATGGGCGAGGAACTGCAGCACATGGCTGGCGAAGCCGCCAATGGCGCCCTCCTCCACCGTCACCAGAACCTCATGCGAGCGGGCAAGCCGCCGGATCAGGTCCTCGTCGAGCGGTTTGGCGAAACGGGCATCGGCAACGGTGGTGGAAAGCCCGGCCGCGCCAAGCTCCTCGGCAGCGATCAGACAATCCTGCAGGCGCGTGCCGAAGGACAACAGTGCGACCTTGGAGCCTTCCCGGACGATGCGTCCCTTGCCGATTTCGAGAACCGAGCCGCGCTCCGGCATGTCGACGCCGACGCCGTTGCCGCGCGGATAGCGGAAGGCGATGGGGCCGTCATCATAGCTCGCCGCAGTACGCACCATGTGGCGCAGTTCCGCCTCGTCGGCAGCCGCCATCACGACAAAGCCCGGCAGACTTGCCAGGAAAGTGGTGTCGAAAGCGCCGCAATGGGTGGCGCCGTCGGCGCCGACGAAACCGGCGCGGTCGATCGGGAAACGCACCGGCAGTTTCTGGATCGCGACGTCGTGCACGACCTGGTCATAGGCGCGCTGCAGGAACGTCGAATAGATCGCGGCGAACGGCTTGTAGCCTTCCGTTGCCAGGCCGGCGGCGAAGGTCACCGCATGCTGTTCGGCGATGCCGACATCGAAGGTTCTGGACGGGAAGATCTCGCCGAACAGGTCGAGGCCGGTGCCGCTCGGCATTGCGGCGGTGACGGCGACGATGCGGTCGTCCTCGCGCGCTTCCCCAATCAGGCTTTCAGCGAAGACTTTGGTGTAGGCCGGCGCATTGGCGGGGGCCTTGGCCTGCGCGCCGGTGATGACATCGAACTTGTTGACGCCGTGATATTTGTCGGCGGCGGCTTCCGCCGGCGCATAGCCCTTGCCCTTCTGGGTGACGACATGGATCAGCACCGGGCCTTCGCCATTGTCGCGGACGTTCTTCAACACCGGGATCAGATGTTCGAGATTATGACCGTCGATCGGTCCGATGTGATAGAAGCCGAGCTCCTCGAACAAAGTGCCGCCGGTGACATAGCCGCGCGCATGCTCGACCGCCCTGGTGATCGCTCGATCGGCGCGCTTGCCGAGGTAAGAGGTCAGCTTCTTGCCGAAATCGCGCAGGCCGGCATAGGCCTTACCGGAGGCCAGCCGCGCCAGATAGGCGCTCATCGCGCCGGTCGGCGGCGCGATCGACATATCGTTGTCGTTGAGGATGACGATGAGCCGGGCATCGAGCGCGCCGGCATTGTTCATCGCCTCATAGGCCATGCCGGCCGACATGGCGCCGTCGCCGATGACGGCGATAACGTTGTTGCGGCCACCGGCGAGGTCGCGCGCGGCGGCCATGCCGAGACCGGCCGATATCGATGTCGAGGAATGAGCGGCGCCGAAGGGGTCGTATTCGCTCTCGGCGCGGCGGGTGAAGCCGGACAGGCCGCCCTCCTGGCGCAGTGTGCGGATACGATCACGCCGGCCGGTCAGGATCTTGTGCGGATAGGCCTGGTGACCGACATCCCAGATCAGGCGATCGTCAGGCGTGTTGAAGACATAGTGCAGCGCCACCGTCAGTTCGACGACGCCGAGGCCGGCGCCAAGATGACCGCCGGTGCGGGACACCGCGTCGACCAGTTCGAGGCGAAGCTCGGACGCCAGTTGCGGCAACTCGCTCTCGTCAAGCGCGCGCAGATCCGCCGGAATGCGAACCTTGTCGAGAAGCGGCGTATGCGGCGTTGCGTTCACGGGTGCTCGGGCTTTCTGTTCAACGGCGGGATAAGCCGCCGGCCGGCGAAAGTAAATGCGTGTCGGTAACGCAGGCCTGCTCTCAAAAAGACAGCGCGTCGAAACAGCCTATGCGACCCACTTTCAAGTCCTTGCTTTCGTGCACATCCTGGTCCCGAAACCGGGCCGCTTTTGGGCGATATTCACTTGTTTTTGTGCATGTCGTGATCCCAAAACCGTGCCACTTTTGGGCGACATGCATCGGTTTTTATGCATATCGTGATCCCAAAACCGTGCCACTTTTGGGCGACATGCATCAGTTTTCCGGCAGCGGAATAAACTCTTCCGCATCTCCAGGAACGATGTCGAAGCGGCCCGTCTTCCATTCCTGCTTGGCCTGTTCGATGCGTTCCTTCGACGAGGAGACGAAATTCCACCAGATGTAGCGCTTCGAACCGAGCGAGGCGCCGCCGAAAAGCATGAAATGCGCGCCGCCTTGCGACGATATGATGATCTCGTCGCCGGGCCGGAAGACCAACAGCCGCTCGGCCGGAAAGACATCGCCAGAAATCGCGACCTCGCCTTGGAGCGTATAGATGGCGCGTTCTTCCGCCTCGGCCGGTATCTTTACGCTGGCGCCCGGCGCGAGCCTGAGATCGGCATAAAGCGTCTCGGCATCGGCCCTCACCGGGGAGCGCAGCCCCTGGAAATCGCCAATGACGACACGGCCGCTGACGCCTTCGGCATCGATGTCGGGAAGCCGCAAGGCAGCGGTGTTCTCGAACACCGGGGCGACTTCTTCCTTGCCGTCCGGCAAGGCCAGCCATGTCTGCAAGCCGGAGATCGACATCGCTGCGCCGCGCAGTTCTTCAGGTGTGCGCTCGGAGTGGACGATGCCGCGCCCGGCGGTCATCAAATTCACGTCGCCGGGCTGGATCACCATTTCGGTGCCCAGCGAATCCCGATGCCTGATCTTGCCGTCGAACAGATAGGTCACCGTCGACAGGCCGATATGAGGATGCGGGCGGACATCCATTGCCTGGCCGGGACGCAGGATCGCCGGCCCCATGCGGTCGAAGAAGATGAACGGCCCGACCAGCCGCCTCTTGGCGGTCGGCAAGGCGCGGCGCACCTCGAAGCCGCCAATGTCCTTGGCGTTCGGGATGACCATCAGCTCGATCTGATCGCTGGCAAAGGCGTCGCCGGCTTCAGGGTCTTTCCCCGGGAAGAAGCTCATGGCTGGCTCTCAGGCAAATCGGAGTGCTGATCTGGCCTTCGCCTTTTCAGCCTCTTCCTCACGATTGCGCGGTTCCTGGCTGGTCTCCAGCGAATCGACGAGCTCGCGCGCCGCCGCGGCAATCGCCTCGACCGCATGGTTGAATGCATGTTCGTTGCGCTTGGAGGGCTTGGTCGAACCGCTCAGCTTCCGCACGAACTGCAGCGCCGCGTCGCGCACCTCGTCATTGGTGGCCGGCGGCTCGAAGTTGAACAAGGTCTTGATGTTTCGGCACATTGCTTGAACTCCCTACCTGTTTTCTTCCCGCCCCAATTTTCAGTCACTCGGCGTCGAGCGGCTCCGCTCCGACCGGCTTGCCGTCGCGCGACAGCCTGATCTTCTCGACCTTGTCCTCGGCCGCCTTCAGCAGCCGGTCGCAATGCGCCTTCAGCGCCTCGCCGCGTTCGTAGATGCGGATCGACTGGTCGAGCGGTACGTCGCCACGCTCCAGATCATCGACGATCTTCTCCAGGGCGTCGAGTGCCTGTTCGAAGCTCATCGCCTTGACGTCTTCGTTGGTCTCAGCAGCCATAATTCATCCTTTCATCAGTCGCCCGACATGGGCGGCGACCGAAAATGCCAGTCCCTGCAGATCGTAGCCGCCCTCGAGCAGGCTGACGAGCCGGTTGCCGCTGTGGCGCGAGGCGCGCTGCATCAGTTGGCCGGTCGCCCAATCGAAATCGTCCTCGGTGAGATTGATTTCGGCCAGCGGGTCGCGGTGGTGCGCGTCGAAGCCGGCCGAAATGATGATCAGGTCAGGCGCGAAATTGTCGAGCGCCGGCAGCACCCGCGACAGGAAGGCATCGCGAAACACCTCGCTGCCGGTCTGCGGCGCCAACGGCGCGTTGACGATGTTGCCGGCGCCGGTCTCGTTCTTGGCGCCGGTGCCGGGATAGAGCGGCATCTGATGCGTCGAGCAGTAGAGCACCGATGGATCGTCCCAGAAAATATCCTGCGTGCCATTGCCGTGGTGCACGTCCCAATCGACGACGGCGACACGCTCGGCGCCATGCTTCCTCTGCGCGTAGCGGGCCGCGATCGCCGCTGTGTTGAAGAAGCAGAAACCCATGGCCGTGGTCTTTTCGGCGTGGTGGCCGGGTGGGCGCGCGGCAACAAAAACATTGTCGGCACGGCCGGTAAAGACGTCGTCAACGGCGGCGTTGGCGGCGCCGATCGCGGTGATCACCGCCTGCCAGCTCTTCGGACTGGCGGTGGTGTCGGCATCGATGCGCGCGATGCCCTCGTCAGGAATGGCGGCGCGCACGCGGGCGACGAAATCGGCGGGATGGGCGTAGAGGATGGTGGCCTCATCACCTTCCGGCGCCTTGACCCGGTCAAGCGCGGCAAAGGCCTCGTCGTCGAGCACGCGCTCGATGGCGCGCAAGCGATCCGGTCGTTCGGGGTGACCGGGCGGGGTGATGTGCTCGAGGAAGATCGGATGGGTATAGAGACGGGTTGTCATGCTTCCTATCTAGTGCCCCGGCGCCGCGATGGCCATGCATTGCAGCTTGATCGCTGGGGAAAATCATACCTGCGTCCATTGGCGTCGCTGTGGGGATTGGCGTCCGCGGGCGCTTCGGCGTAAGGTGCCGCCACTGCCTGGTGCCCGCCGGTCTGTTTGTTTTCGCAAATGCTCTGGCGGGAGAATCGGGAACACGGTTTGATTCCGTGGCGTGCCCAACGCTGTAAGGGGGACCGCGCCGGTAAATGCCACTGTCGATGACGGGAAGGCACCGGACGCGGGTTGATCCCGAGCCAGAAGACCGGCCTGGCAGGCATCGTCATCCGCATGGTCAGGCGGATGGCATTGATTGCAATCGCAAGGGGACAAGCGATGCCAGAAGCCATGACCGCTGCAACGGAAGATGGATTTGAACAGGCGGCACGCGACGCGGTCTACCGCGCCATGTTCACGCGGCGCGACGTGCGCAGCCATTTCCTGCCGACCCCGCTTGAAGACGAGGTGCTGGCGCGGCTTCTGCTTGCCGCCCATCACGCGCCATCGGTCGGCTTCATGCAGCCCTGGAATTTCATTGTCATTCGCGAAACGGCGCGGCGGGCGGAAGTGCGCGACCTGTTCCTGGCCGCGCGAGAACAGGAGCTGCCGGCCATCGAGGAAGAGCGGCAGGCGCTTTACCGCAAGCTGAAGCTCGAAGGCATCTGCGAAAGCGCGCTCAACATCTGCATCACCTGCGATCGCGAGCGTTCGAAAGGTTCACCCCTTGGACGCTGGCACAATCCGGAGATGGATCTCTACAGCACCGTCTGCGCGGCGCAGAATTTCTGGCTGGCAGCACGGGCCGAAGGCGTGGGTGTCGGCTGGGTCAGCATCATCGAACCAAAAGCATTGAAGAACCTGCTGTCCATTCCCGAGCATGTGACGCCGATCGCCTATCTCTGCGTCGGCCGTGTTTCCGAGTTCGCTCCCAAACCGGACCTTGAAACGCATGGCTGGGGCCGGCGCCTGCCGCTGCCCGACTTGATCATGAGCGAGACTTTTGGCGGGCAAGGCGAAGCGCCGCTCAAATCCACGGCGTCTCGGCTCAACGGCTTTGTTGTTGAGCGGGCATGCGCCGCTGATCAGCGCGTCGCGCCGGCCGTGCCCCAGCGTGAGCCGCCGAACGAGGCCAGCGCCTTGTCCTTCAACTCCCGGAACTTCGACGACGCCTCGGCCAGCCTAGCGTCCCAGGCCGGATCGGGCACCTGGCCGGCGATGGTCTTGAAATAGACCTGCATCAGGCAGGCGATGGCGAACGGCTCGATAAACGCCGCCTTGAAGGCCCAGGCGAAGACGATGGCGAGAACGAAGGCCCAGCCGGCGAGCTGCCCTGGCATCAGGAACAAAATGGCGGCGGCCGGAGCCAGCATCAGCAGAAAGATGACGAACGACACGCCCCACATGATCACCGCCAGCCAGACGGCGTTTTTCACCATGGTCTTGCCGTTCTGGGCGTAGAGCACGACGCCTTCCCGCGCGGTTTCGAAGGGCGAGGACGAGTTGATGCGGATGTTGTAGCCGAGAATGATCTCGTCGACATAGGTCAGCGACAGGCGGATCACCGTGTTGATGAAAGAGACCAGGCCACTCAAGCCGGGAATGGGCAGGAAGGCGGCAATGCCGCCGAGCAGGCCGGTGATGGCGCGGATGGCACCCTTGACCAGCTGGTCGACGACGAAAAGAATATTGGCCTCGGCGAAACGCTCTGTCACCACCTGCCTGGCATAGGCGATCTGGTTCTGGCCGTCGGGAACATCCCGGCCATCGATCAGATGGACCATGACGGCGATATGGCCGGCCTTGACGACGTAGAGGATGTATTCGCGGATCCAGTAGACGGCGATCGAGACCACGCCGAAGCCGACCACCCCGCCCCACAGGGCGAAGGACATCGGCCCGTCGGGATCGGTAGAGATATGGCCGACGCCAAAGCCGACCGAGGCACCGGTGCCAGTCGCGATGATGTAGGCCAGCGTAATGCCGAAATAGACGATCATGCGAAAGACAATGAAGGGCCAGGTCCGCATCATGATGGACACCGACCTGCCGATCTCGAAATCCCACATGCCCGAATCTCCCCTCAGAGATGGCTGCAAAGGATGCGCTCACCCCGAAGATTGTCAATCGGGGGCGCGCACTAGGCCGCAGACGGGATTTCAGTTCCTCGGGGTATCCGGTTTTCTGAGCAGGCCTTCGAGCAGTTGCTTGAACGCCGCCACCACCATCTTCGACGTCGCTTCAGGGTCGTTCGAATTGGCGATCCGCTGCGCCGCCTGGCTGCTGGCGCCATTGATCAGCCGCGCGGCGGTCTCCGGGTCGACGCTGGGGACGACCACTCCTTCCCCCTGCAGCGCGGTCAGATGATCGGTCATTGAACCGACGCAGGCATTGGCATTCGACCATTGCGCCGGATCGCCCAGCACGGCCGGGCCATCCCGGAACATGATGCGCTGGATTTCCGGCTCCAGCGCCATCTCGATATAGGTCGTGCATTCGTCGACGAAATGCTGCCAGCGGGTCGGCGCCTTCGATGCGACCTCATTCACCCGAGCCGCCATTTCGGCATCGATTTCGGCAATAACCGCCTCCAGAAGCCCCTTCTTGTCGCCGAAGTGATGATAGAGGGCGCCGCGCGTCAGTCCGGCCGATGCGGTGAAATCGTCCATCGACGCTTCGGCGTAGCCTGTCGTGCCGAAGGCCTGGCGGGCCGCGGCGATCAGCTTGGCGCGCGTCTCGGCGATCATCTCCTTGCGGGGTCGGTGCATGCTTCTGGCCTTATCCACATACGCGACGTATGCCAATTGACATACGCCGCGTATGCTCTATCTAATCTTCATACGCTTCGTATGTAGTTGTCGAATTGTCCTTTGTCGAGGAACCCATGCAAAACCCCTATTCGGAAATCTTCCGCGTCCCAGGAGCCAAAGGTTTTGCAACCGCCGGCTTCGTGGCGCGCCTGCCGATCGCGATGGCGCCGATCGGCATCGTGGCGATGCTGTCGCAGACACGCGGTGAGTATTGGCTGGCGGGTGCCGTCTCGGCGACATTCGCGCTGGCCAATGCTTTCGTGGCGCCGCAAATATCGAGGCTGGTGGACCGTCTTGGCCAGACGCGGATCGTCATGCCGACCACAATTATCTCCGTACTCGCGTTCCTCATGCTGATTGCGTCGGCCAATCAGGACTGGCCGGCTTGGACGTTGTTTTTGTCTGCGCTGCTGGCAGCGGCCATGCCCAGCATGCCGGCCATGGTGCGCGCGCGCTGGACCGAGCTTTTTCGCGGCCGGTCCGAGATGAACACTGCGTTTGCCTTCGAGTCGGCGGCGGACGAATTGGTCTATATCGCCGGAGCATCGCTCTCGGTCGGCCTGAGTACCGCCCTGTTCCCCGAAGCCGGCATGCTGGCGAGCACGCTGTTCCTTGCCTTCGGCTCGATGGCGTTCATCCTGCAGCGATCGACCGAACCGCATGTGCGTCCGGTGGACCAGGGCTCGAGCGGCTCGGCGATCCGGCTGCGCCCGGTGCAGATCATCACCTTCGCCCTGATCTTCATCGGCGCCACCTTCGCGACAACGGAAGTGAGCACCGTGGCCATCACCAAGGAGCTCGGCCAAGCCGGCGCCGCCAGCCTCGTCATCGGCGTCTATGCGCTGGGGTCGTTCGTGCTCGGCATCATTGTCGGCGCGCTGAACCTGAAGGCACCATTGCAGCGCCAGCTGGCAATCGCGGTAGCCCTGGTTGCACTCGGCACGCTGATGCCGCTCACCGCCAACAGCGTGCCGCTTCTGGCGCTGACCGTATTCATAAGCGGCGTGGCGATCTCGCCGACCTTCATCACGGCTTTCGGCCTGATCGAACGCCATGTGCCGGAAGCGATGCTGACCGAGGGCATCACCTGGGTCACCACCGGCATCGGCATCGGCATGGCGCTCGGTTCGTTCGCCGCCGGAGCGGCTGTTGACGCGTTCGGCGCCCAGAACGGGTTCTGGGTCTCTGTGGCATCGGGCGCAATCGCGCTGGCGACGGTGCTGCTCGGCCAGCGCAGCCTGGCCACTCACAAATGCGACCTGGACGGATGCGAAGCAGCCATCGCTCCTGCGGAGTAACGATTAGGAGTCAGCCGTCAAGTACACTTCCGAAGGCTCAGCCCCTTCCTGCCTAGATAATCTCGGTCTTGGCAATGTGGATGCCAAAGCCTTCCAGGCCGACATAGTGGCGCTCGCGCGAGGCGATCAGGTTGATCGAGGAAATGCCGAGATCCTTGAGTATCTGCGCGCCGAGGCCGATTTCGCGCCATTCATTCTCGCGCCGGCGTGCCTCTTCGTGATCCTCGCGGTCGCCGGACTGAGGACGCTTGCGCTCCTGGTGGGCCACGCCGACCGAGCCCTCGCGCAGGTAGACGATGACGCCACGCTTGCGCTCGCCCATCGCTTTCATGATGGCATCCAGCCGATGGCTGGTGCCGAAGACGTCGGTCACCACATCCTCGGAATGCAGCCGCACCGGTACATCCTCGCCGTCGCGGATGTCGCCGAAGACGACGGCGACATGATGCATGGTGTCCCAGGGCAGCGTGTAGGTGAACACCTGCGCCTTGCCGCCGAGCGTATCGATATCGGAGCAGGCGACGCGCTCGACCAGCGTTTCCTTGCGCTGGCGGTAGGCGATGAGGTCGGCGACCGACACCTGCTTGAGGCCATGCTCTTCGGCGAAGGCCTGCACCTGCGGGCCGCGCTTGACGGTGCCGTCATCATTGACCAGTTCGGAAATGACGCCGATCGGCTGCAGGCCGGCGAGCTTGCAGAGGTCGACCGCCGCCTCTGTATGGCCCGAACGCATCAGCACGCCGCCTTCGCGCGCGATCAGCGGAAATATGTGGCCCGGACGGACGAAATCTGAAGCGCCGACATTGCCATTGGCAAGATTGCGCACGGTCAGCGTGCGGTCATCGGCCGAAATGCCTGTCGTCGTGCCATGCTTGAAATCGACGCTGACGGTGAAAGCGGTGGTGTGGGCGGAATCATTGTCAGCGACCATCGGCTGCAGGTTGAGCCGCTTGGCTTCCTCGCGCGGCATCGGCGTGCAGACGATGCCGGAAGTGTTGCGGATGATAAAGGCCATCTTCTCCGGCGTGCAATGGACAGCGGCGACGATCAGGTCGCCTTCGTTCTCGCGCCCGTCATCATCCATGACGACGACGATCTCACCGCGTTCGAAAGCACGGATGGCTTCGACGATCTTCTTCTGGTCGTAAGGCATGGAAGTGCTCGCTTTGCTCGCAGGGCAGTAGGGGAATAGGGCAGTAAGGGAGTAGGGAAAAGGAAAATTTTGGCTGTTTCGATGAACAGTGCAGCAATATTCCTGCTGCCCAGGGTCTACACCCTTCCCGTCTGTCCGCGATGCCGCAGATAGTGGTCGGCGATGGCGCAGGCGACCATCGCCTCGCCAATCGGCACGGCGCGAATGCCGACGCAGGGGTCGTGCCGGCCCTTGGTCATCACCTCGACGTCGTGGCCGTCCTTGTCGATCGACTTTCGCGGCGTCAGGATCGACGAGGTCGGCTTGACGGCGAAACGGGCAATGATCGCCTGGCCGGTCGAGATGCCGCCGAGGATGCCGCCGGCATTGTTGGACAGGAACACCGGATTGCCGTCATTGCCGATGCGCATCTCGTCGGCATTCTGCTCGCCGGTGATGCGGGCGGCCTCGAAGCCGCTGCCGATCTCGACGCCCTTGACGGCATTGATCGACATCAGGCCCGACGCGATGTCCTGGTCGAGCTTGGCATAGATCGGCGCGCCGAGCCCCGGCGGAACGCCGTCGGCGACGATCTCGATCACCGCTCCGACCGAGGATCCGGCCTTGCGGATGCCGTCGAGATACTGCGTGAAGACGGGAATGGAGGCGGGATCGGGCGTGAAAAACGGGTTCTCGGCATTGCCGATGAAATTCCAGTTCCAGTTGGCGCGGTTGATCGACTTTTCGCCCATCGACACCAGCGCGCCACGCACCACCATGCCGGGCACCACCTTGCGCGCCAAGGCGCCGGCTGCAACGCGGGCGGCCGTCTCGCGGGCCGAGGAGCGGCCGCCGCCGCGATAGTCGCGTATGCCGTATTTGACGTCATAGGTGTAGTCGGCATGGCCCGGCCGGTACTGGCGGGCGATCTCGCCATAATCCTTGGAACGCTGGTCGACATTCTCGATCAGCATCGAGACCGGCGTACCGGTGGTGATCATCGTCTCGCCGTCCTCGTCCAGCACGAAGCCCGACAGCACCTTCACCTCGTCCGGCTCCCGGCGCTGCGTGACGAAACGCGACTGGCCCGGCCGGCGCTTGTCGAGTTCGGCCTGGATTTCGTCGCGCGTGAAGCGGATGCCAGGCGGGCAACCATCGACCACGCAGCCGAGCGCTGCACCATGGCTTTCGCCCCAGGTGGTGACGCGGAAAAGATGGCCGAACGTGTTGTGAGACATGGAAACGTGCCCTGCCCGGCAACGGAGCCGGTTCAAGCCTGCCTTCTATTGGCGTTTTCCACAGGGGTCAAACCGTGATCTGGCGGATTTAGTTTTGACACATTCGGTTGGTTTCTGCTCTGCTCCATTCGCCGTTGAGGATCCGCCGCTAACATGCCGGCGCAATGACCAAAGAGGACGATGATGCGTACCCTGATTGGCGCTGTTGCCGCCACGCTGCTGTTTTCCACCGCTGCTTTCGCCGGCCAGACCGAGGGCCTGATCAAGAAGATCGACAAGGATGCGCTGACGCTGACGCTGGATGACGGCAAGTCCTACAAGCTGAACGCCGAGACCGATCTCGACGCGCTGAAGCCGGGGATGGATATCGTCATCGCCTACGATGTGACGGATGGCGAAAACGTCGTAACCGATATGCAGTTGCCGGACAGCGACACGAACTAGAGGTTTGGTCCCGGCATTTGCTGGAGCGGATTTAGTTTGAAGCGTTCCGGTTGTGACGCCCACGCCTTGCAGATGAACTCGTAGGGCGTGAGACCTTTGAGGGTCTTGAGCCTGCGGGCGAAGTTGTAGGCGGCAACGAAGTCGGCGAGATGGGTGCGTAATTGGTCATGGCTCTCGTAGTAGAAGCGCTTGACGGTGGCGTCCTTGATGGTCCGGTTCATTCTCTCGACCTGGCCGTTGGTCCACGGATGCCTGGCTTTGGTCGTGCGGTGCTCGATGTCATTCCTGGCGCAGGTGTACTCGAAGGCGTGAGCGCGGAATATCTCGCCATTGGCGATTGCCTCCTTGATCAGCGGCACCGCCGACCCACCGGCACCGGGGGTGGTGAACTGGATGCCGTTGTCTGTAAGCACTGTATGAATCTTGTAGGGGACGGCCGCGATCAGCCGCAGTAGAAAGTCTCTCGATACGGCGGTGGGGGCCTTCTCGTGCAACTCGACGAAGGCGAATTTCGAGGTGCGGTCTATGGCCACGAACATGTGTAGCTTGCCCTGCTCGGTCCTGACCTCGGCAATGTCGATGTGGAAGTAGCCGATCGGGTAGCTGTTGAATTTCTTCTTCGCCGGTTTGTCGCCCTCGACATCCGCCAACCGGCCGATGCCATGACGTTGCAGGCACCGATGCAATGAAGACCGCGTCAGGTGCGGGATGGTTGGCTGCAAGGCATAAAGGCAGTCGTCGAGCGGTAGCAACGTGTAGCGCCGGAAGGCGACGATTACCGCCTCCTCCTCGATCGAGAGCACTGTCGATCTCGGTTCCTTCGGACCAGTCGGCAGATCGGCGACCGAAGTTCGCGTCTTCCACTTAGCAACCGTCTTCTGATTGATCCCATAGCGCTTGGCCAGCGTCCTCAGGCTCTCTTGACTATGCTGTATCGCTCGACGGACCGCCTCTGTCGTTGTGGCGCTCCCATGCAGAACCTGGCCCATAGCGCATCCTTTGATTCGGAAGATAAGGATGCCCCATCAAAGCCTGGGATCAAACATCTAGAGGTCAGGCGATCTAAAGCCACTCCAGGCTCTTGCCTTGGAGTTTGAGTACGCGATCCTGCGGTATCTCCAGGTTTGCGGCCTCGTCCTCAGCCATATCAAGCACGAAGCGGAACAAAGTGCGCATGACGCCGCCATGCGTCACGCAGACCGTCTTGCGGTCGAGCGCATCGAAGCAGGGTTTTACTCGTTCGAGCAGCATCTGGTAGCTCTCCGCCCCGTCGCCGGGCGGCTGAAAATTCCATTTGTCGAGTGCGCGGGTCCGACTCGCTCCGGGAGACTGTGTTTCCAGCTCGGCGAAGGTAAATCCTTGCCAATCACCGAAATTGACTTCGACGAGGCGAGGGTCGGTTCGATAACCGCCTGGATCGAGCTTCATCGCGGCGCGAATACGCTCCATCGTTTCGCGCGTCCGCCGCATCGGGCTGGCGACGAAGTCGAATTCCCCGGGATCGCGTACGAGTTCGGCCAGCCGAAGCCCGTTTCCAGTCGCCTGTTCGCGGCCGAGGACATTGAGATCGGTGTCGGCCTGACCCTGAAGCCGCAACTCGGCGTTCCACGCGGTCTGGCCGTGGCGCACGATATAAACCAGCGGGTACATCAGGTCTTCCGAAGGTCGGGCCAAGGCCTGGGCGGAGGGAGTTATTCCTTGACCGTCGAAATGTCAGGCGCGTCGACCGCCTTCATGCCGACCACGTGGTAGCCTGAATCGACATGGTGCACTTCGCCGGTGACGCCACGCGACAGGTCGGACAGGAAATAGACGCCGGAATCACCGACCTCCTCCTGCGTGACCGTCTGCTTCAGCGGCGAATTGTATTCGTTCCACTTCAATATGTAGCGGAAGTCGCCGATGCCGGAGGCGGCCAGCGTCTTGATCGGGCCGGCTGAGATGGCGTTGACGCGGATCTTCTTGCCGCCGAGATCGACGGCGAGATAACGCACGCTGGCTTCGAGCGCTGCCTTGGCGACGCCCATCACGTTGTAGTGCGGCATCACCTTCTCGGCGCCGTAGTAGGTCAGCGTCAGCAGCGAGCCGCCCTCGGTCATCAGCGCCTCGGCGCGCTTGGCGATGGTGGTGAAGGAATAGACCGAAATGTCCATGGTGCGCAGGAAGTTGTCGCGCGTCGTCTCGACATAGCGGCCGGTCAGTTCGTCCTTGTCGGAAAAAGCGATGGCATGGACAAGGAAGTCGAGCTTGCCCCAATGCTTGGCGACATTGGCGAAAACCTCGTCGAGGCTCGTCGGGTCAGTGACGTCGCAATGACCGGCGACAAAGGCGCCCAGTTCCGCCGCCAGCGGCTCGACGCGCTTCTTGAACGCCTCGCCCTGATAAGTCAGCGCGATCTCGGCACCGTGGTCAACACAGGCCTTGGCGATGCCGTAGGCAATCGATCTGTTGTTCGCGACGCCAAGAATGAGGCCGCGCTTGCCGGCCATCAGGCCCTGTCCACCCGCCATGTGAGCGCTCTCCGCAAGGTTTATGCTTTGTGGAGTGCCTATCGCACAGGCACACAGCCCCTTCAAGCGCTCAAACCGGACAGTTCGGGGGACAAAGCGCGGGATCAGCCTTTTTGGCCGCGCAACAGCGTTTCCAGCGCGTTGTCGCCGCCGTCCGGAAGCATGATGCGCACATGGGCGTAGAGGTCGCCATGGCCGCCGGCTTTTTCCGGAAGACCCCGCCCCTTGAGGCGCAGGATCTTGTCCGAACTCGACCAGGCAGGAACATTGACGGCAAGCTTGCCGGTCGGAGTCTCGACTGGCACCTTGGCGCCCAGCACGGCATCCGCCAGCGACACCGGCAGATCAGCATGCAGGTCGCGGCCCTCGATGCGGTAGCGCGGATGCCGGCGGATATGGATCTTGACCAGCGCGTCGCCGGGCTGGCCCGGCCCCTGCTCGCCCTGCCCCTTCAACCGGATGGTCTGACCATCCTCGACAAAGGCCGGCAGTTTGACCACAACCTTGCGGCCATCGGGGAACATGGCTGTCACCTTTTCGGCGGTCGCGGCTTCCTCGATGGTGACGTCGAGCGTGACGTTGAGATCGGCAGCCTTCGCCGGCTGGCGACGGTCGCCTGTTCCTGCCCCGCCTTGGCCCGCGCCGCGCGCGCCGGAAAAGGCGTCGCCGAAAATCTGGCTGAAAATATCGCTGTTGCCGTCGAAAGGATCGCCGCCCGGGCGTCCTGACCGGAATTCGAATCGCGAACCGCCGGCCCCTTGCTGACGGCGAAACCCGCCAAAGGGATCGCCACCGGCAGCGCCTTCAAACCCCTGGAAGCGCGGCTTGCCGTCGGCGTCGATCTCGCCGCGATCGAAAGCGGCGCGGTTCTTCTCGTCGCCGACGATCTCATAGGCCTGATTGGCCTGGGCAAAGCGGTCCTTCGCCTTGGGATCATTCGGATTCTGGTCCGGATGATGTTTCTTGGCGAGTTTCCGGTACGCCGATTTTATGTCCTTGGCCGATGCGTTCTTCGCAACGCCCAGCACCTCATACGGGTCGCGCATGCGTTCTGCCCTGGAAAGGAGTTGAGTCCATACTTGCCCCCTATATGCGCCCGCATAGGAAGAAATTCCAGTGGCGGACCGTCATATCAAAAGTGGAAAATCAGAGTTCAGAGCGCCTTGAAGCCCTGCATGCGCCAGCCGCCGGCACTGGCAAGGCACAGTTCGCCCTCGAACATGGCAACGCCGTCAAAACTTTCGCGCGAGGCCTTGAAGCGGCGGCATGTCCGGCCCCTGTCCTTCAATTCCGCCAGTTCGGTGATCGAGCCGCGTGAGCCTGTGCCGGAATTCGCCCACGGCACGGCCTGGCCGCCGAGCTGTTCTATGTCGGCGGAGGACACCGCATTGCCGATCGTCGTCTGGTCGGAGTCGCGATCCGAATCGGCGGGCGCTGATGGGGCCTGCATGCTGCTGGTCAGGATCGAACGGTCGACTTCGGCCTTCTCCAGGCTGAAGCCGCCCGCGCCGCAGGCGGCAAGCGGCAAGGCGGCCGCCACGATCGCCGCTTTCGCGCTGGCCGAAGCGATAACGCTCCATTGCCTGCTGTCAAAAGCTTGCGCGATACGCGACAATCGGCAACCTCCCTGATTTCGTGACAATTTGAGAAAAACTATGAGCGACACCGAGTTAACAAGCAGTGACTTTACCGAAGCGGCCGAGCCGTTTCGCCTCTTTGCCGCATGGTTGGACGACGCCACCAAGAGCGAAATCAACGACGCCAACGGCGTGGCCCTGGCGACCGTCGATGCCGAAGGCATGCCTGACGTGCGGATGGTGCTGCTCAAGGGGTTCGATGAAAGCGGCTTTGTGTTCTACACGAATTTCGAAAGCGCCAAGGGCAAGGAGATTCTTGGCAGCATGAAGGCGGCGATGTGTTTCCACTGGAAATCGCTGCGCCGTCAGGTGCGCATCCGCGGCCCGGTGCAGATCGTCGGCGATGCCGAAGCCGACGCCTACTACGCGACGCGGCCACGTGGCAGCCGCATCGGCGCCTGGGCGTCGAAACAGTCACGGCCGCTGGAAAGCCGCTTCGCGCTGGAGAAAGCCGTCGCCGAATACACGGCGCGTTACGCGATCGGCGAGATTCCGCGGCCAAAGCACTGGTCGGGCTTCCGCATCATGCCGCAGACGATCGAATTCTGGCACGACAGGCCGTTCCGGCTGCACGACCGGGTGGTCTTCTCACGCAACGCCAAGGGCGGTTGGGACAAGACGCGCCTGTATCCCTGACGGGGCGAGGCCTCAGCTCTTCTTCCGGGTCATGAAGGCGGTCAGCGCCGCACGCGCCTCGTCCGACTTCAGGCGTTCGCGAAAATGCTCGCTTTCCTCGCCGATGCGGGCGACGAGGTCGTCGCGCGAGCCGCGCATCAGATCGCGCGCGATCTTCAGCGCCTGCGGCGGTTTGGCGGCGATCTGGCCGGCGGCCGCGAGTACCGAGGCCTCCAGCGCGCCCTCCTCGACCACGTCATAGATCAGGCCGGCTGCCTTCGCGCGCTCGGCCGAGAAGCCTTCTCCAAGGCCAAGCAGGGCGAACGCGCCCTGCTGGCCCAGGATGCGCGGCGCCAGCAGGCTGGATCCGGCCTCGGGGACAAGGCCCAGGTCGACGAAAGGCGTTCTGAACACGGTGCGGGGCGTGGCGAAGGTCAGGTCGCAATGCAGGTTGATCGTCGTGCCGATGCCGACCGCTATGCCATCGACGCCGGAGACGATGGGTTTTTCGACCCTGGCCAGCGCCATCAGGAAATCCCAGACTTCCGTGCCGCCATCGCCGCCGGTGGCGACAACCATGAAATCGGCAAGGTCGTTGCCGGAAGAGAACGCGCCCGGCACGCCGAGGAAACCATGGACGCGGACCGCCGGATCCGCATCCCCTTCGGCAAGAGCCGCCGACATCTTCGCGTACATGGCGCGCGTCAGCGCGTTCTTCTTGTCCGGGCGGTTCATGCGGATGATCTGGATGGCGCCCTGGCGCTCGACGAGAATATGGTCTGTCACGGTCATTTTTCCCTGGTGAGCGCTGTGAGAATTCAGGCTGATATAAGCGTCTTGCCAGCGGCAGCGAGGCTCTCCGCGCCGTCGATGACGCGCTCCTTCAAGGCGCGCGCCTCGCCGAGCAGATTCTCGGCAAAGAAGCGGCAAAGAGCGGTACGTCCCTGATCGGCAAGAGCGCCGCGCGCCAGATAGGCACCGCCGGCGGCAAGCGAGATCAGCCGCAGATATGGCGTCGCCCCCGCCAGCGCCTGCTCCGTGCGGCCGTCGGCCGACAGTTTTTGCAGGAAACGCGTCGCTTGTGTCAGGTCGCCGAGCGCGGCGTCGAGCGCATCGGCGGTGCGGCCGAAACCGTCGCGGTTCGAAGTCCGCACCTGATCGGCGCTTGCTTTCAACTCGGCGATGTAGCCATGCACATGCTCGCCGCCGCCGAGCGGCAGCTTGCGGGTCACCAGGTCTATCGCCTGGATGCCATTGGTGCCTTCATAGATCGGCGCGATGCGCGCGTCGCGGTATAAGGCCGCCGCACCCGTCTCTTCGATAAAGCCCATGCCGCCATGCACCTGGAGGCCGAGCGAGGCGACTTCGACGCCGATATCGGTCGAAAACGCCTTGGCGAGCGGCGTCAAAAGATTGGCGCGGTCGCGCCAATGTGCAGCCTCGTCACCATCGGAGATCCGTGCCTTGTCGATGGCGTGGGCACAGCAATAGCTGATTGCCCGCGCCGTCTGCGTCAGCGCCTTCATGGTCAGGAGATTGCGCTGCACGTCGGGATGATGGACGATCGGCGCCATGCCGGCACCCGCGTAATCCGCCGCCTTGCCCTGGCGGCGTTCATTGGCATAGGCGATCGCCTTCTGGGTAGCTGCTTCCGCGACGGCCACACCCTGCATGCCGACGCAAAGCCGTGCGTTGTTCATCATGGTGAACATACAGGCGAGGCCCTTGTTCTCCTCTCCGATCAGCCAGCCGATGGCGCCGGGCCTGGTGCCCTGGAACCCATCGCCATAAATCATGGTGCAGGTGGGCGAGGCATGGATGCCGAGCTTGTGCTCGAGGCCGGAACAGAACACGTCGTTGCGGCCACCGAGCGAGCCATCGTCGTTGACGAAAAACTTCGGCACAAGGAACAGCGAGATGCCGCGTGTGCCGGCAGGCGCATCCGGCAGCCGCGCCAGCACCAGATGGATGATGTTGTCGGTGAAATCATGCTCGCCATAGGTGATGAAGATCTTCTGGCCGAAGATGCGATAAGTGCCGTCGCCGGCAGGCTCGGCGCGGGCGCGCAGGGCGGCGAGATCGGAGCCGGCCTGCGGCTCGGTAAGGTTCATCGTGCCCATCCATTCGCCGGAGACGAGCTTCTCGAGATATTTCGCCTTGAGGTCTTCAGAGGCATGCTTGTCGAGCGCTTCGACTGCGCCCATGGTCAGCGTCGGGCCGATGCCGAAGGCCATGGCGGCCGAATTCCACATTTCGAGCGCGGCGACGCCGAGCATGGTCGGCAAAGCCTGGCCGCCATACTCTTCAGGACCGGAAAGCGCGTTCCAGCCGCCATCGATCCAGCGGCGATAAAGGTCTTTCCAGCCGGGCGGCGTGGTGACGGCGGCGTCTTTCAGCACGGAACCGTGTTCGTCGCCGATCTTGTAGAGCGGCGCCACCTCCTCGGTGGCGAACCGGCCGGCCTCGCCAAGGACGGCGTCGACCAGATCCTCACCCAAATCGCCGAACGCGGCGGTATCCAGGGCCGGTTTCATGCCCGCCACATGCTTCAGCGTGAACGCAATATCCTCGACCGGTGCCCGATACATGCCGCTCGATCCTCCTGATGCATCGGCCTCCCCCGACCCTAAGGCCGAGGCCGCCGCAAAACCATCCGCCTTTGGGCGGTCTCCCATCTTCTTTTTACGTAAACGTCAAATTTTGTCACGCGGATTTTGCAATCGCGCCAGCCTGTATTAAATTCGATCGATGCCGGATCGAGCCGACCGGCGAAAGACCAGAACCAGCCGAACGGAACCATCCATGCTCGCCAGACCCGACGCCTATCGCTGCATCGAATGCGGCCTGCCCTATCGCGCAACGGGATTCTGGCATCATGGCGGCCAGCTGGAACACGGCGCCGCCTACTGGTCGGATCGCGGCATATTGTGCTCGCCGCAATGCTCGCTCGCCCACCACCGCAAGCGCGCCGCAGAAGGCACGCTGCGGCAAGAGCCCGCGCCCGACCCGTTTGAATTTCAACCGCTCATGCGACGCTGACTTGGCCGGCGCGAGCATCGGGAAGCATTTCCTTAACCATAGCGGTTCAGCATCTGCCTTTGATCAACGGGGATTGCCTGTTTGAAAAGGACGGTGCGCCTCTTTCGCCGCACGGCGCTTCTCGCTTTCGCAGCGACGATGGCGTTGTCGACGGCGGCAAAGGCCTCGGATTTTTCCGAGCCGTGGAAGAACGCCGACCGCGCGCTGGTGGTCGACGCCTACGAGTACAATTCCATCGACTGGGCGCAGCTTGCCACCGACAAGCGCATCGCCGCCTTCATCAACAAGGCGTCCGACGGCATGCCGCCGCCTTATTTCTGCTTCGGCGGCGAGACCGACATGAAGCTCTGCAAAGCGCTGTGGAAGCGCCATGCGGTGACGCGCGAATTGTTCCAGACGCGCCGGGTCGTGGCCAAGGCACTTGGCATGAAATGGGGTGCCTATCATCTCGCCCGCCCCGGCAATCCGGTCGAACAGGCCAATAATTTCCTCGATTTCGCCGACCCGGCGCCGGATGATCTCATGGCTCTCGACATCGAGGGCATCGATCCCCAGCAATGGATGTCGCTCGACGATGCCGAGGAGTTCGTGCGCCAGGTGCATCGGCGCATGGGCCGCTTCCCGGTTCTCTACACCAACGGCAAGACGGCCCAGTACATCGCCGACAACCGCTACAAATACCGGCTGCTGTCGCGGCTGCCACTTTGGTACGCGCGCTACAAGCCTGATATCGACGTGCATTTTCCGATGGGCAACTGGCAGGGCTATGCGCTCTGGCAATTCTCGGCACAGGCCAATTGCGGCCGCTTCCGTTGCCCCTACAGGGTGGCCGGCACGCCTGACGATATCGACGTCAACGTCGTACCGACGGATGCCGCCACGCTGCGCCAGCAATGGCCCTTTGGCGGGCTGATCGACGTACCATCCGACTATCTTGCCAGCGTACCGGTGCCGCTCTCGCGCGAAGCGGCGCTCGCCGGCAAGGCCACCCTCGTCTATGCGGATGTGGCAACACCGCCGACCTTCGAGGAAATGGTCGCGGTGCTCGGTTCGCGCTGGTCCAAATTCAGCGACGGGTTCCGCATGCCGGTAGTGAAGACGGTGCCCCGCAGGCCGGGCTTCGGCATTGTGCAATATGTGGCCTGGAAGCGAGCCGGGCAGCGCTCAGCCGAGCAACTCGACGCCGCCTTTGCCGCGGCCGACCCGGTCAGCACCGCTTCGACCGAGATTGATCGCGGCCAGCGGTAGCGTTGCTACCTCGCCCGCTCGCGCGCCACGGCCTGCCAGCCGATGTCGCGGCGGCAGAAGCCATCCGGCCAATCAATCCGGTCGAGCGCGGCATAGGCTCGCGTCTGCGCCTCGCCGACGGTGGCGCCGGTCGCGGTGACATTGAGGACGCGGCCGCCATTGGCAACCAGCGCGCCGCCGTTGATGGCGGTGCCGGCATGGAATATCTGCACGCCTTCGCCCGCCGCGCCTTCGACGCCGCGGATGACAGACCCCTTTTCTGGCGTACCGGGATAACCCCTCGCCGCCATCACCACGGTGAGCGCCGCCTCGTCGCGCCAGCGTATCGAAGTGTGCGCCAGCTGACCGTCCACGGCGGCGTTGAGCAGCACCAGCAGATCATCCTTGAGCCGCATCATCAGCACCTGGCATTCCGGATCGCCGAAACGGGTGTTGTATTCGATCAGCTTCGGCCCCTTGTCGGTGATCATCAACCCGGCGAAGAGAATGCCGGCGAAAGGCGCGCCAAGTTCGGTCATGCCGCGCATGGTCGGCTCGATGATCTCGCGCATGGTGCGCTCGACCACCTCCGGCGTCATCACCGGGGCCGGCGAATAGGCGCCCATGCCGCCGGTGTTTGGGCCGGTGTCGCCGTCGCCGACGCGCTTGTGGTCCTGTGCCGTGCCGAAGGGAAGTGCCGTGCTGCCGTCGCAGAGGCAGAAGAAGCTCGCCTCCTCGCCGGTCATGAATTCCTCGATCACCACCTCCGCCCCGGCGGCCCCGAAGGAGCCCTCAAAGCAGGCATCTAGCGCCGCCCGTGCCTCGTCCAGCGTCATGGCGACGGTGACACCCTTGCCAGCGGCCAGCCCATCGGCCTTGATGACGATTGGCGCGCCGGTCTTTTCGACATAGGCCTTGGCGGAGGCCAGGTCGCCGAAACGGCCATAGGCGGCGGTCGGGATATCATACCGGGCGCAGAGGTCCTTGGTGAAACCCTTCGAACCCTCCAGCCGCGCGGCGGCCTTGGAAGGTCCGAAGACGCGGATGTTTTCGGCACGCAGATCGTCGGCAATGCCGGCGACCAGCGGCCCTTCCGGACCGACCACGACGAGGTCGATTTTCTTCTCACGGCAGAAGGCCGTGACGGAGGCATGATCGGCGATATCGAGCTTCACCAGTTCGGCCTCGCCGCCGATGCCTGGGTTTCCGGGCGCCGCATAAAGCTTGGTCAGCAGCGGCGAAGCGGCGATCTTCCAGGCAAGCGCATGTTCGCGGCCGCCGGAGCCCAGAAGAAGAACGTTCATGGCCACCTCTTGATGCCGAAATTCTACTCTGGCGGCCATCTGATGCGTTTTCTGCGCTTCCGTTGCTCACGGACCAGATGTCCGCTGCGCTACGGTTCTCGAAACCACCACCATATGACTCGCCAGAGCGAATTTCGAAACAGTCTCTTGGAGAACCCGCTATTGCGCTCCGGGCGACGGGTCAAGGCATCAGGGTGTTTTGATCGGATTTGCGCACGGGAACGTTATCCCGGCCAAAAATCGGCGACAGCCATCGCCGCCGATTTTCTGGCAACTCGATTTAGGCGGGAAAGACCACGGGGAACCAGTCCTCGCGCAATTTCTGGCCCGGCTGCATGCCGTGGCCATGATAGGGCGGCGAGGTGCGGCCCGGCCGCTCGACATAATGGGCATCGTCGCCGACCCAGCGCAGAGACAGCGCCCGGCGCCGTGCCGCGGTCGGATTGCCGCGCGCGCCATGCGCGGTGCGGAAGTCGAACAGGATGGCGTCGCCCGGCTCCATCTCCCATTCGAGCACCTTCATCGACGGGTCCTTGTCGGGATCCGGCACCGGCAGATAGTCGCCTTCGCCGGCATAGAAATTGCTGTCGTCGAGCCAGCGCACCGGCAGGATCATCTTGTCCCATTTGTGCGAGCCGGCGATCAGGCGCAGCGTCGCCTCCTTCACCGGGTCGATGGGAATCCAGAAGCTCACCGTCTGCTGGCCGTCGACGAAATAATAGGGGATGTCCTGATGCCAGGGAGTCGGTTTCTGCGTACCGGGCTCCTTGACCAGCACGTGGTCATGGAAGAATTGCGCGGTGCGCGACTGCATCGCCGCCGCCGCAAGTTCAGCGGCCGGCGATTCCCGCACGACCTTGACGAATTCCGGGATGCGCTCCCAGTTGCAGTAGTCGTCGAAGAAACTGCCGCTGCCATTGGCGATGTCCGATGCGGTGGCGCTGCGGTTCTGCATGTTGCGCTCGATGCCGGCGGCAATCACATCGACCCAGCCCTTGAAGGCGCCGCGGATGCAAACCGCGCCGTCACGCTGGTAGTCGGCGATTGTGTCCGCGTCGATGATATCGGTTTTGATCGCACGGGCTGCAGTTTGGGAAGCCATGGCGTTCTCCTCGTGGAATGAACCGACTATCGCAATCCTCTTTCATTCAGTAAAATAATAACTTTTCATTTGGTACATAGGGCAATCCTATGAATGTCACTCTCACACAGTTGCGTTATCTCGTCGCCGTGGCACGTCACGGCAGCGTCACCGGCGCGGCAAAGATGCTGAACGTCTCGCAGCCTTCGATTTCGGTTGCGATTGACGCGGTCGAAAAGAATTTCGGCCAGAAGCTGTTCGTCCGCCAGCGCGGAAGCGGCGTATCGCCGACATCGTTCGGTCGCGCCTTCGTGGCCAAGGCGAGACAGGTTCTCACCGAAACGGACGAACTCGTTGGCCTTGGTTCAAGCAAATCGGCTGTTGGCGGCGAACTGGTGCTGGGTTGCTTCGAGGACCTGGCGCCGTTCTTCGCACCTGCGCTGATCCGCGCCTTTTCGGAACGCTATCCCGCGGTGAAAGTCGTCGTTCGCGACGAGACGTTCGAGACGCTCGGGCGGCGGCTCGGCGATGCCGCCATCGATCTCGGCCTCACCTATGATCTGAGCCTGCCGACACATTTCGCCCGCATCCTGCTGCGTGAACTTCGGCCGCATGCGCTGCTGCCGGCGGGCCACGCATTGACGAACCAACCATCGGTCAGCCTGGCGGATCTGGCTGCCTATCCGCTGATCACGACGGACCAGCCGCACAGCTGGCAGCATATGCTCGACCTGTTCCGCGGCCGCGGCCTCTCGCCGGTCGCCGACAGGGCGACAAGTTCGTTCGAGCTCCAGCGCAGCATGGTGGCGAACGGTTTTGGTGTCGCCGTCAGCTACACAAGGCCAAGCGGCGACCGCAGCTATGACGGGCTGCCCTTGATCTGCAAGCCGCTGTCGGATCCGCTGCCGATGCAGCGCATCATCCTCACCTACGACACGCATCAGCGCGTGTCGAAGACAGTGCTTGCTTTCGTCGAGACCGCAAAGACCTGGTTTTCCACGCGCGACATCTTCACCGCCTGACGGGTTGACGGTCCGCTTGCCGCTTGACGGTTTCCACCGCTGCTGCCACTCCATGGCAATGGAACCTATCCAGTCGAAAGCCACCCAGGGCCGTGTCGCCGATGCGCCGAACGGCCATTGGGTCTACCGCGTGCTGCCGCGTTCGATCTGGCCCTACGCGCAGCTTGCGCGGTGGGACAGGCCGATCGGCTGGCAGTTGCTTCTATGGCCGTGCTGGTGGTCGGCGGCGCTCGCCGCAAGCGCCTATCCCCGCCCCGGCGACCCGCTGCTGTCGCTGCTGCCGGCGCCATGGTATCTCGTGCTGTTCCTGGTCGGCGCCATCGCCATGCGTGGCGCCGGCTGCACCTACAACGACATCGTCGACGAGGACATCGACAACCAGGTCGAACGGACCCGGTCGCGCCCGCTGCCGTCCGGCCAGGCGACGCGCCGGCGGGCCTGGCTGTTTCTCGTCCTACAGGCGCTGGTCGGCCTTGCCGTGCTCCTGCAGTTCAACAGCTTCGCCATTCTGCTCGGCGTCTGTTCGCTGGCGATCGTCGCCATCTATCCATTCATGAAGCGGATAACCAACTGGCCGCAACTGTTTCTCGGCCTTGCCTTTTCCTGGGGCGCGCTGATGGGATGGGCGGTCGAGTTCGGCGATCTCGATGGTCCCGCCATCATGCTCTATATCGGCTCGATCCTGTGGGTGATCGGCTACGACACGATCTACGCGCATCAGGACAAGGAAGACGATGCCATTGTCGGCGTGCGCTCGACGGCACGATTGTTCGGCGATAACACCAAGTCGTGGCTGGTCGGGCTTTATGGCGGCACGCTGATCTGCTTCGCCATCGCCTTTGCCTCCGCGCAGGCGCCAGTGGTGGCGCTGGCGGGATTGATCGCCGCCGGCGCCCATATGGCCCGGCAGATCACGATCCTGGACATCAACGATCCGGACCAATGCCTGCGGCTGTTCCGATCGAACAACCAGGTCGGCTGGCTGATCTTCCTCGGCCTGATCGGCGGTGCATTGTGGGTGGCGCTGAAGCCGCTGGTGTAGGCTCCCTTCTCCGGTCCAAACACACTATACGGGAGAAGGTGGCGGCAGCCGGATGAGGGGCAGCGCCCACCTCGGAGGCAAATGAAATGCATTGTGGCATGCATCCGATCAGGCTTTGAGGTGTCTAAACACCTAGGCCGGCGCCGCCCCTCATCGCCCTGCCGGTGTCCAGCCGATAGATGGGTACCAGTTTGAACCGGATACATGGGTAACAGTTCTCCCCCTTATGATGGGTTCGCCGCCGCGCCAGGCGGTTTGGTTGGTGTGGCGCTTCGGCGAACCAGTTTCATGTGCTTGTGGTCGATGAAGCCGAGCGGATGGGCATAGAAGCGCATCGCCCATTCGCCGTTCTCAGTCTCTTCGATGGCAATCGGCTCGCCTGCCAGCGT
>NZ_AXAE01000016.1 GCF_000472705.1 Mesorhizobium erdmanii USDA 3471 | reverse complement strand
AACATCGTCAACCAGACACCTCTTTTAGCCCAGCGGTTGAAGCGATTGTAGACCGTGGTGTAGGGGCCATATCGTTCGGGCAGATCGCGCCAAGGCGAGCCAGTCCTCAAAACATAAAATATGCCGTTCACCACACGTCGATCGTCGACCCGCTTCTTGCCCAAGCCGTGCGGCGGCAAAAGCGGCTCCACGATTTGCCATTCCGTTTCGCTTAGATCGTAGCGTGCCATCATCGCCTCCAAATCAAAGGCGTTGAATCACTGCTTCGAAAGTCATGCAAGGGTTGAGTACGCGCTCTAGGGTCGCCCAGCACCGCCGCGCCTGACCCGTTGTACTGCGACTTTCCCAGGACAGAACCGGTCACCGCATGTTTTGCCAGGTCCACGTCGCGCCAGTCTTCCTGCACGGGCTCGCCTATGACAAACAGATTGGCACAGGCATTGTCGGCGATGAGCTGCGGCGCCCCGACGGCGCAGAAATCGTCGTAGCGTGAATCCGGTATCTCGATCGCCGGGTGTAGGCCTGCCACGGCACCTATTACCTCGGCGATTTCATAGGGTGTGGGGCGAGGCGGCAAAGGGCGGCCGAAACGGAACGCGAATTCGATCTCGGCCACCCGCATCTTGCTCGTCGCCAGCGAAACGGCGCCGCCAACCTCGACCGCTTTTTCGGCGAGCAGACGCCCGGCCATCGGGCCATCGACATTGATGTGCCTTTGTCCGGCCAGGCTGGTCGCGGCAATCTTCCAGCCGAAAAGCGGCGCTGAAGAACGATCCATCACATGCGACTGGATGGCATAGCCGTCGGTCCGCGTTTGTGGCCGCAACTGCTGGGGGATGGCGTCGAGGCTGGTGCCGTTGTCCCAATGGCCTACCAGCAACCGGGACGCGGCCCTGGCTTTTTCTGCATCGAGCATCTTCAGCTCCGGAATCTGGGAAAATGCCCGTTGCGCGGCCAAGCCCGGCAACGAACATTCCATCGCGTGGACTGATCCATATGAGGCAGGATCATGTGTCAGGCAAGCGGGACCGACTTCATGCTACTTGCCCGGGCGATGGTCCTGCGGTACGTCGCCTGGCGACGGGATTGTAGGCAAGTCGTATTGTCGAGATCATCGACGATCATCATTCTGACGACGAATCGCCATCGTTTTCGCTTGGCGAACCGCTATATCTGGCAATGCAGCTTTGTCTTTGGCGCAACCGCTTGAGGAAACCACTGATGACCGCGCCCGGCGATTTGCTGCAGGCAGTTTTTCTGAGGCTTAAAAGCGACGCGTCCCTGTCGGCGCTGCTGGGCGGTGCGGGGCTGCTCGAGCAGGCAACTGACAATGCCGCCTTTCCCTACGTCACTTGCGGCCAGACCAGTGCCTTTGACTGGAACACCGGTGCCGACAACAACGACGATCAGCTGATCACGCTGCATGTCTGGTCGAAAGCCCTGGGCGACGCCGAAACGCTTGCCATCATGGACGCCATCAAGGCTCGCCTGACCGATGCGGCGCTAGTGATCGGCCCGCGCGGCCACACGCGGCTGTCGCTTGAATTCACCGAGGCCCGTTACGACGAGGATCTCCTCGTGCATCACGGGCTGCTGCGGTTTCGTGCGCTGACGCAGGAAGATTCCTGACGCGCTTTCAATCTGACCGAAACGGAGTCTAGACTGGCGTCTCGATCACTGTTCATTTCACGTTCAGCACCGATGCGTTACAACGCCGACCATGAAAACGCTTCGCTCCCACTTTCGAACCGCGACCCTGGCGCTCTGTGCTGCCGGGCTGTTCGCGTCGCAGGCGACAGCGATCCCGGTGATCGTGCCCGACCAGGCCAGCCCGATCGTCCTGGCCGCGTCCGACTGCTACGCGATCGGCCAGCAGGTGGCCGAGCAGAATGGCGGAACGCTGGCCAAGGCCTCGCAGTCGACACGCGGTGGCCAGCAGGTCTGCGTCATCGTCGTGCTGGTGCCCGGCAAGGACGGCCAGCGTCCGCGTCGTACCGAGATTGTCGTTCCCCAGAACTGACCCGATCGTTCATCATGCGGGCCTCCGTTTCCCAGGCCGCCGGAATCGGCCTATATCTGAACGAGCACTTCAACAGGTATCGATCTCCGCATGCGCGTACTCGTCGTCGAGGATGACAAGGATCTCAACCGGCAGATAGCGGACGCGCTGGTCGATGCCGGCTATGTCGTCGACCGTGCCTTTGACGGCGAGGAAGGCCATTTCCTCGGCGACACCGAACCCTACGATGCCGTCGTGCTCGATATCGGCCTGCCGCAGATGGACGGCATCAGCGTGGTGGAGCGCTGGCGCCGCGGTGGTCGCAAGATGCCGGTGCTGATCCTGACGGCGCGCGACCGCTGGAGCGACAAGGTTTCGGGTATCGATGCCGGCGCCGATGACTATGTTACCAAGCCGTTCCACATCGAGGAGGTGCTGGCAAGGCTCAGGGCGCTGATCCGCCGCGCCGCCGGCCATGCCTCGTCCGAACTCACCTGCGGGCCGCTGCGGCTCGACACCAAGGCCTCGAAGGCCGATGTCGATGGCGTGCCGCTGAAGCTGACCTCGCACGAATTCCGCCTGCTTGCCTATCTGATGCACCATATGGGCGAGGTGGTCTCGCGCACCGAACTGGTCGAGCATCTCTACGATCAGGATTTCGACCGCGATTCCAACACCATCGAGGTTTTCGTGGGGCGGCTGCGCAAGAAGATGGGCATCGACATGATCGAAACCGTGCGTGGCATGGGCTACCGCATGCGCGAGCCGGAGGCGTAACTCGGAACCGCTCAAACCAACCGCAAGGGCGCCGCTTTCGCTGCGTTTGTGGCCGCGTTCGCTGACGTTTCGCGTCATCGCCTTTTCCACGGTGTGGGCGATCCTGACCCTTGTCGTCATTTTCACCCTGATCACCACGCTCTATCGGCAGGCCAGCGAGCGCGGCTTTGACAGCCTTTTGTCGGCGCATCTGTTCAACCTGATCGGGTCCATCGGCATTTCCGATACGGGAGCGCTCACCGGGGCTCCCGACCTTGGCGACCTGCGCTTCTCGGAGCCGAATTCGGGCTGGTACTGGTCGGTGGAGCCGGCCTCGGAAGGCGTGCATGGCGACCTTCATTCGTCGTCGATGACGAGCAAGATCCCGTCGCCGAGCGTCGCCGAGGTACCCTTCAATGCCAGCTTCCAGCGCAGCTATCCGGCCAAAGGCATCGACGGCGAACAGCTCGAAGTGTTCGAGAGCGAATTCGTGCTCGACGCCAAGAACCGCGCCGCGCGCTTCCGCGTCATGGGCAACCAGAGCGAACTCGAGCAGGAAATCTCCACCTTCCAGCGCCGCCTGCTGACCTATCTCAGCCTGTTCGGCGTCGGCATGATTGCCATCAACGCCATTGCCATCCTGCTCGGCCTGCAGCCGTTGCGCCGGGTTCGCAACGCGTTGGCCATGGTGCGCGAAGGCACCGCGCAGCGGCTCGACGGCCGCTTCCCGGCCGAGATAGAGCCACTAGCCAACGAAACCAACGCCTTGATCGAAAACAACAAACGCATTGTCGAGCGCTCGCGGACCCAGGTCGGCAATCTCGCCCATTCGCTGAAGACGCCGCTGGCGGTGCTGCTCAACGAAGGTCGGGCGCTTGGCGGCGCCAAGGGACAATTGATCGCCGAGCAGGCCGCCTCGATGCAGAAGCAGGTCGACCATTATTTGCAGCGCGCCCGCGTCGCGGCGCAACGCGACAGCGTCGTCTATCGAACGCCGGTGGCGCCGCTGGTGCGGCGCATGGTGCGGGTCTTGCAGAAGCTCAACCCGCAGACCAGCCTTTCGCTGTCGCTGCCGGCCACGGAGATAGTCTTTGCCGGCGAGCGCGAGGATCTCGAGGAGCTGCTCGGCAATCTTCTCGAAAATGCGATGAAATGGGCAAGGAGCGCGGTGTCGGTCACGGTGGCACCCCTGGCCGGCAAGGATGACAATTTGTTCGAGATCAGCATCGACGACGATGGACCAGGCATTCCCGAGGACAAGGCGCGCGATGCGTTGAAGCGTGGAAGGCGCCTGGACGAGACAAAACCGGGAACAGGTCTGGGGCTGGCCATTGTCGCCGACCTTGTCAACGAGTATGGAGGCGTTCTCGCTCTCGAACGGTCCGGCCTGGGTGGATTGAAGGCAGTGGTGCGATTACGGAGCCTTCGGTGACGCATTCGTCAGACCGATCGACAGCGGCGGAAAGCGTATGTTATGGCGGCCTATCGATTACTCCCGGAGCTATTCCGATTGATCCTGGAGCAATCGAATTGCTCTCGAAATGGCCGGCAGCGGCCAAATTTCCGACAAATATCAATACTATGGCCACGCCTACTTCTCCGATGACGCGGCCCCCGGCGCATCCATGGCAGGCTCCAACTCAAGAAGACCGGTTGTTGGTATGAAGATTCGCGTCGCGCTTGTTTCCGCCTTGCTGGCCGTGTCCGGCTGCTCCACGTTGAGCGGCAAGGGCCAAACGCTCGCGCCAACACCGGCTTCGACGCCTCCGTCCGGTGGCAAGGTCACGACCTCGATCATTTCCGCAATGGGCGGCGGCCTGATTGGCGGCTCGATCGGCAGCAGTCTCAGTGCCACGGAGAAGCGCAACGCCCTCGAGGCCGAATACAAGGCCCTTGAATATACGACCAGTGGCCAGAAGGTGGCGTGGAAGGGCGACCAGGCTTCGCGTTACGGCGAAGTGGTTCCGGCCCAGCCCTACCGTGTGGGATCGCAGGATTGCCGCCAGTATACGCAAACCGTGTTTAATGGGGGCGCCAGCGTCACCGCGCGCGGAACCGCCTGCCGCAATGCCGATGGCAGCTGGACGCCGCTGACCTGATATCCAGACCGGCTCCGGCCGGTTGATGTCGATCAAGGACATCAGGCGCGCCTGCCGTCAAAGCGTCGCACGACATCTGTGTTGGCAGGGCAGGGCTCTGTCGTTATTGGATGAACCATGCTGTTCTGGGTCATAGCCGCGATACTGACGCTCGGTGCGAGCCTGGCGGTGCTGCTGCCATTGGCTGCTGGCCCGAATCGCGAATCTTCGAGTGGCGATCACGACCTGGAGGTCTATCGCGATCAATTGTCCGAGCTTGACCGCGACGCCGCGCGCGGCTTGATCCAGCCGGCTGAGGCGGCCGAGGCGCGCGCCGAGATAGGTCGCCGCATCCTTCGCCTCGACAATGCCGATGCGGCCGGCAAGGCATCAACCCGGCAGGTCACCTCACGGCTCGTCGCCACCGTGGCCGTTCTGGCCGTGCCGCTGGTCAGCTGGGGTGTTTACAGCCGGATCGGCTCGCCTGATTTGCCGTCGCAGCCGCTCAGCCAACGGCTGGCCAAGAACCCGGCCGACAGTTCTGTCGACGAATTGGTGGCGCGGGCCGAAGCCCACCTTGCCGCCAACCCTGCCGACGGCAGGGGATGGGACGTGCTGGCCCCGGTCTATCTGCGCATGCAGCGCTTTTCCGACGCGGTGGCCGCCTATCGCAACGCCATCCGCCTCGACGGCGACAGCGGCATGCGTCAGGCCGGCCTCGGCGAGGCGATCGCCGGTGCGGCGGGCGGCATCGTTTCCGCCGATGCCCAGGATGCCTTCGAGGCGGCGCTGAAGCTCGATCCGGCCAATGCCAAAGCCAGCTTCTACTTGGCCATGGCCCTGGCGCAGGAGGGGCGAAACAAGGAAGCGGCCACGGCCTGGCAAGCGATGCTAGGCACTTTACCGCCGGATTCGCCATGGCGCGATGCCGTCGAAAAGGCATTGGTTAAATCCGAGGGCCCTGAAGCCGGTTCCAGCGCAGCTGTGAAAGGTCCCGATGCAGCGGATGTCGACAACGCGTCCTCCCTGTCTCCGCAGGACCGCGAAGCCATGATCAACACCATGGTCGCCGGCCTCGACGAAAAACTGCGGCAAAATCCGCGCGACCCGGAAGGATGGATGCGGCTCGTTCGTTCCTATGTCGTGCTGGGCAAGGCCGATCAGGCGCGCGATGCGCTCGGTCGCGCCATATCGGTCTTTGGTGCCGGCAGTGACGAAGCCAAGAAACTCACCGCCTTTGCCGCCTCGCTCGGCCTGGCGGCGACGGAGTAGAACTGGATATGACCCGCAAGCAGAAACGACTGTCGGTCATTGCAGGCGGATTGGCTTTCCTGGGCGCCGCGACCGGGCTGACTTTCTATGCGCTTGGCCAGAAGGCCTCCTATTTCTACATGCCGGCCGACCTCACCACGGCGAGCGTACAGCCCGGCCAGCGCATCAGGCTCGGCGGGCTGGTCGAAAAAGGCACCATCCAGCGCGGGCAGGGGGCAACCGTCGCCTTTTCGGTCACCGACACGCATAAATCGGTCAAGGTCACCTATACCGGCATCCTGCCCGATCTTTTTCGCGAAGAGCAGGGCGTCATCACCGAAGGCACTTTCGGCCCGGACGGTGTCTTTGTCGCCGACAGCGTGCTGGCCAAGCATGACGAGCGCTACATGCCCAAGGAAGTGGCCGACGGCCTGAAGGCCAAGGGCGTCTGGCAGGAGAGCAAAAGTGACTGAACCAGAGCGGACAGCAGCAGCGGATCGCGGTGAGAGCCATGGTTGAAACCGGACATTTCGCCCTGGTCCTGGCGTTCGCGCTTTCGCTGGTGCAGACGATCGTGCCGCTGTTCGGCGCGCGGCTGAACAACCAGCGACTGATGGCTGTCGGCGGTCCCGTCGCGGTGACCGGCTTTGCGTTGACGGCGCTGTCCTTCGCGGCACTTGCGAGTGCCTATGCGAGCTCCGACTTTTCGCTGGCGAACGTCTGGGAGAATTCGCATTCGCTGCAGCCGATGATCTACAAGATCACAGGAACCTGGGGCAATCACGAAGGCTCGATGCTGCTCTGGGTGCTTATCCTGACGTTCTTTGGTGCCCTGGTCGCGGCTTTCGGTTCCAACCTGCCGGCAACGCTGCGCGCCAACGTGCTGGCCGTGCAGGGCGCCATCGGCGCCGCCTTCTTCCTGTTCATATTGGCGACGTCCAATCCCTTCATCCGGCTCAATCCGGCGCCGATCGAGGGCCGCGATCTCAACCCGGTCCTGCAGGATCTCGGCCTCGCAATTCATCCGCCGCTGCTCTATCTCGGTTATGTCGGCTTTTCGATCTGTTTTTCCTTCTCCGTCGCCGCCCTCATTGAAGGCCGCATCGACGCCTCCTGGGCGCGCTGGGTACGGCCATGGACGCTGGTCGCCTGGATGTTCCTGACCGGCGGCATCGCCATGGGTTCGTACTGGGCCTATTACGAGCTCGGCTGGGGCGGCTTCTGGTTCTGGGATCCGGTCGAGAACGCCTCCTTCATGCCATGGCTGGCGGGCACCGCGCTGTTGCATTCGGCCATCGTCATGGAAAAGCGCTCGGCGCTGAAGATCTGGACGCTGCTGCTCGCCATCCTCACCTTTTCGCTGTCCTTGCTCGGCACCTTCCTGGTGCGCTCGGGCGTGCTCACATCGGTGCATGCCTTCGCCACCGATCCGACGCGCGGCGTCTTCATCCTGTGCATCTTGACGCTGTTCATCGGCGGCTCGCTGGCGTTGTTTGCGCTGCGCGCCTCGCGCTTGACGGCCGGCGGCCTGTTCCATCCGATCTCGCGGGAAGGCGCGCTCGTCCTCAACAATCTGTTCCTGACCACAGCGACCGCCACCGTGCTCGTCGGCACGCTCTACCCGTTGGCGTTGGAAGCACTGACGGGTGATAAGATCTCGGTCGGTGCTCCCTTCTTCGACCTGACTTTCGGCCCATTGATGCTGCCGCTTCTGGCCATCGTCCCGTTCGGCCCGCTGCTGGCCTGGAAGCGCGGCGACGTCATCGCCGCGTCGCAGCGCCTGATGGCCGCCTTCGCGCTGGCGCTGGGGGCAGTGCTGGTCACCGGCCTGTTTGTCGACGGCGCTTCGGTGTTCGCCGCCCTCGGCATCGGCCTCGCCGTCTGGCTGGTCGCCGGTGCGCTTACCGACCTCGCCGTGAAGTCAGGCGTCGGATCGGTTGCACCTTCCGTGATGTTCAGGCGCTTCGCTGGCCTGCCGCGCTCGGTCTTCGGCACGGCATTGGCCCATCTCGGCCTCGGCCTGACTTTGCTCGGCATCGTCGCCACGCTCTCCTTCGGCACCGAGAAAATCCTCACCATGCGCGCCGGCGAGACGGTGGAATTGTCAGGCCATACGCTGCGTTTCGTCGGGCTCTATCCGACGCAGGGGCCGAACTACAGCGAGGACCGTGGCCGCTTCGAACTGATCGGCGTCAGCGGCAGTCCGGTCGGCGAAATCAGTTCCGCCAAGCGGTTCTTTCCGGTGCGGCAGACGACCACCACGGAGTCCGGCATCAAGACGCTTGGGCTTTCCCAGCTCTACATTTCGCTCGGTGATGAGAACAAGGACGGTTCGGTCGTGGTGCGCCTGTGGTGGAAGCCGCTGGTGACGCTGATCTGGGGCGGCGGGCTGGTGATGATGGCGGGCGCGGCCATGTCGCTGATGGACAGGCGCCTGCGCGTCGGCGCGCCGTCGCGGCGCCGCAAGCAGGCGAGTACGGCGGCGCCGGTGGCGCTGCCATGAAGGCACGGTTTTCCGCGGCATCGCTTGTCTTGCTGCTGGCGCTGTTCTTCGCCGGCGCCGCGCAGGCGGTGAAGCCTGACGAGATGCTGGCCGATCCGGTGCTCGAGGCGAGGGCGCGGACGCTGTCGGAGGGCCTGCGCTGCATGGTCTGCCAGAACCAGTCGATCGACGAATCCGATGCCGACCTTGCTCGCGACCTGCGTATCCTGGTGCGTCAGCGTCTCGTCGCCGGCGACACCGACCAGCAGGTCATGGACTATGTCGTTTCCCGCTACGGCGAGTTCGTGCTGCTGAAGCCGCGTTTCGATCTGCGCAATGCGTTGCTCTGGGGCACGCCCGTACTGTTGCTGCTGGTCGGAGGCGTATTCATCGTGCTGAGCGCGCGGTCGCGCCGGACCTTGGCAACCAAGTCGCTGTCGCCAGACGAACAGGCGGCATTGGATGCCATCCTCCACCGCGACTGACGGCTGCGACAGCCCCGCCAACATTACCAAAGTTTCATGCGTCGGAAATGGCGCTGTAATGTGCGCCGCTCTAATTCTCCTTGCCTGAGGATGCCGATCAAGGCGCGTCCCTTTGAAAAGAGGATACGAGACCCCATGAATATTGCCCCCAATTCATATTCCCGCACCCGCAAGCGTCTCCTGGCTGCCGCCGCTTCCGTCGGCGTTGCCGGCATGATCGGCGTTGGCGCGCTGACCACAGGTACCAGCCCCGTTCTGGCCGATGCCGTACGCGTCGAGGCGCCGCAGGTGCAAGGCTTCGCCGATGTCGTCGAGCGTGTCTCTCCCGCCGTCGTCAGCGTCAAGGTCAAAGCCAAGATCCAGCCGACCGCCGATGACGGCTCCGATGACCAGGACGGTCTGGACAATCTTCCCAACAATCCGCAGCTGCGCCGCTTCTTCAAGGAGTTCCGCGGCTTTGGCGACCAAAACGGCCAGAACGACGGAGGCCATCGCCGCCTCGGTCACCGCGACCGCAACAACGATCAGCCGCGCCCGGTTGCGCAGGGTTCCGGCTTCTTCATCTCCGAGGACGGCTACCTCGTCACCAACAACCACGTCGTCGAAGAGGGCACCGCCTTCACCGTGGTGACCAATGACGGCAAGGAACTCGACGCCAAGCTGGTCGGTACCGACCCGCGCACCGATCTCGCCGTGCTGAAGGTCGACGGCGGCGGCAACAAGTTCACCTATGTCGACTTCGCCGATGATTCCAAGGTTCGCGTCGGCGACTGGGTCGTGGCCGTCGGCAATCCGTTCGGCCTTGGCGGCACCGTCACCGCCGGCATCGTCTCGGCGCGCGGTCGTGACATTGGCGCTGGCCCGTATGACGATTTCCTGCAGATCGACGCTTCGGTCAATCGCGGCAATTCTGGCGGCCCGACCTTCAATCTCAACGGCCAGGTGGTCGGCATCAACACGGCGATCTTTTCGCCTTCGGGCGGCAGCGTCGGCATTGCCTTCGACATTCCCGCCTCGACTGCCAAGCAGGTTGTCGAGGACCTGATGAAGAACGGTGCGGTGCAGCGCGGCTGGCTCGGCGTCGAAATCCAGCCGGTCACGTCTGACATCGCCGAATCGCTCGGCCTGAAGTCGAACAACGGCGCGTTGGTGTCGAGCGCCCAGGACGATGGTCCGGGCAAGAAGGCCGGCATCACCGCCGGCGATGTTATCACCCAGGTCGAGGGCAAGGACGTCGCTTCGCCGAAAGAGCTCGCCCGCCTGATCGGCGCCTATTCGCCGGGCAAGTCGGTCGACGTCACCGTCTGGCGCGACGGCAAGAGCCAGACGATCAAGGTCGATCTCGGCAAGCTGCCGGCCAGCGACAAGCAGGCCTCGAACGACCAGCAACAGCAGCCTGCCGCTCCGGCCAAGCCTGATACGCTGGCCGATCTCGGCCTCACCGTCACCAAGTCCGAAAACGGCAAGGGTCTTATCGTGACCGATGTCGATCCCAACAGCGATGCCGCCGACCGCGGCATCCAGCCGGGCGACATCATCACCGCGGTCAACTCGAACGAAGTGAATGGCACCGACGACGTCGCCAAGGCGATGACCGACGCGGTGAAGGCTGGACGCAAGGCGGTGCTGATGCAGATCACCCGCGACAACAACAACCGTTTCGTCGCGCTGCCCGTCGCCAAGGGCTGACAAGACTTTTCCGGTGCGGCGGTTTCAAACACCCCCGAGCCGCCGCATGGGAAAGCATGGAGCCGGGTACGTTAGTCAGTCATCGTGCTCTCCTCCAGCGGCAGCGGGCCTCCCATCGCCCGCTGCCGCACATTTTGACAGCCCAGAACGTTCCCTCGGGCCTGGGCCGAGAGGATGTGGTGGCTGCAGCATCATGCCGCGAGACAGGCCCCGAAACAGGCTTGCCTGGGATAAAGACAACCAGAGAACAAGATTTTATCGCGCGCGGTCTCGATCATCTTGACCGCGACGCGCTTTGGCAAAGGCTAAAATGCAGATGCCGGCTACTCAACCTTCCAGCGAAATCGCGTATAACGGCCCTATGAAGATTCTCGTCATAGAAGACGATCGCGAGGCTGCGGATTATCTGCAGAAAGCCTTCGCCGAGGCTGGTCATACCGCGCATGTCGCCGGTGACGGCGAAACCGGTTTCGCGCTGGCCGACGCCGGCGACTATGACGTCATGGTCATCGACCGGATGATGCCACGCCGCGATGGTCTGTCGGTCATCGCCGGTCTTCGCTCCCGGGGCAACACCACGCCGGTGCTGATCCTTTCGGCGCTGGGCGAGGTCGATGATCGCGTCACCGGCCTGCGCGCCGGCGGCGACGATTACCTGACCAAGCCCTACGCGTTCTCCGAGCTCCTGGCCCGCGTCGAAGTGTTGAACCGCCGCGCCAGCGCCAAGGAGGCCGAAACCGTCTACCGGGTTGGCGACCTTGAACTCGACAGGCTGTCGCATTCGGTTCGCCGGGCGGGCCGCGAGATCACCCTTCAGCCGCGCGAATTCCGCTTGCTCGAATATCTGATGCGCCACGCCGGCCAGGTCGTGACGCGCACCATGCTGCTCGAAAACGTCTGGGACTATCATTTCGATCCGCAGACTAACGTCATCGATGTCCATGTTTCGCGGTTGCGCGGCAAGATCGAAAAGGGCTTCGACAAGCCGATCCTGCATACGGTTCGCGGTGCCGGCTACATGCTGAAAGGCGGCTAGGCGACAGCATGGCTCTTTCCGTGCCGGCCATCATGAAGACGACGGCAGCGCGGCTTTCGGCGCTCTACCTTCTGCTCTTCGCGCTCTGCGCCGTGTTGCTGGTCTTCTACATGACCTCGCTGTCGGCGCGCATGCTGACGGCGCAGACGCAAGAGACCATCAACGACGAAGTGCTCGGTCTTGCCCGCGCCTATCAGCGTGGTGGCCTGCCGGTGCTGGTGCGCGTGGTCGAAAACCGCTCCCGTCAGCCTGGTGCCAACCTCTATCTGATCGCTGATGCCAATGGCCAGATCCTGACCGGCAACGTGCAGAGCCTGGCGCCGGGGGTGATCGACACCGAGGGTTGGACGACCGAGCCGTTTTCCTACAAGCGCTTCGGTGAAGGCGAGCTCGAACGCCTTCGCAGCGGAACGTCCGACCAGACGTCGCCTCCCGCAACTGGCGACAACGCGGCGCCGCAGGCCGAAGGCGAGAAGGGTCACAACGCCATTGCGCTGGTGCTGCGGCTGCCCAACCAGATGATCATGCTGGTCGGCCGCGATCTTGGCGAACCGGAGCGCTTTCGCGCCGTCATCCGCCGGGCGCTGATGCTGGCGCTCGGCATGATGGGGCTCGGCGGACTGCTGATCTGGTTCTTTGTCGGCCGTGCCGCGCTGAAGCGCATCGACAGCGTGTCGGAGGCCAGCCGCCGCATCATGGGCGGTGATCTCTCGGGCCGGCTGCCGGTGACCGGCGCCGGCGACGAGTTCGACCGGCTCTCGGAAAACCTCAATTCCATGCTGGCCAGGATCGCCACGCTCAACGAAGGTCTGAAGCAGGTCTCCGACAACATCGCGCATGATCTGAAGACGCCGCTGACCCGGCTGCGCAACCGTGCCGAAGCGACACTTTCCGGCAAGCACAAGCCCGCCGACTATCGCCAGGCGCTCGAAGGCACCATCACCGAGTCCGACCAGCTGATAAAGACCTTCAACGCCATCCTGATGATCTCCCGGCTCGAGGCCGGATATTCGTCCGAACACACCAACCGCGTCGATCTGGCGGCGGCCGTGCGTGATGTCGTCGAGCTCTACGAGCCGGTGGCGGAAGAGGCTGGCGTTTCGCTGGAAGCCGAAGTGAATGGTGCTTTTCTCGTCGACGGCAACCGTGAGCTGATCGGCCAGGCGCTGTCCAACATCGTCGACAATGCGATCAAATATTCGATCGACTCCACGTCCAAGCCGGCGGTTCGCGTGACGCTCGAGCGGATGCATGGCGAGATCAGGCTTTGTGTCGCCGACAACGGCCAGGGCATTCCCGACGATGCCGATCGCGCCCGGGCAACCGAGCGTTTCGTGCGGCTGGAGAAGAGCCGTTCGCAGCCGGGCTCCGGCCTTGGCCTCAGCCTCGCCAAGGCGGTCATGACCTTCCACTATGGAAGGCTTGATCTCTTGCCTGGCAATCCGGGACTATCCGTGGTCATGAGTTTCCCCGCACGGGAGGATCACTGATGGCCGCGGCTGCGAAGTTGACGCTCACGGACTGGCTGCTAAAACCGGCGATTGGGCTTGCCCCTCTCGACGACGGACGGGCACGGCAGGAACTGGCCGAAGTCGCAGCGGCGGCACGCGAAGAAGGGTTGACACGGCTGGCCAAGTTCCTGGGCGGCAAGGGGGACCGCCAGGATTTCCTCGCCGCCGTCTTCGACCTTTCACCCTTCCTGCGTGACACCGCGCGGCGCCGGCCGCGGATCCTGGATGCCCTTTTCGACCAGCCGGTCGAGGCTCGCCTGGAAGCGATCACCACCGCCATCGATCAAGCCCCGTTAGCTGAAACGGTTTCGGAATCCGGCCTGATGATGGAGCTGCGCCAGTGCAAGGCCGAGGCGCATTTCCTGATCGCTTTGGCCGATCTCGCCGGTGAGGCGGAAACATCGATGACGGTACGGCGGCTGAGCGATCTTGCCGACGCCTGCACTCGTGCGGCGGTCGACTTCCTGCTGCGCGACGCGCATGGCCAGGGCAAGCTCGAACTGCCGGATCTCGATAACCCGTCGCGGCAATCGGGCTGGATTCTGCTCGGCATGGGCAAGCTTGGCGCGTATGAGCTGAATTTCTCCTCCGACATCGATCTTGTCGTCTTCTTCGATCCGGAAGCGCCCGCCGTGGTCGACCCTCTCGACGCCACCGAACTGTTTTCACGGCTGACGCGGCGGCTGGTGCGCATCCTGCAGGACCGCACCGAGCACGGCTATGTCTTCCGCACCGATCTGCGGCTGCGCCCCGATCCCGGTTCGACGCCACTGGCGATCCCTGTCGAAGCCGCGCTACGCTACTACGAAGCGCGTGGCCAGAACTGGGAACGTGCGGCGATGATCAAGGCCCGTCCGGTGGCCGGCGATCTTGCCGCGGGCGCCGCCTTCCTCAAGGAGTTGCAGCCCTATATCTGGCGCAAATACATGGACTATGCGGCAATTGCCGACGTCCATTCGATCAAACGCCAGATCCACGCCCACAAGGGTCATGGCGAGATCGCCGTGAAAGGCCACAACGTCAAGCTCGGCCGCGGCGGCATCCGCGAGATCGAGTTCTTCGTCCAGACCCAGCAGCTCATCGCCGGCGGCCGCTTTCCGGAACTGCGCGGCCGCGAAACCGTGCCGATGCTCGGCCAGCTTGCCGCGCGCGGCTGGATCACCACCGAGGCACGTGATGCGCTCGCCCGCCAATACTGGTTCCTGCGTCGTGTCGAGCACGCCATCCAGATGGTGGCCGACGAGCAGACGCATACGCTGCCGGAAGACGATGAAGGGCTGGCGCGCATTGCCCGCATGCTGGGTTTTGCCGATGCGGCTGCCTTTTCTCTCACGTTCCGCGCCTCGCTGCAGCAGGTCGAACGCCACTATGCGGCGCTTTTCGAAACCGCGCCCGAGCTTTCGGCGGGCATCGGCAATCTGGTCTTCACCGGCGATGTCGACGATCCCGACACGCTGCAGACCCTGCACCGCCTCGGCTTCCAGCGGCCAAGCGATATCTGCCGCGTCATCCGTGGCTGGCATTTCGGACGTTACCGGGTCACCCAGTCGGCGGAGGCGCGCGAACGGCTGACGGAATTGACCCCGGCGCTGCTCAAGGCGTTCGGCCAGACGCGCCGGGCGGACGAGGCCTTGGTCCGTTTCGACGAATTCCTCGCCGGCCTGCCGGCCGGCATCCAGCTGTTTTCGCTGCTGCAGTCCAACCCGGCACTGCTCAAGCTGATGGCGACGATCATGGGCGCCGCACCCCGGCTGGCGGCGATCATCACGCGCCGGCCGCATGTTTTCGATGGCTTGCTCGACCCCGCTTTGCTGACCGAACTTCCTGATCGTGCCTATCTCTCGGCGCGGCTTTCGGCCTTCCTCGAAGGCGACAGAGCCTATGAGGAGGTGCTTGACCGGCTGCGCATTTTTGCCTCCGAGCAGAAATTCCTGATCGGCGTGCGGCTGCTCGCCGGCTCGATCGATCCGGCCCGTGCCGGCCGCGCCTTCTCCGATCTCGCCGATCTCACCATCCGGGCGGCGTTGCGGGCGGTGACGGCCGAATTCGCGGCGCGCCATGGCTCGATCGCGGGCGGCGTGGTTTCGCTGCTCGGCATGGGCAAGCTCGGCAGCCGCGAATTGACCGCGGGTTCGGATGTCGACCTCATCCTGCTCTATGACCATGACGCCGACGCCGAGGACTCCGACGGTGAAAGGCCGCTGGCGCCTTCGCATTACTATACCCGCATGACGCAGCGGCTGATCTCGGCCGTATCGGCGCCGACGGCGGAAGGCGTGCTCTACGAACTGGACCTGCGGCTGCGCCCATCCGGCAACAAGGGACCGGTGGCGACCCATATCGATGCCTTCAAGAAGTACCAGCGCCAGGAGGCGTGGACCTGGGAGCACATGGCGCTGTCGCGCGCGCGCGCCATCGCCGGCGACGCCGGCCTGTGCAGCGAGGTCGAGGCGGAGGTTGTGACGGTGCTTGGCCAGCCGCGCGATGCCGCGAAGGTCAAGGCGGAGGCCCGAGACATGCGGGCCATGATCGAACAGGAAAAGCCGCCGCGCGACCTCTGGGACATCAAGCTGATCCCCGGAGGCCTGATCGATCTCGAATTCGTCGCCCAGGTGGCTGTCATCACCGGAGAGGTCGAGGCCGGGCCGCGCGCCACCAGTACGGCAGAAATCCTGTCTCGCCTGGCGCCTCGCTTCGCCGATGCCGGGGTCAAGCACGACCTCGGCGATGCTTATACGCTCTATCTGGCGCTGACCCAGATGACGAGGCTCTGCCTCACTGGACCGTTCGAGCGCGACGACGTTCCGCCGGGGCTTTCAGATCTGCTTCTGGCGGTGACCGACCTGCCGGATTTCGGTGTGCTCGAAGCACACCTCAAGGAGACGTCGCAGAAGGTCAGGAAGGACTTTGACCTTCTGCTTCGTGCCGGACAGCAGTGAGATAGCTGTCGAAGCATCGGACCCAAAAGTGGAAACGGGTTTTGGGAAGATCCGATGCTCGAACAAAGAGATAGGGCGGCAACAGGATCGAAGATCCGCCGCTCTCGCATCGGGGGTGACGATGCAACAGGAGAAGACCATGAGAAAGTCAACCAAGCTTGCCCTTGCCTTCGCCGCGCTCGCCGGCGCCGTCGGCACCACCGCCTATGCCGAAAACAATGCCAGCGCGAGAATGCGCGAGGGCATGATGGCCCGCCTCGACAAGGCGATGAGCGATTCCGATGGCGCCATCACCTTCGACCAGTTCTCCGACGCGATCGACGCCCGGCTGAAGAAACTCGTTGCCGACAATGGCGGCAGGCTGACCGTCGCTCAACTGGCCGATGCGCTGGAGAAGGCGCGTTTCGAACGCATGGCCAGGCGCATCATCGCCCGCTACGACACCAGGGGCGACGGTACGCTAACGACCGATGACATCGCCGGTCGCGAGAAGAAGATCTTCGCCATGCTCGACAAGAACAATGACGGCAAGATCGAAAAGAGCGAACTGCCGAAGGGCGGCCGCCTTGGCCATCAATCGGATGACGAGGGCGACATGCAGTAGGATCGATTGATTCGGGCTCCGGCGGCGTCGCTCGGAGCCTGTCGTTCAAGCCGCGACCTTGACCGCCGGCGTCGCCTTCTTCACGGGAATGCGCACCGACACGATCGTACCGACGCCTTCGGTCGAACGGATCTTCAGCGCACCGCCCTGAAGCTCGGCCAGCGAGCGCGATATGGCGAGGCCAAGGCCCGATCCGGCGTGGTTCTTGGAAAACTGGTTCTGTACCTGTTCGAAGGGCCGTCCAAGCTTGCCGAGTGCCGCTTTCGGAATACCGCAGCCATTGTCCTCGATGGTCAGCACCAGCGCCCCCGATGTGTTGCGGGCCCTGACCGATATGTGGCCACCCTGGCCGGTGAATTTTACCGCGTTGGACAGGAGGTTGATGACGATCTGCTTGATGGCGCGGCGATCGGCGAACAAAGTGAGCGCCTCGGCGATGCGCGTTTCCACGGTGATTGCCTTCTGCGCGGCCTGCAGCGAGACGACGCGGACCGTCTCGCTGATCAGCGGACCGAGGTCGATCTGTTCCTGGTCCAGTGAGAACTGGCCGGCTTCGATCTTGGACATGTCGAGAATGTCGTTGATGACGCCGAGCAGGTATTTGCCGCTGCTGTTGATGTCGGTGGCGTACTCCTCGTAGCGCTCCGACCCCAGCGGGCCGAACAGCCCCTGTTCCATCAGTTCGGAGAAGCCGATGATGGCGTTCAGCGGCGTGCGCAGTTCATGCGACATGTTGGCCAGGAATTCGGATTTCGCCCGGTTCGCCGCCTCGGCGCGCTCGGTTTCCTTCATGTATTTGCGGTTGAGGTCGACCAATTCGCTGGAGCGCTCTTCTTCGGAGCGCCTGGCGAGGCTGAGATCATGGATCGTTGCCATCAGCCTGCGTTCGCTGTCGACCAGCTTTTCCTGATGCAGCTTGATCTGGGTGATGTCGGACCCAACCGAGACGATGCCGCCGTCCCTGGTCCTGAGCTCGTTGACCTGCAGCCAGCGGCCGTCGGACAGTTGCCGCTCGAAAGTGGCGCCGCCTTGCGGACCATTGGTGTTGGCAAGCCGGCGCTCGGAAGCAAAGGCAAGCATCCGCTCTTCCAGCGAAGCGCGCGTCACACCCGGCATGACGTCGCGATCCGAGAGTCCGTTGTCCTGCTGGTATTTGGAGTTGCACATGATCAGGCGCTGCGCCGAATCCCACAGCACGAAGGATTCGTTGATGTTCTCGATAGCGGTCCTGAGGCGAAGATCGGCCGCCTCGGAACGCAGCGCCAGATGGCGCTGCTCGGTGACGTCGACGGCGATGCCGATCAGTTGTATCTCCGGCGCTTCCGGATCCATGACCTGCGCACGGGCGCGCATCCACACCCATTGACCATCGGCATGCCGCATCCGGAACACCTGGTCGATGTGGTCGATCTCGCGGGCGACGATTTTGTTGGCGAGTTCGAACAGGTCGCCGTCTTCGGGATGGATGATCTCGTCGACCGCGCCGAAGGACAGCATGGTCTCGCAGGGCTCGTAGCCCAGCATGTCATACATCGAGCGCGACCAGTACATCTTGCCGCGCACCATATCCCAGTCCCACAGGCCGCAGCGGCCGCGCACCAGGGCCATGTCGATGCGCTGATGCGCTTCGAGGTAGATGCGATCGGCTGCCTGCGCACGTGCCGCCTGTCCGAAATAGGCGTAGAGGATGATGATCAGCACGCCGGCCGTCAGCACGAACAGGGTGACGTTCAGCGAGACGGTCTTGCGCCATGTATCGAAGACCGCTTCCTGCGGCACCAGAGCCGCCGCGGCTCCCTTCCGATCCTTGGCCACGCTGACCGCCGCGTACCAGTCCTGGCCGCCGATATTGACGTCCATGACACCTGCGCGGTCGCCGAACATGAACAGGGGTTGGCCGCCCTCGACGAGGCCGTCGAGCGAATGGCCTTGCCACGGCATCGAGCGCGGCGTCACGGCGGTGATCTTGAAGGCGCTGTCGGTGATGACGAGCACGTGGCTTCGACCCATCGCACCCTGGCGGCTGGTGGTCTCCAACAGATCCTGAATGGCGCCGGGCACCGTATCCGAGGTTGTGGCCAGCGAACTGGCCAGTTGGCCCGCCGCCAGCATCAGGATCGCCTTGGCATCGCGCTCGACATCGTCGCGCTCGTTCATCAGCGACAGCACGCGCAGCGCCGCGATGACGATCAGGAAGATGATGATGAGGGCCGGTATCGACCGGCGCAGCAGCGGCTCTGCGGCCAGAAGCCGCTTGTAGGTCGGTTCGGCAATGAGCCGCGTATTCCCGGCAAGGCCGTCGCCGCGCGTCTCGCGGCGCGCAAAAGCCATCCCACCGGGCGCGCCCCACGCGTCCGCCTTCGCCATAAATGGCACTCCCCGATTTTTCAGTATGCCCGCATTTCTGTGTGCTTGGTGATCCGGCAACACCGCACGTCCGAATCGCCATTAAAGAATCAAAGGTGATTCGCCTTGTCCAGTGGTCCGGCGAAAAAAGATTAAAAATCGACTAAAATAATGAGCTTTTGGAGCTGCGGTGCCTCGGCCTTCCCCCGCGGGGGAGAAGGCCAGGGAATGGTTACGCCAGCGTGCGCTCGACAATATCGCGCAGATCCGCCGACAGGTTTTCGGCGCTGGCGATAGAAAGCAGCGCTTCGCGGGCCTTGCCCTGCCTGCCCGGTTCGAGCGAACGCCATGATCTGAGTGCCGTCGCCAGCCTTGCCGCCACCTGCGGATTGCGCTTTTCGACCTCGAGCACCGTTTGCGCGAAGAACCGGTAGCCTTCGCCGTCGGCACGGTGGAAGCCGGTCTGGTTGGCGCTGGCGAAGGTGCCGATCAACGAGCGCACCCGGTTTGGATTGGCCATCGAGAAGGCAGCATGAGCAGTCAGCGCCCGAACCGTGTCCACGGCCTGCGGCCCTGGCACGCTGGCCTGGATCTGGAACCATTTGTCCATGACCAGCGGGTTGGAAGCGTACTTGCTGGCGAAAGCCGCCAGCGCCTGGCTTGCCTCCGGCGAACCGTGGTGGCGATGCGCGAGCGCGCCAAGCGCCGACGCACGGTCGGTCATGTTCGTCGCCGATTGGAAATGCGCCGCGGCCAATGCCGCTCCGCCTGGCAACAGCGAGAGATAGTCCAGCAAAGTGTTGCGCAGGGCGCGTCGTCCGGCACTTGTCGCGTCCGGGCTGAACGCAGCCTTGTCCGCGATGCGATCGTACAACCGCGCGAAGGATTCCCGGTTCGCCGTGGCGATCGCCAGCGCCAGTGCCTCGCGTGCCGCGTGGATGGCGTCGGGATCGATATTCCTGCCGATGTCGCGGGCGACGTCGGCATCGCCGGGGAGCGCCAGCGCCAGCGCCCGGTAGGCGGGCTCCAGCGTCTCGTCGGCGGCGATATTGCCGGCAAGCTCGGTCAGCCGCGTCGCGAAGACCGGCTGCTTGCCGTCAAGGATATCGCGAAAGCCAGCGATCAGCACATCGGTGAGCAGCGTGTTGAAGGCTTGCCAGCGCGAGAAGGCATCGCCGTCGTGGCGGGCGAGGAAGAACTGGTCGTCGGCCTTCTGCTCGACCGACAGCGTCACAGGCGCCGAGAAGCCACGGTTGAGCGACACGGCCGGACGTTCGGCGACGCCCGAGAAACGGACCATGTGGCGACGCTTGCGGATATGGATGACGCCATCCTCGACACTGGCGCCCTCGACGCCGCTATACGCGACAGGCTTGCCGTTGGCGCCTATCAGGCCGAAGGCAAGCGGGATATGCATCAGCCGCTTGCGGCTCTCGGAGGGTGTCGGCGGCACCGACTGCTCGATCTCGAGCGTGAATTCCTGCGCCGCCGCATTGTGCGTCGAACTGACCGTCAGGTTGGGCGTGCCCGCTTGATGATACCAGAGCGCGAACTGCGACAGGTCGCGTCCCGAGGCGTCCTCGAACACCTTGATGAAATCCTCGATCGTCGCCGCCTCGCCGTCATGGCGCTCGAAATAGAGGTCCATGCCGGCGCGAAAGGCTTCTGCTCCGAGGATGGTGCGGATCATGCGCACCACTTCGGAGCCCTTTTCGTAGACGGTCGCCGTGTAGAAATTGTTGATCTCGCGGTAGCGGCGCGGCCGCACCGGATGCGCCAGGGGACCTTGATCTTCCGGAAACTGATGAGCGCGCAGCGTGCGCACTTCGGCGATGCGTTTGACCGCGCGCGAGCGCTGGTCGGCGGAGAATTCGTGATCGCGGAAGACCGTCAGGCCTTCCTTGAGGCAAAGCTGGAACCAGTCCCGGCAAGTGATTCTGTTGCCTGTCCAATTGTGGAAATATTCATGCGCGATGATCGCCTCGATATTGGCGAAATCGGCGTCCGTCGCGGTCTCCTGGTCGGCCAGCACATATTTGTCGTTGAAGATGTTGAGGCCTTTGTTCTCCATCGCGCCCATGTTGAAGTCGGAAACGGCGACGATGTTGAAGACGTCGAGGTCGTATTCACGGCCAAAAGCCTCCTCGTCCCATCGCATCGACCGCTTCAGCGCGTCCATTGCGTAGCCGGCGAGATTCTCCTTGCCGCGCTCGACATAGATGCCGAGTTCGACCTCGCGGCCGCTCATTGTGACGAAACTGTCGGCGACCTGGCCGAGATTGCCGGCCACCAGCGCGAACAGATAGGACGGCTTGGGGAAGGGGTCGTGCCATCCGGCATAGTGCCAGCCGTCCCCGAGATCGCCCTTGTCGACCGGATTGCCGTTGGACAGGAGCAGCGGTGCCTCGTCACGCAGCGCCTCGATGCGCACGGTGTAGACGGACAGGATATCGGGGCGATCGAGGAAATAGGTAATGCGGCGAAAGCCTTCTGCCTCGCATTGCGTGCAATAGACATTGTTCGAGCGGTAGAGGCCCATCAGCGCTTCGTTGCCGGCTGGCGCCAGTTCGGTCTCGATCAGCAGTTGGAAACGGTGCGCGGAGGGCGGCTTGAGAATGGTCAGTTGGTCAGGTGTCACCTTGAGATCGGCCGGTTTTGCCTTCTTGCCGTCGATCTCGGCGCGCCTGAGCGTCAGCCCGTCACCATCGAGCACCACTGGCGCCGCCGCGGATATGCCGTCGCGACGCTCGATCGTCAGTACTGCGGTGACGATTGTGGCCTCAGGCGAAAGGCGGAAGGTGAGGTTGGTCAGCGGAATGAGGTAATCGTTAGGGCGATAGTCTTCGAGCTTGAAGACCTGGCCGGTGTCCGTGCGCATTCCCTGGTTTTTCCTGTCGATTGCGTTGGACGCGGATGGTCCCGCTGGTCCAAGAAATTTGAAGTCCGCGCTCTTTACACGAAACGGTCCCTCGACAAAACTCAGCCGATGCCTATTTCAGGCGTTCCTTCACCACATCCTCACGAGGCAGCGATGACCGTCGTCACAGCGAAATTCGGCATCGGCGCTTCCGTGCGGCGGCGTGCCTGCGGCGTTTGGTGTGTCGAAATGCGGGCATCGCCTGCGTGACAACAGGATCGGGGGCGAAACAAGAAGTGGCCGGCGACGACCCCGGCGGTCACGGTACGCTGAGGGGCATCGCCCTGAAGATCGTGTCGGTGGCGGTTTTTGTCGGCATGCAAACCTGCATCAAGGCGGCCGGCGACGTGCCAGCCGGGCAGATCGTCTTCTTCCGCTCCTTCTTCGCCATCTTCCCGATCATTGCCTTCCTGTCATTGAAGGGACAGCTGGCGACGGCATTCGTCACCAAGCGCCCTTTCAACCACGTCGCGCGCGGCATCGTTGGCGTCGGCGCCATGGGGCTTGGCTTCTTTGCGCTCACCAGGCTGCCGCTGCCGGAAGCGATCACCTTGAATTATGCACAGCCGCTTCTGGTCGTGGTTTTCTCCTCGGTCTTCCTTGGCGAGACGATTCGCGTCTATCGCTGGAGTGCCGTCGCCGTCGGCCTCGTCGGCGTGCTCATCATTTCCTGGCCGGAATTGACCCTGCTCAACTCTGATGAAGGGCTGGACGACCAGGAGGTTCTGGGCGTCATGGCCGCGCTGGTGGCGGCGGCGATCTCGGCTGTCGCCATGCTGCTTGTGCGCAATCTCGTGCAAACGGAGAGGACGGCAACCATCGTGCTGTGGTTCTCGTCGACTGCGAGCGTGCTCTCGCTGCTGACGCTGCCTTTCGGCTGGCAATCGCTGACGTCGGTGCAGGCCGTGCTGCTCGTCATGGCCGGGTTCTGCGGCGGTCTCGGCCAGATCCTGATGACCTCGGCCTATCGCCATGCCGAGGCGTCGGTGGTGGCGCCGTTCGAATACACGTCGATGATCCTCGGCGTCGTCGTCGGCTATCTCGTTTTCGGCGACGTGACCTCGTTCAACACCTTGGTCGGCGGTATGATCGTGGTGGCCGCCGGCATCTTCATCATCTGGCGCGAGCGGCAACTCGGCCTGGAGCGCACCCGAACGCGCAAGGCGACGCTGCCGGAAGGGTGAGGAGAGGTCCGCGCAGCGGACGGGAAGCCAATTGCTTGGCTTTCCGAACGACGAACGCCCGGAGCGAAGCGAAGGGCCGGGCAGGCTAGATGGCTCGCTCCTTCGCCAGCCGCACCAGCACCGAGCGGGTCTGGTCGTCGGCCGGAAAAAACGACTCGATCGCCAGTTCCGACAAGGTGACGTCGAGCGGCGTGCCGAACACGGTGATGGTGCTGATGAAGGACAGCACCTGATCGCCATGGGCAAGCCTGAGCGGATGAACGATGGCATTCGGCTCGACGGGTGTCGGCCTGCTGCCCTTGAGGCCGGACGGATAGCCGCGCAACTCGCGCTCCAGTTCGACCAGAACCGGATCGCCGCTGGCGTCGTTCTGGTGCTTGAGGCGCTCGAACAGATGCGTGCGCCATTCCGCGAGATTGACGATGCGCGGTGCGACGCCGCCGGGGTGCAGGGAGAGGCGAAGCACGTTGACCGGCGGCTGAAGCAGCGAAGCCTCGCTGACATCGGCGAGGAAAGGAGCGATCGCGGCATTCGCCGAAACCAGGTTCCAGTGCCGGTCCACCGCTAGCGCCGGGAAGGGCTCATGCCCCTTGAGCACGATCTCGACCGCAGCCATCGCCGGCGCCAGCGTCGCATCGCCGAGCGGTCGTTCGCTGAAACTCGGCGCAAAGCCGGCAGCCAGCAGCAATTGATTGCGTTGCCTCAGCGGGATCGAAAGCTGCTCGGCCAGATGCAGCACCATGTCGCGCGAGGGCGCGGCGCGCCCGCTTTCGACGAAACTCAGATGCCGCTGCGAAATCTCGGCTTCCATGGCGAGGTCGAGCTGGCTCATGCGGCGTCGCGTGCGCCATTCGCGAATAAGCCCGCCAGCGGAAGTCTGGGAGATGGTCATGGGCAAATGGTTAGGCCGGCAGCAAAGGCATTTCAATTACCTGCGAGGTCATGGCTGGCTCAATGCCCCCAGCTTCGCCTTCACCTCGAGAAAATCCCGCCATGCCAGCTTCTTGTGTGCCGGCGTTCGCAGCAAATAGGCCGGATGCAGTGTCGGCATGGCCGGAATGGCGATGCCCGAGGCCGTGGTGTGGACACGCCAGTTTCCACGCAGCCGCAAAATGCCCTCGGAGGTGTTGAGAAGGGTCTTGGCCGATGGGCCACCCAGGTTGACCAAGACCTTGGGATTGACCAGTTCTATCTGCCGCTCGATGAACGGCCGGCAGATTTCCGTCTCGTGCGGCGTCGGCGTGCGATTGCCCGGCGGCCGCCATGGAATGACGTTGGCGATGTAGACCGAAGTGCGGTCGAGCCCGATCGCGGCCAGCATGCGGTCGAGCAGCCGGCCGGAGCGGCCGACGAAGGGCAGCCCCTCGATGTCCTCATCGCGGCCCGGCGCTTCGCCCACCAGCATGACCGCTGCCTCCGGGTTGCCGTCGGCGAACACTAGGTTCTTGGCGGTGGCCTTGAGATTGCAGCCGTCAAAGGCAGCCATGTGCTGTCGCAGCTCTTCGAGCGTGGAGGCGCTTGTCGCCAATTGCCGGGCAAGCGCGGCCTGCGCCTCGTCGGGTATGGCGGCGGATACGGTGCGCGCTGGCGCATCCGGCACCTTGCTTGCGTCCAATCCGGGCGATGCTGCTGGCCGCTCCGGCGCCCTATCTTCGCGAGGTGGCTCTTCGCGAGGCGGCGCCACCGGCGCGGGGGCGCGCTCGACAGGCCTGGGCGCCGCCTCGGCGAAGCGGTTCACCGGCGCGTCTTCCAGCGCCTCATCGACGCCGGCGCTGGCATAGAAAGCCAGGATGTCGGCAATTTCGGTCGGGCTGTTGGGGGAAGCGGCAGTCATGGCGCGCACATTCGTCCGCATGACCGCAATTTGCAAGGCTGGCCGCTTGCCCTATCCCGTTGGTATGCGTGGATCCTGCACCAGATAGAACGTCCATCGCGGCGTATAATCGGTCATCAGGAACTCGAAACTGGCGGTCTTCTTCGGATCGACCTTGCCGTTCTTGAACAGAAGCCGGTCATAAGGTTCGAACTCCCGGTCGAAATCGGCGAAATTGCTCGACCAGATATTTTCCGGTGTCTTGTTGCGCTGGTCGAACGAAAGCCCGTCCCCGAACACGCTCGGCTGATTCAAGATCTCCTGCAGCTCGAACTGGAATTCGATCCAGGCCTGGCCGCTGTTGTTGAGCACGTCGATGCGCATATACATGATGCCGTTGGCGAACTCGCCAGCCTTGCCGAATGCCTGGATCGGCTTGGTGGTGCGGATGGTTAGCGTCACCGGTGTCGCCGAATTCAACTCTTCGGTGATGACCAGCGGATCGTCCTTGGTTCCGATGCCGGAGGCTCCGGTGACGCGGAAGCCGCCGAGCTCGTCGGAGAAGGTGTAGGCACCTGTCGCCCAGACTTTCACCGGGTCCCCGCTGGCGTGACCCGGTGCCACCGTCAGAAGTGCCAGAAGAACCCCCCGGCAGGCCAGGCCGGGCGGGAAAGGAAAGCGCGTCGAAGAAAAGCCGGCAGGGCCAGGAATGCGCATGGCGGGAAGTATGGCCGATAAGCAAGCCGCCAAACAATTGAAAAACGTAGACGCGGCCGGTCTGGCTGGGCGCAAACGGCTGTCCTGCCGCAAGATGCGCGACTTTTTGGCCAAATCCGCATTGTCACGTCTGCGCCGGTTTCCTGTCGCCAATTGATGCGCTATGCAGCGCAGGAGCCAGCAAGATACGCGAACAGCGCAAGCCAGTGCGGAGGGGTTGATGAGCGACATCGAACGCGAAAGCATGGAATTCGACGTGGTCATCGTCGGCGCCGGTCCGGCCGGCCTCGCCGCGGCCATCCGCCTCAAGCAGGTAAATCCCGAGCTTTCCGTCGTCGTGCTGGAAAAGGGCGGCGAGGTCGGCGCCCATATCCTTTCCGGCGCCGTCGTCGATCCGATCGGCATCGACCGGCTTCTGCCTGGCTGGCGCGAGGAGGAAGGTCACCCTTTCAAGACACCGGTCACGGCGGATCATTTCCTGGTGCTCGGCCCTGCCGGCTCGTTCCGCCTGCCCAACATATTGATGCCGCCGCTGATGAACAATCATGGCAACTACATCGTCTCGCTCGGCAATGTCTGCCGCTGGCTGGCCACCAAGGCCGAGGCGCTTGGCGTCGAGATCTATCCGGGTTTTGCCGCCGCAGGCCTGCTCTACAATGAACAAGGCTCCGTCACGGGCGTCGTCACCGGCGACATGGGCGTCGAGAAGGACGGAACGCACGGCCCAGGCTTCGCACCGGGCATGGCGCTGATGGGGAAATACGTGCTGATCGGCGAAGGCGCGCGCGGCTCGCTCGCCAAGCAGCTGATCGCCAGGTACAAGCTCTCGGACGGTCGCGAGCCGGGCAAATACGGCATCGGCCTCAAGGAACTCTGGCAGGTCAAGCCGGAAAACCACAAGCCGGGCCTGGTCCAGCATTCCTTCGGCTGGCCGCTCGACATGAAGACCGGAGGCGGCTCCTTCCTCTACCATCTCGAGGACAATCAGGTGGCGGTCGGCTTCGTGCTCCACCTCAATTACAAGAACCCCTATCTGTCGCCGTTCGAGGAATTCCAGCGCTTCAAGACCCACCCGGCGATATCGGGCACGTTCGAAGGCGCCAAGCGCCTGGGCTATGGTGCGCGTGCCATCACCGAGGGTGGCTGGCAGTCGGTGCCGAAACTATCCTTCCCCGGTGGCGCGCTGATGGGCTGCGCGGCGGGCTTCGTCAACGTGCCGCGCATCAAGGGCTCCCACAATGCGGTGTTGTCGGGAATGCTGGCGGCCGAGCATGTCAGTGAAGCAATTGCCGCCGGCCGCGCCAATGACGAGCTCACCTCCTACGAAGAGGCCTGGCGCGCGACCGACATCGGCAAGGATTTGAAGAAGGTTCGCAACGTCAAGCCGTTGTGGTCGCGCTTCGGCACCATCGTCGGCGTCGGCCTCGGCGGCCTCGACATGTGGCTGAACACGCTGTTCGGCGTCTCGCCCTTCGGCACGCTCAAGCACGGCAAGGCCGACTATGCCACGCTCGAACCCGCCGCCCAGCACAAGAAGATCGCCTACCCGAAGCCGGATGGCGTGCTGACCTTCGATCGGCTGTCCTCGGTGTTCCTGTCCAACACCAATCACGAGGAAAACGAGCCGGTTCACCTGTTGGTCGGCGACATGGCATTGCAGCAGCGGTCCGAGCACGATGTCTTTGCCGGGCCTTCGACGCGCTATTGCCCGGCAGGCGTCTATGAATGGGTCGACAAGGACGGCAACGCCGCCGCCGATCCGGCGGCGAAGGATGTGCGCTTCGTCATCAACGCGCAGAACTGCGTCCACTGCAAGACATGCGACATCAAGGATCCGAACCAGAACATCAACTGGGTGCCGCCGCAGGGTGGCGAGGGGCCGGTCTACCAGGGCATGTGACCGGAATCCCGCGAGGGCATGCAGGCCAGCAGAGCCGTTGAAACGGCGCCCGGTCTATGGTTCCTTCTCTGGGATAGGGAGAAAGGCCGATGCGCCGGATCGTTCTGACATGCCTCGTCGCCATTGGGGCGCTGTGCGCGCCGGAGGCCGTGGCCGGGACCAGGGCAGTGGTACAGACGCGGACCTACGACATTGCGGGAAGCTCGGGTGCGGCCCTCGTCGAAGCCATGGACAGCAAAGGCCCCAGGCACGGCTTCATGACGCGCGCCATCGCCACGACCGCCTACACCGTCGACTGGGACCTTGACGCCGCTGAGAGCAACGGCTTCTGCCGGATCCGGCAGGCCAACGGTACGCTCAACCTTTCCTACACATTCCCGCGAATTGCTTCGCCCGTGACGCCGGCGCTGAAAAGGCGCTGGAACAGGTTTTTCGCCGGTGTTCGCGCCCATGAGGAGACACATGGGCGCATCGCCAGGGAGATGATGCGCGCCACGGAAAAGTCGATAATGGGCCTCCGGGTCGCCAACGACCCGTCCTGCTCCAAGACGCGCCGCGAGGCGCGGCTTCGCATTCGCACCGTCTATGCCGAATACGAGGCCAAGCAAATCGCCTTCGATCGGCGCGAGCACGGCGATGGCGGCCATGTCGAGCATCTGATCGCCGCCCTGGTCGGAAAACCATGAACCCGCAATCTCCTTGCCATCGCAACGCTTCGCGGTGCCATGGGGTGCGGGCTTCGCTCGATTGACGCGTCAGCCCTGCGGCTTCAATGACGAGTCGCTCGCGGCGAGCGCCGTGGTATGCCCATTCTCAGGCTGCTTGCCATCAGGTCGTAGGGTGAACTCGACCAGCACCGGCAGATGGTCGGAGCCGGTATCCTCGAGCCGCTTCGAAGACAGGATCGTCAACCCGCCCTTGCTGAACACCTGGTCGATCGGCAGGCCCGCGTAGCGGCGCAGGAAGTCGGGCAGCGTCCGGTGGATCCAGGTCGGGCCGGCCGAAGGCATGAGCGTCAGCCCGCCGAGAGCCGCTACCCTCCGCACGGCGGCACTCCACGGCACCGCGTTGCAATCGCCGGCCATGATCGCGGTCCCGCCCAACCCGGCCAATGTTTGCGCCAGTTCTCCGATCTGCCAGTATTGCTCCTTCGGCCACGGCCAGCTCAGATGGATAGCGGCGACGTCGACGCCGATCCCGTTGAAATCGACGGTCGCGGTCGCCATCGCGCCACGCGGCTCGCAGCGTGGTGTCGTGTCGGCCACGAAGGGCCGGCGCGACAGCAGCGCCACGCCGAACATGCCGTTCGGATAGGGGCAGAGAATACGATAGGGGTAGGCGCTGGTGATGGTGCCAAGTTCTGTCGTCCACATGCCAGACACTTCGTCGAGGGTAATCACGTCCGGATTGGTGCGGCCGATCAGGGAAAGTACTTTCTTCGGTGTCGGGTTGTTGAAGCGCAGGTTCATCTGCAGCAGGCTGTAGGTCATCTGACCGCCCGGTTTGGCGACTGCCTGCTGTGGCCACAATCTGGGCAGGGCGCTTGCCGTCGTGGCCAGGCAGCCGATGGCAAAGAGCAACCCCGCTGCCGCCTGCAGCCGAAACGAGCTGGCGAGCAGCGGCAGTGCCAGAAGCGCCATCAGCACGCTGAAATGCATGCGAAAATGCGAGAAGGAATCGAATGCCGGATGCAGCGTGCCGAAGAACCCGGCCAACAGCGCGGCCGACAGTGCCGTCATCGCCAGGAATGCCAGCCCAGCCATCATGTTCAAGCGCGCGCCTGTCATCATTGAGGTCGTGTTTGCCGAATGCCGCCTGACGATCCGTTCGATCTGCTTATCGGCCAAAATGCGGCCTGAGCAAGACGGTAATTCGCCTCACCAGGGCATGACGGCCGCTACTGGAACGCTGTCTCCGAAAAGCTCCGGAGCTTGCGCGAATGCAGCCGCTCCATCGGCATCTCGGCCAGCTTCTCCATCGCCCTGATACCGATGGTCAGGTGCTGTGCCACCTGCCGCTTGTAGAACTCGGTCGCCATGCCGGGCAGTTTCAACTCGCCATGCAGTGGCTTGTCGGAAACGCACAGCAGCGTGCCGTAAGGTACCCGGAAACGGAAGCCGTTGGCGGCAATCGTCGCCGATTCCATGTCGAGCGCGATGGCGCGCGACTGTGACAGACGTTGCACCGGTCCGCGCTGGTCGCGCAGTTCCCAGTTGCGGTTGTCGATGGTGGCGACCGTACCGGTGCGCATGATGCGCTTCAAATCGTAGCCGGACAGGCCGGTGACTTCGGCGACCGCTTCCTGCAGCGCCACCTGGATCTCGGCCAGCGGCGGGATCGGCACCCAGACCGGAAGGTCGTCGTCGAGCACGTGATCCTCGCGCACATAGGCGTGCGCCAGCACATAGTCGCCGAGTGCCTGGGTATTGCGCAGCCCGGCGCAGTGGCCAAGCATCACCCACGCGTGCGGCCTCAGCACGGCGATATGATCGGTGATCGTCTTGGCGTTGGAAGGGCCGACACCGATGTTGACCATGGTGATGCCGCCATGGTCCGGCTTCTTCAGATGATAGGCCGGCATCTGCGGCAGGCGCTGGGGCCCAACGCCTTCGCTGGGGGCGCTCTGTCCGGCTTTCGTTACGACGTTGCCCGGCTCGACGAATTCTGCGTATCCGCCGCCGCCCTTGTCCATCAGGTCGCGGGCGCGGGCGACGAACTCGTCGATGTAGAACTGGTAGTTGGTGAACAGCACGAAGTTCTGGAAATGCTGCGGGCTGGTCGCGGTATAGTGCGCCATGCGGTGCAGTGAATAGTCGATGCGCTGCGCCGTGAACGGTGCCAGCGGTCTTGGTTCGCCGAAGGCCACTTCGAACGTGCCGTTGGCAATCTGGTCGTCGGTGCCGTCGAGATCGGGCACATCGAACAGGTCGCGGATCGGCCGCTTGATGCGCTCCGCGGCGGCCCCGTCGACGTAAGTTCCTTCCAGGAAGGCGAAATGCAGCGGAATGGGCGTGGTCGATTCCGAAACCGTGACCGCGACGCCGTGATTGCGCATGATCAGGCGCAACTGTTCGATAAGGTAGCTCTCGAACAGCAACGGCTGTGTGATCGTGGTGGCGAAATGGCCGGGCGTCGGCATATGGCCATAGGCTTGCCGCGAGTCGACCTGGGTAAAGGAACTCGTGGTGACGCCGATCTCGGGATAGAAGGCGCGGTAGCGTTTGCTGCTGTCGCCACCGGCGGCCAGCGCGGCGAAGGAATCGCGCAGGAACTTGGTGTTGCGGTCGTAAAGCGCCTGCAGGGCCGCGACGGCTTTTTCGGCATTGTCGAAGCTTTGCCGGCCAAAAGGCTCCGGCATGACGACTGATTCGATAGCTTGGGGATAGATTCGCTTTTCCATGGCTCAATATAGAGACTTGGACAGGCGGTTGGGAGGGGTGTCGCCGTCGAAGGCGCCCAAAGCGCCATTTTTCTTTATCCGCGCTGCAGGCTGACCAGCAGAACGAAACCCACGCCGGTCTGCTTAAGGGCCGGCGCCTCGATCGTCGAGCCGGTATCGGCGCGCATCATCGGCACCGCCAGAACCGGAGCCGCCAGCAGCATCAGGATCAGCGCCGCCCGCGGCAGGAGCCGGAGGGTCTTGAGGGTGTTGGCGGCGATGCGGTCCATGGCTTTTGCTTTTCTCTTTGCGTCTGTGTCTTTGTCGCTTCAGCGGCGGAAATGGTTCACGCAACCGAATTGGCAGGAACTGGCGTCGTCCCAGGTGCGGGGCGAACGGCCCGCTTCGGCGACGAGGATGGCGAAGAACATTCCAAACAGGCTCATCAGCAGGCAGACGATGGTGAAGCGGCGAGCAAGCATTGGGTCCGTGTCTCCTTCAATGTGCGGGAGAATGCCCTGGTGCCTCTGAACCGGCTCTGATGCAGGCGTTCATCTGCGGTTCAAATTGGTTGACGGGATATGACGGGGTCGTCGTGTGCGGCCACCCGCGGCAGGGCAATCGCACCCGTGCTCGACGTCCGAAACGAAAACGGGGCCCGTCAGGCCCCGTCGTCATGTCAGAAGGATAGGTCGATCATAGCTTGTGCCAGGTTTGGCTCTTGCAGATCAGTCCGCCGAGCACGCAACCGCTCATCTTCAGCGAGGCGCCTGACAATGTCGCCTTGCCCGAATAGGTCTTGTCGTTCGCCGGATCGGTGATGTTGCCGGTGTATTTGTTGTCGCCGGCCGCCGTGAGCGAGCCGATGGTCTTGCCGGCATACTTGCCGGACTTTAACGTGATGGAAAACGAGCCGCCGCCCGAAATGGCCGCGGTGTCGCCGGCTTGCGTCTTCCAGTTGCCTTCGATCGGATCGGCCAACGCCGTTCCCGCCATGATCAACGTGGCTGCAAGAGCCAGGCTCACTTTTCGAAACATGTCTTGCTCCCTTGGATAGCCGGCCGAATTCTCCGCCTCGCCGGTCTGCCGCTTACGCAAACGTAAGCTAATCCAGCTCCCGACAAAACGAAAGCGGTGCCGCAACGGAAGACTTTGGGATTTTGAAAGGGCCTGAATGTGCCTCGTCGACAAAGAGAATCCGCCTTGTCGCGGAGGAAATGAAAATGATCGGCGCATCGGGTTTGTTTCCCGTGGTTAGCGGAGTGTTGATTCCGGCCAGGAAAATTTTCGTCAAATTTGGCGAAAACCAGCCGAATTGCTGGCTTCGTATCCTTAACGAATTTCGGCGTTTACCTCTTGTTTTAGCTTTGTTTTCCTCAAATTAAGCACGCCATTTAACGACGGATTCAAGCCTCGCCGGCATTCTCGAAAGCATCGAAAGAGCGGCCCGGACAAGACACACGGAGGCAGCTCTCGGGAGCCAGACAGGGGACTAAAATGGCACGTTTTGAAATGCTTGAAGCAGGTTTCGGCGCCATGGGGGCAACTGCCCAGGCCGACATTCTTTTCGAACTGGGCATGATGTATGCGACCGGCCGCGACTGCGAGACCGACGTCGTTGCCGCCCACAAATGGTTCAACATCGCCGCCATCAAGGGTTCGGCCCGCGCCGCGGAACTGCGCTCGGAACTTTCGGCGGCCATGTCGAAGGTCGAGATCGCCAAGGCGCTGCGCGAAGCCCGCGAATGGATGACCATGCACTGAGTTCCGTCAAACGCGGACACTAGGCCAAGGCCGCTCCAGACGGTCGGACCAAAAGACAGGGATAAGGCTGCGCAGACAGCCAGGCCACGGGCCATCAAAAATAAGAATACGGCAGCCGGACAGGCCAAGCCGGATGGCAGGGAAGACAGGGAAGGCGACGGCGGGTTTCGCGGCGCGGGGGCGCCGGGGGAAACAGCCCGACAGGCAAAAAAGCCACGACCGGCCGGAACAAGGCTGGCGTGGCTTTTTCGCGTGAATAGGGCTTTGCAGGCCCAATCGAGTGGTGCCGATGCGCCTAGACAGGCCCAACGAAGGATGAAATTGTCCCGCCTCTCTGGAAAGAAGCGCGGCCGGGGCGGCCGCGCGTGAGTGGAGGAGTTCTATTGCCATGAAAAAAATGAGTATTTTGGGCGCGGCCATTTTCGGCCTGATGATGAGTGCGCCGGTCGCATTTGCCGGTGACATCACCGTTTCCGTGGTCGGCCCGATGACCGGACAGCTCGCCACCATCGGCGATCAGTTCAAGCAGGGCGCGCAAGCCGCCGCCGACGCCATCAACGCCGCGGGCGGCGTCAACGGCTCGATGATCAAGCTCGACATCGAGGACGACCAGTGCGATCCCAAGCAGGCCGTGTCGGTCGCCAACCGCATCGTCGCCAACGGCACCAAGTTCATCGACGGTCACGCCTGTTCGGGCTCGAGCATTCCGGCTTCGGCCGTCTATGCCGAAGCCGGTTCGCTGATGATGAGCCCGGCGTCCTCGAACCCGGTGCTGACCGACGCGGCCGCCAAGGCCGGCTGGCCGACCATCATGCGTCTTTACACGCGTGACGATGCACAGGGCGCCTTCATCGGCCCGTGGATCGCCAAGAAGTATGCCGGCAAGACCGTCGTCATCCTGCACGACAAGAGCGCCTACGGCCAGGGCGTGGCTGATGCCGTCAGGGCGACAATGAATGCCGGTGGCCTCAAGGAAGTCTACTATGACGCCATCAATCCCGGCGAAAAGGACTATTCGGCGCTCGTCACCAAGCTCAAGGATCTGAAGGCCGACGTCGTCTATTTCGGCGGCTACCATCCCGAGGCCGGCCTGATCCTGCGTCAGTCGGCTGAACAGAACTTCAAGTTCCAGCTGATCATGCCGGATTCGATCGCTTCGCCGGAATTCTGGCAGGTTGCCGGTCCGGCCGGCGAAGGCACCATGTTCGTCTTCCCGTCGGACCCGCAGGCAAAGCCGGAGGCCAAGGCCGCTGTCGAGAAGATCAAGGCCGGCGGCTTCGTGCCGGAAGGCTTCACGCTGTTCTCCTACGCCGTGGTCCAGGCTTTCGCCGAAGGCATCAAGCGCGCCGGCAGCGACGATCCGGCCAAGGTTGCCGAGGCATTGAAGAACGGCACGCCGATCAGCACTGTTGTCGGCGATGTCACCTTCGACGAAAAGGGCGACCTCAGGAACGCCAGCTACGACATCAACCAGTGGCATGACGGCAAGTACGCGCCGATCGCGCAGTAATCTCGGGCTGAGATAATCCAGGGAAAATGGCCGGGGTTCGCCTCGGCCATTTTTGTTTGCGGGCCGGGACGCGCTCCGTTTGTCAGCCTGCGGCGGCGGTCGGAGCGCTCGGTTCCTCGACGAACCGTACTAGCACCGTCCCGTCGGTGACCTGCGCACCTTCCGTGGCTATCTCGGCAATCACCCCGTCATGCGGTGCGGCGATGGTGTGCTCCATCTTCATGGCCTCGAGGATCAGCAGGGCTTGTCCCTTCGTCACCGCATCGCCCTTGGCCACACGCACCAGCTTGACCAGGCCCGGCATCGGCGCGCGCAGGCTGCCGGAGGCGGCCGACGCGTCATCGCTCCTGGCCAGCGGGTCTGGTACCGCGAATGTATAACCGACTGCGCCTTCGAAGACCGTGATGTGGCCCGGCCAGCGGGCAAGGCGGGGAACGGCGCGAAAATCATGCGAATTGGCGCTATCAAAGGGTGCATCGAGCGTCACCTGAAAGCGTCCGTCCGCCCGTGCCGAAACCTTTGCCAGTATATCGGTCTCGCCGAACTTCAGCCGCGTGCGCCGCGCCACGCCGTGGAAATGCGCGTAGCCGGAAAGCGAAGACCATGGGTCGTTCGATGGCGGCAAAGCTCCTGCGCCGGAAGCGGCAAGGGCGGCTGCCGAGATGATTTCGCTGGTGGGCGGCGCGACGCTGGTCAGCGCCTCCTGGTGTCTGGCTATCAACCCGGTGTCGACGTCACCGGCACAAAAGTCCGGATCGGCGGCAAGCGCGGCAAGAAAAGCAGTGTTGACGGTGGAGCCGGCGATCTCGGTCTGCGACAGCGCCGCGCCGAGGGCATCCAGCGCCGCCTGCCTGTCCTTCGCGTGGACGACCAGCTTGGCGATCATCGGATCGTAATAGGGCGAGATGGCATCGCCGGCACGGACGCCGGTCTCGATGCGAATCATCGCCGCGTCGGGGGCCGAATCCGGAAATTTCAGATGATGCAGCGTGCCCGTCGCCGGCAGGAAGCCTTTCGCCGCGTCCTCCGCATAGATGCGTGCTTCGAAGGCATGGCCGGCAAGCGCGATCTCGCTCTGTGTCTTCGGCAGCTTCTCGCCGCTGGCGATCCGCAACTGCCATTCGACCAGATCGGTGCCGGTAACCATCTCGGTGACGGGATGCTCGACCTGCAGGCGCGTGTTCATTTCCAGGAACCAGAAGCGGTCGGCCTTGAGGCCTTGCGAGGCATCGACGATGAATTCGATGGTGCCGGCGCCGGAATAATTGATCGCCCTGGCGGCCTTCACGGCCGCCTCCGTCATCGCCTTGCGCAGCGCCGGTGTCATGCCGGGGGCGGGGGCTTCCTCGATCACCTTCTGGTGGCGGCGTTGCGCCGAGCAGTCGCGTTCGTAGAGATGCACCGCATTGCCGAAATTGTCGCCGAATACCTGCACTTCGATGTGCCGCGGCTTGTCGACATATTTCTCGACCAGCACGCGGTCGTCGCCGAAGGCGGCCTTTGCCTCGCGCCGGGCGCTGGACAGCGCCTCGGAGAAATCATCGGGATGCTCGACGCGCCGCATGCCCTTGCCGCCGCCGCCGGCGCGCGCCTTGATCAGTACGGGATAGCCGATCTCGCGCGCCTTGGACGCAAGCAGGACGATCTCCTGCGCCTCGCCATGATAGCCCGGCACGACCGGAACGCCGGCTTTCTCCATCAACCGCTTGGCGGCGTCCTTCAGGCCCATGGCGCGGATCGAGGCCGCCGACGGGCCGATGAAGGTGAGCCCTGCCGCCACCACCTGGTCGACGAAATCTGGATTCTCCGACAGGAAGCCGTAACCGGGATGGATGGCCTGCGCCCCCGTCGAAAGCGCCGCCGCGACGATCTTGTCGCCACGCAGATAGCTTTCGCCGACAGGCGAGGGGCCGATATGGACAGCTTCGTCGGCCATCTCGACATGCGGGGATTTCGCGTCGGCGTCCGAATAGACGGCGACGGTGCGCACGCCGAGCTTGCGGGCCGTGCGGATGACGCGGCAGGCGATCTCGCCCCGATTGGCGATCAGGATTTTGCTGAACATGGAGCCTCCCCGTTTCGCGGCAAGCGGCACCAGTTCGGCAGGCGCCTGCTTACTTCGACGCCGCGATCTCGCAGCCGCCGCCATTCGTCACCTTGTAGTGCGCGCGCGTGGCCTGGCAGGATTTCATCGCCAGTTCTTCCTCCACCTTTTGCGACGGTGCATTCAGCCGCGCGCCGCACAGGATGTAGAGCGAGACCACTCTTGAATACGGCGTGGTGGCGTAGGCCGAATGGCCGCTGGCCGCGACATAGGCTTTGTATGCCTTGGTGCATGGCGACTTCGGGTCGCCGTTCAAAGACGGTGGGAAACGCCTGTCCCCTTCGCTTCCCGCCAGGGATACGCCCGCGCCCGCGCCGGATGCCGAGAATATAAGAAGTGCGGCAAGTATTGAGGCGAATGCCTTCGGAAAATATTGCAGTTTCATTTCCACCCAATCCCCATTGCACGGTGCCGCCAAAGCATAAGCCGTAGCGAATATCCTCCGTCGCCGCCAGTACTGCGAAGGCGGCTCGCAATTTTGTGAGCGGGCGGACGATCTCATCCATGGCGGTCATCGTCACATCCTGAACACGCCGAAGCGTGTCTCCCCGGTCTCGGCGTTTAGCGTGGCGGACAGGCTGAGCGCCAGAACTTCGCGCGTCTTGGCCGGATCGATGATGCCGTCATCCCACAGGCGGGCGGACGAGTAGAGCGGATGGCCCTCATGCTCGTATTTCATCAGGATCGGCTTCCTGAATTTCGCTTCCTCGTCGGCGCTCCATTCGCCCCCTTTGCGCTCGATGCCTTCGCGCTTGACCATGGCGAGCACGGTCGCCGCCTGCTCGCCGCCCATCACCGAGATGCGCGCATTCGGCCACATCCACAGGAAGCGCGGCGAATAGGCCCGGCCGCACATGCCATAATTGCCGGCACCGAACGAACCGCCGATGATGACCGTCACTTTCGGTACTCTCGCGGTGGCAACCGCCATCACCAGCTTGGCGCCGTCCTTGGCGATGCCGCCGGCCTCGTATTTCCTGCCGACCATGAAGCCGGTGATGTTCTGCAGGAATACCAGCGGAATCCGGCGCTGGCAGCACAGCTCGATGAAATGCGCGCCCTTCAGCGCGCTTTCGGAAAACAGCACGCCATTGTTGGCGATGATACCGACCGGCATGCCGTGGAGATGGGCAAAGCCGGTGATCAGCGTGGTGCCGTAATTCTGCTTGAACTCGTCGAATTCGGATCCGTCGGCGAGGCGCGCGATCACCTCGCGCACATCATAGGGCTGACGCAGGTCGGTCGGCACCACGCCGTAAAGCTCATCCTCCGGATGAAGTGGTGGAATCGATTTTTGTAAGTTTAGACTTACGGTCTTGTTCCGATTCAGGTTTTTGACGATGCGGCGGCAGATGGCGAGCGCATGTTCGTCATCCATCGCATAATGGTCGGCAACGCCGGAAAGCCTTGTGTGGACGTCCGCCCCGCCCAGATCCTCGGCACTGACGTCCTCGCCGGTGGCCGCCTTCACCAGCGGCGGTCCGCCGAGAAAAATGGTCGCCTGGTTGCGCACCATGATCGTCTCGTCCGACATCGCCGGCACGTAGGCGCCGCCCGCGGTGCAGGAACCCATGACGCAGGCGATCTGTGGAATGCCGGCGGCCGACATGTTGGCCTGGTTGTAGAAGATGCGGCCGAAATGCTCGCGATCGGGAAACACCTCGTCCTGGTTGGGCAGGTTGGCGCCGCCGCTGTCGACCAGATAGATGCAGGGCAGATTGTTCTGCAGCGCGATCTCTTGCGCGCGCAGATGCTTCTTCACCGTCAGCGGGTAGTAGGTGCCTCCCTTCACCGTGGCATCGTTGACGACGACCATCACCTCGGTGCCTTCGACACGGCCAACGCCGGCGATCATGCCGGCCGAGGAAATCTCCTCGCCATACATCGACCACGCCGCAAACTGGCCGATCTCGAGGAAGGGCGAGCCGGTGTCGAGCAATTGCGCCAGGCGCTCGCGCGGCAGCAGCTTGCCGCGCGAAATGTGGCGCTCGCGCGCCTCGTCCGAGCCGCCGCGCTCGACGCTCGCGGCCTTTTCGGCGATGTCGGCCACCAGCGCGCGCATCCGCTCGGCGTTGGCGCGAAAGGTGTCTGAGGAGGGGGAGATCTGGGTCTGCAAGATGGCCATTCTATACCCCCTCCGCCATGATCTCGCGGCCGATAAGCCAGCGCCGGATTTCGCTCGTGCCGGCGCCGATTTCGTAAAGCTTGGCATCGCGCAACAGCCGGCCGGTCGGATAGTCGTTGATATAGCCGTTGCCGCCAAGCAGTTGGAGGGCGTCGAGCGCCATCTGCGTTGCCTTTTCGGCGGCAAACAGCACGCAGCCGGCGGCGTCCTTGCGGGTGGTCTGGCCGCGATCACAGGCGGCGGCGACGGCATAGACATAGGCGCGCGCGGCGTTCATCACCGTGTACATGTCGGCCAGCTTGCCTTGCACGAGCTGGAACTCGCCGATCGGCTGGCCGAACTGCTTGCGTTCGTGGACGTAGGGGATCGCCACGTCGAGGCACGCGGCCATCAGGCCGATCGGGCCGCCGGCAAGCACGGTGCGCTCATAGTCGAGGCCCGACATCAGCACCTCGACGCCGCGCCCTTCCTCATGCAGCACATTGTCGAACGGCACTTCGACATCTGCGAATACCAACTCCCCGGTGTTGGAGCCGCGCATGCCGAGCTTGTCGAGTTTTTGCGCCACGGAGAACCCTGTCATCGCCTTCTCGACGATGAAGGCGGTGATGCCGCGCGACTTCCGCTCCGGATCGGTCTTGGCGTAGACGACCAGCGTGTCGGCGTCCGGCCCGTTGGTGATCCACATCTTGGTGCCGTTGAGCACATAGCGGTCATTGCGCTTTTCGGCGCGCAGCTTGAGCGAGACGACGTCGGAGCCGGCGCCGGATTCCGACATCGCCAGCGCGCCGACGCGTTCGCCCGAGCAGAGCGGCGGCAGGAATTTCTCCTTCTGCGCCGGCGTAGCCCAGCGGTTGATCTGGTTGACGCACAGGTTGGAATGGGCGCCGTAGGAGAGGCCGACCGAAGCCGAGGCGCGGGAAATCTCTTCCACCGCGATCACGTGGGCGAGATAGCCCATGCCGCTGCCGCCGAAATCGGGATCGGCGGTGATGCCGAGCAGGCCGAGCCCGCCGAGCTCGCGCCACAGATGTGCCGGAAATTCGTTTTGTCGATCGATATCACCGGCGATCGGCGCGATTTTGTCCTGTGCGAAGCGCCGCACCAGATCGCGCAGCGCCTCGATATCCTCGTCATGCCCGAAGCTGAGCGTGTTCGTGTACATGCTTTTCCTCCGTGGCGCATGACCCCGAAAATCGACTTCGATTTTCGGAAGGGATCATGCGCGAAAACTAAAGTGGGACAGCGTCCTTTGTGCGTCCGATGGACGCGCGGCGCTGTCAGCGATCTTCGCGCCGACGAGCCGCATTGTCATTGAAAGATATGTCGCCGTTACTTCAGGGACCGAAAGCCGCTCGCCGGGCCGGAACCACACGATGACGCCGGTCATCATCTGGATCAGCGCCATGGCCGTCAGGCCGGTGTCCTCGACGTTGAAGATACCCGCTTCGGCGCCATCACGCAGGATGCCGCGCAGTTCCTTCTCATAGGCCGTGCGCATGCGCAGGATCTGTGTCAGCCTGTCGGGCGACAGGCTGCGCAACTCCATGTTCGAGACGTGCGTGGCGTGCCGGCGCTCGATGTGGAAAGCGATGTGATTGCGCAGATAGGCCGCAAGCTGCTGCGTCGGATCGGCGCCGGTTGGCTTGATGCGTTCCCAGGCCTCGCGAAGCCCCTGCATGTGCTCGCGCATCAGGGTGAACAGCAGGTCTTCCTTGGTCGGGAAATAGCGGTAGAGCGCGGCCGCCTGCACGCCGACCTCGGAGGCCAGCTGGCGCATCGACATTGCCTCGTAGCCGTAGCGCGCGATCAGGTTGACCGCCGCTTCGCGGACAGCCGCTTCGGTTCGTTCGCCGTCGGATCCCGTGGTGCGCGCCATACCAGCCTCGTTAGGGCGAGGATAATAAAACGAACGTTCAATTAATTCAAGGGTGCCCGTCGAATTCAAGTGGCGCGAATGCGCTTAAGCGACGACCCTGAAGTCGCCAGGCGCGGTCCAGGTCTCGATCTCGTCGACATCGATCCGTGCGACCGAAGCGCCCTGCGGGCCTTGCCAAAGACGTTCGATCATGACGGAAACCGCGGCGTCGGCGCCGGCAAGCCATGCCGTTACAGAACCGTCTCTCTCGTTGCGCACCCAGCCCACCAGCCCAAATCCCGTCGCCTCGCCTCGCGCCCAGATCCTGTAGCCGACGCCCTGCACCTTGCCGTATACGCGGGCCTGCACCGCCCTTTTCCGATCGTTCATGGCGCGCTCCTTGCATAGAGTCTGGCGCAGGATCGAGCGAAGGCAACCGGCATGAGGGGGGGAGGGTATCGAATATGAGCTAGCTAGGTGTGTGCGTGAATAGCTGGCTCGCCCCAAAAAATAATTGACTAAGTCAACTTTTTTGCGATGATCCGGCACGTGGCAACCTTCCTGGGCGTCTGACATGCCAGAAGATCGGAAAGCTTTGGTCAGCAATATCCGTGGCTTCAACCGGTTCTATACCGGCCTGATCGGGCTGCTCGACGAGACCTTGACGCACAGCGCCTACACGCTGACCGAGGCGCGGGTGCTGTTCGAACTGGGCCGACGACCTGGCCATTTTGCCGCCAATCCTGGCGGTCCGGCAGGCTTTCTGGCGCGGGCGCTTCAAATCGATTTCGCACCAGCCGTGTCCGATATCGCCCGGGAACTCCGGCTGGATCCGGCCTACATCATGAGAATCCTTCGAAAATTCTCTGCCGCCGGCCTGATAGACGCGCGTGCCGGCCCCGATGCTTCGCGCCGGCGTCTCCTCGCCCTTACCTTACGCGGTCAGGCTGCGCTCGCCGCACTCCAGGCGGCCGCGGATCGCGATGTCGCCCGCCTGACTGCGGATCTGGGCGACGAGGAAGCCGCCGAGTTGTCGGATATATTGGCGCGCGCCAGGCAGTTGCTGGGCGGAGCGCCAGCATCTGAGCGCTCCGAAATAGCCTAGTTCCCCCGCGCCGCCGCCAGCGCGCCAGGCAGTTCCTCGGCAAAAATATCCAGCTCGTGGTCGAGGCCGACGCTGACGCGGATGCAGCGGTCGAGCCCCGGCGCCATCGGCTTGCGGATGAACACGTCGCGCGACAACAGCCCCTGCAGTATCTTCAACGCGAAGGCGCCGTCTTGGCCGCAATCGATGGTGACGAAATTGGTTGCGGAGGCCAGCGGCGTCAAACCGTTCTGCTGGGCGATCTCAGCGATGCGCCGGCGCCCGGCAGCCACCCGCGCCACCACCGTCTCGAGATAGGCCTGGTCGGCGAGTGCCTCGACGCCGGCAATCTGCGCCATGCGGCTGACGCCGTAATGGTTGCGGATTTTTTCGAAGTCGCGGATCACTTCCGCCTCCGCTACGGCATAGCCGCAGCGTATGCCGGCAAGCCCATAAGCCTTTGAAAAGGTTCGCATGCGGATGACATTCGGCCGGGAAATATCGATCGGCGGCAGGGCCGAGGCCGGACCCAGTTCGCCATAGGCCTCGTCGAGCACCAGCATCGTGGTCTCCGGCAGCGCCTCGATGAAGCGGATGATTTCGCCCGCTTCCCACCAACTGCCCATCGGGTTGTCCGGGTTGGACAGATAGACCAGAGGTGCCTTTTCCCTGACGGCCGCCGCGAGCAAACCATCCAGGCTCTCGCGATCGTTCTCGTAAGCGACGGTCACCAGCCGCCCGCCGACGCCGGCGATATGGAAGTTGAAGGTCGGATAGGCGCCGAGCGAGGTGACCACGGCATCGCCGGGCGCCACATACATGCGCGCGACCAGGCTGAGCAGGCCGTCGATGCCTTCGCCGACAACGACGTTCTCGACGGCCACGTCGTGATGCGCGGCAGCCGCGACCTTCAGATCGAAATTGTCGGGATCGCAATACATCCATTGGTCGCGCGCGACACTCTCCATGCGGGCGATGACGCGCGGCGAAGGACCAAAACTGCTCTCATTGGCACCGATGCGGGCGCGAAAAGCCCGCCCGCGTTCGCGCTCCTGCGCTTCCGGGCCGACAAACGGCACGGTCGAGGGCAGCGCTGCGATGAGCGGGGAGAGGGGAGGGCGCGGACGCATGGCGGAAGCTCGCGTGGAAAGGGACTTCTTGCTAGCGTGACCAGATGGCTGGCGCAAGCTCGGAGGAGCCGCCGGCAGGGAATGTGGCGTGCCTGGAAAGCCGGCATCACGTCGGATTTGCTGGATTCTCCCGCACCCTTTTGCTAGCGAGACAGGATGAGCAACCGACTGCCGCCCGCTTGGGCAAAGCACCTCAAGACCCAATCGGCGAAGAAGGCTGTATCGCTGACAGCCGCGCTTCCGAAAGCCCAACCGCCAACGATCGCCATGTCCCGCACGCATGCTGACGACATGCTGTTGAGGCAGGCCCTGGAACTGCGGTAGGCCGAACAACTGCCCGAAGCCGAGGAACTTTGCCTCACGGTTCTGGCGCGGACGCCCGAACATCCGCTAGCGCTGTATATGCTGGGGACGATGGGGCTCGGGTTCGATGACGAAAAGGCTTTGCGGTATTTTGCTCGAGCGGTGCGAGCAGAGCCTCGTAACCCCTTTTACCACCTTAGCTTGGGGGAAGCCTATCTCAAGGTGAGCGAGTTTTCGCCTGCGATCCGGCACATTGAGTACGCCTTGGCCATCAAGCCGGATCTGGTAGAAGCGCTGTGCTCCTTGGGTGATGCGTACAACGCGTTCGACAAGGCGGAAATGGCGCTACCGCTGTTCGAGAAGGCGCTGAAACTCGCGCCAGATCATTCTTCGGCCCGGATGGGGCTGTCCCACGCACTTTCAGGCCTCGGACGTATGGACGAAGCGGCGGTTCATCTGAAAAATGCGATAGAACGGCGCATCTCTTTACCGGCTGCGTATAACGCACTTGTACATACGCGGAAATACAGGGAAGAGCCGCCGGAACTCGCAGCAATCCTGGCAGAGCTTCGAGACCCGGATCACGGGTCGGAGAGTGCGGCAGCGCTTCATCACGCGGCCGGGAAAGTGCTCAATGACATTGGTCGCTACAAGGAGGCGATGGAGCACTTCAAGAAGGCAAATCAAGCTACCGGTCATAAATTCGACTTGGAAAACTACCGTCGTTGGGTCGATGCCATGATCGAAACGTTCACGCCGGAACTGATGGCGTCAATGGCCGCTTATGGCAATTCCTCGGAGGTGCCGGTATTCGTTGTCGGCATGCCTCGCTCGGGCACGACGCTGACGGAGCAGATTTGTGCCAGCCATCCCGATGTCCATGGCGCGGGCGAGCTCAGCAAGCTTAGACGAATAGCGATGGGGTATTGGCCTCGGCAACCGCTTCGGCGTGAACATCGGCGAATTGATAGCGACAATACTGACGATCTGGCCAGGGCTTTAGCCGAGGAGCATCTTGCCTATCTGCGGGAGCGAGCACCAGATGCCGTTCGTATAGTCGACAAGATGCCTCACAACTTCGAGCTGATCGGCCTCATCTTCCTTCTCTTCCCCAATGCGCGTATCATTCATTGCCGCCGCGATGCCATTGACAATTGCATCTCCTGCTTCGTCCTGCAATTCAGTAAAGCCCACAGCTACAGTGCCGATCTTCAAACGCTGGGACTTTACTACAGGGAATATGATCGCTTGATGCGCCATTGGCAGAGGGTTTTCCCCGGACGTATTTTCGAAAATTGCTATGAGACGCTGATCGAAAATCAGGAGGAGCAGTCTCGCCGGCTCATGGATTATCTCGGACTGCTCTGGGACGATGCCTGTCTGCGTTTTTTTGAGAGGGATAGCTCGGTAAATACCTACAGCAGGTGGCAGGTTCGTCAACCGATATACAAGTCATCCGTGAGGCGATGGAAGAATTACGGAAGTGAGATCCAGCCGTTAATTGATTCGTTGGGCGATCTTGCTGAGCTTTGACCGGAACATTCTAGCCTACGCCGGCTTTCCTAAGTTCATGTATTTAACCTCGGTGGTCACTCGCCTTCGCTCCGTCCTCTGGGACTTCCTCTTGCGGCGCCAAGTTTGGTAAAATGCTTGCGTGGCAAAATCCTACTGCATGAAGATCGGCCGACGCGCCTGTCAGTTCGTCCTCCTCGGGCTTGTGCGGCTGGGTGCGGACTTCTGCTCGGCTGCGTTCTTCGGCTGGGGTAACGGCCGCATGGAATCCTTGTGCCTTCGCTACGCTTTGCTAGGCCGAGGATGACTACGTTGGGCGGATGCCCAAATGCAGCATTGTGCGACGGCACCTAGGGACCCTGCCAACGGAAAAGAAAAACCCGGCGGTTGCCCGCCGGGTTCCGGTTTTCGCCGAAGCGAAGTCTGTTAGAACGAGCGCTGGAAGCGGAGGATACCGCCGACGCTGTTTTTCTTGGCGGCACCGGTCCAGTCGACATTGGACGGGTCGGTGGTGACATCACCGAACTTGCCATAGTGGTCGTAATCAACTTCCGCCGTAACGGTGAAGCCGGGAACGACGTCATAGGCGATGTTAGCTGCCACGCCGTAGTTCTTGAGCTGATCACCCGAAACCTGAAGGTTGAACGAGGTCTTTTCGTTGAACTTATACGTGCCGCCAGCCCAGAACGCCCAGTTGCCGCCCCACTGCTTGTAGAAGCCGCGACCGTGAGCAGCGACAAAGTTGGTCGAGTCGTCGTTGAGCTTGCCGTCAGAGCCGTAGCCGCCCATGATGAACAGCGACAGTGCACTGGACACATTCACGTCCAAGCGGGCCTTGCCGGCCACCGATTCGTAGTTGCTGTCGTAAGCGACAACGCCGGTGATGGCGCCCCAACCCTGCGTGTACTTCACGCCGCCGACGACATGCGGAACATAGCTGTCGATCGTACCAACCGCGCCCGAGCCCTCTTCGAGCGAGACCACGGCCGAGAAGCCGTTGCCGGCGTCGAAGTAGTACTGGACCACGTTCGTGTCGAAGTTGCCGTAGGGAACGATCGTATCCTGGATGACGTTGCCTGCGTAGCCGATGAACGTATCGAACGCCGATTCGTCCTTAACCTACGCGGAGACCACCGAGCTGGATCCAGGCGAAGTTCAGCGAAACGCCCTTGTTGTGCGCGGAGTTGACGGTCCTATCGCCAAAGGTGGTGGCGCCATAGCCGTTGTTGTTGCCGAAGTTGAAGCGTGTCTCGGTATAGGTCTTCAACGTACCGAGCTCGGTTTCCTGGCCGGTCCAGGTCTTCAGCGTGAAGCGGGCGTTCTTTTCAAAGGTGGCCTGGTCCTTGCCGCTCTGCACGTCAAAGGTACGCGCGCCATCGAACGAGCCGATATCACCCACGCCGATGTCATAACGGACATAGCCGCCGATGCGCAGGCAGGTTTCGGTGCCGGGGATGTAGAAGTAGCCGGCGCCGTAGACGTCGCAGATCTTGACGTATTCAGCGGGTTCCGGCTCGGCGACGACGACGGCGTCGGCGGCGCGCGCACCGGAAACTGCGATCAGGGCCGCAGCGGAGCCGAGAAGAAGGCTCTTGATGTTCATTTTCTGACCTCCAGTCAAAAGTTAAAAAACGGGTCTGGGTATTCTTTGCTGAAGGACAGCGTTCCCTGCCCCATCCCCACTACCGAAAAAGATGCGCACCGCGCCGCTTCCTCGAAACCGACATTACCCATAGCCGGCGGCGTTCAACAACGATCGTACCGGCGAAAGGGCTGTTCGGCTGCTATCCCCCAGCGTTATTGCACAAATGACACGATTTTGGCTCACTCAGAAAGCTCTCGTTAACCATTCGGCCGCCGCAAGCGCTTGTTTCCGGCCGAATCCGGCAACCGGCTGACGGAATCAAGGCGAGGCTGCCAGTCATTAGCCAGGGATTTGCCGCAGAACCGCCCCACCCGGGAAAGGCGCGGTTCGGCGCGCCTGTTATTTTTCCATATAATGGCGCGGGCTTGTTGATTGTGCCGGCGCTTTTCTTTATCCAGCGGCGCAACGGAGAGGTGGCCGAGTGGTCGAAGGCGCTCCCCTGCTAAGGGAGTAGAGGTCAAAAGCTTCTCGTGGGTTCGAATCCCATCCTCTCCGCCACCCTACGCCCTGCGGGCTTCGGGTGGCAGGCCACCCGAAGCGCTAAGAGCGTGGGGTGTCGCCCGAAGCTACGAAGTGGCGCAGGGGGACTATGTGGTACGTTTATTTCCTGCAACTCCACGATGGTGACGTCTATGTCGGGTCGACAAACGATCTTCGACGCCGGTTCGAATCGCATCAATCAGGCTATGTGACTTCGACCAAGGCTGATCTGTCTGTCGCCTTGAAGACGTATATCGCGGTCGAAGCCGAGGCCAACGCACGGCAGCTAGAGCGGTATTTCAAGACCGGATCGGGCAAAGCTTTTGCGAACAAGCGATTTTGCCGAACTGAGCCCCACTGACTACCCTCTATGCTATCTATTTGAGATAAAACGTAAAACTGCCATTCGATCTGCTTTTTTCTAACCTCCACGTTCGATTCTGACTGGAGGTCAGAAAATGAACATCAAGAGCCTTCTTCTCGGCTCCGCTGCGGCGCTGATCGCAGTTTCCGGTGCGCGCGCCGCCGACGCCGTCGTCGTCGCCGAGCCGGAACCCGCTGAATACGTCAAGATCTGCGACGTCTACGGCGCTGGCTATTTCTACATCCCCGGCACCGAGACCTGCCTGCGCATCGGCGGCTATGTCCGCTATGACATCGGCGTGGGTGGCCGCGAAGGTCATACCAATGTGCCGGATACGCTGGGTGATGGAACCCACGACACGTATCACAAGCAGGCTCGCTTTACGCTGAAGACCTGGACCGGACAGGAAACCGAACTCGGCACCTTGAAGACTTACACCGAGACCCGCTTCAACTTTAAGGACGGCTGGGATTCTGAGGCGGGTAGCTCGACATCGCTGAACTTCGCCTGGATCCAGCTTGGTGGCCTGCGTGTCGGTAAAGACGAATCGGCTTTCGATACGTTCATCGGTTATGCTGGCAACGTCATCGACGATACGCTCGTTCCTTACGGCTCGTTCGACACCAACGTCGTTCAGTACTACTTTGACGCTGGCAATGGCTTCTCGGCGGTCGTCTCGCTCGAAGATGGCGCTGATGTTTACACGATCGACAGCTACGTTCCGCACATCGTCGGCGGCGTGAAGTACACCCAGGGTTGGGGTGCGATCACCGGCGTGGTTGCCTATGAAAGCAATGCAGAAGAGTGGGCTGGTAAGGTTCGCTTGGATGTGAATGCCACCAACGAACTGTCGCTGTTCGTCATCGGCGGCTATGGTTCGGACTCGAACACTGTTCACAACTTCTACAAGTTGTGGGACGGTAACTGGGCGATCTGGGGCGGCGGTTCCTACAAGTTCAACGAGAAGACCTCGTTCAACGTCCAGGCCTCGTATGACGAAGGCAAGACCTTCGGTCTGGCCGCGAACGTGGCTTACGACATCGTTCCTGGCTTCACGGTCACCGCCGAAATCGACTACTTCAACAAGGCTGCGGGTGACTTCCGCCCGGCCAAGGTTGACGGTGTCGGCGGTATCCTCCGCTTCCAGCGCTCCTTCTAAGGGCTGGTACTCTACAGGTGCAATCCAGCCCGGGCGCGCAAACGCCTGGGCTGTATTTGTTTCGTGACTGGGTCACCGCAGAAGATGGAAAGGGGGAATCGGTAGCTGAACAGGTCCGTAGGGTTGATCTCGTGGGGCCCGCCATTGGCGAGTGAGATCACAACTTCGTGATCAAATCTCTTGAAAGGACGCTTCCAAGCAGGTAGGGCTGATCTATCCGCTCGGGGGAGTGATGAACCATGACCAACGAAGCGATCCAAGAGGGGTACTCTTCTGATCAGTTTTCGATGTTTTCTTATCACAGTTCGAAAATTAAATATACGTATAACAAGATTAGAGAAGTAAGGTCGTATAAGGTTGGAGAGCTTTTTTCAGCTTATCGAGACATACTGTGGGATGATGGGCGGCATAAATACAATGTCAGCTCGTTCATCGGCGAGATAGATGAAATTCTCCTTGGGGAGCGTTTCAGCGTCTTTGACCAGAGTACCCTGGACAACCTTATCGGCACCTTGCGCCAGCGCGGCAACAGCAACGCAACCATCAATCGAAAGATGGCTGCCCTCAGCAAACTGCTGCGCAAGGCTTACAAGATGGGAGATATCCACAGCCTGCCCGAGTTCCGCCGCCAGAAAGAGCGGGCGGGACGGATTCGTTTCCTCGAGAGGGAGGAAGAGGCGAGGCTGTTTTCTGCCATAAGAAGCCGCAGCGAGGATGCCTACAGGCTTTCCGTATTCCTGGTCGACACCGGATGCCGCCTTGGCGAGGCGCTCGGTCTGATCTGGAACGACATCCAGGAACACCGCGTCTCCTTCTGGATCACCAAATCCGGCCGCAGCCGCACCATTCCGATGACCGAACGGGTCAAGGAAGTCATCAAGCTGCCTCCGGCCGAAGGACGCCGGCCCAAGGGCCCGTTCACTAAAGGCTCAGTACCGTGCCATCTGGAACGAGGCGAAAGCCGAAGTCGGACTCGCCGCTGACGACCAGGTCGTTCCGCACATCCTGCGTCATACCTGCGCCTCGCGTCTTGTCCAGGGCGGCATCGACATAAGGCGCGTGCAGATGTGGCTCGGCCATCAGACGCTGTCGATGACCATGCGCTACGCGCATCTGGCCACCAATGATCTCGATGGCTGCGTTATCGTGCTCGAGACACCTCGTGCCAGCGCGGCCGATAGCGATTCGGCACTTGCCTCACCTGCACCGAGGCCAACCCGGCAGAAAAAGGCGCACAGGCACGAAAAGAAGAGCGATCAGGGCGAAGAGACGTCGCCGCCTAAGGCCGCCCGGAGAAGCTCAAAATCCCGGTAGATAGGTCGAATGAACAAGAAGGCTGGTGATCAAGACCGATCGCCAGCCTTCTTCCTTAGGCCCCCCTGTCCTTCCGCGCGAGCGAGAAAGTCCGCGATATCACCGGGCAAGTTGCCGGTTTCGAGGAACGGCGCGTGGCCCTGGCCCTCGACCGTGATCGCTTCCATTGCCGGATGGTGCTCTCGCATTTGCCGCATGGTTTCCGCGGACAGCAGTCTCGAATTGGCGCCGCAGATGGTGAGCAAGGGAATGGCCGCCAGTACGTCGAACTGCGGCCACAGCGCCGGCAACGGCTGCGACAGGTCGAGACCGGCCACCGTGTCGACCAGTTTGGGATCGAAATCCGGCAACAGCCCTTGATCCGTCTCGCGATAGAGCGCCCCCACCATTCGTGTCCAGTCGAGGTCGGTGAGCGCGGGAAAATCCTTGCCATGAATGCTGCGCTGGGCAGCCACCACCTCGGCGAACGTTTTCGGCTTCGGCGTGCGTTCGAGATAGGACTGGATGTGAGCGAGGCCGGCCGGTTCGATCACCGGGCCGATGTCATTGAGGACAATGGCCCTCAGCGCGGCCGGTCGTAGCGCACCGAGCACATGGATGATCAGCCCGCCGCGTGAGGTGCCGATGAAAGCCGCCTCCGCGATATCGAGTGCGGCCAGCCCGGCAAGAATGTCGCCGGCCTCGACACCGACATTATAGTGGCTGACATCTGGATCGTAGGCCGACCGTCCGCGTCCGCGATAGTCGAAGGCGACCACCTTGCGCGGCATCGCGGATCGCGTCGAAAGATAAACTGCCAGCTCGTGAAAATCCCGCGCGTTGCGGGTCAGGCCAGGCAGGCAGACGACAGGCCAGTGTCCGGAATTCGCTTCGCCATAGACGCGGGCGTGGAGCTTGAGCCCGTCAGGCGCAGTGTAGAAAAAGTCGGAGAAACCGTCGTCGCTCGCCATCTGAGTGCCGCCCTTGCTGGATCGGTCCGACAGCTACAGGCGAGGAGAAGGATCGTCAAATGAACGCGCCTCCCTTCTTTCCCTTGTTTGGACCGGAGGTGTGCGAGGACATCGCGAGCAGTTTTGCATGTTGCGCAACGAGGGGGGCGGGATGCCGTTCGAGGACAAAAGCGCGATGTCTCCGGTCCAGATAAAGGGAGAGGAAGAGCATCAGCTGCGCCCGTTCACGAGGTCGCCGACAATGTCGTATTTGCCGGAAATACGCATCTTGTAGACCTCGTAATTCTCCATCACGCGCTGTACGTAACTTCTTGTTTCCGTGTAGGGAATCCGCTCGATCCAGTCGACCACCGCGTCGATGTCCTTGCCGCGCGGGTCGCCGTATTTGGCCACCCATTGGCTGGCCCGGTTGGGGCCGGCATTGTAGCCGGCGAAGGTCAGCACGTAGGAGCCGTTGAAGCGGTCGAGCTGCTCGCCGAGGAAGGCTGAACCGAGTGTGGCATTATAGCCGGCGTCGGTGGTCAGCCGCGCCTGCGAAAACTGCAGTCCGGCCTTCTTTGCCAGTTGCCTGGCGGTACCCGGCATCAACTGCAGCAGCCCGCGCGCGCCGGCACTGGATACGGCGCCAACGTTGAATTCGCTCTCCTGGCGGGCGATCGCATAGGCCAGTGCCTTGCCCGAGCCGGAAATATTGGCCGAATCGGGGATGACGCCGAGCGGGTGCGACAGCGCGCCGACATCGATGCCGCGTGCCCCGGCGATCTTGCCGATCTTCAGCGCCATGAAATGATTGTCCTGCTTTTCGGCAAGGACAGCGAGCAGCGCCAGTTCGCCCGGGCTGGCCAACTGCCCGGCGAGGTCGCGATAGAGTGTCTCGGCATAGCGGTCGTAACCGGCATCCTGAAGCCGCTTGATGGCGCTGACAGCCTCGCGGCCGGCAAAATTCTGCCGGTCGGCGGAACTTGGCGAGGGGTAGACGATGTTGAGCGCCTGCCGGCCGACGCGTTCGGCGGCAAGTTGGCCGTAAAAAGTCGTGCCATAGGCGGCTGCACGGCCAAAATACTCCTTGGCATTGCCCGGACCGCCGACTTCCGCCGCACGGCCGAGCCAGTAATAGGCGCGCGACAACGTCATCGGTCCCTGGGCAAGGTCGGCAATGCGCGAAAAATGCGTTGCGGCAAGCTTGGGGTCGTTCAGGCCGCGCAGCGCATACCAGCCGGCATGGAATTCGGCCTCGGCCGCATTGGCAGCACTTTCCGCGGCGTGCGTGGCGACGATCTTGTAGGCGGTCTTCATGTCGCCCTGGTCGACCAGTTCGCGCGACAGCACCCGGCGCTCGACCCACCAGGCGTCCGGATCGACCAGGGCCTCGCGGTCCGTCGGTGCCTTCATCACGACGGCGGCGGCACCGGCAAAATCCTCCTGCTTGCGCAGATATTCGGCTTGCGCGAAGAAGTAGCCGGCCGACCGCTGGGATGCCGGTACGGCCTTCAGCAGTTTCAACGCATTCTTGTCGCCTCTGTCGGCCGCGGCCCATGCCTCGGCAAATTGCTGGGTGCCGGCAAGGCCGGCAATGCGCAGCGCGGAGTTCACCCGATCGGCATAGAACATGCGGTCCATCCGAAAACGGTGATCGGCGGCAGGGATCAGGCCGCCGAATTCCTTGATCAGAGTCGTCTCGTCCTTGGCTTCCAGGATCGTGGTGCGCCAGAACGGCGACAGCACCGAGCGTGCCGCCTTGACGTTGCCCGTCGCCACATAGGCGCGGGCAAGGACCATGACGCCTTCGAACGTCTGCGGCTGGCTGCCGTCGAATGCCGCAATGACGATGTCGGGGGCGGGGTTTTCGCGGTAGAGCGCGCGCTCGCTGTTCTTGCGCAAGGCGACGGTGCCGGGCCAGTTGGGCAGCATCTTGGCGGCGGCGGCGATGTCGCCGCTCGGAACCTTGTCACCGCCGTAAAGCGCGATCGCCCAAGCCAGTATGTGCTGGTCGAGCGATTGAGCGGGAAGCGCATCGCGCACACTGCGGGCGGTGGGAATATTGCCGGCCGCCAGAGCGTCCAGCCCGCTCTTCAACATCGCGACGCTGGGCGGAGGGGCCTGCTGGACCTTATCCTGTGGGCTCGGCATCGGGATCGCCGAGGTGACCCGCGCATCGACGCTACCGCTGATCGCCACACCGGGCATCAGCGCGGCGATGGCGCCAAGCAGCGCGAAGAGGTGGGGCCGACTGGTCGGCATGATCTGGTGTCTTTCCTCAGTCGAGCATTCTACCAGCAGGCGAAGATGCCTCGAAGCCTAAACTTAGGTCGTGAAGGGCTCGTAAACAAAGAGTTATCGAGGCCGTTCGAATTGCGCTTGCTGGCATCATGCCAATGCTTGCCGCGCAACCATGTCGAGACTATGGTGCGCCGCTTCGCTTTCGGTTAGAAGGCGCGCACGACAAACTGATCGACAAAACACCGATGCATGTCGCCCAAAAGTGGTTACCGGTTTCGGGGCAACGACATGCACGGACAAAGAAGTCCCAAGGAGTTGGACGACATGCTGAGAGGCTCGCTTACTGCGCTCGTGACACCGTTCGAAAAGAGCGGGCGTTTCGACGAGAAAGCCTTTCGCGCTTTCGTCGAATGGCAGCTTGCCGAGGGCACGACGGGTCTGGTTCCCGTGGGCACGACCGGCGAGTCGCCGACGCTGTCGCATGACGAGCACCGCCATGTCGTCAAGGTCTGTATCGAGGTCGCCAACGGCCGCGCTCCGGTCGTTGCCGGCGCCGGCTCCAACAACACCGCTGAGGCCGTCGGCCTCGTTCAATATGCCGAAAAGGCCGGCGCCGATGCCGCCCTGGTCGTCACGCCCTACTATAACAAGCCGACCCAGCGCGGCCTCTATGAGCATTTCGCCGCCGTCGCCAGGGCGACCAAGCTGCCGATAATCATCTACAACATCCCGCCGCGTTCGGTGATCGACCTGATGCCGGAGACGATGGGCCGGTTGGCCCACGACTTCAAGAACATCGTCGGCGTCAAGGACGCCACTGGCAAGGTCGAGCGTGTCTCCGAGCAGCGCATGACCTGCGGGAAGGATTTCATCCAGCTTTCCGGCGAGGATGCCTCGGCGCTCGGCTTCAACGCGCATGGCGGCGTCGGCGCCATTTCGGTGACGTCGAACGTCGCGCCGCGGCTCTGCGCCGAATTCCAGGAGGCAACGCTCTCCGGTGACAGCGCCAAAGCGCTGGAATTGCAGGACCGCCTGCTGCCATTGCACAAGGCGATCTTCCTGGAGCCGGGCGTGTCCGGCGCCAAATACGCGCTGTCGAAGCTCGGCAAGGTCGAGAACGTGCTTCGGTCGCCGTTGGTGACGGTCGAACAGGCGACCGCCGAAAAGATCGATGCGGCGATGAAGCACGCCGGCTTGATAAACTAGGGATGAGGCGCCACCTCTCCGCATTATGAATCAAGTCAGAAAAGCCGATCCCAACAACAAGACCGTTGCGGAGAACCGCAAGGCGCGGTTCTCGTATGAGGTGCTCGACACGATCGAGGCCGGCTTGGTGCTGACCGGCACCGAGGTCAAGTCGCTGCGGCAGGGCCAGGCCAATATCCAGGAGAGCTACGCCTCGGTGGAAGGCGGCGAGATCTGGCTGATCAATTCCTATCTGCCGGAATATTTGCAGGCCAACCGCTTCAACCATGAACCGCGCCGGCGCCGCAAACTCCTGCTCAACAAGCGCGAGATGGCCAAGCTGTCGCAAAGCGTCGACCGCGAAGGCATGACGCTGGTGCCGCTGAAGATCTATTTCAACGATCAGGGCCGCGCCAAGCTCTTGCTTGCCGTGGGGCGCGGCAAGAAGCTGCACGACAAACGCGAAACCGAAAAGCAGCGCGACTGGTCGCGTGAGAAGGGGCGGTTGCTGAAGGAACGTGGGTGAGGAGTGGTCCACGAAGCGGACGAAAAGCCAACGATTTGGCTTTTCGAGCGACGAACGGTGAAGGCCCGGTCCGCCTTCGGGCGGATCAAAAGGTCCAGGGGACATTTTGAAGGGGCTGAACGCCCGAAGAGCAGGGAGCCATAGCGAAGGGCCGGGCATCGGCTGATAGCCCTGGAAACGCAACTGTTTGGCTTTCACGTTTCGAACAAAGTACCAGAGGGGACAGTCTTGAAGAACCGGATCATCCTCTGGGGATCGGTCAGCCTGGTTTTTGCAGCTCTGGTCGCGGCTGGCGGTTTGGTCTACTTCCACACTTATTCTCCCGACCGTGGCAAGTATCCGGTCAGAGGCATCGACGTTTCCCATCATCAGGGCCAGATCGACTGGCGGCGCGTTGCTGGCGATGATGTCGCCTTCGCCGTCATCAAGGCGACCGAAGGTGGCGATCATGTCGATCGCGCCTTTGCCACCAATCTGCGTGAGGCTCGTGCGGCCGGCCTTGCCGTTGGCGCCTATCATTTCTTCACCTTCTGCCGGCCCGGCGCCGACCAGGCGAAAAATTTCATCTCGGTCGTGCCGCACGATCAGCCCTTGCTGCCGCCGGTGGTCGACATAGAGTTCGGCGGCAACTGTCCGCGGCGTCCATCGCCCGAACAGTTGAATGCCGAGCTCGGGGCTTTCCTGGGACCTGTCGAGGCGGCGTTCGGCAAACCGGCGATCGTCTATCTGACCGACGAGGCCGAGGCCGCCTATGCCGGACGGATCGCCGCCCGCCCGCTCTGGCTTCGCTCGCTGCTCGTCGAACCAGACCGCCACGACTGGGTCTATTGGCAGTATCACAACAGGGGGCGCGTGGACGGCATTTTGGGCGATGTCGATTTGAACGTGCTGCAGGGTGGGCAAGAGAGGTTGGCCGAGCTGTTTGCGCCCGTGCCTTGAAGTCTGACTCTATGCCTTCAGGAACGCCGCGATCTCGCTGAAGACATTGACGAACATTTCTTCCGTCAAGACCCCGGTATTGGTGTTGTAGCGCGAGCAGTGGTAGCTGGAAAACAGCGTGATGCCACCAGCTGGTAATTGCCCGCCATGCTTGAACGGATAGGCGGCGACGCGCCCGCCGAGTGCGCGCACCGTGGATTGATGGGCGATCGATCCCAGTGCCAGCACGGCGCGAAGCTTTGGGAAGCTGGCGATCGTCGGCACCAGGAATGTCCGGCAGGTGGAGATTTCGGCGCCGACAGGCTTGTTCTCCGGTGGCACGCAGCGCACCGCATTGGTGATCGCGGTGCCGACAAGCTCCAACCCGTCATCGGGCCGTGCCTTGAACTCGCCGCGCGCGAAGCCGTGGGCAATCAATGTCGAATAGAGCAGGTCGCCGGCATAGTCGCCGGTGAACGGGCGTCCGGTGCGGTTGGCGCCGCGCAGGCCCGGCGCCAATCCGACGATCAGCAGCTGAACCGCCGCTTCGCCTTCGGGCGGCAAAAAAGTCGGCACCGGCGCGTTGAACCAGGATGGCTCACGCTGCCGCCACTCGGCGATAAAATCATGCAGCCGTGGGCAGAGCGGGCAGTCGCGGTTCGGTTCGGAAGCGGAGAGGGCGGTCAAGGCGACCGGCCTCAGTAGTCGTCCTCGTCGACTTCAGCCGGCTCGGGCCGCCGCACGGGCCTTTCGGAAGGATCGCGGCCGACCTCGTTCTTCAGTGTCGTCAGGTCGATGAAATGGTCGGCTTGGCGGCGCAGATCGTCCGAGATCATCGGTGGCTGCGAGGCCATGGTCGAGACGATCGACACCTTGCGGCCACGCCGCTGCAGCGCCTCCACCAGTGTGCGGAAATCACCGTCGCCGGAAAAGATGACATAGTGGTCGACGACATCGGCGAGTTCCAGCGCATCGACTGTAAGTTCGATGTCCATATTGCCCTTGATCTTGCGGCGGCCGGTCGAGTCGGTGAATTCCTTGGCCGGCTTGGTGACGACCTTGAAGCCGTTATAGTCGAGCCAGTCGATCAGCGGACGGATCGAGGAGTATTCCTGATCCTCCACCAGCGCCGTGTAATAGTAGGCGCGCAACAGATAGCCGCGCTTCTGGAAGCTGGACAGGAGCTTGCGATAGTCGATGTCGAAGCCGAGCGCCCGCGAGGTTGCGTAGAGGTTGGCACCGTCGATGAACAGGGCGATTTTTTCGCGAGGGTCGAACATGGAAAATATCCTTTTCGAAAAATGCGGCCGTCTAAACGAAATGCGATAGCGACTATCGGTCAGGCGCATAATAAACCGGCTGACCTTGGTCATCCGAGATAACGCCAGTTTGGCGGCAATCCAAGGCGTGATGGGGCAATGCAAGCAATTGTGATCGCGGCGTCGAACGAAGCGCGCGCCTCGGTTTTGCCAAATCCGGTCTCTGGACAGGGGATTGTGCGCCCAGCGGCCTCGCCAATGCCATCATGCTTGTATTTCGGCGGCATTCGGGTTATGGACCGCGCCTGTTTTCCACTAAATCCAGGCATGAAAGGGGCAGTCCATGGCCCGCGTAACCGTTGAAGATTGCATCGACAAGGTCGACAACCGCTTCGAGCTGGTGCTTTTGGCCGGCCACCGTGCTCGCCAGATCAGCCAGGGCGCGCAGATCACCGTTCCTCGCGACAACGACAAGAACCCGGTCATCGCCTTGCGCGAGATCGCCGACGAGACGCTGTCGCCCGACGATCTCAAGGAGGATCTGATCCATTCGCTGCAGAAGCATGTCGAGGTCGACGAGCCCGAAGCCGATGGCGAGGTGATCGCCGATCAGACCGGCGGCGCCGTTGCGGCCGCCGATACCGATGATGCCGAGGAGAATGTCACGTTCGATCGGATGACCGAGGAAGACCTGCTGGCCGGTATCGAGGGGCTGGTGCCGCCGGAAAAGAGCGACGATTACTAAGAGGACTCTCGGGAAGCGCCTGGATCAAGCACCCGGCACTTCCGTCCTTGCAGTTTCGTGGCTATCTATGACATGCGCCGTACAGCAGTGCGGCGCATGATTCATTTCATCTCCGCGAGATTGTGCCCATGATGCGTCAGTATGAGCTTGTCGAGCGCGTCCAGCGCTACAAGCCTGACGTCAACGAGGCGCTGCTCAACAAGGCCTATGTCTATGCCATGCAGAAGCATGGCCACCAGAAGCGTGCTTCCGGCGACCCCTATTTCTCGCATCCGCTCGAAGTCGCCGCCATCCTCACCGAAATGCACATGGACGAGGCGACCATCGCCGTCGCCCTGCTGCATGACACCATCGAGGACACCACGGCGACGCGGGCCGAGATCGACGACCTGTTCGGCCCGGAGATGGGCAAGCTGGTCGAGGGCCTGACCAAGCTGAAGAAACTCGATCTCGTCTCCAAGAAGGCCGAGCAGGCGGAAAACCTGCGCAAGCTCTTGCTGGCGATTTCGGAAGACGTACGCGTCTTGCTGGTCAAGCTCGCCGACCGTTTGCACAACATGCGCACTCTCGACCATATGCCCGAGGCCAAGCGCCTGCGCATTGCCGAGGAGACGATGGACATCTACGCGCCGCTGGCCGGGCGCATGGGCATGCAAGGCATGCGCGAGGAACTGGAAGAGATCGCCTTCCGCTTTATCAATCCGGAAGCCCACCGCGCCGTTACCGCGCGGCTTGCCGAGATCTTCGAGCGCAACAAGGGCGTGCTGACCGACATTGAAAAGGCGCTGTCGGCGCTGTTTGAAAAGCATGCCATCAACGCCGGTGTGAAGAGCCGGCAGAAGAAGCCCTGGTCGGTATTCCGCAAGATGGAGGCCAAGGCCCTGTCCTTCGAGCAGCTGTCCGATATTTTCGGCTTCCGTGTCGTCGTCGATACGGTCGAGGACTGCTATCGCGCGCTCGGCGCCATTCACACCACATGGTCGATGGTGCCCGGCCGCTTCAAGGACTACATCTCGACGCCGAAGCAGAACGATTACCGTTCCATCCACACCACCATCGTTGGCCCCTCGCGCCAGCGCGTCGAGCTGCAGATCCGTACCCGCGAGATGAACAAGATAGCCGAATACGGCGTCGCGGCACACTCGATCTACAAGGACACCGGCGGCAAGACCAACGGGGCCGGCCATGCGATCTCCAAGGAGACCAACGCCTATGCCTGGCTGCGACGCACCATCGAGCAGCTCGCCGAAGGCGACAATCCCGAGGATTTCCTCGAAAACACCAAGCTGGAACTGTTCCAGGACCAGGTGTTCTGCTTCACCCCGAAAGGCATGCTGATCGCGTTGCCGCGCGGTGCCACGCCCATCGATTTCGCCTATGCGGTGCACACCGATGTCGGCGACACCTGCGTCGGCGCCAAGGTCAATGGCCGCATCATGCCGCTGATGACGGAACTGAAGAACGGCGACGAAGTCGAGATCATCCGTTCCAAGGCGCAAGTGCCGCCGGCCGCCTGGGAATCGGTCGTGGTCACCGGCAAGGCGCGCGCCGCCATCCGCCGCGCCACCAAGAACGCCATCCGCAAGCAGTATTCGGGCCTTGGTGCGCGCATTCTGGAGCGCGCATTCGAACGGGCCGGCAAGAATTTCACCAAGGAAAGCCTGAAACCGGTGCTGCACCGGCTGGCGCGCAAGGACATCGAGGATGTGCTGGCGTCTGTCGGCCGCGGTGAACTGGCCTCCACCGACGTCATGAAGGCGGTCTTCCCCGACTACAAGGACGAGCGTGTCACACAGGCCGCACCCAAACAGCGCGAGGAGGGCTGGTCGAAGATCCGCAACGCCGCCGGTATGCTGTTCCAGATCCCGGGCCGCGCTGCGCGCAAGGACAAGGACCAGCCCCGCGACGGCGCCGTGCCGATCCGCGGCGTGCGCGGAGACCTGCCGGTGCGCTTCGCGCCGGAAGGGGCCGTGCCGGGCGACCGCATCGTCGGCATCGTCCAGCCGGGCACCGGCATCACCATCTATCCGATCCAGTCGCCGGCGCTGCAGGCCTTCGACGACCAGCCCGAGCGCTGGATCGACGTGCGCTGGGACATCGACGAGCGCACCAAGGAACGGTTTCCCGCGCGCGTCTCGGTCACCGCCATCAATGCACCGGGCTCGCTTGCCGATATCGCTCAGGTCGTCGCGTCCAACGACGCCAACATCCATACGCTGTCGATGGTGCGCACCGCGCCCGACTTCACGGAAATGCTGATCGATCTCGAGGTCTGGGACCTGAAGCATCTCAACCGGCTGCTGTCGCAGCTCAAGGACAATTCCAGCGTCAGCGATGCACGGCGTGTGAATGGCTGACATCGCTGATCTATGTGGGGATAGGCGCAGATGAAGACCGATGAAGTGCTGAGCATTTTCCGTGAGGCTGGTGCTGTTCTGGAGGGGCATTTCATCCTGACCTCGGGCTTGCGCAGCCCCGTCTTTCTGCAGAAGGCGAGAGTCTTCATGCATGCCGACATGACCGAGCGCTTGTGCAGGGCGCTGGCCGAGAAGATCCGCGCCGCGGTGCCGGGCAAGATAGACTATGTCGTCGGCCCGGCGATCGGCGGCTTGATCCCGGCCTACGAGACCTCGCGCCATCTCGGCGTGCCGGCGATCTGGGTCGAGCGGGAAGGGGGCGAGTTCCGCCTGCGCCGCTTCGAGATCGACCGGGGCGCCCGCGTCGTCATTGTCGAGGACATCGTCACCACCGGCCTGTCGATCCGCGAAACCATCGATTGCCTGCGCGAGCTCGGCGCTGACGTGGTAGCCGCGGCCTGCATCATCGACCGTTCGGCCGGCAAGACCCATGTCGGCGTACCGCTGATCGCGCTCGCCGAATATGAAGTTCCGGCCTATCCGCCGGATCGGCTTCCGCCGGAGCTTGCCGCCATACCGGCGATCAAGCCCGGCAGTCGCAACATCTGACTGTGCATGCCGCCCAAAAGTGTGCAGCGGTTTGGGAGGGACGACATGCATGAAGGCAAATTGGCAATGATCGTCGGCATCGATCATTTCGTGTTGACGGTGGCGTCGCTCGAAGCCACCTGCGCCTTTTACCAGCGCGTGCTGGGCCTCGAGCGCATCGATACGCCGGGCCGGCCAACGGCGCTGGCTTTTGGCTCCCAGAAGATCAATGTCCACGAGATCAGCCACACCTTCGAGCCGAAGGCGAAGATCCCGACGCCTGGATCCGGCGATTTCTGCCTGGTCACCGATCGCCCAATCGGCGAACTGCTCGCCAGCCTCGAGGTCAATGGTGTGTTGGTGGAGGTTGGGCCGGTCGAACGGATCGGGGCGCGGGGCGCGATGATGTCGGTCTATTTCCGCGACCCGGATGGCAATCTTGTCGAAGTCAGCCAGTACTTGCGGTAATTCCTCAAGCATTCGGCCGCGACAAAAAAAGCCGAGGCCGCTTCTCAAATTCGCCGTGATTGTCCGGTGTTGGAGATGAACCTTACCAAAAATTATGGCGGTGCGACCGCTGTGCAGGCGACCTTCGGTTGTTGTCGGGGTTGCGGATGGCTATATCAAAGTCGCGATTGCCTTTCGGCGACCGCCAAGCGCAAGATGTGGCGGTCGAAGCCGGCTGGAGACGGCCGGCATGCAAGCCGTGAGTTGTCGGGAATAGGAAAAGAGTGCTTTTTCGACGTCGCAAGCCTGATGGCCTTTTCGAGCGGGTGCGTACCTATCTGTGGCCGCGCCGTTCGTTTTCGCGCTCGCTGCAGTATTTCTCCAAGCGCATTCTGCGGCTGAAGGCCACGCCGCATGCGGTGGCCGCCGGTGTGGCGGCTGGCGTCTTCGCTTCATTCTTTCCCGTGGGGTTCCATTTCATCATCGCCGCCGTTTTGTGTTGGGTGATCGCCGGCAATCTGGTGGCGGCGGCACTCGGGGCTGTTTTCTTCGGCAATCCGCTGACCTTTCCCATTCTGTGGGGCGCGTCCTGGGAAACCGGCAAGCTCATCTTGCATGATCGCCTGCCGGCCCACGGCCCGCCGGAGCATCTGGGCGAGATGCTGCACAAGCTTTCCTTCGCGAAACTGTGGCATCCCGTGCTGGAACCCATGCTGATCGGCGCGGTGCCGCTCGGGCTGGTGTTCGGTCTCCTGTTCTACGGCGTCACGCGCTGGGGCATGAATGTTTTCCGCGAGCAACGACGCAAGCGGCTGGCAGAGCGCGCGAACCGTCGTGCGCAGTCCGCCCATCCCGGTGGAAGCATTGGTTCCGCCGCGCAATGATCATCGGCATTGGTAGTGACCTGATCGACATCAGGCGCATCGAGAAGTCGCTGGAGCGTCACGGCCTCCGCTTCGTCCAGAGAATCTACACCGAGGTCGAACAGGCGCGTTCTGAAAATCGACGCGCCCGCGCCGCCTCATACGCCAAGCGCTTTGCAGCCAAGGAGGCCTGCGCCAAGGCACTGGGCACGGGCCTGGCGCAAGGTGTGTTTTGGCGCGACATGGGCGTCGTCAACCTGCCCAGCGGCGCGCCGACCATGGCACTGACCGGCGGCGCGCTGACGCGGCTGCAAAAAATCCTGCCTCGCGGGCATAGAGCGGCCATCCACCTCACCATCACGGATGATTTCCCGCTCGCTCAAGCCTTTGTGATCATCGAGGCGTTGCCCGTCGAAGAAGCGCCACATTGATTGCATTTGACGACCGGCATTGACGTTGCCCAGCGCGCGCCGAGACTCTATACATCCAACGCACAATCGAGGACGACATGAGCGTGGCTGAAAAATCCCAGAAGAAATCCGGCGGGCTTGGCGAAACCGTCAGCGTCATCGTCCAGGCGCTTTTGCTTGCGCTCGTCATCCGCACGCTCTTGTTCCAGCCCTTCTCGATCCCGTCGGGGTCGATGCGGCCGACGCTTCTGGAAGGCGACTATCTGTTCGTCACCAAATGGTCTTACGGCTATTCGCGCTATTCGTTGCCGTTCGGCCCCGACCTGTTCTCGGGGCGCATCTGGGGCTCCGAGCCCAAGCGTGGCGACGTGGTGGTGTTCAAATTCCCGCCGGATCCGTCCGTTGACTACATCAAGCGCGTGGTCGGCCTGCCTGGCGACAAGATTCAGATGAAGAATGGCCAGCTGTTCATCAATGGCGTCGGCGTGCCGCGCGTGAAGACCGGCCAGATCGACAACCCCGACATCACCGAAATGCCTCAGCCTATCGACGTCTACAGGGAAACCCTGCCCAACGGCGTCAGCTACGACACGCTCGACCTCAATCCGAATTCGATCGGCGACAACACGCGTGAATTCGACGTCCCGCCCGGCCACTATTTCATGATGGGCGACAACAGGGACAATTCCGCCGACAGCCGCTTCACCGTCGGCTACGTTCCGGCCGAAAACTTAGTCGGCCGCGCCAACCTCGTCTTCTTCTCGATCGCCGGCAAGGCGAGCCCGCTCGAAATCTGGAAATGGCCGTCGCTGATGCGTGCTTCGCGCCTGTTCCATTTCGTCAATTAGGGATGGCTGCGGCGAAACGGCTGACCGCCGACGCGCTCGCCGAGGCGCTTGTGGAACGCACGGGCCATGCCTTTGCCGATCGCCAGCGCCTGCAGCGCGCGTTGACCCACGCTAGTGCCCGTGGCGCCAATGCCGGCACCGACTATGAGCGTTTTGAGTTTCTCGGCGACCGGGTTCTGGGCCTGGTCGTGGCCGACATGCTGCTGGCGACGTTTCCCGATGCGGCGGAAGGCGAACTGTCGCTGCGGCTCAACGCGCTGGTCAATGCCGAGGCGCTTTCCGAGATCGCCGAACATATCGGGCTGCCCGACCTGATCCGGGCCGGGTCCGATGTGCGCGGGCTCGAAGGCCGCAAACGCGTCAATCTGCGCGCCGATGCGTTGGAATCGCTGATCGCCGTGCTCTATCTGGACGGCGGCTTGGCAGCGGCCCGCGCGTTCATCCACAGATACTGGCAGCCACGTTCGCAAGCGTCGGGCGCGGCGCGCCGTGACGCCAAGACAGAATTGCAGGAATGGGCGCATCAGGCGGCGAGTGCCGTTCCGGCCTACCAGATCGACAGCCGAGAGGGGCCCGACCACGATCCGCTATTCACGGTCAGCGTCAAGGTTGGTGCATTTCAGCCGGCGACGGGCAGTGGCCGTTCCAAGCGTGAAGCGGAACAGGCAGCCGCGGCTGCCCTTCTGCTGCGCGAAGGTGTATGGAACGCGGCATGACGGATATTGAAATTGCTGAAGCCCCTGCCACGCACTCCGGTTTTGTCGCGCTGATCGGCGCGCCCAATGCCGGCAAGTCGACGCTGGTCAACCAGTTGGTCGGCGCCAAGGTGTCGATCGTCACCCACAAGGTGCAGACGACCCGTGCCATCGTGCGCGGTATCGCCACGCATGACAATGCGCAGATTGTCTTTGTCGACACGCCAGGCATCTTCAAGCCCAAGCGGCGCCTCGACACCGCGATGGTGACCACCGCCTGGGGCGGTGCCAAGGATGCTGATATTGTCCTGCTGCTGATCGATGCCGAGCGCGGCATCAGGGGTGATGCCGATGCCATTCTCGAACGGTTGAAGGACGTGCGCCAGCCGGTGGCGCTGATCCTCAACAAGGTCGACCGGGTCAAGCACGAGACGCTTCTGGCCCTGTCCGCGGCCGCCAACGAGAAAGTGCCGTTCAAGCGCACCTTCATGGTCTCGGCGCTGACCGGCTCCGGCTGCAAGGACCTGCTCGACTACCTGGCGCAGGCGCTGCCGGCCGGCCCTTGGTACTATCCCGAAGACCAGATTTCCGACCTGCCGATGCGACAGCTGGCGGCCGAGATCACCCGCGAAAAACTCTATCTCAGGCTGCATCAGGAATTACCCTATTCCTCGCATATCGAGACCGAGAAATGGGAGGAGAAGCCGGACGGCTCGGTGCGCATCGACCAGACCATCTATGTCGAGCGCGACAGCCAGAAGAAGATCGTGCTCGGCCACAAGGGCGAAACGATCCGCGCCATCGGCCAGGCCGCGCGCATGGAGATTTCGGGCATCCTCGAACAGAAGGTGCATCTGTTCCTGTTCGTCAAGGTGCGTGAAAACTGGGGCGACGATCCCGAGCGGTATCGCGAGATGGGTCTCGAATTCCCCCATTGATGGACGGCAAGCTGAACATCGATGCGGCTTTGGTCAGCCGCTTGGTCGCCGCGCAATTTCCACGCTGGAAGCATCTTGCGATCAGGCCGGTCGAATTTGGCGGATGGGACAACAGGACCTTTCATCTCGGCGACGAGATGACTGTCCGGCTGCCGAGCGCCGCAACCTATTGCCTGCAGGTGGAAAAGGAACATCGCTGGCTGCCCCGGCTGGCGCCGCTTCTGCCACTGCCCATCCCCGTGCCGCTGGCGATGGGAGTTCCAGCTGACGGTTATTCCTGGCATTGGTCCGTCTATGGCTGGATCGAAGGTGAGACCGCGAAGTGGGAGCGCATTGCCGACCTGTCGCAATTCGCGGCGGACCTGGCCACGTTCCTGATTGCGTTGAAACGCATCGACCCCACTGGCGGCCCGTCGCCCGGGCAGCACAATTTCTTTCGAGGCGGACCGCTGACGGTCTATGACGGCGAGGCAAGGCAAGCGATCGCCGCACTCGGCCGACGCATCGATGCCGACGCGGCGAGTGCCGTCTGGGAAGCCGCGCTTGCCGCCACCTGGCAGGGGTCGCCTGTCTGGTTCCATGGCGATGTCAGCTGGGGCAACCTCCTTGTCAAAAAGGGTCGTCTGAGCGCCGTAATCGACTTCGGCACCTCCGGTGTCGGCGATCCCTCATGTGACCTGGCGATCGCCTGGACGTTGTTCGAGGGCGAGAACAGGGAGGTTTTCCGCTCGGCTGTTGCCGTCGACGATACGACTTGGGCGCGCGGACGCGGCTGGGCGCTGTGGAAGGCGCTGATCACCGTCGCTGGACATACGCACAATCAGGCAGAGGTCGAAAAGTCTCGGCGCGTGATCGACGAAATACTGGCTGATCACGGGGACTCAGCGTGACGTGATTCCGCGACCCTCGTTGTCTCTCGCTCGCCAACGCTCATCGCGTGGGCTCGAGAAAGCGGTTCTGCATCGGTGCACGGCGAGCAGGCTGCTGTCACAATCGAGAATTCCGCAGCCCGCTCCTGCGTGTTTTTGACTGCTTTGGCGAGATCTGACCGACCTGGCAGGCGGCATTGGACTTCCTCCCGACATCGCGGAGGGAGGGGCGGCGACTCAGATCGGCTGCACGCAAAATTGCGGTTACTTTTCACGATAAATAGCCAAAAATGCCATTTTCAGGCTATTTCGTGGAAATATCTCATGCTGAAAGCTTACTTAGCCGAGAAACTATCGGAATATATATTGAATATGTGACGTTGTTCCAATTGTGCCAAGCGATTTCTTGACAAGTGTTATTTGTGCAACACAGCATTAATCTGTTCACAGAATCGCCGTTATTTCCAAAACCGTCATTGAAGGCGGAGGATTGATGGGTATGTTCGCCGCGAAAAGGGGACGCGGTGCGCGCCTTTTTCGTTGTGGGGGTGAGGCGGGAAAACATATCCGCCAGCCACAAATCCGAAGCCATTTAAACTATGACTGGAGAGGTCAGAAAATGAACATCAAGAGCCTCCTTCTCGGCTCAGCCGCGGCCCTGATCGCGGTCTCCGGCGCTCGCGCCGCGGACGCTGTCGTCGTCGCCGAACCGGAACCGGCCGAATACGTAAAGATCTGCGACGTCTACGGCGCCGGCTACTTCTATATCCCGGGCACCGAGACCTGCCTGCGCATCGGCGGCTATGTCCGCTATGACATCGGCGTCGGCGACGCCGGCTCGCTCGATGGTGTCAACCATGTCCCGGACGTTCGGGATGGCAGCAGTCATTCGACCTACTACAAGAACACCCGCTTCACGCTGAAGACCTGGACCGGCCAGGAAACCGAGCTCGGCACGTTGAAGACCTACACCGAGACACGAATCAATTTCGGCAACAAGCCCGGCGATTACTCTAAGGGGGCTACCGATTGGCAGGCTGTAAACAAGACTCCTATCTCGCTGCGTTTCGCCTGGATTCAGCTCGGTGGTCTGCGCGTCGGCAAGGACGATACGGCTTTTGATACGTTCATCGGCTATGCCGGTAGCGTCATCCAGGATACGCTGGTTCCGTATGGCGGGCAGGAGAGCAACGTCGTCCAGTACTACTTCGACGCGGGCAGCGGCTTCTCGGGACTGGTCTCGCTCGAAGAAGGCGCCGGCACCGGCACCATCGACAGCTATGTTCCGCATGTCGTCGGCGGCTTGAAGTACAAGGGCGATTGGGGTGCGATCACCGGTGTCGTCGCGTACGACAGCAACTATGAAGAAGTCGCCGGCAAGGTTCGCTTGGACGTAAACGTCAGCAAGCAGTTCACGCTGTTCGTCATGGGCGGCTACGGCACCGACGACAACCTCAACGATCCGACCAACTTCGTCAATGCCAAGGGTCGCGGCTTCTACAAGCAGTGGGGCGGCAACTGGGCAATCTGGGGCGGCGGCACCTATAAGTTCAACGACAAGACCGCGTTCAATGCCCAGGTTTCCTATGACGACTGGAAGAACCTCGGCATCGCCGCCAACGTTGCCTATACCGTTGTGCCCGGCTTTACCGTCACGGCTGAAGTCGACTACCTCAATGCAGGCAAGTTCGGCGACGCCGACTTCAACAACTGGACCAAGGCTACCAAGAAGAGCAGCCTCGGCGGCATCCTCCGCTTCCAGCGTTCGTTCTAACGATCGACTGGTCCCCTCGAACGCCCGCAGCACATCGCTGCGGGCGTTTTTTGCGCGCTCTCCGGGTGGCTGCCTGCCAGAGCAAGGGACCTCATCTTGATTTCGCCACCCAACCGGTGAAAAACTCCGGCATGGAATGGCGCGACGAGGGAATCATTCTCGGCACCCGCAAGCATGGCGAAACCAGCGCCATTCTCGAGGTGATGACACGTGCGCATGGCCGTCATCTCGGTCTCGTGCGCGGTGGCCGCTCGCGCAAGCAACAGCCTGTTCTGCAGCCCGGCAATCGCGTCGATCTCATGTGGCGGGCCCGCCTTGACGAACATCTTGGGACGTTCCAGGCCGAGGCGATCGAGATGAATGCAGCGCGGCTGATGGATAGTGCCGTCGCCGTCTACGGACTGCAGACCATGGCCGCGCATCTGCGCCTCTTGCCCGAGCGCGACGCCCATGGCGGCCTCTACGAAGCGCTTGCCGTGATGATCGTCCATCTCGACGATGCCGATGCCGCCGGCGAACTGGTGGCGCGTTTCGAGCTTCTGATTCTCGATGAACTCGGCTTCGGCCTCGATCTCAGCCAATGCGCCGCCACCGGCACAAGGCAGGATCTTGCCTATGTCTCGCCGAAGTCGGGTCGCGCGGTGTCGCGCGAAGCCGGCGCGCCGTGGCGTGACAAGATGCTGGCGCTGCCGGCCTTTTTGCAGCGCGGCTCCGGCTTGCGCGCCGATCCAGCGGCGGTGGAGGATGCCTTCCGGCTTACCGGCTTCTTCTTTGGTCGCCACGTCTACGAGCCGCGTGCCATCGAACAGCCCGATGCCCGCGCCGGCTTTCTTGCCGCGCTGCGCAAGCACCATGCCGCGCGCAAAACCATTGCCGGAGAAAATGCAGCATGAGCGCAAGTCTAACTCCGGAGGGGCGGGCCTCGCTGCTGGCCTTCGGCACCGAGACATGTTCGATATTTCCAGCCGCCGATCTGGCGGCACGTTGAGCTTCCGATTGTGCATTTTTCTGGCCGTTTAGCCGCCGCATTTGAATGTCAGTGAGATGAAATGTCAGTGAAAACTGGCCTGGTTTGGGGGAACCGCCATGTTTGAAAGCCTGATCGGCCTTGTCGCCATCATCGCCTTGTTCGTCATCATTTCGCGCCAGCAGAGCCGCATCGGTCTTGTCGAGCGCGAGCTCGGCGCGCTGCGCAGTCTCGTCCTTTCAGGCGCCGTGCCGTCGGTGGCCAAGCCGGCAGAAGAGGCCGCGACCGACAGCAAGCCTGCCGATGTGGTTCCAGCTGTATCTGCGGCTGCTATGGCTTCGCCTGTAGTAAGCGAGCCGGTCGCACAGGCGCAGACAACAGAAGCGGAAGCTCCGGCTGACGAGGCTGTGTCCGGCCCGTGGAGCGCTGGCGAGGCTCCGAAGGCCGCGGAACCTGTCGAGCCGATCGCAGCCCCCAAGGCGCCCGGCAAGCCGGACATCGAGACGGCGCTCGGCACCCGCTGGGCGGTCTGGGTCGGTGGCATCGCGCTGGCGCTGGGCGGCCTGTTCCTGATCCGCTACACCATCGAGGCCGGTATTTTCGGCCCCGGCGTGCGGCTCACTATGGCCGCGGTGCTCGGGCTGGTGCTGGTCGCCGGTGGTGAATTCGTCCGCCGCACCGGCTTCAAGGTGCCGGTGCAAGGTGTTGCCGGCGCCTATATTCCGGCGATCCTGACGGCGGCCGGTGCCTTCATCCTGTTCGGCACCGTTTATGCTGCCCATGGCATTTACGGCTTCATCGGCCCGGCGCTCGCCTTCACGCTGCTCGGTGTCATCGGCGTGGCGACGATCGCCGCCGCCCTGGTCCATGGCCTGGCGCTGGCCGGCATCGGTCTTGTCGGCGCCATCGTGACGCCGGCGCTGATCGCCTCGCAGGCGCCCAACCCCTGGGCGTTGTTCGGCTACGTCGCCATCGTCCTCGCCGCCACCGGCGTTATCGCCCGCATGCGCGACTGGAAAGCGCTGATGGCGGCGGCTTTCTTCGGCACCGGCATCTGGACCATTCTCTACATGATGGATGCGCCGGGGGCGAACCTGTCCGCCATCCTGTTCATCGATGCGGTTACGCTCGCCGTGCTGGCTTTTGTCTGGCTGACCAATCGTGGCGGCGAAGCAGACATCGCGACAGACCGCTTCGACTGGCCGTCGATCGTGCCGGGAGCTTTCGTTGCGTTTTCGGCGTTGGGCCTGTCCGTCGACACGACCTTTGTCGCCGCTGGCTATGCCTTGCCGGGGGCGTTCGTCCTCATTGCGCTTGTCGCCGTCGCACTCTATCGCCCGCGCACGGTGCCGCTGCTGCACGCCGCCGGACTGGTGACCGTGATGATCTATCTCGGCATCATTCCGCCCACCACCATCGGTTCCGATTTTTCGCAGGGCAATCTGGGCTTTGACGGTCTGCCGGTGGCGGCCGGAAATGCCTTGACCTTGCGCATCGGCATTGGCCTCGGCCTGGTCTTCGCCGCCGCCGGTTTCTGGGCCGCGCGCCGCTTCGCCGCCGTGGCGCGGATTCGCGCGGCAAGCTGGGCAGCGTGGGGTGTCATCGTGCCGCTGGTCATCCTGATCGCGCTCTGGTTCACCTACGGCAATCTCGACCGGGACTTCGTCTACGCCGCCGTCGCGGCGCTGCTGGTCGTGGTTTTCGCCGCTGGCGGCGAATGGATCGCGCGCGCAGAAGAGCCGGTACTCAAGGGCGGCATGGCAGTGTCGATTGCCCTCGGTGGCGCGGCGATCGCCGGCCTGTTGATGTTGCACATGGCTTTCGATTCCGGTTGGACCACCATCTTGCTCGGAGCAGCGGCCATCGTGCCGGCGCTGGCCACGCGCTGGCGTTCCTATCCGGTGCTTGGCTGGATTTCTGTTGGCGCGGCGATTGCGGTGCTTGGCCGCGTTGCCTTCGATCCGACCATCGTCGGTGCGGAATTCCTCTCCAAGACCCCCATATTCAACTGGCTGCTGCCGGGATACGGCGTGCCGGCGCTCGCCTTCGGCTTCGCCGCCTGGCAGCTTGCCCACACCACAAACGGTCGGCCGCGCCTCGCCATGGAAGCGGCGTCGGCGCTGTTCGCGCTGCTTGCCGTTGCCATGCTGGTGCGTCACGCCATGCATGGCGGTGTCATCGACACAGGTGCGATGACGCTTGCCGAGCAGGCGATCTACACGTTGATTGCCATCGGTGCCGGTGCCATCCTGGTCGCCATCGACATGCGCTCGCCAAGCTCGGTGCTGCGCTATGGTTCGATGGCCGCTGGCGTGGTTTCGGTCGCTTTGATCGTCATCCGGCATTTCGTGGTGCTGAACCCGCTGTTGTCAGATGAATCGACCGGCCGGATTCCAGTGTTCAACCTGTTGTTCCTTGCCTATCTCTTGCCGGCCATCGCTGCCGGCGGGCTGGCGCTGTATGTTCGCGACAAGCGGCCGAAATGGTATGCACAGATGTTGGCGGTGGTGGCGGCATTGCTTGCCCTGGCCTATGCCACGCTGTCGGTGAGGCGGCTGTTCAAGGGCGAATTCATCGCCCTGTGGAGCGGGCTTGGCCAGTTGGAGACCTACACCTACTCTGCATTATGGCTGGTGATCGGCGTGGCGTTGCTCACCGCCGGCGTCTGGCTGAAGTCGCAGGTGCTGCGCATTGCCTCCGCCGTGCTGATCGCGATTGCCGTGCTGAAGGTCTTCCTCTTCGACATGTCGGAGTTGGAGGGCGTGCTCAGGGCGCTGTCGTTCATCGGCCTCGGCGGCGTGCTGATCGGCATCGGGCTGTTCTACCAGCGGCTTTTGACTCGGGCGGCGAAGGAAAACGGATAAAGGCAAGCAAGAACAACAAGATTTCTGTCCAGTCGGGAATAAACCGGGACACGCCAGCGTTATCTCATTGCTTGGGTGACCGGAGCGGCGGACCGCTTCGCACTGGCCGCTTGCGCCGCGCCGGGAACGCGCGTTCAATCGTGATCAACAAGGGCGACCTCAGAACCAGCGGTCATGGACGAAAAGAAGGCAGCAATCCTTGGCGAAATACCGCGCCTGCGCCGCTACGCTCGCTCGCTTTTGCGCGACCGCGATTCTGCCGACGACCTCGTTCAGGATTGCCTCGAACGCGCGCTCATGCGGCTCGACAACTGGCAGACGGGAGAAAGCCCCAGGAGGTGGCTGTTTACGATCATGCATCATTTGTTCATCGACCAGATGCGCAAGGTGAACCGTCGCGGCGAAGCGGCCATGCTGCCGCTGGAGGCGGGCGAGGCGGTTGCCCAGCCGGCCGAGCAACTGGACGGCATCGCCTCGCGCGAGATCATCGACGCTTTGCAAGCGATCAGCACCGATCGCCGCGCGGCCCTTGTCATGGTTGCAATCGAGGGCTTTTCCTATGCCGAGGCCGCCAACATTCTGGGCGTACCCGCCGGCACGCTGATGTCGCGCATTGCGCGCGGGCGTGAGGAATTGCGGGGGCTGCTGGACGACACGGCGCGCCGCCGCACGATAAGGATCGTCGAGAAATGATCCGCCGCGATTTTTCCGAACGTGACATCCATATGGCGCTCGACGGCGAACTGCCGGTCGATGAGCGTGCCGCCTACGGTGCCTGGCTAGATGCCAATCCCGAGATGAAAGCCAGAAGCGCCCGCTTCACCGCCGACCGGGAGGCGTTGCGAGCCGCCTTTGCCGGCGTGCTGGACGAGCCTGTGCCGGCGAGCTTGCGCAAGGTGGTGCTCGGCGAAGCGCCTGCCAGGTTTGCCGCGCCACGCTCGCGCTGGTGGCTCGCCGCCGCCGCGGCCGTGCTTTTGGCCACGGGCGGATTTGGCGGCTACTTTGCCGGTATCGACGGTATCGGGCAGGAGAATTCGGCAGAGGATCAACTGGCCGAACAGGCGATCGCGGCCCATGTCATCTACGCCGCCGAGCAGCGGCATGCGGTGGAGGTGCCGGCCAGCGACAAAGACCATTTGCAGACCTGGCTGTCCAACCGGGTCGGCCTGAAGCTGGTGGCGCCGGACTTGACCGCGAACGGCTTTCAACTGGTCGGTGGCCGGTTGCTGCCGGCCGGCGAAAGCAAGGCCGCGATGCTGCTCTACGAGGACGACAAGGGCGAGCGTATATCCCTCTTCGTCACCGCGGAATCGACGGCGAGCAGCAAGGGTACCTATGCCTCGGCGCAGGACGGCCCGCAGGCCGTCTACTGGCTGGACAAGGGCTACGGCTGCGCCGTTGTAGGCTCCTTGCCGCGCGAGCAATTGGCGGTCGTGGCCAAGAGCGCTTACGGCCAGCTTCTGGCGGGCCTTGCTAGCTGAGCCGAGCACAATTCTCGTGGCCGGCGGCTCTTCAAAACAGCGATCCTGTTCAAAGCCGGCGCGCTTCCCTGCCGCCGCGGAAACTGTCACAATTCGGCCCTAATCAAGGAGCGATAGCGCTTGATGAATACCGGCGCTTCGGCCGGTGTTTGCGACACTTTTGACCGGGCCGTTTCCGCAACCCAATCGAGGTTTTCTCTAGTCGCATGCCTGCCGAGATCCGCACGGCCCGCGCGTCTGACGTCGATGATCTCGCCGCGATCGAGAAAGCCGTTTTCTCGAGCGATCGCATCTCCCGTCGCTCCTTTCGTCTGTTCATTGAGCGCGAGACGGCCGAGACCTTGGTCGCTGAAGTCGATGGCCGCGTCGCCGGCTACGCTATCGTGCTGTTTCGCAAGGGCAGTGGGGTGGCGCGGCTTTACTCCATAGCCACAGGCCCGTTTTTTGGCGGGCTGGGTGTGGGCCGCATGCTGCTGGGCTCGGCGGAGGACGCCGCCTTCGAACATGATCGCATGATGTTGCGACTCGAAGTGCGCGAGGACAATGACCGCGCCATCCGCATCTACGAGCAGGCCGGTTACCGCAAGATTGGCCGCGAGCCGGGCTATTACGCGGATGGCGAGACGGCGCTTCGCTATGAGAAGACCCTGCGCGGCGACATTCCGATCGCAACCAGGGTGCCGTTCTATCAGCAGACCTGCGAATTCACCTGCGGCCCATGCTGCCTGATGATGGCCATGGCTAATTTCGACAGAGGCTTCGTGCCCGACCCGGTGATGGAAATCCGCCTCTGGCGGGAGGCCACGACCGTCTTCATGATGTCGGGACCGGGTGGCTGTGAGCCGTTCGGCCTCGCTGTTTCCGGGTACGAAAGCGGGCTCGCTGCCGAGGTTTTTGTTTCCTTTTACGGCGCGTTGTTCCTGCAATCGGTGCGCAGCGAGGACAAGCGCCGAGTGATGGAACTGGCCCAGGTCGACTTCCGCCGCCGCGCGGAACTTTACGGCATCCCGGTGAATTACCGCCCCTTCACCATCGACGACATCAGAACCGCGATCGCTGGGGGAAAACTGGTGCTGGTGCTGATCAGCGGCTTCCTGATGTTCGGCAAGAAGGTGCCGCATTGGGTACTGGCCATTGGCGATGATGGCGACCATATTCTGATCCACGATCCCTGGGTCGAGGACGAAAGGCAGGAAACCATCCTTGATGCCGCCAACATTCCAGTGCCCTACGGCATCTTCATGAACATGGCGCAGTTCGGCCGCGACGGACTGCGTGCCGCCATCACTTTGGGGAAGCGCGACACACAATGACCTGGGTCATCCTTACCGGCCGGCAGAGCGATCTCGACCAGGTGGCGACACCGCACAAGATCATCACCAATCGCGACTATCTCGCGCATCCGGCGCTGTTTCGCGGCCAGCGGCCGAAGGTCATCAACCTGTCGAACAACTATGGCTACCAGAGCCGCGGCTACTATGCCTCGCTGCTGGCGAGTTCGCGCGGCCACAAGGTCATCCCGACCGTCGAGACGATGATCGACCTGTCGGAGCGCAAGCTCTACGAGCATGCGCTGCCGGAACTGGAACTGGCGCTCAACAAATGCCGCAAGGATCTCGGCGGCGCCTTTCCGGCCAAGGTCTGCATCTTCTTCGGCATTGGCCCCTCGAAAGTCTGGGACCGTTTCGCCAAGCTGTTGTTCGACTGGTTCCGGGCACCGGCGCTCGAGGTCCATATCAAGGACAGCGCCGAATGGGCATCGATCCGCAAGATCGGCTTCCATCCCTTGGCCCGCATGACCGAGGACGAAGAGAAGAGCTTCATCCAGTGCCTGGAGACCTACACCAACCGCGAATGGCGCGACACCAAGGGGCGCACGCCGGCGCGCTACACTTTCGCCACGCTGGTCGATCCGCATGAGGAGTTGCCGCCGTCGGAAATCTCGTCGTTGCGCTACTGGGCCAAGATCGCCGAGAAGATGGGCGTCGAAATCGAGCCGATCACCAGGAAGGATCTCGCCAAGCTCGCGAACTACGATGCGCTGTTCATCCGCGAGACGACCTCGATCTCCAACCACACCTATCGGTTCGCCCGCCGCGCCCAGCAGGAAGGCATGCCGGTCATAGACGATCCACTGTCGATGATCCGTTGCACCAACAAGGTCTATCTCAACGAACTGATGACCTACAACAAGGTGCCGGTGCCGCCGACGGTGATGATCGCCGGCACTTCGGATTTTGAACTCGCGGCACAGACACTGGGTTTTCCGCTGGTGCTGAAGATCCCGGATTCGTCCTTCTCGCGCGGTGTCAAGAAATGCGCGAACCTGGAGGAACTGACGCAACTTGCAACCGAATGGCTGGAGGATTCCGACCTTCTGATCGCCCAGAAATTCATTCCGACCGAATATGACTGGCGCGTCGGCGTGCTCGGCGGCCAGCCGCTGTTCGCCGTGCATTATCTGATGGCCAAGAAGCACTGGCAGATCGTCAACCACAAGGCCAACGGCAAGCCCGACCAGGGCGGCATCAAGACGTTCACGCTGAAGGAGACGCCGGCCCATGTCGTCGAGACCGCGGTCAAGGCGGCGCGCTGCATCGGCGATGGCCTCTACGGCGTCGACCTCAAGGAGACCAAGGACGGCGTCTTCGTCATCGAGGTCAACGACAACCCCAATCTCGACCATGGCTGGGAGGATTCCGGCGAGAAGGACGAGGTCTGGGTGCGGCTGACACAGTGGTTCCTCGAGCGGCTCGACCGGCCGGGGCGGTAATCCAACCAAGGGGAAACCATGCAGTTCATTGTCATCGAGGACTTCACCGGCTGCGACCGCAAGGATATCTACCGCCGTTTTCGCGATCGCGGCCGCCTGAAGCCCGATGAGCTTGTCGTGCACCACTCCTGGATCGCGGCGGATATGAGCCGCTGCTTCCTGCTGGTGGAGACGGACGACGCTACCCTGCTGCAGCGCTGGGTCATCGAATGGGCTGATCTTGTCGAGTTCGAGATCATTCCGGTGGCGACCAACAAGGATATGGTGACAGCCTTGAGCGGGCACCTCTGAACAGGAGCCTGACCGGTTAACGCAGCACCGGCGAGCCCACCACGCGCCGGCATTCGTCGATCAGCCAATCGCGGAAGGCCGCCACGACATCGCGCCCTGAGCTGCGCTCCGGGACAGTCAGGCAATAGGGCTGGCGCAGCGCGATCGCCCTGACAGCGGGCCGAACCAGCCTGCCGTCCTCCAGCGCCTCGGCGCAATAGACCCCTTGCGCCAGCGCCACGCCGAGCCCCGAAATGGCGAGGTCGAGGGCCGCACGCGACGAGTTGGCCGAAAGGCCACGCTGCGCTGCCCGGCCGGGCTGGATACCGGCAGCCTCGAACCAGTTGCGCCATGACGGAAACGACGCGCCGGTCGGACCCCAGTCGGTATGGATCAGCGGCAGCCCGCCGAGCGCACCGTCATCAGCCTTGATTGCGGCGGCAAGCCTTGGCGCGCAGACGGGATAGACGGCGTCCCGCACGATGTCCTCGGTCGGGTGCTCGCGATAATGCGGACCATAGGAAAGCCTGACGTCGATCAGGTCGCGGTCAAAGGGCACCGGATCGTCGTCACCTCGCAGCGATATGTCAGCGGCGCCGTGGCTGGCAACGAAGCCGGCGAGGCGTTGCGAAAGCCAGCCCATGGCCATGGATGGCGGCACCGACACCACCAGGCGCGGGCGAAAAGCATCGCCGCCCAATTCGCGCGAGACGCTGCCGATTTCCTGGAAGGCCATGGTCAGCCGTGGCAGCATTTCCACGCCGGCCTCCGTGAGCATGACCTTGCGGTTGACCCGATGGAACAGCTTGCGGCCCATCTGCTGCTCGACGGTGCGGATGAGCTGGCTGATCGCGGCGGCCGAAACGGAAAGCTCTTCCGCCGCCGCGGCAAAGCTGCCTGTGCGGGCCGCCGCCTCGAAAGCCTGAAGTCCTTTCAAGGATGGAGATGTGGCCATGATCGCCCGATAGATAAGATCAGCTTATCCAAATTGCAGGAATCGTCGTTTTTGGAAAGCTTTTTCACCAACTAGAGTGGATCTCATCAAATCGCCAGCGTGGATCGAATCCGATGGACCATCGCCAGATAATCGCGTCATTGACCCCGCAAGAGCGCAGTCGCCTGACCGCCAAGTCCGACGCTGCGGGTCTCGTACAACTCGGCGCTCACTGGGGGGCGATTGTCATCATCGGATCGCTGATTGCAGCCAGGGTGCCATTCTGGCCGCTGCTGATGTTGCCGCAAGGCATCCTGATCGTCTTCCTGTTCACGCTGCTGCACGAGACGGTTCATCGCACCGCCTTCGAGACGCCGTGGCTGAACGATGCCGTGGCGCGGGTATGCAGCCTGGCGCTGGCGTTGCCGGCCGACTGGTTCCGCTATTTCCATTTCGCCCATCACCGCTTCACCCAGGATCCCGAGAACGATCCGGAACTGGCTTTTCCCAAACCGGAAACGCTGCGGCAATATCTCGTGCATGTCTCAGGAATTCCGATGTGGTGGGGTCATCTCAAGACGCTCTACGCCAATGCGGCCGGCGGCAGCGAGGAAAGCTATGTGCCCCCGAAAGGCCGACCCAAGGTTCGGACCGAGGCGCGTGCCATGATAGCCTTCTACGCCGTCGTCATCCTGCTCTCCGTCTATTTCCGGCTCACTGTGCTTGTCTATGTCTGGATCATTCCCGCTCTGCTCGGTCAGCCCTTTCTGCGCCTCTACCTCCTGGCCGAGCACGGCCGCTGTCCGTTCGTTGCCAACATGCTGGAGAACACGAGAACCACGCTGACCAATTGGGTGGTGCGCAAGCTGGCCTGGAACATGCCGTTCCATGCCGAGCATCATGCCTATCCCGGTGTGCCGTTTCATCAATTGCCGCGGTTTCACGCACTGATCGAGCGGCATCTCAAGGTGGTCGAGCCGGGCTATGTCAGCTTCCATGAAAAATATCTGGAAACGCTGCGCTGACCTCGCGCCGCTGCCATCAGCCGGCTTGGCTGTGCCACGCCCGCGACTTCAGCAGCCGAACGATGTCCGCTGCCTTCGACGGCACGCCGATCAGATAGCCCTGCGCCTCGACACAGCCATTGTCACGCAGCATGTCGAGTTGCTCCTCGGTCTCGACGCCCTCGGCGGTGACGACAATGCCAAGCTCGGTGCCGAGCCCGATAATGGTGCGGACGATCGCCGCCGTGTCGCGATTGCCCATGTCGCGGATGAAGGAGCGGTCGATCTTGATCTTGTCGACCGGGAAACGCCTGAGATAGCCGAGCGAGGAATAGCCGGTGCCGAAATCATCCAGCGCGATGCGGATGCCGAGGTCGCGCAACTGCTGCAGCGTCTTCAACACGGCCTTGCTCTCGTCCATCAGCACGGTTTCGGTGATCTCCAGCTCCAGCTGTCCGGCCGGCACGCCGGAAAAGGCCAGCGCAGAAATGACGCTGCGGGCAAACCCGCCGCTTTTGAGCTGAACGGCCGAGACATTGACCGCGATGCGCAACCCAGGAGGCCAGCTTGCCGCCGCCGCACAGGCCTTTCTGAGCGCCCACTCGCCAAGCGGCACGATCAGGCCGGTTTCTTCGGCAACCGGAATGAATTGGTCCGGCCCGACGGTGCCACGTGCCGGGGAATGCCAGCGCATCAAGGCCTCCGCGCCGATGATCTCGCCCGAGGCGATGTTCATGATGGGCTGGAAATCGAGATCGAATTCCTGCCGCGGCAGCGCAGCCTCCAGGTCGACCTCGAGCGCCCGGCGGGCCTGTACTATGGCGTCCATTGCGGGCTCAAAGAAACGATAAAGGTTTCTCCCTTCGCTCTTGGCCCGATAGAGCGCCGTATCGGCATTCTTCAGCAGCGTATCGGCGTCCCTGCCGTCTTCTGGGAAGATGGAGATGCCCAGGCTGATGCCGACATGCATGTCCCGGCTCCTGTCGCGAAACGGTTTCGCGATCGCCTCGACGATGCGCTTCGCCAGTCTTTCGGCGTCGGCGATACCCCTGGAATTGAACTGCAGGACGACGAACTCGTCGCCGCCGAAGCGGGCGACGATGTCCGTCTCATTGCGCAGGCAACGCTGCAGCCTCTCAGCCACGCTTTTCAATAGCCAGTCGCCGGCAGGATGTCCCCAGGTGTCGTTGATCGCCTTGAAGCGGTCTAGATCGAGCGAGAAGATTGCCAACGGTGGTGCCGTGGTGTCCTCCAGTGCCAGGTCGAGCCGTTCGCGGAACATCGAGCGGTTGGGCAGTCCAGTCAGCGTGTCGTGATGCGCAAGATGGATCATGCGCTCCTCGGTGCGGCGACGTTCGGTGACGTCGTCGAAGGTCACCACCCAGCCGCCGCCGCTCATAGGCCGGCGTGTGACCAGAACCGTCCTGCCGTCGGCAAGATAGCGATAGGCCGAATGGGGTTTCCCCGCTACCAGGCAGGCTTCGGTTTTGGCGACTTCGCTGTCGACGTCGATCTTCGTGTAGATGCCGAGTTCCAGCAGTCGTTCGAGCGCGTCGCGGTGCGTCGCTCCAAGGGGAAAGTCCGCCGCGGTAACGTTGTAGAGCTCGAGAAAACGCCTGTTGCGCACGATCATCTTGCCGTCTCCGTCGTACATCAGCAGGCCTTGCGACATGTTGGCGAGCGCGGCGTCGAACCGGCGGTGCTGCTCCTTGAGATCCTGCTCGGCGCGTCGTTGTTCGGTTATGTCCTCGTAGATCGAGACCCAGCCGCCTAAGGCCAGAGGGCGGTGCGAGATACTGATGATGCGACCATCCGAAAGCATCTCTTCGTAGGTCGAAGCCTTCGCCTGGTCGATATAGGGTTTGCGGATGGCATAGAGCTCGTCGGCGCTTTGCGAGGCGATGCCGATGTCGGCGCTGTGCCGCAGGATGTCGATGAAATGGATGCCCGGCCGTATCAGCTTGGCGTCGAGGCAGAAGATCTTGAGGTAGTTGCCGTTGCAGATGATCATGCGCTCGTCGGCATCGAACATGCACAGGCCATGCGACATGTTCTCGACAGCGGCTGAAAAGCGTTCGTTCTGTTCGCGCAGCTCGTCTTCCATGCGGCGCGAGCGCTCCACGCCTTCGGCGACCCGCTCCGGGACGACCGAACCATCCTTGACATCCACGACGGGCATAGGGCGCGCCTGCGGTGCGTGATCGAACACCACACTGTTGTCCCTACCGGTTAATTTAGCGTTTTCTACCCTAACACCGAGGTCGCAACCGGGTGCCGCGACGTCTCAAGCGTCGAAAAGCGTTTGAGGAACGCATTCTGCGCTGAGGTCACCGAGCGCGGCGTGAAGTCGAAACGCTCGGCGGAAAAACCACGTGGACGGCCGAAGAATTCGGTCGCTTCCGCGGTCGAGAAGCCGGCAAGCAGCGTCGCCTCGAAATAGGCGGCGATCTGGTCGGCGCGCTTGATGTCCCTGCGCAGCGCCGCGGCCGGTTCGGGAGGCAGCGAGAAGCGCAGATGGATGGCGCGCTGCAAGCGCAATTCGCAATCCTTGTAGCTGCCACCCATCACCGACTTGAACGGCGAGATCATGTCGCCGATGACATATTCAGGCGCGTCGTGCAGCAGGGCGGCGAGCCGGTCGGTCGCCGAAGCCTGCGGCACCAGATCGTTGAACAGGGCTTCGACCAGCAGCGAATGCTGGGCGACCGAAAAGGCATGCTCGCCGCTGGTTTGGCCGTTCCAGCGGGCGACGCGGGCAAGCCCATGCGCAATGTCCGAGATCTCGATGTCCAGCGGCGAGGGGTCGAGCAGGTCGAGCCGGCGACCGGACAGCATGCGCTGCCAGGCGCGTGGCGGCGCGCCGGCGCGGTCCGCCGCCATCAGGCTTCCTCCGCGCTGACGGATTCCTGCGGGAAATTGAATTTGGCCCAAGCGGGAATGGCCATCGTCACCGGCACATCGCCGGCAAGGATCGGCTGGCCGGCGTCCAGCGCCGCCTTGACCCTGTCGATGCGGGCAATGGCAAGCCCTGACGTGCCGGCACTTGAGCCGAGCGTGCCGACCGACCGTCCCTCGACCGTCAGTTCGGTGCCGGAAGCCGGCAGGGGAAGTCCGGCCTGGACAATCAGCACGCGCCGCCTTGCGGTGCCGCGATGCTGCATGCGCGAGACGACTTCCTGGCCGACATAGCAGCCTTTCCTGAAGCCGACGCCGCCTGTCTCGTCGAGCAGCACGTCATGCGGGAAGGCGTCTCCCAACGCATAATCGGCACCGCTTTCGGCGATGCCGTGGGCGATGCGGAAGGCCTGCCACGCGGCGATGTCGCCGGCGTCTGCAGCGCCGGCATAGGAGCGCATGACGCTTTCGTCGCGAAAGCGCCGGTCGGCAACCGCTGTTGAATCGCTTTCTGAGGCGATTGACTCTTTTCCCCACATGATAGCGACAAGCGCTTGTTCCGACTTGGCAATCTCGACCTTGGCGCGAAGCTTGTAGAGCGTCAGTCGGTGAATGAAATCATCTGAAATGTCGGTCCGGCATTCGAGCCGGAAGGCGTTCTCACCGGCACGCGAGATCAGGAAATCGAACAGGATCTTGCCTTGCGGCGTCAACAGAGCGCCGGGCTTGGCTTCGCCGGCGCCAAGCGTATCGAGATCGGTGGTCAGGATATTTTGCAGAAAGTGCTCGGCGTCCGGGCCGGAGACGAAGATGAGCGCGCGGTCTTTCAGCAGGGCAAAGGGCATGGGGCGGATAAAAGCCTGATCTTGCAAAACGGTTGGCCATTACGTAAGCCGCTGACACTCCCCCCGCAAGAGAGCATGACCATGACCTACGACCTCATCCTGACAGGCGGCACAGTGGTCAACCATGACGGTGAGGGGGCGCGGGACATTGGCGTGAAGAATGGGCGCATCGCCGCGATAGGCGATCTCCGCCAGGCCTCGGCCGGCGAGACGATCGACTGCCGCGGCCTGCACCTCCTGCCTGGCGTCGTCGACAGCCAGGTGCATTTTCGCGAGCCGGGACTGGAGCACAAGGAAGATCTGGAAACGGGCTCGCGGGCTGCGGTGCTTGGCGGTGTCACCGCGGTGTTCGAGATGCCCAATACCAACCCGTTGACCACCAGCGAGGCAACGCTTGCCGACAAGGTCCGGCGCGGTAGCGGCCGCATGCATTGCGACTTCGCGTTTTGGGTCGGCGGTACTCGTGACAACGCCAGGGACGTCGGTGAGCTCGAGCGGTTGCCGGGCGCGGCGGGAATAAAGGTCTTCATGGGATCGTCCACTGGTGACCTGTTGGTCGAGGATGACGAAGGCGTCGCCTCGATCCTGCGCAACACACGCCGTCGTGCCGCGTTCCATTCCGAGGATGAATTCAGGTTGCGTGAGCGCCTTGGCGAGCGCATCGAGGGCGATCCGTCATCACATCCGGTCTGGCGCGACGAGATCGCCGCCTTGCGCTGCACCGAGCGGCTGGTGCGTATCGCGCGGCAGACCCGCGCCCGCATCCACGTCCTGCACATCTCGACCGCCGAGGAGATCTTGTTCCTAGAACAGCACAAGGATGTGGCGACCTGCGAGGCGACGCCGCACCATCTGACGCTGAGCGCCGAGGACTATCCCAGGCTCGGCACGCTTATCCAAATGAACCCGCCAGTGCGTGCCTCGCGCCACCGCGACGGCGTCTGGCATGGCATCGCGCAGGGCATCGTCGACGTGCTCGGCTCCGATCATGCACCACACACGCTGGCCGAAAAGGCAAAACCGTATCCGGCTTCGCCTTCGGGCATGACCGGTGTGCAGACACTGGTGCCGATCATGCTTGACCACGTCAATGCCGGTCGGCTGACCCTGCAGCGTTTCGTCGACCTGTCCAGCCACGGCCCGCAGCGCATTTTCGGCATGGCCAGAAAAGGACGCATCGCCGCCGGTTACGATGCCGATTTCACCATTGTCGACATGAAGCGACGCGAGACCATCACCAATGCACAGGCCGGCTCGAAGGCGGGTTGGACGCCTTATCATGGCAAGGAAGTGACCGGCTGGCCGGTCGGCACCGTCGTTCGCGGCCGCCGCATCATGTGGGACGGCGAGATCGTCACGCCTGGGCAAGGCAGGGCGGTGGAGTTTTCCGAGGCACTTCCGGGATAGGCGACCTAATAACAAGCCGCGCTTTCCGCATCCCCTTGGATCTACCGCAGTCCTGACCGGATGGGGCACAAGCCCCAGTCCGTCATTACTGGTCATTATGCGGCTCTGATCTATGCGGCTTCAATTTTTTCAAGCCGCATGCTGTCTTGCTCGGACGCAATTTTGACTGAAAGTCGTTTCAGGGTTTTGTTTTAATTGGTCGGCAAGTAAACCACCGAGACAATTTCTAGTTATCGTCTTTGGGAGGAATCATGATCAAACATACATTCGCTACCCTATTCATTGTGGGTATGACGACAATTTCAGCAAATGCACTGGATACCCTGACGCAAGGCGTGTCTGAATTGAGTGGATCACATTTCAGCTACCCCGTCGTCGATCTGGGTTCGAATAACAGGCGCATAGAAGTCATTCACGACAGAAAAAAATATGATGGACCGTTGGCGACGATGTCATTCCGGGATCGCCATTTGCAAGTTTTTGGAATGGTTGCAGGATTGATCAAGGGTAACTGCCAAAATGGCGTTAGTGCATTAGGAGGCATAACAATAAGCAGGGATCCGGAGCAGGATGAGGATCCCGATGCAGAGCATCCACAGTACTTCACGTGGGAATATACTTGTAAATAAACAGGAAGGCGATGCTCCCCGTCCGCAGGGCCGCTCAATCCCCAGCGACGAAAAATGTCCACTCCCCGGCGGGCGTAATGCCGACGCGATAGAAGATGTAGGCGCCGAACTGCTTCATGTCGTCGAAATCGCCTGCGGTGACGATCTTGAACAGCTCGACCCGTTGCCTGGCGTCGAGCTTGTCCAGCGGAAGTGAGAAGAAATACGGCCAGACATAGAGTTCCTGGGGCGTTCCCGCGTCGACATGGACATAGCCGGCACTGAGCACTTCCTCCAGGATGGCCAGGATTTCCTGGCCGTCAGGATCTCCGGATAGCCCTTTGAGAAAGGTAATGGCGTCGCCATCGATGTCGGCCAATGACAGCTGGGTCATGCTGTCGCCCTTGCCGATCAACGGCCGGAGCTTTTCAATGTCGCCGCTCTTGCAGGCTTCGATGATCAAATCATGCATGCGCCGCACGGGCTCGGGCAGCTTGCCGAGGTCGTAGACGACTTCCGGCAACGGCGCTTCGGGATCGACACGCGGCCTGTTGCTGCCGCCATCCGATGGAATGTTGGGCTCCGCCGCGTCCGGAGCAGCCGGCTGCTGGCCGGTCGATGGCGGCGTTCCCACCGGGTCAGGCATGGGAATCGCGCCCCCGGGCGAAACGTCGTCATCCGTTGACGGTGTGACAGGCGAGGGGAGCTCTTCGCGCTTGATCTCGCTCAGTGCATAGGCCGGGCTGCTTGCCAGGCACGTCACAAAGGCAATCGCGGCACAGCAAGCGGCGAGGCGGATGTAGAGGACCAGGCCCTTCGGTTGGCCTGACATCGGAAAATTCACTGCCCGTATCTCCTTGGCTCCGGGCATGATGCCCAAACGGCACTCGATCGTCAAAGAACCAATGTCGGTTCAGTGCCGCAGCCGCTCGGGTTCGAAGGCACCAGCAATCACCTTTTCACGCATGCGGTCGAGCAGGGCAAGGGCCGATGTCTCGCCGTTGGCGCGCAGCATTTCGCCGAATGCGGTCTCAAGCGCCGCTTCGGCAATGATCTCGGGCTCGATGCCGGCCGAAAGGCCTTCCGCCCAGGCTTCGCTGTGGCTCTCCACCGCCGTCAGGCGTTTTTCTTCCCTGACCAGCGCGTCGATGTCGTTGACACCATGTTCCATAAGCGATGTCCACCCTTTCAAGCGGCAACCCATCAGTGTGGATCAGGCTTGATCTGTTCCGTTACACGCAGCCTCAAGTAAGTATCTGTAAATACGACATTTTTTTGATCGTCTTTTACAGCAGGCGGCTATGTCTGGCGAAGCTGCGTTTCAACCCGGAACAAACTTAGCCGATTAGGCCGGCCTGCGGGGTGAAAACCTTCAGTTTGAGTTAATTCCGCATTCGTGCGGTAACGTTTGATTAACACTGTTGCAGAAGTGCAACATCAGGATTGCACCAAGTCAGGGACCGAGACAAGCTTGATAAGCCCGTCGTCGCAGGCGTGAGCGCGAATATCTGTTGATGGAGGCTAGTTTCCGTAGCGCGACGCGATATCGCGCGACAGCGTCTCGCCTTCCTTCATGTAACGGCTGATGGCTTCGGTGGCCGAAGCGGTGCACTGGGTATAGGTGCCGCCGAAGGAACGATAGCCGCGATTGAAGCTGGCGATGAAGCGGGCGCGTCGCTCCGGGTCCGGATTCTCCGAATCGAGCAGTTTTTCCATTTCGCCACGCCACTGGTCGCCCTTCTCCCCGCACAGATTGCGTAGGAAATGCAGCGACCCCAGAACCTCCGCCAGCCGCATCAGCCCCGGCTCGAACGGCGACTCGGCACTGAACGCAGGCTGTGTTGCCACAGCCATACTGACGGCAAGGCACAAGGCGACAAGAAACGGAGGGCGGCTCATGAGCCTATGTGGCCAAACAATTTGTCGCCTGCAAGGCGTTTGCGGCGCGGCGGTTGGAGAAATTCGGCGGCTTCAGGGGGAACCAGCAGGCCGGCCAAGCAGATCTTCCGCCACAGCGAACACCGAACCGGCAAGCGGCAGGGTCGCCATCTCACGCAGCGTGTAGAATGCGGCTGTCTCGGCATCGTCGCTGGCCACGGCCTCGCCGCCGGCATAGGCCGCCCCGAAGACTGTCAGGCGGTAATCGACCGGGTGGCTGTCGTCCCTGCCGTCGATATGGATTTCCCGAAGCGGGCGAAATCCGGTGGCATGCAAACCGGTCTCTTCCTGCAGTTCACGCTTCGCGGCATCCTCCAGCGTCTCGCCGGCCTCGACCTTGCCTCCCGGAAAGGCATAAAGCCCCCGCGAGGGCTGCCGTGCTCGCTTGACCAGCAGTACGGTGTCACCACGCACGACGGCCACCGAAACGGCCGGAAGTGTCTTGCGCTGTTCGTTCATGGCTTCGATCGGGCTCGATGGCAGGTCTGTTGTGGACCGCCCAGCATGAGGAAGCTTTAGCGGTTGCGCAACGCCGGTTCCATCGCCACCTTCATTCCATACCATTCGAAGGGCACCCATCGACCATGTGCGGACGTTTTGCCTTGACCGCGCCGCCGGATCAGACCGCTGCCTTTCTCGGCTTGGCCGAGCTGGAGGAATTTCCGGCGCGCTACAACATCGCGCCGACGCAGCCGGTGCTGGTGGCGACCAGCGCCGCTCCGCGGGCGCCGGGCTCCAATTTGCCGGACCGGCAATCCATGCTGGTGCGCTGGGGGCTCATTCCCGCCTGGGTCAAGGACACCAGGGAGTTTCCGCTGCTGATCAATGCACGCTCGGAAGGGGCAATCGAAAAGGCCTCGTTCAAGGCCGCCATGCGCCATCGCCGCGCTTTGGTGCCGGCTTCGGGTTTTTACGAGTGGCGGCAGAGCGGGGGCAAGAAGGGGCAGCCTTACTGGATACGGCCCCGGCATGGCGGCCTCGTCGCCTTTGCCGGCCTGATCGAGACCTATGCCGAGCCGGGCGGATCGGAAATGGACACCGGCGCCATCCTGACGGTCAACGCCAATGCCGACGTCGCCCACATCCACGATCGGATGCCGGTGGTCATCGATCCCAGGGATTTCGCCCGTTGGCTGGATTGCCGCACGCTGGAGCCGCGCGATATCGCCGACCTGCTGCGGCCGGCGCAGCTCGATTTCTTCGAGGCGATCCCCGTATCCGACCTCGTCAACAAGGTCGCCAACACCGGCCCGGAGATTCAGCTGAGAGGGGAGATCGGGCCGGAGCCCGAGAAGGCCAAGCGCCACAAGCTTGGCGCCGACGACAGTCAGATGACGTTGTTCTAGCTGAAGCTGTTATCTGGAGGCGCATATGAGCGCCTCATGCCCGGCGCCTTTCGCGCCGGCCGCGCATCGCTTCAGGCGGCGCGGGGCGATACGATCTTCGGCGCCGGCTTCTTCTTCTTCGCGGTGTGAAGAAGGGCGGCGACGATCGCGGCCGGCCCGATCGCACGATAATGGCTTGCCAGCGCCGGTTGCTTGGCGCGGGTGGCGTCTTGCTTGCTTCGAGACATGTTTCTCTTCCCAGGTAACGTTTTCGTGTTCGCGTTTGACCGTCGAATCCGACCAAATCGTGACGCTTGGTGATCTAGCCGGCGAATGTTTCATGACTGTGCCGACATGTTTAATAAAATGTTTCACTGCCTGATTCCGTGTGATCGAGCGACGTGTTCGCCAGTCTCGGCGACGTTTTTCCTGGCAGTAGCGACTTGACGGCAACACTGACCGAGGCGATAAAGCCGCCCATGAAAACGTCTTTCGCCATTTGTGGCATTTGCATTATTGGCTAGCCTCGCGCTGGTCCGGACGTTTTCGCCTCATCTTTCCCCAGATTGGACAAACGCCCCGGCCAGCAGGCTGGAGTCTGATTGCGCCTCTGCGCGCGGCTGGCTCCATCCTAAAAGCATGATCCCGAAAAGTGGAAACCGGTTTTCGGATAAGATCATGCTCCAACCAAAGTTCTGAACCGGGAAGGCATGGAATGTCAGACGCATCGCAGGGCTTGCGCCTCTACAACACGCTGACACGCACGAAGGCGGATTTCGTTCCGATCGATGCGTGCAATGTGCGCATGTATGTCTGCGGCCCGACCGTCTACGACTTCGCCCATATCGGCAATGCCAGGCCGGTGATCGTCTTCGACGTATTGTTCCGCCTGCTGCGCCATCTCTATGGTGAGACGCACGTCACCTATGTGCGCAACATCACCGACGTCGACGACAAGATCAACGCGCGCGCGCTGCGTGATTTCGGTGGCGAGATATCGGCCGGAAACCTGTCGCTCAACGAAGCGATCCGGCGCGTGACCGAAAAGACGGCCGATCAGTTCCACAGGGATGTCGCCACGCTTGGCTGCCTGGAGCCGACGGTCGAGCCGCGCGCCACCGAATTCGTCGAGCCTCGCGCCGACGGCAAGGCCGACATGATCACCTTGATTCAAAGCCTGATCAAACGCGGCCATGCCTATGTCGCGGCAGGCGAAGTTCTGTTCGATACGGAGTCGATGCCGGACTACGGGCAATTGTCGAAACGCAACCTCGACGAACAGCAGGCCGGCGCCCGTATTGCCGTCGACGCGCACAAGAAAAACCCTGGCGATTTCGTGCTGTGGAAGCTGTCCTCGCCGGAAGAACCGGGCTGGCAGAGCCCCTGGGGTAGGGGTCGGCCGGGCTGGCACATCGAATGCTCGGCGATGTCGGCGGCCTATCTCGGCGAGGTGTTCGACATCCATGGCGGCGGCCTCGACCTGATCTTCCCGCACCACGAGAACGAGATCGCCCAGTCGCGCTGCGCCCACGGCACTTCAGTCATGGCCAATGTCTGGATGCACAATGGCTTCTTGCAGGTCGAGGGCCAGAAGATGTCGAAGAGCCTCGGCAATTTCTACTCGATCCACGAACTGCTGGAGACCGAGAGCTTCGGCGGCCGCAGCTGGCCGGGCGAGGTGCTGCGGCTGGCGATGCTGATGACGCATTACCGCGAGCCGATCGACTTTTCCGTGCGCAAGCTGGAGGAGGCGGAGAACACGTTGCGCAAATGGAAACGCGCCGCGGACCTGGCGCCGGCGGCGGTAGGGCAGGTGCCGGTGGAGGTCGTGGAAGCGTTATCGGATGATCTTGCGACATACGCGGCCTTCCAGGTGCTGACCCAGTTGGCCGGCGACGCCGCGGACGGTAACCGAGCCGCTGCTGCACTGAAGGCGTCGCTGCTGTTCCTCGGCTTCGATGTCGCCTCGGCAGAAGTGGATGAAGACAAGGTCGCGAAGGCAATCGCCAATCGTCTCGCGCTCATCGCGGCGAAGAACTGGGCCGAAGCCGACCGCATCCGCGACGAGCTCCTATCGCAAGGTGTACAGTTGAAGGACGGCAAGGATCCGGTCACCGGAGGGCGAATCACCACTTGGGAGATAAAAAGATGATCGACCATCTCGGCATCACCGTTGCCGATTTCGAGGCTTCGAAGGCTTTCTACGATGAGGCGATGGCGCCGCTGGGTGCTTCGCTGCTTTACATGGTGCCGCTGGAATATACGGGCGGCGCCAAGGTTGGCGGTTATGGCCGCGACAGGCCGGTGTTCTGGCTGAGCACCGGCAAGGATAGACCGAGAGATCATCAGCACGTCGCCTTCACCGCGCGCAGCCGTGGCGAGGTCGATGCCTTTCATGCCGCGGCGCTTGCCGCCGGCGGCAAGGACAATGGCGGGCCTGGCCTGCGCCCGCACTATCACCCTAACTATTATGGCGCCTTCGTCTTCGATCCCGACGGCAACAATGTCGAGGCTGTCTGCCATGATCCGGAGTGAGCCTATGAATCGGAGGGAATCATGAGCCTCGACAATCGGCCGATCTACACAGGCGGCTGCCAGTGCGGCGCGGTGCGCTTCCGCGTCGAGGGCACGCTGGGCGACGCTTCGGTCTGCCACTGCCGCATGTGCCAGAAGGCATTTGGCGCGTTCTATGCGCCGCTGGTGTCGGTGCGTGGCGCCAGGCTCGACTGGACGCGCGGCGAGCCGAAATATTTCCGCTCATCCAGCCATGTCGATCGTGGTTTCTGCGCCAATTGCGGAACGCCGCTCACCTTCACCGCGCCCGATGGGGTGGGGCTGGCCATCGGTGCATTCGACAATCCGGCGGAAATCGTGCCGTTGATCCAATGGGGCACCGAGGCGAAATTACCCTATGTCGACACCATTCCGGACCTGCCGGGCGAGGATACGATGGCCGACATGTCGTCGGCTGCCTATCTCGCCGATCTCGTCTCCTACCAGCATCCCGATCACGACACCGACCAATGGCCGCCTGAGGAAAGACCATGACCGAGACTGTCCGAACCGGCGGCTGCCAGTGCGGCGCCGTGCGCTTCCGCATCAAGGGGGCGCTTGGCCGCCCGTCCATCTGCCATTGCCGCATGTGCCAGAAGCAATTCGGCTCCTTCTTCGGCGCGCTGGTCACAGTGCCAAGGGATGGCGTCGAGTGGACCCATGAGGAACCGAGCTATTTCCAGTCGTCGGTCAACATCGATCGCGGCTTTTGCGCCCGCTGCGGCACACCGCTGACCTATCGCCAGCCCGGCGGGCTGGAGATCGCCATCGGCGCTTTCGACGACCGTTCGGATCTGGCGCCGCAAATCCAGGTCAACTATGCGGCCCGGCTGCCTTGGGTGGAGACGATCTTCGATCAGCCCGTTCACCAGGATTCCGACTACTATGCGTGGCAGGAGCAGATCATCTCCTTCCAGCACCCCGATCACGAAACGGCCAACTGGCCGCAACAGGGCCTTAAACTATGAGCTTGCGCATCCTCTACCCCGAGATTGAACCGTTCGACTCCGGGCTGCTCGACGTCGGCGATGGCCATAGGGTCTATTGGGAGCGTTCCGGCACCAAGGGCGCCAAGCCGGCGGTGTTCCTGCATGGCGGGCCGGGTGGCACCATTTCGCCGAAGCACCGGCGGCTGTTCGATCCAAAACTCTACGACGTCATCCTGTTCGATCAGCGCGGCTGCGGAAAATCGACGCCAAACGCCTCGCTCGAAGCCAACACGACCTGGCATCTCGTCGCCGACATCGAACGCCTGCGCGAAATGGCCGGCTTCGACACATGGCTGGTGTTCGGCGGCTCCTGGGGCTCCACACTGGCGCTCGCCTATGCCGAGACGCACCCTGACCGCGTCAGCGAGCTTGTGGTGCGCGGCATCTACACGCTGACCCGCGCCGAACTCGAATGGTACTATCAATTCGGCGTCTCCGAGATGTTTCCCGACAAGTGGGAGCGTTTCCTAGCGCCGATCCCCGAGGCCGAACGGGGCGACATGATGGCAGCCTACCGCAAGCGGCTGGTCGGGTCCGACCGCAAGGCGCAGATCGAGGCCGCCCGCGCCTGGAGCCTATGGGAAGGCGAGACGATCACGCTGTTGCCGGAGCCGGAGACAAGCGGGCCGTTTGGCGAGGACGACTATGCCGTCGCCTTCGCCCGCATCGAGAACCACTACTTCGTCCATGCCGGCTGGCTGGAAGAGGGACAATTGCTCCGCGATGCACACAAGCTCGGCGATATCCCCGGCACCATCGTTCACGGACGCTACGACATGCCGTGTCCGGCACGCTACGCCTGGGCGCTGCACAAGGCCTGGCCGAAGGCCGACTTCCATCTGATCGAGGGCGCCGGCCACGCCTATTCCGAGCCGGGCATCCTCGACCAGCTGATCCGCGCGACGGACAAATTTGCAGGCAAATGACCATGACCCGCGAGCGCCTCTATCTCTTCGACACCACATTGCGCGATGGCCAGCAGACGCCGGGCATCGACTTTTCCGTCGAGGACAAGATCGCGATTGCAAAACTGCTCGACGAATTCGGCATGGACTATGTCGAAGGCGGCTATCCCGGCGCCAATCCGACCGACACTGCGTTTTTTCAGCAGAAACGCACCGCACGCGCCAAATTCGTTGCCTTCGGCATGACCAAGCGGGCGGGGGTTTCCGCCTCGAATGATCCTGGCCTTGCAGCGCTCGTGCAGTCGAAATCGGACGCCATCTGCTTCGTCGCCAAGAGCTGGGACTACCATGTGCGCGTTGCGCTCGGCTGTACCAACGAGGAGAATCTGGAAGCGATCAAGACCTCGGTGGAAACCGCTGTCGCATCGGGCAAGGAAGCGATGGTCGATTGCGAGCATTTCTTCGACGGCTTCAAGGCCAATGCGGATTATGCGCTGGCCTGCGCGAAGACGGCATACGACGCCGGCGCGCGCTGGGTGGTGTTGTGCGACACCAATGGCGGCACGCAGCCATCGGAGGTGCGTGCCATAGTCGCCAAGGTCATCGCCTCAGGCATACCGGGCCATCATCTGGGCATCCACGCCCATGACGATACGGGCCAGGCGGTTGCCAATTCGCTGGCCGCTGTAGAGGCCGGTGTGCGCCAGATCCAGGGCACGCTGAACGGCATCGGCGAGCGCTGCGGCAATGCCAATCTGATCTCGATCGTGCCGACACTGGCACTGAAGCCGGCATTCGCCGATCGCTTTGTATCAGGCATTTCGGCCGAAGCGCTGACCGGCATTTCACGCCTGTCGCGGGCTTTCGACGAACTTTTGAACCGCGCCCCGGAAGCCCAGGCACCCTATGTCGGCGCCTCGGCTTTCGCCACCAAGGCCGGCATCCATGCCTCCGCACTGGCCAAGGAGCCGGCGACCTACGAGCATGTGCCGCCGGAAACCGTAGGCAACCGCCGCCGCGTCATGGTCTCCGACCAGGGCGGCAAGGCCAATTTCCTTGCCGAACTGAAGCGGCGCGGCATCGAGGTGCCCAGGGACGATCACCGGCTCGATGCGCTGATTGCCGTGGTCAAGGAGCGAGAGGCCGAAGGCTACGCCTATGAGGGCGCCGACGCCTCCTTCGAGCTCTTGGCGCGCAAGATGCTGCACGGCCTGCCGGAATTCTTCAACGTCACCTCGTTTCGCTGCATGGTCGAGCGCCGCTTCGACGCCAACGGCCAGCTGAAGACGGTCTCCGAAGCGATCGTGAAAGTGCTGGTCGACGGCGAGGAGAAGATGTCGGTCGCCGAGGGACATGGCCCGGTCAACGCGCTCGACATCGCGCTGCGCAAGGATCTCGGCAAATACCAGAGTGAGATCGTCGACCTCGAACTTGCCGACTTCAAGGTGCGTATCCTCAATGGTGGCACCGAGGCCATTACGCGCGTCCTGATCGAATCGCATGACGGCACCGGTGCGCGCTGGTGGACCGTCGGGGTGTCCGAAAACATCATCGACGCGTCGTTCCAGGCATTGATGGATTCGATCGTCTACAAGCTGATGAAGAACCGCGAAATGGCGGGGTTGGTTGCCGCCGAATAAGGTTGAACCATCAGCGAAAGTCCATTGATCCATCAGAACTTTGCGATGGTCTTGCCAAGTTTACTGCGCCATAGCGTTGGCCCATGGTCACCGAAGCAATTGCCCTGGACGCAGATTCAAAGGCCCGTCGCGGCTTCCTGCTGGCGCTGGGCGCTTATCTGTTGTGGGGGTTGCTGCCTTTCTACATGAAGGCAGTGGCGCATCTGCCGCTTGCCGAGGTGATCGCCCACCGCATCGTCTGGTCGGTGCCGATCGCCGCGGCGGTTCTGGTCTGGGCCGGTCGCACGGCGGATTTCAAGGCGGCAATCCGCTCGCCTCGCACCATCGCCATGGCGGCGCTGACGGCGGCGTTGATCTCGGTCAACTGGGGCATCTATGTCTGGGCGATCGCCGTCGACCGCACGGTCGAGACCGCGCTTGGCTATTACATTAACCCGCTTGTGGTCGTGGTGGTCGGTGCGCTGCTGCTTGGCGAGCGGCTCAATCGTTTGCAGATCGCGGCGGTCGCGCTTGCGGCGGTCGCGGTCATGCTGCTGACGATCGAGGGCGGCAAGCTGCCCTGGGTATCGCTGGCGCTGGCGTTTTCCTTCGCCGCCTACGGCTTCTTCCGCAAGACGCTGCCGATCGGGCCGAGCCAGGGCTTTCTGCTCGAAGTGCTGTTGCTGTCGGTTCCGGCTCTTGGCTATATCGTCTACCTGATCGCGACCGGACAGGACCATATCGTACACAGCAACGGCACCGACACGGCCTTGCTGATCGGCTGTGGTCCGATCACATCGGTGCCGCTGCTTTTGTTCGCATTCGGCGCCAAGCTTTTGCGCCTCTCCACCATCGGCATCATGCAATATATCGCGCCGACCATGGTGTTCCTGATCGCGGTGCTGGTTTTCGACGAGCCGTTCGGCAAGGCACAGGCCGCTGCCTTCGCACTGATCTGGGCGGCACTTGCGATTTATTCCTGGTCGATGTTGACGAGCGCACGCCGGGCCGCTCGATAGGGTATACGCGCTTTGGCGTAAAAAGATGCAAGGCTGCCCGCTACAATCCTCGGCCAAGCCGCCTGACGAACAGATAGGTGGCCGCGGCGATGGCGACCGAGACCGCCGTCACCACCCAGAAGCCGACGGGCGTATCGACCAGCGGAAGACCGCCGACATTCATGCCGAACAGGCCCGATATGATGGTCATCGGCAGCAACACCGCCGTCATGACCGACAGAATGTAGAGCAACTGGTTAGACTGCATCGTCAGCTTCGCCATCAGCTCGTCCTGCAACAGCCTCGTGCGCGCCTGCAACTGCTCGCCGTCGTGATAGAGCGTCTGTGCCCGATGCGAGAGCCGGGCCGCCATGTCGTTGATCGGGTCAGGCAGCTCGTCGCGATGCGAATGGTCGAGATGCCGGAACAGGTTGGTGAGCGTCGCCATCTGCCGATGGATCACCACCAACTGCCGGCGCGCCTCGACCAGTGCTTGCCGCTCATTGTGCCATGCGTCGCGCACGACGCGATCCTCGATGCCGTCGAGCGTGTCTGCAAGCTTGCCGAGCTCGACCGACATGCCGTCGAGCGACTGGCCCATGACCGCCTCGATCAGGTCCGCCGGCGAGCGGAATTTCCGTGAACCATTTTCCACCACCTTGCGGACGGCGTCGACCGACTCCAGCGGTTGCTTGCGGGCGCCGATCAGCATGGTGTCATTGAAGGCGAAGCGGAAATGGACGAGCCCGCGCGCCTCCGAAAAGTCGTGCTTGAGATCGGGCAGATCGCCATAGAGCCAGCCATCCTCATAGTCGATGTGGCAGCCATGGCTGGGGGCAAGGAATGCATCGCGCGCTGGGGCCGGCAGAGCCTGCTCGGCGCCGATCTCCTGGCGAGCGTGGAGGTCGGTGATCTGGTAGCTGCGCCATGTCCAGTGCGCCTGCGCGAGGTCTCTGGTCCGCACGCCTTCCGCTGTGAAATGATAGATGAAGAACAACCCGTGCTCATCGGGCAGGTAAGGCGACAGGTCGGTGCCTTCGGCAGGGAGGGCGATGTTCATTGTCGCTTCTCCAGATGGTCCAAGCAACGAGCCGCGCAGCGACCCAACCGCAAAATCCTAGCACGCGCGAACCTGGTTTCGTGTGACGGTTTCTTGACAGTTGCGGGTGGCAGCGCTGCCTCAGTGGCCGTGCCAAGCCGTCGGGAGCTTGTATCGCGCGTATCGGCCAACTCCATGGGGCACGCAGAGTTGTTCCTGGCGGCCACACGCGGCCGAGCTGTGTCGGCTGCCCCGTCTTCGTCTTCGTTCAGCGCTTCGGCCCAAACCCGGGGTAGGGGTTGAGCGGCACGATCGCGGCGATGTCCATCATGCCGGCCTTGATGAGTGGCAAGGTGGCGAGATGGCCGCGCACTTCGGCATCGTCGGCCGCCTCGAACATCATGCCGCTGCCGGGGATGTCGCCACGGTTCCAGACTTGGCGCACCGCGCCTTCGGCGTAGAGCGTGCGTCGCTGCTCGGCCTCGCCGGGCAGAAGCGGTGCGAAGTCGGCGTCGCCAAACTTTGCGGTGTTGCGGGTGAGAAGGGCAAAGAACTGCATGTCGGTCTCCTTTGGTTGGGATGGCCGACTATCCCAAGGGCTAGTCAGACTGTCCAAGACTGAATAGGCTAAAGTTGAGACCTGAAAGGACGGATAGATTCGGAGAGAAAGTGTTCGACCTGCGCCAGCTCCGCTATTTCGTCACTGTCGCCGAAACCGGCAATGTCGGCCGTGCCGCCGAACTGCTGCATATCTCGCAATCGCCACTCAGCCGGCAGATCATGCAGCTCGAGCAGCAACTGGGCGTCGCGCTTTTCGAGAGGGCAAGGCAGCGGGTTCATCTCAACGCCGAGGGCCGCGCCTTCCTTGCAGAAGCTCGCGCGCTACTTGCCAATGCGCGGCGCGTGGAGGCGTTCGGCCGCAACCTCGCCAGCGGCGCGGTCGGCCGTCTCGCCATCGGCTATGTCGAGGGCGCGGTGCATGCCGGTCTGGTTGCAGACATGCTCGGGCAATTCCACCGCGAACGGCCGCAATTGCACATCAGCCTGATGAGCCTGCGCTCCGCCGCGCAGTTCGAGGGGCTGCGCCAGCGCACGCTGGATCTTGGCCTGGTCTATTCGCCGCCGCCGGCCGACTATCCCGAAATCGCCTCGATGCTGGTCCGGCGCGAGCCGTTGGTGCTGGCGATACCGGAGGGTGATGCGCTTACGGCTGTCGCCGAGATCCGCCCGCCTCACCTCAATGGCCGAACCTGGATCACCGTCGTGCGCCAGCCCGCCGACACCAACCGCGGCCAGTTCCTGGCAGCTTGCATCGAGGCTGGCTTCGTGCCCGACATCGCCTACGAGACTGCCGATCCCTTGACCTCGCTTGGGCTGGTCGGCGCCGGCCTCGGCCTGGCAACGGTGCAGGAGAGCCTGCGCCGCGCCGCGCCGCCGGGGATCGTCTTCCGCGACCTTCCCTGGTTCAAGCGCAGTGTGACGATCCATCTCGCCTGGCGGCGTCAGGATGGACGGGCGGTGATTGGAGATTTGCGGAGGGCAGCAGGGCAGTAGGCAGTAGGCAGTAGGCAAGCCCCATTCCCTACTGCCTATTCCCTACATCTTGTCTATCACCGACTGCACGCCTTCGGTCGGCGCGTCGACGGAGGAGCCTGCCACCATGATGGCGGGCACGATAGCCTCCGGCTCGTTGACGACCAGCGGCTTGACCCGTTGCGCGGTGTGGATGAAGCCCTCTGCCGCCATGTGATCAAGCAACGAGAGCATCGGGTCCCAGAATCCGTTGACATTGCCGAAGACGATCGGCTTGCGGTGATGGCCGAGTTGCGCCCAGGTCATGATCTCGACGATCTCCTCGACTGTGCCGATGCCGCCAGGCAGCGCCACAAAGGCGTCGGATTTCTCGAACATCCTGTGTTTGCGCTCGTGCATGTTGTCGGTGATCAATAACTCGTCGAGCCGGTCGAGCGCTGTTTCGGTTGCTTCCCTGTTGATCAGGAAGCGGGGAATGATGCCTGTCACCTTGCCGCCGGCCTTGAGCGCGCCTTCGGCGACGGCGCCCATGATGCCTTTGGTGCCGCCGCCATAGATCAGCCGCAGCCCGGCCTTGGCAATTGAACGGCCAAGCAGGTGTCCGGCCTTCGCATAGATTTCATCTCGGCCCGGAGACGAGCCGCAATAGACGCAGACGGATCGAATCGTGTTCATACCGATGATTGGTGATTGGGTCTGGAAGCGGGGTCAAGCCCTGGGGGCCGACAGTCCGGGCTTTTTCTTGTCGGCTTTCGTAAAACACGCTAGACCGGCGTTAGGTGGCTAAGGGGTAGGGAAATATGGCAATTAATCCATTGAAGGCGTTTCTGTTCGCGGCGGGTGGGACCGTCGCGGTCGGGGGAACCGCCTATGTATCGGGTGCACTCGACCCGTATCTTCATCCAACGCCGCCGCCGCAGGTCGCGGCCTTGACGCCGCCCGTGGCGCCAAAACCGGCCGACCCCGGCACGGAAGGGCGACTGCCGGCGCCGGCGGTGCCGGCGGCACCCGCCGCCGCGCCTCAGGCGACCGCTCCGGCCGCGCCGGCAACGGAAGCTCCGGCCGCACCGGCTGTCGATGCAAAGGCTCCTGCCGCGCAGGCACCAGCCGCTGCCGGTCCCGTTGCGCCGACCTTCGACGTCGTACGCGTCGAGAGCAATGGTTCTATCGTCGTCGCCGGCAATGCAGCACCCAATTCAAAGGTCGAGATCCTCAACGGCACGACGGTGCTTGGTTCAACGGTGGCGGGTCCCGATGGCGCCTTTGTCATCGTGCTCGACGATCCGCTGAAGCCTGGCGACTATACGATTGCGCTGCGCTCGACAGTCGGCACGGTCGTGACCGCTTCGGCGCAGACCGCGGTCGTCGCGGTTCCCAAGGATGCCGCCGGCCAGGTGCTGGCTATGGTCGAGGAGCCGGGCAAGCCGGCCGAACTGCTGACGGTTCCGGCGCCCGAGACCAAACCGGCAGCGCCTGCCACCGGCGACCAGGCTGCCGCTCCGGCGCCGGCGGCTCCGGCCGGCGAAGCGCCCGCAACCACTGCTCCGGCGCCAGCCGCACCGGCTCCCGCGCCCGCCGTCGTCGAGACAACACCGGCTCCGGCCGCTCCGGCGACACCACCCGCCGCGGCCGTGGCAGAACCCAAGATCGTGGTCGAGGCGGTCGAGATCGATGGCAATAAGATCTTCGTCGCCGGCCTCGCCGACCCGGGCCGCAAGGTGCGTGCCTATGCCAACGAAATCCTGCTCGGCGAAGCGCAGACATCGCCGGACGGTCATTTCCTCGTTGAAGCGACACGCGACATTCCGGTCGGCAGCTACACCATCCATGTCGACGGCCTCGATGCCGACGGCGTGAAGGTTGTGGCTCGCGCCGCCGTGCCGTTCGAACGCGAACCAGGCGAAGCGGTCGCCGCCGTGGCGCCCGCCGAGACCAAGCCGGCGGATGCCAAGCCGGCAGAGACCAAGCAGGCCGCACCCGCGGCCGCCGAAGCACCTGCCGCTCCGGCTCCCGCCGCACCTGCCGCCGAGGCTCCGGCCGTCGTCGCCGCGGCCACCCCGCCGAGCGACGTGCCGGAGGTGGTGTCACCCAAACTCGAACATGCCGACGGCGCCGTCATCATCCGCCGCAACGATACGCTGTGGCGAATTTCGCGGCGCGTCTATGGCCACGGCGTGCGCTATTCCACCATCTACCTCGCCAACCAGGACCAGATCAGGGATCCCAATCGCATCTGGCCCGGGCAGGTGTTCAAGGTTCCGGAAAAGTCCAAGGAAGGCGAAGCCGCCGATCTCAAGGCAATGGGCGAGCAGGCAACGACAGCGCCGACCAAGACCCAGTAGAGAAGAGATCGGCAATCTGCCGATCTACCCATCGGTCTAGCTTGCTCCGTCATCGTTCATCGTCTATCGCCGATGAACGATGACGGAAACCGCCCTTGAACCAAATCGCGCCACCGGCGCTTTGTCCAACTGCATCCCCGACAGCCACACCGTCGCGGCTCGGTTTGCGGCATTATCGCATCCGGCACGGATCGAGATACTGAAGCACCTGTCGGCCAGCAATTCCTGTTGCTGCCGCGAAGTCGTCGACCGTTTCGACCTCGCGCAGTCTACCGTATCCCAGCATCTCAAGATCCTGGTCGAGGCCGGTCTGGTCCGCTTCGAGCCCGACCGCCAGCGCTCTCGCTATGCTGTCGATCGCGCGGCGCTCGCCGATATCTCGGCGTCGCTGAACGCGCTCGTCAATTCCTGCTGCTCCGGCCGCTGACCCTCTCACCCAAAAGGCAAGAAAAGTGGTCGAAAAAACCGTCTCCGCCGACACCTCAACCCTCACCACGTTGCGCAATTTATGGCCCTATATGTGGCCGGCCGACCGCGCCGACCTCAGGGCGCGCGTCACCTGGGCGACGCTGCTCCTGGTGGTAGCCAAGGTGACATTGGTCGCCGGTCCGTACTTCTTCAAATGGGCGACCGATGCGCTGGCGGGCGCGTCCAAGGCACCGCCGCCACTGCCATCCTTCCTGCTTGCCCCGGTGATGCTGGTCATTGCCTACAATGTACTGAGGCTCGTCCAACTCGGTTTCAACCAGTTGCGCGACGCGCTGTTTGCCCGCGTCGGCCAGCACGCGGTGCGCCAGCTCGCCTTCCGTACCTTCGTCCACATGCACCAGCTGTCGCTGCGCTTCCACCTGGAGCGCCGCACCGGCGGCCTGTCGCGCATCATCGAGCGCGGCACCAAGGGCATCGAGACGATCGTGCGTTTCATCATGCTGAACACGGCGCCGACCATCCTCGAATTCGCGCTGACCGCTGGGATATTCGGCTTCACCTATGGCTGGAAATATGTTGCCGTGGTTGCGGTCACCGTCTGGCTTTATGTCTGGTTCACGGTCAAGGCCAGCGACTGGCGCATCTCCATCCGCCGCGACATGAATGACAGCGACACCGATGCCAACACCAAGGCGATCGACTCGCTGCTCAATTTCGAGACGGTCAAATACTTTACCAACGAGCGCATGGAGGCCGATCGCTTCGACCGATCGATGGCGCGCTACGAGGTCGCCGCCACCAAGACCTGGACCTCGCTCGGCTGGCTGAACTTCGGCCAGGGCGTCATCTTCGGCCTCGGCACCGTCGTCGTCATGTGCATGTCGGCGCTGGAGGTGCAGGCGCACACGCAGACGGTCGGCGATTTCGTCTTCATCAATGCCATGCTGGTACAGCTTTCCGTACCGCTCAACTTCATCGGCTTCATCTACCGAGAAATCCGGCAAGGGTTGACCGACATCGAGCACATGTTCGACCTGCTCGACGTGCCGCAGGAGATCGTCGACAAGCCAGACGCCAAAGCGCTGGTGGTCGGCTCGGGCAAGGTCGAATTCCGTGACGTACATTTCTCCTACGATCCGAACCGCAAGATCCTGAAGGGCGTCTCCTTCGAGGTGCCGGCCGGCAAGACGGTCGCCATTGTCGGGCCGTCGGGCGCCGGCAAGTCGACCATTTCGCGCCTGCTGTTCCGATTCTACGACGTGCAGGCCGGCCAGGTGCTGATCGATGGCCAGGACATCCGGGATGTCACCCAGGATAGTTTGCGCGCGGTGCTCGGCATGGTGCCGCAGGACACGGTGCTGTTCAACGACACCATCGCCTACAACATTCGCTACGGCCGCGTTGGCGCGAGCGAGGAGGAGGTGCGCAAGGCAGCCGAACTCGCCCAGATCGGGCCATTCATCGAGAAGTTGCCCGACGGCTACAAGTCGATGGTCGGCGAGCGCGGGCTGAAGTTGTCCGGTGGTGAAAAACAGCGCGTCGCGATCGCCCGCACCATCCTCAAAGCACCACCGATCCTGATGCTCGACGAAGCGACCTCGGCGCTGGACAGCCACACCGAGCAGGAGATCCAGGCGGCTCTCGACCTCGTCAGCAAGGGGCGCACCACCATCGTGATTGCCCACCGCCTGTCGACGGTCATTTCCGCCGACGAGATCATCGTGCTCAAGGACGGCCAGATCGCCGAGCGTGGCACTCATGTCGAGCTGATGCGAAAGCATGGCCTCTACGCCTCGATGTGGGACCGCCAGCGCGAGGCGACCGAAGCCGAGGAGCGCCTGCGTCTCGCCCGCGAAGGCGACGAACTTGGCGTCGTGGTGCGCAGGCGGACGTCGGAGGTTAATTGATTTTTGTGCTTGACCTCAACATAAGTTGAGATTGTACGCCGTTTCCTGGAGCCCACGACACCCCTTGATCCAGGAACGGAACAATCGAAATGAACGACATTAGTCAGAACGTTAACGGCGGCAGCGTGTTCAGGGTGGACAAGTTCGTCGTCCCGGCCGCCGCTCGCGAGGAGATCCTCGTCAAGGTCAGGACGACGCACGAATTGCTGCGCCAACAGCAGGGTTTCGTGCAGGATTTCCTGCTCGAGCAGTTTTCGGGGCCGGGTGAATTCAACCTGGTGACGATCGTCGAATGGGAGAGCAAGGCGGCCGTCGACATGGTCGTGCCGATCGTCAAGGCCGCGCAAGAGCGTGTCGCGTTCGATCCGCAGGAGACGATTGCCCGGCTCGGGGTGCGCGCTGACATCGCCAACTATCAGCGGATTCCAGGAGTGTAGCTCACGGCCAGCCGACGCCAGGTGCCGGCGCATCCACGCTGAGCACCTGGCCGGTTCTGATATCGCTGACCATGTGCTCGAAGCCACGCCACTCGGCGGCTGCGATGAACAGCGTTTGCCTGTCCGCGCCGCCCAGCATGCAGGCAAAACAGCCGCGATCGACAGCAACGGTCCGCAGCACCTCGCCGCCTTCGCGCACCCGCACGCAGTGTTTGTTGGGAACATCTGCGTACCAGACCGCCCCTTCGGCGTCGAGACAGATGCCATCCGGATAGCCGTCGAGCTCGGCCCAGACGCGCCGGTTGGACAGGGCGCCATCAATGGCGATGTCGAAAGCGATCAGCCGGTTGGCGTGCGATTCGGCAAGGATCAGCGTCCGGTTGTCCGCGGTCACCGCCATGCCGTTGGCGAAGGCGATATTGTCAGCCACTTGCCGGATCGCGCCGTCCGGTGTGATCAGCACGATGGTGCCCGGACCGAAAGGCTGGCCGGCGGTAGGCGTCGGTCCGCCGCCATTGACATAGGCATTGCCGCGCCCGTCGACGACGATCTCGTTCCATGGGCTTTTCGACAGGCCGCGCAGATCGGCAACGGTGACGAGCCTGCCATCGGCTTCTTGCCGAAGCAGCAGGCCTTCGCGGCCCGAGACGACGAGCAGCCGGCCGTCCGGCAGCCAGTCGATGGAGTAGGGCAAGGTGGCGGGTATAGTGACCATGAGTTCGGTTTTGCCATGCGCATCGATCGCGATGATCTCGCCGGTGCCCCAATTGCACAGCCATAGGCGTCCATCGTGCCAGCGCGGTGATTCACCGAAGGCGAGGCCGGTTGTAAGGAGACGAGCTTTGGTGCCGGATGATGTCTGCATGATCTGAAGCCTCGGTTGGGCGTCGTCGGCATCTGCGGGCGCGATCAGACGCTTTTACACCAAGGACGGATGCGGGAGCGGTTCGCCGACAGTGGCTTACGGCTTTTCGCTCAGAAAAAACGCTCCATCGACATGGCCGTTGGCGGAGCGTGCGACTGCCCGAAGACCGATGGACCTTGCCCATTCATCCTCGCCGCCGATTGTCGCGTTGCGGGCAGGGGGTGTTTCGGCTATTGAGGCCGGACCTGAAACAGGGACCGCCCCCAGCCCATGAGCCTTGTCGACACGGTCAAGAACGCGTTCGTACCGATCCACCGCGAAGGTTATCCGTTCATCGCGGCCTTTGGCGCGGCAACGCTCTTCCTCGGCTATTTCTCATCGATTCTTTTCTGGATCGGCCTGATCCTGACGGCTTGGTGCGTCTATTTCTTCCGCGATCCCGAACGCGTCACGCCGGTCGACGACGGCCTTGTGGTGAGCCCCGCCGACGGCATCATCTCGGCGGTCGGCCCGGCCCTGCCGCCGCGCGAACTTGGCCTCGGCAACGTCGAGATGACCCGCATCTCGGTGTTCATGAATGTCTTTTCCTGCCATGTGAATCGCGCTCCGGTGCGCGGCCGTATAGCCAGGATCGAACATCGGCCGGGAAAATTCCTCAACGCCGAACTCGACAAGGCCAGCACCGAAAACGAGCGCAACGGCCTGGTTATCGAGAGCCCCAACGGCACGGTCGCCGCCGTCCAGATCGCCGGCCTGGTGGCGCGCCGCATCGTCTGCTGGGCGGAAGCCGGCACTTCGATCGGCACCGGCGAGCGCTTCGGCCTGATCCGCTTCGGCTCGCGCGTCGATGTCTTCCTGCCTTTGACCGCGACGCCGCGCGTCGCCGTTGGCCAGACGGCGGTCGGCGGCGAAACCGTGCTCGCCGAATTCGGTGGCGTCGCCGGCACCCCCCTCGTACGGATTTCCTGAGCGGTGGGCACGCAATACAAAAAGTTCGAGGCCCATGCCAGCGGCGGTCCGCGCATCCGCGAGATCCCGATGCGCATGGTGCTGCCCAATCTGGTCACCGTGCTTGCCATCTGCGCCGGCCTGTCCGGCATCCGTTTCGCCTTCGAGGACCGCTTCGAGACCGCGGTGGTCATGGTGCTGCTCGCGGCGTTTCTCGATGGCATTGACGGCCGTCTGGCGCGAATGCTGAAGGCGACGTCCAAATTCGGTGCGCAGATGGATTCGCTCGCCGACATCGTCAATTTCGGCGTCGCGCCTGCTTTGGTGCTCTATGCCTTCCTGCTCGACCGCGCCGGCTCGCCGGGCTGGATCGCGGCGCTCCTGTTCACCATCGCCTGCGGGCTGAGGCTTGCCCGCTTCAACGTGCTCGACGACGACAAGGCCGAACGCCCGCTGTGGCAGTCCGAATATTTCGTCGGTGTGCCGGCTCCGGCGGGTGCGGTGCTGGTGATGCTGCCGCTCTATCTGTTTTTCCTGCGGCTCGGCATTGAGCCAAGCCGGCCGGCCGCGTTCGTCGCAACCGGCTTCACCATTCTGGTCGCCTTCCTGCTGGTCAGCCGGCTACCGGTCTATTCCGGCAAGAGCGTCAAGATTCCTGGTGACAGGGTGTTGCCGGTCATTCTGGCCGTCGTGCTCTACGTCCTCCTGCTGATGACCTATCCCTGGTACACGCTGACGGCGTCGGTCGCGGGCTATCTGATCTTCCTGCCGTTTTCCGTCCGCGCCTACTCCAAGCGTGCTAAGCTCGAGGGCGAGAAGGTGCCGCCTTCGGACATAGGTTAGAAGGTCCACCGAAGTCCTTGCTCTGACTCAGGCCGCGACGCCGAGCCCCAGCCGGTCGATCGCCAGCTTCCTGGTCGAGACATAATCGGTCTTGCCGGAACCGAGCACCGGGATTTCTTCCACCTTGACGATGTCGTTGGGCACCATCAATTCGGCGGCGCCGGCTTTCTTGCCGAACTGACGCAGTTCTTCGGGATTGGCATCGTCGGCGGTCGTGACCAGCACGATGCGTTCGCCGCGCCTCTTGTCGGGCACCGCCACCGCCGCATGGCTCTCTTCCGGCCACAGCGACTGCACCAGCATCTCGACCGCGCCCAGCGACACCATCTCGCCGGCGATCTTGGCGAAGCGCTTGGCGCGGCCGCGAATGGTGATGAAGCCTTCGCGATCGACGGCGACGATGTCGCCGGTGTCGTGCCAGCCGGTCAGTGGCTGCAACTCACCGGGACGGTCCGCCGTCATATAGCCCATCATCAGGTTCGGCCCGTCGAGCCACAACTGGCCGGCGTCCGAGATGCCTTCGACCGGTTCCAGCTTCATGCGCATCGCCGGCAGGAGTCGGCCCACCGTGCCGTCGCGGCCGTGGATCGCGGTATTGACGGCAACCACCGGTGCTGCCTCGGTCAGCCCGAAACCTTCGACGATCTCAGCCTGGAAACGCTCGCGATAGACGCGGCGCGTTTCCGGCTTCACCGCTTCCGCGCCGGCAACGACAAAGCGCAGGCTGGAGAAATCGCCGTCCTTGGCGGTGCGCGCATAGTTGGCGAGGAACGTGTCGGTGCCGAACATGATGGTCGGCTTCACCTTGCGGGCGATCTCGGGGATGATCTTGTAGTGGAGGGGCGAGGGGTAGAGGAACAGCTTTACCCCGGTCACTAGCGGCAGGATGGTGCCACCCGTCAGGCCGAAGGAATGAAACACCGGCAGCACGTTGAGCAGGATGTCGGCCGGCGAGATGGTGATGCGCGCCTCGGCCTGCATGGCGTTGGCGTAAAGGTTCTTTTGCGACAGAACAACTGCCTTCGGCGTGCCTTCCGAACCCGAGGTGAACAGGATCACGCCCGGCTTGGCCGCATCCTGCCGCTGCAGCGGCAGGCGCCACAGCAGGGCGGCGGCAAACTTGTCCAGCGTGGTGACGTTCTGCCTCGCATCTTCGAGCCACAGCAGCCTGGCGCCGCCCTTTTCGATCGCCGCGACAATATCGGCAAGATCGGCCTTCTCGACGAAAGCGCGGGAGGAAACGACGGTGCGGATGACGGCTGTCCGCACCGCCGCCGTGACGCTCGCCGGCCCGGCCGTATAGTTTATCATCGCCGCCACGCGGCCCGCCGAGAGAAGGCCGACCAACGACAACACGACGCCATTGGCGTTGGGCAGCATTATCCCCATCGCCTCGCCTGGTGCCGTCACCGCCTCGAAGCGCCTGCCCAGCACGCGCGCGCCGATGAACGTCTTGCGGTAGCTCAGCGCGCCCGAGATGACATCCTCGATGATCGGATGCGAGGCGCCGACGCGGCTCGCCGCATCGCGCATGGCCAGGAACAGGCCGCGATCAAGGTCGGAGCCGAAAAGCCGCGCCTCGGCGACGCGGTCGAACAGCGCATTGGTGTTCGATGACTGATCTGGATTGCGCGCCACCAGTTCGGCGATCGTCATCGGCTCCAGAACGTTGATCGACAGGCGCGGAAACCAGTGCCGGGGCGCCTTGTCGGCCGGCGTCAGCGATACCGGCAGGCTGCGTGCGCCGGCGATGAAGATCGGCACGATACGGGCGTCGGCCTGCATGGCGATGCGGGTGACGGCGCGAAACAGCCGAAACGTCTTGATGTCAGGCTCGACCGCGTCCGGCAGATAGACGGCGAGCCGACCCTTGCCCTTCAGCACGCGCACCAGCCGGCGGCTGACGAAGAGATGTTCGGCATTGAAGGCGATGCTGCGGCCAAGCTCACGCCATGGTTCGAGCCAGGGCGAACGTGCCGAGACCTCGTCGAGTATATGCAGCGTGTCATCCGGCAGCAGCGACAGCATCAGCGCCTGCTCGAAGCGCGATTGGTGCGAGATGACGTAGATGACCGGAGCCTGCGCCTTGCGCGCGATCCCGATGCGATTGTCGCTGATCCTGTAGGCGAGCTTGAACGGCACATAAAGCAGCGCCTGGGTGAAACGCATGCCGAGGCGGAATTTCTCCACCACGCCGATCAGCAGCCAGGCCACGACGAGACCCGCAAGCAGCGCCAGTGTCAGGATCATGCCGCCTCTCTCCCAACGGTTCTTGTCATCGCGGCTCTTCGGCGACCGCTTCGGGGCAGAGCCTAGCGGAAGCCGGAGCAAGGTCAATGCGGCGTGGCGATCGAAGCGGAGCTTCGATTTTACGCGGGAACACTGATGGCCAAAAGTTCGAGCGCAATCGCTTGAAAGGTGACGTCACGTGTCGTAAATAAAGTGACACGTGGCGGAGAAATGAGAATGGCTAGTTTCCCAATGGCATTTGCAGAGGCGCCGCGCATGGAGCCGGAGTTCGAGCGACTGGTCGACCTATTTGGCGGGCCGAAAGTTCTTGGATTTTCAGTATCCAGTCCGCTCGAGGCACATGAAATGATCCTGCACGGAATTCCGAGCCAAGCCCTGGAAAGCCTTGTGGATCACCTCACCGTCATTGACCTTGCCGATGCTTTCGAGACGGCATTCGGCATGAGCGAGCGAACATTTCAGCGGCATAAATCGGATCATTCCAGGACCCTTAGTCGGGAGCAAGGCTCCAGAACCTGGAATTTCGCCAGGGTTCTGACGAAGGCCACGTCCGTCCTTGGAACCCAGGAAGAGGCTGAGAAATGGATGATTCAGCCCGCGATGGGTTTGGACAACCGGCGGCCGATCGATCTGCTGGCAACGGCCGCGGGTACGATAATTGTACAAGAATTTCTTGAGCGGCTCGACTACGGTGTCTACGCGTGACGCCCCTGCCAGGTTCTCTGGGGACAGGAGATGTCCTTGGCTGGAGACTGGACAACAAACGCTTCGAGGCAATTTGGGACAGCGGTGAGGGAGCGTTCAAACTCGGTGGAAGATGGAACAGCAAAGGCGTCAGGGCCGTGTATGCGTGCATTGACCCCTCGACTGCCATTCTAGAGGTGGCCGTCCACAAGGGGTTTCGGACGCTCGATACTGTTCCTCATGTGCTGACGGCATTTGACGTCGCCGATCCATCCAGGATTCATGTGGTTAAGATTGACGATCTTCCAAATGCAAACTGGCTGCGCCCCGGCATTCCCAGCGCGGGACAGCAGCAGTTTGGTGACAGTCTGCTGGCAAGGCATCCCTTGTTTCTAGTCCCCAGCACGGTATCCCAGCACAGCTGGAACCTGGTGTTCGACCCCGGCCGAGCCGCTGGCCTCTACAGGCTGCACCTTCAAGAGGATTTCGCGCTCGATACAAGGCTTCATCCGCCAGCGAGATAGTTGTCCGGCCGGGGTAGGAGAGGCGCACGACGCACTCTCATGCCGCCTTCAGCCGACCGCTGATGAAACGGAACTCCTGCGTCTTGCCACCATAGCCATAAGCGGCTGCCGGCACCTCATGCACGAAGGCATAGCTTTCGTCATGCACGCCGCCCAGCAGGCGGCCAAAGGCATCGAAGAGAGCCTTGAGATAGGCTTCCAGCTCGAGCTTGGTGTTGGTGCCGTCGACGACCTTGATATCCAGCCAGTATGTGTTGTTGCCATGCTCCGCCAGCGACTTGCCGCCGGCGAACCAGTGCCGCGGATCGACATAGGATACGGCGACGGCGGTGATCGTCGGGTCCTTGCGCAGTTGCTTGGCGGTGATCTCGGTGATTTCCCTGGCAATCTCGGCTGACAAGGTGGTGTCTGGCTTGCCGGTGACGCTGATGTTGATGATGGGCATTTTTCTTCTCCTTGTTTCCAGCGGCGACTGATCGCCGTTGGAGAGACCTTGTCATCATCCTGGAATCAAAAAAATCGAATTGTTTTCAACAGAAGATTCGATAGGATCGAATTATGGAAACGCTCGATCCGGATCTGCTCAAAACCTTCCTCGCTTTTGTCGACAGCGGCTCGCTGGCACAGGCGGCTTCCAGCGTCGGCCGTTCGCCTTCGGCTGTGACCGCCCAGATGCAGCGGCTGGAGGAGGTCGTCGGCGAGCCGTTGCTGACGCCGCAGGGGCGGGGTCGTGGGCTGACGTCGGCAGGAGAAGACCTAGTCGGCCATGCCAGGCGCATTCTTGCCGTGCATCGCGAGGCGTGGCTGGCCTTGAAGGGGGCACGGGCTGCCGGGCGTATCGCCATCGGCACGACGCAGGATTTTGCCGACAGCGGCCTGCCGGACCTGCTGCGTGCCTTCGCCACCAGCCATCCGCGCGTCAGGATCGAATTGCGGGTTGGCCGCTCCGCCGAACTGGCGCAGGCGCTGCAGGCCGGCGGCCTCGATCTGGCGATCGTCATGCGCCAGGCGGCGGCGCCGGACGAGGTCGGCGTCCTGCGCGAGCCGATGATATGGCTGTGTTCACAGAAGGGACTGGCCTCGCGGCAGGAAGAACTGCCGCTGGCATTGCTGGACCCCTATTGCGGTTTTCGCGAAGCAGCACTCGCAGCGCTCGATGCCGCCGGCCGCCGCTACCGCATCGCCGCCGGAAGCGCCAGCCTGGCCGGCCTGCGCGCCGCGGTGAACGCCGGCGTTGCGCTGACCTTGCGAACCCCGCGCTTTGCCCATTCCGGCATCGACGAAGCGCCGCGAGAGTTTGGCTTGCCATCGGTTCCGATGGCAGAGTTCGCGATCCGGTTGCGTCGTGGCGCCGATGCCCCGGCCAGTGATTTGGCGGCGCTCCTTAGTGGCAACCTGGCTTCGTTTGGGCATCCCGGTTGAAATCACGGCCCCCTCCATCTCCCGTCCAGGCCTGAGCAAAGAAAAAGCCGACCTTGCGGTCGGGCCCTTCTAGCAAAGAAAAAGCCGACCTTGCGGTCGGGCCCATTTAGCAAAGAAAAAGCCGACCTTGCGGTCGGCTTGGGAGTAGGACGGGCCGAGGGGTTTGGGGGGACTTGGGGGTGGCCCGTCGCACCAATAATGCCTGACCGCGATGATGGTTCCGTGACTGTGTCACTTTTTTAAGAAATATTTGGCGCTGCGCCTTGGGAGCGGGCCACCAGCCAGTCGCGACCTGCATGGGCGAAAACCGCGCAGAGCACGATGGCGCCGCCGACCATACTGGCGACGGGCGGTATCTCGGCCAGGAACAGGAAGGCAAACAGGATCGCGAACGGCACTTCCGCTGAGCCGAGCAGGCCGGATTCAGGTGCCGGGATAAGCCTCGCGCCCTCCGTCCACAGGATCGAAGCCAGCGCGAACGACCCGCCGAAAGTGACGAGCAGAACGGCATCCCTGGCCGAGACCGCCAAGGGATCGGTGACGAACCAGCCGAGAATGAACAACAGAAAGGCCGAAACCGCGCCGGCCCACACCACCGGCGTGTCGCGGAAGGCGCGCACCATGATCATGTAGAGCGCGCTGCCGGCCGTCATCAGCAGCGCCAACCCGTCGCCGAACAGATTGCCGGTGCCGAAGCCCGACCAGACCATGATGGTTACGCCGCACAGCGACACGGCGGCCGCGAGCATCGTTTGCAGGCGAAAAGGTTCGCGCACCAGCGCCCAGGCCAGCAGGGCGGCAATGAAGGGGGACGTTGCGTAGATGACCGCGACATTGGCGACGTAGGTGAATTTGAACGCCGAGATGAAGGCGATGCTGGCCAGCGCGCCTTCCGCCGCCAGCAGCCAGCCGCGCCAGCCAAGCCGCAGCGTGTCGCGGTTGCTCGAGCGGTGGCGGCGCCACAGCACATAGAGGCTGATCAGGATCGAGCCGACAAAGCCACGCCAGCAGGTGATCGTCAGCGGATCGGCGTGGATCGACTTGGTCAGTACACCGGTCAGGCCGAACACCGCCGCCGACGACGACACCAGTATGATGCCAAGCGTGCGTTCGGTGGTTTCCGCTGGGGTGGCCGTCATGTCAGTCATGCCGACACCCTACGCCGCCCCGTCCTGACATCGTAGTGTCAGCAGCAAGCGCCATACACATCACAGCCGCTTGCGGAAATGCTCGCCGCCGACGATCAGCAGCCCGGCGGCGATGATCAGCGCGGCGCCGAGAAACACTTCGCGGCGCGGTACGTCGCCCCAGATCGCAAAGCCAAGTGCGAACGCCCACAACAGCGAACTATATTCAAGCGGCGCGAGGATCGATGCCGGCGTCCGTTTCATGCCTTCGAAGAGCAGATATTGCGCCAGGCCGCCGAGCGCGCCGACGCTGGCGAGCAGCAGCAACTGGCTCAGATCGGGCGTATGCCACCACAACATTGCCGGCACCGCCGAAAACACCAGGAAATAGAAATTGTTGAGGAGCAGCTGGATCATCGAGCGTTCGGCAAGCGCTGTCTTGCGCAGGAGCACGACGGCGATGGCCCACAAAAGCGCGGCCGCCAGAACCAGCAGCACAGGCACGGACAGACCGAGATGGGTCGGGTCGCAAGCGACGAAGACACCGACAAAGCCGATCAGGACCGCCAGCCAGCGCAGCATCGGCACCTTTTCGCCGAGCAGGAACACCGACAGCACGGTGACGATGATTGGCGCCGCGTAATACACAGTCGTCAGTTCGGCGAGCTGCAGGCTGCGGGCGGCGTTGTAGTAACAGAGCCAGGCGGCGAGCGTGAAAGCGCTGCGCACCAGCATTGGCCGCACGATCGGCAAGCGCACCGTGTCGGCGAACAGCTGTCGCCCGCCGATCGCCGCGCAGGCGCTCAAAATGGTGATGCTGCGGAAGAACATGATCTGCCAGACCGTCATCCCGGTCACCAGCAGCTTGATCGAGGCGTCCTGCGTCGAAAACAAGAGATAGGCCGCACCGGTCAACAGGATTCCGGCGAGAACCCTTTCGCGTGTTTCGAGAATGGCAACATCGGCCATGGGTGCGGACCAAAAGTGCGGGAGCGACAGGAATACGACAGGAGCAACGCGAGGACTCCAGGAAATCTAGCCTCGGCTCCCAGCTATACGGGGGAAACTCGACACAGCGCTACGCCAGCCCTGGGCTTGCGTTGGGGCAGGAATTACGAGCTTGCTTCCAGAATGCGATTGGCAGTTATATTTGACGAAGCCACGCTGCTCGCTGGCCGCAAAGCGAAAGAGGCGACGAAATGGACGCAACCGAACTCAAAGCCATGCAGGCGCCGTTGAAGCAGGCCTATCGCGACGACGCTTCGCAGGCGCTGATCACGTTGAAGGCGCGAGGCTCGATCGACGACCAGTCGGTCGCCTGCAAGGTCGAGACGGGCAGGGCGATCGCCATCGCCGGTCTGCATCCGGCGACAGGTGGCTCGGGGCTTGAACTCTGCTCGGGCGACATGTTGCTGGAAGCACTGGTGGCCTGTGCCGGCGTGACGTTGAAGGCGGTGGCGACGGCGCTCGAGTTCAAGCTCGGTGCCGCCACGGTGGAAGCCGAAGGCGATCTCGATTTTCGCGGCACGCTCGGTGTTGCCAGGGATGCGCCGGTCGGATTTCGTGCCATCCGGCTCAATTTCGCTCTCGATACGGACGAACCGCAGGAGCGCATCGATTCGTTGCTGAAGCTGACCGAACGCTACTGTGTGGTGTTCCAGACCATCAACCAGAAGCCGGAATTGACCGTGAGCGCCCGGCGCTGAAGTTGCGATCTCCCCCACGAGAGGGGAGATCGGGTGTCTCTACGGCTTCGGCAACGGATGCTTACTGCGCCGACGGCTGCTCGGCGTCGCCCTCATCGGTGAAAGGCGAGGCGCTCGGCACGCATTGCACCGACCAGCCGGTCGGTGTCGGCTGCTTCTGATATTCGGTGATGGCGGCGGTGCACTGCTCGCGCTTGTCGAAGGTGCTGGGCAGCACCACCATGCCGCCCTGCGGGCCGGCGATTACCAGATACCAGACCAACGCTGCGGTCGTAGCCATGGGGATGTCCTTGTTCTGCCCAGCCGGGCGCTTGTTGTTATGGAGTCGCTATGATCCTACCAACTCTACGGAAACGACGAAAGCATGGCAGGAGGGCAGCCTTTTCCGCTCTGATCACAGCCGCGTGATCACCTATATTGGATTTAGGAGCCAGGCAACGCTGCTCAGTCAGTCGCAAAACAATAGAACAGGCCGTCGCCGCCGGTACCCTTCAGTGCCTCCTGGCTGCAGCCGCCCCGCGAAGCATGGGAGGAATTCCACGACTTCGCCGCCGCCGAATCGTCAAGGCCGGTGCGATCATGATGGCCCATCATCGCCGCCCCTTCGGCGCCGCTCATCGTCCAGTCGCCGCAGGTCTGGTCGGCGATCCTGGTGCCGTCGGGCTTCGAGCCCGTCAGCATGTCGTGCCGATTTGGCGTGTCACCGCGCCCATTGACCACTTCGCCCTTCTCGGTCAGAGCCGTCTGCTTGGTGATGCCATTGGCGTTGCCGTGCAACGAGGCGACATCGTCGGCGATTTTCTCGCCCTTGGCGTTGAACCAAGGGCCTTTGCCGATACGGTCGCGGGCATCCTCGGCACTGGTCGAGAGGTAGGCGGCCCAGCTCTTGCCGGTGACGCCGGCGGCTTCGGCCAGCGAAGCGCAATGCGCGTCGGCGCCTTTCAGGCCACCGAGATCGGCACCCTTGCCGGAGCCGACACTGGTGACGAAGAAACTCATCTTGGCATCTTGGGAAACGGCTACACCGGCTGTCGCGCCGAGAGCGGCCACAACGGCGGTGGCGCCAACGAGAAGAAGTCTACCCATATCGGTCCTCCGGTTTTCAAATGTCCTACGTCAGGAGAAACGTAGCCGGAGGCGCTTTTAATCCCTCGCGCGTGCCACTCAAATGTGGAGAGCCCGGTCGGGGAGCGGGCAAAAACTGATGCGCGGGTCTATTCGGGCTGCCTGTAGGCGACGAAGCGATTGTGCTTGGCCTGGAAGATCAGTCCGGTCTCTTTCAGCTCCGGGCTGGCCAAAGGCACGATGTGCCTGGCGATGTCTTGGGGATGCGGCAGCGTCTCGCGATCCTCTCCGGGTATGGCCTGAGCCCGCATGGCGGTGCGGGTGGCGCCGGGGTCGGCGGCGTTGACGCGCAGCGGCAGGCTTTGCGTCTCGTGCGCCCAGGAGCGCATCATCGTCTCGACCGCCGCCTTCGATGCCGCGTAGGGCGCCCAGAAGGCGCGCGCCGAATGGGCCACGTTGGACGACAGGATGATGGCCCGGCCGGCGTCCGAGAGCCGCAGCAGCGGGTCGACCGAGCGGATCAGCCGCCAGGTCGAGGTGACGTTGATGGTCATCACCTTCTCGAAGGTTTTTGCCTCGACATGGCCGATCGGCGAGATGACGCCGAGCACGCCGGCATTGGCGACGAGAATGTCGAGCTTGCCCCAGCGCTCGTGGATGGCGCCGCCCAGCCGATCGATGCCGGCCATGTCGGCGAGATCGAGCGGCACCAGCGTCGCCTGGCCGCCGGCAGCCTTGATCTGGTCGTCGAGTTCTTCCAGCCCACCGACCGTGCGTGCCACCGCAATGACGTGCGCGCCGGCGGCGGCCAGTTCCCTGGCGATGAAATAGCCGATGCCGCGCGAGGCGCCGGTGACGACCGCAACGCGGCCGGTAAGGTCGAGGGTCATGCTATGGATTCCGGAAATCTGGCTCGGGCGAATGACAGGCCGGCAATCCTACGTCCCGCTCGTCGCCAGCAGCGACAGCGTGCGCACATTGTCGTGGCCTTCGAAGTCGAGCAGGCGGGTCGGATACTGGCCGGTGAAGCAGGCGTCGCAGAACTGCGGTTGGTCGTCATTGCGGCTCGCTTCGCCGACGGCGCGGTAGAGGCCATTGATCGACAGGAAACCGAGCGAATCGACGCGGATGAACTCGGCCATCTCTTCCACCGACATGCGCGAAGCCAAGAGCTTCGACTTCTCCGGCGTATCGACGCCATAGAAGCAGGAGGCGCTGGTCGGCGGCGAGGCGATGCGCATATGAACTTCCTTGGCGCCGGCATCGCGCACCATCTGCACGATCTTCTGGCTGGTGGTGCCGCGCACGATCGAATCGTCGACCAGAACCACGCGCTTGCCTTCGATCATCCGGCGGTTGGCGTTGTGCTTCAGCTTGACGCCCATATGGCGGATCGAATCGCCCGGCTGGATGAAGGTGCGGCCGACATAGTGGTTGCGGATGATGCCGAGCTCGAAGGGAATGCCGGCAGCTTGGCTAAAGCCGATTGCCGCCGGGGTGCCCGAGTCCGGCACCGGCACGACGATGTCGGCCTCGACGGGATTTTCCTGCGCCAGTTCGGCGCCGATGCGTTTGCGCACTTCGTAGACGTTGCGGCCTTCGACCGAGGAATCCGGCCGCGCGAAATAGACATACTCGAAGATGCAGAAGCGTGTCTTCTGCGGCTCGAACGGGAACAGGCTTTCAATGCCCTTGGAGGTGACGACGACCATCTCGCCGGGCTTCAGGTCGCGCACGAAACGCGCGCCGATGATGTCGAGCGCGCAGGTCTCGGAGGCGAGGATCCAGGCGCCGTCGAGATCGCCCAGCACCAGCGGGCGGATGCCGAGCGGATCGCGGCAGCCGATCATCTTCTTGGCCGTCATCGCCACCAGCGAGAAGGCGCCTTCGACCTGCCGCACCGCGTCGATGAAGCGCGAGTTGAGGTCACGCTCCTTGCTGGTCGCAACCAGGTGCAAAAGCGTCTCGGTGTCGGAGGTGGAGGAGAAGATCGCACCCTGCTTCTGAAGCGCGCGCTGCACCGTCATGGCGTTGGTGAGGTTGCCGTTGTGGGCGACGGCAAAGCCGCCATCGGCGAGTTCGGCGAAGAAGGGCTGGATGTTGCGCATGCCGGCGCCGCCTGTCGTGGCGTAGCGCGTATGGCCGATGGCGCGGTTGCCTTGCAGGCTGTCGATGACGCGCTGCTTGGTGAAGGTGTCGCCGATCAGGCCGACATGGCGTTCGACATGGAACTGGGTGCCGTCGTAGGAAACGATGCCGGCCGCTTCCTGGCCGCGATGCTGCAGTGCATGCAGACCGAGCGTGACGATCGCTGCCGCATCCTGCCGGCCAAAAATGCCGAACACGCCGCATTCGTCGTGGAAGTGGTCGTCGGCCTCGGCGGAAAGCACGTCGTCTGCGTTTGCCATCTTAAGCTCCGCTAAAATCGCCATATAAGGCGCTCACGCGTCGAAAGCAACGCACACCGCGCGGTCGTTCACACCATCGTCCGCCCTGGCGCCCGTTTCGGGCGTCAGTTTGCCGGTGCTGCCGGCGCCGGCTTGGCAGTGTTGTCTGCTGGCGCGGCTTCATTGTCGTCCGGAGCCGGCGTATTGGCATCGTCACCGCCGGCAGGTGCGTCCGCGGCGGGGGCGTCAGGCGCCGCGGGCGTCTCGGCGCCCGTTTTCGGGCTCAGCTTCTTGAGGATTGCGTTTTCGGCATCGGCGGGCAGCAAGTTCTCAATCTTGGCGCCGATCTGTTCCAGCAAGGGCCGCGACTTGGCATCCGTGACCCAGGCCGGCGCCTTGGCGCCAGCCAGCCAGTTGAAGAACAAAAGCGCCACGGCCACGACCAGAATGCCGCGCGCGGCGCCGTAGAGGAAGCCGAGCGTGCGGTCGAGCGCGCCGATCCGCGAATCGATGATCCAGTCGGCGAGCTTCATGGTGATGACCGAGACGACGATCAGCGCGATGATGAAGACGACGCCGGCGGAGGCCGCCATGGCGATCTTCTCATTTTCGATATAGGGCTTCAGGTAGGGCAGGATCGGCTTGTAGAAGAAGAAAGCCGCCGCCGCCGCCGCCGCCCACGAGACGACCGACAGGACCTCGCGCGAGAAACCGCGAACCATGGCGAGCATCGCCGAGACCAGGGTGAAGCCGACCAGGATTCCGTCAAGCAGCGTAATCGGCATGTCTTTCGCCCCACTCCGATCTCTTTTTCACGGCTCGACGAGCCGCGTCACTCTTCATCGTCGGCGCGGCTGCGCCGTGAGCCGGCTATGCGCGCTACGAGGTCGGCAAGCTCGGTGGGCTGGAAAGCGCCGGCCCCGATCCCTCCAGCAAGTTCCTCGCTGCCCAAGGGCAGAACCGCGCTACCAAAACCCAGCTTTTCGGCTTCCTTGAGGCGCTGCTGCGCATGCGCTACCGGCCTCACAGCACCCGAAAGGCTGATTTCGCCGAAATAGACGCAATCGGCGGGAAGGGCAAGACCGGTGAGCGAGGAAACCAGCGCGGCGGCGACCGCGAGATCGGCCGCCGGTTCGCTGATGCGATAGCCACCGGCAACGTTGAGATAGACATCGTGCTGGCCAAAGCGCACGCCGCAATGGGCTTCGAGCACCGCCAGGATCATCGACAGCCGCGCGCCATCCCAGCCGACCACCGCTCGGCGTGGTGTGCCGAGCGAGGATTGCGCCACCAGGGCCTGGATCTCGACCAGCACCGGCCGCGTCCCCTCCATACCGGCGAAAACGGCCGCGCCTGGCGATTTCGCATGCCGCTCGCCGAGGAACAGCTCGGATGGGTTGGAGACCTCGCGCAAGCCCTTGTCCGACATTTCGAAGACGCCGATCTCGTCTGTCGGCCCGAAGCGGTTTTTTACCGTGCGCAGGATGCGGTAGTGATGGCCACCTTCGCCCTCGAAGTAGAGCACGGCATCGACCATGTGCTCGACCACGCGCGGTCCGGCGATCTGGCCTTCCTTGGTGACATGGCCGACGAGCACGATCGCAGCACCCGTGGATTTCGCATAGCGGATCATCGCCTGGGCAGCGGCACGCACCTGCGTGACGGTGCCCGGCGCCGAATCGGCAAGGTCGGTCCACAGCGTCTGAATGGAATCGAGAATGACCAGATCCGGGCGCTTGCCGTCGGCGATCGTGGCGAGAATGTCCTCGACATTGGTCTCGGCTGCCAGTTCCACCGGCGTATCCGCGACACCCAGCCGCTGCGCCCGCAGCCTGATCTGGGCGACGGCTTCTTCGCCTGAGACATAGACGATGCGGTGGCCTCTCGAGGCCAGAGCGGCGGCGGCCTGGGTGAGAAGCGTCGACTTGCCGATACCGGGATCGCCGCCGACCAGAAGGGCGGAGCCGCGCACGAAGCCGCCGCCAGTGGCGCGGTCGAGTTCGCCGATGCCGGAGATGATGCGCGGTGCATCCTCGATCTCGCCGGAAAGCGTGGTGAGCACCACGGCGCGGCCCTTGCGGGCGTTGCGCGTATTGGCCGGCCCCGAACCGATGCCACCCGACGTGCCTTCCTCGACCAGCGTGTTCCACTCGCCGCAGGCATCGCATTTGCCGGCCCAGCGCTGATGCACGGAGCCGCAATTCTGGCAGATGAACTGGACGCGCGATTTAGCCATGAAGGTGCGTCGTCCGCCAATCGCGGACTGCCATTTCGGACATCTGCCTATTCACCGAACCTCTCGGCGATATGGTGCTCTTCCGCCAAATCCGAGAAGCGGGTGAATTCGCCGTGGAAGGCGAGCGTCACCGTGCCTGTCGGACCATGACGTTGCTTGCCGACGATGACTTCAGCCTTGCCGCGCATCTCGTTCATCTCGTTTTCCCACTTGACGTACTCCTCGGTGCCGGGCTTCGGCTCGCGGTTCTTGAGGTAGTACTCCTCGCGATAAACGAAGATCACGACGTCGGCGTCCTGCTCGATCGAACCGGATTCACGCAAGTCGGAGAGCTGCGGGCGCTTGTCGTCGCGGCTTTCGACCTGACGCGACAGCTGCGAGAGCGCGATGATCGGCACGGCGAGCTCCTTTGCCAACGCTTTGAGGCCGGTGGTGATCTCGGTGATTTCCTGCACGCGGTTCTGCGAAGACTTGGCGCTGGAACCCTGCATCAGCTGGATATAGTCGATGACGATGAGGTCAAGGCCGCGCTGACGCTTGAGCCGACGCGCGCGGGCAGACAATTGCGCGATCGAGATACCACCGGTCTGGTCGATGAACAGCGGGATCTTCTGCATTGTCTGGGAACAGGCGACCAGCTTTTCGAAGTCCATCTCGGTAATTTCACCGCGGCGGATCTTCGATGACGAGATTTCCGTCTGCTCGGAAATGATACGGGTGGCCAGCTGTTCGGACGACATTTCCAGCGAGAAGAAACCGACGACGCCGCCATTGGCCGCCTTGAATGACCCGTCGGCCTGCTGCGCCGGCACATAGGCCTCGGCGACATTGAAGGCGATGTTGGTGGCGAGCGATGTCTTGCCCATGCCGGGACGGCCGGCCAGCACGATCAGGTCGGAAGCCTGCAGGCCGCCCATGCGGCGGTCGAGGTCGCGCATGCCTGTGGCAAGACCCGAAAGGTGCCCATCGCGCATATAGGCGGCATTCGCCAGGTCGACCGCGGTCTTGACCGCGTCGGTGAAGCTCTCGAAGCCGCCATCGTAGCGGCCGGTTTCGGCGAGTTCGAACAGCCGGCGCTCTGCGTCCTCGATCTGCTCGGAAGGCGACATGTCGACCGGCGCGTCATAGGCGATGTTGACCATGTCCTCGCCGACGGTGATCAGCGCACGGCGCGTCGCCAGGTCATAGATGGCGCGGCCGTAGTCGGTGGCGTTGACGACGGTGACGGCTTCCACCGCCAGCCGCACGACGTACTGCGCCACCGTCATGTCGCCGACCTTTTCGTCGGCCGGCAGGAAGGTTTTCAGCGTGATCGGCGTTGCCACCTTGCCCATGCGGATGAGCTCGGCCGCGATCTCGAAGATCCTGCGGTGCAGGGGCTCGTAGAAATGGCCTGGCTTCAGGAAATCGGAGACACGGTAGAAGGCATCGTTGTTGACGAGGATCGCGCCGAGCAGCGCCTGCTCGGCCTCGATGTTGTTCGGCGCCTCGCGATAGAGCGGTTGCTCCGCCACGCCGAATTTCCGCGCTGCCTCTGCCATGACATCCCCGATTTCGAACCCGGCTTCTCGATACCAGAACCGGACAATTTGATGCTGACTTATATGCATCAGTGCCCATCCAACCGTCTTTGATGCCCGCTTTTCACAGCGCAAGAATTCGGTGGAAAGAATCCCGGTTGACTCGAATCGAAGCTGCGAGGTTAGCGCCTCTGGAAAGAGAACAAAACAGGAAAATCGCGGATGCCGCGGTCAGATCGATGGGGCTTTGAATTCCTGTGGCCCACAAAAGGTTTCACCGAATATCGCCGAGTTGAAAGGTGATGACCGGAGAGCAGCAGAGCCGTGGCTGCGTTCCGGTTGAAAGGGCGCATCTTCGCGAAATTACGTCCTTGTCACCCGCCCAAAGTGTCGCCCCAGTCCAACCGCCGCGCGGCCTTGAAGGCATCGCCGTCGCGTTTGGTGAACAGTTTTTCGCCGGCGCGGCCATCGTTTTCGCAAAGTTTCAACGACACCTTGCCCGAACCGAATTTCGGCGGCGCGATGACGCGCGCGGCGTGGGAGCCGGCCGGCCTGCGCGACGCGGCGACAAAGATGAATTTCTCGTCTTCCCAAGGCACCTCCGCGTCCTTGGCCAGCCGATGCAGGCGCGAACGGGCGACGCGGCGGGAAAAGTGGCACCAGTCCGGCGGGGTGAGCGGGCAGGGCACCTCGTGCGGACAAGGCGCCAGCAGATGCGCACCGGCCGCGATCAATTGCGCGCGCACCGCCAGTATCCGCTGCCAGCCCGCCGGCGTGCCCGGTTCGATGATCAGCAATGTGTCTGTTGTCAGCCGCCACAGCCGGTCGACCATCTTGGGCAGCGATGCCGGCACGATCTCGTCCAGCACGTAGGCGCAGGTGACGAGGTCCGCGGGCTGAACGTCCGCAAGATCTGTCGTGGCGTCGCCGGCCTGCCAGGCGGTGCGGGCTGTGATGGCGTCGGCGGCAAGCGTCTCGCCCACCTTGCGCACCGCGGCACTCGCCTCCAGCAGCACCGCCTGTTCGAGGTCGGGCCACAGGTCTGTCGTGGCCCAAAGCACCGTACCAGGACCGGCGCCGACATCGAGCAGGGTTTTCGGCATGAAATCCGGCCGGGCCTCGTTCAGCGCGTCGAGGCTGGCGCGGACCGCCGCATAGGTCGCCGGCAGCCGCGTCGCCAGATAGGCCTTGACCGCCATGTCCTGCGCCATGTGCAAGCGGCCGTCGCGCAGTTCGGCGCGGTAGCGGTCCGACAGGGTTTTCGCCGCCTGCTTCAATTCCGGCAGCGGGACTTTTTCCAGGATGCGGTCGACAGCTTGTCGAAGAGGGGCCGGCAGTTCCATGGCTCATGCTCCTCGCGGTGCGAGCAGGATGAGCGAAGCGCCGGCTAAGCAGAGTGCCGCACCAGCAAGATCCCAACGGTCGGGCCGCATCCCTTCCACCAGCCACAGCCAAGCCAGCGAGGCGACGATGTAGATGCCGCCATACGCGGCATAGGCGCGGCCAGCGGCATTGGTTTCGACCAGCGCCAGAAGCCAGGCAAACAGAAGCAGCGAGGCGAAGCCCGGCGCCAGCCACAGCGGCGATCTTTCCAGCCGCCACCAGGCCCATACCGAAAAACAGCCGGCGATCTCGGCCAGGGCCGCGGCGGCATAAAGGAGATAGGTCATGAAAAAGCCCGCTTCGATCACGAGGCCTTTTTCGGGGCAGAGGCCGGGAATGGCAAGCTCCAATGGCGCTGGCGTGTCTACTCCGCCACCTTGCGGCGGCGAGCGGGCTTGGCTGGCTTCACGACGGGAGCCGCTTGACGGCGGCCCATGTCGCGCATTTCCAGCGCCTTTTCGCATTTGGCTATATAGTCGCGGGTCATCGGCAGCGTGTCGTTCTTCTTGGTGATCTGAAACTGGAAGATGACCAGATCCTGCCATCGGAAGGCGGCTTCCGAAGCGGCTAGATAGAATTCCCACATGCGGCAGAAGCGTTCATCGTAAATGGCCTTGGCCTTGTCGCGGTTGGCGGCGAAGCGTTGGCCCCAGTGCTTCAGCGTATCGGCATAATGCAGCCGCAGGATCTCGACATCCGTGACCACGAGACCGGATTTCTCTATCGCCGGCAGCACCTCGGACATGGCCGGAATGTAACCACCCGGGAAAATATACTTGCGGATGAAGGCGCTGGTCGCCCACGGCACGCCTGAGCGGCCGATCGTGTGCAGAAGCATGACGCCATCGGGCTTAAGCAATGTCGCCGCCTTGTCGAAGAAGGTGCGGTAGTGGTTGACGCCGACATGCTCGAACATGCCGACCGATACGATGCGGTCAAAACGTTCGTTGAGTTCGCGATAATCCTTCAACTCGAAATGGACGTGGCTCTCCAGGCCTTGCGCATGCGCCCGGTCGGTGGCCACGCCATGCTGTTCGGTTGACAGCGTCACGCCCTGCACGTCGACGTCGAAGGCCTTGGCGAGATAGAGGCCCAGCCCGCCCCAGCCGGAGCCGATGTCGAGCACGGTCTGGCCGGCTTTCAGCCTGAGCTTGGCGGCAATATGGCGCTTCTTTGCGGCCTGCGCCTCGTCCAGCGTCATGTCCGGTTGCTCGAAATAGGCGCAGGAATACTGCATGTCCTCGTCGAGGAAGAGCCGGTAGAGTTCACCCGACAGATCGTAGTGGCGCTGTACGTTGCGGCGCGAGCGCGAGGCGGTGTTTATCTGCTGCAGGCGACGGAAAGCATGGCGCAGGCCCTCGATGGCTTTCGACCATGTCGCGTCGATGCCGCCGCTGCCCATGTTCTGGAAGGCTATGCGCATCAGTCCGAGCACGCCGCCTTCGAGAATGTCGAGTTCGCCGTCCATGTAGGATTCAGGCACCGCCAGCATCGGATCGAAGGTGATGGCGCGTTCGGCATGTCGGGTCTTGATGTGCATGTGCACCGGCTCGCCGCTGCCGTCGCCGAAGATGAATGTCGAGCCCTTGGGTCCGGTGACCTTGAGATTGCCCGTGCGCACCAGGCGGTCGAGAACGCGCTTCAGCAGAATGTTCATACCAAATGTCCCCTCACGGTCAGACTGGCTGCCTTAATTCTGCAACAATATATAGGGGTTCGAAAAGTTCCTTTTGGTACAAAAATGCCCGGGCGAGAGGCCCGGGCATTGGTCCACAATGGCTGGATTACGACAAAGTGATCGGAGCGCCGCTCCCTCGCCTGTCGTAAGCGATCAGGCGTTGTCTTCGCCGCCTTCGAACTCGGCATTCGGATCGAAGAAGTTTTCCGGCCGGGCGTTGTCGTTGATGTCGTCGCCATAGATGGCTTCGGCGGTGGTCAGCGTCTCGCCCTTGGCCTGGCGCTCGGCTTCGTCCGCCGTGCGGGCGATGTTGAGCGTGATGGTGACCTCGACTTCCGGATGCAGCGCGATCGCCACATTGGTCAGGCCGATGGTCTTGATCGGCTGGTTGAGCTGGATCTGGTTGCGGTTGACCGAAAAACCTTCCGCCGTCAGCAGATCGGCGATGTCGCGCGTCGACACCGAACCGTAGAGCTGACCGGTTTCGCCGGCGGAGCGAACAGCGATGAAGCTCTTGCCGTCGAGCTTTTCGGCAACCTGGGCGGCTTCCGACTTGCGTTCGAGATTGCGGGCTTCGAGCTGGGCGCGCTGACCTTCGAACTTCTTCTTGTTGGCTTCGTTGGCGCGCAGCGCCTTGCCCTGCGGCAACAGGAAATTACGGGCAAAGCCGTCCTTGACCTTGACGGTGTCGCCCATCTGGCCGAGCCGGGAAACGCGTTCGAGAAGAATGACTTCCATGGTTTTGTTCCTTTCCTTGGGCGTCGATCGTCGAGATCGGCGCCTAATGTTTCTGGAACAGGTCAGGAAGCTTGGGCGCTTTGCGCCGGTGTCGCTGTCCTGCCTGTCGCGGCAGTTAGGATTTCAGTTCGAAATCCAACTCGGGATTTTGTGTTCGAACCGGCCGCGCCCGTCGCGGTCGGGAAAAAAGCGGGCGGCGAACCGCCCGCTCATGAAAGAATTAGCGAACCACGTAGGGCAGCAGGCCGAGGAAGCGGGCGCGCTTGATCGCCTTGGCAAGCTCACGCTGCTTCTTCTGGCTGACGGCGGTGATGCGCGACGGCACGATCTTGCCGCGCTCGGAAATGTAGCGCTGCAGCAGACGCACGTCCTTGTAGTCGATCTTCGGCGCGTTGGCGCCGGAGAACGGGCAGGTCTTGCGACGACGATGGAACGGGCGCCGGGTCGGGATCTGGTTGATGTCGACCATTATTCTGCACCCCCTTCAAAGCCTTCGCGCGGACGGCGCGGACCACGATCGCCACCGGCGTCGCCGAACGAACGCGGCGGACGATCGCCACGGTCGCCGCGATCACGGTCGCCGAACGAACGCGGACCACGATCGCCACGGTCGCGGTCGCCGAAGCTGCCGCGCTCGGAGCGCTCTTCGCGCTTCTGCATCATGGCCGAAGGACCTTCCTCATGCGCCTCGACCTTGATGGTCAGGAAACGCAGGACGTCCTCGGACAGGCCCATCTGGCGCTCCATTTCGTTGAGCGCTGCCGGCGGGCAGTTGAGGTCCATGAGCGTGTAGTAAGCCTTCCGGTTCTTGTTGACCCGGTAGGTGAGGGACTTCAGTCCCCAGTTCTCGACCCGGCCGACGGACCCGCCATTCGCGGAGATGACGCCCTTGTACTGTTCGACAAGCGCATCGACCTGCTGCTGCGAGAGGTCCTGCCGGGCAAGAAACACATGTTCGTAAAGAGCCATTATGTCTTCGTGCCTTTCTTCGTTTCTCTCCCGGTTCCCGGCGGCAAAAGCCTCTGCAACTTCTCTGACCCGCTGGTTCCGGTTTAAGGGGCGGGGAAGAAAGGAGCATGACGAGACGGTCGAGAGCGGAGACACGGGAGGCGGAAGCACTTCTGGCTTCACACGAAGGCTTTGATAAAACCTCCGGCCCTCCGTTCAGCCCCCAGCTGGGACCGGCAGATTGGCGGCGTCTATACAGCAATCCACTGATAAGGCAAGGGCAGGCGGCGTCGCCGATGTCGCAGGTCGCCGGAAAATGAGGCGACCGCGTTGGCCTGGTCTGGCGATTTCCCGGCAACCGGCTCTTAACTACAATGTCAGGTTGTGCAGGGTTGAGCCCCTGTCGTCAACCGTCGATTCATCATGGAAGGCGCAAAAGCCCGGGCGATCCGCGTAGATCAAGCGGGTAAGCATTTCCGGGGGTAAGAATGCTTCTCAACAAATTCTGGCGCTCGAAGAGCGGCAATTTCGCGCTGCTGATGGGGCTCGGGCTGCCTGCCATCCTGTCTGCCGTGGCCTTCGCTGTCGATGTGTCCACCATCATGCGGGCCAAGAGCAACTTGCAGAATGCGCTCGACGCCGCAAACCTTGCCTCTTCGCATCTCGGCGACATCGACCTTACCCGCACCGATGCCTTCGACCGCTATTTTCAGGCCAACATCGCCGGGCATGGCGAACTCGCCAACACGCAGGCGACGCTGACCGTCGACAGGGGCGTAAACTACATCAAGACCAAGGCGGTCGCCTCGGCCGACGTCAATCTGAACTTTGCCTTCCTGTTCGGCCAGAACAGGCACATCGTCGTCGATGCATCGGCCGTCGAATCGAACAACCAGCTCGAAGTCGTGCTGGTGCTGGACAATACCGGCTCGATGGCCGGTGCCCGCATGACGGCATTGAGGACCGCGACGAAATCCCTGCTGGACACGCTCGAGGCGACAAAATCGCCAACGCGCCAGGTCCGCGCCTCGCTCGTTCCTTTCGTCACTGCGGTCAACATCAATGGCGACGGGTTCGACCCATCCTGGATCGACATGGACGGCAAATCCTCCACCAACGGCATCAATTTCCCCGTCATCGACGGCAAGCGGCCGAACCACATGGCGTTGTTCAAGCAATTGGGCCTTGCGGGCGGATGGAAAGGTACCGGATGGAAAGGCTGTGTCGAGGCACGCCCCGGCACCTACAACATTTCCGACACGCCCCCGGACCCGACCAAGCCCGATACGCTGTTCGTACCGTATTTCGCACCAGACGACCCGGCGTCCGCCGCCAAGCCGTCGGGCTCCTACGGCAATTCGGCCACCGGCTACAACAATTCGTACCTCGACGACACCATCAACAAGGACAAGCTCAAGCAGGCAGGCGTCAACATTCTGGGCATCGACCTCAGCCCCCTGCTCGGCAGTGTGGTCGACCCGCTCCTGGGGCCGGATCTGGAAAAGCTGGCCAAATATGTCGCCTCGACGAACGAGATCGTCACCGAGACCGGCACAGCCATAACCGTTGGCCCCAACCGCTCTTGCCCGACACCTGTCGTTCCCCTGACCGACGATTTCGACAAGTTGCGCAAGGCGGCGAGCCAGATGACGGAATGGAACGGCTCCGGTACCAATGTCTCGGAAGGCCTGTCCTGGGGCATGCGGGTGCTATCGCCCGGCGCGCCTTACACCGATGGCGCGCCATTCAAGACGGCAGGCGTCAGCAAGATCGTCATGCTGCTTACCGATGGCGAGAATGTCGTCTATGGCGCCAGCAACCAGCCGACCAAGTCCGACTATACGTCCTACGGCTACCTGGCCGGTGGTCGCTTCGGCTCGGACAACCAGACGATGGCTGCCCGCAATGTCGACGGCTGGACCAAAAGCGTGTGCACGCAATTGAAGAACGAGGGCGTGCAGATCTACACGATGGTGCTGCAGTCCGACACCGCCGCCAACCGTTCGCTTTACAGCGCCTGCGCCTCGGACCCGAGCGGGTACTATGCCGTCAACGATCCGGCCAAGCTGCCGGATGTTTTCCAGCAGATCGCCAACAAGTTCTCGAGGTTGCAATTGACGAATTGAGCGCGCGACCAAGGGAGCCGGGCCGATTCCTGATGGGATCGACCGGCTCAACTCGTGTGGGCGACAGCCTTGTCGACCGTTTCGGGGAAGAAGTCGGGCGCCGCATGACGCTTGCCGAACATCATATCGTATTGAATGAGCCGGAAATCGCTGATCGCCGGGTCGATCTCCTTCTGACGCGACCAGTCGGCCGTGGCTTGGCCGTCCTGGGTCAGCAATAGGTTGCGGTCGACAACGCGGTAACGCTCCCGCATGTCGCCCAGAAAACCCGTGTAGTAGGGATGGGTGATGCCGGCGGCGGTCAGGATATGATAGGGCAGGAAAGCCGGGCTCACCGTGCCGAGATCCGCGACCGGACCGGAACGGTTCGACCAGATGATCAGCGGTGTTTCGTGATGTTCAAGGGCTGCCTGCGGTGTCGCCTCCTTGCGCGGCGCGACATTGTCTTTCAGGAAGCCGGTCTCGACATAAACCGGCCCCAGCGGCGGCAGATGGTCGCCGAAGAAAGCGACAATCGTCGGCCGCTCGCGCTTCTTGGCCCATTCGATCAGCCGTTCAAGGCCATGGTCCGCATCGGCTGAACCCTCCGCATAGCTCAACAGCGAGTCGCGCGCCCACTGGCTGATCGGCGCCTGCACCGCGTGGGTCGGGTTGTAATAGCGGTTCGGTTCATAGGGACCATGGTTCTGCAGGCTGACCGCGAAGAAGAAGACCGGGTCGTCGCTGGTGTCGGCTTCGCGGATGATCTCGTCCGTCATCGCCGCATCGGATGCCAGCGGTCCGCGCTTTTCCATCGGCGGCAGCGTCTCTTCCGACTTGAAATCGCTGAAACCGAAATCGGCGTAGACCGCGCCACGGTTCCAGAACCAGTTGGTGCCTGGATGGATGGCGCGCGCCCTGTAGCCCTCGCTCTTCAGGAAAGTCGCCATCGAAGGCGTCGGCGTGCGCACATATTGCTGGTAGGGGATACTGCCGGCCGGCAGGAAGGCGTTGGAAAAGCCGGTCAGCGCCTCGAATTCGATGTTGGCGGTCATCCCGCCGAACTCAGGCGAGAACATTGAACCGGAACGCAATGCCCGCACGGTGGGAATCGGATCCGGCGTGATGGTGACGCCGGGCAGTTTCGTCGGATCCCAGAAGGATTCGCTCATCACGATAATGATGTCTGGCTTTTCATCGGGCACCGAGGCGGTCATCCGCGGCCGGTCGATCGCCGCGATTGCCTTGTCGGAATAGCCCGGCGGTGCCGAGACATGGGCCATCGGCACGTTGAGCGCGAAGGCGAGCGCAAAGCCGTTCGAGGCGTAGTTTTCCTTCTGGTCCCACATGATCGGGATGATCTGCAGCCGGTCCCTGGTCCAGGAGAAGGTGGCATAGTCCATGATCGAGACAAAGAAGGCGAGCAGCGGCACCGCCAGCGTCAGCCGGGCAAGCCTGCCCTTGTGGCTGAGGGCCGGAACCTTGCGTCGCCACAGCCGCCAGCCATAGACGAGCAGCGACAGGCCGGCGACGATGCCGGCGACCATGGCGAGTGCGGTCATCGGCCGGTCACGCATCAGGAGCGGCAGCAGGGCGAAGATTTGGCGAGAGTAAAGGAAATCCGTCGGGTAGAGCGGATCGCCGAGATAGTACGATTTCTGGTGGCCGACAAAGGCCAGCGACAGGGTCAGCGGCGCCACGATCATCAGGCTCTGATGACTGCGGCCGAGCACCGCGTCGAAACCGATCAGGACCAGCGCAAACACGACGATAGTCGTCCAGCCCGGCTTGAGCGGATGCAGGAAGAAGGAGACGGTGCCGGCCAAGTCGCCGCGCACGATCAATTCGATGGCGAACACCAGGATGGTCGAGATCGCCAGGCTGATCAATCCGTAGCGGACGACCGGCCATGTCCGGCCCGGCAGATAGCCGGTGGAAGGATCGTCTTCCAGGAACTGAGGCGCGGCTTTACCGGCGCGTTTCAAACTCATTGCCACTTTGACTTCCCACCCGGCGACAACCCAAGTCATTCGATTGTCATATAATTGTCACGCAAAGCTAGCGCCTGTGGCGGAAATAAGAAGAGCCAGCAAATGATTCGTGAGCGGTTTTCATCAGGAGTGATCGCTAAAAAGCCTTTGCGAACAGGCACTCGGCGCCCGGTTCGGACAACGGGCAGGTTCGGACCGGGCTTGACTTGGCAGCCTGCCTTGCGCCACAGGCAGGGAAAATTCGTGTTATCAGGCAAGCAAAACCAGTCTTCGGGAGCCCTCGTATGGCCGTCGCATTCACCTTTCCGGGACAAGGCAGCCAGGCTGTCGGCATGGGCAAGGATCTCGCCGACGCCTTTCCCGAGGCGCGCAGGATCTTCCAGGAAGTCGACGAAGCGCTCGGCGAAAACCTGTCGAAGCTGATCTGGGAAGGCCCGGAGGAGACCTTGACGCTGACGGCCAACGCGCAGCCGGCGCTGATGGCCGTATCGCTCGCGGCGATCAGGGCGCTTGAAGCGCGCGGTTTTTCGCTGAAGGATAAGGTCGCCTATGTCGCCGGCCATTCGTTAGGCGAGTATTCGGCCCTTGCCGCCGCCGGGTTTGTTTCCGTTGCCGATGCCGCCCGGCTGCTGCGCATCCGCGGCAACGCCATGCAGGCGGCGGTGCCGGCAGGCGAAGGCGCCATGGCGGCGATCATCGGGCTGGAGCAGGCAGATGTCGAAGCCGCTTGCCTCGAGGCCGCGCAAGGGGCCGGCAAGGTCTGCCAGATCGCCAACGACAATGGCGGCGGTCAGCTGGTTATTTCCGGCGCCAGGGCCGCGGTCGAACTGGCGGCAAAACTGTGCACTGAAAAGGGCGCCAAGCGGGCGCTGATGCTGCAGGTCTCGGCACCCTTCCATTCGGCGCTGATGGCGCCGGCGGCGAACGTCATGCGCGAGGCGCTCGCCGGTGTGACGAAGCATGGGCCGGCGGTGCCCGTGCTGTCCAACGTCACCGTGACCCCGACAAGCGATCCCGACGAGATCGCGCGGCGCCTGGTCGAGCAGATAACCGGCCGCGTGCGCTGGCGCGAAACCGTGGAATGGTTCGGCGCCAATGGTGTCACAACGCTTTACGAGATCGGCGCCGGCAAGGTGCTTTCGGGCCTGGCGCGGCGCATCAACCGCGACATCGCCACGGGTGCTGTCGGCACGGCTGCCGATGTCGAGGCCGCGCTGGCAGCGCTTGCATAATCCGCTGGCGATTTGACCCCTTCCGTGTGAAGGCTGTTCTCTCAGATCAGGAGACAAGAAATGTTCGAACTGACCGGCCGCAAGGCGCTCGTCACCGGCGCATCGGGAGGTATCGGCGAGGCGATCGCCCGGATACTGCATGCGCAGGGCGCGATCGTTGGCCTGCACGGCACCCGCATCGAGAAACTGGAGACGCTGGCTGCCGAACTCGGCGACCGCGTAAAGCTGTTTCCGGCCAATCTGTCGAACCGCGACGAGGTCAAGGCACTTGGCCAGAAGGCGGAGGCCGAACTTGAAGGCGTCGACATCCTGGTCAACAATGCCGGCATCACCAAGGACGGCCTGTTCGTGCGCATGTCGGACGCCGACTGGGACTCGGTGCTCGAGGTCAATCTGACCGCCGTGTTCCGGCTGACCCGTGAACTTACCCACCCGATGATGCGCCGCCGCCATGGCCGCATCATCAACATCACCTCGGTGGTCGGCGTGACCGGCAATCCCGGCCAGACCAACTACTGCGCCTCAAAGGCCGGGATGATCGGCTTCTCCAAATCGCTGGCGCAGGAGATCGCCACCCGCAACATCACCGTCAACTGCGTTGCGCCGGGCTTCATCGAATCGGCCATGACCGACAAGCTCAACGACAAGCAGAAAGAGGCGATCATGGCGGCTATTCCGACCCGTCGCATGGGCACGAGTGTTGAAGTGGCGTCTGCGGTTGCCTACCTCGCCTCCAACGAAGCGGCCTACGTCACCGGCCAGACCGTCCATGTCAACGGCGGCATGGCGATGATTTGACGGATACGGCAGGGCTGTGAAAAGAGACCATTTCGCCTTGGACCTCAGCTATTTTTCGTGTAATGCGGCCCGCAACCCGGCGGTTCGGGCAAAAACCGGTCAGTGCCGTTGCGTTTCCGGCAGGACCATCTTTCAGCTTGATTAGCGGCATTCTGCCCGCTAACGAAGACAGACAAACAAAAGACGAGGATGCCCAAATGAGTGACACCGCAGAGCGCGTCAAGAAGATCGTCATCGAGCACCTTGGCGTCGATGCCGACAAAGTGACGGAGCAGGCGAGCTTCATCGATGATCTGGGCGCTGATAGCCTCGACACGGTCGAACTCGTCATGGCGTTCGAAGAAGAATTCGGGGTCGAGATTCCCGACGACGCGGCCGAGACCATCCTGACCGTCGGCGACGCGGTGAAGTACATCGACAAGGCTTCGGCCTGACGCTTTCCGCAGTCATCACCGGGGAGGACCTGCGATGAGGCGTGTCGTCGTCACGGGCCTTGGGTTGTTGTCGCCGTTCGGCATGGGCTTCGAGCACAGCTGGAAGGAACTGCTGACCGGCCGCAGCGCTGCCAAGCGCATCACCGAGTTCGAGGTGGAGGATCTTGCCTGCAAGATCGCCCACGTCGTTCCGCGTGGTGACGGCAGCAATGCCACCTTCAATCCCGAGGCCGTGCTCGAGCCGAAGGAATTGCGCAAGATCGGCGATTTCATCCTCTATGGGATTGCCGCCGCCGATGAAGCGCTGAAGGATTCCGGCTGGGAACCCAAGACCCACGAAGAGCAGTGCGCCACCGGCGTGCTCATCGGTTCGGGCATTGGCGGCATCGACGGCATCGCCGAGAACGCGATGATCCTCAAGGAGCGCGGTCCGCGCCGCATCAGCCCCTTCTTCATCCCGGGCCAGATCATCAATCTCGTCTCCGGTCAGGTGTCGATCCGGCACGGGCTGAAGGGCCCGAACCATGCCGTCGTCACGGCCTGTTCGACCGGCGCGCATGCCATCGGCGATGCGGCCCGGCTGATCATGTGGGGCGATGCCGATGTCATGGTCGCCGGCGGCGCCGAAGCGCCGGTGACAAGGCTGTCGATTGCCGGCTTCGCCGCCTGCCGCGCGCTGTCGACCGATCGCAATGACACCCCGCAGACGGCGTCGCGTCCTTATGATCGTGACCGCGACGGCTTCGTCATGGGCGAGGGGGCCGGGGTTGTGGTGTTGGAAGAGCTTGAGCACGCCAAGGCGCGCGGAGCGAAAATCTATGCCGAGGTGACCGGCTACGGTCTTACTGGCGATGCCTATCATATCACGGCCCCGTCGGAGGATGGCGACGGCGCTTTCCGTTGCATGACTGCAGCGTTGAACCGGGCCAAGCTCACGCCCGCCGATGTCGATTACATCAATGCGCACGGCACTTCGACCATGGCCGACACGATTGAACTCGGCGCCGTCGAGCGGCTTGTCGGCAATGCCGCGTCGAAGATTTCGATGTCGTCGACCAAGTCGTCGATCGGCCACCTCCTCGGCGCGGCGGGTGCCGCCGAAGCGATCTTTTCGATCCTCGCCATCCGCGACAATGTCGCGCCGGCGACCATCAATCTCGACAACCCCGAGCGCGAAACCGCGATCGACCTGGTGCCAAACAAGCCTCGCTCCCGCCAGATCGACGTGGCGCTATCTAATTCCTTCGGTTTCGGCGGCACCAACGCATCGCTGGTGTTCCAGCGCTACAATGGCTGACCGTCCGGCTGCCGGGCGATGCTTCGGTCTGCCGTCAATTTTGCCATATTCGCCCCTACTCTGCCGCAGGGGATTCGTTGGGCGATCAAACGGTAGGGCAAAATGAACACAAATCCGTCGGGCAACGGAGAATTCGGGCAGCGGCCGGCGAATACCGGGCCGATCGTACCGAAGACGGCCAGCGAGGCCTTGCGGCCGGAGGCCGGAACGCCGCCGCCGAAGCGCTCGCGCGCTTCGCGCAGTCAGGTCGTCGTGTTCATGAACTTCGTCATCTCCTTGGTGATGTTGATGGTTCTGGCGGCGGGCGCGGCGCTTTACTTCGGCAAGCAGGCATTCACCGAACCCGGTCCCTCGGCCAATGGCGACACCTTCCTGGTCAAGGCGAATACCGGCGTCCAGGACATCGCCGATCAGCTTGAGCGCCGGGGGCTAATCAGCGACGCCCGCGTCTTCCGCCTCGGCGTGCGTGCCTTCGGCAACGATTCCGCGCTCAAGGCCGGCGAATACGAGATCAAGCCCAGAGCATCCATGCGCGACATCATGGAACTGTTGAAGAGCGGCAAGTCGGTGATGTACTCGCTGACCATTCCGGAAGGGCTGACGGTTGACCAGGCCTTACAGCGTATCGCCGACGAACCGGCCTTGAGCGGCGACATGCCGGCGACAACCCCTCCTGAGGGAAGCCTCGCCACCGACACGCTGCGCTTCACCCGCGGCGCGACGCGCCAGCAGATGATCGACAAGTTGGTGGCCGATCAGAAGAAGCTGGTCGACGAAGTATGGCAGCGGCGCGCGCCGGACCTGCCGCTGGCCAATATCGAGGACTTCGTCACGCTCGCCTCGATCGTCGAGAAGGAAACCGGCAGGGGTGACGAGCGTTCGCGCGTCGCCGCCGTCTTCCTCAACCGGTTGGCCAAGGGCATGCGCCTGCAATCCGATCCGACCATCATCTATGGTCTGTTCGGCGGCAAGGGAAAGCCCGCGGATCGCCCGATCTACCAGTCGGACATCCAGAAGCAGACGCCCTACAACACCTATGTGATCAGCGGCTTGCCGCCGACGCCCATCGCCAATCCGGGCCGCGCGGCGCTCGAGGCCGTGGCCAATCCATCGAAGACCGACGATCTCTATTTCGTCGCCGACGGCACGGGCGGCCACGTCTTTGCCGCGACGCTCGACGAGCACAATGAGAACGTCGCCCGTTATCGTGCGTTGCAGAAGAAGCAGGCCGATGATGCCGCCAAGGCCGCCGCAGCCCCTGGTGCTAGTGGCAATGCCGACAAGCCCACCGCCGACAAGCCTGTTGATGGCAGCGACGGCACCGGGGTCGACAATGGCGATGCCGGCGGCGATGCGGGCAATGCCCAGTAGGACGAAGAAAGGCGTTGCCGGGAAGGCGACAGCCTGACATTTGAAGGAACGCCACGCGTCCGATTTCGACGCACCCACGGCGTGGTCATTTTCAAGCAGCACTTGCCCCTGTCCGGAAAACTGGTTTCGGGGTGATGCGCCAGGGGTGTGCAGGACGACATGAATTTGCAGAGCATGACCGGATTTGCGCGTGCCGTCGCCGAGCATGACGGCACCTCGATCGCCTGGGAGGTCAAGTCCGTCAACGGCAAGAGCGTCGAGGTGCGGCTGCGGCTGCCGCAGGGTTTCGAGCGGCTGGAGCCGGCTGTCAGGCAAACGCTGCAGAAGCGTTTCGCCCGGGGCAATTTCCAGGCGACGCTGACCATCGGCCGCGCCGCGGGCGCGCAGGCGCAACCCGTTGTCAACGAGGTCTTTCTGAAAGACCTTGCGGGTCTCGCCAAGCGCCTGCAGGAGCAATTCGGCGTTGCTGCCGCCACGGCCGATGGGTTGTTGTCGCTGCGTGGCGTGCTCGACATTCCCGAAACCGTGGAAACCGAAGAGGCGCGCGCCGCGCTCGACATCGCAATCATGGCCGCGCTCGACGTGGCGATGAAAGGGCTGGAGCAGGCACGGCAAGGCGAGGGCGCGGCCCTGGCTTTGCTTTTGTCCGGCCACATCGACGCCATCGAGGCACTGACGCTGCGCGCGGAGGCGGATCCGTCACGCGAGACGGCAGCGATCCGTGAACGCATCGTCGAGCAGGTCAGGCTGCTGATGGACGCGTCCGCCAATCTGGATGCGAGCCGGCTGCATATGGAGGCGGCGTTCCTTGCCACCAAGGCTGACATCCGCGAAGAGATCGACCGGCTGAGAACGCACGTCGCATCCGGCCGGGCCCTGCTTGAGGGCGGCGGCGCCGTCGGCCGTAAGCTCGATTTTCTGGCACAGGAATTTAACCGCGAATCGAATACGCTGTGCTCGAAGTCGAACGCCGCAGCCGTCACCGCGATCGGACTTGAGCTGAAGGCCGTGGTCGACCAGTTTCGTGAACAGGTCCAGAATCTGGAGTAGCCGATGGTTGCCAAGGAACCGATGGTTCCCAGGGATTTGGGGTCCCGCATCCGCCGCCGGGGGCTGATGCTCGTGCTGTCGTCACCATCGGGTGCCGGCAAGTCGACAATCGCACGCAACCTCCTGGAAAGCGATTCCAGCCTCGAACTGTCGGTCTCGGTCACCACCAGACCGCGGCGCGGCTCGGAGATCGAGGGTGTTCACTACCATTTCCGCACCATGCGCGAGTTCGAGCGGTTGCGCGATTCCGACGCGCTGCTGGAGTGGGCCGAAGTGCACGGCAATTGCTATGCGACGCCGCGCGAACCCGCCGAACTGGCGTTGGCGCAGGGCCGCGACATGCTGTTCGACATAGACTGGCAAGGCGCTCAGCAGCTCAAGGAGAAGATGCGCGCCGACATCGTCTCGATCTTCATCCTGCCGCCGTCGATGAAGGAATTGAAGGCGCGGCTGAAGCGCCGCGCCGAAGACCAGGAAGCGGTGATCGAGACGCGGCTAAAGAACGCCCGCAACGAGATCGAGCACTGGAAGGAATATGATTTCGTCATCGTCAATGACGATCTCGACCGCGCCTTCGCCGAAGTGCGTGGCATCGTCGTGGCCGAGCGGCTGCGGCGCGACCGCCGGCCCGGTCTCTTCGATTTCGTGTCTGGATTGCTGGACGAAAAGACGGTCTAACGCTGGTCATGGCGCCATGCCATCGATCAGGATCAGATGTCTGCTGAGCGCGGCGTCGCGCACGTCCAGCGCCGCGGCATACTCGACGGATGCGTACCAGCGCCGCGCCTGCTCGATGTCGGGAAATTCGACGACGATCAGCGGCCCAGGATGCCACTCGCCTTCCAGGATATCCACCTCGCCGCCGCGCACCAGATAACGCCCTCCATACTGTGCGATAGAGGCTGCGGCACGCGAGCGGTACGTCTGGAACGCCGCTTCGTTACGGACCGTGACATCGGAAATGACATAGGCAGGCATTCTGGTTCTCCGGCATGTTCGCCGGACCATCTATGTCTTGATTGTGGGAATTCCAGGCTTGCCAGCGCTATACCGCGTTAGTCAGCCGGACAAATTCCTCCACGCTTAGCGTTTCCGCTCGTCGGGTAGGGTCGATGCCCGCGCGCTCGAGCAAGGCCTCGCCGCCGAGGCTTTTCACACTCTGCCTCAGCATCTTCCGTCGTTGGCCGAAGGCGGCTTCGGTGACATGACCGAGTTTCTTCACGTCGGTGGGCAGGGGCGTCGGACGCGGCTCCAGATGCACCACCGAAGAGGTGACCTTGGGAGGCGGCGTGAAGGCTTGGGGCGGCACGTCGAAGGCGATCCTGGCCTGCGTGCGCCAACCTGCCAGCACGCCAAGCCTGCCATAGGCGTCGCTGCCGGGCGCGGCGACGATGCGCTGGGCCACCTCACGCTGGAACATGAGTGTCATCGAGGCGTAGAAGGGCGGCCAGGCCGGGACCGTCAGCCATCGGACGAGCAGCTCCGTGCCGATGTTGTATGGCAGGTTGGCCACGATCCGCACCTGACCATTGTCACCGGCCGAAGAGGCGAGGGCGGCGAAGTCGGTCTTCAGCGCGTCGCCGGAAATCACGTGCAGCCTGCCGGGATAATGCGCGGAGATTTCGGCAAGGGCAGCCAGGCAGCGTTCATCGCGTTCGATGGCGACGACCCGGGGGGCGCCGTTGGCAAGCAGCGCCCTTGTCAGGCCGCCTGGCCCCGGACCAACCTCGATCACCGCGGTGTTTGTCAGATCGCCAGCACTGCGTGCGATCTTGCCGGTCAAATTGAGGTCGAGCAGGAAATTCTGGCCAAGCGCCTTTCTTGCCTGCAGCCCGTGGCGCTCGATGACGTCGCGCAGGGGTGGCAACCCGTCGATGCTCATGCGGCCGCGACCTTTTTGTCGGTGTCGGCGAGCCTTCTGGCGAGCTTCAGCGCCGCGATCAGGCTGCCGGGCCGCGCAATGCCCTTGCCGGCGATGTCGAAGGCGGTGCCGTGGTCAGGCGAGGTGCGGATGAAAGGCAGGCCGAGCGTGACGTTGACCGCCTCGTCGAAGGCTAGCGTCTTGGCCGGGATCAGGGCCTGGTCGTGATACATGCAAAGTGCCGCGTCGTAGCCTGCCCGCGCCCGGGCATGGAACAGCGTATCGGCCGGGAGCGGGCCGAAAGCATCGATGCCTTCGGCGCGCAGCATGTCGACTGCCGGGCGCACGACATGCTCGTCCTCCAGGCCCATGGAGCCGCCTTCACCGGCATGCGGATTGAGGCCGGCAATGGCAAGTCTCGGCCTGGCGATGCCGAAGCGGCTGGCGAGGTCGGCCGCGGTGATGCGCGCGGTCGCCACGATCAGCTCGGTGGTCAGGGTCTTCGGCACCTCGGCCAGGGCGATGTGGATGGTGACGGGAACCGTGCGCAAGTCGGGGCCTGCCAGCATCATGACTGGCATTGCGTCGACACCGCTGTGCCGTGCCGCAAGATGCGCCAGATACTCGGTGTGGCCGGGAAAGCGGAATCCGGCATCGTAGAGCGGCTTCTTGGCGATCGGGCAGGTAACCACGGCCGCCGCGTCGCCGGCTAGGCAGGCGGCCACAGCGCGGTCGATGGCTTCGACGGTGCCGGCCGCATTGGCCGGATCCGGCCGGCCGGGGCTGTCGATGAACCGGGCCGCCAGTGGGACGATCGGCAGGGCATGGGCGAAAACCTCCGCCGCTTGCATCGGCGTTGTCTCGACGATCGGCACCGACACGCCCAACTGGCGTGCCCTTGAGGCGATCAGCGCCGGATCAGCCAAAAGGTAGAAGGCGGACACGCCGGCCGCCGCGCGCGCCAGGAAGGCGGCGATGGCGATTTCGGGGCCGATGCCGGATGGATCGCCGACGCTCAGCGCCAGCGCGGTCGTCGCGATCTTCACGTCAGCGCTTGACGATGCGGGCTTTCGCCTTCAGCTCGTCGACGTATTTCTTGCTGAGGTCGTCGGCGGCCTTGTCGTTGGAGCCTTCGCTCTGGAACACCATCTGGGCCGTCTTGTCGTCCGACACTTCGCGCGATGAGCAGATGCCGATGAACTCTACGCCGCGCTCGGTTTCGCGCGTGACGGTGGCGCCGCCAACCTTGGTCGCCTTGATCTGCTCGGCCCAGTCCGGCGGCAATTGCGGCGCCAGCACCCGGCCCAGATCGCGAACCGTGACGTCGATCAGACCCTTGGCGAACTCGCGCGTCGTGTTGCAGCCGTTGAAGCGGGCGCGCATGGCATCGGCCTCGCGCTTGCGCTTGGCCAGCGTCGCGCTGCGTTCGGCCGCCGGCACGACGAAGATGACCTGCTGCAGCATGTACTCGGTTGCGCTCGGCTTGGCTCCGCCCTTGTCGAGCATGCGCCTGACCGCATCCTGCTCGGTTACGCTGCCGCCTTCGCCGGACCGGTAACGCGCGCTCAAGGCCTGGTTCCAGGCCATCTGGGCGCGGATGAATTCCTTGAAATGATCCTTGCCGACGCCGGACTTTTCCATCACGCCGTCGAGCTGGCTGAGCTGCATCTTGTTGCCGGAAGCAAAGCGCTGATAGGCAGCCTCGACCTGGGCGTCGCTGATGCGTATGCCAAGCCGCTTGGCTTCGGCCAGGCGCAGCGTCTGGTCGATCATTTCTTGGGCGGCGTCGCCCTTCTTGCGCTGCAGCTTCAAGAAGGCGGCGCGATGCGCGATATCGCCTGACGTGATTGGTATGTCGTTGACGACATACTTGATCGCGCTGGCGAAAGCCGGCGGCGTCATGACGGCCATAGACACGGAAGTCGCCGCCACAAGCAGCGCGAACCCTGCTGAAAAGAGGTATTTCCTCATCATTAGCATCCCAATTCTATCCCGGTCCCGCTCAATTCGTCCTCTTCCGGGCGCGCGAATCCGTGCCAGCCCTATGCGGCGAAACGATGTCTCGCCGGCTACTGGATGGTGTCGATTGCGTTGGTCGACGAGCCAAAGTCGCCGAGGGTGCGGAACGACAGGTTGAAGCCGATGCTCTGCGTCACTTCCCTGGTGTTCAGGTCACGCGACTGAGCATACGTCATCAGATAGGTGAAGCAGGAGTCGTTGTAGGCGAAGCCGACGCCATCCTTGACCAGCAGGCCTTCCTGCAGGTCGTAGGTGCCTGTGCCGAACACGCGCCAGTTCTGGGCAAGATGCGTCGACGCGCCCAGAGTGACTTCATGACGGTCGGTGGTGAAACCGTAGAGCGGCTGGGCCTCGATGAAGGCGTATTTGGCGCTGAGCGACACCGGCAGGCCTGAATAGGCGGCCTTCAGTTCAGCGCGGCGTACTTCGAACGTCTGCTCGTCGAAGCGTCCGCTGACCGAGGCAGCGAAGCCGTTCGGGCTGTTGATGCCGAACAGGCCAACATAATCGGACTTGGAAGTCTGAAGGCCTGATTCGGCGCCGACATTGACCAGATCCGGCGCCGCGAAGGAGTTCGCGCCGCCAAGCTGATAGGACTGGCCGAAGATGGCATTGGTGCCCCAGCCGTTGATGTAGGAGCCGGAATAGCGGAAGCCGACATTGGCGCGCGAGCCGCCCTCGATGCGGTCATAGCCGGAGAATTTGTCGCGCTCGAAAAGCGTGGTCGCGTCGAACACCATGCTCTGGGCATCTTCGTTCGGAATGGCGAGACCGCCGACATATTGTTCATTCGGACGCATAAAGACCTGCGCCATCGGCTCGAAAACATGGCTGGACCCGCTGGCCATGGAGAACAGCATCGGCCAGCTCATTTCAAGCCCGGCGGTTGCCATGTAACGGGCAAACGATGAGCGCATGTCGTCTTGTTGGCCCAAATTTGTCGCCATCTGGTTGACGGCGGCGAGCGAACCCGATGATGTGTTAAGGTAATCGACGTCACCCTGCAGCGCCAGCAATGGTGTCAGCACCAGCCCGTCATCAGTGACGAATGTCCTTTTCCATTCGGACTCGGCGGTGAGGCGCCCGGATTCGCCCACGAGGCCGGGCACGCGCACCGTAGGTATAGTCGAGCCGTCATCGAGATCATCGCGGCGGATGACCCGCGTATTGACATTAAACGACAACTGCCCGCCGGCAACCGACGTATCGGGAATATAGGCGTAGTCGAGTGAAGGCATCACCCAAGGCTGCTGGCCGCTGCGCGCGGTGCTGTCGATGGTGTTTTCTTGAACGTCGAAATGCATGGCGCGCACGTCGAAGTAATTTCGGCCATTGAGGCCCGTCAGGTAAACTGTCGACTGGTGGACGCCGGCATTGTACTTGTCGATGTTATAGGTGCTCGAGAAGTTCTTGTCGGTCTGCAGCAGTATGTCCCAGCCGAAGTTCCAGCGATCATTGATGGCGAACTGCCCTTGCGTACCCATCATGCCGCGGAATTTGTTTGGATCGCCCGCGCCCGAATCGACGTTGCGGCCGTTGCTGTCGATGAAGGCGTCTGGATTCTGTTGCTGAATCCCGGCGATCTTCAATGTGTATTCGCCATTGTTGAAGCGCTGGCGCCACTCGGCCTCTCCAAGGAAACCTTGCTTGGTGTAGCCGCTTCCCGTCACCGTCAGGTCATATGTCGGCGAAAGGGCGAAATAATAGGGGACCTTGACGCTGTATCCAAGGTGGCTGTTGTAGCTGATGCTGGGGATCAGGAAGCCGCTCTTGCGCTTTACCGTGGGGTCGGCGATCTCGAACGCCGGCAGGTAGGCGAGCGGAAAGCCGAAGAATTCGAAATTCGCATTCTCGAAGCGAACCGTCTTCTTCTCACCGTTCCAGATGATCTTCCTGGCTTTCACGCGCCAGGTCGGCGCTTTGTCGGGCTTGTCTTCGCAGGGTTCGCAGGCGGTGTAGACGCCGTTGTGGAAGGTGGTCAGCACGCCGCCCATGCGTTCGGCGCTCTCGGCGGCGAAATAGGCCTTGTCGATGGTTTCAACGCGCAGCGCGTTGACGAAACCGTCGGCGAAATCGTCGGTGATATCGATATGCTGCGAATTGATCTTGGTGCCGTCGCTGTTGACGATTTCAACATTGCCGGTGGCAACCATCCGCTTGGTGTTGCGGTCGTAAATGACCTTCTGGGCGACGAGGCGGTTGCCGCCATAGTCGATCTGCACACCACCGACGGCGGTCACCGTCTGGTTGTCGTTGTTGTAGACCAGCGTGTCGGCCGCCAGCAGCATCTGCGAGCCGGACGGAACGTTGGTCGTCATCTTGCCGACTTCCTGGGCGAACGCAGGCAACGGCACGGCGCAGGCGAGCAGGCATGCCAAGGCGGTCGCCGCATAGAGGCGCGCCAGATTGGCCTGCCTGTTGCTGGGCAAAAACGCCTCCCTCACTAGCCGTCTTCCTTGTATAGCAGGAAAGTCACCCCGAAGAACATAGCTACCACGACCGGCACCCAGGCGGCTATGGCGGTCGGCACGAATCCCGCCACGCCGAATGCCTTCACCAGGACCGAAACGACATAAAGCAGAAACCCGGCCACGACGCCACCCAGAATCATCGTTGCCGATTGTCCCATCCTGGCAAATCGCATTGAAACTGTTGCCGCAATCAGCGTCATGGCGACGAGGAGGAACGGCAGCGCCACCAGCGAATCGAACTGCATGGCAAAGGCATTTGCCTTGAGGCCGAAGGAACGGGCAACCTCGATTTTTCCAGGCAGGTCGTAGAACGGAATGGTCTCCGGGCGAGCCAGCCGCTCCTGCACGAATTCGGGCTTCAGATTGGTCGGCACACGATCGCTGGCCGCAGGCTGGATGGTGCCGTTTCTGAAGGTCTTCACATCCTGCAATTCCCAATAACCGTCCCGCAGGTAAGCGCGCGCGGCGTCCTTGCGCTCGACGATATTGCCTTGCTGGTCGAGGACGAAAAAGACGGCGTCAGACATCTCCAGGCCCTGGTTCAGGATGGCCCGGGCGCCGATGATGGTGTCACCGCTACTGGTTTTCTGCCGAATCCAGGGGGCGGCATCGGCCGAAACCGTGTTTGATTTGCCGGAGCGCAACTGGGTCTCGATCTGCTCGGACAAGGAGAAGGCGTGCGCGGCGAGCGGGTTGATGAGCCCGACCGACACAAAGCCGAACAGCAACGCTCCAATGCAACATGGCAAAAGGAACTGCCAGGCGGAAACGCCGGCGGACCGCGCGATGACCAACTCGTAGCGCCGGTTGAGCGAAACCAGTGTCGCCATCGCCGAGAACAGGCCGACAAACGGCACCGTCTGCAGCATGATCATCGGCATGCGAAGGCCCGAAATGGCCACCGCCGTTCCATAGGTGAAGCCGGGCAGGCCGGTGGTGCGGCCGGACAGCTCGGTGAAATCGATCAGGAACACCAGAGCCAGCAGACCCAGGAAGAACCAGATCGTGATCGTTACGTAGCGGAAGAAGAAATAACGGCCCAGCGTCCAGCCCATCAGCCGATCCCCTGACCTGACGTGCCGCGCCTGGACCAACGCAGCTTGAGGGCATTCCAGCCGTCACCGACGCGGCTGGCCAGGTTCGTCATCCAGTCCGCCCAGGCCACCGGCAGTTCCATGGTCCGGTTCGAGACGATGAACCAGATGGCCACCGCGGAAGCCACGATGGGCACGCCATAGACCATATAGGCGTATTGCGGCACCTCATCGGCCTTGCTGGCGGCGAAGAAACCCAGCCAGCGCACGAACAGGGAAATCGTGATGGCCGTGATCAAAGGATTGACGCGGGCCTCGCGATGCGAGCGCGCGTCACCAGCGACCGCAAGCGCGATCAGCGCGAACACCATGGAATAGGTCCATTCCGAAAACCGCTGGTCGATTTCTGCGCGGTACTCCTGCGGGTTCTGCTGAAAATTCTTGTCGTTGGGGCTTGGATTGAGCAGGTACTGGGTTGTCTGGTCCTTCGGCAGCAGCGTCACCTGGGAGGCCGCCGCCATGAAGGCCGACATGTCGAAGGCATAGGAGGTGAACCGGATGACGCTGAGGTCGCCGGTCAGCGTTTTACGGTGGATGACGCCGTCATTCATCATCAGCACTTTTTCGCCGCCGCGTTCGACGACGCTGCCGGTCTTGGCGTAGTAGACGAGATTGACGCCTTCCTCGCGCGAATCGGCGACGAAGATGCCGCCCAGCCGATTGTCTGGAAGCCGCTCGCCAATCTGCAGGAACAGCCCGTCCTCGATCTTGCGGAAGGTGCCTTCCTGGATGATCAGCGTCAACAGATCGGCGCGCGACTCCGCCACCAAGGCGCGGTTCTTCTGTCGTGCATAGGGGTCGATGCCGTTGTCGACGGCAAAGGAAAAAACGCTGGCCGCGAGGGCCAGAAGCATGATTGGCCGCACGATCGTCCAGCGCGAGGCGCCGGCGGCGTTGACGACGGCGAGTTCGGAATCTGAATTCATGACGCTGAGCGTCTGGGCGACCGCCACGACCAGCGCGAAAGGCACGACGATCGGGATGATCGAGGGAAGAATGAGGGCGGCGACCTCGAAGAAGGTCAGCGACGACTGGCCGCTGTCGGTAACCAGATCGATCTTGGCCAGCACCTGCGTGGTCCACACGATGGCCAGCGTCCAGACCAGCGCTGCCAGAAAGACCACGAAAGCGCGGCGCATGATGTAGCGTTCAACGACCTTCATGAAGGCTTTACTCGATTTTCTCGAACGGCATCATGCCACCACGTCAAGGGTAGCTGTCCGGCGACGCCCGCACAACTGGCTCCGATGGGCTCGATCAGGCAGGCGATCCGGTTCCCGTCCCACGTCGCGTGCCGCAATGGACCGGAGTGTCGGAGGGAATGGATAAGAAAAGGCGAACATCGATGGTTAACAACAGGTTGCGGCATGAAGCGGGGCCGTGCCGCGACGAATCGCCATCGATTCCATGTCTCATATGGGTAGCCATTTTGGCAAAGTCTTGCCAAATGCCGGAAAACGACCAAATGTCGCGGATCGCTTCAAACCGCGTCGCGCATCATCGCGCAATCCCCGAAAGCAGGACATGATGAACCCCAGACCGTCGATCGCCTTTGCAAAATTCGCCGCGCCTCAGACGGCGGCGAACAGGAAGGGCGTGGTCTTCGTGCTGTCGGCGGATGACGGTGGCCTGAGCGGTGCCGCCCGGGTCTACGATCCCGGCAATACGCTGGAACGGGCCTTTCCGGTGGCCGAGTTCACGGGAAAGTTCGCCGGCGTCGTCGAGATTCTGGCGCCGGAGGGAACGTCGCTCGACAGACTGGTCGCGATCGGCGCCGGCAAGGCGTCGGGGCTCGACGAGACCGCCTGGCTGAAACTCGGCGGCACGATTGCAGCGTCGCTGCGCAAGGCAACCGACGTCGCCGTGGTGCTCGATCTCGTCGGAGCCGTGACCGGCGGCAAGGACGCCGCCAATCTCGCGGCGGGCATTCTCCTGCGCAGCTATTCCTTCGACAAATACAAGACAAGGAAGGACAAGGATGACGCAAGGGCCGACCCGAAAAAGCCGATCAAGGTGACCATCCACACCGCCGACCCGGCAGGTGCCAAGAAGGCCTTCGCGGAAGTCGAGGCGGTAGTCGACGGCGTGCTTCTGGCGCGCGACCTGGTCAACGAACCGGCGAACATATTGGGACCCGTTGAGTTCGCCGCCCAGGCCAAGGAACTCGAGGCGCTCGGCGTCAAGGTCGAGATCCTGGCCGAGAAGGAGATGAAGAAGCTTGGCATGGGCTCGCTGCTCGGCGTCGCACAGGGCTCGCCCCGCGGCGCGCGGATGGCGGTCATGCAGTGGAACGGCGGCAAACCCAAGGACAGCCCGGTCGCCTTCGTCGGCAAGGGCGTTACCTTCGACACTGGCGGCAATTCGATGAAGCCGGCATCGGGAATGGAGGACATGAAGGGCGACATGGGTGGCGCCGCCGCCGTGACCGGCCTGATGCACGCCCTGGCCGCGCGCAAGGCGAAGGCCAATGTCGTCGGCATCATCGGCTTGGTCGAAAACGCCGTCGATGGTCATGCCCAGCGTCCCGGCGACATCGTCACCTCGATGTCGGGCCAGACCATCGAGGTGCTCAACACCGACGCCGAAGGGCGGCTCGTTCTGGCCGATGCGCTGTGGTATTGCAACGACCGCTTCCAGCCGAAATTCATGGTCAATCTGGCGACGCTGACCGGTGCCATCATGGTCGCGCTCGGACTGCATTATGCCGGTCTGTTTTCCAACAATGATGAATTGGCGGAACGGCTGACGGCGGCGGGGCAGGCGACACAGGAACGGTTGTGGCGCATGCCGCTTGGCGCTGAATACGACAAGCTGATCGATTCCAAGAACGCCGACATGAAGAACATCGGCGGCCGTTATGGTGGCGCCATCATCGCGGCACAATTCCTGCAGCGCTTCGTCAAGGACACACCCTGGGCACATCTCGACATTGCCGGTACGGCGATGGGGTCGCCGTCGAGCGAGATCAATCAGTCCTGGGGTTCAGGCTTCGGCGTGCGGCTGCTCGACCGGCTGGTGCGCGATCACTACGAGAGCTGACCTCGATCCATGGCCGACGTGCTGTTCTACCATCTGACTGAATCGACGCTGGAGGATGCACTGCCGGGCCTGCTCGAGCGCAGCGTCGATCGCGGCTGGCGCGCGGTGGTGCAGACCGGCACCGAGGAACGCCGCGACGCGCTCGACCAGCATCTGTGGACCTTCCGGGACGATTCTTTCCTGGCACACGCCACTGATCGTGAGGCCTATCCCGGCGAACAGCCCATCCTCTTGACCACCGGCGACGGCAATCCCAACGAGGCCAGGATAAGGTTCCTGGTCGACGGCGCGGCGCCGCCCGACCTTGCCGGCTACGAGCGCGCCGTGTTCCTGTTCGACGGCCACGACGCCGCCCAGCTCGAGGCGGCCAGAGCGCATTGGAAGACGATGAAGGATGCGGGCCACGCCGTGACCTACTGGCAGCAGACATCTGACCGCCGCTGGGAGCGCAAGGCTTGATTTAGCCCTGTGGCTTCCCGCGACTGGCGATGCCTACTACATCGCTTTGATCCGCTTTTCTTTCCGGGTGACGTGGTCGCCGCATTTCAATTTCATGAACTCGTCCGCCAGGTTGCGATGCGAGCTCCTGAAGACATACCACGTACCATCTGGAATGCGGCGCTGGTAGATGATTCTGCCGGACTGGCGATGTTCGAAGCAGGAAAGCGCATTGGCGTCACCTGCGGCGCCGTGCCATTTTGCGCGGAAGCAAAGCTTGCCACCTCCAGGAATGAACCAGATGCCGTCGCCATAACCGAGCTTGCCCTTGTCCGAGGTCCAAGCGTTGAATTGACGGCGCTGCACAGCAAAATAGCCCGCACCGTTTCGGCCCCAGAGCCACGACCGGTTCTTATACATCTGGTAGATGCCTTCATCGGGCACCACCTCGGCCTTCATGGCCAGGTCGGCGACTTGCGCCGCCGTCTTGGCCATTGCCGGAAGCTGGAAAGCAACGAGAGCGATGGAACAGCCAACTGCCGTTCCAATGAAATTCCCCAAGACTCGTTTCACGACCCTACCCCTACTACTTGGCGCTACCCAATTACGCTTGCACTTGCACGCGACGCAGTAAGTTTAGGGCAATATGTGCTGGGTAACCCTCCAATCGGGCAGCCCATAGCCACCCAGCCATGGCCACACTTCCTTCTGGTTGAAGTAGACGACCGACGTCAGAGCCGGAAACTCCGAATAGGATTTGCGGGAATCGGCGGCCCATTGCGAAACATATTCCTGCTTGCCGACATAGCCGAGTTCGGCCACCTCGATCGGCTTGTTGAAACCCGCGACGCGGTCATAGCCGGGCTTCAGCGTCTCGGCGAACGTACGGTCACGGCCGGTCTCGTCATTGTCCTTCTTCTGCAGGCCGAACACTGACAGGCCGATGACGTCGACGTAGTCGTCGCCGGGGTAGTATTTCTCCAGGCCCGCTTCGCCTTTGGGTGACCACATGTATTTGGCGGCGGGAGCAGCCTTGCGGCAGATATCGACCTCGCGCTTGTAGGCAGCGATCCAGTCCTTGGGTGCCCAGTTGGCCCACGTGAAGCGGCCGTTCTTGTCCTCCATTTCCTGCGCCCAGCGAATGGTGACCGGGCTCTTCATGGCCCCCACCAGATTGCAGATTGCCTGCATGTTGGCGTCATACTTGCCGCTCAATATGCCGTCGCGCAGTTCGTTCGGGGTAATGCGCCAGTCCTTCGACCAGGTCCACGGCTCGATGGTGATCAAGAGTGACCGGTTGCGCTGAAGGGCATAGGCATCGGCCAGGGGAAGGCTCGCCAGGTCAACGTCTTCCCAAGGCAGGAACAACTCCTCGATGCTCGCGGTCTTGTCGGTGCTGAAGTCTCCGTAGGGATCGTAGGATCCGAACGCAGAAGCCGCACTGCTCGTCTGGACGGGGTCCGTAACCGCAGTGGAGCCAGCACTTCCCGCAGTCGGGAATGTCATGCTTGCGCCCAACGCCAGCGTGATTGCAAGTGCACTTGCCGCACAGTTTTTCATGTTTGTTCTCCATTCACCTCAACTTCCCGTGGAAGTCAAAGCGTCGCCACTGCGCATCGACGCGGAGTCGATACGACCACCCAAAACCAATCGGCTCAGTTGGGGGAATCTGTGGGATTTCCAAGCGATTGGTGGCGCGCGATGCACGAAGCCCACCATTTAGTAGTCTCTCAAGGCACCAACACAAAGGAGCTAGAGAGAGAATTCGCCGCGATACTCACAAATTCGCGTCAACATCCCGATATATCATCCCTGACTAATTTAAGAGCCGGTCGGGGCCAAGAGTCAAGTGCAATTAACAGTTGCTTAACTATGGTGTTCGCAACATGGTTAACGCAGCCCTTGGGGCATGACGGTTCTGTGAAAATTTGGGCCAACCGTCCGCGAACTCTCCAACGTCCAATTTTGCCGGCACGCCATTTCAGACCGGGTACGTGGCCAGTATCCAATGGGAATTCGTATCGCGATTCAATGCGTTAAGTTAACCAGTTCTCAAGGAGCATAGTTAATGAACGCTTAATTTAGTTGACTCTAAGAAAGCGCGGACGGATTCTGGGGCGGGGTTGGAGTTCGTCGGTCTTCGTTTCGGCCGACGTTTCGAGTGGCGGCGGTACGTGTATGAGTATTTCCTCGGCAGGATCCATCAGCGGTAATACCAGGTCGAGACGGCGGCCTGGAGTGGCGCTGGCCAAGGCGGTGGAGGAGGCTCCTTTTCTCGTCCCCGTCCTGTCGGCCACCCAGCAGCGTATCTGGACGTTGGGACTGGCTTGCTGGTCAGTCTCTTTTGGATTTTTCTGGTTCTGGTGGCTGCAGCCCGAGCACGTCGAACACATCTTTCCATACATGTTGGCGTCGCTCACGCTCGTATGGCTGACATGCATGCCGCTGTATTTTCTCGTGAACGTGCATGCGATGAAAAAACCCTCCGGGCTACACACGGTCCCGAAACATTCGAGGGTCGCGATGGTGGTGACCAAGGCTCCGTCCGAACCGTTCTCCGTGGTCGCACGAACCCTCGAGGCAATGCTGGCGCAGGATTATGCGCATGATACCTGGCTGGCCGACGAGGACCCATCCGAGGATACCGTCGCCTGGTGCGATGCCCACAACGTCATGATTTCGTCGCGGCGCGGGCGAGCAGATTATCACCGCAAGACCTGGCCGCGCCGAACGCGCTGCAAAGAGGGGAACCTAGCGTTCTTCTACGACCATTATGGCTATGAACGCTACGACTTCGTCGCCCAGATGGATGCCGACCACGTGCCGACACCATCCTATCTCAGGAAAATTCTGGCCGCGTTTGCCGACCCTGCGATTGGTTACGTTTCGGCGCCTAGCATTTGCGACAACAATGCCGCCGAGAGCTGGTCGGCGCGCAGCCGGCTGTTTCCGGAAGGGATGTTCCACGGCCCCCTACAGTCCGGCCACACCGGCGACGGAACGCCGCTCTGCATCGGCTCGCATTATGCGGTGCGGACGGCCGCGCTCAAGCAAGTCGGCGGCCTTGGCCCGGAATTGGCCGAGGACCACTCGACTTCCATGCTGTTCATCTCGGCCGGATGGCGCGGCGTGCATGCCATCGACGCCATCGCCCATGGCGATGGGCCCCAGACCTTTGCCGATCTTGTCACGCAGGAATTCCAGTGGTCGCGAAGCCTGATGACCATCTTGTTGGAATACTCACCCATCTATCTTTCCAAGCTGACGCCGCGGCTCAAGTTCCAGTTTCTGTTTCGGCAGCTTTGGTATCCGCTGTTCGCCTTCTTCTCGCTACTGATGTATGTCATGCCGATCTATGCACTTTTGTCGGGGCGGAGCTTTGCCAATGTGACTTATGGCGATTTTCTTTGTTACTATGCACCGAATTCCATATCCTTGATTCTCCTCGTGGCGCTACTGAAGGCTTTCGGTTTGTCACGTCCGCTCACCGCAAAAACGATCAGTTGGGAAGGAACGTTGTTCTCCTTCTTTGCGCGTTGGCCGTGGGTGCTGGCGGGCACGTTGTCGTCCATACGTGATTATCTGACCAAGTCGTTCGTCGATTTTCGGGTTACCCCAAAAGGCAGCGGCCCGAAAAATCTCCTGCCTGCCCGCGTTATCGTTCCCTACGTGGCGCTTGCAGTCTGTGCCTCACTGCCGGTCCTTCTCGTCGAGCGCGCTTCGGACGCCACCGGCTTCTACTGGTTCGCGGCCTTCAACGCCTTCATCTACGGGTTGCTCGTGGTCGTGATCATCGCCAGGCACCTCGTGGAGAACAGAATTTCGTTGCGGCGCAATGTCGCTAAACTTGCCTTGCAGGCCGTGCTGGCCAGTGTCGCGCTCTCCGTCCCGGGAGCCGCGTTTTATGACCGTGGCCTGGAAGGCATATATGGACTGCAGCAGGGCGCAGGCAGTGTGCGCATCATTACCGTGGCTTATCCGGTCTCGGGCGCTGGCCGTGGGGGAATCGGAACACGCACGTTCCATTTTGACCCGGGATGGAATCCAGCAGTTGTCAGATAATCGGATCGGAAAAGCCTTGTGAGCCCGCCTTCTCGGACCGATTGCCAAAGCAAAGCGCCGCAACACACGGGATGATGTCTCGATCGCCGGGGATTGAAACCAGCCGTTGATAGAAAATCTCCGTTCATTTTGCCGGGGGTGAATCCGGCACCGATCAGATGCCAGCGGGACTTTAGATGGCGGCGCAAGCACTTGCCTGCTGCTTCACAGGGTCAGATACTTGTTGTTTCGGTGTTCAAGAGAGTAACGTACGGATATCAGTCAGATGGAATCCAATACACGGTCGAGCTCCCTTCGTTACATGCGCTTCTTTCGCGCAAGCTTGCTGATCATTTGCACCGCACTGTTTTCCTGGCTGCTTTTGGGTATCTATCGAAGCTTCATCATCGACCCGCAAACGACGCTACAAGGCTTTTTCGCCGCAATCCCGAGCGGAATTGCCGCAAGCCACTATGACCTGGTTTTTGTCGTATTCCTGACCGCGGCAACCTTGGTCCTGCTTTTCCTGGCGATGGGAAGTGGTTTCGGCACCGGCATCGTTGTCGTCATATTCTATCTTGCGATCTTGGTTTTGCTTGGTTGGGGTTTTGCCAACGTGAATCTCGTCAAGATGCTGAGCGAACCGTTCACTTTCCAATGGCTGGTTTACGGCGACTTCCTGCAGAACGCCGACGCCCAGAGCGCCATGCGCGATGCGTTCAATCTGAGGGACTTTGCGGCTTCGTCCTTGTCCATAGTGCTTGTCCTCGTCCTGGGGTATGCCGCAGCGAGGCTATGCTTGCGGCTAGGGGCAACCGGCCGCTCGATATTTCTGGGCCTGGTAGTCCTGTGCGTTGCCTCGGCACTGTTCGGCACTGAACGCTATCTGCAGGCTGCGGCCCTGCCGGTGGCAAAAATCGAAAACCCGATTGTGCATTTTGTTGAATCTGCCTTGCTCAATCCTTCGCCGGTCGTTTTCACCATGAAAGTCGACGCCAGCGATCCAGACGTCGCCAGTGTTGGAGAACGGCCGGCGGAAACCTCCAATTTCAAAGCGCAATCGCCAAACCCGATCAAGAATGTACTTGTTTTCATGATGGAGTCAGTCCCGTCGAGGCATATCGAGACGTTTGGCGGTAAATACCCCGTAACGCCAAATATAAAGAGATTTTCAGCCGATTCGATGCGCTTCGACAACGTATATGCTCATGCACCGTCTACTCAATATTCCATTTTCTCTTTGTTCAGCTCGATGTACAACGATATATCGTACTACGGAATGACGGCGAGTCATCCGGATCTGCCGCTAAGTTCGATTTCGAGTACCCTGTCCGAGAATGGCTTTCGCACCGCATTTTTCTGGAGTGCGGATTCACGTTTTCAGCGCGTGAATGAATTTCTGCTCAAGAGGGGGTTGGACGTCGTCAAGGATTATCGCGGGCAGAAATGCAACGTTCCCACATTCAGGCTCAGCGATGAAAAATGGAAGAACATGGACTACAACAGCGACCTCTGCACGGCGCAGTCAACAATCGACTGGGTGAATGCGGACTCAGAAAATCCTTTCTTTGCAGTCATGTTCACCGCTATGACGCATTACCCTTATCTGATTGATAGTCCTATGTTTTCGGCGATGCCTGCTTCGTCCAAAGACAACGTCCAGGTTCACTACTCGGATGACGAGAAATTCAACGCTTACCTCAATGCGCTGAAAATCGGCGACCAGGCGCTGGGACAGATCCTTGATTCACTCAAGCAGTCCGGCAAGCCCGATTCCACACTTGTGGTCATACTCGGCGATCACGGCGAGGCATTTGGAGAACATGGTAACTACGTCCATGCCAGTGCGCTATACGAAGAAAACGTCCACATTCCCCTCATCATGATCAATAAGCAGCTTTTTCACGATGATGTAGTCCATTCCGTCGGCGGAATTGTCGATATAGCTCCGACTATCCTTGACATACTAGGCTTGCCGCTCCCTAAGTCATGGCAGGGCCACAGCCTGTTCAGCAAGCAGCGTTCGAATAGGACATTCTTCTTCAGCCCGTGGAGCGGTTATCAATTCGGCTACCGCGAAGATGATCGCAAGGTCATCTTCAACGCGTCCACAGGTAAGGTCGAGGAGTATGATCTCGAGGCTGATCCCAAGGAAAAAGTCAATCTCGTCAAGGACGAAGAGGGCGACCATAGCGAACTGCTGCGGCCCATCGCCGGGTGGGTACAATCGCAGAGGCGGCGCGTGGCGGATATGGTCGCGCAGGCGGAGAAAAGCACGGCACGTTGCCGGATCGCCAGCCTTGAGGTCGACGCCGCTGGCACCAGCTTTGAAGGATCACCTCGGCTCGACGTCCTGGTCGACGGAGAGCCGGTTGGACAGATGGAAGTCCAGGGGGTGGAAAGCAAAGCGATCACCGCTGATGCCATCGTGGCGGAGTTGAAGGCGGCGTCCGCTCACACCGTACCGTTTCGCTTCAATCTCGGCGCCATGCCGAGTCCGCAGAAGATCGAACTGCGCTATGCCAACGATCTCTGGGCCGGGGTCGGCAAGGCGGGCGATCGCAACCTGTTTGTCGGGAGTGTCAGGGTAAATGGCCAGACGGTGCCGAAGAACCGGCTGCGTGTCGACAACAAGGCCGTTGGATTCATCGACGACAGCGGGACCAGCATGTTCAATGATGGTTCGCTGTGGGTCAGCGGCCCGTTTATCGAGGGGTGCATATAGCGCCATGGGTACCTTGAAACGGGTCGCATCGCCAGCGCCGCTTACCGGTATGCGAATTGCAAAGTTCGTTGTGATGCTCAAATCGGTCGGCTTATGGACGGCTGTCTTGCCGCTCGGTCATCCACTCCGATAGCATTTTAGTAAAATCCTATCGAGCGCTCAAATACGGTGTTCACCACGCCGTTTGCGCGAATTTTAATAAGTATCCCCTAATATTCGGGCATGATGTGAATGGCGGTTGACCGTTCGCACGGCGCGGAAGACACCGAAGAATAAATATCTCCGCGTCCAATCGATGGCATTTATCGACAGGGGATAGATGATGAATAAATTCATGAGGGATTTGGCCGTTAGAGGCAGAAACAATGCCTGGTCTTTAGCCGCCGTTGCGGTGATGTCGATGGTTTCCGGTTGCCAGAGCATGGACGCGACCACGACCGGTTCGCTCGCCGCCAAGCCCGTGGCGCATGCGCCCGGCAAGAAGATCCACTACGTCGGCAAGAAGCGGAACCATGTGTTCAGCCGCCAGCGTCTCATGCAGACGGCCAGCGTGACACGTACGACCGAGACTGCCTACGCCGCCTTCGTGCGGCCGCAACCGGCCAGGATCGTCACGCCGGCGCCAGTGAAGGTTTCTTTCCAGCTGGGCAATAGTGGCCCGTTCCTTGGTCATTCCCCGTGGATCTGCGGTCCGAGTGGATTTGGCCAGCGCGCGACCTGCCGCGCGCGTTAGCAAGAGTTCCGCGGGGACGGAATCCGGGCGTGAGTGGTGAGGCGGCGTGGGCCGCGCCGGCCACCCCTCGCGCCCGGATTTTCATTGGCGCCGATACCAATCGACATATGCGTTTGAACCGTCTTCGATCGGCCGTCGTTGCTTGAGGTCGAAGTCTCACGTCGGCCTGTTTTACAGACTGTTGACCCCTCGGCCTGAAGCGCCTCGCTACGGCGCAAAAGGTTGACATCGGTCTTTGCCCGGCTGTTAATGCTCGTATGCCAAGCTGCTGGCCGCGCGGCCACGTGTTGCGTGGATAGGGAGAACGCTCCGTGGTGGCGCGTCCTGGGTCATGATCGTGTCGGCGCTACGCTGGATCGAGATGCGAAAATCGAAATGCGACCGCTGATTGTGCCGACAGCTTCGACCAGATTGCCTTGGCCACGTACAGCTGGAGGGGCGGGGCGCGGCCAGTCTGCCCGGCACATATGGCTTGTGCCTCTGCTGGTTGTTTGTGGCCAGTTGGCACTTGCCGGACCCGCTCACGCGGTCAACGAAAAAAAGCCCAAGCCTGTGGAAGCTGCCGCCAACGTGCCGACGGCTTTTGAGTTGCAGCTTCTCTACTCCGACCGCACATGGCTGTGGAAAGATGGAGCGGCCTATTTCGGACAGACCGGGCGACCCTTGCGGGCGTGGACGTCGGCGCCGGATTCAGCCTCTGTCGCCGAAGGCAGGTGGCTGGTCACCAACGACGGCAAGATGTGCATGGAGGTCGCCTGGCGGTCAAAGAGCTACAAGGGCAAGCAGCAACGCACCTGCTACGGCCACCGCATAAAGGATGGAGCCATCGAGCAACGCAAGGAGCCGAATGGGGAGTGGTACAGCTTCAAACGAGCCCCCGAGGATCCTTCCGACGAATATCGGAAATTCGAAGCGGGCGACACCAAAGGCGCGCAGTTCGAAGAGACACGCAAGCTGATTGATGCCAAGAATTAGGTCGTGTTTCGGTTCATATCGAGCCGATCTGCCTCCTACCCGCGTTGACGCTACCTGCGATTGTGCGTTTCGATTTGGCCACATGGCGGGGCAGCAGACCTCAAGTCTTTCCCTGTTTTGACAGTGGGCTGCTTTTGCCGCGCGCCTGTCGGGGAACTCGCGAATCGCATATCGTAACTCGTCAACGCCTTTCCGAAGTTCCCGGCGTACTATTGCGTTCGATTTTACAGAACGGCGAGACGTCAGGCATTCGCACGGTATAACTTATAAGCGCATTCTAATATTTCTGTGCGATGCTGGTTTGAGTGGTTGCTCATCAGCGTGAATGTGGCCAAAGAATACCATGTCGCAACGCGCTCTCGGCTCGACAGGAGGGGATACATGATGGTCAATTTCGCAATGCACGCATTGCGTCCTGCCAAATACAATTTATGTATCGTCGCGGCTGTGGCGATGATTTCGGGTTGTCAGGGTCTCGATGCGGCCCGAACCGATGCGGTCTTCATCGAACCTGTCGTTCATCCGCTCCGCAGCAAACCCGCCGTCCAGCCGATCTACGTCATGTATCAGGTTCATACGCTTAGAGCCGACCCTGAGATTCTAATGACGAGCACGGCGCCGTCGACTGGGAGTACATACGCTTTTTCGTCACCGCAGGCGATCAAGGTCCGCACGCTTGGACCTGTGAAGGTCGCTTTCAGCCCTGGCGATGGTGGTCCGCTGCTGGGCAGTGCGCCCTATATCTGCAGCCCGAGTGGATTTGGCCGGCTCGCCAGTTGCCACCCCCGCTATCTCTGACCTATCGAGCGGCGACGGGTGTCGCCGCATCGCTTGACGGCAGTTTCGAAGGTTTCGTCTGCAGCCCGAAGAAGGGGGCCGCGGTTCTGACGATCGTGTCGATGTCGGAAAGCTGCGGAACGAAGCCAAGATGCGCGCGTGCCTTGCCCGGATCGGCATAGAGTTCGGCCGGATCTCCCGGGCGCCGGGGCCTGAAGACGGCAGGAACCGGTCGTGAGGTTATTCGGCTGACCGCCTGTATGATCTCCTTGATGGATATGCCCCGCCCGGTGCCAAGGTTGACCGCCAGGCTTTGTCCGCCGCCCTCGAGGTGCTGGAGCGCTATCAGGTGGGCGCGGGCCAGATCGCTGACGTGGATATAATCGCGCACGCAGGTGCCGTCCGGCGTGTCATAGTCCGTGCCGAAGACCTCGATTTCGTTGATGATGCCCGACGCCGCCATCAGCACCCGGGGAACCAGATGCGTTTCGGGTGAATGCCATTCGCCGAGCTCGCCGTCAGGATCGGCACCGCAGGCGTTGAAATAGCGCAGGATCGCAAACTCCATCCCATAGGCGGATGCATAGTCGCCAATGATCTGTTCTCCCATCAGCTTGGTGCGCCCGTAAGGGCTGATCGGATTTTGCGAAGAGGTCTCGCGAATGGGCAACGCCTCCGGCACGCCGTAGGTTGCGCAACTGCTGGAGAAGATGATGTTGTCGATGCCGTGTGCGTGTGCCGCGTCGAGCATGGCGATGGTGCCGGTCACATTGGTCGAGTAATAGTCCGCCGGCTCGTTAACGGATTCCCCGACATAGGCCAGTGCCGCGAAGTGGATGACCGATGTCGGCCGGTAGGTCCTGATCGCCGCTCGGAGCGCATCCGGATCCCGAATATCGCCAACGACCAGCGGACCCCAGGCGACGGATTTCCGGTTGCCGCGGCATAGATTGTCGAACGCCACGGGCAGATAGCCGGCCGCCGCCAGCAGCTTGCAGGTATGACTGCCGATGAAGCCCGCTCCACCTGTCACCAGGATCGCCGGTCGGCTCATGAAGCGGCTGCTCCGGTGAACCTCCGGCTGCCGTAAAGCAGGGTGTCGAAATAGTCGACGGTGTGCTCGAGCCCCTGGGCCAGGTTGATCCTCGGCTCCCAACCGAGATTGTCCCTGGCGAAGGAAATGTCCGGCTTGCGTTGCCTCGGATCGTCGACCGGCAGTGGCCGATACACGATCTTCGATCTGGAGTTGGTGTAGCTGACGACCAGCGTCGCCAGTTCCATGATCGTGAATTCGCCTGGGTTGCCGAGATTGACCGGATGGGCGGGCGCATGCGGCGCATTCATCAGTCGCATGAAGCCCTCGATAAGGTCGTCGGCGTAACAAAAGGAGCGGGTCTGCTGGCCGCTGCCATAGACGGTCAGGTCCTCACCGCGCAGCGCCTGGACGATGAAGTTCGAAACCACGCGCCCGTCATCGGGCTGCATGCGGCGGCCGTAGGTGTTGAATATGCGGGCGACGCGGATATCGAGGCCATAGGTCCGCGAATAGTCGAAGAACAGGGTTTCTGCCGAACGCTTGCCTTCATCATAGCAGGACCGCGGACCATGCGTGTTGACGTTGCCGAAATAACTCTCGGGTTGTGGGTGCACGAACGGGTCGCCGTAGACCTCGGAGGTCGAGGCCTGAAAAATCTTGGCGTTGTTCCGGCGCGCGAGTTCCAGCAGGTTCAGCGCACCGAGAACGCTGGTCTTGAACGTATGGATCGGATCCGCCTGGTAGTGCGGCGGAGAGGCAGGGCAGGCCAGATTGTAGATTTCGTCGAAATCGAGGTCCGCAGGCAGCGGATCGATGATGTCATGCTCGATGCAGGTGAATCTGGGATCACGCAGAAGGGCGCTGAGATTGTATCTCTTGCCGGTGTGGAAATTGTCCATGGCGACGACGTCATACCCATCCCGCAAAAGCCGTTCGCACAGATGCGACCCCAGGAAGCCCGCGCCCCCGGCAACCAGGGCGCGACGTCGTTTTTGGTGGGACTCCCTTTGACCGATTCCGGATCCCAGTTTCAGGACCTTGATGACCTTGTTCATGCTTACCCCTTACGCAACGCGTACGCTACCGCCGAGCCGGGACAAACAGCCCAGCTACGCCTTGAGAACGAGACAAACCCTCCACATCAGCGGATTTGCCAACATTGATGTGCGTTAATTGTTCTTTGGGTTTGGCGAGCCTACGCCGCACGGTTTACGTGACGTCGCTCACCCGTCTCCACGACCCAAAATCGCGATCACACGCCCAGTGCCACCATCGTCGATTGCTCGCCCAAATTGCACATCCCAACGCCACAAAAATATACCTGTGGAGAACATAGTCAACTAAATTAGTGGTTCCTTAACCATAACAATTTGCAAATGGTTAACCCTCGAATGGGTTTGAGCCGGCAACGCCTGACGGCCTTCGTCCGAGAACGGATACTCGTTGCAGATCAGGAGCTTGGATTGGCTATTTGACGCAATGTCGGGGTCTTTGGTAGCCGCGGCACGAAGATCAACACGGCCTCCTGGATCTCCTCGCCGGTGGCGCCGGCGCGCTTGGCGTCCTGCGTGTCCGACAGATGCAGTAAGTGCACGGAATCTGCGCCGCCACTGCCAGCGAGGTCAGCGGCTTGACCTTTGGCGGCAGTACCGGCTTGTCATCGGGTTCGACCGCCTTGACCTCGGCCCAGGCTCCGGGCAGACCGGCTTTGGGCACCTGTTTCACGAAGCTCGGCACGCCGCCCATGGTCGACTGGATTTCGTTGAGCGTTGCATCGTAGTCGTCCGCATGGGCAGATACCGCGGCCAGCATCAGCGCACCGCCGGCGGCGAGCAGCAAGGTGTGGCGTATGGAAGAGGGCGCGGATGAAGGAATGCGATAGGCAGACACGATTCGAGCTCGGGATCGACATGCTGCTGGACGAGATGGAGCGCCTGCGCGACGCTGCCGGCGCGGGCCGGTTGGCCCGCAAGGTATGATTACAAGGTGGCTGTCTGAATGCGCTTTCTGTTTGTCCTGATCCTGCTCGCCGGCCTCGGTGTCGGCATCCTCTATCCCTGGGCAATGACCAATTTCTCCGGCCATGAGATCGGCACCTGGCGCGTTTACGAGCAGGGCCGCTTCAAGCCGTTGACCGTGTCGCTCTCGGGTCGTGACGCGCCGGTGCGGGTCCTGGTCGACCTGACCGCGCGGGCCGAACGCATCGTTTCGCAACAGCGCACAGTGTTGACGCTGACCGCCGCCAGCAACGGCCGCACGGTGCTTGCCTCGACACTGCAATTCAACCATGCCGACACCCCGCGCCAGGTCAGCCCGCAGCTGCCCGACAAGATCTTTCGCGACGAGGCCGGCGTTATCGCCACCATCAATTCAGGTCCTTATGTCTTCACCGTCGGTCCGGGCGATGCCGAAGACATCCCGATGCGGGCGGTCGATCTCGTCTTGCGCTCCGGCGTCGGCGAAACCGACCGGCGTGCGCGGCCGGTTGGCTTCTCGCTGATGGCGATTGGTTTGATCGGCTTCCTGTTTTCGTTGCGTTCTGGCGGCAGCCGGCCGGAGAATCCGAATTCGCAACCACCGCCGCCGCGCTGGGGCAGGGGTTGACGCATGTCGCCCGAAAGTGTGCAGCGGTTTTTGGGGCAACGACATGTGTAACGGCAACAGATCATGAACTACCGCCACGCCTATCATGCCGGCAATTTCGCCGATGTCGTCAAGCATGTCGTGCTGACGCGCCTGCTCGATTATCTCAAGCAGAAGGACAAGGCGTTTCGCGTCGTCGACACCCATGCCGGCATAGGCCGCTACGATCTTTCGTCGGTCGAGGCGCAGAAGACCGGCGAATGGCAGGGCGGCATCGGCAGGCTGATCGGCGCCTCGTTCGAGGCGAAGGCGGGCGCCCTGCTGGCGCCCTATCTGGAGGCGGTTCGGTCGCTCAATGCCGAAGGCGGCGTGAAGAAATACCCGGGCTCGCCGCTGCTCGCGCGTCATCTCCTGCGCAAGCAGGACAGGTTGTCGGCGATCGAACTGCACCCGAAGGACGCCGCGAAGCTGAAGGCGGAATTCGCCGGCGATTTCCAGGTGAGGGTGATGGAACTCGACGGCTGGCTGGCGCTCGGAGCGCATCTGCCGCCGAAGGAGAAGCGTGGCCTGGTGCTCATCGATCCTCCCTTCGAAGAGGAGGGCGAGTTCGGTCGTCTCGTCGACGGGCTCACAAGGGCTTACAAGCGCTGGCCCGGCGGCCTCTATGCGCTGTGGTATCCGATCAAGGACCGCAAGGCGGTCATCGCCTTCAGGAAGGCGCTGAAGCAATCCGGCATCCCGAAAATCCTCGACATAGAATTCGAGATCAGGCCGGCCTCTTCGGAGCCCAGCCTCGATGGCAGCGGCATGATCGTGGTCAACCCGCCCTTCACGCTGGAAGGCGAATTGCGAACCGTGCTGCCGGCCCTGCACAGATTGCTCGCCTTGGAAAAGCCGGCGCATTGGTCGCTGGAATGGCTGGCCGGGGAGTAGGCGTAGCGACGTCCGCGACCTTCGCCGGAAGCACCACTTCTGGTTATGGCGATTTTAGAGCTGGAAACCAAGACAAATACAACCGCTTGACCGCCGCCAAGCGAATCCGCACAGTGCGGGCAATCGACCTTGAGAGGCTGTCATGACTCGCTTCGCCAAATCCGCCCTTGCCGCCCTGATTTCGCTCTGCACCCCGCTTGCCGTGCCTCTCGGCGTGACCCAGGCGGTGCAGGCGGCCGACCTTGGCGTCTATTCCGATGACGATGGCGGCGTCTGCGGGCAGCCCTGGGTGCTGAGCAAGATCACCAGCCGCTTCTCCTACCAGGTGCATCACGTGCCGCATCTGCCGGACGTGCAGATCACCGACTTCCAGCGCATCCACCAGCACCGCTACCTGCCGGCCAACGACACCTGGCCGATCGGCCGCCGCTATTGCGGCGCCACCGTCAGTCTCTCCGACGGCCGCGCCCGCACCATCTGGTATCTGATCGAGGAAGGCCAGGGCTTTGCCTCGATCGGCGACAATGTCGAGTTCTGCGTCGCGGGCTTCGACCGCTGGATGGTCTATAACGGCCGCTGCCGCGTCCTGCGCTAGACGCAACTTTCCATTCTCGATGGCTTGGGCGCCTGCGGTTCGATCAACCGCAGGCGTCTTGCTGTGTTGACAGGAGGCGCGATCCCTATCCCGGACAAACGCCAGCAGAGTGTGAATTTGGAGATCGCTCGATCGCAGTCCTATTTCCTGCGTTGCCCGGCCTCGGCCTGATCGATGATCTTGCGAAGAAAGGCAATGTGACCGCGAAAGGCCCGCCGCCCAATCGTCGTTGCCTTGACCCGGGTCTGCGGCCGCCGCCCGACGAAAAGCTTTTCAACGTCGACATAGCCTGCTCTCGCCAGCGTATCGAGATGTGCTCCGAGATTTCCATCAGTGGTTTCGATCATGGCCTTCAACTGGGTAAACTCCAGCGCCTCGCGCCTTTCCAGCGTGTTCAGGACGGCCATGATCCGCAGCCGTGTAATCTGATGGATGATCTCGTCGGCACTCATCGTTCGGCTCCACTGCGGCAAAGCCCTGGGCCGTTGCCATGCCATTTGGCGGTCGCGCGCGGCGATCGTGTCACTTGCCTTGGTGCGGTCGAAATCAACGCGCCCAACTTTTCTCTTGCAGAATACTCTGCTGTGCAGAGTTATCCGTCAACTCACCGCAAGTGACGAACGTATGCTTGACAAGGTGATCGTCAGATCGGTCGTTGCGTCGCGATCGTGATCCGCATGGACTGTTCAAATACAGAAGATGAACGTCTCGACGAGGTGGCAGGTCGCGATATTCGCGGCCGAAGATCGTGCGCGAAGCTGCTCGCTAATCTTCTGAGCTTCATGGTGGCTCCGCATCGAGAATGCCTACGTGAAATTGCTGACGATATCAGAAGATCAACAGCGGATTTTCGCGATGATGAGTGCGATCGTGTCTCGATCTCAACGAAAATTTAAGCTGAGAAAATCATACCATTGCTTCGCTGGCTAGCGAGCCGCGAGTCAGATATGCATTGCGCGCCGGGGTCATTCACGGCCATCGGCATAACGTGAAGGGGCATGACATGGCTAAGCAGTCATCTAAAGCGCCGGCATCCAAGGCACCGGCAAAGAAAGCACCCGCAAAAGCAGTCGCGGCGAAGGCCGCAACAGCAGTGAAGAAAGCAGCGCCTGCGAAGGCGGCAGCAAAGCCCGCAGCGAAAGCAGCACCGGCCAAGAAGCCGGCTGCGGCCAAGGCCGTGGCGAAGCCCGCCGTGAAGAAGGCGGCGCCCGCCAAGGCAGCGGCAAAGCCGGCGGCTAAGGCCGCACCGGCGAAGAAGCCTGCGGCCAAGGCCGTGGCGAAACCCGCGGCCAAGAAGGCCGCGCCCGCCAAGGCAGCGGCAAAGCCCGCCGCGAAGGCAGCAGCGAAGCCAGCCGCGAAGGCAGCAGCGAAGCCAGCCGCGAAAGCAGCAGCAAAGCCGGCCATGAAAGCAGCCGCTGCCGCGACCAAGCCCGCGGTGAAGAAGGCCGCCGCGCCGAAGGCCAAGGCAGCGCCTGCGAAGGCGAAGGCTCCGGCCAAGAAGTAGACCGGTCGTTGGGGCGTCGCCTTTCCCTCGGGACCTGGCAAGGACGCTCTGACGCACTGGACCGAAGCAAGTCCGGCAGCGGGTTCAGCCCTGAGGGCTGAACATCGGGATGGGACCGAGGGGCAAGCAAAGCGAGGCGCCGGTTGGCTGCCTCGCTCGCTCTTTGGATTGTATTCCTGCCGCGATTGGCGAAGGCCTCGGCGCAACGCCGTGAGGCTTGTGAGATGCGACCGCAGAGTACCGTCAGCCTGCCTAGTCGTTCGCTGGCGTTTTCCAGCGTACCAGTCTGTAGGCTTGTCGATGATGTCTGGAGCGGAAACCGCAACCGGTTTTTGGCTGTTGTTTTCTTGCCCTCTGGCGATTGATCGCGAGCGCCTGTCCAGTCAACACTGGATGCCTGCAAACAGGAAACCGATCATGCCGAAGCTGCTCTACGCATCCACCTCTCCCTATAGCTCCAAGGTAAGGATGGCCGCGGCCTATGCCGGCGTCGCGATCGATCTGGTGGCGGTCAAGACCGAGGACAAACCGACGGAGCTGACCGGAGCAAATCCGCTCGGCAAGATCCCGGTGCTGGTGCTCGACGATGGCCGTTCGGTACACGACAGCCGCGCCATCACCCAGCACCTCAACCGGATTTCGAAGAGCGCGCTGTTCCCGCGCAATCCCGACAAGCGGCTGGAAGCGGAAGTGCTGGAGGCGCTGGCCGACGGCATCTGCGATTGCGCGCTGTCGATGGTCTATGAGCGCCGCACCCGGCCTGAGGAGATGGTCTATCAGCCCTGGCTCGACCGGCAATGGACGAAGATCACCGCCGCGCTCGATCTGCTCAATGCCAACCCGCCTAAACTGCCGAAGAAGATCACCGCCGGGCAGATGGCTTTGCGTGCCTGCCTCGGCTATCTCTCGCTGCGTTTCGCCGGCAAATGGGAAAAGGGCCGCGGCCGGTTGACCCGCTGGGCGGCGCGCTTCGACGAAAAATTCCCGGAATTGACGTCCGCGATTCCGGCGTGAGAGTCGTCTCAATCGCGGGCGTAAGATGGAGGCTATGTCCATGTCTCGCCGGAAGGCACAGCCGGCGCGAACGAACTCGGAGCTTTGGGTTGATCTTGCGCTCCGGTTCGTCGAAGCGCTGCTGGCGAAGACTAAGCAGCGAACGATCTGAAAACATCTTGGATAATAAAAAAGCCGGGCGCGAGGCCCGGCTCTTTCGTGTCGTGGCTTGAACGACTTAGAACTTCATACCGACGCCGAAGGTGACGCGGTTGTCCGTCGCCTTGACCTTGCCGATACCGTCGAAGCTCTTCGAGCCAAAGTCGGTGTAGCGATACTCGACGCGGCCGAACACATTGTCGGTCAGCTTGATGTCGGTGCCGACGCCGGCGGTCCAGCCGAGCATGGTAGCGGTGTCGCTGGCCGGAATGACGGAGTCTTCCACCTTCAGGCTTCTGCCGGCGAGACCGCCGGTGCCGTAGAGCAGGATTTCCGGGGTCACAGCGTAGCCAAGACGGGCACGCAACGAGCCTTCGAAGCCGCCCTTCGAGTGGATTCCGTTGTCGTCACCCTTGACGCCGTTGTAGCCGAGTTCGGCTTCACCACCGTACACGAAGTTCTCCTGCTGCCACTGGTAGCCGCCGAAGACGCTTCCGACAAAACCCTTGGTGTCGGTCGAAACGCCGAAATCCTTTTCCTTGGTACGGCCGCTAAAGCCATAGCCAACGTTCAGACCGGCATAGGGGCCGGCCCAAGATGCTACAGGCAGTTCGGCAACCGGGGCGGGTGCCGGCGGCTCTTCCTGAACGACGTCCGCAGCATAAGCGGTACCACCGAGGGCGAAGAGCCCGAGCGCAACGGCCAGCGGCCTTGCGAATTTGAGATTGGCTTGCATTGTTCTTTACTCCTTAAGCCACAGGACACAGGCTTGTTTCTCACGATCGCCATCAACCCGTCCGGGGGGTGAAACGGATCTGGCGTTCGTCGGTTCCAAATGTCGTGTCAAAATGCGGCTGAAGCGAACCTGAACTTGGGTCATTCCCCGGCGCGAATGAGGCAGAACCTTGACGTTGCATCTTCGCAACAGCGAATTGTCAGCAGCCATTTCATGCTGCGCTGCACACCGCTTGGTGCAAGGACTCCGGCGTCCTATATTGCGGTTCGGCGGTCGCTAGTCCAAGACGAGTCGGCATGCCGAACCGGGCCTTTCGCCACAATGCTGCCCCAGGAGCGAACGCTGTTTAACGCATGGCGGGCCATATTTCGTCGGCATCGTTTTTTCGAGCCGAAATTGAGGGTTGACACGAGATGAGCAAGGCCACTGCCGCGGCGCTGGTGACGGGCGGGGCGAAACGGATCGGCAAGGCAATCGTCGAAGACCTCGCCAGTCATGGTTTTGCTGTAGCCATCCACGCCAATCGCTCGCGCGGTGAGGCGGATGCCTTGGCCGCCGAGATCAACCAATCTGGCGGCCGCGCTGCCGTGGTGAGCGCCGACCTGACGGACATGGACGCCGTCACCGATCTCATTGGCCAGGCTGAAGCCGCGCTCGGCCCAATCTCGCTGCTGGTCAACAATGCTTCGCTCTTCGTCGACGATTCCGTTGAGGATTTCGACTGGAAGGCCTGGGACCGCCACTTTGCCATCCATGTGAAAACCCCGGCACTGTTGGCGCGGAATTTCGCCGATGCCTTGTCCGAAGGGCGCGACGGGCTGATCGTCAACATCATCGATCAACGCGTCTGGCGGCCGACGCCGCGCTATTTCTCCTATGCGCTGTCCAAATCCGCGTTGTGGACCCAGACGCAGATGCTGGCGCAGGCGCTCGGCCCATGCATTCGTGTCAACGCAATCGGTCCGGGGCCGACGCTGAAGAATGTGCGCCAGGACGATTCCGATTTCGATGCGCAAGTCGCAGGCCTGATCCTCAAGCGCGGCCCGGAATTGCCGGAATTCGGCGCCACCATCCGCTATCTCTGGCAGGCACGCTCGGTCACCGGCCAGATGATCGCGCTCGATGGCGGCCAGCATCTTGCATGGCAGACGCCCGATGTGACAGGCATGACGGAATGAGTCCTTTGGATCACAAGAACAAGGCGCGCGGCGGCGCCGACGATCTTCCTCCCGAAATCGACCTCGAGGACGAGGCGCTCGAGGAGATCGTCGAACCTGCCGGCCCGGATGTCGCCTTCACGGCCATCGACTGGACGCCGCATGCCGGCGACGCCGAAGGCATGGTCGGCGCCGAGGTGATCCAGACGCTGGTCAAGCGGCTGCCCAATGCGCCCGGCGTCTACCGCATGATGAACACCGCCGGCGACGTGCTCTATGTCGGCAAGGCGCGCAGCCTGAAGAAGCGCGTCACCAACTACGCGCAAGGGCGCTTCCACACCAACCGCATCGGCCGCATGGTGCGCGAGACGTCGACGATGGAGTTCGTCGTCACCCGCACCGAGATCGAAGCGCTGCTGCTCGAAGCCAATCTCATCAAGCGCTTGCGGCCGCGATTCAACGTTCTGATGCGGGACGACAAGTCGTTCCCCTATATTCTCCTGACTGGCGACCATGTCTCGCCCGGCATTTACAAACATCGCGGCGCGCGGTCGCGCAAGGGCGACTATTTCGGCCCCTTTGCCTCGGCCGGCGCCGTCGGCCGCACCATCAATTCGCTGCAGCGCGCCTTCCTGCTGCGCAGTTGCACAAACTCGTTTTACGAGAACCGCACCCGGCCGTGCCTGCTCTACCAGATCAAACGCTGCGCCGGGCCCTGCACCGGCGAAATCTCGCATGAGGGCTATGCCGAATTGGTCGCCGAAGCGAAGGACTTTCTCTCGGGCCGCAGCCAGAAGGTGAAGACCGAAATTTCGGCCGCCATGCAGCAGGCCTCGCAAGACCTCGACTTCGAACGCGCCGCCATCTATCGCGACCGCCTGGCCGCCCTGTCGCATGTGCAGAGCCATCAGGGCATCAATCCGGCGACCGTCGACGAGGCCGACGTCTTTGCCATTCATCAGGAAGGCGGCCAAGTCTGCATCCAGGTGTTCTTCTTCCGCACCGGCCAGAACTGGGGCAATCGCGCCTATTTCCCCAAGGCCGATCCGGCGCTGGAAGCCGCCGAAGTGCTGGGCTCGTTCCTGGCGCAGTTCTATGACGACAAGCCGACGCCGCGCGCCATCCTCCTGTCGCACGGTGTCGAGGACCAGGAACTGCTGGCCGAGGCGCTCTCCACCCGCGCCGGCCGCAAGGTGGCGATCTCGGTGCCGCAGCGCGGCGAGAAGAAGGATCTGACCGACAACGCCTTGCAGAACGCGCGTGAGGCGTTGGGTCGCAGGCTGGCCGAAACATCGACGCAAGGGCGGCTGCTTGCCGGTTTCGCCGAGACCTTCGGCCTGGCGAAGCCGCCGGTGCGCATCGAGGTCTACGACAACTCGCACATTATGGGCACCAATGCGGTCGGCGCCATGGTTGTCGCGGGACCGGAAGGGTTTGTCAAAAACCAGTACCGGAAATTCAACATCCGGTCGACCGAGATCACGCCGGGCGACGATTTCGGCATGATGCGCGAGGTGATGGAGCGCCGCTTTTCGCGGCTGCTCAAGGAGCATGGCGACGTTGCGGTGCCCGATGATGCGGCCTCGGGCGAAGCGCGTGATGACATCGAAGACGATATTTCCGGCAGTTTCCCGGCCTGGCCCGACGTCATCCTGATCGATGGCGGCCAGGGCCAGATGACGGCGGTTCGCAAGATTCTCTCGGATCTCGGCATCGAGGATCGCGTTGTCGCCATCGGCATCGCCAAGGGGCAGGACCGCGATGCCGGTCGCGAGCGTTTTTTCGTCAGGGGCAGGGACTCGTTTTCGCTACCGGTGCGCGATCCCGTGCTCTATTTCGTTCAGCGGCTCCGCGACGAGGTCCATCGCTTTGCCATCGGTTCGCACCGGGCGCGCCGCAAGAAGGAGATGGTCAAGAGCCCGCTCGATGAGATCGCCGGCATCGGTCCAGGCCGCAAGCGGGCGCTGCTGTTGGCATTCGGCACCGCCAAGGCGGTCAGCCGTGCGGCGGTCGAGGATCTTGTCAAGGTCGACGGCATTTCCGAGCAGGTGGCCAAACTGGTCTACAATCATTTCCACGAGAGCTGACGGCCAGGGCGCTATTTTCATCTGGCCAATCGATTTTGGCCTGTTGACCCCCTACATCAGCTTCTGATTTGAGTACGCAGGCAGAGAGAGTCCTTCACGACATGGCCCAGCGCGCGTTCAACCTGCCCAACATGCTGACCTATGCCCGCATCATCGCGGTGCCGCTGGTCGTGCTGTGCTTTTTTCTGGAAGGCCATCTGAAATCGAGCGACTTCGCCCGCTGGTCGGCGCTGGTTATTTTCCTGCTGGCGTCCGTCACCGACTATTTCGACGGCTATTTTGCACGCGCTTGGCAGCAGACCTCCAACATCGGCAAGATGCTCGATCCGATCGCCGACAAGCTCTTGGTCGCCACGTGCCTTTTGCTGCTGGCGGCCGACACCGACCGCCATGCCGGCATTGCCGGCTGGTCGCTGTGGGCGGCGATCATCATCCTGTGCCGCGAAATCCTGGTTTCCGGCCTGCGCGAATATCTGGCCGCGCTCAAGGTCTCGGTGCCGGTGACGCAGCTTGCCAAGTGGAAGACCACTATCCAGATGGTCGCCATCGCCTTCCTGCTGGCGGGGCCGGCCGGCGACAAGATATTCCCGCTGACGACGCAGACCGGCCTGGTGCTGCTGTGGATCGCCGCGCTCGTCACGCTTTACACCGGCTATGACTATTTCCGCGCCGGCCTCAAGCACATCATGGATGAGTGAGATGATGACCCGTCTCATCTATTTCGCCTGGGTGCGCGAGCGGATCGGCACATCGGAAGAAGACGTCGAATTGCCCGCCGGCATCGAGACTGTCGCCGACCTCTTGCGCTGGCTGCAATCGCGCGGCGAAGGCTACGAGCACGCGCTGCAATATCCCGACGTGATCCGGGTTGCCATCAATCAGGAACATGTCGATCATCGCGAGAAGATTGCGGGCGCGCGCGAGATCGCCCTGTTCCCGCCGATGACCGGGGGCTGACACTCATGCCGGCCGCCCTGGTGCCGAGCGTGCGCATCCAGCGCCAGGATTTCGACGTCGCCGCCGAGATCGCCGGGCTGACGCAAGGCCGCGCCGACATTGGCGCCGTGGTTTCTTTCTCCGGCCTGTGCCGCGACGAGCAGGGCGCGCTCTCGGCACTGGAGCTCGAGCATTATCCCGGCATGGCGGAGGCCGAGATCGGTCGCATCGCCACCGAGGCGGTTCGGCGCTGGCCGTTGCAAGGCCTCACCGTCATCCACCGCCATGGCAAGATTCGCCCGGGCGAGAACATCGTGCTGGTGGTGTCCGCCTCGGCGCATCGCCAGGCTGCGTTCGAAGCGGCGAACTTTCTCATGGATTACCTCAAGTCGCGGGCACCCTTCTGGAAGAAGGAGCATCGCGTCGATGGCTCCGAAGGCGGCTGGGTCGAAGCCAAGGACGCCGACACCCAGGCGGCGAAGCGCTGGAAATCGTCATCCGAATAAATCCCTGTCGCAGCCATGCATTGACCGCAATCCTTTGGCCAAATTGCGCGAGGTGATCAGCTCGGGCGTTGGCGGCCCCGGGCGTTGGCGACCCGGGGCAACGGAGGTGGTCATGCTGGACAGACTCGCGGAGTTTTTCGTCTTCGGTTTGGTGCCGCTGGTTGTCGGCATCCTGGCTGTGCCGGAACAGTCCGTGGCCGCCGAAAAGACGGTGCGGGGCGAGGTGATCTATCGTGAACGCATCGCCCTGCCGCCTAGCGCCGTGCTGTCCGTCCAGCTTGCCGATGTCTCGCTGGCCGATGCGCCGGCCAGGATCATCGGCGAGCAGACCGTCAAGCCAGGCGGCCAGGTGCCGATCAGCTTCGAGATCAAGTTCGACCCCTCGGTGATCCGGCCGCAAATGACTTATGCGCTGCAGGCGCGCATCACTGTCGACGGCAAGCTGATGTTCATCTCCGACGTACGCCACCAGGTCGATCCGCTGACCGACGCGCCGCAGACCATCATGCTGAAGATGGTGGCATCCACCAGCGAGCCGGCGGTTTCCGTCTTTGGTCAGCTCTGGGTGATCGACTATGTCGACGGTGTCGGCGCCATCGCCGCGCCGCAGGCGACGTTCAGGGTCAGCGAAGCCGGCAAGGCCGGCGGCCGTGGCCCTTGCAACACCTATTTTGCCACGGCCAAGGTCGATGGCCAGACCATCGCTATTAGCGACATCGGCTCGACCTATATGGCTTGCGCACCGGAGGTGATGGCCGAGGAAAAGGCCTTGTTCGATGCACTGGCCAAGGCGGCGTCCTACAAGGTCGAAGCTGGCAAGCTCGCAATATCAGGCAAGGATGGCCGCGAGATCCTGCGCTTCAGCGCCGCGAGCTGATCGCCAATGAAAAAGGCCGGCGAGGTGCCGGCCTTTCACATGAGGCTTGGCCGTGTCGGCTCAGCCGACGATCTCGGTGTCCGAGAACCAGTACTTGATTTCCTGCGCGGCGGTTTCCGGCGCATCGGAACCGTGCACCGAATTCTCGCCGATCGACAGAGCATGCACCTTGCGGATGGTGCCTTCGGCGGCGTTGGCCGGGTTGGTGGCGCCCATCACTTCGCGGTTCCTGGCAATGGCGTTCTCGCCTTCCAGAACCTGGACGATCGTCGGTGCCGACGACATGAACTCGACCAGTTCGCCGAAGAACGGGCGGTCCTTGTGGACGGCGTAGAAACCTTCCGCCTCGCGGCGGCTCATCCACACCCGGCGCGAAGCGATGACGCGCAGGCCGGCATCTTCGAGCATCTTGGTGATGGCGCCGGTGAGATTGCGCCGGGTTGCGTCCGGCTTGATCATGGAAAAGGTGCGTTCGAGCGCCATGGGTCGTCCTTGTCTTGGAATGGAATCGAGAGTGGCGGGCTCTATACAAGCCGCCCAGCCCATTGCCAAGGGGGTGAGGAGCGGTCCGCGAAGCGGACGGAAAGCCAATTGCTTGGCTTTGCGAGCGACGAACGCCCGGAGCGCGAGCGAAGGGCCGGAACCGGTCCGCGAAGCGGACGGAAAGCCAATTGCTTGGCTTTGCGAGCGACGAACGCCCGGAGCGCGAGCGAAGGGCCGGAACAGGTCCGCGAAGCGGACGGAAAGCCGATTGCTGGCTTTCCGGAGCGACAACAGCCCGGAGCGCGAGCGAAGGGCCGGAACAGGTCCGCGAAGCGGACGGAAAGCCGATTGTTGGCTTTCCGGAGCAAGATCAGAACGGCTGCACAGCAACGCTTTGCTTGCTATAGTCGCGTGTCGGCGCCGCGCTGAAGTCGGCCCGAATGGAGACAACATGACCATGACCGACGATCGTCAGGAGCGCATTCGCAATCGCGCCCATCAGATCTGGCAGGAAGAAGGGCAACCGGCCGGTCACCACGAACGCCATTGGCACCAGGCGGCCGCCGACATCGAGCGGGAGGACGCGGGCAAACCGGCCAAGCCAGCCAAGAAGGTATCTGCCGCCGGCAAGGCAAAGGCCGCCCCCAAGGAAGAAAAGCCGGTGGCGAAGGCCAGCAAGCCGAAGACCGGCAAGCCAAAAAAGGCGGCCAAGTAAGGCCGGCTGTCCCGCCGCTGATTTTCGCAACGGATTGATGGCCCAGCTGCCTTGCGGGCAGGGCAGGCGTTTTGCCGCCGTCACGCCGCCGCCGCAATCTTTCGCCCCAGCCCGCCATGCAGGTCGAGGCAGCGGGCGAACCACTGAGCCACGACGTCGCCATCGTCGAGCAATTGATACGGCGTCGCCACGCGCGCCCATTGCAGCGCGCCGAACACGATATAGTCGGCAAACAGCGGCGACGCGCCGCCGATGAAAGGCTGGTAGCCCAGCATTGAGCGCAGCGGCTCGAGCGCGGCCCGGAAGGCTGTCAGCCCGGCGTCACGGGCCGTGACGACGTCTTCCAGCTTCTTGCCAAAGCGTTGCTCCCGGCTTTGGCGGAAATACACGGCATTGCGCTCGTCCTGCATGGCATGGAGGTCGACGAGCGCGGCGGTGGTGATGTAGGGATGAATGGTCAATTGCGACCAGCGCTCGATGAAGCGCGCCATCGCCTTGCCGCCTTCGCCGCCAAACAGCGTCGGCCGGTCCGGATAGGCCTCGTCGAGATAGAGCGCGATGGCGAAGGAATCGGTGACGACCTTGTCGCCGTCGCGGATCACCGGAACGGTTTTCGACGCGCCGCCTTCGATCGTCGGCACCTCCAGAAAACGCGTCGGCGCGGTCGAGACATCGAGGCCCTTGTGCGCCAATGCCATCGTTGCCTTCCAGCAATGCGGGCTGAACGGGCGGCTCTCGTCACGCCCGACGAGATCGTAAAGCAGAATGGTCATTGGCGCGGGTGCCTTTGCGGTCTAGGTATCGCCCGACACCCGAAACGGGCCGGCGGGAGAAAAAATGAAACAGCACTTCACGATGTTTGCCGCCTACAATCAATGGGCCAATGGCCGCATCTATGATGCCGCCGCCGATCTCGACGACGAGGAATTCAATCGCGATGTCGGTGCCTTCTTCGGGTCTCTGATGGGCACGCTCAACCATCTGCTCGCCGCCGACCGCATCTGGATGAAGCGCTTCACCGGCGAAGGCGACGCGCCGACGGCGCTGGACGCCATACTGCACCGGGCCTTGCCCAAGCTGCGGTTGGCGCGCGAGGCGGAGGACCGGCGGATTATCGACTGGCTCGCAGGCTTGAGCGACAAGGCGCTGACAGGCCGCTTCACCTATATGACGGTGTCGGATATGCGCACCGTCTCCCAGCGCCTTGCGCCCGCCCTGGCGCACGTCTTCAACCACCAGACCCATCATCGCGGCCAGGCCCATATGATCCTGACGGTTCTGGGCCGCCCGTCCGTAACGCTCGACCTGGCGCATTTCCAGCGCACGGAGGAGGGAAGGGCCTTCGCCTGACTCCTGATTGTTCTCGCTTTGCGCCGAGCGGTCGGCGCTGGCTATCGCCGCATTTTTTGCTGCAGCATTGCCTTCACGTTAGGCCATTCGGAATCGATGATGCTGAAACGGACGGAATTGCGTTTCCGGCCGTCCGGCATGATCCGCTCATTGCGAATGATCCCTTCCTGCCTTGCGCCTATCCGCAGGAGGGCGGCTCTCGAAGCGTCGTTCAGTTCGTCCGTGGTGAACTGCACGCGAACACACTCCATGACCTCGAAAGCATGGGCAAGTAGAAGGTATTTAGCCTCGGTATTGACCCCCGATCGCTGAACCGAACTGGCGAGCCATGTGTGCCCAATCTCCAACTTTCGGTTCGTGCGATCGATCTTCCAGAACCGTGTGCTCCCGCAGATCCGTCCCGTGCTGCGCAGGACGATTGCATAAGGCATGACAGTCCCGGTCTGCCGGCCAGCCAGGGCGGTGGCGATATGGCCGTCGATCGTGGTTGGCCCTGGGACCACGGTGGCCTTCAGATTCCACAGCTCGCCGTCCGTGGCCGCGCTCAGAAGTCCCTGCGAATGCTCCTGACGAAGGGGCTTGAGCTCGACGATTTCGCCGACCAGAGCAGGTTGCCTGGATTGGATGTCCATTGACCGATGGTCCTCAATTTTCTGGCAGGCGGTCATCGGCGGGCTATTGAAGGCGGATCTGAATTTCAGACAGCCTCGGAAGCCAAATCCCTGACGTCGCTATCCAATTGGCGTTGCGTCAGCGCCGCCTCCGCCATGACCCATTGTTTGAACAGCAGCACCTTGCGTGCGGCAAGGCTCTTGTGGGGGGCGACAAAGTACCAACCGGCGGTGTTCGGATGGTGGACAGCAAAGGGCGCGACCAGTCTCTCGCCGCGAATGTCGCTGGCCATATAGGCGCGGTTGGCGACGGCAAAGCCCATTCCGGCATTGGCCGCCTCGTAGGACATCATGCACGAGTCGAAATAGATGCTTTTGGTCTCGCTGAGCACGAAGCTGGCGCCGGCAAAACCAAGCCAGGATTGCCAGTTCTGGGTGCAGGTGTCGGAATGCAGCAGCGTAAAGAGCTTGAGGTCGTCCGGTGTCACCCTCGACACCGGCTTGTTGCCAAGAACCTCGTGGAACAGTTTGCGGCTGCACACCGGTGTCAGGTCTTCCCGAAACAAAAGGTCGGCTGGCAGCCCGTTGAAATGGCCGTCGCCATAACGGATTTCGAGATCGAAATCGGAGCTCGTGAACTCGTGCGTGGCGTAGGACGTCGAAACCCGCATGACGATATCGGGATGTTGCTGCTGGAACAGCGGCAGGCGCGGAAACAGCCAGCGCGCGGCAAAGGTCGGCAGCACGGATATTTTCAGCACATGCTCCTGCGATTGCCCGGTCGCTTCCATGCTGGCGGCGACGATCCGCTCCAGCGCTTCGCGAACGCGCGAGACATAGGTCTCGCCCTCCGGCGTCAGCGATACTGCATTGCCGCCGCGTTGGAAAATCTTGAAGCGCAGCTGATCCTCCAGGCTTTTCACGCGCTGGCTGACCGCTGAAGCGGTGATGAACTGCTCCTCGCCGGCGCGCGTGAAATTACCGTGGCGTGCGGCACTCTCCACGATTTTCAGCGAATTGAGGTTGACCTGACTGAGCAGACGCACGGGTTTCGACCTTAAGCTGGGCTTACGGTAGCACTAGCATTCCTAATTTTACAGGGGGGGCTAATTTAATCGACTGTTAACCAAGTGTTTGCCCCCCACTTGGAGAAGTACAATGAACGCACATACCATACCCGAACTGCGTTATGCGATGAGCCGCGAGGCCATCATCGGCCACGAAACCGCCTGGAAAGTGTCGAGTTTCGGCGTGGCGCAGTATCTGCACGGCTATGATCCGGCACTGCTTGCCGCGATCGAGGAAGCGGCGCTCAGGCTGAAGGCCAGCCATGCCGTGCACAAGCACCTCGATCTGACCTTCATCACCGGCGCCGACCGTTTCATCCCCGAAATCAACGAGTTGCTGCACGACAAGTTGCGTCTGGAGCGGCTGTCCGACATGATGGGCACGAAGCTCGAGCCCTATCCGCTGTCGATTGTCGGCTCGACCGTTACCTTCATGAATCCCAGGGACGGCGCCGTCGAATGGCATTGCGACGGCGTTCCTGTCACCGAGCTCATTCCGTTGTCGATCAGCGATCCGCTGGTTGGCGGACATCTCGAAATCTATTGCGATGATTCCGAGACCGGCCGCGCCATCCTCGAATCCGGCCGCGAGATTCCGCGCAACCGAATCATGCGCATCGACCACAAGATGAACTACGCCACGCTCGGGCAGTTCCTCGGCGTCCTGCATCGTACGGCGCCGATCCGGTATGGCGAGCGCGTCACGCTGGTGCTCAACCAGCGTTCGGTGGCCAAGCCCTATGTCGACGACAACAGGATGTTCTATCTCGCCGCCGACAACGACCACGACCGCGAATGGGTCGCCGAGCTCGCCGAAGATGTCTGGACCAACCAGTTGCCGGCCTATCGCCGGTTCGAGGCGGAGCATCCGACGCCCGCCCCGGTCGCCGAAACACAGGTTCCAGGGGGAGCCAGGGAATCATGGTAACCAACCATGATCCCGAAAAGTGCGAACCGGGTTTCGGACGAGATCATGGTCGAGCGCGGAACTAGAGCTCCTTGCCGATACTTTCGGCTTGGATCAGGCTCGATACCCGCGCTGGTCTTCGCCGCTGGCGCGGTGGCTTTGTGGTCGACCAATGCCCTGGTCGGCAAATCCCTTCTGGCGACCCATCCGGTTTCGCAGGTGCAGTTCCTGCAATTTGCGGGAGCTGCCCTGGTCTTCGCCCTGATCCGGTTCTTGGGTCGGGAGGCGGTCCGGCCGGTCGCGCCCAGGGCCGCATTCGCTCCTCTGGCGGTCGGCTTCATCGGTCTGGTCGGCACCATGGTGCTCCAATACGTTGCCTTCGCCTCGATGCCAGTGATCGAAGCCAATCTCGTGGCCTACACCTGGCCTTTGATGGTTGCCGCGGCGGTGATCGCCTTCGAAAATCCGCGGCGACCGGGCTTGCTGGGCCTTGCCGCCGCCCTTGGATTCGGCGGCGTCGCGCTGGTGATTTCGGGAGGACGTGAGAGCAACTGGTTCCAGGGCGACCTCGTCGGCTATTTCGCCGCATTCGGCTCCGCGCTGTGCATGGCTTTCTATTCGGTGGTGGTGGGCCGGCTCGCCATGTCGCCGGACCGCCTGTTGCTGCCTTCGTCGCTCATCGGCGTCGTCTTGACGTTTTTATGGTCCGCTCGCGAAGGCGTCGCCTGGCCTGTCGGCGTGGATCTCGCCCTCGGACTCTATCTGGGCGCCGGCCCGATGGGGCTGGGTTATTACTTCTGGTCGCGCGCCCTGAAGCTCGAACGTGGTGGCAAGGTCGCCGTCGTCGCCTATCTCACGCCGATTGCGTCGACTTTGCTGCTGACGTTGTCCGGCGAACGGTTGACGGCGACCGCCATTGCCGGCGCCGTCCTTGTCATCGGCAGTTGCATCGCGGTCGGCCTGGAGCATTCGGAGGCGCAAGACCATGTTTGACGACAATGAACGTCTCGCCAGGCAGGAAGCACTTTGGCTGATCAAGGAATTTGGCGCCGAGGCACCACTTTACGCGGCTATGAAGGCCGAAAAGGCGATTGAGCAGAAGGATTTTGGGCGTTGTGCCCACTGGCGGCGTATTCTTGAGATATTGGCCGACGCCCGGTCAACCAAGTCTGCTGTGTCCAAGTATTAGATTTTCTAATTTGCGCGACGTCGATTTCCCATAAAAATAGTTGTCGTCAAGTCTTGATTCGTTTTGGCGCTTGGCGCCCGTTGGGGGACGCGGTTAAAGAGATACATCGACAGAAGTCTTCGCTGGGGTGGATGACTTTGTCGCAAATAGGGTGAAAGAATTGTCAAATATCGAGGATAAGACTGTTATCGAGCTGACGGCCGATATTGTCTCTGCCTATGTAGGCAACAATCCGCTTCCGGCTTCCGGCCTGCCTGACCTGATTGCCAGCGTCAGCGCATCGGTACGAAAGCTGGCTGGCGCGGTCGTCGTGGAAAGCCCGAGCCTGGTTCCGGCTGTGAACCCGAAAAAGTCGGTGTTTCCCGACTACATCATCTGCCTGGAGGACGGAAAGAAGTTCAAGTCGCTCAAGCGACACCTCAGGACAGACTATGGTTTGAGCCCGGACGACTATCGGGCCAAATGGGGCCTGCCGCCGGATTATCCGATGGTCGCTCCGAATTACTCGGCGACCCGGTCGGCGCTGGCGAAGTCGACCGGACTTGGCCGCAAGCCGGCAGCGCCGGCCGTCGTGGCCAAGACGACAAAGCGTGGCAAGGCCACTGCCTGAGTTCGGCTGGGCCGGCAAGGAGGCGGCAGGCTCGCGACCTTGACGGCCTAATGCATGTCGCTCAGAAGTGTGCAGCGGTTCTGGGACAACGACATGCATCAAAACAAAGACTTAAAGCGCGTCGCCTGATTCCGTTTCAGCGTGACGCGCTTTAGTTGCGGACACCGTTTCGCGACCTTGCGTGGCCAACTGGTCCGCAAGGTCTTGCGAAGCTGGTGTCTCCCGTGCAAAAGCGCGGCCATGCTTATCATCAACGATCTCTCGCTGCGCATGGCGGGGCGCCTGCTTCTCGACCATGCCTCGCTCACCTTGCCGGCCGGCACCAAGGCCGGCCTTGTCGGTCGCAACGGCACCGGCAAGACGACGCTGTTCAAGGCCATCACCGGCGATTTCCCCTCCGAGACCGGCTCCATCAACCTGCCGAAGAACACGCGCATCGGCCAGGTGGCGCAGGAAGCACCGGGAACCGAGGAGCCGCTGATCGAGATCGTGCTCAAGGCTGACCTCGAACGCACGGCACTCCTCGAGGAAGAAAAGACCGCCACCGATCCGCACCGCATCGCCGACATCCACATGCGGCTAGCCGACATCGACGCGCATTCGGCCGAATCCCGGGCGGCCACCATCCTGGCCGGCCTCGGCTTCGACGACGCCGCGCAGCGCCGTCCCGCCTCGTCCTTCTCCGGCGGCTGGCGTATGCGCGTGGCGCTCGCTGCCGTGCTGTTTTCAGAACCTGATCTGCTGCTACTCGACGAGCCGACGAATTATCTCGATCTCGAAGGCACGTTGTGGCTGGAGAACTATGTATCGAAGTATCCGCACACGGTGCTCCTGATTTCGCACGACCGCGATCTGTTGAACCGCGCCGTCAATTCGATCGTTCATCTCGACCAGAAGAAGCTGACCTTCTGGCGCGGCGGCTACGACCAGTTCGAGCGCCAGTACACCGAGCAGAAGGAGCTGCAGGAAAAAGGCCGCGTCAAGCAGGAAGCCGCCCGCAAGCATATGGAATCTTTCGTCGAGCGCTTCCGCGCCAAGGCGTCGAAGGCCAGGCAGGCGCAGTCGCGCATCAAGGCGCTGGAAAAGATGAAGCCGATCGCGGCCATCGTGAATGATTCAGTGCGGCCGTTCTCATTCCCTGAACCGGTCAAGACGGTGGCCTCGCCGATCGTTGCGCTGAACAACGTCAATGTTGGCTACACCGAGGGTCAGCCGATCCTGAAGAAGATGACGCTGCGCATCGACGCCGACGACCGCATCGCGCTGCTTGGCGCCAACGGTAACGGCAAGTCGACCTTCGCCAAATTGCTGTCCGGCCGGCTGAAGCAGGAGACCGGCACCATGACGGTGGCGCCCGGGCTCAAGGTGGCGATCTTCGCCCAGCACCAGCTCGACGATCTTCGCCCTGAGGAAAACGCCTACGAGCATGTCCGGCGGCTGATGCCGGAAGCACCGGAATCCAAGGTGCGCGGGCGCGTCGCCCAGTTCGGGCTGTCGACGGAGAAGATGAATACGCCCGCCAAGGACCTGTCCGGCGGCGAGAAGGCGCGGCTGTTGATGGGCCTTTCGGCATTCGAAGGGCCGAACCTGTTCATCCTCGACGAACCGACCAACCATCTCGACATCGACAGCCGTGAATCGCTGATCCATGCGCTGAACGAGTTTCCCGGCGCCGTCATCCTGATCTCGCATGATCGCCATCTCCTGGAGGCGACGGCCGATCGGCTGTGGCTGGTCAAGGATGGCGCGGTCAACCCGTATGATGGGGACCTTGAGGACTACAAGACGCTGGTCACTGGCGTGTCCGGCGACCGCCGCGAGCGGCGCGAGGCCGACAAGGCGTCGAAAGCCGACCGTCGCCGCGAGGCAGCCCAGCGCCGCGCCGCGTTTGAACCGCTGGCCAAGGAGATCCGCGCCACCGAAGCGCTGATGGACCGCATCCGCAAGCGCATCGACGGTATCGAGGACGAACTGGCCAACCCGGCGATCTACGAAAAGGATCCCTCGACCGCGACACGCCTGGCAAAGGAGCGTTCGCAACTCGCCCAAACGCTGGCCGGCCACGAGGAAAAGTGGCTCACCATGTCGGCCGAATATGAGGAAGGCACGGCGGAGTAACGCTACATCCTTGTCTCGGCGCTTGTGCGTTGCTTCGGCGATAACATGACCGTGAGGCTGTAACGGCTGGCCGCCGTGATGCGAATGACGGACTATGGCGCCATGCTGGGCTTCATACCTTGCCATCGTTTCCGGGAGCAGAACAATGTTTGACCGCCGTATATTTGTTATCGCCCTTGCCGCCGTATCGAGCATTGCATGCGCGCCTGCGGCACTGGCCGCCGAACACATGGCCTACACCCAGCAAGCGTTTGATGCCGCCCAGAAGGCGGGCAAGCCGATCCTGGTCGAGATCACCGCTTCATGGTGTCCGACGTGCAAGGCGCAGAAGCAGGTTCTCGGCCAGTTGCTGCCGATGGCCGAACATGCGGATCTGGCTGTCTTCGAAGTCGATTTCGATCGACAGAAAGATATCGTCCGCGCCTTCGGTGCGCAGATGCAGAGCACGTTGATTACCTACAAGGGCACGAAGGAAGTCGGCCGGTTGGTCGGCGTGACCCAGGCGGACTCCATCAAGCAGTTGCTTGACACCACCATCTGAGCGACGGCGATGCTGCTTGGTGTTGCCTTCTCGTTCACGGCCGGCGTGCTGTCGACGTTATCGCCTTGCGTCCTGCCGCTCATACCGGTCGTGCTCGGAGCTGCTGTCAGCCAGCATCGATACGGTCCTGTTGCATTGGCTGCAGGGCTTGCCATCTCCTTTACGGTTATAGGGCTCTTCGTTGCCACGATCGGATTTTCCATCGGGCTCGACGGTGGTGTTTTTCGTAGCGCCGCTGCCGTACTGATGCTTTTCCTCGGCGCCATACTGGTCGTGCCTGCCCTGCAGGCGCGGGTCGCGCTGGCCGCCGGCCCGGCCGGCAATTGGGTCGAGCAGCGCTTCGGAGGATTTTCCTCGGCCGGTCTCTGGGGACAGTTCGGTGTCGGGCTGTTGCTGGGAGCGGTGTGGAGCCCTTGTGTCGGCCCGACACTCGGAGCGGCCTCCGTTCTTGCCGCTCAGGGACACAACCTTGGTCAGGTCGCGGCCATCATGGTCCTGTTTGGCATCGGCGCGTCAGTGCCATTGTTGATCCTTGGCATGCTGTCGCGCGAAACCTTGCTACATTGGCGCGGCCGCATCGCGGAAACGGGCGGCGGGCTCAAGGTCGCGCTTGGCGTCCTGCTGATGCTTACCGCGGGTGCGATACTGTCCGGCTTTGACAAGGCGCTGGAGACGGCCTTGGTCAATGCCTCGCCCGAATGGCTGACGGCGCTGACGACGCAATTCTGAAAACCAGTGGAACGCTGCTGAGGCGGCAGGGAGAAGGACTGCGCCAACTTGGCCCTACACCCGGACTCCGGAACCGGCTAACCTTGGCCACATGAACCAGCACGCCAAGCTTCGCATCGGCCATTCGGCCTGTCCGCATGATTGTCCGTCGACCTGCGCGCTCGAGGTCGAACTGCTCGACGGCAACCGCATCGGCCGCGTCCATGGCGCCAAGGCCAACACCTACACCTCGGGGGTCGTTTGCGCCAAGGTTGCCCGCTATGCTGACCGCGTCCATCACCCCGACCGGCTGCTCAAGCCTCTGATCCGCGCCGGCGCCAAGGGCGACGGCGTCTGGAAGGAAGCAAGCTGGGAGGCCGCACTCGATCTCGTCGCCGAAAAGTTCGTCGCCGCCGAGGCGAAATACGGCTCTGAGACTGTCTGGCCCTATTACTATGCCGGCACGATGGGACTGGTGCAGCGCGACGGCATCGACCGGCTTCGCCATGCCAAGAAATATTCAGGGTTCTTCGGCTCGATCTGCACCAATCTGGCCTGGACCGGCTGGATGATGGGGGCGGGCGCCTTGCGTGGGCCAGATCCGCGCGAGATGGCGAAGTCCGACTGCGTGGTCATCTGGGGCACCAATGCCGTGGTCACCCAAGTCAATGTGATGACGCATGCCATCAAGGCGCGCAAGGACCGCGGTGCCCGGATCGTCGTCATCGACGTCTATGAAAACGCGACCATGAAGCAGGCCGACATGGGCTTGGTCCTGAAACCCGGCACCGACGGCGCGCTGGCCTGCGCGGTCATGCATGTGCTGTTCAGGGAAGGCCTGGCCGACCGCGTTTATCTCTCGAAATACACCGACGACCCCGCCGGGCTGGAAGCGCATCTGAAGACCCGCACGCCGGAATGGGCCTCCGCGATCACCGGGCTTGGCGTCGCCGAGATCGAAGCCTTCGCCCGATTGGTTGGCACGACCAAGAAAACCTATTTCCGCCTCGGCTATGGTTTTGCCCGCCAGCGCAATGGCGCCGTCAACATGCATGCCGCGTCCTGCATCGCGGCGGTCACCGGCAGCTGGCAGTATGAGGGCGGCGGTGCCTTCCATTCCAATTCCGGGATCTTCAAGCTCAACCAGGAACTGCTGGAGGGCACCAGGATGCGCGATCCGGCGATCCGCCATCTCGACCATTCGCGCATCGGCCCGGTGCTGACCGGCGCCAGCGACGCGCTCTATGGCGGCCTGCCGGTGACGGCGATGCTGATCCAGAACACCAATCCGGTGAATGTCGCGCCCGAGCAGCGGCTGGTGAAGCAGGGCTTTTTGCGCGACGACCTGTTCACCTGCGTGCACGAGCAGTTCATGACCGACACCGCCACGCTCGCCGATGTCGTGCTGCCGGCGACGATGTTTCTCGAACATGACGACGTCTACAAGGGCGGCGGCAACCAGCACATCACGCTGGGGCCGAAGCTGATCGAGCCGCCGGAAGGGCCGCGCACCAACCATTTCGTCATCGAACAGCTGGCCGAGCGCCTGGGGGTGGCCGACCGCCCGGGCTTTGGTCTCACCGAACAGCAGCACATCGACATCATTCTCGGCAAGCGCGGGCTGGGCAGCTTCGCCAGCTTGAAAGAGCAGAAATGGGTCGACCTGCAGCCTGACTTCGAGACCGCGCATTTCATCAAAGGATTTGGCCATGCGGATGGAAAATTCCGCTTTCGCGCCGACTGGACCGGTCAGGCGGCTCCCAACCGGCCGCCGAAAAGCATGGGACTGTTCGGACCTGTGGAACGGCTGCCGGAGTTTCCCGACCATGTCGACCTGATCGAGGTGGCCGACGAGGCGCATCCGTTCCGGCTGACGACCTCGCCGGCGCGCAATTTTCTGAACTCGACCTTTGCCGAGACACCGGTGTCAAAGGAGAAGGAAGGCAGGCCGTTGCTGCTCCTGCATCCCGACGATGCGGCGGAGCTTGGGCTTGCCGACGGCGACCGTGTCGAGGTCGGCAACCGGCGCGGCGACCTGGTGCTGCATGCCAAGGTCTTCGGCGGCATCAAGCGTGGCGTGGTGATCGCCGAAGGCATTTGGCCCAACAGCGCGCATGAGCGCGGCGAGGGCATCAACGTGCTGACCGGCGCCGACGCGCCGGCCCCCTATGGCGGCGCCGCCTTCCACGACAACAAGGTCTGGCTGCGCAAGGCGAGTTGAGCCGGCCGAAGCCGTCAGCCGCCTGCAGGCGCGGCTTATACCGGCAGGATTTCCGCTGCCTTTTTCCTGTCCAGCCGGTGCCGGATATCATCGGCGACCGCCTGGGCTTCGATGCCGATCTCGCGCAGCAATCCGGTGACTGCATTGTGGAAACCGATGAGGTAGAGGCCGAGGTCCGAAGCTTGCGCGGTAACGCCGCTGCGGTCCGGCTGGATGCCGGGCTCGAGCAATCCGGCATAGCCCGGCCGGTAACCCGTCGCGAAGATGATCGCGTCGAATTCGCTGTGTTTGCCGTCGGCAAAACGGGCGCCGCGTTCCGTGATCTCGGCGATGTCGGGGGCAATCTTGATCGCGCCTTCGCGGATCTTGCCGATGGTACCCACGTCGATCACCGGAATGCGTGACGCAATCGCAATCTGTTCCAGCAGCCCCTGTCCCGGCCGTTTGAGCCCATATTTTTCCAGTCTGCCCAGCACCATGTCGAGGATGACGGGGAAAAGAAAATCGTTGAGGCGCTGCGGTCCCAGGCGCGTCGCCATGCCGACCACCTGGATGGGCACGCCGAACAGTTCGCGCGGCACGATATGGACGCCGCCGCGCACCGAAATCGTCGGCTGTGCACCGTTTTCCGCCAGGTCGAGCGCGATCTCCGCGCCGGTGTTGCCCATGCCGATGACCAGCACCGACTGGTCGGCAAACGGCGTGGCATTGCGATAGTCGGCGCTGTGCAGTGTCTGGCCCGTAAAGCTGTCGATGCCGGCAAATGCGGGCCGCAAAGGCTCGGCATTGTAGCCTGATGCGATCACCACATGTTTGGCGCGCGACGAGCCGGATGTTGTCTCCACACGCCAGCCACGACCCTCGCAGGTGATCGCTTTCACCGTTTCACCAAACCGGGGTTTTAGGTGGAAACGCTGCGCATAGGCATCGAGATAGTCGACGAACAGATCGCGCGGTACATAACGTGGATAGTGCTTCGGAAACGGCACGAAGGGCAGGGACGAATAGCGCTTGGTCGTGTGCAGGTGGACGCGCTCGTAGTGGCGCCGCCAGGCGGGCGCGGCCTGCAATTCTTTTTCGATGATGATGAAGTCGATGGCCGCCTGCCGCAGGCATGCGGCGACGGCCAGGCCGGCCGGCCCGGCGCCGATGATCGCCACTGATGTCGTGTCGTCCAAGCGCGCCTCCCTGCCCAATTCGCGTACTGTAGAATGTCAAACGCATGGCATGTGGACCCTGGCTGCCGCAGGGCTCAACCCGGCAACGGCACCGTCAGGCCAACCTTGACGCGGTCCATGGCGACGAAGGTGCGGAATTTCCGGACATTGTTGCTGTCAAAGAACAGCTTTCGCGTCAGCGCCTCATAGGCGCCCATGTCGGCAACGGTGATGATGAGGATGAAGTCGGCCTCGCCGGTGACGTAGTAGCATTGCTGCACTTCGGGCGTTTCCGAAAATTGCCGCTTGGCGGCGTCGATGAGCTCGGTGCGCTCGCTCTCGAGCTCCACCTCGACGAAGATGGTGATCGGCTGGCCGACCGCGGCCTGTTCGACGATTGCGACATTGCTCGCAATGACACCGGTCTGTTCCATGCGCTTGATGCGGCGCTGCACGGCTGGTGCCGACAGGTTGACCGCTTCGCCGATCAGCCGCTGCGGGGTCCTGTTGTCCCGCTGCAGGATGGCCAGGATGGCGAGATCGAAATTGTCGAGCGGGGATGGAGGCAATGGAGGTGTTCCGCGAAACAAACTTGCATTTGGTCAGCTCAATTACAGCGCTCTTTGCGCCTGTCTTGCAATATGTTCTCGCTGACTGCCCAACGAGGTCGCCAGTGTTCCTGCCCAATCGTAATGCCTTGCACGGTGAGCCGCTTGATGCCGCCGACGCCGAAACCCTCGGGATTGCCGGGGCGGATACGGTCGAGCACTTTCTTGCCCATCGCCACAATCATGCGATGACGCCGCTGCACGCGCTGCCGGCGCTGGCGGGCGAACTCGGCCTCGGCACGGTGCATGTCAAGGATGAGGGCTTTCGTCTCGGCCTCGGCAGCTTCAAGGCGCTGGGCGGTGCCTATGCTGTCTTTCGCCTTGTGCTTGAGGAGGCAAGCAAGCGGCTTGGCCGTCACGTCGACGTTGAGGATCTCGACCGGGCCGAGGTTCGCTCGGTCGCCGCAAGGATGACTTTTGCCTGCGCCACCGATGGCAATCACGGCCGCTCCGTCGCGCAAGGTGCTGAGCTTGCCGGCGCCAGGGCCGTGATCTTTGTCCATGCCGGCGTCAGCGACGAGCGCGTCTCGGCAATCGCCCGTTATGGCGCGGAGATGGTCCGTGTCGACGGCAATTATGACGATTCGGTCAGGCAGGCCGCCAGGATCGCGGCAGAGAAAGGCTGGACCGTGGTTTCGGATACGTCGTGGCCGGGCTATGAGCGCATCCCTGGCCTGGTGATGCAGGGCTATACGGCGATCGTGCGCGAGGCGCTGCGCCAGCTTGGCGAGCCGCCGACCCATGTCTTCGTCCAGGCAGGCGTCGGCGGCATAGCCGCCGCGGTGGCCGGCCATCTCGCCATCGTGCTCGGCGCGGCGAGGCCAACCTTCATTGTCGTCGAGCCCGCCCGCGCGGCCTGCGTTGCCGGGGCTGCCCGGGCAGGGCACGTGGTCAAGGTGGCGCACGACCAGCCGACTGTCATGGCCATGCTTGAATGCTACGAGGCCTCGCAAGTCGCCTGGCGCGTGCTGGCGCGCGCCGCTGATGCCTTCATGACCGTGAATGAGGACGACGCTGTCTCCGTGATGCGACGGCTGGCACGGCCAGCCGGCAGTGATCCGGTGGTCGTCGCCGGTGAAAGCGGCGGCGTCGGCCTTGCCGGGCTGATCCGCGCGGTGGCCGAGAACAGGACCGAACTCGGCCTCGACGGCAAATCCCGCGTGCTGGTGATCAACACAGAAGGTGCGACCGACCCGCTTCGTTATGCCGAGCTGGTCGGCATAAGCCCGGCCGACGTGCTGGCCGGCAGGTTGGCTGCCGAGGCAACACCATGATTTCGATCGATGCGCAGCGCCTGCTTGGCCGCATTCGCGAACTCGGCGCCGTTGGCCGCGATGGCGAGGGCAGGCTGATCCGCCTGGCGGCCTCCGACACCGACAAACAGGGCCGCGACCTCTTCGTCGGCTGGCTGCGGCGGGCCGGGCTCGATGTCGCCATCGACCGCATCGGCAACATCTTCGGCATCTGGCAAGTCGCCGACAATGCAGGCAAGGCACCGCTGCTCATCGGCTCGCACATCGATACGGTCATCGACGCCGGCATCTACGATGGCTGCTATGGCGTGCTTTCCGGGCTCGAAGTGATCGAGACGCTGAAGGCGTCGGGCCTTGTCCCGTCGCGCCCGATCGCCGTCGCCGCCTTCACCAACGAGGAAGGCGTGCGCTTCTCTCCCGACATGATGGGCTCGCTTGTCCATGCCGGTGGCGTTGATGTCGAAGCGGCACTCGCCGCCGTCGGCACCGATGGCAGCACGCTCGGCCAGGAACTTGCCCGCATCGGCTATGCCGGCGACCGCGAACCGGGTTTTTTCAAGCCGCACATCTATGTCGAACTGCATATCGAACAGGGACCGGTCCTTGAGCGGGAGGGCATCCCGATCGGCGCGGTGGAGACTTTGCAAGGTATTTCCTGGCAGCGCATCACCCTCGATGGCGTCGCCAACCATGCCGGCACTACGCCCATGTCGATGCGCTGCGACGCCGGATATGCCGCGGCCCGCGTGGTCACCTTCCTGCATGACCGGGCAACGGCCTCGAATTCGCCAACTGTGGCCACCGTCGGCACGATGCGTCTGGAGCCGAATGCCATCAACGTGATTCCATCGCGCGCCGTCTTCACCGTCGATCTGCGTGATCCTGACGAGCAGCGCTTGCGGGCGGAAGAAGCGGCGCTGGCCGCCTTTCTGCAACAGCTTGCCGCACAGGGCATCACCGTGACGGTCGAAAGGCTGGCACGCTTCGAACCGGTTGTCTTCGACGGCAAAGTCGTCGAACTGATCGAGGCGGCGGCGAAGAAGCGCGGGCTCGTCTCGCGGCGCATGACCTCGGGCGCCGGTCATGACGCGCAGATGATCGCGCGCATCGCGCCGGCAGCGATGATCTTCGTGCCGAGCGCCGGAGGCATCAGTCACAGCCCACATGAGCAGACCGAGGATGCCGAGCTTGTTGCCGGCGCCAACATCCTGCTTGATGTCGTCACCGAGCTTGCGGAACTGGAGGTGCGCGGCAATGGCTGAACTCGATCTCGAAGCGCTGAAGCGCGAGATGACCGCCTGGCGGCGCGACCTGCACGCGCACCCTGAATTCGGTTTCGAGGAGAAACGCACCGCAGCCTTCGTCGCGGCCAGGCTGCGCGAATTCGGCCTCGACGATGTCGCGGAGGGGGTCGGCGGCACCGGTGTCGTCGGCACGCTGAAGCGCGGCAGCGGCAACCGCGCCATTGCGCTGAGGGCCGACATGGATGCGCTACGCATATCGGAGCAGTCGGCCGCGCCCTACCGATCCGGCAATCCGGGTGTCATGCATGCCTGCGGTCATGACGGCCACACAGCCATGCTGCTCGGCGCGGCGAAGCTGCTGGCTGGCGAGGGTGGCTTCGACGGCACCGTGCGTTTCATCTTCCAGCCGGCCGAGGAGTGGGGCAAGGGCGCGCTGGCCATGCTTGACGACGGCCTGCTGCAGCGCTTTCCCTTCGACGAGATTTTCGGCCTGCACAATCTGCCTGGTCTGCCCGTCGGGCATTTCGAGACCCGCGCCGGCCCGATCATGTCGGCGGAGGACAATTTCGAGATCGTGCTGAGAGGTCTCGGCGGACACGCGGCGCGGCCGCATTCGGGCAACGAAACTCTGGTGGCCGCCTGCGCGCTGGTCACCAATCTGCAGACCATCGTCTCGCGCCGGCTGAGCCCGGCCGATATAGCGGTGGTTTCAGTGACCGAACTGATCACCGACGGCACCCGCAACGCATTGCCCGGCCTTGCCCGCATCCTTGGCGATGCGCGCAGTTTCCGCCCCGAAGTCAGCGCCGCGATCGAGCGACAGATGCGTGTCATCGCCGAGGGTACCGCTGCCGCCTACAACGTTGCCGCCGAGGTCAATTACAGTAGAGAATTCGTGCCTCTGCGCAACGATGCGGAACTGGTCGAGGCGGCCTTCGCCGCTGCCAGGAACGTCTTCGAGCCTGGCAATATCGCGGTCGCCCGCGAGCCGATGACGGCGTCGGAGGATTTCGCCCGTTTCGTCGACCATGTACCGGGCTGCTTCGTCTTCCTCGGCAATGGCGTGGCCTCGCCGCCGCTGCACAATTCCAGCTACGACTTCAACGATGATGGGCTGGTGTTCGGCGCCAGCTTCCATGTCGCCATTGCCAGGCAACGGCTTGCGATTTGACAGACCACGATCCATTTCGACCCGTTTTGCGGGGGGAAAAGGCCAAAATCCACGATCCGGCATGACGCGACGGCAAGACTCAGCTACCCTTCGTCCTGCGGCGGACCTGATTTATCCGCTTGGCCGGCGCCTTCTCCTCCCAAGCGGCGCCGGCCTTCTTCGCTGAAGCGTCGCCTGCTAAATTAGTATTCATTAAAGTTAGAATATTCGCACTTGCAAGAAGTTAGGGTCTTGCTGGCATACAGGCCGCAGGTCTTTTGGGGGCTGCGGGCAGACAGATGCGCGGGCGGAACTGGATAAAGACATTGCGTCAGAATGAGGCGCGGCAGGTGCGTGCGCGCATCGCTGAACTCGAAAGAAACTTGACGGGGGCGTCGCCGTTGCCAGGCCGTCAGCATCGAGAGAAATCCGGGAACGAACTGCGCAATGCCAAGTTCCGCCTCGATCGCCTCGAGGAATGCATCGCGGCAATGCGCTGAGGTTCGGATTGCCACTCGACTGCACGGAACATACTTACTTGCCTACAGTCCCCGCGTCCATGACAGGAATGCTGGCATGGCCGCTTTGTTCGGTACCGGCAGCCTTTGTTGGCGGCAGCCTGTTGTCACAGGCCGAGACAATCAAAGCCAACAGGATGAGGCCTGACCTTAGCTTTTTCATCGTGATCGCCTCCATCCTCACAAACGAGGCGATCTCGGTTTGGTTGCGAACTTGCCGGGATGGAACAAAAAGCCCCGCCTCCGGTTGACCTTCTTTAGAGGAGACCGCGGCATGATCCGTCTGCTTCTGGCCGGCACCTTGGCCTTTCTTACCTACCGCCTCGCTCGCAAGATGATCGACGACGTTCCCGGCGACATCGATCCCCTGTTGCTGCCGGCACCGAGAAGTGATCGCGACGCTCTGCGCCGCCAATCGGCGGCGATGGGTGTCGATCCCGGACGGTAGAGCAATTCCCACGAAAACCGTGAAGCGGTTTGGCAACAGCAATCGCGTCGGAACCTCGAGCGTGCCGCTTCTTTGTTGCGAACAAAGCGGAAACGATGCTTGATGGGCGATGAACGTCGCCACCCATGATTCGACTTTTTTGGAGCCGGCCGCAACGCCCGCTTATCTATCGCGCTTGAACGATGCCCAGCGCCAGGCCGTCGAGCATGGCGATGGCAAGATCGCGGGGCCGTTGCTGGTCATTGCCGGCGCCGGCTCGGGCAAGACCAACACGCTGGCGCATCGCGTCGCTCATCTCATCGTCAGGGGAGCCGATCCCCGCCGCATCCTGCTGATGACCTTCTCGCGGCGGGCCGCCTCCGAAATGGCCAAGCGTGTCGAGCGTATCGCCGGCGAGGTGCTCGGCCGCGACGCCGCTGTCATCACCGATGCGCTGACCTGGGCCGGTACTTTCCACGGCATCGGCGCCCGGCTGTTGCGCGACTATGCGCTGGAGATCGGCCTAGATCCGGCCTTCACCATCCATGATCGCGAGGATTCGGCCGACCTGATGAATCTCGTGCGCCACGAACTCGGTTTCTCGAAGACGGAGGCACGTTTTCCGACCAAGGGCACCTGCCTCGCCATCTATTCGCGCGCGGTCAATGCGCAGGCGCCGCTTGGTGCGGTACTGGGCTTGGCTTTTCCCTGGTGCGCCGGCTGGGCAGACCAGCTGAAGCAATTGTTCGCGGGTTATGTCGAAGCAAAGCAGGCGCAGAACGTGCTCGATTACGATGATCTGCTGCTCTACTGGGCACAGATGGCGGCCGAGCCGGAGATCGCGGCGCATCTCGGTGCGCGTTTCGACCATGTTCTGGTCGACGAATACCAGGACACCAACCGGCTGCAGGCCTCGATCCTGATGGCGCTGAAACCGGATGGCTCCGGGCTGACGGTGGTCGGCGACGATGCACAGTCGATCTATTCGTTCCGTGCGGCTGAAGTGCGCAACATCCTCGACTTCCCAAGGCAGTTCGCCCAGGCCGCCGATGTGGTGATGCTGGAGCGCAATTACCGCTCGACAGAAACCATTCTGGCCGCCGCCAATGCGGTGATCGGCGAGGCCTCGGAACGGTTTACCAAGAACCTCTGGTCGGAGCGCAAATCCACCGACAAGCCAAGGCTGGTAACCGTGCGCGACGAGGTTGAGCAGGCAAGCTTCGTCTGTGACACCATCCTTGCCGAACGCGAGGCCGGCACGGCGCTGAAATCGCAAGCGGTGCTGTTTCGCGCCTCGCACCATAGCGGCCCGTTGGAAATCGAGCTGACCCGCCGCAACATCCCCTTCGTCAAGTTCGGCGGGCTGAAATTCCTCGATGCCGCTCATGTCAAGGACGTGCTGGCGGTGCTGCGCTTTGCCGAAAATCCGCGCGACCGTGTCGCCGGGTTTCGCGTCCTGCAACTGATGCCTGGCATTGGTCCCTCGGCTGCCGGCCAAATAGTCGAGACAATGACATCGGCGCTTGACGAGGCGATGGGCCTCGCCGGCTGGCGCCCGCCGCAGCGCGCGGCGGATGACTGGCCGGGCTTCGTCTCGCTCTATTCCGGGCTGCGGGCCGGCGCCAAATGGCCGGCCGACCTCGAGCAGGTCAGGTTGTGGTACGAGCCGCATCTGGAGCGCATTCACGAGGACGCGATCACGCGCCGCGCCGACCTTCTGCAGCTTGAGCAGATCGGTTCGGGATATGCCTCGCGCGAACGCTTCCTGACCGAATTGACGCTCGACCCGCCGGACGCGACCAGCGACCAGGCCGGCCCACCGCATCGCGACGAGGACTATCTGATCCTGTCCACGATCCATTCGGCCAAGGGCCAGGAGTGGAAGAATGTCTTCGTGCTCAACACCGTCGATGGCTGCATTCCGGCCGATCTCGGTGTCGGCACCAAGGAGGATATCGAGGAGGAACGCCGGCTGCTCTACGTGGCGATGACGCGGGCCAAGGACAACCTCAACCTGATCATGCCGCAGCGTTTCTTTCCGCATGGTCAGGCGGCGCGCGGCGACCGCCATCTCTATGCGTCGCGCACCCGCTTCATCCCGGCATCGATCCTCGCCGCGTTTCAGCAGATGTCGTGGCCGAGCGCGCAAGCCGCACAGGGCAGGGCACCCCGGCCGGAAGTGCGCGTCGATATCGGCGCGCGCATGCGCGGCATGTGGAAATAGCTGAAATCATGGTGCAACCGCCGATCCGGATCGTGATCGCAGGCGCGCTTGGCCGCATGGGCCGCCAGATGGCCGAGGCCGTGCAGACCGATCCGCGGCTGGCACTCGCCGCACGCTTCCACCGGCCGGGCACTGTAGGCGACGGGTTGGTGAGCCGCGACGAGGCGCTTGCAACGGCCGATGTTGTGATCGATTTCACCACGCCGGCCGCCTCCGCCGGTCTGGCAAGGGTTTGCGCAAATAGGGGCGGGCCGGCTTTGGTGATCGGTTCGACTGGTTTCGATACCGCTGAACTCGCCGGCATCGCCGACGCCGCGAAAACGATTCCCGTCGTCCGCTCCGGTAGTTTTTCGCTCGGGCTGAACATGCTGATCGGATTGGTCGAACAGGCGGCGAGAGCGCTCGATGCCGATGACTGGGATGCCGAGATTTTCGAGGCGCATCACCGCCACAAGATCGACGCGCCGTCGGGCACCGCGCTGATGCTGGGCCAAGCCGTTGCCGGCGGACGCGGCGTCGCACTGGATGCGGTCGCAAGGCGCGTTCGCGACGGGGTCACCGGCGTGCGTCCTCCCGGCGAGATCGGCTTTGCGGTGGTCCGCGGCGGCAGCATTGTCGGCGAACACAGCGTCAGCTTCTGTGCCGACGGCGAGCTCGTCACCTTGTCGCATGCCGCCGGCGATCGCATCATGTTCGCCCGTGGAGCGATCGCTGCTGCACTCTGGGTGGCGGGACGCTCGCCTGGCCAATACGATATGCGCGACGTGCTGGGGCTGAACGCTCGTGCGTGACGCTGCGAACGATTTTTTTGCCGCGCGGCTGAAAGCCAGCTGAAAGCTTGGACATGTCATGACAGTGGTGCGGGTATCACCGCATGTCCGGCCCGCGAGGGCCGACGAGGGAGGAATGCGGCGCGGCTTCACAGCGCGTCGCCCAAATGGAGGAAGATTTGTGACCGGTTTCATCTCGAAGTGCGCCTTGCGCACTGCCGCCTTGACGCTTGCCATCACCGCCGCGGGGGCCACAGTGGCATCGGCGGCCGACGAAAAGATTTCCATCATGGTTGGCGGCTACGAAAAGCAGATCTATCTGCCCGCCAAACTCACCGAAGCGCTCGGCTACTTCAAGGATGAGGGTCTCGACGTCGAGTTGTTGAACGAACCGGCCGGTGTCGATGCCGAAAACGAAATGCTGGCCGGCGCCGTACAAGGCGTTGTCGGCTTCTACGACCATTGCATCGACCTGCAGGCCAAAGGCAAATTCGTCGAATCTGTCGTCCAGTTCAGCCAGGCGCCGGGCGAAGTCGAACTGGTCTCGACGAAACATCCCGAGATCAAGTCGCCCGCCGATTTCAAGGGCATGAACCTGGGTGTCACCGGCCTGGGCTCCTCGACAAACTTCCTGACGGAATACCTTGCCGTGAAGAACGGCCTGAAGCTGGGTGAATTCACCTCAATCCCGGTCGGCGCCGGCGATACATTCATCGCCGCCATGCAACAGGACAAGATCCAGGCCGGCATGACGACCGAACCGACCATCACCCGGCTCCTCAAGACTGGCGCAGCCACCGTCCTTATCGACATGCGTACGATAGAAGGCACCAAGGCTGCGCTCGGCGGCACATACCCAGCCGCGTCCCTCTACATGCAGACGGACTGGGTCGAGGCCCACAAGGACGTCGTGCAGAAGCTGGCCAATGCTTTCGTCAAAACGCAGAAATTCATCAACACCCACAGCGGTGCTGAAATCGCCGACAAGATGCCGAAGGACTACTATGTCGGCGACAAGGAAGGCTATGTGAAAGCCCTCGATGCCGGCAAGGCGATGTTCACCGCCGACGGCGTTATGCCCGAGGGCGGCCCCGAGACGGTGCTTACGGTGCTTTCGGCCTTCAAGAAGGAACTGCAAGGCAAGCAGATCGACCTGTCGAAGACCTACACCTCGGAATTCGTCAAAAACGCCAAGTGATGGAACCCTGCCGGCGTGATGCCCTAGCATCGCGCCGGCAACTCTCCTTTCCTGCGTCCGGCGATCCCCGCGCGGCGTTAGCCTTCTATTGGAGTTTGCTCAACCATGGCTGTCGAAATGACCGCTCCGGCGATCGAGCTGATCAATGTCAGCCGCCGCTTCCTTACGCCCACCGGCAAGTCACTGACGGCGATCCGTGATTTTACCATGACGGTCGAGCGCGGCGAATTCGTCGCCGTCGTCGGCCCGACCGGCTGCGGCAAGTCGACGACGCTCAACCTCGTCACCGGCCTCGCCAGCCCCAGCGCTGGTGAGGTTCGCGTCATGGGCGCGCCGGTCAAGGGCATAGACCCGCGCATCGGCTTCGTGTTCCAGACCGACGCGCTGTTCCCGTGGCGCACGGTGATCGAGAACGTCATGGCCGGGCCGCTCTTCCGTGGCAGGGCGAAGCAGGAGGCGATCGCCGCGGCGCGCGACTGGCTGGCGCGCGTCGGACTGGCGCGTTTCGAACAGCACTATCCGCACCAGCTCTCAGGCGGCATGCGCAAGCGCGTGGCGCTCGCACAGACCTTCATCAACGGTCCAGAGATACTGTTGATGGACGAGCCGTTTTCCGCGCTCGACGTACAGACGCGCGTCCTCATGCACGAGGAACTGCTGCGCCTCTGGTCCGAAGCCAAGGCGTCCGTCGTGTTCGTCACTCATGATCTGGAGGAAGCAATCGCGCTGGCCGACAAGGTCTATGTGCTGACCGCCGGGCCGGCGACGGTAAAGTCTGTCTACAAGATCGATCTGCCGCGCCCGCGCGTCGTCGCCGACATCCGCTACGAGCAAAGCTTCATCGACTATTCGCGCACCATCTGGGCCGATCTCAAGGAAGAGGTCGAGACTAGCTATGCCCGCGCCGCCGCGTGAGGGAGGACACAAATGACCGATGCCGCCATCGACATCAGGGCCGGAAGCTTCAAGCCGGGAACCTCTGACGCGGAAATCGAAGCCGCTGCCGCCAAAGCCGCGCAGCATCGCCGCCGTACGGTAACCTTCTGGCGGCTTGCCATCCTCATCGTCTTCCTGGTCGCCTGGGAGGTCGCTGGGCGGATGGCCTGGATCGATCCGTTCTTTTATGCGACGCCAAGCGCGATCGCGCAGAGGCTCTATGAGTGGACGACGGAGGGCACGTCCGAAGGACCCCTTTGGTACCATCTCTACGTCACCATGGAGGAGTCCGTCCTCGGCTTCGTCACCGGCTCGGTCGCCGGCATCGTCATCGGCGTCGCTCTCGGTCGCAACCGCATGGCAGCCGACATCTTTTCCATCTACATCAAAGTGATCAATTCGATCCCGCGCGTGGTGTTGGCGCCGATCTTCATCATGATCCTCGGGCTTGGCCTTGCTTCGAAAGTGGCGCTGGCCTTCGTCATGGTGTTCTTCGTCGTCTTCCACAACGCATTCCAGGGCGTCCGCGAGGCGGACCGGTCGATGATTGCCAATGCCCGCATCCTCGGTGCCTCCGACTGGCAATTGACGCGCTCGGTGATCGTGCCGTCGGCGATGAGCTGGATCTTCGCCAGCCTGCATGTCAGCTTCGGCTTCGCCATCATCGGCGCCATCGTCGGCGAGTTCGTCGGTTCGCGCTACGGCATCGGTCTTTTGATCAACATCGCCAAGGGCTCTTTCGACGCCGCCGGCATGTATGCCGCGATCGTTATCATCATGGTCGTGGCGCTTGGCGCGGAATATCTGATGACGATGGTCGAGAACCGGCTGGCGAAATGGCGCCCGCAGCCCTTGCATGAAACGCAGTAGGCGAAGTCCGCTCGGTTAGCGATCAGCCGCCCGCCAGCGGCAGCCGCACCTCGACCACCAGGCCGCCGGCCGCGCCATCCGCAAGGGTGACGCGGCCGGCGGCATTTTCGACCACCTCGCGCACGATGGCCAGTCCCAGCCCGCTGCCTTCGCCGGCGGCGTCAGCGAGACGGTAGAAGCGCTCGAAGACATGGTCTCGTTCCTCGGCGGGTATGCCCGGCCCGTCATCAGTGACGGTCAGCACGGCCTCGCCATCGCTGGCGGCCAGCCTGACGGTGACGGTGCCGCCGGCCGGCGTGTAGCGCAGCGCGTTGTCGACAAGGTTGACGATCATCTCGCGCAGCATGGTGCCGTCGCCGATCACGGTCACGGGACCGGTTTCGTCCAACCCGAGATCGATGTTGCGCGCCACAGCTGCCGGCGCCTGCGTTTCCAGTACATGGCGGGCGGCTTGGGTCAGATCGATGCGGTCGGCACGTGGCCGCCGGCTGCCTGGCTCGGCGCGCGACAGGGTGAGCAGTTGTTCGGCCAGCCGGGCCAGCCGTCCGGAACTGGCCTGTAGCGCCACCAGCGCCTCTTGGCGTGCGTCGGCGGCACTTTCGCGAAGTGCGTAGCTCGCCTGCGTTGACAGCAGCGCCAGTGGCGTCCGCAATTGGTGCGCCGCATTGGCGATGAAGCGGCGCTGCGCCGCCATCTGCGCCCTGACGCGTTCCATATAGGCGTTGAGCGCATCGACCAACGGCCGGATTTCGCTCTGCGCGCCGGCGACTTCGATCGGTTCGAGCTCGCTGCGCTTGGGTGAGCGCACCGCGTCGCGCAGCCTGATCAGCGGCGCCAGCCCACGCCGCAGGCCGAGCAGCACGAAAACGCCGGCAATCGCCACCAGCGCCAGTTGCTGGGTGAAGGCGCTGACCCAGAGATGCCGCACCATCGCGTCGTGGCCGGCAAGCGTGATGCCGACGGTGACCGATATCGGCGAGTCTTCGCCGGCGCCGACCACCGCGTGCGTAAACGTTGCCAGCCGCAGCGCCTGGTCGCGGTAAATCGCCTCCATGCTCGGGCGCCCCGGCGTTTTCGTCAGGCCAGGATAGCCGGTCAGCAGTCGCCCTTGCGCGGTATCGACGCGATAGTAGACCCTGTCGCGGTCGCCGGTGTCGAACATCTCGAGCGCCGCCGGAGGCACCGTGGCGTTGAGCACCCCGTCGGTCATGGTGACCTGCTCGGCAATCATCCGTGCCGACCCCACCAGCATGCGATCGGTAATCAGATCGGCGGTTGCCTGTGCGCTGCGATGGCTGGTCCACAGATTGATGGTGGCCAGCCCGGCGAGCGGCAGCACCACCCAGGCCAGGAGTTGCAGCCGGAGACTGTTAATCCTCATGGCGCAATAGATAGCCGAGACCGCGCAAGGTGGCGATCTGGACCCGCGACCCCTCAAGCTTCTTGCGTACACGGTGCACATAGATCTCGATGGCACTGGGGTCGGCGTCGGTCTCGAAATCGTAGATCGCCGCCGACAGTGCCGCCTTGCTCACGGTGCGCCCGGCCTTGACCATCAATTGCTCCAGTACCGCATGCTCACGCGGTGTGAGTGCCAGCGTCTCGCCGGCGAGCGAAAACAGCCTTGTGTTGGTGTCGAAGACGAGATCGCCGCAGGCAACGACAGGTGCGGTCCGGTCATTGGCGCGGCGCAGCTGTACACGGATGCGCGCCTCGAGTTCCTCGATCTGGAAGGGCTTTGCCAGATAGTCGTCGGCGCCTTCATTGAGGCCCTTGACCCGGCCGTCGAGGCTGGCGTTGGCGGTCAATACGATCACCGGCACCGCATTGCCGCGCGCCCGCAGCAGGCGCAGCACCTCCATCCCGCCCATGCGCGGCAGCGCCAGGTCGAGGATGACAAGCGCATGATCGCCGGCCGCCAGCGCGTGCTCGACATCCTCGCCGTCATGGACGATGTCGACCACATAATTTGCCTGGCGCAGCGTCTTGCCCAACCAGTCGGCCAGTTCGCGATTATCCTCAACAAGCAGCAGTCGCATGTCTATCCGTATCCATCTCCCAGCGGATCGCCTTGGCCCGATCGGCCACGGCGATCTCTCTCGAATGAGCGACAGTATCGATCGCAACGCAAGACAAATGCGGTCCCGGCTAGCGGGCGCAGCGGATTTTCAAGGGGTCGACCGGCCTGTTTTCATGCAGAAATCGAACCGAACGGTTCGGTTCTGATTGACAGATTGTATCGCAGACGGTGAACAATCACCCCCAAAAGCACTTCGGCTTCAGCAGGAGCTCGGAGCTCAATAGACTGAAATCATTACATAAATCGCGTTACAATTGCTGTGATGCAATATGCATTGTCTATAATATAAGAAAATTCTGCAAAGCGGACGCGACTGGAAATCCCAAAAGGCATTCCCTACTTCGGGGTGGTCAGAGCGACGCGAAATTCCTCCCAGAAGGCACGCCACTAGACGGACAGGATTAAGAAACTGAGTACTTAAAATGACCAAGATCGCTCTTACCGCTGCTGCCATCCTCGTTGCCACGAGCACCGCTTTCGCCGGCAGCGACAACTATGGCTCGGCCAACGTCAATCAGCCCGTCGCCGCTATCGACCATTCGGTCACCGCTTCGACCACGAAGGCGACCGCAACGGTCCAGGCTCAGGCGCCGCAGGGTGCTGACCGCAACCTCTTCGGCCGCTAATCGCGACTGCCGACATCACCCAATTTCGAATTCAGGAGTAGTTAAAATGACCAAGATCGCTCTTACCGCCGCCGCCATCCTTGTTGCCACGGGCACCGCTTTTGCCGGCAGCGACAACTATGGTTCCAACAATGTCAACCAGCCGGTTGCCAGTCAGTCGTCCTCCAACGTCGACACCGTCCGCACCGGTTCGATCGCGAAGTCCGTAAAGACACAGGGCGACGCCAATGCCAACGTGCCGGCTCAGTCTGGCCAAGGCATCTGGGGCCGTTAATTCCTGCAATCCCCGGAAGACGACAAAGAGCGGTGGGCCTGGCCCGCCGCTCTTGTTTTTTGCGTACGTGAGTGCTGATCGAAAATCGAACCGATCGGTTCAAGTTATAGTGACGGACCGTGAGCGGATCGTCGGCGCCTGTTCAGCGAATAGTCGCGATATAGGCAGATCATTTTCGTATAACCACATGATGTTTAATAATAAAATCTTCAGCTCTTGATTTCTGGGCCGAAGTTCGAGCTCAGCATCCGGCGCGTGATGGAACATCTTCGTGATTGGAAGTCGGCGAACTAAAAACCCACTTCGGGTCTGTCCGAGCGACGCGAAATTCCTCCCAAGGGCACGCCACTTGACGGACAGAACAGAGAGATACTGGAGTACTTAAAATGACCAAGATCGCACTTACCGCCGCCGCCATCCTAATTGCCACGGGCACGGCTTTCGCCGGCAGTGACAATTACGGTTCGGACAACGTCAACCAGCCGGCCGTCACCGCACCAGCGGTCAAGGCGGGCACCATAGACCACACCTTCACGGCTTCTACCCGCAAGACAACCGAGCACCACGGATTCAGGCTGACCCCGGATTCGGATCAGCCTGAATCAGGCCAGGGGATCTGGGGCCAGTAAGCAACCGGCCGACGCGTCTGGGGCAGCTGTTCTGCGCGGCGGGCCTCGACGACAAAGAGCGGTGGGTTCGGCCCGCCGCTCTTGTTTTTTGCGCAAGAGGACTGGCACCGGCTGGCATCGGTTCGATCGACCGGTCGTCGGACCCGGCACAAAAAATATCCGTCTCGAGGAATAAAACAGGGCGGCGTCGGGTCTCATCCTCAGCGGAACCGTCCTCCCAAGACGCCGCCTAACGGATGAAACCAGGAGATTGAAATGAATAAGATCGCTCTCACTATCGCCGCCATTCTAGTTGCGACCGGCGCCGCCTTTGCCGGCAGTGACCACTACGGTTCCGATAACGCCAACCAGCCGGTTGCCTCGCTCGCCGGCGTCGATCATGCCGTCACCGGCGCCGTCAAGAATACGGATATTGCTGGCCAGAAGGCAGCAGACGCCAAGATGAAGACCGCAGCCGATTGGCCGGAATCCGGCCAGGGCATCTGGGGGAACTGAGATTTCGTGCGGGCGGTGGCGGCTTTGGCCCGCCACAGCCCGGCTTTGGACATCTATTCTAGCCGAGATCCTTGGGCCGCAGGCAATGCGTCAGCCGGCCGGACGATAGGGCGGACCAGTCGCCGTCGAAGACAAGGCGCGCCAGGGCCGCGGTCGGAAATTTTTCGTCGAGCCTCATGCGTGCCTTGGCCTCCGAGCCTGAACCGGCAAGCTGTTTCGCCAGATCTTCCAGGCCCGGATTGTGACCAACCACTGCCAGGCAGCCGCTCGACGGGTCGGCCAGACGGATCTGGCTCAAAATATCCGCCGCTGAAGCTTCGTAGAGCGCCTCCGTAAATGCGACCCGGGGGTGCACCGGCAGTTCGTCGGCGACCAGCCGCCATGTGTCGCGGGTGCGGAGCGCCGAAGACACCAGAACCTGATCCGGTAGCCATCCGCGCGCCGCAAGTGCCCGGCCCATCAATTTGGCCGCTTTCGATCCGCGTTGCGCGAGCGGACGGTCGAAATCGTCGAGATCAGGATCGTCCCAGCTCGATTTGGCGTGACGCAGCAGAAGCAGCTGTCTCATGGCCGTGTTCTCGGCTCAGGGCGTGATCCGCGCCAGGTGCTCCAGATCGGCTTCTTCACGAAGCGGGTCGGGCGCCATCACCACCGAGGTGGCGTTGTCGGCATCGTCGGCAAAGTGGTCGAGCACCGTGCGCCCGCCCTCCATGCGCGCCTTGCCCTCGGCGACCAGCCCTAGGGCCAGCGGATAAAGCCGGTGTTCGGCCTTCAGCACGCGGGCGGCCAGCGCATCGGCGTTGTCGCCGACCATCACCGGCACCGCCGCTTGCGCGATGATCGGCCCGTCATCCATTTCGGAAGTGACGAAATGCACGGTGCAGCCATGAATACGCAGGCCGGCGGCCAGGGCGCGCGCATGGGTGTCGAGGCCCTTGAATGCCGGCAGCAGGGCAGGGTGGATATTGATCATGCGGCCCTGCCATTTCTGGACGAAGCCGGTGGTGAGGATGCGCATGTAACCGGCCAGCGCCACGATCTCGGCATTGAAGGCCGTGAGCGCCGCGTCGATCGCCGCGTCATGCGCCTGCTTGCTGCCATGGCCGGCGCGGGTGATGACCTGTGTGGCGATGCCGCGTGCCTTGGCGATTCCGAGGCCGGCGGCGTCGGCTTTGTCGGAAATGACGCCAACGATCTCGGCCGGGAAGGCCGGGTCGCTAGCAGCCGCGATCAGTGCGGTCATGTTCGAGCCGCGCCCCGATATCAGGACGACGGTGCGTTTTCTCTGCGTGCTCATAGGCCGATCGCGCCCCGATAGATGACGCCGGCGTCGCGGCGCGGCACAATGCGGCCGATCGGCGTCACCGTCTCGCCGGCTTCCTGCAGCACGGCTGCGACCTGTGCCGCCTGGCCGGAGGCAACCGCCAGGATCATGCCGATGCCGCAATTGAAGGTGCGCATCATCTCTTCCGGCGCCACGCCACCTGTCTTGGCCAGCCACGAGAACACCGCAGGCACGTCGATAGCCTCGAGGTCGAGTTCGGCCGAAAAATCCTTGGGCAGCACGCGCGGAATGTTTTCCGGGAAACCGCCGCCGGTGATGTGAGCCAGGGCCTTGATGCCATGCGTGTTGCGAATGGCCTTGAGGATCGATTTGACATAGATGCGGGTCGGTTCGAGCAGCGCCTCGGCCAGCGTCGCCTCGTCATTGAAGGGCGCCGGATCGCTCCACGAAAGGCCGCTTGCGGCGACGATGCGGCGCACCAGCGAGAAGCCGTTCGAATGCAGGCCCGAAGAAGCGAGGCCAAGCAGCACGTCGCCTTCGACGATGTCGTCGGTTGGCAAAAGCTGGCCGCGTTCGGCCGCCCCCACGGCAAAGCCGGCAAGGTCATAGTCCTTGCCGTGATACATGCCGGGCATCTCAGCCGTCTCGCCGCCGATCAGCGCGCAGCCGGCCTGCCGGCAGCCTTCGGCGATACCGCCGACGATCGCCGCACCCTGGTCGGGATCGAGCTTGCCGGTGGCGAAATAATCGAGGAAGAACAGGGGCTCGGCGCCCTGAACGACGATGTCGTTGACGCACATGGCGACGAGATCGATGCCGATCGTGTCGTGCTTGCCGGCATCGATGGCGATCTTGAGCTTGGTGCCGACACCGTCATTGGCGGCGACCAGCACCGGATCGGTGAAGCCGGCCGCCTTGAGGTCGAACAGGCCGCCGAAACCGCCGATCTCGCCATCCGCGCCCGGCCGGCGCGTGGCGCGCACCAGCGGCTTGATCTTCTCGACCATGAGATTGCCGGCATCGATATCGACGCCGGCCTCGGCATAGGTGAGCCCGTTCCTGCGCTTGGCCGTTTTGTCCGGGCTTGTGTCGCGCTTGCTCATCGCAATTTTCCTGCTCGTTTGCGGGCTCTTCGCATGAACGGTTTCGGTCTGCAAGGATAACGGCGGAGCCGAGCCCCTTTTTGGCCCGACAAAAGCGTGGATAGCCTGGCATCGCGCACGGCTGGGCCGTTGCCGGCTTCGTCATCGCCGGCGCCTCGGATGGCGTCGACGGCTTCATCGCCCGCCTGTTCAACCAGCAGTCCGCGCTCGGCGCCTATCTCGATCCGATGGCCGACAAGCTGCTTCTGGTTTCGGTGTTCGTCGTCATGGGCTTCCTCGGGGAGTTGCGGCTGTGGCTGGTGGTCATCATGGTGCCGCCCGATGCGCTGATCGTCTGCGCGGTCCTGTTGTCCACGGTGATGGCCCATCCAGTCGAGATAAAAACCGTTTCTGGTGTCGAAGGCCAACACCGCCGTCCAGATCGTGTTGGCGGCGGTCGTGCTGGGCGAACTCGCCTTTGCCGTGCGGATCGCCCCCCTGCGGCCAGCTCTCATATTGCTGTCCGGGGTCTTGACCGTGGCTTCGGCCGCGGCCTATCTCGTGGCTTGGCTGAGGCATATGAGCGGCTATGGCGAAAGCTCCAATCCGGACATCTGAGAAAGAAGCGGCGGTGATCGAGGCTGCGGCCGCCGATCTTGCCGCGGCTTCCGCGTTCCGGCGGCAGATTTCCTTTTGGGTGATTGGTGCGGCGTTGCTCGCCCTTTTCCTGTATATCTTCAGCGCCATCCTGTTGCCGTTCGTCGCCGGAATGGTGCTTGCCTATTTCCTCGATCCGGTCGCCGACCGGCTGCAGCGGCTCGGCCTGTCGCGCTTCATGGCAACGGTGGTCATCCTCATCACTTTCCTCATCGTGCTGGTGCTGGCCTTCGTTATCCTTATTCCGGTTCTGGCCACGCAGATGGCCGATTTCGCCGGCAAGCTGCCGGAATACCTGACACGGTTGCAGAGCCTGATCACCTCCTTCGATCCGAAATGGCTGGAACAGAAATTCGGCGTCAACGCCAATGGCTTGCGCGACGGGTTGAACTCGCTGCTGACCTCCGGCTTCGGCCTGATCACAACGGTGTTCACCTCGCTGTGGAGTTCCGGCATGGCACTGGTCTCGGTCGTCAGCCTTTTCGTGGTGACGCCGGTGGTCGCCTTCTACATGCTGCTCGACTGGGACCGCATGGTGGCTGTCATCGACAGCTGGGTGCCGCGCGACCATGTCGGCACCGTGCGCGCCATCGCGCGTGACATCAACACAGCGACCGCCGGCTTCGTGCGCGGCCAGGGCACGCTCTGTTTGGTGCTGGGCGCCATGTACGCCACCGGCCTGACGCTGACCGGGCTGAATTTCGCCATCCTCATCGGCCTGTTCGCCGGGCTGATCTCCTTCATCCCCTACGTCGGCTCACTGACCGGGCTGGTGCTGGCCGTCGGCGTCGCCTTCGTCCAGTTCTGGCCGGACTGGACGATGATCGTCGCGGTCGCGGTGGTCTTCTTCATCGGTCAGTTCATCGAAGGCAACATATTGCAGCCTAGGCTGGTCGGCAAAAGCGTCGGCCTGCATCCGGTATGGTTGATGTTCGCGCTGTTCGCCTTCGGCGCCCTGTTCGGTTTTGTCGGCTTGCTGATTGCCGTGCCGGCTTCCGCCGCCGTAGCCGTTCTGGTGCGCTTTGCCATCGCCCGCTATCTCGAATCGCCCCTGTACAAGGGCCACGCGACAGAGGCCGCGCCGCCGCTGCCGGCCGATCGTGGCGGCGGTCACCGCACGCAGCCGCGTCGCTCGAAGTGACCGCCCAGCGAACCGATCCGCCGCGCCAGCTGCCGCTCGATCTCGGCCACGGCACCGGCTATTCGCGCGACGAACTCGTCGTCTCCGGCACCAACAACCAGGCGGCGGCACTGGTCGATCGATGGCCGGACTGGCCTTCGCCGGTGGTGGTCCTGGCAGGCCCCGCAGGCTCCGGCAAGACGCATCTGGCCTCGATCTGGCGTGTCCGCGCGAACGCCGTGGCCGTGAATCCCATGCGCATTGGCGACAGCATCGCCAGTCTCGACGCCCGGCCGGCATTGATCGACGATGTCGATACACGCGCGATCGACGAACAAGGCCTGTTTCACCTGATCAATGCGGTGCGCGGCGCCGGCTCGACGCTGCTTCTGACGGCGCGGCGCTTTCCATCCGCCTGGGGTGTTTCTCTCCCCGATCTGGCGTCGCGGCTGAAGGCGGCAGCGACGGTCGAAATCCATGAACCGGACGACCTCCTGCTCGCCGGCGTCATCACCAAGCTGTTCGCCGACCGCCAGGTCGAGGTCGAGCCGCATGTCGTGCAGTATCTGGTGCGGCGCATCGAACGCTCGCTGGCGACGGCTATGCGCGTGGTGGAGCGGCTGGATCGCACCGCGTTGGAGCGCAAGATACCGATTACCCGGGCATTGGCGGCCGAAGCGGTCAGCGCCATGGATGAGGGGCAGCGCGAGTTCGATATCTAGCCACTGTCGACACTTGGATGATCGGCGAAGGCTGGGCATGTCCCATTTCGGGAAAGATCAACTGGCACCTATCTTGCAGCGTGAGCTTGCCGGCTGACCCCGGTCCTGATTGCGTTCCAAATCAGGTTGTAGGCTCGCCGGGAATGAGGTTGGGGTTCTCGCCCGGCGAGCTTGCCTTCAAATGCATCGATTGATCGCGGCGCTGTCGCGGGGACCAATCAACAAACACACCTCACCTCATTCACGACACCTGCGGCTGCCGTGGTTGCGGCACTCCTGGCGGGCGAGGGCGCTTAGTCGGCGCGGGATATGAAGGGATGGTCGGAGTGGAGAGATTCGAACTCCCGACCCTCTGGTCCCAAACCAGATGCGCTACCAGCCTGCGCTACACTCCGAACGGTCTGTTGCCTATTCATTTCGGTGTTACATGGCAAGTGCAAAAACCTTGCCGCGGTCCGCATTGCGCAGTAATGACGGGCGAAGAGGCGGCGATGCTGCCTTGCACAACCATGAGGTGGCCATGTCCGCGCGCATTTTCAGCCCAGCCAAAACCGCGATGCAGTCCGGCAAGGCCAAGACCGGCCACTGGGTGCTGGAATTCGACCCCGAGATGCGCAAGAAGATCGATCCCTTGATGGGCTATACCACGTCGGGAGACATGAGGAGCCAGATCAGGCTGACTTTCGACACGCGGGGAGAGGCAATCGCCTACGCTGAAAAGGAAGGGCTTGCGTTCCGCGTCGAGGAACCGAAAGAGACCAAGCGCCGCCAGATTTCCTATGCGGAGAATTTCCGCTATGACCGCAGGACGCCCTGGACGCATTGAACAGCGGCCAGCGCCAGATATCCAGCCGGCCCCTTTGGCCGGCTTGCGGTCCCGTAGCTCAGCTGGATAGAGCACCGGCCTTCTAAGCCGATGGTCACAGGTTCGAATCCTGTCGGGATCGCCAATAATTTCAATTGTTTATGGAGTATGAGTTCGCCGGCATCGAACTTCTTGTCAAAACACATCGCACTGTGTCGGCACCGTGTCGGCACGCGGGACTTGGCAGAAATTCACGCGAACGTGATCACGACGTAACCCTTGGTCCGGGCCCGCGTCGCCGAGGGCGGCGCGGAGCTTGAGTGCTACCGCCAAAAAATTGGAATATCTGGCGATCAGCGGGGAAGCTTCTGTCTGGTGGAATGGCGCAAGCGCGCGTAAAGCCACCGTTTCGCTTCGGGTTCAGGATATCTGATGAGGCGATCGCCAACCGTGGCGAATGGCGGTCCTCCTTCCTTGCAACGCATTTTATTGAGTGTCGACTCCGCTAACCGCAGATATCTGGCCGCTTCAGGCACGGTCATTAGCCACGGTTGGTCTGGTTTGTCGGTATCGGCCATTGCTTCCTCCTACGTTTAGTGCCGCAAATTCACGTGAGCGATGTAGGGAGCATATCGCAAAGCTTAAGTCAACAAAAAATCGAGACCCTCGGCGGATTCCCTGATGGAGCTTCCCTGTTAGGTAGTATGGACGATAATTGTTAGGAGAAAATGTCAACAATTGGCGTGACTAGGAAGGCTGCTCATATTTATGGATCGGTTTCTTACGGGAAAGGATTCATTGAAATTCTGCGTTATTGTTAACAAGGCGTAATGCCTATTCTTTCGAATGTGTGTAGAAAGGATTGGAGAATGCCGCCTTGGCCTTCTCGACCGAAAGCTCGATTCGCTCTCCGAAGCAGTCGCAAGGATCCGGTGACCTATATTGGCCCCTGGGGCCAATTTGCCCGGCAATCAGGCTGATACTTCGTAGCTTGGTTGGCAAAGGCTCGCGCCGGGAATCCACGTCCAAGGGGCCCACTCGTCCCGCCGCGGTTTCGCCGGGACCCCCTTGGAAGTGGCAGAAGATCCATATCGAGCGCAAACTCGCCAACCGGCTCTGCCCAACCGGCGGCGGACGAATATCTCGGGGGAGAGTGCGGAGGACGAAGTCTGATCCGCACGGCGGGCATTGATTCCCGGAATCGGATCCGAAGGTCAGCGACCGGACCGCTGAGGCCCGAGTTCACCGAACAGCACGTCGGACCTTCAAGCGACCTCCACACCGAGCGCGATCTCCACGGGGGCCGGGGCTTCGACCATAAAGCGACAAATGTCGGGCCCCCGCGCTGCCCACATGTCCATCTGATTCCTAGGGGACGATCAGGGACTGGATTTGGGCTTAGTCCGTTTCAAAGTGACCGGAGGACCGTAAGTATCGGTCGCTTCTAGGAATATCACCCCTTTCTGCTCAAACGCTTTCCAGATTTTTTCGATTGCATCGTGGGGGACGCTTTTGTCGGCGCTTTCAATTCGAGCGACCATTTGACGGCTCACTTTGGCCAGTTCCGCCACGCTGTCCTGGCGGATATCCAGCAGTGCTCTTGCGGCGCGGAACTGCCGAGCGATGTCATCAACGGACTCCATGTTGGTAGGATGGCGGGGCAGCTGGCGAGGCTGTCAACATAGGCGTCAGATTTATTATGTGATGAGAATTTTGATGTTGTTGTGAGAGCAGTTCTCACATGGACGCCGATTGTCCGACGCCGTATGTCTGTCGCGCTGTTTCCCGCGAATCAAAGGATTCGAACCAAGCGGATCCCTGATCGGACATCGGAGGACTATGATGCTGCTGTTTGGCCGCGTAACGCCAACCGACGACATGATCACCTTCCAGGTCGACCGCCTTCTCGCATTGGCCGCTGATTTAGAGCGCGTCCGCCGCGGCGTGCCGCCGGAGGCGATGGCCGATGAGGAAGCCCCCATCCTCGACCGGTGGATCTTTGCCCAAAGGATTGTTCCCTCCCTTGCCGGGCTCTCGACCGGCCATCCTCAACTCGTCGGCCAGGGGCGGCTGATCGGCACGTCAGACTTATGGCTGCTCTCCGAAGACCGGGCCTGGGCGCGGACGCTTTCGAGATGGTACAGACTCGGACGCCCTGCCGAGCAGTCCGGCCTCGATTCTTGACTGCCCGGCCATGACATCCGGGGATTCGACTTTCGACCGTCATTTCGACCGCCGCCTGAGGGCCGCGAAAGCGGGTTTGCATCTTCCAAGCGAGGAAGAATTGCTGCGCGGCATGAATTTTTTTGGTGACCGTCTCGAAGACGATATCCGGGAATACGCAAGCCGGCTGTCGCGGCGGATGAAGAAACGCGGTCGTGTCGAACTGTTGCCCCTTGCCAATTGTCTTGACGACCTTGCCACGGAACAATCGGAGGACGGCATCAAGTGCCTGGGGGCCGCGCTCGACACCGCCGAAGTCGTGAAGGGGATTCCGGCCGAGGCCTGTCGCCTGCGCTGTCAATTCTACCTTGCGGTGTTTGGCGATCCGCACGCGGCAGCTGCGGTCGCGAGCGAAACGGCATCGATGGCGATGCGTGACTTCAATGAGAGCAGAGGCCCGCGAATGCTTTGGCGCGCGCTAGCGTGGAGCATGCTGTCACGGACTCTCTTCTCTTCGCGCTACGTCGGCACCTTCCAAGTCCCGCCGCATTCGCTGTTCCGGATGCTTATGAACAATGAAGCCGAGTTCGAGTCTGCGATCCTACACGCAAGGCTGACGGACGAACTGACGAACAAGGAGGCGTCGGCCAAGAAGGCGCCGAGAGATGGCGACATCGAGGACCTCCTTGAGGACGAAGCGGAAACCAAACCGGCGCCGAAGGCTTCCGTGGTCGTCATTCCTTCCATCGGCAACGCGACAACATCGGAAGGAAAGCGCGTATTGGGCGAGTTCCAAGAATTCGTGCAGCGCGAACTGCCGCTTCCAGCCGGATCGGATCTGTCCATTCCTCGCACGCAGCTTGTGTCCGAATTCCCCTGGGTCGCATCGTTGGCCGACGACATCCTGAACCGCCTCGTCGGCAGGGGACATGCATACGTGGGACCGACAATCCTGGTCGGCTCGCCCGGATGCGGCAAGACGCGCTTCGCGAGAAGGCTGATCGAGGAGCTCGGCGTCCCGTATGAGCTGGTTCCCTGCGGCGGCTTGAGCGATAGCGCCATCGGCGGTACGGCGCGGCGATGGTCGTCGGGTGAACCGAGCCTGGCCATCATGGCGGTGCGCCGGCATGAATGCGCTGGGCCAGCGATCATCCTCGACGAGATCGAGAAGGTGGGCACCAGTCGCCAAAACGGCAATGTGCATGATGTCCTGATCGGTTTGCTTGAGAAGGAAACGTCGTCGCGCTGGTTCGATCCTTATGTCGAGGCTAACTGCGATCTCTCTCATCTTTCTTGGCTGATGACCGCGAACGAGGTGGGAAGCGTCTCGGCGGTGCTGAAGGACAGATGTCGGATCCTGCGATTTCCGGAGCCGGGCCCCGACCAGTTGCCGTTCCTCGCCCCTCGCATTCTCGAAAGGCTCTACCTCGAGGCGGGGCACGATCCGCGTTGGGCGACGCCGCTCGAAGGATTCGAGCTTGCTGCGCTGGCCAGCAACTGGCCCGGCGGGTCGATCAGGAAACTGGAGCGGCTCGTCGAGAAGCTTGTCGAGGCGCGTGAACGCCATTGGGGCCGGCAATGAAACTGGCGCCGGCCATGGCGAATCCCTTGGCGCCTGCATCACAGCGGCCACGCGCGTTCGGCAGGTACACGGCCAGCGAAGCGCTGCTCGGGCTTCTCGGCCATACTGAAGGCTGCCTCGCCTTCATCAGGGCCGGCCCCATCGCTTCCTGTTACTGCAGAACCGCGCACATGGAGGATCCAGCGATCGCCGTCGAGGTGACAAGACATTATGTCCGCACAGCCATCGCGACCGGGACGCCGATCCCGACAGGGATCCTCGAGCTTCTGGCCTGCCACGTCATGGATGCAAACCCTGCCTGCGTCGAGTTGGCGGAATGGCTTGAGGGCGCTGGTCTTCTCGACCTCCCGCCGAAGACGAACAATCACCAGGGTGCGGATCATTCATGAACCATCGTCGAGAGCTCGTCGGGGTGAGCCAGTTCCATCGGGCACAGCAATGATCGAAAGGATTGGAAGATGAAAAAGCGTCGCAAACCAGGTTTCTCGCAACAGCATCGTAGCCAGAAGACCAGAGCTGTCGAGGCTGCGGGTGACTCCGGCATTTCTGCTGAAAGGGATGCAGACGCTGCTGGCAGCGCGGATAGTTTGCTCGGGGACGCTCTGCTTTTGCGATTGCTGCAGCTCCAGTTCCGGATGGCCGTCCATGAAGCCGCTCATGCGGTAGCGCGACTCCATCTCGATCTTGGAACCATCGTTAAGGTCACGATCGAGGCTCCGGAAGGTGGCTATGTCACCGGAACCATGCCTGAAGAGCAGACCGAGGCGATGCTCACCGGCGTTCTCATCGCAGCGCTCGCGGGCCGAGCGGCGGAGGAAGTGATCGTGGGGTCGGTCGCCGCCGGGTCCGGCTCTGAGTCCTGCGATCTAGCGGCTGCGACCGCATTGGCGTTCGACATGGAGACCGTGATGGGCTTTTCGAAGAAATGGCCGCTGCTTCACCGCAAGGTCGAGGACCGGACATCGCTTCTCGCGACCGACCACGATCTGGCGGCGCGGGTGAACGCCCGGTTAGAGAGCGCCTATGCCGTCGCCCGAAAAATGGTCGTCAACCAGAAGGTCGCGATCGACTTCCTTGGCGAAATCTTGCTGGCACGAAAGACGCTGGAGGGAGCTGAACTCGACACCGTGCTCCAGCAAGTGAAGCAGCGGATCGTTGCGACGCCCGGGTGATCCGACAAACGGTTGCAAAACACCGCGCGTTGACGAGTCCAGGAGTCGTGGAGCTTTGGCGCGCCCGCATGAATGAAATCAAGGCTTCGATCCTATGAAAATCTGGCTGTTCTCTGACTTGCATCTTGAATTTGCCGATCTGCGGCAGCCGCTGACGATCCCGGATGCAGACGTCTGCGTCGTCGCGGGAGATCTTTGCCGCGCCCCCGCCAACGGCGTTCACTGGTTGGGCAAAAACATCGCTCCGGCGATGACGTGCATCTATGTCGCGGGCAACCACGAATTCTATAAGGGTTCGATCAAAGAGGGGCTGGAAGACGGGCGCGCCGCGGCTGCGCAGTTCGCGGGCGTTCATTTCCTGGAGAACGACGCTGTCGTTATCGACGGCGTTCGCTTCGTCGGCGCGACGGTCTGGACCGACTTCCGGATTGAGGGGCGCCCACATGTCGCAATGTTCCATGCTCGCGAGCGCATGAACGACTTCAGGCTGATCGCGGAACAACGCGATCCTTGGCAACGTTTCGTGCCCGAGAGAGCATTCCGTATGCATCAGGAATCCCGTCGGTTCATCGATGCCGCGCTGAAGGCCGATCCGATCGAGACCGTCGTCGTCACCCACCACCTCCCGCACGCGAAATCTATTCCTTCGAGATTTGAGGGCGACCTGCTGAATGCCGCCTTTGCGTCGGACCTGTCCGAAGTGATCGAGAGTGGTCGGCCCGCGCTCTGGGTCCATGGACACACGCATGATAGCTGTGACTACAAGGTCGGCAGCACGCGCATTCTCTGTAATCCGCGCGGCTACGATGACGAGAACACCGCATTTGATCAGGCGCTGGTCGTAAGGATATAGCAGATGGATGAAGGCGAAGAATTGACCGTAGCTGACCCTTGAACGCCTGGTCATGGATGGCTGCTTCGCGCCCAATTCCAGCCATTCAGGCGCTATCGAAGATGCCCGCAAGCTGCAGTCAGTCTGAGGGGCACAAATGTCAATGATTGGGTGGAAATCGGAATGGCCGGTTTCGGGCTTGTGCTGTGCGAAAGCTGCCATTCTCCGAGGCAGCGACCTTCCTCCGCAATCGCGTCACAACGGTTGCCTTACGCCCTACCAAGTCTTCCGAGAGCTGACCCAGGCTTTGACGACAGCCTCAACTCGCTAGCGCCAGGCTCCCGTAACGCCTGATTTCAGCCTGAACTTCCGTTACAAGGCTTTCCAGTGCAGTATTTCTCGCCTTCTTTGCCCGACGCACGACATAGACGAGGGGCGGCGGAGCCGGCAGGCCCTCGCTTATGATCTCCATCTCCGGACGCAGGTGTCGGTCGCTGAGAAGCGCGACGCCAAGCCCAGCCTGCACGGCCGCTATGATACCTGCCGCGCTGGAACATTCGAAAACGGTATCCAGATCCGCGCCACCGTCCTGGCCGATGTCGATTGCCCAGCGCCGATAGAAGCAATCTTCATCGAACGAAAGGAATGGTAGGGGACCGCCATCCTCCAGGGTCAGTTCGCGGGACTTTACCCAGTGCAAGGCTTCTCGGAACAGCACAACATCCGTCGGCCGGACCTCATGAGCGAAGATCTGGATGATCGCAACGTCCAGTTCTCCGCGCTCCAGCATGGACCGGAGCACCAAACTCATGCGCACCTTCGTCCGGACGGCTACTTGCGGGTGCACGCGCCGGAAGCGACCAAGGATTCGTGACAGGTCCGAACAAGTCGTATCCTCGGTAAAACCGAGCAGGATCCGTCCCGCCAGATCTGACTTCGCGAGGCTGACAAGCGCCTCGTCGTGAAGGCCGAGAATCTTGCCGGCGTAGGCGAGAAGCGTTTCGCCATCCCTTGTAAACGTGCCTCTGCCCGGCCGTCTGTCCAGCAGTTCGCAGCCAAGGCTGGTCTCCATCCGTTTGATCTTGTGGCTGACGGCAGACTGCGACAGTCCGAGTGCGTCAGCAGCGCGGGTAACGCCTCCATGTATCTTGATGGCCCGAAGGGCGCGCAATGCGTCGATGTCCAGGCGCCTGCTATTCGTCTCGATCATCCATCGCTCTCAAGCTCATGTCGGGGGGTATGATGTGCCGGCCTCCGGAATCTGGCAAGAAAAAGTGACAGATGCGGGCGGAATTTCATGACCGGATCGATATTTGTCATGTGCATGCGGCGTACCGAGCACCTATCCGTGGGCCGAAACTTGCCTCCGGAACTGCCATGACCGTCCTTCCCGCCGCCAACGTGCCACCGCCGCGTTCCCCTCTGCTTCTACCCGTACTGGCCACATTGCTGATCATCGGCTGGAGTTCCGGCTTCGTCGGCATTCGCTACGCGAGTGAGGAGGCCAGCGTGGCTATCCTTCTGTTCTGGCGAACCTTGCTGTCGGGGCTTATCCTGCTTCCCTTCGCCTTGGCGTTCGGGCCGAGAATGCGCTTGGCAGCCGTTCTGCCGCAAATGGCGTTCGGCGTGATGGCCGTCTTTATCTATCCCGGCGGTTTTGCGTTGGCGATCGAGCAGAGGGTGCCGACAGGACTCGTCGCGCTGATCTCCGATCTTGTGCCACTGGCGATCGCGGCCTTGTCGCAGCCGCTACTGGGCGAAGGGCTTTCGGGACGGCAATGGTTGGGGACCGCAATCGCCGTGACGGGTGTGCTGGTCGTTTCCTTCGACAGTCTCAGCTTCGGGACAGCGCCTCTTTGGGCGTACGCGCTTACCATCGGTTCCATGCTGGTGTTTGCCGTCACGTCCGTTTTGCGCAGGGGCAAGGCATCCCTGAACATGCCCGTCCACCAGAGCCTGTGCATTCATTCGCTCACCGGCGCGGTCCTATTTGGCATCTGCGGTCTGTTCCAAGGCAGCTTGGAGCCGCCCCTGACGCGCGAGTTCGCAATCGGCATGGTTTGGCTTGTGCTCATTGGGACATTCCTCGCCTATGCCGTCTACTATACGATGCTGCGTCTCTACCCGGTCGCGCAGGTGAGCGCCGCGATCTACCTCAGCCCGCCGCTTACCATGCTCTGGGCCTGGATGCTGTTTTCGGAACCACTGACCACCGCAATGTTTATCGGCTTGGCGGTGACGCTGATTGGGGTATGGTTAACGTTGCGCGACTAACGTGCGGCGTCGGCATTGCGGGAGGCGCGAGCGCGACCTGTACGTTCACTTCTGGGCCCCTCAGCGCCGACAGATCGGCCCTCTCGGAACAGCAGCTTTCGGAGACGTGCGGAGGGCTCTGAAAAGTCTAAGAAGGGGGTCGGTTGCCGCCAGTCGGCAGGCGCCCCATCCCGGTCATCCAGTTTTTCTAGCGCTTCCCAATAGCTACCGCATTCGAAGCTCGTCGGAGCCGCAGCGCACGGCTGTCGGCGGGCAAGACACATATGTGACCTCGCCCGCCTCGGCGCTCTCAATCCTTGCTGAACGCCTGCGATGCTGCGAGCGTATCCAGTGCTTCACGCAGGAGCTGTATCTTCCCGTCTTTGGCGACGAGCCGGCCAGCGTAGGTCTGCTTGTAGGTCTTACCTGTTGAGGGCACGGCAGCCTCGACCTGATATTCACCAAATGCCTGCTCTTCGGTGTTGATCGAGATATCGATGTTCTTGAACCTGAACTCGGGAACTCTGACGAGGAGGCCGGCGATGAACTTTTCGATGGCTTCCGGGCCTTGGGCACGGGCATCGATCGTCGGCAGTTCCAGTATGCCGTCGTCCGCGAAGAGGCTCGCCGCAGCGGCAGGATCCTGGATATTCGCGAGATAGTCTTGGAGAAGTTGGGTAGCGTTTTTCATCAGCGTGTCCTTCCATTGGTTAGGCAATGACACTGAGATAGGCCCCCAGGAGTTTGTACAAAGATGCAAAATATGTTTTGATAATTCACAGTGTTGGATAATCGTGGTTGGGTGAGGTCGATGAATCAGCTTCTTGCGATGCGCACATTTGTTCGGATCGCTGAGTCGGGAACGTTCGCAAAGGCTGCCGACCTGCTGGGTCTTCCGCGGTCCACGGTTAGCAAACTCATTGCCGATCTCGAGGACCATCTCGATACCAAGTTGATCCAGCGCACGACGAGGTCGGTCACAGTCACGCCCGATGGCGCCGAGTATTATGAGCGCGCCCTTCGCCTGCTTGACGAACTGTCCGACATGGACCAGACGGCGCGGCGGACCAAAGCGCAACCCCAGGGTAAATTGCGAGTCGACATCGGTTCTTTGCTTGCCAATCTGATACTTATTCCTGCTTTGCCCGATTTTCGGCGTCGCTATCCAGACATCGAAGTCTATCTCGGTGTGAATGACCGGCCAGTTGACCTTGTCAGCGACGCCGTCGACTGCGTCATTCGCGGCGGCGCGCTCAATGATAGTTCCCTGATCGGCCGGCGCATCTGTGAACTCGAATATGTGACCTGCGCTTCGCCTGACTACCTTGCGCAGCACTCCGTTCCCTTGCATCCGGGCGAACTGGAAACGGGCCATCAGCTCCTGAGCTACTTTTCCGCGTTGACTGGCAAAGCCTTTCCGCTGTTTTTCGAGCAAGGGTTGGACAAGATCGAAGGGCACCGTTCCAGTGTCGCGGTGAATGAAAGCACGGCGCATTTGACGGCGCTGCTTTCAGGTCTTGGAATCGGCCAAACTTTCCGCTTTGCCGCGCAACCCTATCTGGATGACGGGCGGCTGGTTCTGCTCCTCGATGCCTGGACGCGCGAATACCACCCGCTGTACGTCGTCTATCCATCGAACCGCCATCTCAATGCGAAACTGCGCGTGTTTGTCGAATGGGCCGCCCATGTTTTCGCACGTGTGGATGTACGGCGAGCATCGGCTGCCGGCGATTAATCGATTTTCGCACATTCGGAAGGCAATCTGAGGCAGCATTATCCATGGAGATGAGCAGTGTTTCCAGATTATCTCTCTAAACATTGCGGCGGGGCCGGGCCATTTCGATCTGGCAAACGATCGAAAGGACCCTGCCATGAACGACGTAAAGATCCTGAACGCTGAAGAACTTCTGCTGCGTTCGCTCGAACTGCTCCCACGCGACCTCGACACATGGGTGGCATTATTCGCCGAAGACGCCGTTTTCGAACTGCCTTATGCGGGTACCTTTGATGCGCCTACCAGGCGCGATGGGCGCGAAGCGATCCTTGGCGGCATGACCTGGTTCATGTCGCTAATCAACGACCTCAAAATCGGCGACGTGACAGTCCACACGGTGGCCGGCCGTGATGCGGTTGTCGCCGAATATGCGGCCACCGGCAAAATGAGTGCAAACGGCAGGTCATTTGACCAGATCTACATCGTCCGGGTCGAGGCCAGGGATGGCCTGATTATCCACTTCACTGAGTATTTTGACACGCTTCGCTTCAAAAACCATCTTGAGGGCTGAGCTGGCAAGCCGATCTCTTTGTCCGGGAGAGCGCCGATCAAGCGCCGCCGGAGCAAGCAACTCTGAGCGGCGTTTTGCGACCGCCTTAAGGCGTCCTTGTGGCGACCCTGATGGGGGAAAGCGGCAATGCGCCGTCAGCCTTGTAGCTGCGCATGGCAAAGCTTGAGCGGATGTCGCGGATAGCTTTCAGTGCGAGGAGCTGTCGCAGGATGGTGGACTCATAGGTCGCCATGTCAGGGACGACGACTTCGATCAGGAAATCGACGTCGCCCGAGATCAAATGGCACGCGACTACCTCGGGCATTGAGAGGACGGCCTCTACAAAGGCGTCGGCGTGGTCTTGCGCGTGACGTTCGACGCGCACCCCAGCAAAGACCGTGAGACCTAGTCCAACGGCGGGACGGTTGAGGATGGCACGGTAGCCTTCGATAACGCCTCCCTCTTCAAGCAGCTTCACGCGTCGCGAGCATGGGGAGGGCGAGAGCCCGACGCGATCGGCAAGAGTAATGTTGGCGATGCGAGCGTCGTTTTGTACCTCTCGCAAAATTGTTATGTCGATCGGATCCAAGGGCATTCTGGTCAAAGTGTCCATTTTTCGGTCTGAAAAATACCAATGATGCCAAATATTGGCTTCATCTCTTTCATCTTTAGCACCTTTGCTACGCTGTGGCGCGCTAAAAAGGGTTGAGTACGCAAACATAGAGAAAGCGCCCATGCCTAAGGTCTTTGAAGTCAAATCTCTGGTGGGCAATGTCGCCTTGGTGACAGGCGGGGCCCGTGGGCTTGGGCTGGAGACCAGCCGCCAACTCGCGAGCAAGGGCGCTCATGTGATTATCGCGGCACGTGACCTAGCCAGGGCTAAAGCAGCCGCACAGGGGCTGGTTGCGCAAGGCCTCGATGTCTCGGCCTTGAAACTTGAAGTGACAAGCACAGCTGATCACCACGCGGCCTACGCCGCCATCGAAAGCCAGCATGGCCGGCTCGATATCCTGATCAACAATGCCGGTGTTCTGGTTGACGGTGGCGAAAGCGTCATGGCTCCGGATCAGCCGCCAAGCAGCGCCCGCCCCGCGACAGTGCGAGATATCTTCGAGGTCAATTATTTTGCCCCGGTGTTTCTGACCCAAACCCTGCTCCCGCTCATCAGGCGCTCGGAGGCAGGCCGGATCGTCAATGTGTCGAGCATCAGGGGGTCGCTGTCGCATATGTCCGACCCGGCCTCGCCGGTCTATCTCAACCGTACTCTTGGTTACAACGGGTCAAAGGCAGCGCTAAATGCCTTCACCATTCTTCTGGCAGAAGAGCTGCGCGGAACATCCATCAAAACAAACGCGATTCATCCCGGTTGGCTGCGAACCGACATGGGTGGTGATGCGGCGGATATGAGCGTGGAGGAAGGCGCCGAAATTGCCGTTCATTTTGCCAGCCTTGCCGCAGACGGTCCGACCGGGGGCTTCTTTTTTGGCGATGATCGCCTGCCATGGTGAGCGATGCACAACGAAGGCCTGAACGAGATGGACAAGCCATGCCAGCGGTACCGCCAAGGTTAGCCCTGACAACGGACCCCAAGACGGTCATTGTCGTCGGTGCCGGTATGAGTGGCCTGGTTGCGGCACTCGAGCTTGAGCGCGCCGGCCACCATGTCCAGATTGTCGAGGCCCGGCAACGGATCGGCGGTCGGGTTCACACGCAACGCGCGCGTGACGGCGCACCCATGGCGGAGGCCGGCGCGGGTCGAATTCCCCGCTCACATCGCTGGACCTGGGACTACATAGAGCAGATGGGGCTCGCCACCAGGCCGCTCTATCCGACCGGTCTTAATAATGTCGCCCTGATCGACGGCAAACGGTGGGTCATCGACGCTACGACGGACTTGTCGACGACGGTCGATCTGCCGCCCGACGAGAAGGCCCTGGGATTTGCGGGTCTGGTAAACACGCATCTCCTGGAAAACGTTGAAAAACTGCTGGCAGCGGAGGTTATCGATACGCCCGCCTGGCCGCCAAGTACGCTGGCGCACCTTGACCGTCTCAACATCATCGATCACCTCGCCACCCAAGGTTTGTCCCAAGCCGCGATCAAGCTGCTGACCCTGGGCGCCTTTCCGACCTCCATTTCGCCCCTGATGCTCTCCCGTGTCCTTGCGACCTATGATCGAGAAAGTTTGGCCGTTATCGAGGGCGGCAATGACCGGCTTCCCGCTGCGGTCGCCGCTCGCCTGCGCGGCCCCATCCTGCTCAGCTCACCAGTCCGGGCCGTGACGCAGTTCGCCGACCGCATCGAGATCGCCATTGAACGGGCCGGACAAAGGACCATGATGAGCGCAGATGCGGTCATCTGTACCATCCCATACTCAATTTTGAATAAGGTGCAGTTCGAGCCCGCGCTGAGTCCGGCCAAGCAGCAGATTCTGGCCGGATTTCGCTACACCAAGGCGACCAAGGTGGCATTCAAGATGTCAGCCCGTTTCTGGGAGGCCGAACAGTTGAGCGGGTTTGCCCAGCTCGATACCGGTGCAGAAATCTGGAGCCCTCGTTGGTCCAGCGACGATGGCAGCGGGATACTGCAGCTATATCAGCAAGGTGAAAGGGCTGCCGAAATGGACGCCATGGACGAAGCTGCCCGGGCCCAATGGGCAATGGAGTCCATTGAAAAAGTCTTTCCGGGCGCAGGCGGTCATGTACAGGCATCCGCCAGCTATTCGTGGCAGGACGATCCCTGGGCTGGCGGCGCCTATGGCATTCCGCAGCCCGGTGATCTCTTCCGCTGGCAAGGCAATATCGCCTCGTCTGAGGGTCGCATCTACTTTGCGGGCGAGCACACTTCGGAATATTCGGCATGGATAGAGGGCGCTGTCAGGTCGGGACATCGCGCAGCCACGGAATTGCAAAAGGCGACTTTCTAAGCTGGAGTGGTTTCCTGACCGCCTTGGCTTCTGAGAATTCCGCCGCATGACTCTGCGTAGGCTGAGATTAATCGCTAATGCGACGGTTAGGGCGTATGCCGATATCGGAGCGAACTACGTTTGGCGAACATCACGCAGCGACCTGGCTAGTCCGAATGGCCGGTTTTGGGTGCATCTGTTCGACCGCCGAATGACCAATATGGGGTCGAACGCGGAATGGCAGATGTCTGCCTAACACGGCCAACACCAGACAGGCCGGTTTCGGCCCCGAAATTGCCTATCAGGAATGCGCCTCTTGTCAGCCGTACAGGCGAGCTTGAACCTTGCCCGCAAGCAGACATTTCATGCGCCGATCATGTGAAAATCCGAAGTTACGCAAACCTGGGCGTCTGAAATGGGCATGCCTGTGGTCGAAAGTCGTTACCGGCTAGCCCGACGGCACCCGAAATTGGCTGTCAGCCCCGTTGTCAGGTTGGATTCGCTATCCCGTACCGTGACGGTCGCAAGCCGTTGTGGCCTACAGGTTGAAATACCAATCGTATTGCCACGTCCCCAACCACCCGAATGGAGACCTCATGTATCGCACTCTCATTCCAGCCGCCTTCGCGGGCATCTTCGCCGGAGCTGTTCTGGCTGCCGGCACCTGCTGCACGGCCGCGACACCTTCGGCCGAACTGGTTTCCTAACAGCACTCCACGAGGAGGATAAGATGACCAAGATTTCCTTCAATAGATTCGTCTGGCTCACGCTGCGTGCATCGACGGCGCTGATGCTCACCATTGCACCCTACCAC